>NZ_JABKKE010000017.1 GCF_013166575.1 Xylanibacter rodentium
CACTTTGCTTCTTGTTGTCGAGCTCTGCGGCCAATTGTATTTCCTTTATGCTGTCTCGGGCATGTATATGTTCTACGCTGTCTCGGAGTTTTATTACTTTCTTTGATATTATGTTTGCTTCCTTGTATTTGCCCATATGTTCCTTGGTCTGTGCCAGTTCATATAGTATGAATGCTTCCCAGTCGACGCTCGGGCTGTATTTCAGAGCTTCTTCCAAGTATGCTTCTGATTGGGCGTAGTCTTTTCTGTCTCTTGCTAATTTTGCCAATATCTGATAAGCACTGTTGGATTTTCTTATTTCCAATGACTTTAGAGCGTATTCTTTAGCCTTTGCTGTGTCTGTGTTTTCGATAGCAGCGGCAACATTTATATATATAGATGCTTTTTGTGCAAGTGGAACTTTGTCTAAATAGTCAATGCATTTGTTTGCGAAAAAAATGCAGCTATCAGGTTTATGAATGTATCCATATAAATCAGAAACTGTAAGATAGCACCAAATTAGTGTTTCTGTATCATTGGCTTTTTGTCCGTATTTAATAGATTTTAATCCAAATTTCAATCCTGTTTTATAATCTTCATTTTTTAAGTTTGCTAAAGCTATGCAGTTGAATATTCGCATTTTAAGGAAGTTGTTATCTGTCTTTTGAACAGTAAATTCTGCTTTTTTGAAATATCGTATAGCATCTTTTTCTTTACTCATCCTTCCTTTAAGATAATAGCTGAGAGCTAATTTTCGAGCATCTTCATTATCAGAATAATATGAAATGCTGTAGTTTATAAGACTGTCCTCTACATGAACGTTTTTATTTATTCGATTTTTTCTGAATAGTAACTGGTATTTAAGCAGGCTGTAATATGCTCTTTCTTTCCCGTCTTTTATGTTGTATGTGTTTTCAATTATTTGTATTATTTTGTTTGCAGAGTCATTTAGATCATTTTCAGTCAGTGAGTCAACCTCTATCAGTTTCTTGTAACATGCGCTGTCGCCACATCCGTAGGTGATAAATGTAAATGCAGATATGAGTAAAAACAGTATTCTGTTCATAATGATTATCATTTGTTTCTGAGGTGCAAATATATGAAAATTTCTTGATGTGTAAAAATGGAGCAAAATATAAACGTTACAATTTTAGGGGTGTTTTAACATTTTATTTTAGTTATAGTGTTGATAATAAGGATTTTAACAAAAACAACGATGTAACACTGTTAAAAAATGTATACTTAATTTATTTGGAAATATTGATTGGTTTTTTATAACTTTGTTATCACCTAAAGGCAAAAAATAAATGAATAACCAATAAAATTTAAAGTGATGAAAAAGATTTTTATTGTCGTTTTTGTGGGCATTTTTATTATGTCACAGTTATGTAAATCGTATGGATCAATAGAAGCAGAGATAGAGAAAACTCATGGGGATTTGGTTGGTAGTAGTGGTAATAAGAACACTCACAAGTCCGATTCCATTTCTATGAGCTATGACAATGTTACAAACACAATTATTATTGCCAATGACGGTGGAGATAAAGATGTAGATGTGCAGATATACAAAGACGGTGTTTTGGTTTATGCGGACTGTGACAATGTGGGTAAAGGTTCTTCGCTGAATTACATCATGACTGACGAGGAAAGCGGTGACTATTATGTTCGTGTGGATGTGGAAGGACGTGGAAGCATAGAAACGACCATAACCAATGAATAGAAAAGAGTGGTACCATAAAATAAAATTTATAACATTAACAACAAAGAAATGAAACGGGACAAGATTTTAACATTTGGATTTGCAGCATTGTTTGCTGCAGGTCTGCTGTCATCTTGCAGCCAGGAAGATGTTGCAGCAGGAGTGGACTTGCATCAGGAAAATAACAAGACTGTGACCGTGAAGGAACTGACGGAACGCCTGAAAGTGTATAATGCGAATGTTTACGGAGTGACGCGTGCTTCGCAGGAGCCTTGGATGCCCAATCCGGAACTGTCCACCGACTTGAAGATGAAGATAGTTGTTGCCGACGTCAAGGGCGGCATACGCGGTTACCGTCATGGCGGATGGCTCGGCGGGCTCGTTGGAGCGGCAGTCAGCTCGCTTGTAAAGGCCGTTACAGACAGGCTGTTTGGCTCGAAGCGTGTGGAATTGTCAAATCCTACGGTCTTTATAGCAGGCGTGGCTCCCGCGTTTTCGGACAGTATAGGCTATTATCACAATCATCTGGAGGGCATGATGTATAATATGGACAACAACAGCAATCTTTTGACATCGGCCAGTCTGCTGTCCCGTGCCGACAGCATAATGCTTGATACATCCACCGGATATGCTGCCGCCGACAGGCTCAACGGCATGCAGAAGGCTGCCATAGCCGCCGATGCCGATGTGGTGCGCTCCATAGATTCGTCAGACATGACGTTTGACGAGTATTGCGGCAAGCTGACATCACTGAATCCTGAGGATGCCGACTATATAGACTTTGTGGCAGAGTATCTGTATGTTGTCAATTATGCCAATGTGGATATTGCAGAATACACGGAGGAGGTGATGTTTATGATAAACAATGCCAATGCCGACGTGGAAGATGCATCGTTGCTCAACAGCAGTGTGCAGGTGGCGTACGCAAGTTCGGTGGTGGCAAATGGTAACTGAAAAATGCAGAAGCGATGAAAAAGATATATTCATTGTTTGTATTGTTGCTGTGCTGCGTGGCTGCGGAGGCACAAATATCCATTATGGATGCAGAATACAGAATCGTCCAGTCTGTCAGAAGAATGCTGGCCGATACGGCTTGTGTTTACGACTATTATTTAGGTGAATCTAACCGTGTAATGCCGTCAAAGGTTATTACTCCGACCTTGAAAAGAGCGGAACCTGTCTGGGTGGTTTTTGTTGATGAAGAGCCTGGTAGCGGCTGGGAGCATCCCTGTAAATATGTATATTTGCCTAAAACCAATAATATTTCAACATACGAAATAATCGATTCCGTATGCCCGCCGGCAGATGTGGAGTTGAGGCCCGTGTTAAAGCCCGACCGATATGGTACCAATGCGAAGAAGCCCGTTGTGGAGAAGATACAGTCGAACGACCCCAATGTGGCCGCTGGAAATACCTATGCGGTGATACTGAACGGAGGAATGTCGCCGACAGCCAACAGGGAGAACTATTGGAACGACTGCTCGTTCATATACAAGACTTTGCGTAACAGATATGAAATTCCCAAGGGAAATATAAAGGTGGTGATGTCTGACGGTGCTGATGAGGGAGCGGACATGAACCCTATAAGTGGCGATTTCGTATCTTCCCCGCTTGACCTTGACGACGACGGACAGCCTGACATAGAATATGCCGCGACAAAAGAGAATCTGCAGCAGATATTCGGTGAACTGGCACAGAAACTGACTGACAACGACCATCTGATGCTTTTTGTGACAGACCACGGCGGATGGGATAAAGCCAAGAAAACATCTTTTATCTATCTTTGGGACAGTGTGAAACTCTATCCGCAAGAGCTGGCTTCTTATCTGGATCCTGTAAATGCCGGTTTCATAAGCGTAGTGATGGGGCAGTGCTATTCGGGCGGATTCATCGGGCCGCTGCAGAAGACCAACCGTATCATTGCCACGGCTTGCTCGGAGACAGAGCGGTCGTATTGCAGCAAGACATTGCCGTACAATGAATTCCTGTATCACTGGACGTCGGCATTGAACGGTTATGACGCGGTTGGCAAAAAACTGGATTGTGGGGAGAACATCCCGATTGCGGATGCACAGCTGTATGCGGCAAAACACGACTTCTATGCCAACGACGGAACAAAGTTTGTTTCGGAGACGCCACAGATAAACTATTTTACCAATTCAGTGGCATCGGATCTGTCTCTTGCGTATATCCCGCCTACGGTAGATCTTGTTTTTGATGAATACAAAAAACCGCTTGTGTCGGAATTGAAGACGAAAGCGTATAAGAAGGGAAAATCAATAGGTTTGATAACACGTCCGTACTGGCAGGATCGTTATGGTGCTATGTTCGTTCATGACAGATATGCTTTTTGGAACAATCCTTATATATGGCTTAGAAATAATGAGGATGGAGAAGAAAACCAAAAGTCAGAAAAGTTGATAATAGAGAAACACAAACCTGTTTTTGTATATTTCAAGGTTCGTAACAGAGGTGTTAAAGACTATACAAAAGGCGACCAGACGGTGAGGGGGTATTGGACAAAATCCGATGTTGCAATAAACTTGGATGGCTGGAAAGGCAGGATTGATGAAGATTGCGATACATTAAAGCATACTGGTGGAACATTGGGAAGCATCCCGCTTGATTTTATACCCGCAGGCGGCAGCGGTATAAATTGTTTTTGGTATTCGTTCAATAAAGAAGACTATAAAGAAGCGTCAAAACCAGATTTTAATATGTGCACGCTTATTTACATAAGAGATGCGTATGAGTCCGGTACAATGCCGGTGGATGAAGATAGGATAGTGGAGGTTTGGAAAACAAACAAGCTTGGTCAGAGCAATCTGTCAATAGTGTCGATTTCTGATTCCATGCGTGTAAGTTTGTCAAATTGGGGACTGGAAGAAAAATTATATGATATATGTCTTGTCGATACTGTCCTCACCGCATTGTTGTTTAGAGAAGCCAATGTGTCTATGAATTTGTCATCTGACCTAACCGAGTCATGGAATAAAGGCGGCCAATGTGGCGAGTACGTGGAGTTGGATAAGAACAAGGAAAACTCTGTCATGCTGAAAAGCAATGTTAGCAAGCTAAAAAGGTTGAAGATGGCGCCATACCAAAGTGGCAGAATAGGGTTGGCATGTAACTTTTTTGCCAATAAGGCCATAACCGAACGAAAGCAGTACGATGTTGACGTGGCACTGGTGAACAGCGTGACAGGAAAATGTGTCGGCGGAGAGTCATTCAGAATAATTCAGGAACCGCGTCCTGCCATCAATCCGGTGATAAGTGCCAATATGCAGAGCAACGGCAAGACAATGCTTGAGGCTACCAATGTTGACGAGGATGTCATCTACAAATGGTATGACGCCACGGGAGCGGTTGTCGGCACGGGTGCCACATTCGAGGTGCCGTCAGGAGCGGCATCAAGCTATACCGTCCGAGCGGAATCCGTCAGCGACGGTGCCATAAGCGATTCTGCACCCGTGACGGCCGAGACATCGACAATTAAGGCTGTTGACACACAGAGCTGCACAGATGCCGTGGATGTCAGGTTCTATGAGGCTGTGCCGGGTGGTGTAAAGCTGTGCTTGACATCGTCAGACGGCCGCACTCCGGCAACATACTATAACATTGAAAATGGTGCTTCCGGCTATGCCATCCCTGCCATGAACCTGCCATCGGGAATATATCAGGTGACGATGATTCAGAACGGGAACGTGACCGGAATAAAAAAATTCGTGAAATAACGAGTGAAAAAACTTTGCCGTTCGGGATTGTTTGTCTATCTTTGAAAAGAAAAACAAACGGCAAAATTTAGCCAACATAATTATTAATAAAACATGAAACTTATGAAAAAGACACTTGCATTCATCGTTCTGTTTACGGCGTTTATGTCTGTGGTTTCTATGGCTCAGGAGAAGAAAACCAAGGTGATAGAGGCTAATGGCAGTGGATATCCCAACACCCTTGAATCCAGGCTTGGCAACGACCGGTATGAAATAGATTCAATAGTGATAATCAGTGATTACGGTTTTGACGATGACGCTATGGAACTTCTTAGAGACTGTTGCGAAAACGGCCGTCTGACAGGTATAGACATGTCCCGCTACACCGGACTGTTGGGAATCGTGCCTAACTCTTTTATGTCGAAGAATAGGGAGGATGATGGCGTGACCCCGCGCCGCATAAACCTGAAATATATAACATTGCCCGGCAGTCTAAATTGGATTGGCGATAGCGCTTTTGCGTATACCAGTCTGGAATGTGTTGAGATACCGACGGGTGTGGATAACATCGGCACGGGAGCCTTTTCAGGTTGTGCGAATCTGAAGAATGTGGCGTTCAGGGGGAGTGACCCGCGCGGGGATGCCGACGGAAATGCCTTTGCTGCCGGTATGCCGCCGGACGCGGTGCTGCATGTTTGCCCCGGGCTAGGCGGACATTACCGTAATTCGGACAGCTGGAAATCATTCGGCGAAGTGCGTGAGGAGGATGCGCTTTTCAAGAGTCTCGACATTAACTTGGAGGCTGGCAAGAGTCTCACGGATGTGGTGGATATGGCGGGGCTTGATGTCGACTCCGTACATGTCACCGGCATGCTCAGTGCGGAAGATTTGGCTTTGTTGAAAGAAAAGGTTCAGTATGGACACTTGGCCAGTCTTGACTTAAGCGGTTGTGAGATGGGGGAAGACGGCAATCTGTGTTTTTGCAGCATCAGCTATCTGCGTATGCCGGATCGGATGGAAATGATACCCCACGGTTTTCTGGAACGTTCGGAAGTCCGGCATCTTACCATGCCGCAGAGTTATGACAGGATAGGTGTCGGCTCATTCGAATACTGCAAGGCGTTCCCCGACGGTACGCTCACTGTCGCCGAAGGATGCCGCAAGCTGGATTTTCAGGCGTTCTACAGCTGCAGGACCATCAACAAGATTGTGCTGCCTTCCACGATGGAAGTTCTCGAGCCACATTCGCTGGCTCTCACCGGGGATCATTATGTGCCCGATTTCAAGGTCGACCTATATGTCAACCGGATGTTTCCCCCGGAGCTGACACAATATTTTGAAGAGGCAGATTATTTAATCGACACCGGCCATCAAAACGGTCCGTTCGGATGTGTCGGTTCTTGCGATGGCAGCATATGCCGGACCGGCACTTGGCGTCTCTTCGTGCCTGTAGGGGCAAAGAAGAACTATGAGAACACCGACCACTGGAACCACTTCATGGAAATAATCGAGACTCCGATGCTCACGGGAGTGTCGGCAGGCATCGGAGATATCATGACAACACCGATGGCAGGCACCGGACATACCGACGGCATATATACCACCGACGGACGTATGGTGGCAAGGGGCGCGGCGGCAGTGGACCTGTCCCGCGGACTGTATATCGTAAGGGAAAACGGACAGGCGCGCAAGGTGCTGATGGGCAGGTGAGGCCTGCAATCAGGCGCATGAGCAATTTCTTAATGAAAAAAACTTATGAAAAAGAAGATAACATTGATGTTGCTGTTGTCGGCATTGATGACAGCAACGGCTACAGCTCAGGAAACAAAATTGGTGAAAGGCATACATTATGGTATCGGCAGCGACAACAATTTCAGGACAGAGCTGAAACGTGTTCTCGGCGATGACCTTTACAGGGTGGATTCGCTTGTCATTTCAGCCGATGTCCATCTGCCTTACGGCTGGACATCGGCACTCCTCGACTGTTGCGAAAATGGCCGGCTCACGGGCATCGACATGTCGCAATGCAGATATGAGACGGAAATACCCTCCGCCGCATTTCTCCCGACCATGGTGAACGGTGCCCCGCGCAAGTCGGCTGACGGGGGTAACGGTAGCCTGTACATGAACGGCCTGCGCTACATAACCCTGCCGGTGAATCTGGAGAAGATAGGCAACCTTGCTTTCAGCAGCTGCGGCTTGCAGGCCATCGCAATACCGTACTGGGTGAAAGAGATTGGAAGCGGGGCTTTCCATAACTGCAATAATCTGAAAAATGTTGTGCTCTATGGCGACAAGCCACATGACGAGACAATGGGCTGGCAGTTCTCGGGTCTGCCCCATGGCGCTGTCCTGCATGTGGCCCCGGGATGCGGCAGGCATTATCGCGGCAAGGACGGCTGGGCCTCGTTCGGTGAGGTGCGTGAGGATGACACAGCGTTCAAGACGATGACTCTCGAGCTTGACGGCAGCAAACCCCTGAAAGACATCATGGGCAGCGACTATATGTGCGTGGACTCGATGAAGATAAGCGGCGTGCTGAACGCCGGAGACTTTGAAACGCTGCGCCATAACGCCATTTACGGACGGCTGTACAGCATCGACTTTTCCGGTCTTGACGTGGATGCCAGCAAGCGTATGTTCATATCAAGCAGCAAGCTTGACTATCTTATAATGCCAAAGACGGTAAGGGAGATTCCCGGCTCTTTCCTGGCAAAGTCATCGGTGCGCCATCTTGTGATGCCCGAGAGCTATGAGAAAATCTGCCATACCGCTTTCAGGTTTTTCAAGGGCACACTTCCCGACAGCATGTTTGTAATACCGGAGGGCTGCAGGAGGATAGACACCGAGGCGTTCGGACTGTGCGGGGCTGTCAGGTCGATGGTGCTGCCGTCAACCCTTGATGTCCTGGAGCCATGGTCGTTGGGATTCAACTATTGGAGTCCGGAGACCGATCTGGCTGTTGACCTGTATGTGAACCGCATGACGCCTCCTGTCTTTGTATCGGAGATGAGCGGCACCTATGACGATTATTATGCGGAAGAAGGCCCGTTCGGAGCGCCCATGTTCGACTATTGGCCTATGCATGCATCCCGTCTCTTTGTGCCTGTGGGTGCAAAGAAGAACTACGAGAACGCAGAGTATTGGAACCACTTCCTCGAAATCGTCGAGACCCCGCTGCTCACGGGAACATCGGCAGGCATCATCGGGACGACGGTTGCGGCAGGGCAGGCTGGAACCGACGAAATATACACCGTCGACGGCCGCCGGATTGAGGCAAAGGGCACCGCAACCGGCAATCTGCCCCGAGGACTGTATATCGTAAAGCAGAACGGGCAGGCACGCAAGGTGTTGATGGGGCGTTGAACTCTCTGTTTATTATACATAATCTATTACTATGACAGCGGCAGCGACGGCAGATTTTGCCGTACGTTGCCGTTGGATTTTATTATTTGAATGTTGGAAATTCGTAATTTTGTGATTGTAATATTGGTTAACTGTGGTTATTTTATGTTAAAACTGCTATTTTGAGTAATCTAACGTTTATATAATGTTGTGTGTTTTGGGGATTATTTAGTACCTTTGCAGCCCGAATATGGGTATATAATGCCCGTATTGTAACGATTTGAAAATAATACGAAATATATATAATTTAAAACATTAACAAAATGCCTACAATTCAGCAATTGGTAAGAAAAGGTAGAAAGGCGCTTGTTGACAAGAGCAAATCGCCCGCATTGGACTCATGTCCTCAGCGTCGTGGCGTTTGCGTCCGTGTGTATACAACAACCCCGAAGAAACCTAATTCGGCAATGCGTAAAGTTGCCCGTGTGCGTCTGACAAACCAGAAGGAAGTCAACTCCTACATTCCCGGAGAGGGACACAACCTGCAGGAGCACTCTATCGTGCTCGTTCGCGGTGGACGTGTGAAGGACCTTCCCGGTGTGCGCTATCACATTGTTCGCGGTACGCTTGATACCGCCGGTGTCGCAAACCGTACACAGCGCCGTTCGAAGTATGGCGCAAAACGTCCGAAGGCTAAGAAGTAATAACCGGAGAAGGTTAGTAAAGCCCGGATAAAACAACAAATTTTTAATCGTTTTGCTGGAGAATTGTTACGACAAGGTTGAGTAAATGCCCGAGAGAGGACGTTGAAGGACAAAAAAGGAACAGCCCCAAGCAGAATTATTTCATTTAACAACAAAATGAGAAAAGCAAAACCAAAGAAGCGTGTGATCCTGCCGGATCCCGTTTACAATGACCAAAAGGTCTCGAAGTTTGTGAATCATCTGATGTACGACGGTAAGAAAACCAAGTCGTACGAGATTTTCTACAACGCACTTGACACAGTTAAGAACAAGATGGCCAACGAGGAGAAATCGTCTCTTGAGATATGGAAGACCGCCCTCGACAATATCACTCCGCTGGTGGAGGTGAAAAGCCGTCGTATCGGTGGTGCCACATTCCAGGTTCCTACAGAAATACGTCCCGACCGCAAAGAGAGCATATCTATGAAGAATATGATCGCTTTCGCACGTAAGCGCAGCGGTAAGACTATGGCCGACAAACTGGCCGCAGAGATTATGGACGCTTTCAACAGTCAGGGTGGCGCATACAAGCGCAAGGAGGATATGCACCGCATGGCCGAGGCTAACCGTGCATTCGCCCACTTCAGATTCTAATAGGTCAATATCAATATAATAAAGGAAAAAGACAATGGCACATCGCGATTTACATTTGACCCGTAATATTGGTATTATGGCTCATATCGACGCCGGAAAGACGACAACCTCAGAGCGTATCCTGTTCTATACAGGTAAGACTCATAAGATTGGTGAGACTCACGACGGCTCGGCAACCATGGACTGGATGGCTCAGGAGCAGGAGCGTGGTATAACCATCACTTCTGCTGCTACAACATGTTTTTGGAACTATAAGAACAATCAGTATAAGATAAATCTGATTGACACTCCGGGACACGTTGACTTTACCGCTGAGGTGGAGCGTTCGCTCCGCGTGCTTGACGGTGCTGTGGCAACATATTGTGCGGTAGGCGGTGTAGAACCGCAGTCTGAGACGGTATGGCGCCAGGCGGACAAATACAATGTGCCCCGTATGGGCTACGTCAACAAGATGGACCGCTCTGGAGCCGATTATTATGATGTGCTCAAGCAGATGAAAGAAGTGCTGGGCGCAAACCCGGTTAACCTTTGTTGTCCTATCGGTGCTGAAGAACGGTTCAAGGGATTGGTGGACCTTATCAAGATGAAGGCTATTCTGTGGCATGATGAGACTATGGGAGCTGAGTATTCCATGGAGGATATTCCTGCAGACATGGTTGATGAGTGTAATGAATGGCGCGGGAAATTGCTTGAGTCAGCTGCTGAGTTTGACGAGTCGCTGATGGAGAAATATTTTGAGGATCCGGAATCGATAACCGAAGATGAGATTATCGCAGCAATCCGTAAGGGTACCATCTCTTTGCAGTGTGTTCCTATGCTTTGCGGTTCTTCATTCAAGAATAAGGGTGTGCAGACTATGCTTGACTATGTGTGCGCATTCCTCCCTTCACCTGTTGATACTCCTGCAATCGAAGGAACGAACCCGGATACAGAGGAAGCTGAAGTTCGTCATCCGTCAGAGGATGAGCCTACGTCGGCTTTGGCGTTCAAGATTGCTACCGACCCGTATGTAGGCCGTTTGGTGTTCTTCCGCGTTTACTCAGGAAAGGTGTCTGCCGGTTCGTATGTCTATAATCCGCGTTCGGGCAAGAAAGAGCGTGTGAGCCGTCTGTTCCAGATGCACTCGAACAAGCAAAATCCTGTAGAGGAAATTGCAGCAGGTGATATAGGTTCTGGTGTCGGTTTCAAGGATATCCGCACGGGTGATACTCTCTGTGATGAGAACAAGCCTATCGTATTGGAGTCGATGACATTCCCCGATACTGTGATTTCTATCGCTGTAGAGCCGAAGAGTCAGGCCGATATTGCCAAACTTGACAACGGACTTGCCAAATTGGCTGAGGAGGACCCGAC
This sequence comes from Xylanibacter rodentium, assembly GCF_013166575.1. Classification (GTDB taxonomy): domain Bacteria; phylum Bacteroidota; class Bacteroidia; order Bacteroidales; family Bacteroidaceae; genus Prevotella; species Prevotella rodentium. Next base: position 11,427 of record NZ_JABKKE010000017.1, read on the forward strand.
ATTTACAGTGCATACTGACGAGCAGAGCGGACAGACCGTTATTTCGGGTATGGGCGAGTTGCATCTTGATATCATCATTGACCGTCTGAAGCGTGAGTTCAAAGTTGAATGTAATCAAGGCAAGCCGCAGGTTAACTACAAGGAGGCTATCACCAAGGAAGTCAATCTTCGTGAGGTTTACAAGAAGCAGTCGGGTGGTCGCGGTAAGTTTGCCGACATCATCGTTAACATCGGCCCGAAAGATGAGGACTACAAGGAAAGCGACTTGCAGTTTATAAATGAGGTTAAAGGTGGTAATGTGCCCAAGGAGTTCATTCCTTCAGTACAGAAGGGATTCGAGGATTGTCTCAAGAGCGGTGTTCTTGGCGGTTATCCTGTTACAGGCTTGAAGGTGACACTTCTCGACGGTTCGTTCCATCCGGTTGACTCCGATCAGCTTTCGTTCGAGCTTGCCGCACGCAACGCATTCAAGAATGCTTGTCCGAAAGCAGGTCCTGTGCTGATGGAGCCTATCATGAAGGTTGAGGTAGTTACTCCGGAGGAGAACATGGGCGACGTTATCGGTGACTTGAACAAGCGCCGTGGTATGGTGCAGGGTATGGAAGAGGCACGTAGCGGTGCACGTATTGTGAAGGCAATGGTTCCGCTGGCAGAGATGTTCGGTTATGTTACCGCTCTGCGTACTATTACTTCAGGACGTGCTACAAGTTCAATGGAGTACGATCACCACGAGGCTGTTTCAAGTTCTATAGCCAAGGCTATCCTTGAGGAAGCAAAGGGACGTGCAGATCTTGTATAAAGATTGAAGATATATAATTATAACAGAAAGAGAAGAAGCGCTGCTTAGCGAATGACTCTTAAGCAGCGTACTTCTTTTCTTCAGATTGAGAAACAGTAATCAATTAAATAGAAATGAGTCAGAAAATCAGAATCAAGCTGAAATCTTACGACCACAAATTAGTGGATAAGTCAGCAGAGAAAATCGTGAAGGCTGTTAAGGCTACGGGTGCTATAATCAGCGGTCCTATTCCATTGCCTACACACAAGCGTATTTACACTGTGAACCGCAGTACATTCGTTAACAAAAAAGCACGTGAGCAATTCCAGCTCTCAGACTACAAGCGTCTTATTGACATCTACAGTTCTACTGCAAAGACTGTCGACGCTCTGATGAAACTCGAGTTGCCCAGTGGTGTGGAAGTAGAGATTAAGGTATAGTACAGGTATACGCTGAAGAAGAAAACTTTATAATATATTTTAATATTAATTGAAATGCCAGGATTAATTGGAAGAAAAATCGGAATGACATCCGTTTTCAGTGCCGACGGTAAGAATGTACCGTGCACTGTTATCGAAGCTGGTCCTTGTGTTGTTACACAGGTAAAAACTGTCGAAAAAGACGGTTACAAGGCTGTTCAGCTGGGTTTCGGCGAGGCTAAGGAGAAGAATACTACAAAGCCTATGCAGGGAATCTTCAAGAAAGCCGGAACAACACCGAAGAGCCACTTGGCCGAGTTCAAGTTTGACGAGGAATATAACCTCGGAGACACCATCACTGTTGATATTTTCAGTGACACTCAATTTGTTGATGTTGTAGGTACATCTAAAGGTAAGGGATTCCAGGGCGTTATGAAACGTCATGGTTTCGGTGGTGTAGGCCAGAGCACTCACGGTCAGGATGACCGCGCACGTAAGCCGGGTTCTATCGGTGCATGTTCTTATCCCGCAAAGGTATTTAAGGGTATGCGCATGGGTGGACACATGGGTAATGAAAGAGTGACAACCCAGAACCTCAAAGTGTTAAAGGTGATACCGGAGCATAATCTCATTCTTGTGAAGGGTAGTGTGGCCGGTTGCAATGGTTCAACTGTATTAATTGAGAAATAATGGAAATCAATGTATTAAATATCAATGGTCAGGAGACCGGAAGAAAGGTAGAACTGAACGAGGCTATCTTCGGAATCGAACCTAATGACCACGTTCTTTATCTGGACGTTAAGCAGTATCTCGCTAATCAGCGTCAGGGTACACACAAATCAAAGGAGAGAAGTGAGATTTCCGGTTCTACACGTAAACTTGGTCGCCAGAAAGGCGGTGGTGGTGCTCGTCGTGGTGATATCAATTCACCGGTACTCGTCGGTGGTGGCCGCGTATTCGGTCCAAAGCCCCGTGACTATCGTTTCAAGCTGAATAAAAAAGTAAAAGTTCTTGCTCGTAAGAGTGCATTGTCTTACAAGGCTCAGGAAAATGCAATAGTTGTAGTTGAGGATTTCTCTTTTGAGGCTCCAAAGACTAAAGAATTCGTAAATATTGCAAAAAATCTTAAAGTAGACGGTAAGAAAATGCTTTTTGTTTTGCCGGAAACAGATAAAAATGTATATTTGTCAGCTCGTAATTTGCAGCGTGCCGAAGTTATGCTCGCATCAGGCCTCAATGCGTATAAAGTTTTGAATGCCGATGTACTCGTTATGACAGAGAACTCGCTGAAGACAATCGACGGAATCTTAAACAAATAAAGGAGACAAAAAGACATGGCATTTATTATAAAACCATTGGTCACTGAGAAGATGACCAAGATTACAGACAAGTCTTCTGTGGATAGGACTTACAGGGTGAAGTCAAAGAAAGGTGAGGAGAGAACCAAGAAGGCTACTCCCAAATATGGCTTCATTGTTAAGCCTGAGGCCAACAAGATTGAGATTCAGAAGGAAGTCGAGAGTCTGTATAACGTTAAAGTTATCGATGTGAACACAATTCGTTATGCCGGCAAGCGTTCTGCTCGCTATACCAAGGCTGGTCTGATTAAAGGACAAAAGAATGCGTTCAAGAAAGCAATCGTTACTCTCAAAGAGGGCGATACTATAGATTTTTATAGCAATATACAAGAATAAAAAATGGCAGTACGTAAGTTAAAACCGGTAACTCCGGGTCAAAGACACAAGATTATTGGCACGTTCGAGGAAATTACTGCATCCGTGCCAGAGAAATCTCTCGTTTACGGTAAACGTTCTACCGGTGGTCGAAACAACACCGGTAAGATGACCGTCCGCTATATGGGTGGCGGTCACAAGAGGAAGTATCGTATGATAGACTTCAAACGAGAGAAAGATGGTGTTCCAGCAGTTGTAAAGACAATCGAATACGATCCGAACCGTTCGGCTCGTATTGCTTTGTTGTTCTACGCTGATGGTGAAAAACGTTATATCATTGCTCCCAATGGATTGCAAGTAGGCGCAACAGTGATGTCGGGTGCAGAGGCCGTGCCAGAGATTGGTAATACTCTTCCTCTTGCCAACATCCCCGTAGGTACCGTGATTCACAACATTGAATTACGTCCCGGACAAGGCGCTTTGCTCGTTCGTTCGGCCGGCAATTTCGCTCAGTTAACTTCTCGTGAAGGAAGCTATTGCGTAATCAAACTCCCTTCAGGAGAGACACGCAAGATTCTTAGTGCTTGTAAGGCTACTATCGGTAGTGTCGGTAATTCGGATCACGCTCTTGAGCAGTCCGGTAAGGCAGGACGCTCTCGTTGGCTTGGCCGTCGTCCTCACAACCGTGGTGTTGTTATGAACCCTGTTGATCACCCGATGGGTGGTGGTGAAGGACGTCAGTCCGGAGGCCATCCGCGTTCACGTAAGGGCTTGTATGCAAAGGGTCTCAAGACACGTGCACCTAAGAAGCTTTCTAATAAGTATATTATCGAAAGAGCAAGTAAGTAATTAAGTTAACTAAGTGAAATTATGAGTCGTTCATTAAAAAAAGGTCCATATATCAACGTGTCGCTTGAGAAGAAGATTCTCGCAATGAATGAGAGCGGCAAGAAGACAGTCGTTAAGACTTGGGCCAGAGCTTCAATGATTTCCCCGGATTTTGTGGGACATACTGTTGCAGTTCATAACGGAAATAAATTTATTCCTGTCTATATTACCGAGAACATGGTAGGACACAAGCTCGGAGAATTCTCTCCAACACGTCGTTTCGGTGGCCATGCAGGTAACAAGAAGTAACAGACGGGTAAATCCACCAGAAATAAAAAGAATATAATAATGGGAGCAAGAAAACATATTAAGGCTGAAGAAAGAAAGGCAGCCCTTAAAACACAGTATTTTGCTAAACTGAAAGGCGTTCCTTCTTCTCCGCGTAAGATGCGTTATGTCGTGGACATGATACGTGGCATGGAAGTGAATCGTGCACTTGGTGTGCTGAGATTCTCAAAAAAAGCCGCTGCTGCTGACGTAGAGAAACTTCTCCGTTCGGCTATCGCCAACTGGGAGGCAAAGAATGATCGCAAGGCTGAGAACGGTGAACTTTACATCACCAAGGTCTTCGTAGACGAAGGTGTTACTTTGAAACGAATGAGACCCGCACCGCAGGGCCGCGGATACAGAATCCGCAAGCGTTCTAACCACGTGACTCTGTTTGTTGATGCTAAAACTAATGATTAATAAAAAGTAGAATGGGACAGAAAGTAAATCCGATTAGCAACCGTCTTGGAATTGTCAGAGGTTGGGATTCAAATTGGTTTGGAGGCAAGGACTTCGGAGACAACTTGGTTGAGGACCAGAAAATCCGTAAGTATCTTAACGAGCGTTTGGCAAAAGCCAGCGTGTCTCGCATTGTCATCGAACGCACACTGAAGCTGGTTACCATTACTATCTGCACGGCTCGTCCGGGTATTGTCATTGGTAAAGGTGGTCAAGATGTCGACAAGTTGAAGGAAGAATTGAAGAAACTCTATGACAAGGAGATTCAAATCAATATCTTCGAGGTTAAGAAGCCAGAGCTCGACGCAACAATCGTAGGCAACAACATAGCACGTCAGGTGGAGGGCAAAATCGCTTACCGCCGTGCTATAAAAATGGCTATTGCAAACACGATGCGCGCTGGTGCCGAGGGTATTAAAATTCAAATTACAGGACGTCTGAACGGTGCTGAAATGGCACGTAAGGAAATGTACAAGGAGGGTCGTACACCTCTGCATACATTCCGTGCAGACATTGATTTCTGCCAGGCCGAGGCTCTTACAAAGGTTGGTCTGCTGGGTATTAAGGTATGGATTTGTCGTGGTGAAGTTTATGGAAAGCGTGATCTTTCACCTAATTTCACTCAAGAGAAAGGCAACAACCGCTCAGCAGGTAACAATGGTGGCAGAAAGTTCCGTAATAAGAAGAATAAATAATCGTTTAAAGTAAGAAGCTATCATGTTACAACCTAAGAGAGTAAAATATAGAAGACCTCAAGATGGACGTGGCAATAAAGGTAATGCCCACAGAGGTACACAACTGGCTTTCGGCTCTTTCGGTATCAAGACTCTTGAGGCCAAATGGCTTGACAGCCGTCAGATAGAGGCAGCTCGTGTGGCTGTCAATCGTTACATGCAGCGTGAAGGACAGGTCTGGATCCGCATATTCCCGGACAAACCTATTACACGCAAGCCTGCAGACGTACGTATGGGTAAGGGAAAGGGAGATCCCGCAGGATGGGTTGCACCTGTTACTCCAGGCCGTATCCTCTTTGAAGTTGAAGGAGTTTCATTTGATATAGCAAAAGAGGCTTTGCGTCTCGCTGCGCAGAAACTTCCGGTGAAGACAAAGTTTGTTGTTAGACGTGATTACGATAAAAACGCTTAATTATGAAGATTAAAGAAGTAAGAGAGCTCGAGACCAAAGACTTGGCAGAGAAGATAGAGGCTGAGGTTGCAAAGTACAACCAAATGAAGCTGAACCATGCAATTAGTCCTCTGGCGAATCCGTCGGAAATTAAGGTTACTCGTCGTAATATCGCACGTATGAAATCAGAACTCCGTCAGAGAGAACTTAACAAATAATAATGGGCCAGATGGAAACAAGAAATTTAAGAAAGACAAGACAGGGTGTTGTTGTCAGCAACAAAATGGATAAAACCATTGTTATTGCCTCTAAGTTCAAGGAGATGCACCCTATTTATGGTAAATTTGTCCAAAAGACAAAGAAATATCATGCCCATGATGAGAAAAATGAGGCCAACATTGGTGACACAGTGCTCATTATGGAAACACGTCCCTTGAGTAAGACCAAGAGATGGAGATTAGTTCAAATTGTTGAAAAAGCTAAGTAATTATGATACAGGCAGAATCAAGACTTACAGTATGTGATAACAGCGGTGCTCGCGAGGCTCTTTGCATTCGTGTGTTGGGCGGAACGCGCCGTCGCTATGCAAGTGTTGGTGACGTGATTGTCGTTGCTGTCAAGAATGTCATCCCATCAAGTGATTTGAAAAAAGGTGCAGTATCGAAGGCTTTGATTGTTCGTACAAAGAAAGAAATACGTCGTGCTGACGGTTCTTATATTAGATTCGATGATAATGCGTGTGTATTGTTGAACAATGCCGGTGAAATACGTGGTAGTCGTATCTTTGGCCCTGTGGCCCGTGAGTTGCGTGCAGTCAATATGAAGGTGGTTTCTCTGGCACCTGAGGTTCTTTAACATTTAATAAAGAGACAAGAAATGACTAAGTTGAAAATAAAGAAAGACGATATGGTGCTTGTCATTGCCGGTAACAGCAAGGACCGCAAGGGACAGAATGGCAAGTACCCTGCACCTCACAAGGTGCTTAAGGTGCTTGTTGACGAGCAGCGTGCAATCGTTGAAGGTGTTAATATGGTGTCTAAGAGCACCAAACCTTCAGCAAAGAATCCTCAGGGTGGAATTGTTAAGCAGGAGGCTCCGATACATATCTCTAATTTGAGTCTGGTAGACCCGAAGACAGGAGAACCTACACGTGTCGCCATCAAGAAAACTGATGATGGCAAAAAAGTACGTATCGCAAAAAAATCTGGAGAGGAGATTAAGTAATGAATACAGCGCAACTTAAGAATACATACAAGGAGCAGATTGTTCCGGCACTGGAGAAGCAGTTTAACTACTCTTCAAAGATGCAAGTTCCTGTACTGAAGAAAATCGTGATTAATCAGGGTTTGGGCGATGCTACACAGGACAAGAAAATTATAGATGTGGCCATCAATGAAATTACTGCCATTACAGGTCAGAAAGCTGTTGCCACATATTCGAAGAAGGATATTGCTAACTTTAAACTTCGCAAGAAGATGCCTATAGGCGTAATGGTGACATTGCGTCGTGAGCGTATGTATGAGTTTCTTGAGAAACTTGTGCGTGTGGCTTTGCCTCGTATTCGCGACTTTAAGGGTATTGAGAGCAAGTTTGACGGTCGTGGAAACTATACTCTCGGTATACAGGAGCAGATTATTTTCCCGGAGATTAATATCGATGCAGTGGACCGCATTCAGGGTATGAATATCACATTCGTTACGTCAGCAAAGACAGACGAAGAGGGATATGCTTTGTTGAAAGCTTTTGGTCTGCCGTTTAAAAACGCTAAAAACGATTAATAGATATGGCAAAAGAATCAATGAAAGCCCGCGAGGTGAAGCGTGCTAAGCTGGTTGCCCGTTATGCAGAGAAACGTGCGGCATTGAAGAAGATAATTGCAACTACCGATGATCTGGCAGAGGCTTACGAGGCAGCTCGTAAGCTCCAGAGCATCCCGAAGAATGCTAATCCAATTCGTCTGCACAACCGTTGCAAAATAACAGGACGTCCTAAAGGATATATGCGCCAGTTCGGTCTTTCTCGTATACAGTTCCGTGAGATGGCATCAAGCGGTCTGATTCCGGGTGTAAAGAAGGCAAGTTGGTAATTAGGATACGCACACGAGATTTTTTATTATTTAATATTGTCGGGGTTGTCCCGATTAATTAAAATTTATTTTTATGACAGATCCAATAGCAGATTATCTGACGAGGTTGAGAAACGCAATCATGGCTCATCACCGTGTTGTCGAAGTACCGGCTTCAAACTTGAAGAAGGAGATTACGAAGATCCTCTTCGAGAAGGGATACATCCTGAACTACAAGTTCATCGAGGATGGTCCTCAGGGTTCAATCAAAGTGGCTTTGAAGTACAATCCTTCAACAAAGGAGAATGCTATCAAGTGCCTTAAAAGAGTGTCTACACCAGGTCTCCGTAAGTATACTGGTTACAAGGACATGCCGAGAGTGATTAACGGATTAGGTATTGCAATTTTATCTACATCCAAAGGTGTAATGACAGACAAAGAGGCTGCTGAACTGAAGATCGGTGGTGAAGTTCTTTGCTATGTATATTAATTGGAGGATTTGTTTATGTCAAGAATAGGAAAATTACCAATTAGTATTCCTGCTGGAGTTGAGGTTACTCAGAATGCTGACGGAGTGGTGAGCGTGAAAGGTCCTAAGGGCACTCTTTCACAGAAAGTGGACTCGTCAATCATCGTTAAGATAGCTGATGGTCATATCGTATTTGAGATCGATGAGAATAGCCCTGTTGAAACAAAACAGAAGCAGGCGTTCCATGGTCTGTACCGCGCTCTCGTGAACAACATGGTCGTTGGTGTGAGTGAGGGTTACAAAAAGGTGCTGGAGTTGGTCGGTGTTGGTTACCGCGTATCGAATCAGGGCAACCTTATAGAGTTCTCTCTCGGTTATACTCACCCGATTTTCTTGCAGCTTCCCGATGTAGTGAAGGTGGAGACAAAATCTGAAAGAAACCAAAATCCTATCATTATTCTTGAGTCGTGCGACAAAGCGTTGCTGGGACTTATATGTGCAAAAATTCGTACTTTCCGTAAGCCTGAACCTTATAAGGGCAAGGGTATACTGTTCCAAGGCGAGGTTATCCGCAGAAAGTCTGGTAAGTCAGCTTCAGCTAAGTAACTTTAATAATTTACGATTATGACAACAAAGAAAGTAGAAAGACGAATTAAGATAAAGTACAGAATTCGCAAAAGAGTGTTCGGTACGGCAGAGCGTCCGCGTATGAGTGTATTCCGTAGCAACAAGCAGATCTACGTTCAGATTATAAACGATCTGAACGGGACGACTCTCGCTTCGGCTTCTTCGATGGGTCTTGAGGCCATGCCGAAGATCCAGCAGGCTGAGAAGGTAGGCGAGCTCGTTGCCAAGAAGGCTTTGGAGGCTGGTATTTCTTCAGTAGTTTTCGACCGTAACGGTTATCTGTATCATGGCCGCGTGAAGCAGCTGGCAGATGCTGCACGTAAAGGTGGACTTAATTTTTAAACGATTATGGCAATGAACAAAGTTAAAGTAAATAGTGATGTTGAATTAAAGGACAGATTGGTTGCTATTAACCGTGTTACTAAAGTAACTAAGGGAGGTCGCACTTTTACATTCGCAGCTATTGTCGTTGTCGGTGACGGTAACGGTATTATCGGTTGGGGACTTGGCAAGGCTGGAGAAGTTACTGCAGCTATTGCAAAGGGTGTTGAGGCAGCTAAGAAAAATCTCGTTAAGGTGCCTGTGCTTAAGGGTACTATACCTCACGAGATGGAGGCACATTTCGGAGGCGCAGAGGTATTTCTGAAGCCTGCCGCTGCTGGTACGGGTCTGGTTGCCGGAGGTGCTATGCGTGCTGTACTTGATAGTGTTGGTGTGAAAGATATCCTTGCTAAGTCAAAGGGGTCTTCCAATCCTCATAACTTGGTTAAGGCAACTATTCTTGCACTGACTCAGATAAGAGATGCTTACACTATAGCCGGTACACGTGGAATCAGTATGGACAAGGTTTTTAGAGGATAAGGAGATTTGAATATGGCAACAATTAAAATCAAGCAGATTAAAAGTAAAATTGGTGCTCCTGCAGACCAAAAGCGTACTCTTGAGGCATTAGGATTGCGCAAGATTTCTCAGGTCGTGGAAAAGGAAGACACTCCTTCACTCCGTGGAATGATACGCAAGGTACATCATTTAGTGACCGTAATAGACTAATTATTCAAATAAAAAACAGATTCGATTATGAAACTACATAATTTAAAGCCGGCAAAAGGCTCTACACACTCTTGTCGTAGAATCGGTCGTGGTCCAGGATCTGGTCTCGGCGGAACCTCTACACGCGGACATAAGGGTGCTAAAGCAAGATCCGGTTATAAGAGAAAGATTGGTTTCGAGGGTGGACAGATGCCTTTACAGCGTCGTGTTCCGAAGGCAGGTTTCAAAAATATCAACCACAAGGAGTACTTTGCTGTTAATCTGTCTACTATACAGAAACTTGCAGAGGAAAAGAATCTTGCTAAGATCGGAATTGCGGAACTCGTTGCTGCTGGTCTGACAAATGGCAAGGAACTTGTTAAGGTTCTCGGAAACGGCGAACTGACAGCTAAAGTTGATGTAGAGGCAAATGCTTTCTCTAAGACTGCTCAGGCTGCTATAACTGCATTAGGTGGTAACGCAACAATAATTTAAAGATAATGAAGAAGTTAATAGAGACACTAAAGAACATTTGGAAGGTTGAGGATTTGCGTCAGCGTATCCTTATTACAATCCTTTTTGTGGCTATCTACCGTTTGGGCTCGTTTGTGGTACTTCCTGGTATCAATCCTGCCATGTTGTCTGGACTTGAGGAGCAGACTCGGAATGGTCTGATGGGACTTCTGAATGCATTCTCTGGTGGAGCATTTTCCAATGCTTCAATATTTGCATTGGGAATCATGCCTTATATCTCAGCTTCTATCGTTATGCAGCTTCTTGCCATCGCTGTGCCTTATTTCCAAAAGATGCAGCGTGAAGGAGAAAGCGGTCGCAAAAAGATTAGTGCGTATACTCGGTATCTGACGGTAGGTATTCTGCTGTTTCAGGCACCGAGTTACCTGATAAATCTTAGGATGCAAGCCGGTGATGCCATTGCTACGGGCATTTCTTGGCCTATGTTCATGATTACGGCTACTTTGATTTTGGCTGCAGGAAGTATGTTTATCCTATGGCTGGGTGAACGTATCACGGATAAGGGTATCGGTAATGGTATCTCAATGATAATCATGATTGGTATCATTGCTCGTCTTCCACAGGCTTTCGTGCAAGAGATAAGCTCTCGCCTTACAGCTATTTCTGGTGGTGGATTTGTTATGTTCCTCATTGAGATTATGATATTGTTTGCTGTGGTATGTGCTGCTATTTTGCTTGTACGGGGTACTCGAAGGATTCCTGTGCAGTATGCAAAGCGCATTGTAGGCAACAAGCAATATGGTGGAGCACGTCAGTATATTCCGTTGAAGTTGTTTGCTGCTAATGTAATGCCGATTATCTTTGCTCAGGCTTTGATGTTTATTCCATTGGCTGTAGTTCAGTATTCGACAACTGACGGTTCCGAGGGATTCTTTCATGCTATTTTCCGTCCTTTGATGGATCATCATAGTTGGGAGTATAATGTGGTATTTGCACTTTTGATAATTGCATTTACCTATTTCTATACTGCTATTACGTTAAATCCTACTCAGATGGCGGAGGATATGAAGCGTAACAATGGTTTTATACCCGGTGTAAAACCGGGAAAGGATACAGCTGATTATATAGATACAGTGATGTCACGTATAACGCTGCCCGGTTCATTGTTTATTGCTTTCATTGCTATAATGCCGGCATTGATTGGAAAATTTGATGTGCAGGAAGGCTTCTCTCAGTTCTTTGGTGGAACATCTCTGTTGATTCTTATCGGTGTGGTACTTGATACACTTCAACAGATAGAGAGTCATCTGCTTATGCGCCATTATGACGGTTTGCTGAACTCGGGACGTGTGCATGGTCGTGGCGGTATGGCTGCCTATTAGAATTTTGCTTCGGAGATGAATGTATTTCTGAAGACTGAAGATGAAATTGAGTTGATGCGCCAGGCAAGTCTGCTTGTAGGGAAGACACTTGGTGAATTGGCAAAACATATAAAACCAGGGGTAACGACTCTTCAATTGGATAAAATTGCAGATGAGTTCATTAGGGATAATGGAGCAAAACCTGCTTTTAAAGGGTTTCCAAATCCATTTGGTGAGCCGTTCCCTTCAAGTATTTGCACATCTGTCAATGATGTCATAGTTCATGGAATACCTGACAATAAGACAGTGCTACGCGATGGGGATGTTATTTCTATAGATTGTGGCACGGTTTTTGATGGGTATTGCGGAGACTCTTGCTATACATTTTGTGTTGGTGAAGTCTCATCTGAAATAAAGAGATTGTTGAAAACTACAAAAGATTCTCTTTATTTGGGAATAGAAGCAGCTGTAGCGGGAAAGCATCTTGGAGATATCGGAAATGCAATTCAGGAACATTGTGAGAATAATGGTTATGGAATTGTAAGGGAATTGACAGGACATGGCATAGGCCGTGATATGCATGAGGAGCCTCAGGTTCCAAACTATGGTAACCGTAATGAGGGGTTAATGCTGAAAAATGGGATGTGTATTGCTGTTGAACCGATGGTTACAATGGGAAATCGGCTGATATGGCTGATGCCTGACAAGTGGACAGTTCGTACACGTGACGGAAAGCCGGCAGCTCATTTTGAGCATACGGTGGCTGTTCGTAGGGGTAAGGCAGAAATTTTATCTTCGTTTGAAGAAGTAGAGAAAATAGAAGGAAATTTATATTGAAGACATGGCAAAACAATCCGCTATAGAGCAGGACGGGACAATAATTGAATCACTTTCAAATGCAATGTTCCGTGTAGAACTTGAAAATGGAGTGCAGATAATCGCACATATATCAGGTAAGATGAGAATGCACTACATTAAGATACTTCCTGGTGATAAGGTTAAGGTTGAGATGAGTCCTTATGACTTGACAAAAGGAAGAATTGTATTTAGATACAAATAAACGATAGACATAATATGAAGACAAGAGCATCATTGAAGAGACGTAACGCTGACTGCAAGATTGTGCGTCGTAAGGGACGTCTGTTCGTTATCAACAAGAAGAACCCGAAGTACAAGATGCGTCAGGGTTAATTATCAAACAAACATTTAATTAATTTTATTAACAAATGGCAATAAGAATTGTTGGAGTAGATTTGCCCCAGGAGAAGCGTGGCGAAATCGCATTGACTTATATCTATGGTATAGGTCGAAGTAGTTCAGCAAAGATATTGGATAAGGCCGGCGTGAGCCGCGACTTGAAGGTCAGCGAGTGGACTGACGATCAGGCTGCCAAGATCCGTGAAATTATCGGTGCTGAATTCAAAGTAGAAGGTGATCTCCGTTCTGAGATCCAGTTGAATATCAAGCGACTGATGGATATTGGTTGCTATCGTGGAGTTCGTCATCGTAACGGTCTTCCTGTTCGTGGTCAGAGTACAAAGAATAATGCTCGCACTCGCAAGGGAAAGAAAAAGACTGTTGCTAACAAGAAGAAGGCCACTAAATAATTAGTAATTACAAATTGAGAATTTAGAATTATGGCAAAGAAAACAGTCGCTTCAAAGAAAAGAAATGTAAAAGTTGACGCTATGGGTCAGCTTCATGTTCATAGCTCTTTCAACAATATCATCGTATCTTTGGCAAATAGTGAGGGTCAGGTGATTTCTTGGTCTTCTGCAGGTAAGATGGGATTCCGTGGCTCTAAGAAGAATACTCCGTATGCAGCCCAGATGGCAGCAGAGGATTGCGCAAAGGTTGCTTTTGACCTCGGTTTGCGTAAGGTAAAAGCATACGTTAAAGGTCCGGGTAATGGACGTGAATCTGCTATACGTGCCGTACATGGTGCTGGTATTGAAGTAACAGAGATTGTTGATGTCACTCCGCTGCCACACAACGGTTGCCGTCCTCCGAAGAGAAGAAGAGTATAGTTCACAGGTACAATGTTGTTGAAACAAGAAAAAGTATAATAATTATGGCAAGATATATAGGACCGAAATCAAAAATTGCGCGTCGTTTTGGTGAGCCCATTTTCGGCGCAGACAAAGTTTTGTCCAGGAGAAACTTCCCTCCCGGACAGCATGGCAATAACCGTCGCAGAAAGATGTCTGAGTATGGTGTCATGTTGGCAGAGAAGCAGAAAGCCAAGTATACATACGGAGTACTTGAGCGTCAGTTCCGTAATATGTTTGAGAAGGCTGCTAAGGCTGACGGTATTACCGGTGAGGTGTTGCTGCAGAATCTTGAGTGTCGTCTCGATAATGTTGTTTTTCGTTTGGGTATAGCTCCAACACGTGCGGCTGCTCGTCAGCTTGTCGGACATAAACATATTACAGTTGACGGAAAAGTTGTTAACATTCCTTCATATGCTGTAAAGCCGGGACAGATAATTGCTGTTCGTGAAAAATCCAAATCTCTTGAGGTTATCGATGCAGCTCTTGCAGGCTTTAATCACAGCAAGTATCCTTGGATAGAATGGGATGAGAATACAAAGAGCGGTAAGTTCTTGCACAAGCCAGAGCGTGCCGATATTCCTGAGAATATCAAGGAGCAGTTAATCGTTGAGTTATACTCTAAATAAAATCATTGAATTAATGGCGATATTAGCATTTCAAAAACCTGATAAAGTCGTAATGTTGGAGGCTAATGACAAATTCGGCAAATTTGAATTTCGTCCGTTAGAGCCTGGCTTCGGTGTTACTATAGGTAATTCCTTGCGCCGCATTCTTCTTTCATCTCTCGAGGGTTATGCGATTAATACGATTCGCATTGCCGGCGTTGAGCATGAGTTTTCATCCGTATCTGGAGTAAAGGAGGATGTCACCAACATGATCTTGAATCTCAAGCAAGTGAGATTCAAGCAAATAGTAGAAGAGTTCGAGAACGAAAAAGTCAGTATCACGGTTGAGAATTCTACCGAATTCAAGGCTGGTGATATCGGTAAGTATCTGACTGGATTTGAAGTGTTAAACCCGGATTTAGTGATTTGTCATTTAGACTCCAAAGCTTCAATGCAGATTGATCTTACTATCAACAAAGGTCGTGGATATGTGCCCGCTGATGAAAACCGGGAATTCTGCACCGATGTTAATGTAATTCCAATCGATTCTATTTACACCCCAATCCGTAACGTTAAGTATTCAGTAGAGCCGTATCGCGTTGAACAGAAGACCGATTATGACAAACTGGTTATGGAAGTGACTACGGATGGTTCCATTCACCCGAAAGATGCGCTGAAAGAAGCGGCCAAAATCTTGATTTACCACTTCATGTTGTTCTCTGATGAGAAAATCACTCTCGAGAATGCGGATGTTGATGGCAATCAGGAATTTGATGAGGAAGTTCTGCATATGCGTCAGTTACTCAAGACACGTCTTGTGGATATGAGCTTAAGTGTTCGTGCCCTCAACTGTCTTAAGGCAGCAGATGTTGATACTCTTGGCGACTTGGTACAATACAATAAGACCGATCTGCTTAAGTTCCGCAACTTCGGTAAGAAATCGCTCACTGAGCTTGATGATTTGCTCGAGAGTCTGAATCTGTCGTTTGGAACCGATATTTCTAAATACAAATTGGATAAAGAATAATTAAAAAATGAGACATAACAAGAAATTCAATCATCTTGGTCGTACTGCATCTCATCGTAGTGCCATGCTTGCAAATATGGCAATATCGCTGATTATGCACAAAAGAATCACTACGACTGTTGCAAAGGCTAAAGCTCTGAAGAAGTATGTAGAGCCCTTGATAACTCGTTCTAAGGACGATTCAACAAACTCACGTCGTGTAGTGTTCCGTTATTTGCAGAACAAGGAAGCTCTGAAGGAACTTTTCGGTGAAGTAGCTGCAAAGGTAGGTGATCGTCCCGGAGGATATACCCGTATCATTAAATTGGGTACTCGTCAGGGTGATGCTGCCCCCATTTGCTTCATTGAGCTTGTTGACTTTGATGAGAATATGGCTAAGACAACCGCTTCCAAGAAGAAAGCTACACGCCGTTCACGTAAGTCAACAAAGTCAGAAGAAGCTGTTGTTGAAGAGACTGCCACAACAGAAACAGAGACTCCCGTAGCAGAGGAGGCTCCAAAAGCTGAATAAATAGAATTTTGGTGAATCCGATAGGGCGGGTCCGACAGGTTTAATCCGGTTGGACCCGTTTTTTGTGTTTACACAAGAATATAGCAACAATCATGAAATGTCCGGTCATTATTTTCCAAACACCAGTACGCGTTCTTCTTCTGGCAGAAATGTTTTGTGTAGCATATCTTCTGCCGGTGAACCGAAGGGCATTTGTGCTATCAATTCCCATGTTCCACTGATGTTCCATTCCTTGCGTACCGCGCAATCTATTATCGGATTGTAATGTTGTAGAGATGCTCCGAACCCCATGTCTTCCAGCATGGTCCATACTGCAAATTGGTGCATTGCCGATGTTTGCTGCGACCACGTGGGGAATCTCTCACTATATATCGGATTTTCGTCTTGTAGTTGTTTCACGGTTGTTTTATCTTCATAAAACAGTACCGTACCGTATCCCGAACGGAATCCATTGTCGATTTTTCTTTCCGTATTCTTTATGGATTCTGGCGATACAATTTTTTTCAGTTCCATTTTTACTATATCCCACAGTCTGCGATGATGTTCGCCGAAAAGCAGTACCATGCGTGAAGATTGTGAATTGAACGCTGACGGTACGTGTAGAATGGCAAGATTCAGCATTTCAATTATTTTTTTGTCGCTTACCGGCGATTTGTCTGACAGTCTATAGTAACTCCGTCTGTTAACTAATGCTTCCTGAAAACTTCTCTTCATAGTCTTATCATTTTAGGGGTTATGTGCCACAAATATAGCCATTCTTTTTTATTATCTGTCATTTGAATGTTGTGGTATATGCTTTTTTGATAAGTTTTAAAATCAGTTTGCAGCTATTCTGATGCAGTGATGTTTGATGGTTGATGAATGAAGTCAGAAATCGAGTCAAGTTTTTGTAGGGTGTTTAAAAATGTAATCTTTAGTTATAAATATATATATGATACATAAAAATGTGATATGTATATACATTTTACATACTTTTCCGTATTTTTGCACAAACTAAACATAAAGCAGTGAAAACATGGTTAACAAGAAAAGACGATTCGTCACATCCCATCATTCTGTATTACGAGACATAGCATGTACCATCATTATGATTTGGCTTCGTGTCATTGTTGCTGTAGGTCAGCCGTTTGCATCATCATATTGTCCGGTATCCCTTTTGCTGTCAGCGGGCAGATTGACTGATAAAGGGACTTGCGGACCAGGTGATGACAAGTCGGAACACCCATACATGTTGCAGGTGAAAGAGCTGATGCTGAGCAACGGACTTACCGTGTGGATAAATGAAGACCACACTCAGCCCAAAGCCTATGGTGCCGTGGTTGTAAAAGCAGGTGCGCGTGACTGTCCCGATACGGGTATTGCCCACTATTTCGAGCATATCCTGTTCAAGGGCACCGACAATATCGGTACTGTAGATTATTCTCGCGAACGTCCTTGGCTCGATTCCATAGCCGCATGTTACGACCGTCTGTCACAGACCGTTGACGAAAGCCGTCGTCGTATGATACAGCAAGATATCAACCGTCTGAGCATAGAGGCTGCCCGATATGCCATACCCAACGAGTTCAACAATCTTATTTCTCGTTATGGCGGTACGGGACTCAATGCCTATACATCGCTTGATGAGACTGTGTTCTACAACACTTTCAGCCCACAGTATATAGCCCAATGGGCCGAACTCAACAGCGAGCGCATGCTCAATCCTGTGTTCCGTCTCTTCCAAAGCGAACTTGAGACGGTCTATGAGGAGAAGAACATGTATTCCGACAATATGCTCGTGCCGGCCTTGGAGGCTGTGCAGAATCGTGTTTTCGCCGGCACGCCATATGAATACCCGATCATCGGTAGTACCGCGAATTTGAAAAATCCGCGTCTGTCGGAGATGCAGGCATTTTTCGATCGTTATTACGTGGCAGGCAATATGGGGTTGATGCTTTGCGGCGACATCTGTGCCGATACAATCGTTCCGTTGCTTGAGCGTACCTTCGGACGTCTGCGCCGTGGTGATGTTCCCTTGCGTACACCGGTGGTGCAGAGTCCTTTCGGCAGTTCTGACCGTCTTGACATCAAAGTGCCCATCCCCGTCATAAAGGCGCAGGGCCATATTTTCCGTGCACCTAAAGCGACACACCCCGATCATGTCCCTTTAGAACTGGCCATGTTGTTGCTCTCCAACAGTTCGGGCACAGGTCTGCTCGACTCGCTTGAGCATGCCCACAAGGTGATGGGTGTAATGGCTGGCGTGGTGGGACTGTCGGGCGACGATGACCTCGTTGGCTATGGATACATTCCGCGCCTGCCATTCGGTTCAAAGAAGAAGGCCGCCCGCCTTTGCCGTGAGCAGATAGACAGACTCGCCACCGGCTGTTTTGACGATGCGATGCTTGAAGCCCTCAAAGTCGAGGAACTGCGCAAAGCCAAGGAAGAGCTTGAGGACATGTCCGTGCGTTCCTCGATGATGGTCAATGCCTTTTCCCGTGGGCGTAGTTGGGCCGATGTGCTTAGCCGTCCCGAACGTGTGCAGGCGGTTACTCGCACCGACATAGAGCGCGTGGCCCGTCAGTATCTCAGTGGAGGCAGTTTGCAGGTTACCAAGCGTTTCGGCCGATATGCCAAGGATAAAGTCAGCCAGCCCGGATACACCCCTGTGCCACCGGCCAACACTGGTGTACGTTCGGATTATGCCAAGCGTCTGGAGCAGATGCCTGTCGTGACGGCCAAACCGCGTTTCATAGATTTCGACAACGATGTGCGTGTCATCCCTCTGCGTCCTCTCGTCACACTTTACACGGTGGATAATCCCGTAAACGATCTTTTCTCCCTCGAACTCATTTACCATCGCGGAACCATTGCCGACAATCGTCTTGAAGCCGTGGCGTCATACATCGGTGATCTCGGCACCGATTCTCTTACACGCCATCAGTTCGGCAGCGCCTTGCAACGGCTTGGCTCGGAGATTACGGTAGAAGCCGGCGATGCAGATTTCACCATAACCGTCAAAGGTTTTGACAGCGCATTTGACGAAACGATGAAGCTGCTCAACAGTCTTCTCGCCACTGTCAAGGCCGATGAGGACAAGTTTGACGAACTTGTTATGAGTGAGCGTATAGCAGAACGCACTTTCTTCCGTGAGAACGCTGCAATAGCAGATGCGTTGTTCGAACGGGTGGCATATGGCGATGGTTCCAAATATTTGGGTCGGCTTACGGCCGACATGCTGAAGCGGATGAGCGGTCGTGAGCTTGTCGACATATTTTGTGACTTGCAGCATACCGAACTGAGCATCGTGTATAGTGGTACGCTGACCGTGGATGATGTTGAGAGCCGTGTGTGCCGTTGGTTGCCGATTGACACCGTATCACGTCCGCAGACCGACAGTTACCGGCCTTTGCTTTCATACGACGAGCCTGTGGTATATGTCTATGACAGTCCGTCAGCCCGTCAAACCATCATCGGCACTTATCACCAGCTGCCTCCGCAGCCGTCTGTTGCCGCACGCGCACGTCTCAACCTATGGAGCCGTTATTTTGGTGGTGGCATGTCGTCGTTGATGTTTCAGGATATCCGCGAGTTCCGTTCCTTGGCTTATTATGCTTATGGCGATGCAGAGCTACCGTCATTTATGCGCCATCCTGATGTTCCTGTGGCTTATCAGACCGTGATGGGCACACAGTCTGATAAGGCCATGCAGGCTCTTGGTGTGCTTGACTCCCTGTTTGCAGCCATGCCGTTGCGTGAGAACAATGTGGCTGCTGTGAAGCAGGCCATGGCTCATTCGGTCAACAACAACCGTCCCGCATTTCGTGACATCGGGCGCCATGTGGCCCGGTTGCGTGCCGGTGGTTACTCTGCCGATCCGGCGCGTGCTTCCATGTCAGCTCTTGAGACGCTTGGCGCAGTTGATATCTCGGCTTTCTACGATGAGTGTGTGCGTCCGGCCAAGCGCGTTACTGTGGTTGTTGGCAACTGTGGCAAACTCGACATGGATGCCCTGTCTCGTTATGGCAGAGTGGTTGAGTTGAAGAAAGAAGATGTTTTCCGTGTAGGGAAGTGATTTTATCCGGTTAGCGTAACGTTTCGCTTTAGGGTAATCCCTACTTAAAAAACGGGAAAATTCCATTGCTCTTTTCTTAAAAATGGCTATATTTGCACATATAATAAAACATACAGCGATGAGAAAGGGTTTTGTATCAGCCGTATGCCTGTTGCTGGTTGTAAGCAGTTGCAGCACGACTGAGCAGGGTGCCAATGCAGGTGCCATGTTCGGGTCGATTATAGGCTCTGCCATAGGTGGCATCTCGGGCGGATACCGCGGCAGCGATATAGGCACATTGGTAGGCATGGCCGGTGGCGCGGCTGTGGGTGCAGCCATAGGACATGCGTCAGAAAAGGCTCGGGAGGAGAAGTATGATGCCTATAGGCGTGAGCGCGAGGAGCGCGCGGCCCGTCGTGAGCATCGTGGTTACGACAGTTCCGCAGGTGTGGTGTATAGTGGTGATGATAGCGGGTTCGATCCTTCCAACAGCGGTGACGACCGCATTATCTTCGAGCCGGCGCCTTCGTCTTCGGGTTGTGGCTATCCTGTAGCTGCCGACAGCATACATATATCTTCCGAATCCATCGCCCATCACCCCTCCGTGTCTTTGGGACAGTTGCAGGATATGAGACATGACGGCAATTGTGATAATGATTTACAGATAGAAATACGCAATGTCGGATTCAGCGATGCCGATGGCGACGGAGCCATCAGCCGTGGTGAGGAGTGTCGTGTGGCGTTTGAGATAATGAACCGTTCGTCGGTTCCGGTATACGATATAGTACCTTTCGTGACCGATACCACGGCAAACAGGCATATTGTCATCTCACCGTCAGTGCGTGTGGAGAGCATAGCCCCGGGGCGCGGTGTGAGATACAGTGCAGCCGTTGTGGCCGACAAGAAACTGAAAGACGGCGGTATTGTGCTGAAAGTAGGTGCGGCACGCGGTTCGGATTCTGTTACGATACAGTCGGTTGATATCAATGTGTCCACGCGCAAAGAGCCTTGACAATCGGATTTCAGCTATACGTCTAATATGTTTCCGGCATGCTTTTATTTCTTCTTTTGTTGTATTGCTGACGGTTTCTTCTTAGGTATGCTCTTTGCCGGTTTCTCGTTCACTTTCTTTATGTCCTGCCATGCCGGGTGCATGCCGTCCATGATATCATCGGAAGTCTGGAAGTCGAGTTCTGGCAGCGCCATGTTGTCACTCGGACGGAACGGAACTATCGTCGTGTCCATCGGTTCCACTATAACCATCGCCACACCCTGTGTCAGCATGTCCAGTTCCTTGGCGGCCCGCCATGACAGGTCGATTATGCGTCCGCGTCCGTATGGTCCCCGGTCTGTGACTCTCACAAATACCATCTTGCCGTTTTTCGGATTCGTCACTTTAAGTTTAGTGCCGAACGGGTAGGTCCTGTGTGCGCATGTCAGACTGTCGTGATGCAGCCGTTCTCCGCTGCTCGTGCGTGCTCCTGTCGCTTTTTTTGAATAATAAGAGGCTTTACCTCTCTGTATGGTCTGGCCGTACAGAGAGACAAAGCCTGTCAAAGCAAAAATTATGGATAAAAGTCCTGATTGCAGATGATTCACGGCAGTATCGTTCTTTATACGATGCCCTGAGCCATCATAGCATTGGCCACTTTCATGAATCCGGCAATGTTGGCACCTTTCACGTAGTCCACGTATCCGTCTGTCTGCTTGCCGTATTTCACACATTGTTCGTGTATGCTGCTCATTATATGATGCAGTTTCTCGTCCACTTCAGCCTCACTCCATGTCAGACGGATGGCGTTTTGGGTCATTTCCAGACCCGATGTGGCCACACCTCCTGCGTTCACAGCCTTGCCCGGTGCGAAGAGCATCTTGGCTGCCACAAACTTTTCTGCAGCTTCTGCCGTGCATCCCATGTTGGATACTTCGGCCACACATAGCGGTTTGTTCTTCAACAGCATGTCTGCATCGTCACCGTTAAGTTCGTTCTGTGTGGCGCAGGGTAGGGCAATGTCACATTTCACCTCCCATGGTTTACGCCCGGCGATGAACTGTGCTTCAGGGAACTCCTCGGCATACGGGCTGCATATGTCGTTGCCGCTGGCTCGCAATTCAAGCATATATTCTATCTTCTCGTCGTCAAGTCCGGTCGGGTCGTATATATATCCGTCCGGTCCTGATATTGTGATAACCTTGGCACCCAGTTCCGTCGCCTTTTTTGCAGCGCCCCATGCCACATTGCCGAATCCGCTTATGGCCACGGTCTTGCCCTTGATGTCAATGCCGTTGGTGCGGAGCATCTGGTTGACAAAGTACAGAGCACCGTAGCCCGTGGCTTCGGGACGTATGCGCGAGCCGCCCCATTCGAGCCCCTTGCCTGTCAGTACGCCGCTCCACTCGTGTTTCAGCTTCTTGTACATGCCGAAGAGGTAGCCTATCTCTCGTGCGCCCACACCGATGTCGCCTGCGGGGATATCCTCGTCGGGACCTATCACACGGTACAGTTCCGTCATGAACGACTGGCAGAAGCGCATCACTTCGTTGTCCGAGCGTCCGCGTATAGAGAAGTCGGATCCGCCCTTGCCGCCGCCCATGGGCAGTGTGGTCAGCGCGTTCTTGAATGTCTGCTCGAATCCGAGGAACTTCAGTATCGACAGATTGACAGACGGGTGGAATCTCAGTCCGCCCTTGTATGGTCCTATGGCGCTGTTGAACTGCACGCGATAGCCTATGTTCACGTGCACTTCGCCTTTGTCGTCAACCCAAGGCACGCGGAATGTCACTACGCGTTCCGGCTCGACGATGCGTTCTATCAGTTTGGCTTTCTCAAATTCCGGATGTTGGTTGTATACGTCCTTTACCGATACAAGCACTTCCCTCACAGCCTGCAGATACTCGGCCTCGCCCGGATGCTTCTGCTCCAGGGCCTGCATTATTTTCTCAACTTCCATAGTAATCTTGTGTTTAAAAGGTTTATATGAATTTGTCAGTTGTCATTATGTTATTAAAACACCACAAATATACATCAAAACGGGGAAACGGCAAAGCCTTAACGGGATTATTTTCGGTTTTAAGGTTACAAATTGTTAAACGCGCATGCTGTTACTGCAAACGTCAGCAACGGTCGCCATCCGGTCGCCGTGTCGTGGCCGGCAGCAGATGTTATTGACTTTACTCACTAAAGTCAATAACATCAGTGAGTAAAGTCAATAACATCAGGGGATAAAGTCAATAAGATTATAGGGTAATGAGGCTGTGTCGGAATATGAATATGTCCCGACTTTGTTTAATGGACCGTATTTCGACACAGCCTGTGCTATATTTTAGATTTTGTCAAGTGCCTGGCGGATGTCGTCAAGAATGTCGTCCACGTCTTCGATGCCTACAGAGAGGCGTATGAGATCGGGAGCCACGCCTGCCTCGCGGAGCTGCTCGTCGGAAAGCTGGCGGTGGGTGTGGCTGGCGGGATGCAGCACGCAGGTGCGTATGTCGGCCACATGGGTTACGATGTTGATCATTTCGAGCGAGTCCATAAAGCGTACGGCTGTGTTGCGGTCGCCTTTCAGTCCGAAAGCCATCACGCCGCAACTGCCGTAGGGCAGGTATTTTCCGGCCAAAGCGTGGTTGGTGTCAGTCGGCAGACCGGGATATCTTACCCATGCCACGCGGTCGTCGGCTTCAAGAAATTCTGCCACTTTTTGCGCGTTGGCGCAATGCTGGCGCATGCGCAGTGCGAGTGTCTCGAGACCGAGGTTGAGCAGGAACGAGTTCTGCGGTGCCGCAATTGAACCGAGGTCGCGCATGAGCTGTGCCACGAGCTTGGTGGTGTAGGCCATCCGACCGAACGATTTCGTGTAAGTCAGTCCGTGATACGATTCGTCGGGCATGCATAGACCTTGGTATTTGTCGGCATGGTCGTCCCATGCGAAGTTGCCGCTGTCCACCACGCATCCGCCAACCTGCGTGGCGTGACCGTCCATGTATTTTGTGGTGGAGTGGGTTACGATGTCGGCACCCCACTCAAACGGACGGCAGTTGACGGGAGTGGCGAAAGTATTGTCCACTATGAGCGGCACTCCGTTGCTGTGGGCCAGGCGTGCAAACTTCTCGATGTCGAGCACGCGGCAGCCGGGATTGGATATCGTCTCACCGAAGAGTGCGCGGGTGTTAGGGCGGAAAGCCTGCTGTATCTCCTCTTCCGTAGCCTCGGGATTGACAAACGTGCACTCTATTCCGAGCTTGCGCAGCGTGACGCCGAACAGATTGTACGTGCCGCCGTAAATTTCGCTTGATGCCACGATGTGGCTGCCCGCCTCGCAGATGTTGAACACAGCGTAGAAGTTGGCTGCTTGTCCGCTCGATGTGAGCACTGCGCCCACACCACCTTCCAGCGCGGCTATCTTTGCGGCTACGGCATCGTTGGTGGGATTTTGCAGCCGGGTATAGAAGTAACCCTCTTTCTTCAGGTCGAAGAGCATGGCCATCTCTTCGGTGTTGTCATACTTGAACGTTGTGCTTTGTACTATCGGCAGTTCTATCGGTTCGCCGTTCTTGGGTTGCCATCCGGAGTGGATGCAGAGCGAACCGGGTCTTAGTTTTTTTGTCATGATTGTTGTTCTGTTGTTGCTATGTTGACGGCTGCAAAGGTACACAAAATAATTATAAGCAGATGTTTCTTGTGCCGTTTTTTAGATTTCTATACTGGATAATTTCATTATTTGCCGCATCGTTCTTTCTTCCATAGTTCGGAAAGTCTTGTTGCTGGGATCAGCCTCGGGTGTCTTCTCTCACCATTTCACCGCTTATGGACAATTTGTCCAATAAACTGTAATAGCTGTATCTGTGTTTCCATGTATTCTTAAAACTTCTTTTCATAGGCCCCACAGCTACCCGACAGTTACCCCGCAAGCAACCAATATGAAGGTTTCTCTACCGCCGAGAATATGACCGTAGACAAAGTCACCGACTTTCTTGACCGACTTTCGTTCCGTATCCGTAAAAATACGTTTGTGGTTCTTGACAATGCAAGCATTTACAGGTGCAGGCTCATGCGGGAACCTCGTCAGGTTTGGGAGAAATGTGGACTTTTCCTTTCCCCCCCCCACTATATAGTCCTCACCTCAATAATCGCCTATATTCTATGGCAAATGGCTGAGATCTGCGGATTACTTCTCCACAGATTCCCAGCTTTATGCAAAAAAAACGTGCGTTAGCAGCTATTGGTTCTGAACTCAAAATCAATTTTGTCTATGCGGCTTAGTATAAATTAATTTTTACGACTTACTTACCTACTTAAAATTCGTTATTAATGTATTCCATAATTTCATTGGAAATTCATTTGGTCCTGGAATAAATTCATAGTTTTCATCATTTTTGTAAATAACTTCTCCTGAACAAAAAGGTACAAACTGCCATTTATCCGTATGCAATAACCTTGACACTATATTTCTTTCTTCAAATTGTTTCATGAAATTATGATAAAGTTCATTTGCCTTATCAAATGCAATATCTTTGTCTATTTTTCCTGCTTTAAACAGTCCAAAACATTTATCTGCCTTACTCAAAACACAAACAGCCTTATTCTTCTTATAATCCAGAGACGAATAAAATAGACGTATGGCATTCACATAATCACAACGTTCGTTTTCATCTAAACAAGGAGCTGCATCATACATGAATAACCAAATCTTAGGATTAGGACTATCTATTATTTCTGTCAAATATGAACTCATCTCAGCAAGAGTATAATCTGCATTACAGAACCTTTCTCCGCAACAGTCAAATAAATAACAGCAATGATTATTCTTTCTGTCAAGAATTTCCAACAATATATCTCCTTTATCTAAAGTTGCAACAGGAATCGTTCCTTTGTGAAACAGTACTTTTTCATGTTCTTTACAAATTGACTCATACTCTGTATCATTACGAAAAGTACGCTCCGGAGTACAACAATAACCGTCCTCCAATAAATAACGGATCAGGCGATGAATCATAAGAGTTTTACCTATACATCTGTGTCCAAACGGAATAATAATCGGGACATCTTTATTTGGTATGCAAATCATAAGAGATTACCCTTAATACGTGTCGGGCGCAACTTCTAATTTCTTTTTTGTTTATATATAATCGAGAAATAAGTCCTATGAATTTAATGTATTATAAAATTCATCGAATCTGTATTACAATGAAATTTCTATTTTGATTTTGCAACTAAATCAACATTAAAGATTACAGTTGTATTGGCAATACAACAAAGATATTCTTGTACATTGGCTTCACCTGAAATATCTACTTCTTCTGGCATGGAAGACTTCTCGTAAATTTTAACAAGCGAATCATCCAAGTATACATACCATTCAGAATTGAAAAAACCATGATAGAACGAGTACACTTTATCCGGATTAATGACATTTTCATCCTTAAGCTCATAAGTCACCCATATTTTATCTTTTGCCTCCAAGCCATCATATCTTTTTTTAAACTTCCAATAATTGTCAATAAATTCTTTTGTTGTCGTTGTTTTTACTCCATTTATTGTCAGGTTTATAGTAGCCGACCCCTTAGATATTGTTTTAAAATCATCTTTTTTTAACGTAATATTCTTCTGAACTCCATTATTATCCCAATAATGCACTGTAGGGATTACAAAATCCAACAAGTCCGGCGAGCAACTAAAAGAAAAAGTTGCGACCATATAGTCATCATTATCATCGCAACAAGACGACAGCGTAAAAAGCAAAACACTCATTACCGAAAGTAAAGAAAACTTCAATCGTTCCATTCTGTTTTTTATTTAAAAATTAAACATATAATGTTTTTTACAATATTTAAAATTCTTCCGAACTAATTTTTACGATACATACATCACCGGATATATCTCCTATATATCTATACAAGATACTGACATTGGCTTCTTTACAAGTTCTGATTAATTCTTGCATCATAGGATCTCCGCTTAATAGTAGTTTTTTAATATTAGCCTTCAAAACATCTTTGTTTCCCTCTATCGATTCTACGGAAACAGTATTTTCATCCAAACTGTAATTATATACAAAATTATCCTTTTCAAGAGAAACAGAAGAGAGAGTCATAACTTTATCTATTTGTATCGGACATTGCGCATTTGTTGAAACAACCATGATTTCCAGCATCTCACGAGGTGTAATCGGATCTATATTACCTGCCGAAATATCTTTTACTTCTTCTTTCGATATTCTAATCTTAAGACTTTCATTCGTTTCGGCAGTCTGCATAACGATAGTAAATTCTGCATCAGCACTGGCTATCTTCTCCATCAGTGTCATATTTGATTCTGATTTTGCCATGTTGCCTAATACGGTTCTTTTCATAGTATTTTTAAGCTGTTTCAATGCCGAGAGTTTAAGAGGCAAGTCTTTATTTATAGTCATTGTCATAACAACTTCATCAGTTTCCTCGTCATAATTAATACTCGATATTTCTCCTACCATACCCAGATCAAGAGGGCATTCATCTTTTACTTTTTCTATTTCTGATTTTAAATCCTTCTTAGAAGAATCACAAGAAATAAAAGCAAAAGACACCAACAACAAAAATGTTGCAAATACAATTTTATTCATTGCTATAACCCTATATTCGTGTCGGGCACAACTTTTAAATTCTTTTATTTATAATACCAAATATTTGTCACCACCTTTTTCCACCTATCACGTTACCGTCATATAAAATATTCACATAATAATAATTTACAGGATTAAGACGATAATTAAATTTTAATTTCAATTGATGCTTACCTTCGTATATAGTAACAGAATGGCTGTTTGATACAACCTCTGGTTCTGACTCGTTTATTGCTTTCAAATAAATAGTTATATCTTTTTGTTCCACTGCATAATAATCAATTGTTATCTCTTCTGCATCGATGCTACAGTTTGTTATGACAAACGGAACCCTTGCAAATATTGCCGATAATTTATTTTCCAAATCCCTCTTTTCCAGTTTTTCATTATTCAGGCATAAGCGAAGAGAATCTTTCGAAGTATTCAACATCTTAATAACATTCTTCTTATCAACAATGGTACTTTTTGCCTTAGCAAGTTGCCCCTGCGTACTATTCAGATTGTCATATAAGAAAAACATACCAAATCCGCAAATAAGAATTGCGAAAGCAAGCAAAACCACATTTCTGTATTGCTTCTTCTGCGACTGTAAATTACGATAATCCTCTCTCAACTCACTATTTTCTTTGTATAATTTGGAAATAGTCTGCTTAACATAGCTTATTGATGAGTAGGCATTGTCGCCGGAATATATATTTACAACGTTGTTCTGTTCTATAGCTCTCAGAATTTCAGAGTTTCTTTCTTCAAGTGCAATATTCTTAGTTGCTATCAAACCGGAAAAGTTTTGTTTTGTTTGGACAGCATAAGAATCCAAATTCTCTTTGACAATTTCACGTGCAAGGATTTCTGTCTGTTCTATGCCGATCTTGTCTGACGCAAAATTATCTGAGAGATACGATATTTTTCCAGTTCCAGTCAATCTGAGTATCTTACCATTGAAGACAATACGAGAAAAAATCTTGTCAAAAGTTTGATGCAAAACCTTAATGTCTTTGATATACACCCCGTTTGTAACAATACATATACCAAAGACCTGCGACAAATCGGTATCTAACAGCATCAAAAAGGCGTAATAAGTGAGAGAGCCTTTTCTATAAATAGTCAGTCGTGTGTCTTTTTTATCGGTACATAACGACCGAAGAAAAGCCTCCTCACCATCATAAGGGTATTGAATGTAAGTCCCTTTATTTGTTCCGAACAGATATAAACTATAATTCATCTACTACTTGATTTTGAACTTAATTATATTGTTCTCATTATCAACCGTGTACTGTGGCAACTCTTTCAAAACAGTCTGTCCAAGGAGCAAGGGAGCATCGGCGTTTTCTACTACTGTAGCCTTTACATTGTTGAGTATCAACTTTCCGCCAAGAACAAGTTTGCGGAGGTTCACAACCATGTTCACTGTGATGTTACCATTGGCATCACCGAATTTCTCCGTACCAAGAATATCATCATCAGTCAGCACATTCTCGTTATAAAGATAGTTCGCTTCTCTAACTGTTATCTGCGTATATGATGCTCCGGTATCAAATATCATTTCTTTATTGATACGGTCATTAATAAGAACTTGCACTATTTTTAGATTACTTTGTTCTGTATATGAGACATTCACAATATCTTCGTCCGGCAGTTCAATTTCCAATTCGTCATCCTCATCATAAGGAGAAATTAACTCTGTCACTTCGTCATTAGTGTTTGAGCACCCTTTGCATGACTCCATGCTAAAGCCTATTGCAACTAAACAAAAGGGGATAATAAAACTTTTGTATTTCATAATTAGAATATGTACTTTTTTAGAATGTCTGTTAATCTTTCTGACAAACCGTGATAAAACTTGTTCTGCTCTTCACTGAAGGAGGACATGTTTATTTTGTCGATTTGATTAAGCAGTTCATTGGCTTTGTCAATACCAGATTTGATTTTGATTGCTACAAAATTCTTTCTATCTGCATCTGTCACATCTTTATCCGCTTTCGCCGCATCAACTTTATTTTCCATATTTATAATACATTCTGCGAATTGGCGTATTGTTGAGACTGCCGCATAGTGTGCCTGCATATACTTTGGTAACTTGCGGGTGTCTATCTTTATATAATTATGTGAGAAAACAGAAGAATCTGTGCATGCAAAGAACCGATAGGCACGTGCATCTTTTTCAAATGCAGAGAAATATCGGACTGAGTCTGCCATGAGATTATAAACAGAATCTTGTAAAATAAGAGCTTGTTCATAACCCTTAACCTTATCTTTGTCTTTTAATTGGCTACAGAGATGACGTATACTATCTGATTTTTGCAACAAAGAGTCTACTGAAATTTCTTGTCCGAAAGAATATATTGGAATAACCACCAATATAAATGCTAATATTTTTGTTTTCATCGTTTGTTATTAATTAGTTACGTTAAATGTATATACAATACTGTCAGCTAATTCCAATTGTTTTGATCCTACTTCCGTCGCACGTATGTTAAGATGGTTATTGTTCGGATCTACTTCAAGGCCGTTGTCTTTTCTCAAAAGCTTATTAGTACCTTCAATCACAAAGCAAGAATTTCGTTTACAAGTGATTTTTCCATCCTTGGCCGAAATGGCATTTTCTTTTTTATATTTATAGTCATCAGTTGCATGATATATCATCACACCGGATGTTCCAGTACCTGTTTTATTTTCAGTTCCTTTCTTATTATTTATTTTCAGTTTGTCTATCTTATTTTCAATAAACTTTATATGATTTTCATTAAAGTCATTAAAAGCTACATAATTCTTTATTATATCTTTTAACTTTAATAAATCATCTATACTATTTCGGTTATCAACTTCTTCTTTGAACCACTTATTATAGGAAATTTGCAATGTCAATTTAAGCCCGACTTTTTTATCACCTTGAACATTCTGAAGCATGTTCCAAGCAGTGTTAAAATTGTAACTATTAAGAAACCCATAAAATTCTTTATATTTAAAATTATCATCATTACCTTTTTCCCCATTAACACCTTCGCCGATAGCTTTTGACAATCCTTTAGTATCGTTATACAAATTTCTTTCTGTTTCATCTGTTTTGTCATATTTTGATGTCGATTTGGAATCATCTGATAACAAAAGACCAACTACAGATAATACTATAAATAAAAGAAGAACAGCACAGGCACCAGCAATAATTTTTTTCGGATTTTTCTGAATAAACGTTTTAAACCAATCATTATTTTTATCGTCATCAACAGGAAAATGCGTATACATCTCTGTATGCGTTGTTGTTGATTGCTGTGGCTTTAAATTGTCAAGCTCGTTGTAGATCGACATATAGTCATCTCTCAATTTTCTCAATACAGGTTGCCTACCTATATATTCTTCAATCGTGTTCAGGTAATGGTTTATTTCTTCTCGTTTTGCCATTATGTCATCAATAGAAACACGACCTTTCAAACCTTGAATAATGAAGTCTTTATGGCTACCTACTTTATTTGTAAGTTCATTGATAAAATGTACTGAAAGTAAATCTTGACTATCTGCAATTGGATATGTCTTTTTATGTCCTGGTGTTTTCGGATAGTTACTTTGCTGTGAGGAAACAGGAGTAGCTTTGCATTCTGATGACAACGAAACCCAAGTGTAACTACGCAGTGCCTGACTTATGCTTATGTCATCCGCATCAAAGGGCAAGGTGAGCATGCGCCCTTCTTTACTATTGTTAAACGAGTCATCTATTGTGCTTATAGAATCAGCAAGTTCGCCAATAACATTGTTGATTATGATACGTCCAATTTTCTCGCACATATCTTGCCGTTCGTCGAACCTTGATATACAAAATCGCCCGATAGCATTGGCACCATTTATGGAGGAAATGATCTTATCCTTATCATCGGATTTTAGTATTATCTCATTGTAAACGCCATCAAATAATTCTTTGAGGGAAACCGGATTATTACAATACTCATCACCGGTAAATACTATCGACATCCCAAGGAATGCTCCTTCACGACCTTTGCAAGAAACTAAATTGTATATCAGATATGAATACACAGTTTCACCATTCGTCTTGCGATTAATCCTCATTTCTCTACCTCGTTTACTGGTGTCGTAGAATAACTGGTAGTAGAGGATCTCATCAGGAGTTCCCGATAGCATGTTGAAACCATCGGGAACACCATAAATATAGAATTTTGGATTATTCATTTTTTGCAATTAAGCGATTATATATTTTTCTTGATTACTCTCCAAAGTTGTTCAGGATAAAAATCTTCGCCCGGAGTATATACTTGCCTACCGTCACCGGTTGGATTAAATGTTCCTGCGGAGAATGTCACGAAGTCAAAATTATATGGCGAGAACCAGCGTGTAATCGGATTACGGTTGACATAACGGTCGAAGATGTGCGGATATTGATTCTTGATATTTTGGAATATTGCGGATATATTCGGGCGACCATCAGGACGGAAATGGTTTGACTTGTCCACTTTATGGCAAGTAAATATAATTCTATCCATTGGCTTGATTCTCCGTTGCATATCTTGTATCTTTTTCGCGTACAAATCTCTTACAGTTTGAGAGCCGCCCCAGTTTTCCTCAACTATGAACATCCAAGTTTTGCGGTTCTTAATTGCATGGCTGATATTCTCGATATATGCAGGAAAAAGACGGTCGGGTATGTCAGAATCGAAGTAATGTTCACCAGGTGCTTCGAGAATTTGGCAAAGTGTACGACCACTCGGCGAAATGACTTTGACAAGCATAAAGCTCATAACGTCATTACCAACCGGGGCATAATCAGAATGGGCTAATGTACCGAACTCTTTACACATACGCTGGTAGTACATGTCTGTATCAGGACGGAATATAGGGTCCGGAACAACATTGTAACCCATTCCTTCCAAATACTTGGTGAGGCGTATCAGTGTCATTGTTTTGCCAGAAGTCTTTGCGCCAAACAATACGACAATTGGAGTTTTCGGGTCACTTACGGTCACGATGATAGTATCAGGGTTCTTTATCTCTGTATCAGACAGCCCCTTGATTTTAGAATCAGCAGCTTGTGCCGCATCTGTGGAAGTTTGTCCTACTTGATTGTCTGCGTTTTGATACTGCTGTGTCTGTTGTTCTTGCTGGATTTCAACTGTATTTCCAGGGTCATTGAAATTAAACGGCATGTTTGTATTTGTTTAAAGGTTATTATTCTTCTTTCTTAAAAGCCATATCAAAGAAAATGAATCCGGCTGCATCAATAAGTATGGAAATTATCATCCAGAACACGAATTTTCCACGTGCTATCTTGCCATCAAAGAAGTCCATCCAAACATCCCAAACACTGAGCATACGCTCTGTTTTTGAAAGCGTGTTACCGGCATAAACCTGTTGGTCGTTATCCTTGAATTTCAAATGGTCGGAATACTGATTAATCAAACCATAAGACTCTGACAGAACAGTACTTGCATTAACCATTACTTGGTCATTGATAGATGACATTTTATGAATGTCACCAAGTACTTTGGATATATTCTTCCTGTGGAGTTGAATTTTTTTCTTCACTTCCGGGGTAATGACTATAAATCTACGAATATATTCCGGCTTTTTCCTTTCAAGCAAGTTGGCGATCGAGATACGATACACTTCCAACACTTCATTCCATCCTTTCACGTTGTTTGTCTTAGGCTGAACACGACCAACTTCCACTCCAAACTTTCCATCAAGCTTTTTCATCAGATTTTCTACATATTCAGCAATGCCCGGGCGCGCCGGATTACGGACTTCATTACAGATTTCCTGATAGATACCCCATACTTCTGTCTCAAAGACCGACCAATCATGTTCTATGGTTGCCATTGCAATCTCATCTGTTTCAAGTGTACGCAAATAATCATTCGTCTTTTCCAAATCACGAATGGCAACATCCTTTATAGTGTCTTTGTAGAAAAATGTATGTGTATTTGTCGGCATACTCATTATCAACCAAAATATTACCATAATAAAAATGCCACCAAGAAGTTTCAGACCCGGATTCTCCGTATAGACATGACTGTTAAGACTATCCACAATCATCTTAGACCCCCAAGAGGCAATGAAGAAGAACCCGACAGTAATAATCCATACAAAAATAACAGGAATGTTACTGTCTTTCGCAGACAACAGAAGGTGTAAAGACTCCACCGTTGCCCAACAACTCACAGCGGCAAAAGCAATGAAAGCTGCCGCGCAGAACACTTTGAGATAATTTTTTTGTTCCATATTAATTTATTTTAATTAATGATTGATTTTAGCATATAATACAAAAGTCCGTCAGCGTCAGTCTTTAGATATGACATTGAGGATTTTATAATTCTTGTATCCTTGATGGATTTCTATGTTATTGGGCATCGGTGGATTTTTTATATTTGCTCATAGCCTTTTTGGTGAATACTTCTGTTCTTTGGCTGATGTCTGCGCTAATTCCAGGACATGAAAAAACGGCGCAGACTTGCCATTTTCCCATACAGGCCTACCACAGCCCCTAAATACAAATGGAGAAGTCTGCGTCGTGATGACGCAACTCCTTGTATTTAGGATTGCTCGTTAATTCCTGTTCGAGGTGGTAGTTCGTATGGGAAAGTTGAGCAAATAAGAAGATGTGCTTCTTGCATGAAGCACGGCTACAAAGGTAAAAATTTTATTTTGATTTACAATATAATTTTATCCTAAATTTATTATCCTATTGCATTGATAGGGAATAATTCCATTAAGACGCTCTATGGATAGAGACATATTTTCTTGAAAAACAGGTGACAACGAATGTTTGTTTTTTCGTAAACAAGTATTCTTAATGCTTCTTTTCTGACGGCCTGCTCACGTATTGTGGTCAGATAAAATCCTTTTCCGAAATCAAGAGAATCTCTGGAAAAAGAAACGTCGGGATGTTCGACTATGGTATAAGACGCATGATAGACAACCATCACAACACTCCTTTCTCTTTCATGTACGACACGAGGTCGTCAACGATATACTGGCCGCTGTACGTATGCAGAACATCGTATGCGGGGATGATGTAGCCTGTAAGTATGCCGGATTCTTTCAGTTTCTGATATACGGTCAGTTGGTTCATATTCAGGTACTCGGCAAGACTGCCGATGCAATATATAGCGAAATCCAGTTGGTTTAGAGTCATGTCTAAGTGGGATTAAGGATTTATACGGCAAGTGTACAATAAAATCGCGAGATTATACACCGGCAGGATAAAGAAAATGATTTTTCTTTAGAGGAAAGATACGAAAAAAAACGGGATACCTTCACACCTTTTCTATTATTTTCCTCAGCAGATGCGTGGCGTTCTGGTTGCGGGCCACGCCCGGTGTAATCTTGTATGTATATGTTATCTCGTCGGCCAGGCGTATCTCGAAACAGAAGTTGTGGAAGCGTTCGGGACGCTCGTCGGCCATTCGCGACAGTTCGAGGTCGTGCGTGGCGATTACGCCGCTCACGGGCAGGCGCGATATTGCGTCGAGGAACATGCGCGAGCCGTTGAGCTTGTCGAGCGAGTTGGTGCCCTTCAGAATTTCGTCGAGGATGATGAGCGTGCGGCGGTGGCGGTGGCAGTGGGCGATGAGCTGCTTCAGACGCAACAGCTCGGCGTTGAAATAGCTGATGCCGTGGGCCAGGTCGTCGCTGGTGCGCATGCTCGAGAACAGTGAGAAAACCGATACCTTCAGACTTTCGGCAAATACGGGCATGCCGTTCATTGCCAGAATATAGTTTACACCAAGCGAGCGAAGGAATGTACTCTTGCCCGCCATGTTGGCACCGGTGACTATGTAGTAATGAGAGTCGGCGATGTCGAAATCGTTTCGTACGGCATGGCTGTCGATGAAAGGATGCCACAGGCCGCGGGCTTCGTACACCACGTCGGTCGAATTGCAAATTTCAGCGCTGCCGGCCTCAGGTTCGTTGTAGCGGAAAGTGGCCATGGATATGAGAGCGTCGAGGGTGCTCACCTCGCGGATACACCGTCCGATGGTTTCGGTATGGCACTGTTGCCAGCGCCGGAAACGTCTCACGAGGAAGAAATCGCTGAGCATGAAGATGTCGAAGAGTATCAGACCAAGCACGTTGCCGCGGCGGTCGAGCCCGTCGAGTATGCGGCGCAACGATCCGAAAGCCTCACCGGCACTTGCCAGAGTGGGACCGGCGTTTGCCGCAGTTTCGTTTTTCGTCAGTATGTCCATCAGTTCACCGTAAGCCCTGAACTCGCTGTCAAGCCGGCCGGCGGTCTTGTCGATGGCGCGCAGCGGCCTGTTGCACATCATGAGCTGGATGAAAAGGTGGAGCGTGCCCCATGCCGTGGGTATGCCCGATGGCAGAGAGCAGAATGCCGACAGGACGACTGTGGTGAAGAAGCCGCCGAGCGACAGCCATGCAAAGATTGCCGCTGTTTTCGAGCCGGCCCATGCCGGAAGCCTCATACGGTGTACGTCGTCGAGGGCCTGCAACACCGCGCCGGTGTCTGTCGGCGTGTCTTGTCTGCGGGCTGCGAACTCTGTGCGCAGTTCTTCGTCTGCGGCCAGACGGTCGATGATGCTGTGCTGTTGCTCTATATACTCGATGAAATGGCTTGTTTTTGCATCTTCCGGCAACATGTTTTCCCGTCCGTTTTCTTCCATTCCATCGCAATCCGGCAGTGAAGACAGCCTCCGGGCCAGTTCGTCGCTGCCTCCGGTGGTCACGGTGCGGTTGATGCGGTGGAATAGCGACTGCGGACCGAATATGTCCATGTCGTATGCGAAAGGGTGTTGCGGGTCGGAATACCGTCGTCCGTCGTCAAAAGGCGAGAAGTCGCCGTCGAGATATTCCAGCTCGTTCTCATAGGCGGTGCGGCGTGCTGTCAGCCGTGCGGTTCGTTCACTGTTGTTCACGTCCATCCGCCTTGCGACGATATATGCCACTCCTGTCAGCGCTGCCATGCCCGTCAGCCAGAGTTTTCCGTACACGGTATAGGCGGCCACAAATCCTATGGCGGCGGCAAATGTCAAGAGTTCTGCGGTCAGAAATATACGGTTGCGCATTTTCAGCGATGCTATCTGTGCTGTCAGTGCCGCGGTGCGGTCTTGGTAGAATCGTATCAGCTGATTCTTTGCGGTTGGTTGTTCCTTTGTTGTCATAGATGTTTGTTAGATGTGCAAAGGTATTGAAAAGGTGCGATGGGATGGCGTTTTTTGCTTATTTTAACTCGTCTTTTACCGTGTCCGTGTGGCAGTTCCGGTGCAGTGAAGCCGGTACGGGACCGTTGTACTGTCGGTACAGGGCCGTTGTACTAACGGTTCAAGGGCTTTGTACTGACAGTACAACGGCCTTGTACCGGAATGAAAACGGAGTGCAAGCGCCGAAATCTGCTCTCCGAAGCATCGCATGTGGTGCATTTTTCGTATATTTGCACACGGATATACTTATATTGAAACGGATACTTTTTATATGCAGAACACTGATAACGCTTACATAAAGACATATCCTGACCTGATGGCGGGCAAGAAGATAATGTATGTGCACGGCTTCGGCTCGTCGGGACAGTCGGGCACGGTGGCACGCTTGCGCGAGATGCTGACCGGTGCAGATGTGATAGCGCCCGACCTGCCGATACATCCGGTTGAGGCGATGGAGTTGCTCAAGCGGATGTGCGAGGTGGAACGGCCCGACTTGATAATAGGAACATCGATGGGCGGCATGTATGCTGAGATGCTTCGTGGTTACGACCGGATACTGCTCAACCCCGCATTTCGTATCGGTGACGATATCCTGAAGCACAACATGTTGGGCAAGGTGACGTTTTACAGCCCGCGGAGCGACGGCATGAAAGAGTTTATGATGACAAAGCAGTTGCAGGCCGAATATCAGGAGATGAGCGAGCATTGTTTCTCCGGCATAACGGCCGACGAACAGAAGAAAGTTTGGGGACTATTCGGGCTGGAGGATCCCGTGGTGCATACCTACGACCTGTTTGCCGCCCATTATCGTCAGGCACTTCACTTCCATGGCGAGCACCGCATGAACGACGGTGTACTGATACACTCGGTGATGCCCGTCATTCGGTGGATAGACGACTGCCAACATGGCCGCCAGCGGGGCATTGTATATATATGTATAGAGGAAACGATGATGGGCCGTGACGGCCGTCCGCTGCCCAGCCTGCTCAAGGCTTACCGCCTGTTGCTTGAGTATTACGACGTACGCATTGTGGCATCACTCCCAACCAATGACACCGACTACGCCCGGCAGATGCAGGAGTGGACGTTTGAGACGTTGGGAGTGGCGTCTTACGACCGTCTTATTCTCACCAACCGCAAAGACCTGCTCTACGGTGACTATCTGATAGACGGACTTGACACCAATGGCTCCACTGACTTTATGAGCACCCGCATCGATTTCGGTTCGGACACGTTCAAGACGTGGGATGACATCATCGAATATTTCGGACGTTTGGGCGGACAGTAGATTCTTTATAATTTCAGAGTTCTGAAAAGTGATGAGTGCAGAGTGATGAGTGCAGAGTGATGAGTGCAGAGTGATGAGTGCAGAGGTATGATTAGCAAAAAGCCAAGGACTGATTACGAATGGGTAGAAATCGGTCCTTGGCTTTTTACATGAAACAATGCTAATCATACCTCTGCACTCATCACTCTGCACTCATCACTTTTAATACGGCTCTATACAGATTGCAGCCCACAAAGTTGCCGGCAACCTCGCCTATATATATGATAAGGAGAGCCGGCGAGAAGAGAATGTCAGCGGGTGCGAGCATGAAGTAGAATGCGTCGGCAATGCTGTGGGTAAAGCCGCATAGGATGAACACCGGCACGCCGAGCAGAAGTGCGAGCATCTTGCCCTGACGGGCAAACTGTACGGCGGTGGTCATGATAAATCCGCAGCCGATGGCGAGCAGTGTGCAGGCCACAGGGCCTTTGGCGAGTCTTGAGGATACGATGTCGGTGGCGGGAGCTATGCAGTCGGGCTGCGCGTAGGCGATGGTGAGGGCCGAGAGCAGACAGCCCACGATGTTTCCCAACAGCACTGTCAGCAGCATGGGCCAGTCGCCATGACGGCGGATGAAGCCTGCCGTGCCCGTGTACAGTTTCAGACCGTAATACACCACTGTCGTGAGGCCGAAGGCAAAGAGCACTGCTCCTGCTAAGCCACCCGTGCGCAGATTTACCACGCAACCTATCGAAATGCAGATACCGGCGAGTATGGCCGGGGGAAAAGTTTTGCGAAACATATTTTAGGAGTTAAAGGAGTTAAGGGGAGTTACCGCTCCCTACGGTCGCTTAGGAGTTAAAGACGATAGCTTTGTTTTTAGGAGTTAATTTTTTCGGGAGTTAAGGAGTTGAAGTGATAACTCCCGTTAACTCCTTTTTGGAGCACTCGTTCAAGAGTGCTCCAAAACTACCACCCCTTCCTGCTTCTTTCCGTCCATCATGATTTTCAGCGGGCGCTCGAAGCGTACGTGGCGCACATATTGCGTCTCTTCTATGGCAGGCATGGCGTCAAGGATATCCTTGCGGAAGATGCCGTCGCCGTTGAACGTGTTGATAGTGAAGTATCCCACACCGAACGATGTCAGATTCTGGAAGAAGTGAGTGCCCTGGCTCGGGTCCACGCGGTAGTTCTTCAAACCGGCTTCTACTATCACGCGGGCAGCGCTGATATGAGGCCATTTCACGGGTATGCCCAGCCAATAGTCGCTCGACCCCCACCGGCCGGGCCCGACGAGCACATATCCGCGTCCTGTGTCAAGGAACTTGCGGTTGACGGCCTCCACGTCGCGGGCTATGGCCGGGTTGTTGGCGGCGGTGAAATCTTCGTCGGTCTTTACGTAAACCACGTCGGTCACGTCCTCGCAGATGCCGTGACCCAACGAGTTGTGCGAACGTAACAGGCAACTGTCGTCCGGAATGGCCTGCAGGTCTTCGTCGAGCATCTGCTTGCTGTCTACAATGGGGCGTATCTGCAGCAGATACAGTTCGCCGGTCTTGTCGGTATTCATGTTGCATGCAAACTCTATCTCTACGGGGCGGCGCATTTCTTCCGCTCCGCATTTCTGTGCTGTCTGGAGCAGCTCCGGCAGCGGGAATACGCCCTGTTGCAGCACTCCGCAGAAGGAAATAACCTTTCGTCCGCCTTCATATATGCCGTCGCGTATCACTTGGTCGTACGGGTCGAACGTTGAGGCTATATAGTTGAGGGAGCCGTCCTTGTCGGCTTCCTTTACCCTCAGGTTAAGTATGTTGAATCCGTCGTCGGCCTTCAGTTCTGTTGCCACGTTCTTCATGTCGAGTGCATAGAATCGTGTCTGCGTATCGCGCAGTGCCGTCTCCATCTCGCTCGTCTGCAGCACTTGGTGCGGATGGTGTGGGCTCACGCGTAGCGTCTGTCCTCCGTCTACGATATATTTGCCCAGTCCGAGGGCCAGGTTGGCAATGCCCTCTTCTGCCTTTTCGTCGCCTATGGGGTAATAGTTGAGCGAGCGTAGCACACCGCTGAATGTGGGATAGTAGCGGTCGCCGTACTGTCTGCCCACCACTTCCTGCAGTATCACGGCCATCTTCTCCTGGTCTATGACATTGCTCGTTGCCGTCATATATGCTTTTGAGTCCCTGTAGAACACCGAGGCATATACGCCTTTGATGGCGGCGGCCAGCATGCGCAGCATCTCGTACTTGTCGTCGAGGTATGGAATCATGTATGTTGAGTAGATGCCGGCAAACGGCTGATAGTGCGAGTCTTCGAGCAGCGAGGATGAACGCACGGCTATCGGCGACTTCACCGCGTCAAAGAATGTGAAGAAGTCGGCAATCAGCGAGTCGGGCAGCTGTGCCCGCAGGAAGTGGTTGAGTATTTCGTCGTCGCTTGCATCGCTCAGGGCAATCTGATACAGATTGTTCTTGTCCATGAACTCGTCGAAGAAA
Organism: Xylanibacter rodentium; assembly: GCF_013166575.1. Taxonomy (GTDB): domain Bacteria; phylum Bacteroidota; class Bacteroidia; order Bacteroidales; family Bacteroidaceae; genus Prevotella; species Prevotella rodentium. The sequence goes on from NZ_JABKKE010000017.1 coordinate 51,809, forward strand.
TCGGTGCAGAGCACCACCGTGCGAGGTATCGACACCGATGCACCGGGAAAACGGTTGAATTCCGGATGGCGCTTGATGATGTTGTCGAGGAATGCCAGACCACGGCCCTTTCCGCCGAGTGAGCCTTCGCCGATGCGGGCAAAATGACCGTAGGCGTCGAATTTGCCGCGGTCGAACACGGCCACGATACCTATGTTTTTCATTCTGCGGTACTGTACTATGGCGTCGAAGATAATCTGCCGGTGGGCATCCACGTCCTGCAACTTATGCCATGTGACGTGCTTGAGGAATGCCGACACGGGGAATATCGCCCGTGCACAGAGCCAACGGCTGACGTGGTTACGGCTCACGTGATATAGCATCGAGTCGTTGGGAATCTTGAATATGTTGTCCTGCAGTTCTTTAAGCGTGCGTACCCGCATCACCTCTTCGTGGGTATTGGGGTCACGGAAGATAAAGTCACCGAAGCCCATGTGTTCTTCCATCAGTTTGCGCAGGTCGATATTCATTTTCTTCGAGTTCTTGTCTACGAAGCGGAAACCTTCTGCCCGTGCTTTATCTGCATTGTCAGATTCGGCGCTTTGAAGGATTAGCGGTACATATTCGTCGCGCCTGCGTATCTCACGCAGCAGACGAAGGCCGGCATCGGCCACGCCCAGTCCGCCACCGGCACCGCCGGCGGGAAGTGGGGTGGAGCCGGTCAGGTCGTGCCCAGCCGATTTGCCTATCGGGAAGCGTGCGTCGCTGATTACTCCAAGTATGTTGTCGGCATAGCGTTCGTATATCTCCATGGCCTCGTCATAGCAGCGTGCCAGCACCACCTTGGGGCGTCCGCGTTTACGTTGTGCAGCAGCGTGCGGGTTGAGTGCCTCGGTGGAGAAACGGTTGCTCTGCAGCAGGATATAACTGTACAGGTTGGGCAGTACTGACGAATAAAACCGTATGCTGTCCTCAACGAGCAGTATTACCTGTACACCGGCCTCTCTGATGTCGTGGTCGATGTTCATCCTGTCCTCTATCAGCTTGATTATGGACAGGATAAGGTTGGTGTTGCCCAACCAGCAGAACACATAGTCGAATATAGACAGGTCTTCGTTCTGCATTCGTCGTGTGATGCCATGCGAGAACGGTGTTAGTACTACGCATGGAATGTCAGGCGACGACGCCTTTACGGCTCTTGCCACATCGAAGGCGTCGTTGTCGGCATTTCCAGGCATACATATCACGAGGTCGATGTTCGTTGTGTGCAGCACGTTCTCCGCCTCCTCCGTTGTGCTCACCTGTGTGAACGTTGGCGGATAGCGTAGTCCGAGGTCCATATACTCATCGAAAATCTTCTCGTCTACCCGTCCGTCGTCTTCGAGCATGAAAGCGTCATACGGGTTGGCCACGATAAGTACGTTGAATATACGCTTTGTCATCAGGTTGACGAACGATACGTCTTTCAGGTAGAAATCGTTCCATTCCTGTGGTATTTCTGTTGCCATATCCTGTTTTGTATTGTTTTTGTTTGGAATTTGTTTTGTTCCCTTTTTTTTACTAATGACAAACGCGGACCGGGCTGTTTTATGCCGTTCCGCGTTTGTCGTATGATGTTTTTTTTTATTCGTAATACTCTATGTTTCTGGTCTGTGTGAACGAACCGTTGGTCTTTTCGACCTTGTTGTTCTGTTCTTCATCGCCAAAATCATCATATTCCTCCACAGTGCTTGTCCACTTCACTGTGCGTTCGGTCCAGTTGCCGTATTGATCAAACTTGGTATAGGTGTAGTTTTGCTCCAGAGTCCAATTCATATACTCGTCGTTGCTTGTACATGTGGCGCTTTTTTCCATACCCTCATTGTCGAGGATAAATTCCTCTCCATACAATCCGGTACATTCTCCAGAGTCGAATGTGTACGATATTTTGTTCTTCCCGTACTGGAAGTGATAGCCCTGCTGTTCGCTGCATCCGTCGGCACAGTCAATGGCTGTGATGCGTCCGTCCTTGTCGCGCTTCACTTTGTTGCCTTTCTTGTTGGTCACTTTGCCGCTCTCCACCTTTTCGTATGATATATTGTAGGTGTCGATTCGTGTCAGACGGCCTTGATCGTCGTATCCGAGTTGCATGCTTGTTTGCTTGTTGTCGTGATATAAGCCGATTATTTTTGCGGCCTTGACATTGCCTTTCAGGCCGAACAAGGTGAGGTCGGGTGTGCTCAGCTTGTTCTTGGTCCCTTCGGCCGGCATTTCCTTCTGCTGGTTTACAACGGTGCTGTCATTTGCTCCGGGAACATCAGTTCCGCTTTTCTTATTGCCGCATGAGGCCATGCAAATGGATGCTGTGGCTAACATCATTGCCAATGTCTTTTTTCCAATAGTCATAGGTCTTTTATTTTTTAGGTGAATAACTTGGGCTTGTATGTACCGGGCGGGCTTTATTTACCTTTCGCCATGTAGTTGGCTTCCGACTTTATCGAGATGCCCTTGCCGGTTTTTGTGAATGTTAAGAGATTCATCTTGATGGAGTGGTTGGCGTGGTCGAAAATCTTTGCCGGATCGAATGTGCGGCCGTTGATGCGGCATTCAAAGTGCAGATGCTCAGTCGTGGCGCGTCCTGTACGACCTGTCAGCGCAATCACCTGACCGGCTTTCACCTTGTCGCCCACTTTCACGAGGTTCTTCGAGTTGTGGCTGTACAGTGTCTCTATGCCGTTGGGATGTTTAATCTTGATGCACTTGCCATAGCCGCTATATACCTGTGACATGGTCACCACACCGTCGAAAGCAGCAAGAATGTTGTCATTGGGTTTTGTCTTTATGTCCACACCACTGTGATTGCGCCCGCCGCGTCTGCCGTATTGGCTTATCACTTTGGCCCCGGGCAGCGGATAGTGCCACTCTCCGGGATTGAGGTCGGAAAGATTGATGGTGAATTTCTTGCCGCTGGCAAACGGATCTTTGTTCACTACCTCTGTATCGTCTTTCTGTCCGGTTTTCGTATTTTGGTCTTTGGCTGTCGATGTCATTGTCACCATGAAAGCCGCCGTAATGATAAATAGATGTTTCAGTTTCATTTTGCAGTAATATTCTTTAATTGATATTATTATATTTCTTTATTGTATATTTTTTATATTGATAGCATATGTCTTAATGCCGTTCTTGGTGAGCGCTCCTCACGATGATGCCCGTAAAAATTCGTCCTGAGGCAGTTCCGAGGCGACGTGCGGAGAAGAACATTTCGTGATTGGCATAAGTGCATGTTCCGTCTATGGTAATGTTGGTCTGCGGAATACCGGTATTGATTAGCTGGTGGCGGTTGCATTCCCACAGGTCTATGTGCCACTTGTCCTTGTGCCGGCTTATCGTTTCCATGCAGAAACCGGCATCTGTGAAAGCCTCGTATACTTCATCTCCTACTTCAAATGCTTCAAGCGATATGCCCGGGCCTATCACAGCTTTCAGTCGTGATGGATTGGTGTCGAAAGTCTCGGTCATGGCTCCAACGGCCTTTTCTGTGATGCGCTCCACGGTACAGCGCCATCCGGCATGCACGGCACAGACAGCTCTATGCTCGTTGTCGTACAGAAGCACCGGTATGCAGTCGGCCGTAGACACTCCTATGCATACATCTTCTATATCGGTCATCAGTGCGTCAGTGCTTTCCAATGCCTTGTCGCGTTCAGTGATGGACATTGCCATCAGTTTACTGTCAACATGAACCACCTTCGTACCGTGTGTCTGATGAGGAATGACGATTTTCCCGTCTTTGTATTTGTCCGGCCATAGGGTGTTGCCGAGTGCAGTCATGTTGCGGGCCACCGTTTCCGGGTCGTCACCGCACCACCGGTTCACATTCATTCCGCCGTATGGCCCGCTACTGTATCCTCCATAGCGTGTGGTGCTGAACGCTGTCACCCCCGGGCCTATGTCATAGTATCGCAGCACGGGCGCGTCAGCTGTTGGCCCCATTTTTTTCGTCATCCTCTTCGTATTCGAAGTCTTCAAGATATTCCACATCTTCGAGGTCTTCGATGTCCTCTTCGTCTACGTCCACATATTCTATATCGTCCATAGCACCCTCTTCTTCCATTTCCTTCATGAAACGGGTCATGTCCTTGTCGCGGTGCACCAATGTTTCGGTGCTTCCGGTCATTATGTCCTGCAATTTGTTGCTCTCGCTGTTCAGTTCGCGCCACAGCACGTCTTTCAGTTCGTCAAGTCCGATATTTGCCACCGACGATATGAATACCACGGGCACGTCTTCCGGTAATGTCTCGCGCAGCATCTCGATCAGTTCTTCATCAAGAAGGTCGCATTTGGTCACAGCCAGTACTCGGTGTTTGTCGAGCATGTCGGGGTTGAAGTTGCTCAACTCGTTCAACAGAATTTCGTATTCCTTTTTTATGTCGTCTGTGTCGCCCGGCACCATGAACAGCAACAGTGAGTTGCGTTCAATGTGACGCAGGAACCGCAGCCCGAGACCCTTGCCTTCGCTTGCGCCCTCGATGATACCCGGAATGTCGGCCATCACGAACGAACGACGGTCGCGGTAGCTCACGATGCCTAATGACGGCTCAAGCGTGGTAAAAGGATAGTTGGCTATCTTGGGGCGTGCGCTTGACAGCGATGACAGCAGTGTCGATTTTCCAGCGTTGGGGAATCCCACCAATCCGACGTCGGCCAGCAGTTTAAGCTCAAGGATGATTGTCATTTCCTGCATCGGTTCGCCCGGTTGTGCGTAGCGTGGAGCCTGATTGGTGGCTGTACGGAACTGGAAGTTGCCCAATCCGCCGCGTCCGCCTTTGAGCAGTAACACTTCCTGTCCGTCGTGCATCACATCACATACGTACTTGCCTGTTTCGGCATTGTATACCACCGTGCCGCAAGGCACGTCGATATATACGTCTTTACCCTTTGTTCCATGGCATTTGTCCCGTCCGCCGTTGCCGCCATGTTCGGCGCGTACATGGCGTTCGTATTTCAAGTGGAGCAGTGTCCAGTAGTTGTGGTTGGCACGCAGGTATACGCTGCCTCCGTCACCTCCGTCGCCTCCGTCGGGGCCTCCGTTTGGGTTGTATTTCACGTGGCGCAGGTGCATAGAGCCGCGTCCGCCTTTTCCGGAGCGGCAATATATTTTTACGTAATCTACGAAATTGGATTCTGCCATATATTAATGGATAATATTATAAATATTTTGCAAAGATACTGAAAAACAGGCATATTGCAAAATAAAAGCTGCGGTTTTGTAATTCTTGTACATTATATGATATCAGTTCGTTTTTGACGGACGAACGTTTGCCATGTGGGTGTTTCTGTGTTTTACAGCCAATTTCCCTCATTTTGCAAGCGGATATACGGTAATTTGGAGAGATACGGCAGGTTGAAACAGGTTGGAAAATGAGGTAGGTCTTGTTTTTATCATGAAAAATCTGCAGAATCCCCAGTCTGTTACAAAAAAAGGTTTTATATGCTTTTGGGGAAACAATTTTTAATATATGTATTACGAAAAGTAACAATTTGAAACACGTCGGCTCTTTCTTGTAAAAAGCAGAAAGCGATATAGTGGCATTTGCCGCCTTTTGTACTACTTTTGCAACCGAAACGTTTCAATGTGTATACTCAAACGGGTATATGCATGTCAAAGTGTTACTGAAGAAATAAATTAAGGTATGAAAAAGATTGAAGCAATCGTCCGGAAAACGAAATTCGAGGATGTAAAGGAAGCTTTGTTGAACTCGGATATAGACTGGTTCGAGTATCACAGTGTACACGGTATAGGGCAAAGCCGTGAGGAACGTATATACCGTGGTGTGCAATACTCCACTGATGTTATAGAACGTATGGCACTTACCATAGTCTGCCGCGACCAGTTTGTCGATCCTACGGTAAAGGTTATACTTGACGTGGCTCACACGGGGGAAGTGGGTGACGGGCGAATCTTTGTAAGCGAGATGATTGATACTTGGTCTATTCGCACAGGTGAGAACGGTGATACAGTCCTGCGTGACAAGAAGTAGCCGGGAAGTGGAAGGAACAAGTAATACGACACAAAACAAATAAAAAAACAACACAAACACAATATATATTTATAATTATGAATGAATTAGGATTATCACTTGATACAGTATGGATGCTGTTGGCGGCAATGCTGGTATTTTGGATGCAGCCTGGATTTGCCCTGTGTGAGGCGGGTTTTACCCGTGGCAAGAACACGGCCAACATATTGATGAAGAATTTTGTCGACTTTATGTTCGGCTCGTTGCTTTTTTTCTTTGTGGGCTTCGGCTTCATGTTCGGTTCCGATGGTGCCGGCTTTGTGGGTATGCCCAATTTTGGCTCTCTCTCTTTCTATAACGGTGACCTTCCCGTTGAGGGGTTCCTTATTTTCGAGACAGTTTTCTGTGCCACATCGGCAACCATTGTCAGCGGAGCGATGGCCGAGCGCACCAAGTTTTCCATGTACCTTTTATACAGTGCGGCAATATCACTGTTCATCTATCCTATAGAGGGACATTGGACATGGGGTGGCGGCTGGCTGTGCAATGATGCCTCCAATTCATTTATGATGAAAACCTTCGGTTATGTATTTCATGATTTTGCCGGTTCGGCCATAGTCCATAGTGTAGGTGGAGTATTGGCTCTGATAGGAGCTTTGGCCTTGGGACCGCGTATAGATAAATATGGAAAGAATGGTGAAAGCCGTGCCATACCCGGTCACAATCTGGCCATGGCATCTCTCGGAGTGTTCATACTGTGGCTCGGATGGTTCGGATTCAATCCCGGCAGTCAGTTGGCGGCATCGGGCGAAATTAATCGCGTGGCTATATCGCATGTATTCCTGACCACCAATCTTGCCGCCGCTTCAGGTGGAGTGGCTACAATGTTCGTTACTTGGTTCAGGTATGGCAAACCGTCACTTTCACTCACACTTAACGGTGTGCTTGCCGGTCTGGTCGGTATTACGGCCGGCTGCGATGTGGTTTCGCCTTTAGGAGCCGTCGCCATCGGTATTGTCTGTGGCGTGGTGCTGGTATTTGCCATTGAGTTTATCGACCATACGCTCCATATCGACGATCCGGTCGGAGCTTCGTCCGTTCATGGTGTGTGCGGTATTCTGGGAACGATGATGACCGGATTGCTTTCCACATCCGACGGTGCTTTTTATGGAAACGGATGGGGATTCTTCGGTGCCGAATGTTTCGGTGTGCTGGTCATTGACCTGTGGGCTGCCGTATGCGGTGTCGTACTATTCTTCGGAATAAAGAAAATCCACGGCCTTCGTGTCAGCGCACGTGTTGAGGAGGAGGGACTTGACGTCTACGAACATGGCGAGAGCTGTTACAACTGACGTGTATAGCCGTACCGGAAACAATATCCGCCGGTATATCCGGGCGGAACTGTAATCAGAATGGAATATAAAGTAAGTAGTAAGTAATAAGATTGTTATGAAATCAGTAAAATCATTTGTCTTGACGGCAATTCTCCTTTTCGGAGCAACAGTGACGGAGGCGCAGGACAAGGTAGCGGCAGTTATAAAGACCGACATCGTGAACAATTACATTTGGCGTGGTCAGGATTTGGGCAACGTATCGCTGCAGCCTACATTGGGTGTGGAGTATAAAGGTCTGGCGTTGACGGCATGGGGTAGTGTGGGACTGGCTGAGGCCAGCGACACCAAAGAGTTTGACCTCACGCTTTCCTACACTATTGGCGGGCTGAACATCGGACTGACCGACTATTGGTTCAATGCCAACGGAGGCGACCCGAAGAACCGTTATTTCATGTACAAGGCGCACTCCACCAACCATGTCTTCGAGGCCAATATCGGCTACGATTTCGGTCCGGCCTCAGTGCAGTGGTATACCAATTTTGCAGGCAACGACGGCCTTGACGACAATGGTGGGCGGGCATATAGCAGCTATGCCGAGGTGAATGTCCCGTTCCGTCTTGGCGGATTGTCTTGGACTGCAACGGTTGGCGCAGTGCCCTACGCCACTTCTTTCTACTCGACTGACGGTTTTGCCGTGACCAATGTCTCGCTGAAAGCCGTCAAGGAACTGCAGATGACCGATAAGTTCAGTGTGCCGGTGTTTGCCGGGGTGTCGGCCAATCCGTGTGCGCAGAAAGCCTATATGGTGGTGGGCTTTACGCTGGAGCCGTAAAACGGGCGGCATGACCGTAATATTCATTCAAATAAAATACCATTATGTGTGGAATAGTAGCTATCCTTAATGTAAAACAGCAGACCCAGGCACTGCGTGACAAGGCATTGCGGATGAGCGGTAAAATACGCCATCGCGGTCCGGACTGGAGCGGAATATACTGTGGAGGTTCGGCCGTACTGGCTCATGAGCGTCTGAGTATCGTCGACCCCGAGTCGGGAGGCCAGCCGTTGTTCTCTTCAGATCGCAGGCAGGTGCTGGCGGTGAACGGTGAGATATACAACCATCAGGAAATACGCCGCCGTTATGCCGGATCGTACGACTTCCAAACCGGCAGCGACTGCGAGGTAATCCTGTCGCTATATCGTGACAAAGGCATAGACTTTCTTGAAGATCTTAACGGCATTTTTGCCTTTGTGCTTTACGACGAAGAGCGTGACGAGTTTCTGATAGCCCGCGACCCAATCGGTGTGATACCTTTGTATATAGGCCGCGACAGCGACGGGACGGTCTATGTGGCTTCCGAACTGAAAGCTCTGGAGGGACAGTGCGAAAGCTACGAACCGTTTTTGCCGGGGCATTATTATTGGAGCGGCACACCGGGCATGAAGCGATATTACAGTCGCGATTGGATGGAATATGATGCCGTGAAAGATGTTGTAACGGACGATGCCGTCGATACGGCTGCCATCCGCACAGCCCTTGAGGATGCCGTGAAGCGCCAGATGATGTCCGATGTGCCATATGGGGTGTTGCTCTCGGGCGGTCTTGATTCGTCGGTGATATCGGCCATTGCCGAGAAATACTCTGAGAGACGCATCGAGAGCGACAGCCGTACCAAGGCTTACTGGCCGCGCCTGCATTCGTTCGCGGTAGGACTTAAAGGTGCTCCCGATCTGGCTAAAGCCAGGCTTGTGGCCGACCGTATAGGTACTGTCCACCATGAAATAAACTATACCGTCCGTGAAGGACTTGACGCTATCCGCGACGTAATATACTTCATCGAGACATACGACGTCACCACCGTGCGTGCCTCAACTCCGATGTATCTGCTGGCGCGCGTCATAAAGTCGATGGGCATCAAGATGGTACTTTCAGGTGAGGGTGCCGATGAAGTATTCGGCGGTTATCTTTATTTCCACAAGGCTCCTACAGCCCGGGATTTTCATGAGGAGACGGTCCGTAAGTTGGGCAAACTTCATCTTTACGACTGTCTGCGTGCCAATAAGAGCCTGTCGGCATGGGGCGTGGAGGGGCGTGTGCCGTTTCTCGACAAGGAGTTTCTTGATGTCGCCATGCGCATCAATCCGGTGTCCAAGATGTGTCCCGGACATACCATTGAAAAGAAAATAGTACGTGAGGCTTTTGCCGACATACTTCCCGATGAAGTGGCTTGGAGGCAGAAAGAGCAATTCAGCGACGGTGTCGGATACTCATGGATTGACACTCTCAAGCAAATTACTTCCGAGGCTGTCAGCGATTGGCAGATGGCTCATGCCGCAGAGCGATTTCCCATTAATACGCCTAAGAACAAGGAAGAATATTATTATCGCAGTATTTTTGCCGAACACTTTCCCGGAGACAGCGCTGCCCGTTGCGTGCCCAGCGAAGCCGGAGTGGCTTGCAGCACATCTGTGGCGCTTGAGTGGGATGAGGCTTTCCAGGGAAAGAACGAACCGAGCGGACGTGCCGTCAGTGGCGTGCACGAGCAGGCATATTGATGTCTGGCATTGCTGTCGGCGTGGTTTTTGGTTTGAATGTGAGTTGTGGAGTCCGGATATGACAGTGAAGCTATATGCCGAATAGATGGAAAAAGTTGTGTTTCTTCTTAATTTTCCGCATCTTTTTTTCTTTGAAATAGAAAAGCCGGGAGGCCTTCTCTGCTTTCTTGACACGTGTTGCGGATGTCATTTTCTTGCCGTAAGGCCCTCCCGACACTCCCGTAATGGCCGTTTCGCAGTGCAACGAGGCCGTCGTCGCACTGCCGTAAGGGCCTTATTGCAACCTGATAAGGCCCTCTCTGCTTTTTTTACATGTCGCTTTTTCGGTGTAATGCTGCTAACTCGCTGATTGTCAGTGCTTCCTGTTTTGATGCAAAATCGCGTTTTTTCGGGCTGTCGGCGGCAAAAGTCAATTTTGCGGCGTACGACGAAGTGTTTTGTAAAGAAAATACGGAAACTCATGAAGTTTATGTATTGTATGTTTTTTTATGCTTTTGCCCTTTTAGGGCGCTGGGTGTCGATGTTTGATTCCCGGGGTGCCGCTTCGCTCTGCCCCGGGCTATGTGCTTGCTGCCTTTTCAAGGCAAGGCGTATCCATCCTATATCCGTACTATGAATGTAGTTTTATTCTGTTGACTAACTTTTAATCTGTTTCGGGGACTTTAAATTCCTTGAGGAATTATTTTTGTTGACTGACTTGGAATAGATTGTGGTGATTGTAGTTGTACGCTTAGAGTAAGTAATGGGTCTTGCATCTTTTAAAAGTCAATGACTTCGAAATTTGGATATTTGCGGCATTCTGTGTGGTTGTAAAAGGTGGAAAAATGACTTGGAAACATATAAATGTTAATTGTACACCTCTATATCTCATCCACTCTTTTTTATATACTTAAGTTTGTAACGTATTGATAATCAGCCGAAATATTTTTCGGGGGGGGGTAAAATAGTCCACTTTTTGATACTATGCTCAGATAGTTATTATTTGTCTTATCTTTGTACCGTAATCGTTTAAACAAAAACGACAGTGATTGTCAAGAACCTGATGGAACTGTTAATTCACTAACTTAAAACAATAAAAACCAAAACGTATGAAAAAAAGTAGGTATCTATTCATGCTGTTGACATTGTTATTCATGTCGATGGCAGCCTATGCACAGAAGCAGACCTATTCGGGGGTCGTGGTAGACTCGAACAATGAGCCTGTCATCGGTGCTTCCGTGGTACAGAAGGGAACGACGAACGGTGCTATTACCGATTACGACGGAAACTTCAAGATTGCTGTGACGTCTGATGCCACATTGACTGTTTCTTACATCGGCTACAAAACTCAGGATGTGAGAGTGAAAACCAATATGCACATTGTGCTTCAGAGCGATGCACAGGTGCTTAACGACCTTGTTGTAATAGGTTACGGGGTACAGAAGAAGTCGGTGGTTACGGCCTCTATTGCCAAGGTGAGCGCCGACGATTTGGAAGGCAAGACCCGTCTTCGTGCCGACGATGCTTTGAAGGGTATGGCAGCAGGTGTGAATGTGACGTCATCTTCGGGACAGCCTGGCAGCAAGTCTATGATACGTGTGCGCGGTATCGGTACTATCAACAATACCGAGCCCCTCTATATTATTGACGGCATGCCTACGGATCAGGATGGTATGGAGTCTGTAAATCCAAACGATATCGAGTCAATCGAGGTGCTGAAAGATGCCGCCTCGGGCGCCATCTATGGTGCGCGTGCCGCAAACGGTGCGATTCTTGTCACCACTAAGAAAGGCAAGACCGGCAAGGCACAGATTAATTACAACTTCTCGTATGGCTGGCAGAGCGCATGGAAGAAGCGTGACGTGACCGGCGCGACCGACTATGCCGTGCTGCAGAACGAGAAGGCCATCAACGGCGGTCAGACACCGCTGCCCGAGTTTGCCGATCCCTGGAATCTGACAGACATGAACGGGAATACCATCAACGGTTTCGGTACGGATTGGCAGAGTCTGTTGTTCAACGACAATGCCCCTATAGTGCAGCACGATGTGTCGGTGAGCGGTGCTTCAGATAAAATCAACTATTATCTTTCGCTGGGCTATTTCTCACAGGATGGTATTGTGGGCGGAAACTACGGACAGTCCAACTACGACCGCCTCACCATACGCAGCAATACCAACTATAATCTTATCGACGCCACAAAAGAGCGCAATTTCCTCAACAAACTTGATTTGGGTGTCAATGTATCCTACATGCGCGTGCACAATACCGGTGTCGATGCCAACTCGACATGGGGTTCTCCGTTGGGTTCGGCTCTCTATCTGGCACCCACGCTGCCGGTTACGCTCAACCGCGTTAATGCCGACGGAAAGCCCGGCCCGGGCCAGCAGATGATAGACCAGTACAGCTCTTACGACCTTTACACCGACGCTGCCGGAAATCCTTACACCATTCCCGGATTCGTAGGCTCGTACAACGAGCAGGTGAACCCCATCGCCATGATGCAAGGACACCCCACACGCAACTGGTCGCAGAAGATAATGCCTAAGTTCTCACTCGACCTGCAGCTCTACGACAATCTGAAGTATCATTTCTCGTGGAGTGCCGAACAGTCGTTTTGGGGCAACGAGTCGGCACAGGTCAGAAATTACTACCTTTCCGGTAACAACACCGGTAACGGTCATACGTCTGCCGGCGCATACAAGGGTAACAAGTCTACGTGGCAGGTTGAAAACACTCTTACCTACGACAAGACCATCGGCAAGCACACCATTGGCGTAGTGCTCGGACAGTCGGCATTGAAAGAGAAAGGCGACGACCTGTCGTTCTCGAAGTGGAACCTTGTCAACCCCAACAAGCCGTACCTCAATTACACTACCGGTTCTATCGCCACCATAGGCGACGACGGCAAGATAATCATCCAGGGCGGTGGCGGCGGAGGCCCGTATGTGGAGCATCACATGTCGTCTTACTTCGGACGCCTCAGCTACAGCTTCGACGAGAAGTACATGTTCCAGGCTACGGTACGCCGCGACGGCTCGAGCCGCTTCGGTTCCAACAACAAGTACGGTACGTTCCCGTCGGTATCGGTGGGATGGAACATCCACAAGGAGGCGTTCATGAAGAACACCCAGAACTGGCTCTCTAACTTGAAGTTCCGTGCAAGCTGGGGTAAGAACGGCAACGACAACATCGGCGAGTTTGCCTATACCACGCTGACATATACCGGTGGCAACACCAATAGCTACTTCGGCAAGACTGCCGTGATGGACTACGGCTCGAAGGCCACACGCCTCGCCAACGAGGACCTGAAGTGGGAAGAGAGTGAGCAGACTGACCTCGGAATCGACTTCGGTTTCTTCAACAACGCGCTGACATTCTCGGTAGACTACTTCGTGAAGAAGACAAACGGTATGATTATCGACATGCCCATACCCTCGTATGTAGGCGAGCAGCGCCCTCTGGCCAATGTCGGCGATATGGAGAACAAGGGTTGGGAGTTTGAGCTCGGCTATAAGTTCAGCATTGCCGATGCACGCTTTGCAGTGAAGGGCAACGCCTCTTATCTTAAGAACACCCTGAAAAATCTCGGTAACGACACCGGCTTCCTCAACTGGGGCATCAGCCAGTTTACAGACGGTGGCACACGGGCCGAGAACGGACAGCCGTTCCCCTTCTTCTACGGTTACAAGACCGGTGGCGTGTTCCAGAACATAGAGCAGGTAAAGAACTATACATGGACCGACCCTGAGACGGGCGATGTACAGATGATACAGCCCAACGCACAGCCGGGCGACATGATTTTCGTGGACACGAACAACGACGGCAAGATAACGTCGGACGACCGTACGAAAATAGGTAAGGGTACACCCGACTGGACTTTCGGTCTTAACCTGAATGCCGAGTGGAAAGGATTCGACTTCAACGTGTTCTTCCAGGGCGTGAGCGGAGTGGACGTATTCGACGCCACATACCGTTCGGACATCTCGTCGGCCAACTTCCCGACATGGATTCTCGACCGCTGGACCGGCGAAGGCACATCCAACAGAGTGCCTATACTGAAGAGCGGCGACGCAAGCAACTGGGTGGTCAGTGACCTCTATGTGCGCGACGGCTCATATCTGCGCCTGAAGAATATCACACTGGGCTACACACTGCCCCGCAAACTCACACAGGTGGTAGGCGTAGAGCGTTTCCGCATGTATGTGAGGGCTGAGAACCTCGTTACATGGACAAAGTACTGGGGTTTCGATCCAGAAATAGGAACCAGCGGCACATCGCTCGGTGTAGACTACGGAGTTTATCCGCAGGCCCGTACCTGGACTGTAGGTTTCAACATTTCACTCTAAAAAGTAAAACCAAATTAAAAACGTTAAGATTATGAAACTCAATAAAGCAATCATAGCAGGACTGTTCGCCTCGGCATTCGTACTGTCTTCATGTAGCGACGACTTCCTTACGGTAACGAAGCCCGACGGCGACCCGCTGGAGGAATACTACAACACGGACAAGCGCCTCAACGAGGCTCTCACGGCGGCATATGCCCCGCTGCACTGGCCTGACTGGGACAACGTGGCATACAACGACCTCACGGTAGATGCCGAAATAATGGGCGACGACTTCTGGGTTGGGGGCAGTGACAACAACGACAACAAGCATTGGCACATGCTGTTCAACTTCGAGGCCGACGGAAACAACACACTCGCCACGCTCTGGGGCGACTTCTACTCGGGCATCAAGCGCTGCAACGATGCCATCAAGTACTGCTCGTGGAACCCGGACCTGAAGAGCTCACGCTCATGCGAAATGCAGGCACGTCTGCTCCGAGTGTACTACTATAACATTCTGTGGCACTACTACGGCAACGTTCCTTTCTACCTCGAGAACCTTTCGATGCCCTATACTGCACCGCAGATAAATGCAGACGAAATATACAACCGTCTGCTGCCAGAGCTGGAAGAGATAATCAAGTCGAACGTGCTGCCTATGCGCTGGGCGGACAACGAGGCCGGACGCGTGTCGCAGGCCATGGCCTACATGCTCTATGCCGAGATGACGATGTATCAGAACGACCGCAACCGCTATCCGCAGGCCCTTGCATACATGAGGGAGCTGATAAAGTCGAAAGACTATGACCTGCACGGTGACTTCGCAGAACTTTGGACCGAGGCCGGCGAATGGTGCGAGGAGTCTATCTTTGAAATCAACTACAACGATGCGGAAGGACAGCGCGACTGGGGCGATGCAGCCCTGAACGCCGGCGGTTCGGTGCTTCCCACGTTGATATCTCCGAACAGCTGGAAGGGTGGCGACGGATGGAACGGTCTTGAAGGCTGGGGATTCCTGCCCGTGCGTCTGGAAACCTATGAGATGTTTACCAATGCCGGCGACATCATCCGCCGCGATGCTACCATCTGGGATGTGCGCGAGTTTGGCGACAACTACACAAAGCGCTATCAGGACACCGGTCTGTGGCTTGGAAAATATCGTCCGAAAGACTCTTCCGTGGCCAACTGCTCCGGATCCAAGAACCTGAACTATAACAACAACAAGCGCATCTACCGCTATGCCGAGACACTGCTCAACGCAGCCGAGCTCATCATTGAGACCGGCGGTGACCGCACAGAGGCTACAAGGTATCTCAACCAGGTGCGCAACCGCGTCAACCTGCAGGGCATAGACCAGGCTACCATCGACAATGTCATCGAGGAGCGCCACTTCGAGTTCTGCGGCGAGGGCAAGCGTTATTTCGACCTTGTGCGCTCTGGCAAGGCTGCCGACTATCTGAAGCCGGACAAGTATGGATATCGTACAAATACGTGGACTCCCAACAAGAAGCATATACCGTTGGCACAGTCAGAACTCGATGCTGACCCGACATTGAAGCAGAATGACTATTAATAACCGTTTTAAAAGATAATGTATATGAAAAGTATATTGAAATATATGGTTTGCCCGCTCGTTGCCGGCCTGGCTTTTACAGCTTGCTCGCCCGATGAGTTCAGTGGCGCCGACAAGAACGGTCTTCCCGTGATAGGAGACAGAACCATTGAAGTGGAAACGGATCAGGAGACAAATACTGCCGTCTTCTCGCTCAGCGGAGATTTCAAGGGATGCTATCCCGTGTGGTATCTCGACGGCAAGATGTATTCCATACTTCCGAAGACCAGTTACAGCAGCATGGAAGAGGGTACCCACGAGCTTGAGGTTAAGCTGATGAACCGCAACGGCCAGTCGCAAGGCTCGCTGACAGGCTCGTTCCACTTTAACGAGACCAAGATTGACTATGATGCTGTGTACTACAACAAGCTCTGCGGCAAAGAGTGGCGCGTAGACTACACTGAGGTGGGACACATGGGATGTGGTGAACCCGGCTCTGACGGCTCAAACTGGTGGGCTGCCGGAGTAAATGACAAGGCTGATTGGGGCGTTTATGACGACCGAATATCTTTCTCTCACTCTGCCACAGACCCCGCCACACAGGGCACTTACACGTATGATCCGGGTGAGGGCGGCACGGTATATGTAAACAAAGACTGTACCATCTTCCCCGAATACAACACCAACGACGGACAGGACTTTATGGTTCCTGTGTCGAAGCAGACGTCGACGTTTGAGCTGCAGCCCGGCACTTACAACGACGAGCCCACGCTGTTCATCAAGTTTGCGCCGGAGACACTGCTGCCTTATATATCTTCAGATGCAGCATACAACAACCCGTATTTCCGTGTTGAGGCTCTTACTAACACCCGTCTGGTGCTTATCTACGACGGCGACGGCATAGTATGGCGCATGGTTCTGACGAGCCGCGAAGACACCGGTCTGCCTACCGAACCGGACGAGCCGGCTGCTGTATTCGACTGGAATGTGGATGCGTCTACCAATCTTTGGAAGAACATGACTGAAGGTGGCTCACTGCTTGGCATCGAGACATGGTTTGCCGACGGCGGCTGGCAGACACTGCCCACACAGCCTGATGTGGTTGTGACTGAAGACGGTTTTGAAGTGGTTGTACCCGAGGGTACCGGTGGCGACCGGTGGCAGGGTCAGGTCAAGATTCATACCAATCTCGCGGCCAAGGGAGATAAGCCCTATAACTTCTATTGTCTTGTCGATGCCGACAATGACGCGCCCGGCATGACAATCAAGTTGACGGAAAGCGGAGACGGAAGAGACGGTAACTTCTTCTTCGACGACGTACATCCCATCACTGCCGACAAGCAGTTTGTCTACAAGGCAGAGGGCGTGAAATTGAAGGAAGGTGTAGATGCACCTGCACTTTCACTCGTTCTCGACCTCGGCGGCACGCCGGCAGGCACTAAGGTTAAAGTGAGCAAGATATACTTTGAGGAAGACAAGAGCGTTCTCTACGACGACCCGGCCAATATCTGGAAGACTGTCGACAGCGGTGAGTCACTGATTGACATTACGACATGGTTTGCCGACAACGGTTGGAGCACTCTTGACCCGCAGCCGGAAATAGCACGTGACGGCAATGCTTATACGTTTACCGTTCCCGACGGCATCGGTGGTACCCAGTGGCAGGGTCAGGTGGCCATCAACACCTCGCTCACGGCAGAGCTTGCATCGACCTACTACTTCTCTTGCACAGTAGAGATGGACAACGACTCGCCCGAAGGCGTGACGATTAAACTGACGGAGACTGACGGCCCGGATGGAACCAAGCATGATGGCAACTTCTTCTTCGACGGTCGTCACCCCATTACAGCCGACAAGCCTTTCGTTTATACGGCAAAGGGCGCGACGCTGAAACTTAACGATGCTCATGCGCTCTCGCTGGTGTTCGACTTCGGCGGCACACCCGGCGGCACTAAGGTTAAAGTAAGCAACATTGTATTCTCGAAAGTGGATTGAGAAAGTGAATAGAGTATAGATGAGGGTGTGTCGTGATACCTGATATGTCCCGTTCCGGCCATGCGGGCGTCATGACACATCCTCTCTGTTTTAAGGAAAGTAAGAAAACAAGGACAAACGATGCGTGATTATGTATAAGAAGTTCATTATAACCATGCTTCTGATGCCGCTCGCCCTGATGGCATTATCATGCGGTAGCGATTCCGACGACGACGGCGGAAGTGCTGCCGAATCGTCAGTTACGGTGAGTTCAAAGTCGCTGGATTTTGACGGTAATGCCGGCTCGCAGGCTGTCACGGTCGTTGCCAATCACGAGTGGACGTCAATAGTCAGTGAGGATTGGATTAGTATAGACCCGAAGAACTCGGTGTCGGATGAGACAAAGGTGAATGTCATGGTGCAGAAGAACACCGGATTCGACGGACGTACGGGTACCGTGACCATCATGTGCGGTTCGGCCCGCGAGACAATAACCGTTGTACAGGCCGGTGGCGACGGCGTGCCCGATCCCAGTGTGATAACATGTCCCATACCCGGTTACAAACTGGTATGGAACGATGAGTTTGACAAGGGCACCGAACTGAACGGCTCCGACTGGACTCACGAGGTGCAGAAATCAGGTTGGGTGAACAACGAACTGCAGAATTACGTGTATCATAAGTCACCCGGCGGCAAGAACGTGACCGAGATAAAGGGCGGAACGCTGCGGATAAACTGCTTCAAGGAAAACGGCAAGGTATATTCCGGCCGCGTTTATGCCCATGTCGGCACCGGTTGGCAGTACGGCTATTTCGAGGCACGTATCAAGCTGCCCTCGGGCAAAGGCACGTGGCCCGCATTCTGGATGATGCCCGTGGGTAACGACTGGAGCACCAATCCGTGGCCTATGTGTGGCGAAATAGACATAATGGAAGAGGTGGGTTGTGTGCCCAACGAGGTGTCGTCGTCGCTGCACACGCAAGACTACAACCATACCAAAGGTACGCAGAAGACCCACGCCATGACCATAGCCGATGCCGAAGGCGCTTTCCATGTCTACGCACTAGAATGGGAGCCTGGCAAGATAACCACTTATGTCGATGGCAAGGTGCAGCTGGCCGTAACGCGTGAACAGATGGGTTCGGACCATAACCAGTGGCCGTTCCACTATGCTTTCTATCCCATCCTCAACCTTGCGTGGGGCGGAATGTGGGGCGGAATGAACGGCGTTGACGATCGTGCGCTGCCTGTGACGATGGAAGTGGACTATATACGTGTGTTTCAGAAAAAATAAGAATCAAATAAATAATAAATAAAGATGAAAACGAACATAAACAACCTGATTCTGTTGGGCGCAGCTGTATTGCTTACAGCATGCTCAAGCAAGGATTTGTTCGACGAGAATGCCGTAGAGAACAACACAAAGGCTTCTTATGCCGAGAATT
Organism: Xylanibacter rodentium; assembly: GCF_013166575.1. Classification (GTDB taxonomy): domain Bacteria; phylum Bacteroidota; class Bacteroidia; order Bacteroidales; family Bacteroidaceae; genus Prevotella; species Prevotella rodentium. The sequence goes on from NZ_JABKKE010000017.1 coordinate 70,952, forward strand.
TCGCGAAAAAGTATGTCAATATTGACATGAACCAGAGCTGGGACTACAGTCACAAGCAGAGTGACTTCAGACTCGTTGGAACAAGCAAAGGCCAGAAAGCCATGACACGTGCAGGAGAGGGCGGCTTTACCGAAGGAGACTGGTATGAGGTGGACAACAACACGCTCGCCTGGATGCAGGAGACTTTGGAGGAAGGAACCGACAACCGCAGTCTGGGCAATCCTTTCTATATGACCGTGCCGGGAAACTGCCGTTTAAACTTACCATTGGCAATACAGAGCTTGAAGAGCATGCCGGCGTGTTGGGAGCTGACCCCAACGAGAAATATGTGGTTAGCGGTTGGGACATGAACAAGCATAACATTCGTGTTCAGGTGCGACAGAACGAGAACAAAGAGGTCTACAACAACATAATGTTCCCGAAGACAGGGGAGATACCGATGATTATCGCCGTAGATCCTTCACAGGAGTGGATGAGTGAGCGCCGGAGTGTTCCCGAGAGTTGGTTCTATGTTCCCGAAACCAAGAAATAAATTTGGATATTTTTGATTCATATTTAGACTGTATTTGATCATAGTCAAAGGCAGACAAATTAGTCTGCCGGTTACGATGGAGGTAGACGACATCCGCATATTCCCGAAAAAGCAGTTACTGCTTGCTACCATAATCTGACTATCACAATTAAAGACATTCGTTATGATAAGAAAAAATATATTGCTCATAGTAACAGTGCTGCTCGTCCTCTTCGGATGTACAGCCGAAGAACACACCGAAGGGGCCCGTTTCGTAAAGGTGCGGGGCGTAGACCTGATAAGGCCTGACGGAACAAAGCTATTCATACAAGGTACCAATCTGGGCAACTGGCTCAATCCCGAAGGATATATGTTCGGATTCAGTCGCACCAACAGTGCGTGGATGATAGACCTGATGTTGCGTGAGATGGTCGGTCCTGATGCTACCGACAGGTTTTGGTGCGAGTTCAAGGACAACTACATCACCGCCGACGATATTGGCTTTATTGCCTCGACGGGTGCCAACACCATACGTCTGCCGTTCAACTATAAGTTGTTCACCGATGAGGATTATATGGGACTGACTGCCGCTCAGGACGGATTTGACCGTGTGGACAGTGTGGTGAAGTGGTGCCGTGATAACAGCCTCTACTTAATACTCGACATGCACGACTGTCCGGGCGGACAGACCGGCGACAACATCGATGACGGCTATGGTTATCCGTGGCTCTTTGAGAGCGAGACGGCGCAGAAACAGTTCTGCGACATATGGCGCACTATTGCGGATAGGTATAAAAACGAGCCTGTGATACTTGGCTATGAAATTATGAATGAGCCTATCGCACATTATTTTGAGAATAAAGATGAACTCAACAAAAAGTTAGAGCCACTCTACAAACGTGCTGTCAAAGCTATACGCGAAGTTGATACAAATCATATTGTCATTCTTGGCGGTGCACGTTGGAACAGCGACTTTTTCATGTTCGAGGACTGGAAGTTCGATAGTAATATTATGTATACCTGCCATCGTTATGGCGGTGATGCTACGGCTCCGGCCATAAAGGAATATATTGATTTCCGCAACAGGACGGGGGTGCCCATGTATATGGGTGAGATAGGACACAATACTGATGAGTGGCAGGCTGATTTTGTAAAGGTGATGAAAGACAACAACATCGGCTACACTTTCTGGCCCTACAAGAAAGTTGACGGTTCGTGTATGAATGGCATCACACGTCCGGAAGGATGGGACAGCGTTATAGTGAAGTTTTCGGAAGCCGAACGTACAACGTTCAACGATATACGTGCGGCCCGTCCGGATCAGAAAACGGCCAAGAAACTGCTGCGTGAGTTCATCGAGAACTCTAAATTCGGCAACTGCAAGCCGCAGGATGGATATATAAATTCAATAGGACTGAAGAAATAGTGATTATGAAGACAATTTTTATATCAGCCATGCTTACCTTCAGCGTAGTGGCAACAACAGACGCACAGCAGCTTCCTGTTTATCTCGACGAGACGAAACCGGTGGAGCAGAGGATAGACGATGCTCTCTTGCGCATGACACTGCAAGAGAAGATAGCCGTGATACATGCTCAAAGCAAGTTCAGTTCGCCTGGTGTCAAGCGTCTCGGATTTCCAGATTTTTGGACTGATGACGGGCCTCACGGTGTGCGTCCCGACGTGCTTTGGGACGAGTGGGAACAGGCCGGACAGACTAACGACTCGTGTGTGGCCTTTCCTGCGCTGACATGTCTTGCCGCATCATGGAATCCACAAATGGCACTTATTTACGGTGAGGCTCTTGGTGAGGAGGCACTTTATCGTGGCAAGGATATGATACTTGGTCCGGGGGTAAACATTTACCGCACTCCGCTTAACGGTCGTAATTTTGAGTATATGGGTGAAGACCCGTTGTTGGCATCGCGTATGGTGGTGCCTTATATTAAAGGTTTGCAGTCTAAGGGTGTGTCTGCCTGTGTAAAGCATTATGCTCTTAACAATGATGAAGAGTATCGTCATCAGGTAAATGTCGTTGTTTCAGACCGTGCTTTGCACGAGATTTATTTACCGGCGTTCAAGGCGGCTGTCACCGAGGCGGGCACATGGGCCATAATGGGTGCATACAATTTGTACAAGAACCAACACAATTGCCACAACGAGATAATGCTCAACAGAATATTGAAGACAGACTGGAAGTTTGACGGTGTGGTGGTGTCCGATTGGGGAGGGTGTCACAATACCGAGGAAGCCATAATGAATGGTCTCGATATGGAGTTCGGCTCGTGGACCGATGGTCTTACGATGGGTGCAACAAATGCATATGACAACTATTATCTGGCAAATCCATACTTGAGGCTTATAACCGAAGGAAAGTTTACCGTCAAGGAACTTGACGATAAGGTACGTCGTGTATTGCGTTTGTTTTTCCGCACAACCATGAACCGCAACCGTCCTCATGGCTTTTTGTGCTCCGAGGCGCATTATGCCACGGCATTGCGTGTGGCGAGTGAGGGTATAGTATTGTTGCAGAACGATGGAAATGTTCTGCCAATCGACCTGTCCAAAGCCCGTAAGGTCCTTGTTGTCGGTGAGAATGCTATAAAGATGATGACTGTTGGAGGTGGCTCTTCGTCGCTTAAAGTTCAGAGGGAAATTTCTCCTTTTGACGGTTTAAAGGCCCGTCTGGCTTCGGTTGGTGTCGATGTCGACTATGCCCGTGGATATGTAGGAGATACTACCGGAGCGTATAACGGGGTGACAACGGGTCAGAATCTTGTCGACCATCGTACTCCGGAGCAACTTATTTACGAGGCTGTGGAGAAGGCAAGGTGTGCCGATTATGTGATATTCTTCGGCGGACTTAACAAGAGCGACTATCAGGATTGTGAGGGTCATGACAGGAAAGACTACGGACTGCCTTACGGTCAGGACCGTGTAGTGGAGGCATTGGCCGGAACCAACAAGAATATGATATATGTTAACATCTCGGGCAATGCCGTAGCAATGCCGTGGCGAAGCAAGGTTCCTGCAATCGTTCAGGGCTGGTTTATTGGTTCCGAGGCCGGTGAGGCGCTTGCATCAGTGCTTGTCGGTGATGTCTGTCCTTCGGGAAAATTGCCGTTCACTTGGCCTGTCTCTTTGAATGATGTGGGAGTACATAAACTTGGAGCGTATCCGGGAGTATGGCGCAGCGACAGGAAAATAATTGATGAAGAATATAAGGAGGACATCTTTGTGGGTTACCGTTGGATGGAGAAGGAGAAGACGAAGCCGATGTTTGCTTTCGGTCATGGCCTTAGCTACACAATGTTCAGGCTTCGCGGCATGAGTGTCGATAAAGATGAAATTAGCGGTGACGAGAGGATTACGTTTACAGTTAATGTTACTAATACAGGCAAACGTGCTGGAGCCGAAGTGGTGCAACTTTATATCAGTGATGTCAAGTCTTCTCTGCCGCGCCCTGTGAAAGAACTCAAAGGGTTTTCCAAAGTTTATCTTGAGCCGGGTGAGAGCCGTGACGTCAGTATTACGATTGGGCGTGAGGAGCTTTGTTTCTACGACGACCGTGTAAACGGTTGGGTGGCGGAGCCGGGAGATTTTGTAGCCCATATAGGAACGTCGTCGGACAAAATCGTTTCAAAGAAGGTTTTCAGATTGGTCAGATGACATAGAATCGGTTTTACCGGCAGATATTTTAATAGAATATTGTATAGTTCAGTAGTGTAAGTTAGTAGAAAAATTTTTATCAACAGGATGTATTCAGGAGACGATGAAGAACGGTCGCAGGCAATATATCTGCCTGCGACACGTTCAACTAATAGAAAACAATGTCTGTTAGAGTCTAAAAAATTTAAACTTATGAAAAAGTTATTCATATTTATAGCGGCACTGTTTGTAGCGATTGGTGCCGTTGCACAGAAGAAACCGATGGGTGAGTTCGTTGACGAACTTATGTCGAAGATGACGTTGCACGAAAAGATTGGACAACTCAATCTGCAGGTGGCTGGAGATATAACAACCGGTTCTGTACAGAACACAGAAGTGGCCGGGCGAATAGCTGCTGGGGAAATAGGTGGTGTCTTTAATTTGAAAGGAGCGGAAAAAATACGTGCCTTACAGGAGTTGGCCGTAAAGAAAAGCCGGTTGGGTATTCCGCTTATCGTAGGCATGGATGTCATTCACGGCTACGAGACAATATTCCCTATACCGCTTGCATTGTCGTGCAGTTGGAATCTTGATGCTATAGAGCGTTCGGCACGCATTGCCGCACTTGAGGCCAGTGCAGACGGAATCAACTGGACATATAGTCCGATGGTTGACATATGTGTTGACTCGCGTTGGGGACGTGTATCGGAGGGTAACGGTGAAGATCCGTGGCTCGGCGGATTGATAGGAGCGGCGATGGTTCGCGGCTATCAGGGTGACTACAGTCGTGAGGACAACATCATGGCTTGCGTGAAGCATTTTGCATTGTATGGAGCCGTTGAGGCCGGTCGTGACTACAACACGGTAGATATGAGCCGTTTGCGTATGTATAATCAATATTTCCCTCCTTATAAGGCAGCTGTTGATGCCGGTGTAGGCAGTGTGATGTCGTCATTCAATTTGGTTGACGGAGTGCCGGCAACGGGCAACGGATGGCTTCTTAATGACGTGTTGCGCAAGGAGTGGGGCTTCGGTGGATTTGTGGTCACTGATTATGAGTCGGTCGGTGAGATGCTGAGACATGGCGTTAGTGCCGATCTAAAGTCAGCATCCGCTCAGGCTCTCTGTGCAGGTACCGATATGGACATGGTTTCAGCCGGATTTCTTACCACATTGGAACAATCGGTGACCGAAGGTAAAGTATCCGTGGAGGAGATTGATGTTGCTTGCCGTCGTATACTTGAGGCAAAGTATAGGCTCGGTCTGTTTGCCGACCCATATAAGTATTGCGACAGCAAACGTCGTGCCCGTGACATCTTTACCGAAGCTAATAGAAAAGCAGCCCGTGATATTGCCGCCGAAACATTCGTGCTGTTGAAGAACAGTCGTTCCGCTGACGGTAAAGAAGTGCTGCCTTTGGAAAAACGTGGAAAGATTGCTCTTATAGGTCCGTTGGCTGATACTCGTGCCAACATGGCCGGCACATGGTGTGTGGCTTATGTGCCGGAGCGTTTTGCGACTCTGCGTGAGGCAATGGGCAAAGCTATTGATGGTCGCGGTGAACTGCTTTACGCTCAAGGCTGTAATCTCACGGCCGATCAGGAACTTCAGACGGCCTCAGAGTTTGGCAAGACCATACCGCGTGGCGATGATGTACGAATGAAGGCCGAAGCACTTGCCGTTGCAGCCAAAGCAGATGTCATAGTGTGTGCCATGGGTGAGTGTGCCGACATGAGTGGCGAAAGTTCGAGCAGGGCTTCACTTGAGATGCCCGATGTCCAGCGTGAACTGCTTGCCGAACTTGTAAAACTGGGTAAGTCCGTTGTGCTGCTTAACTTTTCGGGCCGTCCCACAGTGCTTACATGGGAGCAGGAGCATGTAGATGCCATCATGAACGTGTGGTTTGGAGGGTCAGAGGCGGCTGATGCCATCTGTGATGTGCTTTTTGGCGACAAGACGCCTGCGGGTCGTCTTACTATGACTATGCCGCAGTCTACAGGTCAGGTGCCCATTTATTATAACCATCTCAGTACCGGGCGCCCGGTCCGTGAGGGTGCCACACAATATTATAAATATCAGAGTAACTATCTCGACGTGCGCAATGACCCTCTCTATCCTTTCGGATATGGAATTACGTATACCAGATTTGCATATGGAGAGCCACATCTCAGCGCCAAGTCAATGCGTACCGATGGCAGCATAGACCTTACTGTAAGTGTGGAAAATACAGGAGAACGCGAGGCTGTGGAGATTGTCCAGCTATATATACGCGATCTTGTGGCATCAATCAGCCGTCCGGTTAAAGAACTGAAAGGTTTTGAACGCATTGTACTCAGAGCCGGTGAGAGCCGTGATGTGACGTTCCACATAACGGCAGACATGCTTAAGTTCTACAATGCCAATCTTGAATATGTGCTTGAGCCGGGCGATTTTGAAGTGATGGTTGGTCCGAACAGTCGCGACGTCAAACGCAGCAGGATTACTTTAGTGCCGTCAATCTCTGTAAAGTAAATGTAATTGATGGTTGACTGTAGCTTCATTTTGAGAAGTTATATGATATGTCGCGGTTCATACGGTAAGTAGAGGCATAATCTTGTTTTTGTCCAAGACGTTATTGTTGATTTTCAATATGTTATAGGTGGACAAAAATAAGATTCTGTCCCTATTGTCGTGTAATTGTGTTATATTGAAATGTCAAAATAATTATTGTGGCTTATTTGTTGGCATTTATTTCATGTATTCTTTTTAAATGAAAGATATTTCCTTATTCTGTCAGTTATAAATTTCGTTATTTTTATTATATTTGCAGAAAATATCAAACTGAAATATGTTTTTATGTATAGAATAATATGTATGTTTATACTGGTGGCCGTTGCATGCAAGGTAAATGCGGTCAACGATAGGCTTGACTCTTTATATCGGTGTCTCGACGAGGCTATTTTGCATTCTGAAGAGTATGTCAATGTACGCGAACATCGTATAGACAGTTTGTGTCGGCTTGTTGCAGTGGCACGTACCGACAGTGATCGGTATGAACGTGAACTGCTGTTGTTCATGGAGTATAAATCCTATCGTAACGACTCGGCAATGTCTGTTATAGGTCGTTGTATAGGTTTGGCTGAGCGTTTTGGCAAGCGTGACGAGAGTGTGCGTTGCCGTTGTATGCAAGCATTCCAATGCTCAACTACGGGTATGTATGCAGAATCGCTTGATATTCTCGGTAGCATAGACATTTCCGGATTACAGCCGGCGGTCGTGGGTGAATATTATCAGGCTTATGCCCATGTTTACGGCGAACTGATGTATTACGGTCTTCCCGGCCGTCAGCAGGATAGCTATAGAGCGGAGTCGGAAAGGTATGCAAAGTTGGCGCTTGGAGTGTTGGACAAGAATAGTGATGAGTATCAACAAAGGCTTGAAATGAAGTATAATGCCGAAGATGATGTAGAGCAGGCTTTGGCAATTAACGATTTAAGGTTGAGTCGTGTGACCAAAGGATCGCATGAATATGCCATAGTTGCTTTCTATCGATATATGGACTATAAGAGGGCTGGCCATTCTATTGACGAGGCCAAATATTGGTTGGCTGAAGCTGCATTAAGTGATGTGCGAAATGCTGTGATGGATCAGGCTGCACTGTGGGAATTGGCTAATATGCTCAGTCAGGAGGGACAGCTGGCCCGTTCATACGATTATATAGGTTTTGCGTGGGAGTCGGCCGTGAAGTTTGGCACACGAATGCGCAATTGGCAGATATCACCGGTATTACAGTCTATAGACAAGAATTATCAGAAAGAGACCGAGCGTACAAATATGATGCTGCGTGTATTGATAGCGCTGGTCTGTGTGATGGCGGTGTCACTGCTTGGATTGCTGGTCTATGTGGCCCGGCAGCGTAACAAACTGGTAGCAGCACACGGAGAATTGAGCCGTAAAAGTGTGCAGTTGTCAGAGGTCAATGACGAGTTGCGTCAGGTCAACATGAGTCTGGATGAAGCTAACCGGCAGATGAAGAATACTGTGCGGCAGCTAAATGAGCAGACCCGTGTGAAAGATGAATATATCGGTCGTTTCATGCGTTTGTGTTCTCGCTATATAGACAGGAACGATGATTTTCGCAAGCGTGTTAACAAAATGTTGAAAAACCGTGAATATGAGTCTTTGTGGCTGATGACGAGGTCGGGTGAGATGAAGGAACGTGAGGTAGAAGAACTTTACGGTAACTTTGACGAGGCTTTCCTGCACATGTTTCCCAACTTTATCGATGATTTCAACGCATTGTTGAAGCCGGAAGAGCGCATTGCCGGGGGCGACGGGAAACATCTCAACACAACATTGCGTATATTCGCGTTGATACGTCTTGGTATATGCGACAGTTCGACAATAGCCGAATTGTTGCACTATTCGGTTAACACCATATACAATTATCGTGCGAGGGTAAAGAACGGAGCTATTGACGGACGTGGTAACTTTGAAAACAGAGTGAAAGATATCGGTATGCCGCGATAGTACCGGTGTGAAAGTTGTATTGCGTGGGTGTTTGCAAACTGTGTTTTACATTTTTCACCGAAAGGCTGAAAAGACATTATCGTATTTGTCTTTTTTAGGAATTACCGGCATTAAAAAGTGTTGTATCTTTTGTCGTTGCCGAATTAAAATGCTAACTTTGCGGTCGTGAAAGAAACGGAAGTTTCTAATTAACATCAATATATATATTAAATTATGGCAAGTTATAAATCATTGGGTCTCGTGAACACTCGCGAGATGTTTAAGAAAGCCATCAACGGTGGCTATGCTATCCCTGCTTTCAACTTTAACAACATGGAGCAGTTGCAGGCCATCATCAAGGCTTCTTCCGAACTGAAGTCTCCGGTAATCCTTCAGGTATCTAAAGGAGCGCGCAACTATGCAAACCAGACACTTTTGCAATACATGGCACAGGGTGCTGTGGAATATGCAAAGGAGTTGGGCTGCAATCATCCCGAAGTGGTGCTCCATTTGGACCACGGAGATAGCTTTGAGCTCTGCAAGAGCTGTGTAGACATGGGTTTCTCTTCCGTAATGATCGACGGTTCTTCTCTTCCCTACGATGAGAATGTGGCTCTGACCAAGAAGGTTGTTGAGTATGCTCATGCTCATGATGTTACCGTTGAGGGCGAGCTTGGCGTGTTGGCCGGCGTAGAGGACGAGGTTGCTTCTGAAGAGTCTCACTACACAAAGCCCGAGGAGGTTATCGACTTCGTTACAAAGACAGGCGTTGACTCTCTTGCTATTTCTATCGGTACTTCTCACGGTGCTTACAAGTTCAAGCCCGAGCAGTGCACACGCGACCCGAAGACAGGCCGTCTGGTACCCCCGCCATTGGCATTCGATATTCTTGACGAGATTATGCAGAAGTTGCCGGGATTCCCCATTGTGCTTCACGGTTCTTCTTCTGTGCCTCAGGAATATGTTGACATGATCAATCAGTATGGCGGCAAGTTGCCTGATGCAGTAGGAATTCCGGAGGAGCAGCTCCGCAAGGCTTCTGCAAGTGCGGTTTGCAAGATTAACATTGATTCTGACTCTCGTCTGGCCTTTACCGCTGCCGTTCGCAAGACATTGGCAGAGAAGCCGGCTGAGTTTGACCCCCGCAAGTATTGTGGTCCGGCACGCGACCTCATGGAGGAGATGTACAAGCACAAGATTGTGAATGTGCTTGGCAGCGACAACAAGCTCGCTCAGCTCGACTAATAGAATAGAATTCCGAAACAAATTACAAATAAAGAAGGTCCCGCCTCTATAGCAGAATGAGGCGGGACCTTCTTTGGTTTGTATTCGTCCAGACGTTTTATTTCGGCTGTTCGGCTTCAATTTTTGCCACAGAGCCGGTTGTCGGGTTGAGCGTAAGATGGGTGGTGAAACGCTTGTTGAACAGGTCTCCACTCAGCAGTTCGGTGGTTCCGAACTGCGCTGCCAGTATCTCAAAGCTACCAATACTGTCGTTGCCTTTCATTATTGTCGCTTTTATCTTGCCGGGCACATTTACATAGATACCGTCCTGTATGTCTTTTGCATTTCCCTTTTTCTTGCTGTTATCTATGGACATGTTGCTTACAGGTACGCTGTGCATGTCTTCGATGCTGATGTAATAAGGAATACCCGATAGATCATCGTGGTCTACAAGTCCGAGGTGTGATGACAGGCGGAAGAGTATCTGTCTGTTGACCTCCTTGTCGGGATAGTAGATGAATACGTGTTCTGCCGTATCTTTGGTTACAGTGCCGGTGAAGAGCCGTGTAAGGGCGCGGTCTTGTACGTCAAGCTGGTTGAGCATTATTTTCAATTGTTCTCCGTCTTTCGGCATGAAGTCGGCCTGTCCGCGTGTGAGCTGGTTCTTGCTGTCGCGTATATCATATATTTCAAGTGCTGTCAGTTCGGCCATTTTAGCGGTACTCCCTGCAGCCAATATTTCTTCACTCATGAACAGACGTGGATTTACATCTTTTGGTTTGGGGGCGGGGATGAATTTTGTTGGTGTTTCCGGTTGTCTGGCGTCGGCATTTATGGCCAGCAGTGTACCGTCGTCGGCAAGTGTGATGTTGGCTGTGGCGTTCTTTTGGTTGTACTTTACGGCATAGCATTTTGATTTGTCGGCTACACCGAAAGGTGTAGGAGTGATAGATGTAACCTTATAACTTACATATGGTTCCTGCTCTACATTTTTCATTCGCAGGTATCTTTCAGAATATTTACAGAAATCCCCCGGTGTATATGTCGTCTTTTCTACTTGTACTACGATTCGTAACGCTGTTTTCGGCAGGAAATATATGGCGCCTTCGGGAGTGACGCCAGGCTGGTATTTGCTTATTTGTGTTTGGGCGGATGTCATGCTGCTGAGCATGATAAGGCTTGCTGCAATAAGTTTTCGCATAATTTTTTATGTGATTTGTTAGTCGTTTAATCGTTTGAATGCTTTTGGCAGATATGTTATCAGATCACCTGCCGTGAGACTTTCCATACCCAGCTCCTCGGCTGCGATGTCGCCTGCCAATCCGTGCAGATACATTCCCACTATGCATGCTTCCGCTTGTTTGTAGCCTCGGGCGAGCAGGGCCGTGATAATGCCCGTGAGCACGTCACCGCTGCCGGCAGTAGCCATGCCTGCGTTTCCTGTGGGGTTGAATGCCACATGTCCGTCGGGCATACATAGTGCCGAGTATCTGCCTTTCAGTATGATATATGCTCCAATCCTTTCGGCCATCTTGCATGCTTTTGCCAGTCGCTCGCCGCTGTCGGTGCTGTGTCCGTCCAGACGGTCAAACTCTTTGGGATGTGGTGTCAGGATAATACCTTTGGGCAGTTGCTGTATCCATGCTCGGCGATTGGCCAGTATGTTGATGGCGTCAGCATCGGCTACTATGGGACATTGTGTGCGTCTGAGCTGTGCAATTAGTGCTATTGCCGTTGTTTCGCTCGTGCCCAGTCCCGGTCCTATGCCGAGGGCATCGTAGTCTTCGGTGTCTGTCGGTTCCGAAAATATTGTCTCTTCGGAGTCAGGCAGTATCACGGCTTCCGGCACGGATATCTGCATTATTATATTGTTGCTTTTTGGGGTATGTACCGTTACTTTCCCGACACCGGCCCTCAGACAAGCCTTGGTGGCAAGTATTGCCGCTCCGCCCATACCGTAGCTTCCGGCTATGAGCAGTGCGTTGCCCATCATGCCTTTGTGGGCAAAGGAATTTCGTCCGCGTAGCATGCATCTCACATCGCGCTCTTCAACTATGTTGTAATGAGCATCGGTTTTCTCTATGCCTTCGCTGCTTATGCGTATGTCGAGCACTTTCTGCCAGCCTGTGAACATCTGGTTTTCGGCGAAGAGGAACGACAGTTTGGGTTGTTGCAGTGTAAGTGTCACGTCGGCGCGTATTATGTTGGCCCTTACATTGTATGTGTTGTCCTCTGTCATCAGCCCCGACGGGACATCTATGCTCACCACCTTGCACGGCGAGGCGTTGATATATTTCACCAATGACGAGAATCCTCCGGCCAGCGGTTTGTTGATGCCTGAACCGAAAAGACCGTCTATGACAAGTGTTTCCGAGGTGAGTTGCGGAGGGTCGAACTCTTGTGTTACCTCTATGAATTCTTTTATCTTTTTGATTTCAGTAAGCCGTGCCTTGTTTGTTGCACAGTCTTCCGACAGATGGCCGGAGATGTTGAACAGGTATACAGATATGCTGTAGCCGGCCTCGGCGAGCATCCTTGCTACAGCAAGAGCGTCACCGCCGTTGTTGCCCGGACCGGCGAACACCACCATCGGTGTGTCATTGTGCCACATTTCCGTTATGGCATGAGTTATGGCCTTGGCCGCACGTTCCATCAAATCTATCGATTCTATAGGCTCGTGTTCTATTGTATATTTGTCAAGCTCGTGTATCTGAGCACTTGTGAAAATCTTCATACGGCAAAAATACAAAATTAATGCTAATCGGTGGCTATACTTTGATGGATTTTTAGTAATTTTGTGGCAAAATATTTTAAAAAGTACTATGAGTATAGTTAAAATCAAGGATAAGATGTTTGAAACATCTATTCCTGAGGCGGAAATCAAGGAGCGTGTGAAGGCTTTGGCAGAGCAGATAAGCAAGGATATGGAAGGCCGTAATCCGCTTTTGCTCGCAGTGCTGAACGGCTCGTTCATATTTGCTGCCGACCTGATGCGCGAGATGACAATCCCATGTGAGATTTCGTTTGTGAAACTTGCTTCTTATGAAGGAACCACGTCGACGGGAAAAATCAAGGAGGTGATTGGAATTAACGAAAATCTTACCGGCCGTACGGTGATAATAGTGGAGGATATCGTGGAGAGCGGTCTTACTATAAAGCGAATGATAGAGAGCCTCGGTACCCGCAATCCGGAATCTGTGCATATCTGTACATTGTTGCTCAAGCCTGAGCGACTTAAGGCATCGCTTGACATAGAGTATGTGGCATTCAGCATACCCAATGATTTTATTCTTGGTTACGGTCTTGATTATGACCAGCAGGGACGGAACCTGAAAGATATTTATACGATAAGGGAGGATTGAAAGGATATAATAAGGAATAGTTAAGGTAAAAAGTAGAAAACCAAATATAAGTAGATGAAGAATATTGTGATATTCGGTGCTCCCGGTTCAGGAAAGGGAACACAAAGCGAACTTATGATTAAGAAGTACGGCTTTGGTCATATATCGACTGGCGATGTACTTCGTAATGAAATAAAAAACGGAACGGAACTTGGCAAGACGGCTGCATCATATATAGACAAGGGACAGCTTATTCCCGATAGTCTGATGATAGATATTCTGGCCAGTGTCTATGATGGTTTCGGAGCGGATCACGAAGGCGTTATATTTGACGGATTTCCACGCACCATACCGCAGGCTGAGGCCTTGAAGACGATGCTTGCCGAGCGCGGCCACAACATCGCAGCCATGATAGAGCTTGATGTGCCCGAGGATGAGCTGACGGCGCGCCTCATCAACCGCGGCAAGCAGAGCGGACGCTCTGACGATAACGAAGAGACCATCAAGAAGCGTCTCGATGTCTATCACAATCAGACAGCACCCCTCATCGGCTGGTATAAGGCCGATGGCACTCACCATCATATCGAGGGATTGGGTGAGCTTGACCGCATCTTCGCAGATATCTGCGAGGTGATAGACAGAGTATGATATTTATTATGGATAATCAATCCAAATTCCGTAGGTATATATCTGCAAAAAATAAAAGTCATGCCTTTGGACATGACTTTTATTTTTTGATGGTTTCCCTTTGAACTCAATACATATTAATATTGGGATTTACTTTTGTTCAGTTGTATTTCAATATCTGTCCCGGCATCAGGCGCATTTTCTTGCCAATGCGGTTGAGTTTGCATAGGGCGTCAATGGTGGTGCCGCGTTTGCGGGCAATCGACGACAGGGTTTCGCCCGACTTGACTTTGTGGAAACGTACGTTCGTAGCGTAGGATGCTGCCGGGGCTGCTGTCGCAAGTTCGATATCGTCGCCATTTTCAAATTTTCCGGATCCCACTCCGCGCAGGCGTGTAGCCAAGGCGCCTTCATGTTCGTACGAGTTGCGGCGGAACATATAGTAGTCGTCCACTACGTCCTGATTTTTAAAGTCGAACATCAATGCGGGATTCAAGGCCACGCCACATAGACGTGTTTCAAAATGCAGGTGCGAACCCGTGCTTCGTCCGGTGTTTCCTCCGAGACCGATAGGTTCGCCGGCACGTACTTCCTGATCTTCTGTCACAAGTTGTTTCGACATGTGGCCGTATATTGTTTCCAGACCGTTGTAATGTCGTATTACGACATATTTTCCATATCCTCTTGCCTCATATCTCACGATTCTGACCTTGCCGCTGAATGCAGCACGAATGGTGTCACCGATGTACACTTTCACGTCCAGTCCTTTGTGCTGGCGTCCCCAGCGTGCTCCGAAATTTGATGTGAGTACACGGCTGGTCGTCGGCATGCAAAAGCCACGCAAATCTATACGGAACGAGTCGGGAAGTTCGGTAGCGCGGTGAGCATATTTGTTTTCCCAATCTTCATAAAGATCGGCAGCCGGCGATTCCAGCATTTCGTTCATTATCAGTCGGTTGAGTGCGACGGAGTCTACTGCTTTCATTTTGCGGTCTATCGGTGCCTGACGTGCCAACAAGTCTTGCCCCATAGTCGGGATTGAACTTATGGATACGAGTGCCAATATTGCAAATGTTTTAAGTTTCTTAAATGTCATAATTAGGTTTTGATTCGCTTATCGGTGTTGTGAATGGGGCTCACCGTATATAATTATAATCCAATTATACTTACGGATTATGAGCCTGTTCTCAATAGGAACGTTGCAAAGATAATAAATATTTTATAATAAAGGACAACGTTAACGTTAATTATGGACAACATTAACACGTTTTATGTGTATTTTAACACTTCAATCTATGATATGGCGGCCCAATTGATGTTTGTCTTCTTCATTTCCCTGAGCCTGTTCCACAACATTGCATATGCCGTTTTTTCGCACATAGGGTCGTCGTCTATCACGGCCTGCGCCTCGTCGCGCGCCATCTGCACTATCTGTCCGTCGCGCGCAATGTCGGCTATCTTCAGGTCGAAGGCCATGCCGCTCTGCTGCGTGCCCTCAAGGTCGCCCGGTCCGCGCAGCTTGAGGTCGGCCTCGGCGATGCGGAAGCCGTCGTTCGTGTCGCACATTATGTCGATGCGCTTGCGCGTGTCCTCGCTCAACTTGTAGGTGGTGACGAGTATGCAGAACGACTGGTCTGCACCGCGGCCCACACGTCCGCGCAACTGGTGCAGCTGCGACAGGCCGAAACGCTGTGCGTCGAGGATTACCATCACCGAGGCGTTGGGCACGTTGACGCCCACCTCTATCACCGTCGTGGCCACGAGAATCTGCGTCTCGCCGCTCACAAACTTCTGCATCTCCACCTCCTTTTCTTTCGGCTTCATGCGTCCGTGCACCTTGCTCATGCTGAATTCGGGGAACACCTCGCGTAGCGTCTCATATCCGTCTTCAAGGTTTTTCAAGTCCATTTTCTCGCTTTCCTCTATCAGCGGAAACACGATATACACCTGCCGTCCCTGCCGTATCTGCCGTCGGATGCCGTCGTAGAGGCTTGCCATGCGGTTGTCGAAGACGTGCGAGGTTACTATAGGTTTGCGTCCGGGCGGCAGTTCGTCTATCACACTCACGTCGAGGTCGCCGTAGAGCGTCATGGCCAGTGTGCGCGGTATGGGAGTGGCTGTCATCACGAGTACGTGGGGCGGGTTGTCGCTCTTGCTCCACAGCCGTGCGCGCTGTGCCACGCCGAAGCGATGCTGTTCGTCCACCACGACCATGCCCAGCCGTGCGAATCGCACAGTGTCTTCTATCACGGCGTGCGTTCCCACAAGTATGTCTATCCTGCCGTCGGACAGCGCTTCGAGCACTTCCTTGCGGCGCTTGCCCTTGACGATGCCCGTGAGCAGCTCGACGCGTATGTCCATCGTGCCGAGAAAATCGCGTATGGTGGCCAGATGCTGCTCGGCCAGAATCTCTGTCGGAGCCATGATGCACGCCTGATAACCGTTGTCGAGTGCTATTAGCATCGACATAAGGGCCACGAGCGTCTTGCCGGAGCCCACGTCGCCCTGCAGCAGACGGTTCATCTGCCGTCCGGAGGCGGTGTCGCGGCGTATCTCGCGTATCACGCGCTTCTGTGCCTCGGTGAGTGTGAATGGAAGGTGTCGGTGGAAAAAGGTGTTGAACTTGTCGCCCACATGCGTGAACACGTAGCCGCGGTACTTGCGGCGGTGGTCGGCGGCATACCGCACGATGTTGAGCTGTACATAGAACAGCTCCTCGAATTTCAGTCTCACGCGTGCCCGTTCCAACTGTCGTGCGTCTTTCGGGTAATGTATTGTGCGCAGGGCTTCGTCGCGTCCCATCAGGTGCAGCCGTGCCGTCATGAACTCAGGCAGCGTTTCGGGCAGCTGCTCCCGCAGTTTCTCTACGAGTGTCTTCGTCAGCCGTTCCATCACGCGGGATGTTATGCCTTTTTTCTTCATCACCTCGGTGGTGGAGTAGTAAGGCTGCATCCCCATCGACGACAGTTCCATCGTGTCGGCAGGGTCAATGTCGGGATGGACCACGTTTACCCGTCCGTTGAACACCGTCGGGCGCCCGAACACCACATACTGTGTGCCTATCCTGTATGTCTTCTTGGCATATTGACCGCCGTTGAACCATGTCAGGTCCATCACTCCCGTACCGTCGCTGAAGTGTGCCACCACGCGCTCCTTGCGCGGCCCCATATCGAAGGTCTCGAAACTGAGTATCCGGCCGCATATCTGTACAAAGGGCATTTCGCCGGTCAGTTCCCTGACTGTGTATACACGGCTGCGGTCAACATACTTGTATGGGAAGTTCATGAGCATGTCGCCGTAGGTGTTGATGCCGAGTTCCGTGCTCAGTATCTTCTTGCGGGCAGGGCCCACACCGGGCAGAAACTGTATGTCGGTGGCCTCGATGCTCCCTGCGGATGTGTGTGAAACGGTGGGCGTGTTCATGTGGTTTATGGGGATGTTGTTATTTCTTGCCGGCAGAATGCTGCTTGCTGTTTTTGTCGGCAGACAGAATGCTGTCGGCTACGGCAAGGTCGAACGGTGTCGTTATCTTGATGTTCTCTCTATTGCCATCCACAAGTGTTATGGGGTGGCCGAGATTTTCCACCACCGAAGCGTCGTCGGTGAAGCCGTCGGTATAGTCCTGACGGTAAGCGCGTTTGAGCAGGGTTGTGCCGAATGTCTGCGGCGTCTGCACCAGCCGGTAGTCGCCACGAGGCACGGTGCCGCCGGTGGTGTGGCGTAGTGTCTCCACCACGGGCACTACGGGTATGGCCGCTCCGCTACGGCGTGCCTCGTTGTAACAGCGGTCTATTACCTCAATCGAGGGGAATGGACGTACGCCATCGTGCACTCCCACCACACCATCATTGTCGTCGGGGACGAGTGCCAGTCCGTTCTTTACCGAATTGAACCGTGTATCTCCACCGTCGGCCAGCATGTAGTCTGTGTCGAACGAGTATTCGCTGCACAGCTGTCGCCAGTAGTCCTGTTGTGCCCGTGGCAGCACGAGTATTATGTTCAGTATGGCCGAATATTCACGGAAGCGTTCTATCGTACGCATCAGTACGGGCCGTCCGGCCACAGGCAGAAACTGTTTGGGTATGTCGCTACCCATGCGCAGGCCTTTGCCGCCCGCCACGATTATGATGTAGTCGCTGCTCTTCATTTTGTTTTATCGGTTTTTGTTGTTGCGAGAGTTTGTTTCTCTAATGCACATACAGTGCAAACGGGCGCAATATGAACTTGTTCACAGATTGCCGTCTGCTTGCTGTCTTATGCAAATGTACAATAAAATCGCGAGATTATACACCGACAGGATAAAGAAAATGATTTTTTCTTTAGAAGAAAGAATATGATTTTTTATTTAGAGGAAAGAATATGATTTTTTTCTTTAGAGGAAAGATACAACAAAGAAATGAGAAAGAGTGTATTGTATGAAAGGAATAATGGAAAAGTATAACATGACACTATATAAACTGGAGCAAAAGATGTATTTGCGCGCCCCAGCGGGTAGGGCATCCAAAACTTGTCGTTCATTTCTGAAATCATAGTAAAAAATATATTAAGTTAGTTACAGTATTAAATTAGAACGCGCCCCAACGGGTAGGGTGGCCATAATTTGTGGTTCATTTTTAGTATCAAAATAGCATTAAATTTAGCAATAACTGTATGATATTTAAATAATTGACT
>NZ_JABKKE010000018.1 GCF_013166575.1 Xylanibacter rodentium
TGAAAATCGCATAACAGGCATTCGGTTTGCCTCCTTTTCAACTCTTGAGTCTATTTATTGACGAACTCTTTCGAATCCTTTAATCAAAAGACTACAACTCATATTTTATTCCCATTTGCAACACTCCGTAATGCTTGTTGCCATCAAAATAGTTTATCATCATATTGCCGTTGTCAACGGCATAGTGCTCACCAAATTCACCGAACAGGTTGAAGCCAGAACCTATGGCACAACGGATACCGAGAGAGGCATGCAGCGAAAACTGCACACGGTCGCGTTGTATGGCACGTCTGTGTGAGGCCGTTGACATGGTAGCCGACACGCAGAAGTCGGCCGCGGCACCCATAGAGCAGTACAATGTGAGCGGACGCAGTCTTACCATGTCGAGAGTGGCTTGCAGCGGTATGCCTACATAGTGCAGACGCTGTATGTCGACGGTACGGTGACGGCCGGCCTGTTGGGTGAAGTCTGTACGCAGATAGGTGTATGTAATGCCCGACTCAAGCGAAAAACGACGACCTATACGGTAACCGACAAGCATTCCGAAAGACACCGGAAGTTTGTGCTCTGTGGTCGATGAACACTCGTAAAGATACATCGGCTCGCTATATTCTGTTCCGACAGGAGAACCGGACGACGGGGCGGAAGCCAATGGAGTGGCTCCAACGACGGGAGACATCACCGCACTGCCCGGGGCACGCATCACCGCCGAAGCCATAAGCATCGGCTCAGAACTGACTTCGTTGCCTGCAAGATTTCCTGAAGCCGTAAGTCCGATAGTGAAATGGTGCAAGCCGTGAGCTTTCAATTTACGCGACCCGACTTTGTGTGAACGGTAATTGCTCTGTGCCAACAATATATCACCGGTACTGGAATTTTGTGGTACAGACAAGTGTCTGCTCTCCTTTGGAGATACATCGACGGTATCCTCAAAGGAGGACAATTGTCCGGATTCACTATTGTCATAGGATACTACGGCGGTTTGCCCACCGTCAGCCACCGTCAGCGGACCGGCACTGTCCGTAGGGACATTGGACAAACCGGGCCTGGTATGCGGTACGGACTTACCGGACAGGGCGACGGATGGATTTCTTTGCCCGGCATCGTGCACCGCACCATCCGAAATGGCCTCAACCGTCACTGGCAGACGAGAAGAACGTACCGGCACACTGTTATCCGCAGTGGTATAACGGACATGTCCTGCCCGTCGGTAAAAATATCCCGTGCCGACAACGAGCATCACTGCCAGTGATGCAGCCACCGCCACGAAACGGTGCAGACGTGCCTTACGCCGCATCACAGACACGCCAACTGGAGGCACCACGTTTTCATACGGAGAAGAATCGCAATCTCCGACATTTGTCATGTCTTCGCCGATACGCCTCTCTATACGGTTCCACAGTTCGTCGGGCACAGGCTCATGCCATGTGTCCATACGCTCGCGCAGTTGTTGTTTCCAGTCTTCCTGTTTCATCTCTAATGCTTGTTTTCGTAGTCTTTTACCATTCTTGCCAACATCTTCCTGGCTCGCAGATACTGCGACGCCGACGTGCTCTCCCCGATATCCAACATAGCAGCTATCTCCTTGTGGCTCTTCTGCTCGAGCACATAAAGATTGAACACAGTACGGTAGCCCGTGGGAAGCATGCCTATCATGCGCATTATCTCTTCCATCGGGACACGGCTCATATCCGGCCCGGTGTCGTCAGGCACATCGGGCAAGTCGTTACAGACACTGTTATGGGATTCATTCCTCAGATACCCGAGCGACATATTAACGGCTATACGATGTATCCAGGCCTTGAACGAGCCTTCACCACGATAGCTGAACTTGTGGAGCGAGGTGAACACTTGCACAAAACAATCCTGCAACACATCGCACGCAATGTCACGGTCGGCCACATAACGGAGTGCCAAAGCCATGACATAGCCTGAATATCGGATATACAACTCGTGTCGTGCAGAGTTGTCACCGTTACTGGCGGAATGTATCAGATGTTCCTCTGGGGTCACTTTAACATGTTCTTGTTTATCGCAGAGATAAGTGTAAGTGTCGGATTTCCACTGTTGTATACTTCGACGACGCGCCCGTCGATACTCACTGTCCTGACAACGAGCCATAATGTCAAAGTGCCGGAATAACTGTTGTATGCCGCTTTACTGTCAAAAGCGAATCTCACGGTCAGCGTATGCCATCCATCGTCGAGCCTGACACGGAATTTATAGTCGTCGGCATCGATATCGTAAACAGCTGCCTGTTGCGAATGGCCGGCCAAGGCAATACGCACGGCAAAACCCGACACATCCCATACGGCAGACTTACACCGCACATTTGCAGAACAATCGTCGCCAACAGCCATCATAAGAAGCCGTTGGTCAGGCATCGAGGATATAAAGATGCTGTCACCTGTCATCGCTATCTGTACATCAACGGAAGTGCTGATTGGCGCTCCCTCGTCCCAGATGCCGTTGAAAAGTATAACACCGGAAAATCCGGCCGAGTCATAAATGCGGTGCGCGTCAGAATCGTCTGTACTTTCTTCTGTCGAACAGGAAAATAGTAAGAGCATCATTGATATTATATAAAATGTTCTTTTCATAAACCAATAGCATTTTTAATGTAAGAACGGGAAAAAACAAAAATCTTGCATCAGATTATGCTTTATTTTCCGGAATCAGTGAAAACATTTGCGGGTCTATGCAAAAATCCGGCTTCACATGATAACAGTCAACCCATAAGTATGGCGGGAAATAACAAACGGTATATCTTATTTATCTATAATTAACATTTCGGGGGGGGTAAATTAAAGAATTATAACTACATTTGCAAATCATATAGCAAATTAGAATTGTAATGAAAGTAACAATCCGTACTATAAAATAACCAAGAAGAAAAACTTTATTCAATAACTTTTAAATTAAAGGGATTATGAAAATCAAATCATTTATGAAAGTACTTAACGTTGGAAAGTATGCAGCCATGGCAGCATTACTGATGGGAACAATGGTTGCATGCAGCGATGATGACGATGACGACAATGGCGGAGGAAACAACTCCCAGTTCGAGACTCCGAAATACGAGGGCGAAGCTGCCAAGTATGTAATAGACGACCAAAGAACATCACCATACAAGTCGATAGAACTGACGGCAAGCGGAAACTTCATCATTCAGCCGAGCGAATATGTGAACAATGCTCCCCAAAAGGTCCCCGTCGCCAGCAAGAAAAACATGTTACAGAGACTGGCCGGCATGATGAACGCACACATATCCATGCCTGAAACACGATACGAAGTGTATTCGTTGATTGCTTACGGCAAGTATACGAAGACCGGCGAAAATCATTATAACCTTGAAGGTTTCGGAACGCTGACAATAAATAAGGATGCCAATGGAACTGTACGCTCGATAGTTCTGACGACAGCAGGGAAGCATCCGGAAGAGTATACAGCACACAGACAAAACACCAACATAAACAGCGACATGTCGAACAAACTTTGCCGCACATGGTGCATTGAAAGCTACCGTTACTATGCAAAGATTAATGGCAAAACATATGTAGACCTTGCAGCCGACACTTTTGCAGAAATGATTACAAAGATGTATAACTGGTCAAAAAAGAACGACCCGGATTTTGACGAAAGCGAATGGGATGACATGGAAGATATGAAAAACGACCCTACCCCCGAGAATGTCATATTCACAAAAACCGGCACTTACATCGTTCTATACTCCAACAAACAACTTGCTGTATCCACATGGATATGGCAGGATGAGAAAAATGGAATACTGCGCTATTCTTGGAATCCTGACAACTTCAATGACTACGATGAGGCTGGGGATGTAAAAATAGAATTCAAGAATAACAGACTCCACCTCACTGAAGGCGACTTTGACTATGAAGACGGCGAGTCGTATGAAGAAGGATTGACATACATCATGACAGAAGTAAAATAATCTGTCGGTATATACGATACGGAGCCGTAACACCGGTACTGACACCGGTCGGAACTCCTCAAGATAAAGAAAGGCGACCCCTCCTTGCGGGGCCGCCTTCTTTCTTATTCACAATTTAAATAACATGAAAAAATCATTTCTTCAATTTGAACGAATTCTCTATACTGCTAAGTTCTTCGCCAAAAGCCTTGTCCACCTTCAGACGCTTCTCTACAGTAGAACAACTGTGTATCACGGTGGAATGGTCGCGGTTGCCTATGAGCTGTCCGATACGCGAAGCTGGCATCTTGGTATACTTTTGGGCAAAATACATAGACACCTGACGAACTATCACATAATCGCGTTTGCGGCTGCGACTGAACACATTCTGCTGTGTCACATTATAGTGATTGCACACCTTATCCAATATATCGTCTACCGTCAACGGATGGTTGTCTATCTTTACGGCACGCTTGATAACGCGCTCGGCCAGACGCATGTCTATATTGCAGTTGTAGACTACGGAATAGGCCATCAGCGAGTTGATGACTCCTTCAAGATCACGTACACTGCCGTTGGCCGTCTCTGCAATAAACCGGATGACATCTACAGGAATCTTAAGTCCGTCACGGCGGCACTTCGTGCTCAGGATGTCCATGCAGAGCTGTGTATTAGGCTTCTCGAGCTCGGCTGTAAGCCCGCATTTGAATCGTGTCAGCAGGCGGTCTTTCATGCCTTGCAACTCAACCGGCGGGCGGTCGCTGGCCAGAATTATCTGTTTGCCGGTACGGAAAAGATGGTCGAATATATGGAAAAAGGTATCAAGCGTACGTGTTGCCGTCGCCCACTCCTGTATGTCGTCCACTATCAGCACGTCAATGGTCTGATAGAAGTTTATGAAGTCGTTGGTAGTGTTGTGGCGCACGGAATCGGTAAACTGAACCTGAAAAAGACGTGCACTGACATAAAGAACTCTCTTTTCAGGATATATCTCCTTACATTTCACACCGATAGCGTTGACAAGATGGGTCTTTCCGCATCCGGAAGGGCCATAGACGTAAAACGGGTTGAAAGCCGAACGGCCGGGATGTTCTGCTATCGACATGCCGACAGTGCGCGGCAACTTGTTGCTGTTGCCCTCAATATAATTGTTGAAAGTGTGCCTAAGATTAAGTTGCGGATTCAGATTGCGGAGACCGGAAGCAGCATTGGAAGAGACTTGAGGACGGTTGGACCGTGCCTGCGGGGCAGCGACTGTTTGCTCGATCTCGGCCGGTTCGTCTGCCTCGACATCCTGTGAAATATTATGCGCCTTGTCGGTCACAATACGGTAAGTAAGTCTCACGTTTGTACCGAAACAGCGTGTAAGTACCTTGCTCAATAGTCCTACGTAGTATTGCTCCAAGTACTCATATACATATGGGCTCGGAACCTGAACCAACAGGGTCTTATTCGCCACGGAATACGACTCGAAACCTATCGGTGCAAACCATGTTTTGAACTGTTGCTCTGTGACATTGTCCTTTATCATACCGAGACACTTGTCCCACAGCATCTTATGACTATCAACCATTCGGGTGTTACTTTGCTATCGTTTCTTTATACAATATATAATGCTATAAGATTTTTGGAAATGCAAATTTCGTATTTTTTCCCGAGAAAAACAAATTTTAGGATTTCAATCTGCCAATAAAAATATCTGTAACAGTCTTATTATGGGGTTTTTAAGTGTATTTCGGACCTTTTAAACGCCATATTTCATTTGTCAGTTTATAATATCTTGTGTTTCAGATTGTTACATACAATCCTGCCGTATATTCACGTTTGTATGAATATACGGCAGAACATCGCAACCATCTATAAATAAGAGAGTTTGCCAATTTACAAGGCTTATTTCCCGGAGTCGGTCTATTTAGACTAAATAAAAATATACGGTCTACTTGTCCTTCTTGCCAAATATGGAGAAGTGAACGTAACGCTTGGGATGCTGACGCAAATCTATAAGAAGCGAATCGGCGTTGCGCATGGTAGACGAAAGATTGTAGTAGAGTTGCGGATCGCGCATCAGCAGCCCTAAGGTTCCCTCCTTGCTGTTCAGAACTGTTGTCATCCGGTTTACGTTGTCAAGCGTAGCATCGACCTTTGCCATCGTCGCAGAAACGTCTATACAACCTAATTTCCCTGTAAGGCGTTCAGTATTGTCGAGCACGTTGTCAGCCTTGTCCAACATTCCGGGCACTTTATTGTTAAGACTCGCGGTAAGTCTGTTTAGTTGCGACGTCGTAACAGCAAGATTGCCAGTTATACGATCCACATTTCGCAGGGAGTTTGTCAGCGCCTGATCGGCCAGCAGGGTATTAAGACTGGTCAATATGGAATCTATTTTCGGCAACATTTTCTCTACCGTCGGTAACATCTTGGCTGCTTTGCCCAACATCCCGGAATCCTTGCCACCATGTATCGTATCACCCACAGCCACACTTTCCAAAGGATTACCGGCAAGCACCAGATTCATTTTCACATTTCCAAGCATGTCACTCTCTATCTCGGCCGTGGAGCCTTGAGGAAGACGCATGCCCTTGGAAAGCCCTACTGCCGCCACAATTTCTCCATCGCCACTGTAATTATAGACAATATCTTTAACTACACCGACCTTATACCCGTTTGCATATACTGGGCTTGAGGCTGACAAACCACTGATATCGTCAAAAGTAACATAATATGTGTCATCACTTGAAAACAGGCTCAGCCCCTTTAGAAACTGCAAGCCAAAGAACAAGACCACCACACCCAATATAGCCACACATGCTATCTGAACTTCTTTTGTAAAAAACTTCATATCGTCTATTTTTTGTTTCTGTTATTCTTAAATTCACGTATCGCCTCCGCAACATTCATCTTACGTCCATCCTTAAAAGCCACGACAAATGCTTCCGGAAACTTATCCAGTATGCCTTTCCGCAAACGGGATATCTCATTATAATCGGCGGACGCACCGTAAGTAAACTTATAAAGTCCTCCTTCTTCATAAAAGCCAATGTTTTCCAAACCTTTGAACACGATGTCATTACCTCTAATATTACGGCTGCTCGCCATTATCTGTACTTTGAATACCGGCTCACAATCTGTCGCCGTCACATCTGAACGCATTGTCAAAGAGTCGGTTGCCGGCAAAGATGAAGTTTCCGATGGCCTATTTTCTTTCCGAGAAACAATTGTTTTCTGTGAGGATTTGGCCAATTGTGACAACTTGATTTCCCCTGAAGCCTTTGCTGCAGACGAATCCTTCACACTGATTCCGATTGTCTGAATATCTTCTTTAGCGGTTTGCCGGGATTCTCTATCCGGGCCGGCCGAAGCATCGCCTGCAGAAGTATCTTTCACCATACCGCTGCGGGCATCGGACAACTCGGCAATGATACTTTTACTGTCAACAACAGCGACCTTACCGTCCGGTTGCGGATCAACAGCAATACTCCTTGTACCGGATGACAAGCTACTACCGGATTTCGTCTTTATATTACCTTTGCGCTTATCACTTTTGCTTTCCGTATTTGCCGCCCCAACCTCCTGTGGAACTACTGCAGGTATATTAATCTTCTGTCTTGTATCTGCCTTATACGGAACTGTCACCCTCTTGTCAAACTTGCTTCTATAATCCGCGAATGCCTGATATATACCTTTGCCGAGAGCGTCTATTCCGGCTGCAGAATTCAGATACTGTTCCTCCTCAGGCGTAGTTATGAACCCTAATTCTATCAGACAACTCGGCATTGACGTTTCGCGGAGCACAAGAAAACCGGCCTGCTTTACGCCCTTGTTCAGCCTTCCTGACGAAGCACAGGCCCTTCTCTGAACCACCTTCGCCAACTCTACGCTCTGTGCCATGTTCTTGTCTTGCATAAACTCAAACATGATATAACTCTCCGAAGAACGCGGGTCGAAGCCCTCATAACGCTGTTTATAGTCTTTCTCTATCAGAATCACAGAATTCTCACGTGCGGCAACATCAAAATTATCTGAAGCACGGTTCATACCCAACGTATATGTCTCCAGTCCGCGGGCAATCTTTCCTTTTGGAAGTGCATTTGTATGAATGGATATAAACAAATCGGCCTTGTTCCGATTAGCTATATTAGCCCGCTCATGAAGGGGGATAAAGACATCCGTTTTACGGGTGTATACCACTTTAACATCCGGACAGTTGCTCTCTACATAACGTCCGAAAGCCAAAGCAACTTTAAGATTTATATTCTTCTCCTTTGAGAATCTTCCCAAAGCCCCGGCATCATGTCCACCGTGTCCGGCATCGATAACGAGGGTAAACTTCCTGTCAGCGGCAAAGCCTGTCGCCGCAAAATACAATATCAACCACAAAAATATAACTATTTTTCTGCTCATATCGCTGATAAATTACACAAAAGTAGTTATTTTCCTATTAAAACTGAAATATCTCAGATAGTTTTATCATTTATTAAATGTATCTCCACTCCTGCACCATTACAATCGGCACCTATCGGTGGATTTACCTTAGTGACAGTAAGATCAACAGACAGTATATCCGGACTATACCCGACAATAGCCTTGGCTATGCGTCCGGCGACATGCTCAAGCAACATGGACGGCACTGCCATCTCCTTCTTGACAATGCAATACAGATCGGCATAGTTCAGAGTATCGCCTACATCATCGGTCATAACAGCCCGGCTGAAATCATAACCGACACGCAGGTTTACCACAAAATCTCCCCCTACTGTCCTTTCCTGAGGCATGACGCCATGGAAAGACCTGAAACGCAAATCGCGCAAAAATATAAAACTATTCATCCGAGAAACCGATGAAAATTAAACTGATAAGAAACAAAGAATAAAGAAAATCAAAAGTTGGAGACTGCAAAATTCTCCATATCCCAGTCCCCAACTTTATCATATCAAATACAAAATGTCAAAAGATTATCCGCAACGTGACGCTCCACAGTTCTTACACGTCAGGCATCCTTCCTGATACACAAGAGTCTCATGACCGCACGCCGGACATTTCTGTCCCTTTGCCTCTGTGCCATCCACGATATACTTCTTAAGAGCACGCTCCACACCGTTTTTCCATGTGTTGATACTCTCGCTCTTCAACTGCAAAGAACCTACAAGTTTGATGACATGCTCTATCGGCATACGGTAACGAAGCACACCACTGATGAGTTTTGCATAGTTCCAATATTCTGGATTGAACTTTTCGCTAAGTCCCTCTACGGTAGTCTTGTATCCGCGCTTGTTCTCAAACTGGAAGTCATAGCGGTGGCGTCCGTCCTCACCCGTACTCTTTATTATTTTTCCCTTGGTCACGGTCTTGGGCAACACTATTCCTTCTTCATCATCCTGCAGACCTGTGAATATCTCGTAAGGATATCCGTTGAGCAATCCGACAAAAGCCACCCACTTCTCTTTGTTGTTCTGGAATCTCACCACATCACATTCCAACTCTTTCGGTCTGACCTCTGTCACTTCCGGATGTTTGCATGGAACTGCATTATCAACCGTTTCCTCTTTTTTCTTTTTATCTTTTTTCGACACCGAAATCATCACTCCCGAACGGCTGCCGTCACGATATATAGTGCATCCCTTACATCCGGAACGCCAAGCCTCTACATAGAGACGATTAACCAAAGCCTCATCCACATCGTTAGGCAGATTCACCGTTACACTGATAGAATGGTCGACCCACTTCTGTATAGCACCCTGCATCTTGACTTTCATCAGCCAGTCCACGTCGTTTGCCGTGGCCTTATAATAAGGCGAGCGGGCCACAAGAGCATCAATCTCTTCCTGGGTATATTTCTTTTTGGCATCTATACCGTTTGCCTCCATCCATGTAATGAACTTGTGATGGTATACAATGTATTCCTCGAAAGAGTCTCCCACCTCGTCCACAAAGTCGACATGCACATCAGCATCATTAGGATTCACTTTCCGACGACGTTTGTACACAGGCATGAACACAGGCTCTATACCACTCGTGGTCTGTGTCATCAGGCTCGTGGTACCAGTCGGTGCTATAGTCAGACAGGCTATATTTCGACGACCATATTTCGCCATATCCTCATAAAGCTGCGGATCGGTATCCTTCAGGCGCATTATGAACGGATTGTTTGCCTCACGTGCAGCATCATAAACAGCGAAAGCACCACGCTCGCGAGCCATTGTCACCGACGAGCGATAGGCAGCAAGCGCCAGACTGCGATGCACCTCCACAGAAAAATCCGTAGCCTCCTGTGTTCCATAACGCAACCCCATTGCGGCTATCATGTCACCCTCGGCCGTTATGCCAACACCCGTACGGCGTCCCATGCCGCTCTTACGCTTGATTTTCTCCCACAGATGGTATTCTGCCTGTTTCACTTCATCGCTCTGAAGGTCTGTTTCAATCTTTGACATGATGCTGTCTATCTTCTCCAGTTCCAAATCGACGATGTCGTCCATCAAGCGCTGCGCCGCAGCCACATGCTTGCCGAACAGTTCGTAATCGAAATATGCCTCTTGGGTAAACGGATTGACAACATACGAATACAAGTTTATGGACAGTAAACGACAAGAATCATAAGGGCACAGCGGAATCTCGCCACACGGATTGGTAGACACCGTACGGAATCCCAAGTCGGCATAGCAGTCGGGGATGCTCTCGCGCAGGATGGTGTCCCAAAACAGTACACCCGGCTCGGCGCTCTTCCATGCGTTATGCACTATCTTCTCCCAAAGAGCTTTGGCATTTACCTCCTTACGGCATTGAGGGGTGTCACTGTCTATTGGAAACTTCTGGACATAAGGCCTGTCCTCCACTGCAGACCGCATAAACTCATCGTCAAGTTTCACCGACACATTGGCACCTGTCACCTTCCCTTCCGTCATCTTCGCATCAATAAAAGCCTCACTGTCAGGATGCTTGATACTCACCGAAAGCATCAGCGCACCACGGCGTCCGTCCTGTGCCACCTCGCGTGTAGAGTTGCTGTAACGCTCCATAAACGGAACAAGACCGGTCGACGTCAATGCAGAGTTGTTGACAGGGGAACCTTTCGGACGTATGTGGCTCAAGTCGTGTCCCACACCACCGCGACGCTTCATCAGCTGCACCTGCTCCTCGTCTATCCGCATTATGGCGCCATAGGAATCGGCATTGCCGTCCAGACCTATCACAAAGCAGTTGCTCAACGATGCGACCTGATAGTCATTGCCAATACCTGTCATCGGACTGCCCGCAGGCACTATATATCTGAAATGGTCAAGCAATTCGAATATATCTTCTTCCGTCATCGGGTTGGCATATTTCCGCTCAATACGGGCAATCTCCCGCGCTATACGCCAATGCATATCCTCAGGCGATTTCTCGTAAATATTGCCGAAACTGTCCTTCATGGCATATTTGTTCACCCATACACGAGCCGCGAGTTCATCACCGCCGAAATATCTCAATGAGGCATCGAAAGCCTCATCATAAGTAAAAGTTTTCTTATTGTCCATGTTCTCTTGTTGAAATAGGATGGCAAAGTTATCAACTTTATTCCACACTACAAAATATTCTTTTAATGATTTTCCGGACATAAAAAATCAGGATAAAAGCAGAACAGACCGGCCGCCTGATTCGACCTGCCTGTTCTCTACTATATTATATATATGTGCGACGCACATCAAAGCCCGTTAACCTCATCCAACGAAAGACCTGTTATAATAGATATAGTTTCCGGAGCGATACCGTGCGATTTCATACCCTTGGCCATATCTACGACGCCTTCTGCACGACCTTCTGCACGACCTTCTGCACGACCTTCTTCCCTGCCTTCCATCTTCGCGGTATCAAGCACATCTCTTTGCACCATCATCGCATCAATATGACGATCGTAGTCAAGGCGATCCTTCTTGCTCATCGACAGATACTGCAACCGCTTGCGGGCTTCTTCAAGACCGGGCGCAGTGGTACCGTCCTTTATATGCCCGTTTTTCAGATAGTCAAGCCATTCCTCAAGCGGAGTGGTGGCCACCCTGTTAAACTCGTTAACACGTATTATGAAATATTCCGGGAATATGTCTTCCGGGGTCTTCATACGTATGGCGTCGCGCTCCTTCGTATTCACCACAAGCGTATCATCCGTATGCACACCACGGAACGTAGTACGGCCATGATAAAGATAGTCTGCGCCATGTCCCAAATCAAAATACAGGATGTTGATAGAGTAGACCTTCTTCACCTTGTCATACTTGTCACCGAGAGATATATGCTCCGTTATAGCCTTGGCCACACCGTACAGAATGCGTTCGAGATAGTAAAGCTCACGCGTCAGCTGTATCTCGACAATTATGATGTCACCCTTGCTGTTGGTGGCCTTTATGTCCACACGGTTGTACTTGTCGTACATATCTTCCTGATTGCCTTCACTCTCTAGTATTTCCACTATGTGTATCTTCTCGTTGAGAAGCACTGTCACAAGTCCTTCAAGGACACCGAAATTGGCCTTATCCCTGAGCATGCGCTTGGCAGCCCAGTCAAAACGTACATATTTGTTATTTTCGTTCATAGTAGAAAAATTATTTCCGCAAATATAACGAGTTTATGTGAAACGGCAAAATTTATAATACAAAAAAATGAGGAGACAACGTTATCACAACGTCACCTCCTCCGTACTCTATATTATTTGTGAAATGAAATTACTTGTTTATAACCACTTTTTTACCGTTGATGATGTATACGCCCTTGGCGAGCTTGCCGTTCACACGTACACCGCCTATGGTATAAACTCTGTCCTTGCCTGATGCATCGACATTGATGCCATTGATTCCGTCAAAGATTACGACCTCGAACTCGAGAACAATCTCTTCATTGCATTTGGCACCGCTCTTTATCGGATCGATAGCGTCGTACTTCTCGTCGAAGATTACGCCCTCAGGTATTGTCATCACGTATTTGCCGTTAGTCTCTATAACGTTGTTCAGTGTAACAATCACCTCGGTACTGCCCTCAACAAGCGACATTGTTACGGGAACCTCGTCTACCGTCTCACCGTCCTTGGTTACAACAGCCTTGGCACCATCGGAAACACCGCCTACGGGAGCGCTCATCGTTATGACAACCTCGCTAAGTTTCTCCACTACGTCGGCTGTGTCGGGCGTTACGCTCTTCATGGCGAAACGGCCCATAACCTTGAACTCGGCTGCGATGGCGCTGTTGCACTTCGCACCGCTCATTAAGGGATCTGCCGCATCATATTTCTCGTCGAAGAGCAAGCCCTCGGCAATTGTCATTGTGTAAACACCGCTCTCGGTGATTGCGTTAGTCAGAACTACCTTAACGTCAGCACTGCCGGCCTCGATAGCGATCGGAGCCTCCTCGATTGTTACACCGTCCTTGGAGATAACTGCCTTTGCACCATCGGCTACACCGCCTACAGGAGCACTCATAGTTACCACAATCTCACTGAGGCTATTCACAACCTCATCCGCAGAAGGAACCACACTCAGCATATCGAACTTAGCCATAGCGCGGGTAACGTCGCCCTTTAGTCCCTCGATGTACTCGCCACCGGCAAACTTCACGTTGGAGAACTCAATCTGCGACTTGGCAGCCAGGTCATCGGCAGCCTTCACACGGAACGAGATAAGATTCTTGCCCGATACGAAGGGAGTGGATGTCATGCTGAACGCGATGATACGCACCAGACTCTCGCTCTCCTTAACCTCAGTGATGATGTGGTCGGCAGCGGCGTCGCCCAGTTTTACAATCTTGCCGTTCTCCTCGGATGCCACATAGGTAAGACCCTGTGGCAGAGTGATGTTCATCTGGAAGCTCTTGCGGTCGGTGTCGCTTTCGTAAGCCACAGTCACCTCTGCCTCTTCTCCAGGAACAATCTCTATAGGCGACACGGTAAGTGTCTCCTGAGCCTTGGCCATCGACAGTATGCCGAACAGCATCAGCATGGCAAGTCCCAACTTGACCGAGACTATATTATGGATTTTATTCTTCTTCATAATCATTCGTTTAAAAAAATCTGTTAGCAATCGTTGGTCTATTCACCCTCGCCGGTCTGCACCGACTTCATGATGCGCTCTACTACAGCGTCGAGGTCGTCTACCTCAATCTTTCCGTCGCGTGTCACGTCGTAGCGGCGGTCTGTGTTCTTACCGATAAAGGCTTCGTCAATCCACTGCTGGAGGTCGTCCACGTTCCACTTGCCGTCACCGGTGATATCGCTGACAGGATTAACCTTGAACGCAGGGGCACCGTCGATGACATACGACGTACCATTGACGCTCGACACCTTAACATTATATACCTTCACCTCGCCGGCCTCAGCGAAGTCGGCCGATGTCTTCAGACTGAATGAGAACAACGCACCGTTGTTGCCATCAAACACATCTGCAGTGATTGACGATATCACCACGCGATACTGATTGGCAGCGGTCACGCCCGACAGCTTGCTTGCCATGATGGTAACGTTGTCGCTCAGGCGGCCGTCGTTGCCGAACACGTACTCACCGTCCTCGTCTGTGAGCAGAGTCACACCGAGCGGCAGGGTGATGTCGGCCTGCAATCCGGTAACGCGGATATCGTTTTCAAGATTGAACCTCACCTCCTGCACGTCGCCGTCGGTCCACATCGACAAATCGTCAGTGCGGTCGAGAGTGGCTGTGCCCACATGCAGATTGGCCTTGTACTCGTCGCATGTCAGTTCAACCGACTTTGATGCCACCCACTTGCCGTTCTCCACAATCTCTGTCGAACCATAGCCGTTGTTGATGATGATTGTTCCCTCACGGAAGCTCGACTCAGCCACCACCGTGATTACCATTATAGCACCGTGGTTGCCCTTGAGGGCTGCCTTGGTCATGTCAGTAGCATTGGTGAGCAGGCCGGCACGGTAAACAGTATGCTGGTAGGTGTCCAAATCAGGCTGCGGCTCAAACATAAGCGTAAAGCCGTTCTTTGTCATTCGCGAAAGATCCTTGGCGGCTTTCTTATACTTCAGTCCGGCGGGCAGCGCTATGTCAAACTGCACCGACGAGATGGGTGTCTCGTTGTCAAGTTCGATGACAATGTCCTTTTCCTCACCCGGAATGAATGTCAGCCCGGCCTCCTGATTGATGCTCAGCTTGTTCACACCGAAGTCGTCTTGCGCCATAGCGGCCATGCTGCCGACTACGAACAGGACGACGGCGGCACAAAGACGTACTGTCAGGCGGCCCATGAATATATAGTTATTCTTGTTCATGTTACATTTACTTGTTTTATTTTGATGACAAGTCGTTCAGTTGAAAGGTACGGGGCCGGCCTTATGACCGGACGCCCCATTCCTTACCTAAACTAACCATCTTTTTATTTGTTAAAGACTTTCTTTGTCGTTCCGTCAGAACCTACGATGATGTTCACGCCCTTCTTCACGGCTTTCATCATCTGTCCGCCCACAGAGTAGATGCGCTCTTTCACTGTAGGAGCAGTGATGTCGGTGATACCCGTAGCCTCGTTGGAGCCTGCTCCGGCCAACTTATAAACGAGGCCCTTGGCATCGGAGAATATCACGTTGGAGAGTTCAACGTCGCCACCCTTGTAGTCGCCGCTCACCTCAACGTCGAGGTAAAGCATGGCGCCCGAGTTGCCCATGAAAGCGTTGTTGTCGAGCATCGAGACGAGCACGCGGTGCCATCCTCCGGCTATGTCGGCCGACATGAGCTCGTGGCCGTTGGCACGGTCGGTGAGGCTCTCGCCGGCGAGGGTCATGCCCTCGGGCAGCTTCACGTCAAGCTGGTAGCCAACATACTCGACAGCGTTGTCGAGGTTGACGGCCAGACAAACCTTCTTGCCGAAAATTGTTGTCTCCTCCGACTCAACAGCCATCGTAACAGCGTCGGCAGTCTGCACCGGCACTGCCATCATGGCTCTTGCCATTGCAGGCGAAGCAGCCGGTTTGTCGGTCTCTTCGTCGGTCCATGCCCAGTCGTTGTGGAACATTAGGTTAGACACGCAGGTGAGGTCGCTCACGTTGATTTCCCTGTCGCCGTTCACGTCGGCACCGCCAGCCTTGGCCTCGCTCAGCTTGTCGAATGTGCTGTTCTCCGGATCGAGGATGTATGCACGGATGGTGTTGTAGTCGGACACGTTCACCAGTCCGTCGGCATTGGCATCGCCCACGTAGAAGCTCTTCTCTTCGGCATCCTTCACCAGCTGCTCAACCTCGGTCTTCAGCGTCTGATACTTGGCCTCTATCTCGTCGGCCACATCCATATATCCGCCTTCGAGCGTTACAGGAGCCGGATTCTCGTCCTTGTCGAGATACGGGTTGCCGTCGATGTCTCTGTTCAGCACACCGTTATCGGCCTCTCCATTGTAGTCATTTAGAGCAGACAGTGCATTGAGTATATCCCAGTACTTGCCACGCAGCTCGTTCTCTACCGACGGAAGATAGCGCTTGATCTTGCTCTGCTTGCCGTTGTCCGGATTTGCAGAGTTTGCGTTGAGCTTTCCCATCACATCATCAAGATCACCAAACTTGTCTGACATTCTCACTGCGGCGAATACGTATGTAGACTTGGCGAGCAAATATTCGGTACCCTTCTCGATATTAGCCTTGTTGTCAACATCCACATCGTCCTTTGTCAGAACCACATCGGCATAATCCTTGTCGAGTGCCTCGGTAGATGCGGCAATGATGTCCTTAACGCCGTTGTACCAGTATGTGCGGTAGTCAACCCACTTGTATTCCTGCTTCTCTGCATCTACGAGCACGTCCGTTCCCGGGAACTGCACGTCCTCTTCCTCGTAGGCCATCACCTTGGTGTACACCTCGTCGAGAGCTGTTGTCAAGGTGCCCATCTGAGCGGTGAGCGCGGTGTAGGCGTCCTTGTTCTCTCTGTACTTCTGGTAAACAGTCTCCAGACCGCCAGCCTTCAGTATCTCGTCGAGCATGGCCTTCACGCCGTCGAGGTCGTTGTCGAGGTTGTCCTTGTGGAAGAGCAGCGACTCGTCGGCCTTCTTGCTCTCGATGTCAGCCCTTAGTTCGGCAAGAGCCTCTTTCACATCGTCCACAGCGTCACCGTAAGTAGACTTGGGCGAACCGAACTCGATGTCCTTGATGTTCTCGAACTCGGCAAACCAGCTGTCGATAGTGGCCAAAGTGGCGTCGATACCACCGCAAGCTCCGTCGAGAGCCTCCACAGCCTCGTCGAATGCACCGGTCTTCTCCTCGTTCAGGTCGATGAGCTTCTTATACAGGCCTGCAATCTCCTTCTCAATGGCCAGATAGGCAGTCTGTGCAGCTGTCTCGGCAGCGGCTACGTTGTTAGGATTCTCAGCAATGGCCGTATTGTAAGTAATAACAACATCGTCCACCTTGCCGGTGATGGCGTTGATGGCAGCCTCTATCTCCTTATCGGCCTTGTTCAGATCCTGAGCCACAACGTCGTTGTACAGTCCTTTCAGTACCGTAACCTGACCCTTGAGGGCAATCGGCTCATACTGGGTGAGCATCTTGACACGCAGTTCACTAACCAAGACGCTGATAGTGCCGGGTATCTCCTCGGAACCCTCGCAGTAAGCCTTGGCACGTGTCAGAACGTCAGCGCAGTTGCCCTTGGTATAACCGGCCTCAGCGTCACTCAGGAACTTGTCGAGAGCAGCCTCTATATTCTGTAAATCTTTGGCAGAAGCGCTACCATCATGATGAGCCTCGAAGAACGAGTTGATGAAATCGATCGTCCCGGCCAGTCCCTCACGGGCCTTTGCCACCACAGCGAATACATCGTCGAATGCCTTCTTGTTCAGTCCGTCGGCAAAGAGATCGTTGTAGATAAGGGCAAAGTTCTTTGTCTGCATCTGCTCCTTGTCTTCATACACAATCGTTGTGTTAAACTTGGGCAGTCCGTTCAAAGCCACGGTCAGACTCTCGTATCTCTGGTCGCCGGCAATTTCAGTATAAGCCTTCTGTGCAGCCTCTATGTCCTTCGCAAACTGCTCGTTGAACTTCTTGGCAGCGTCGATACGCTCCTGTGTCACCTTGGGCTGACCGTCAGGACCGAGTATAGCGCTCGGCTCGAAGCCTGCGAGCATCTCTGCCTCCCACTGTATCTTGGTCTGAGCCTCAGCCTTGCGGTAGTTCCATTCCTTGTTGGCCAGCACGTCGTTCTCGGCGGTGATGAGGTCGGCGATAGAGTTGAGAGTCTCCAGATACGACTGCACCTTGTAAGCGAACAGCGGGTCGATTGTGCCGTTGGCATTCAGCAGTCCGGCCATCTCCTTAGCCTCGGTCACGCTCTTGGTGATGTCGGCATAAGCCTCCTTGCGCACCTCCTCAGAGTAGCCTCTCGATACGAGTTCGGTGTTGGCGGCGGCAATGGCATTGTCGGCATCTGTTATCAGATTATCGTAGATAGCCTTGGCTGCTGTGTTGAGAGTGGTGCGATACTCCTCCATCTTGGCGTCAATATCATCATTGTATTCGTTGGCCTTATTCACCCAAACGCCCACCTCGTACAGCTCGGTAACCTTGTCGCCGGTAGCCTTGTAGGGGCTGTAAGCGGCATCCTCGTCGATATAGAGCTGGCGCAACTTGTCCACATATTCGTAAATTTTGGTGTGCACTTCAAGCAGTTCACCAGAAACGACGTTCTTGAGCTGCGGGTCTGTGATAGAAGCGAACAGGCTGAGGTCCTTGACTGCAGCCGAGAATGTCTCGTTGGCAGTGTTGTATGCAGCGACGAAGCGCTCATGGTTAGCCTGATTGGTGGCAATCATGGCCTGCTTGTATTCGTCACCGGTAATCTCCTTGCCCAGACGGTCAACCATATCCTGTATGGTCTTCTGGAGATCGGCCACCTCTTTCTTGTCGGTATCCGACAGTCCGGCAGCAAACTTGTCGGCAATCATCTTCTTGAGTTGCTCGATTGTGGTGGCGCGTGCCTCCTCTATCTCTGCCAGACGGCGTGTTGCCTCGCTGGTCTTGTCCTCTGTCTGTATCTTGTTGTAGAGCTTGTTTACATCGTTCTCCAACTTGGTGAAAGCGTCAACCTGGCTGTTGTGGGCCTTTTCGTTGGCATCCACCCTGCCCTGAACCTTATCTATCTCTTTCTTCAGATTGTCAAGAGCTGCTTTCGTTACAAGAGCATCCTTGGTGTGGCATGCCACTTTCTCCAAGTCGGTAGCGAGGTCTGTAACAGCCTTGTTGTACTGTGCCTCGTATCCCTCGGTGAGCACCTTGTCATAAAAGTAGTTGAGACCCGCTGCACCGTATGTTGAACGCTTGCTATCTATATAGTTTTTCTGCTTCGTTATTGCAGCCTCAATATCGTTCAACTGCTTGACACGGGCATTATATTCCTTGTAGCTCTTCTTGGCATTGTCGAGAGCCGTCTCCAGCTCTTCCACCTGTGCGGTATAGCTCTTCTCTGCATCGGTACCGATGTTTGCCTTTGCTATAAAGTCGGTCACAGCCTTAGAGAAAGCCGTAGCGGCAGCATGCTTCTTGTTGAAGATTTCATCTTCGGTATCGCCGGTAACTTCATCTATGGCGTTGTATTTTGTTTTCAGTTCATCAAATGCCGTAGCTATCGTTGTGCTGAGCGCATCAGCCTTAGTACCAATAGCCGTACTCTGTGCGTCACCACAATCTGTCGCTGTGGCACCATTCTTCACATCGGTTATACGATTGCCAAGTCCGTTGGCAAGTCTCTGTGCCGTGCCCAGCATTGTTTCGGCAGCGTCGATGGTCACCTGCTTGTCGTAGTGAGCCTTGTCGGCGGCGAAAGCGCCCTTCAAGGCGATAAGTTGCTCGGCGGTGTATCCAATACTCCACTTAGCGACCCGCTCCATTTCGAGAATATGGTCGGCACCATCCTTTTTGTTGGCACCGGCAATGCCATCGGTAATCTTAGTGGTATCGGCCTTTACAGCATCAATAACATTGCCATAGCTCTTGTCTTCATAACCTTCCAAAAGAATAGGCACTGTGGTGTTCTTGCCAACGATGTCGGTCAGGTCGGTAAGCGACGGCTCGATAGCTTCAATTTTACCGCGGGCTGTATTGTAAGCATCAAGACCTCTTTTCCAACGACCCACATACTCTTTCTTAATAAGATTCTTGATCGTGGTAAGACTTTTCAAGAATGCGTCCTTGTTGACCACGGCAGTACCATCCTTGTAATATCCGTCGGCCTCGGTAGCTTTGGCGGCCAACGCATCGCGGTGCGTCTTCTCCACTCCGGTGAAGTGAGCACCGGCATTGTAAAGTCCGTCTTCCGACAGTGTCTCGGTGGCCTCCTTTACTGTCTCATCCAGATAAGCCACAACCTTGCCCACCTCGTCGGTCATGGTGAAATGAGCGTTAAACTCGGCCACAGCAGTGTTTGTCTTGTCCTGTAGAGCGGTGAACTGAGTGTTGATGCTCTCCATTGCAGCAGCAGTGTCGAACACTGTCTTGTCCTCAGTACCCGATGTGCGGCCCTCGGTGAGTTTGTCCTTCAGAGCATCGATTTCACCACGAATCTTGTCCACAGCCTCCTTGTTCTCGTCAAGCAAGCCGGCACCGGTGAGACCCTCTACATACTTGTTGAACGATGTTTCAAAGTCGGTCACCTCTTTCCAAGCATCGTCGTAAGCCTGTTTCAGGTCAGTATACTTTTCAAGTACGGTAGGAACGGTAGTAAGCAGTGCGTTTGCATCAGTAAGCAGCGACTCGATGGTTGCCTTTACGCCACCATCAGCATCGTCGGCATAGCCCACCTTCTTGGTATCGTCGTTGGCCACATTGCCGAGCGTATATGCCTCGTCAATCTTGTTGGCAGCCACACTCAGTTCTTTCTTGGCTTTCTCATACCATGCCAAGTAGTCATTCTTATCAGGTGTCAGATTCTTCACAAGTCCTTCGAGCTGTCCGTCGTAATTGGTGCGAAGATCTTTCACCTTTTCATTCAGTTCGGTCTTGGCGGCATCGTTGGCAGCGTAAGTGGCAGCCTTTGCGTCCATAACGGCACGTCCGTCACTACCGGTATTGGCAGCGGCCACATTGCGGAGTTCCTTGGTCAGGTTCTCGATATCTTTCGACAGGCTTTCCGACTTTTCGTTCAGTTCGTCACCTTTTTCGATATATCCCTTTTCGTCCTTATAGTCTGTTATCTGCTTTCCCTTTGCGTCGATTTTCAAACCATCAATTTGTCCATTCTTATAATCGCAGAACGCTTTCGTATATTCAGGAGTGTGCGACATATTCAACCAATCTTTCCAGAATTTCTTCTCTTCTGCAAGAGCATCGAATTTCTTTGTCAGATCATTGAATGTGAGATAGTAAGAAAGCTCCTTGATAGACCGTGCGTCGATATCATTCATCTTGTCACGATAGTACTTCTCGCCTTTAGCCAATTCTGTATCGGCGGTGAGTTCTGTCTGCAAGGTGGTGAGTTCGAGAACATAATTGTCTCTGCTTCCCTCATACAAATCCCCGTATAGACTTATCTTCTGAATAAGCACACCGATCTCCGTTAACAGCTGACTGTGAATTTCTTGAGGTGTAGCGGCCTGCGCTGATACAGACACGCTCACCGCCGCCATGGCGGCCAAAGAAAGTGTAGTTTTGTTCATACGTCGAAATAATATATATTAATATTGTTTGATTACTTTTTGAATTAATTCCTGTGGGCAAAGATAAACATTTAAATTACGGCAACGGTTATAAAAAAATGTGGTTTCCGTGAACCTGCCGGTTTATTTCGCGAATCTCTGCGGTGACGCCTACTGCGGCCTCATATTGTCTATCAATGTGCGCAACACGGGCTTGGGGATCTTCACCGCCACGGTGCCGCCGCTGTCGTCGGCCAAGAGCAGTTGCTGCTTGATGGTGCTCACATGGAATATGCGACGTGTGTTGACAATGTGCTTCCGCCCCAACCGCACGAATGCCTCGCTGCCCTCGGGCTGTTCGCCGATGGCAGACTCCACTTTCGACAGTCCGAAAGGCAGCATGAAGTGAGTGCCCGAGGCGTAGTATACGTGCGAGTAATGGTCGTCGGCCTGGAAGTACATCACCTGTCCGAGGTCGACCACATACAGTTCGTCGTAAAGTCCGAAGCACAGCCGGCCGGTACGTGTATCCATTGTTTTTTATATTATATAATGTATCTGATGTGGTATAGTTAATTTCAGCTATATTCCGTGTTGCAAAGGTAGTTTGAAACAGTAAGAAAACACATGTATGGGCGTCTCAGATATCAAGACACCGTGTTATGAATATTACCACATATTGTCAAACAAATCGTTACAGAACCGAATAAACCATATCATACCCCTACAAAAAGCACATTACCGGAGATGTTTTCTCGAATATAATTCTTAACTTTGCATTCGGATGCCCGCTCCGGCGGCTCCGCGACACATTTGGAAAAGAAGCGTTTTTTGCTTTATCCTTTATTCGAAATTTCGCCAAAATTTTATCCGAAGGAGAAAAGCAGTCGAAGACGCCTCCGCATGTCGTATATCCACTCCCGCCAAGGGAACAAGATATCCGATAAAGGCGTAGGAGTGGACTGTTTATTTCGGATAGGGCGTTTGGCGATGCCTCGAATAAGATAAACGGCACATCGTCCTGCGCTTTTTTGTGTCGGTGACATTCAAACGATTTGCAAAGCCGCAAGAAGGACGTACGTGGCATAACGAAAAGTAGACAACAAAAAATGATTCACGTAGGCAAGATGATCAAGGCCGAGCTCGCCAGGCACCCCAAAGCGCACACCGTGACTTGGTTTGCCGAACAACTGCATTGCAAACGCACCAATGTTTATGATATCTTCAACCGGGCCAACGTGGACACCGGACTGCTCACACGGATATCACGTGTGCTGGAACACGACTTTTTCCATGATCTTTCAGAAAACCTGAAAGAGGATGTATAACGGGATGTGGTCCGATGAAGCGGCAGGCGGATTAAAGATTTTTCTAAAAAAACGCCACTTCTTCTTTCTCATTCTGGAAAAGCCGCGAGGCCGTCTCTGCTTTCTTTACACGCATTTTCACCATCGTAACCTTGCCGCGGCGGCCTCCCGAGGTTCCCGTTACGGCCCCGTTGGAGTGTCATAAGGCCGTAACGGGAAAGCCGCGAGGCCGCCGCGGCAACACCGGGAGGCCCTCTCTGCTTTTCTTACACGGCTCTGCAGCAGTCATACACACGTAACACACTGATTATCAACGCTTCCTATTTCAACGTAAAAATGGCGTTTTTCGGACTGTAACCGGCAAAAGGCGATTTTGTGACGGACGACGAAGTGTTTTGTAAAAGATATATCACAGGCTCCTATAATTCTCCAAGGAGAATACTGAGCGCGCACATTGCATATTTGATTCACTTCCATATATCCGCCCTGCCCAACAGGAAGTCGTAAAGACTCACCATCAGTATGCCGTTCTCATTATATCCAGATGAATAGCGGTCTCCGGCAACAATAATTTTTCTGAAACCATCGTCCACCTGTAAGAGCGACGCCTGTTCCTGAGCCACCTTTTCCATAGTAGGCAAAGCATAAGCAGATTGGATATAC
Organism: Xylanibacter rodentium; assembly: GCF_013166575.1. Taxonomy (GTDB): domain Bacteria; phylum Bacteroidota; class Bacteroidia; order Bacteroidales; family Bacteroidaceae; genus Prevotella; species Prevotella rodentium. The sequence goes on from NZ_JABKKE010000018.1 coordinate 23,491, forward strand.
AGCCGTTCATCGTGTCTATTGACCACAAAGTCAATCTCCAGATTTCTTCTCAGAACTCTCCCACCTGTTCCTCGCTTAAAACTTTCAACAAGGCCCACATCTACAGAAAATCCATTGCGGCACAATTCATTGTATATAACATTCTCCATAGCATGGGTCGGCTCAAGCTGACGAAAGTCCAACACTGCATTGCGAATGCCCATGTCCTCAAAATAATACTTCGTTTCGGTTCCGATGTATTTTCTTCCCTTCACATCATAACGCAAAGCCTCGTTTATAAAAAATGCGTCTTCAAGACACTTTATATACCTGCCGATGGTTGCCGGAGCTATGTCCATCGCAACAACGGTATTAAATGTATTTGCTATACGTCGTACGTTAGTACCCGACCCCATGCCTGATGCAAGAATCCTTACGAGTTCACGCATGCCTTCTGCATTTTTCAAGTTGTTGCGTTCCAAAACGTCCTTCAGATAAACAGTTTCATAGATTTCACGCAGATAGTTCTGCCTGTCCTCCACTCTTTCAAATTGGGCTACTGCGGGCAAGCCTCCATATTTGTAATACAGTTCTAAAGCCTCAGCCTTTTCACCACCTACAACTTCGTAGTATTCGGAAAAACTAAGTGGATGTATCCTGATTTCCCATCCTCGCCCACGAAATTCGGTAATGACATCTTTAGAAAGGAACTTTGCATTGGAACCTGTAACGTAAACCTCTGCGTTGGGAATGCCTAAATACGAATTTAACACATCTTCAAACTCCTTTACCAACTGTACCTCATCGAGCATGATATAGTATTTGCAGGAATCTTTCATCTGAGAATCAATATATTGAAGCAGACAGTCCGGGTCACGGAATTTCTTGTTTCTGCGGTCTTCCAGATTTACTTGAATGATATGGTCTGAAGATACCCCACGCGCAAGAAGTTTTTCGCGGAAGAGATTAAATAACAGATACGACTTGCCACAACGACGTATGCCGGTTATGACTTTAATCATTCCATTACCATCTGCCCGTAGCAGTTGGTCAAGATAATATTTTCGTTCAAAAAGCATGTTCTATGTTATATTTTCGTGACATGACACAGATTTGTGAAGCAAAAATACACTTTTCTATTCAAATCACCAAAAAATCCTGTTTCCGGTTCTCCATTTTTAACAATCAAGTAAGTATCACACATTTAATTCCGTAAAACAGTTATTAGACAGGCGAATCCGTTAATCAATATTAAAAAATGGGGGGGGGTGAAACATTTTCCATGTCACATTCGTCTATATTATACGTAGATTTAACGACAAAACTAAAAAAGTATGAAAAGAGAATTCGCAGCAATGCTGCTCGTGCTCGCGGCGGCATCGGCTGCAACGGCACAAAACAAGGAAAATGTCTTTACGGTGAAAGGAATACTGGCCGATTCGCTGACAAAACAGGGAGAGCCATACGCCACCGTCAGGATAACCCGTAAGGGAGAACCGGCAAAGGCGCTGAAAATGATTGCCACCGACAAGGACGGAAACTTCAAGGTTAGCATGAGCGGCAACGGCACGATGACGCTGACGGCAAGTTCGATGGGCCGCAAGGATGTTGTAAGAGACTTCACCGTGACGCCCGGCCGCAAGACAGTGGACATGGACACGCTCTTTATCGGCAATGCCGACAACGAGTTGCAACAGGTGGTGGTGACAGCGCAGAAACCGTTAGTGAAAGCCGACATCGACAAGATAGCATACAGTATCGAGGACGACCCCGACTCGAAATCAAACACCGTTCTGGAAATGCTGCGCAAGGTGCCGATGGTGACTGTCGACGGCGAGGACAATATAAAGGTCAACGGAAAGTCATCGTTTAAAGTCTACGTAAACGGCAAACCCAACAAGATGATGAGCGACAACCCTACTGACGTGCTGAAAAGCCTGCCGGCCAACACGGTAAAGCGCATAGAGGTGATAACCAACCCGGGACCTAAGTACGACGCCGAGGGTGTTGGCGGCATAATCAACATCATCACCACCGAAGGCGGTTTCGAGGGATATACCGTAACGCTGAGCGGCAATGCCGGCAACAGAGGAGCCGGTGGCGGAGCTTTCGGCACGGTGAAGCAAGGCAAGCTGACCGTGAGCGCACGCTACAACTACAACCACAACGAAAACCCCGAAAACAAGTCGGAAGGCACAAGGCTTACCATAGGGAATGTCACCGAGGCGTCGTCCGACCTGTTATCGACGGGCACGAACAAAAGCAGATACGACTCGCACTCGGGAAGCCTTGAGGCCAGCTACGAGATAGACACGCTGCGTCTGGTGACAATGGAATTCGGACTGTGGGGACACGACAGCAAGGCACAAGGCGGCGGCACGGCTCAGGGCAAGGAGCCGGGAACCGACCGCGAACTGTATTTCGGCAGGACAGCAACCTCCAACGACTACTCACGATTCTCTATAAACGGAGGAATTGACTATCAACGGACATTCGCCAACGTGAAAGACCGCATGCTCACCCTGTCATACAAGATAAGCACAAACCCGCAGACAAGCGATTCTCACTCGAGCTATCTCGACATGAGGGCTACAGACAGCCAATGGCAGGATTTTGTAAACAAGCTGAACGAACAGCGCAACGACGGACAGCAAAACTCTACGGAACATACATTCCAGGCAGACTATACCACGCCGATAGGAAAGATACACACTCTGGAGGCCGGTGTGAAATACATACTGAGAAACAACACATCGGAGAATGACAGGTGGGAGCGCAAACTTACCGACAACGATTTCGCTCCCGACACCGACCACAGTTCACACTACAAACACCGCAACGACATCATGGCCGCATACACCGGCTACGGACTGAAGCTGAACAAACTGTCCGGACGCCTAGGACTGAGATATGAACACACCATGCAGGACGTAGAGTATATCCTCGGACGGGGAGCCGATTTCAGCAAAAATTTCGACGACATCGTACCGTCGGCAAGCATCGGCTATAAACTGACTGATATGCAGAACATCAGATTAGGATACAACATGCGTATATACCGACCGGGCATATGGTATCTCAATCCATATTTCGATGACAGCAATCCCACGTACATCACCCAAGGAAATCCGGAACTGACATCGGAAAAGACACACACTGTGAACTTCAGCTACAGCAACTTCACACCTAAGGTGAACATCAACATATATACGGGATACTCAGCCACAAACAACAGTATAGAAGACGTGACGGAACTGGTATCTGACGTGACGCTGGTAGACAAGGGACTTCAGAATCCTACGGGAAAGGATGTCATATATTCTACATACCAAAACATCGGCAAGGTAAGAAGTTTCGACATCAGCGGATATGTCAACTGGAACGCCACTGCCTCCACACGAATCTACGCCAATGTATACGGACGCTATTCGCATCTGGAGAACGGACGTGAACTGCGCAACCACGGATGGTATATGAGTACAAACGGAGGCGTACAGCAGACGCTGCCGAAAGATTGGCGGCTGAGCATGAACTGCTTCTACCAGACACCGTGGATAATGCTCCAGGGTAAGGGAAATACATGGCTGAACTACAGCATGAACGTGAACAAATCATTCATGAAAAAGCGGCTCACCATATCGGCCTTTGCAAGCAACTTTTTCAAGAAATACAGAACGACGAAATGGACCGAACAGAACACCAACTTCATCAGCGAAAACCGCAACCGCATGCAGTTGATGCGCTATGGAGTCAGCGTTAACTTCAGAATAGGAGAACTCAAAGCGGGAGTGAAGAAAGCTGAACGCACCATCAACAACGACGATACAAAGAGCGGAGGAAACAATTCTTAAACAATACTGAGTTGTGTATCAAAACCACAGCACCGGTAGAGACGTGTAGCGTACCTACCGGTGCCACGGTAAATTCCATATCATGAAATACCCTCATTCTTTATCTTCGGCATTCAATATGCCTTTTTCTCGATTTTAAACGTTATATTTGCACACGAAACAAATATAACAAGACGATGAAGACTATCAACACACGACGGACCATCCGTAAATATTCAGACAAAGAAGTGTCTGACGAACTGCTCGACAGACTGCTGACAGAGGCGGCACGCACACAGACCATGGGCAATCTGCAATTGTACAGCGTGGTGGTGACACGCTCGATGGAAGGCAAGGAGCGTCTGGCACCGGCACATTTTAACCAACCCATGGTAACAGGCGCCCCTGTGGTACTGACCATCTGTGCCGACTATAACCGTACGTCGACATGGTGCCGCAACCGCAAGGCCGAACCAGGATACGACAATTTCCTGTCGTTCGTCAATGCAGCCACCGATGCTCTGCTCTATACGCAGACTTTCTGTAATCTGGCCGAAGAAGAGGGATTAGGATTATGCTATCTCGGCACCACGGTATATATGCCGCAGATGATTATCGACGCTCTCAATCTGCCCAAACTCGTGATGCCGGTGGCCACAATAACACTCGGATGGCCCGACGAGCAACCCGTTCTGACCGACCGGTTGCCGACAGCATCGTTCGTGCACTACGAGACTTACCACGACTACACTCCCGAAGACATCAACCTGCATTATGCCGCCAAGGAGGCACTTGAGGAAAACCGCCGCTTCTGTGAAATAAACAACAAGGAAACACTGGCACAGATATTCACCGACATCCGATATACAAAGAAAGACAACGAGGCTATGTCGGAAGGTATGATGGAAGCGCTGAAGAAACAAGGGTTTCTTTAAAGTTCAGAACGAAGAGTAAAGGGTGAAGAGGTATGATTACCTTTGTTATATGAGGATTGGAATAACATCACAATCTGGCAACAAAGGTAATCATACCTCTTCACTCTTTACTCTTATCTCTGAACTGTGAAAAAGGTAATCATACCTCTTCACCCTTTACTCTTCGTTCTGAACTTAATCAAGTATTATCGGCTTGTACTTAGGAACAAGTGTCTTCATGATACACCAAGCCAGCAGATAGGCTATAGCGCAGATGCAGAACACGATCATATAACCAGCGGGCTTGCCTTCAAAACCGAGGAATGTGAATGCAGCGCCCTGCTCCTCAGCGAATGTGAAGAGCTGGCCGGAACCCTTGTTGATAAGGAAAGAACCGACACCGCCGGCCATACCGCCTATACCCGTAACAGTAGCAATGGCACTCTTCGGGAACATATCGCCTACGGTAGAAAATATATTTGCCGACCAAGCCTGATGACCGGCACCTACAAGACCTATAATGACAGCCGGCCACCATGCCGAATATGCACCCAAAGGCTGGGCTGCGACGCATACCAAAGGAATGAACGCGATAAACATCATAGCCAGCATACGACCGGCATATGGATTCATGCCTTTTTTGTCAACGAAATATGTCGGCAACTTGCAGATATAAATGGAAAGAAACGTCACAATGGCATACAATGTCATAATCAACAGCATACCTGTACCTGAAGACGCCTTGTAGCCATAAACATCCTGAAAATATCCCGGAGCCCAAAACAAGAAGAACCACCATACACCGTCTGTGAAGAACTTGCCGACGATGAATGCCCATGTCTGCTTGTATCCGAAACACTGAAGAAAAGGTATCTGCTTCTCTTCTTTAACATCTTCTTCTTTCTTGGTGTCTTCTGTCTCATCGTCCTGATGGATATACAACAACTCTGCCTTGTTTACTTTTGAAGACTTCTCCGGTTTGTCGTACCATTTAACGAAGAATCCCATCCAGACAAAACCAAGGGCACCGATGATGATAAAAGCCATCTCCCAACCGAATGCCTTCGCCAAAGGCGGTATCATAAGCGGTGCAGCCAAAGCACCGACAGAAGCACCGGCATTGAAAATAGACGTAGCATAAGCACGGTCCTTTTTCGGGAAATACTCTGCCGTAACCTTGATGGCAGCCGGGAAATTACCGGCCTCACCAAGACCAAGAATAGCACGACAAACAAGGAACAGCCAGACTCCTGTCGAAGCTATCGCTATAGCCGCAGAACTGCCTTCCTCAACGGCACGCATAGCATCAAGGCTGTCCAAACCGTGAATATATTGTGTGGCTACGGCTGTACCTGCATGGATACATGCTCCGAAACTCCACACTCCGATAGCCCAAAGGTATCCTTTCTTTGTTCCCATCCAGTCTACGAACTTACCTGCAAACAACATGCAGATAGCATAGAAGATAGAGAAATAAGCTGTAATGTTACCATAGTCTTCATCTGTCCAATGGAAATCAGGATAGATAAACTCCTTTGCTGTCAGCGACAGCACCTGTCGGTCAAGATAGTTGACTGTTGTCGCAACGAACAACAATCCACAAATCCACCAACGCCAATTTGTCATTTTTGTAGTTTGTACGGGACTCATTTTTGTTTATTTTAGGTCTTAATTTAATTGCTTTTGCAAAGATATGTAAAATAATTGATATTCTAATAATAAATCGGGAATCTTTTATAATTGAGAGTTGAAAGTTGAGAATATCTATAATTGAGAATTGAAAGTTTAGAATTGAGAATTATGATTACCCCTGTTAATATCACAGGTCATCAGTATATACTGATTCTACAAAAGGTTATCATAATTCTCAATTCTAAACTTTCAATTCTCAATTATAGATATTCTCAACTTTCAATTCTCAATTATAGATATTCTCAACTCTCAATTATAAAAAATGTTCAGTCCTGATAATACACTTTCTTCACCCTGCCGCTCACGCTCGTAAGTATTTCATACGGTATTGTGCCGATGGCATCCGAAAGCACAGTGACAGGCAGTTCCGGACCGAAAATCTCAACAGCGTCACCCTCCTTACAATCTATATCGGTCACGTCTATCATGGCAACATCCATGCATATGTTGCCCACATAAGGCGCTTTCTTACCGTTGACGATACAATAACACCTGCCATTGCCCAAATGACGGTTGAGCCCGTCGGCATAACCAATCGGTATGGCACCTATCACGCTGTCACGGCTGAGCACACCGCGGCGGCTGTAGCCCACGGTTTCGTAGACAGGCACATGCCGCAGTTGCAGGATGGTGGTGCGGAGCGTGCTTACGGTGTTCAGGATACGGTTGTCACAAGGGTCTACGCCGTAAAGCCCAAGCCCCAGACGGCACATGTCGAGCTGACGTTCGGGGAACTGCTCTATACCGGCCGAATTGTCCATGTGACGCAGTATGCGGTGGTCGAAGGCTGACTGCAACTTGCGGCTGGCATCATCGAACAGCCGGAACTGACGGGCCGAGAATTCATCGAAGCCATGACTGTCTGACCCTACGAAATGCGAGAACACCGAGCGCGGGATGATGGCGTTCTGCCCTTTCAAGCGACGTATCACCTCGTCAATATCCCGTTCGGGGTCGAAACCGAGGCGGTGCATGCCTGTGTCGAGTTTTATATGAACGGGCCATCCGGTGATGCCCTCTTTCTCAGCGGCATGTATGAGAGCGTCCATCAGCCTGAAGCTGTACACCTCCGGTTCAAGATCGTAATCGAATATGGTCTTGAAAGCCGTCATCTCCGGATTCATAATCATTATATTGCCGGTGATGCCGTTCTTGCGCAGTATCACTCCCTCGTCAGCCACGGCCACAGCCATATAGTCCACACGATGGTCCTGCAACGTCTTGGCCACCTCAACAGCTCCCGCTCCATAGGCATCGGCCTTGACCATACAAACGAGTTTGGTCTCCGGGTGCATGAACGAGCGGTAGTAGTTAAGATTGGCAACTACGGCATTGAGATTGACTTCAAGTATGGTCTCGTGCACCTTCCGCTCAAGAAGTTCGGTGATATGGTCAAAGCCGAACGATCGCGAACCTTTTATCAATATGACTTCATCACGCAACGAACGGAACACGTCGCTGCTGATGAACTCATTCACATCGGCAAAGAACCACTTCTCTCCGATGCGGAAACTATCCGCCTGACGACACAGGGCCTTGCCAATGCCTATGAACTTCTCCACACCGCGCTTCACGGCCAGTTCGGCCACCTCCTTATACAGCGTCTCCTCACTCTCGCCGCTCTGATATATATCGCTGAGCACCAACGTGCGGCGGCGTCCGTGATGGTCAGGCCGACGGCTCATGAAGTCGAGGGCAATGTCCAGCGAGTTGACATCAGAATTGTACGAATCGTTGATGATGGTGCAGCCGTTGCGGCCTTCTTTTACTTCCAGACGCATGGCTACCGGCTCCAGACGCGACATGCGTCTGTCGAGTTCTTCCGGCACGACACCGAGATAGAGTGCCACACAGGCACAGGCTATGGAGCACTTCACCGAAGCCTCGTCCATAAACGGCAAACGATAAGTGCCGGCCACACCTTTATATATATAATGTATCATGGTGGTGACTGTCTCGTGCCGTGCATCCGTACCGGCAATGCTGCCGGCTTCATTGTCCGCTGCCACATCGCTGTCGGCCCCACGCTCCACCCAAACCGTCATGCCGACAGCATCGGCCGAGCGTCCGGAAACTACGTCATCGAACTGTCCGGAAGAAACAATGCTCCACCCTATCTTATCACCGCCGAATCCGGAACGGCGTATACAGCGGCTCACGATGTCATCGTCGGAATCATAGACAATCACCTGTGCGTCGTGAAACAATTCAAGTTTCTCACGACATTTCTCCTCCATCGTGCGGAAGTTCTCCTGATGCGGTGCGCCAAGCGACGTGAGCACGCCTATCGTCGGCTGAATGATGTCGCGCAGAGCCTGCATCTCGCCCGGTTCACTGATACCTGCCTCAAACAGCCCCACCTCGGTATGCTCGCCTATCAGCCACACCGACAGCGGCACACCTATCTGCGAATTGTACGACCGTGGCGAGCGCGTCACAACCATCTGAGGCGAGAGCAGCTGATAGAGCCACTCCTTTACAATAGTCTTGCCGTGCGAACCGGTAATGCCCACCACCGGGATGTCAAACTCGTCCCGATGTCTCTCGGCCAGACGTTGTAGGGCTGCCCGCGGACTCACAACTTTCAGGAAGTTGGCGTCAGCGTATTCAGTTGCAGCTGTTTCAGGCACATGCTCCACCACAAAATTACGCACTCCACGGCGATAAAGGTCGTGTATATAGTTATGTCCGTCGTTACGCTCTGAACGCAGGGCAAAAAACAACGTCTCTTCAGGAAAACACAGCGAGCGGCTATCAGTAAGTATCCACCCGATGTTTGCGTCGGCCCGGCCGATGCGACGCGCTCCAATGAGCGTGATTACTTTCTCGATAGAATATTTCATAATAAGAATAAGTTCCTCTGCCCACCACCGGGCGGAAGCTATCACATTGCAAAGTTCGGATATTTTTTTGATAACGCCGCCACTTTATCAACTGTTTTTTTCATAAACTCACGGTATTCTTCGCTCTCGGGATTAAACGGCCTGTGCCCCAGCGCCTCTTTCAACGGACGCCACTCCTCGATGAAGCGTTTGGCCTCCGTACTGAAATAAGCATCAGCAAACAGTTCCCAAATGTAGCCGACGGCCTGTTCGGAAGGATGCAACATGTCGGGCTTGTAGAAACGATAGTCGCGCAGTTCGTCGTTCATCACCTCGTATGCCGGGAAATACACGCAGCGGCTGTCCTCGCACACAAGCCTGTCGGCAGCCAGCAAAAGCACGGCCTTCGACAACCGACTACCATGATAACCGTATTTGGCATAGCGTATAGGGCTCACCGTCACCACCACCCTAACCTCGGGATTGCGTACGGTAAGGACGTCCACCGCACGACGCAGATAGCCGTAACACTCGTCTACCGTCAGTTCTTCCTCACTGAACAGCCGCTGCGGCCGCTTACGGCAGTTGTCCACAATCTCACCCGTCTCGCGCAGCCGGTACACACGATTGGTGCCGAGCGTGAACAGCGCCACCCGCGGGGCTTCACCGCAACGTTCCACCGTGTGCAGTATACTCGCCGGATTGTACATCACGCCAAACGGATTGACCACAGCCCGAAATTTCTCGTCCTTGGCCCGCTGTCCTATACCTTCGGCAAAGCACGACCCCACGAAGAGCATACGTTCGTTGGGCCCTATCGCAAAGTCGGGCTTTGGTATGTCTACTTTTGTAATTAATTCCATAACATATAAGGTCAGAGTTCAGAATGATGAATGAAGAGGTATGATTACCTTATTCAGTTTAGAATGAAGAGTGAGGAGTGATGAGGTATGATTACCCTTGTCTCCATACAAGTATCACACATTATTCGCGACCTGAAGGTAATCACACCTCTGCACTCATCACTCTTACCTCTGAACTATGAATTAGCTCCTGCTTACCTGCATTCCTTTGCGGCTCAATGACATCTCCACGAAGCGTGCGTTGGAATTTGGCCGGTTGGCATTGAGGGTCTGTTTGATGCGCGCAGCCGCCTCGGGGTCCTTGGCCACCATATACAGATAGCCGCCCCCACCTGCTCCCGGGAGTTTATATCCGAGGCAAAGGTCGTCTATCAGGTCGGTCATAGCCCGTACGGCCGGCGGATTGGTGCCGGCGTCGATAGCCTGGTTCTGCATCCACGACTTACCTACAAGACGTCCGGCCTGATTGAAATCGTGGCGCTGTATAGCCTCATACATATCCATGGTATGCGCTTTCATCTCCCGCTGCAGGCGCAGTTGTGCTCCGTTGTTGAGGAACATGCGGCGCACTATCTCCGAAAGAATATTCTTGGCCGTACGCGTGATACCCGTATAGTACAACAGATGGCACTGCGCATATTCCGGCTGTGTGTATATATCGTCAGGCAGCCAGCGCACCAAAGGGTTCTGGCTGAAACCGCGCTGCGTCTGCAACAGTTTCACGCCATGAAGCACACCTCCGAACTGATCCTGCCATCCGCCGCCCGTAGTGAGCATCTGCTCAAGCACGAGCGTACGCCGGCCTATCTCGTTCTTGTCCCATGCCAGCGAGCAGAAATCGCTCACGGCGCCAAGCACCGTGGCTGCAAGAATGCTGCTCGTGCCCAGTCCGCTGCCGGCGGGTATGGCCGAGAGCAGGGTCAGCTCTATGCCACAGCCGAAATCCTCCAGCTGAGCACGCAGCGACGGATAGCGCACCGTGCTGAATCCGGGTTGGAACCCTGCCAGTACGAGCGCTGCCTTAGGTATAGAGAACGGGCTGCCCACATGACTGAAATCGGCCAGCTGTCCGTATGTATCTATCACCTCCACGGCTCCAAGGTCTATGCTGCGGCACACGATGTGCGGTTCGCGGCACGGCCTTACGTATGTCTGCAACGGCGGCTGGCCGTTGAGCTCAATAGCCAGATTGATCACGTTTCCACCCTCCATGAGACAGAAAGGCGGAGTGTCGGTCCATCCGCCGGCAATGTCGATGCGCACGGGACTGCGTCCCCACACTATCTGATCGCTATAGACAGACATGCGCGGCTGCTGTTTCTCGGCAAGTACGGATGCCGTGAGCCCTTCACGCAGAAGCGAGAAAGCCCGCTGCTCGTCTGTCTGCCATTCACCGCCTTTAAGGCGGCACACCTCCGAACGGAACATTGCATCGTGAATGCGCGTGAGCAACGGCAGGTCGTTGCCTATGGGGCGCGGCATCTCTATACCGGCCGAGGCAAACGAACGGGCAGCGTCGTCGAGGTCAAGCTGATAGAACACACTATGCTCATGATTGCGGGCCAATGCGGCCCAATTAGTCTTTCGGAAGTCGCGCCGCTGAGCCACAAGACGCACAAGATTGGCTTCGTTGGATATTTCTTCGGCACTCATCATCCGATGACCGGCAAGTTCGGCGGCAAAAGACGCTTCGGTGTCTGTCTCACAACGGGTGACATAGTCGGTGGAAAGCATCCACGACAGCATACGGCCCATATCCGACAAATCGTCGGTAACGGGAAATATGCGGGCCTGCTGCATGGAACCGGCAAACTTGGAACCTATATTATATGTACGTATTACAAAAGAGACGTCGCCCACTGGCACAATGTCGACACACTGTCCGGGAGCAAGGCTTATGTCCCAATCATTGCGCGGCACACCGGTAATGACATTGTCGTGGCTTACGGTCCAGCCCTTGCCAACATGACTGTTCTCAATCCACATATTGGTATTGCCGGGCGTAATCTCTATATCCGTCAGCGCATTCTGAATGAATATCGACGGATGGGGCTTGCGGCCGCGGTGCATTATCTCACGCTGGTCGTTGACGATGTTCTGCACGGCCAGTGTCGACGATATCATCTCGCGACTCGTTCCATAGTGATAGAACTCGCCGCCGGGCAATGGAAGAATCTCCACACGCAGCGAGCGCAATTCGTCGTCGGCAATCTGCGGATCCGTGCCCAAAGCGCAGCCAAATTCGCTGTACAGATCGTACTCTACGATATCGTTGCCGCGCTTGGAACGTTTCATCAGCAATTCGACAGCACGGTCGCTGAGCAGCCACACACCGATGTCTGTAAGGTAGAAATGGTCCTGAAGCAGATCGTTAAGTGTCTGCACCGACGGCTTCTGAAGCATACACTTGAGCACCGACGGCGTGCGGCGGTCGGAAACAAAGACACCATGGTCGGTGGCCACAGACGAGTCGAGCCACAGGCCATAGCACACCACATCGGCATCCGGCACGGGCGGCAGTTGCTCGGCGGCACGTATATAGACGTCGCCACTCACTATCATAGTGTTGATGCCCTTGGGCGCAAGATCCATCAGACGCTCGTAGAGCGGCAGTTGCAGGTCGAGCAATGTCTGGCTGAGTCGCTGGCCTCGTTCCCAGCGGAACACCGGTACGGGCGTGAGTATCTTTCCTGACGGTGCATACGACGGCAACCTCCGGCTCTGTCCGCCGGCATGCAGCAATATGCGGCGGTCGCCATGCAGCCATTCACCGAAACTTTCCCCTTTGTTCCACGCACGGTAGCACTCTTCAAGCAGCCACGTAGTGCCGCCGCCGCTACCAAGTTTATGTCCAACGGGGTCGTTGGTACAAAAATATTCTTCGGGCGAAAACCCTGTTATTTCATGAAATGACGCCACCAGATTAGGCGGCAATGACAGCAACTTTTTCATAATTTGTATCTAATTGGTCCACAAAGATACATAAAAGTTCAAATAAATTCCCATTTATAATATATTTATCGTAATTTTGTCACCGTAAGCGTATTGCCACACGCCCGCATAGATTCGATCATACACACATTTATACGGCTGCGCGTGTGCACAACGTCACAAGAAAAGTTGCAAATCAAAACATAATTAATCTATGGACAAAAACAACGGATTGCTGGCCAAAGACGGTGTCAGCTTCTTAATCCCGTTCGTACTCATCACATCGTGCTTCGCACTATGGGGCTTTGCCAACGACATAACAGGGCCGATGGTAAAGGCGTTTTCAAAAATCTTCCGCATGAGCGTCACCGAGGGGGCGCTGGTTCAGGTGGCGTTCTATCTGGGTTATTTCGTGATGGCATTTCCGGCAGCGCTGTTCATTCAGCGCTACTCGTTCAAGGCGGGTGTGCTCACCGGTCTGACACTCTACACCGCAGGTGCACTGATGTTCATCCCGGCACAAGCCGTCGGCATGTACTACCCGTTTCTCCTCGCCTATTTCATCATGACGTGCGGACTTTCTTTTCTCGAGACAAGCTGCAATCCCTACATCTACTGCATGGGTAGCGAGGATACAGCCACACAGCGCCTCAACCTCGCACAAGCCTTCAACCCAATGGGAGCATTGGCCGGCATGTTTGTGGCCATGCAATATGTACAGGCCAGGATGAGCCCTATGGACTCCGCGGCACGTGCCGAACTTTCAGACACACAGTTTGACATGGTCAAGAACCACGACCTCGAAGTGCTCATACAGCCATACATCTTCATCGGGGCCGTGGTGATACTGCTGCTCGTGCTCATCAGGCTGATGAAAATGCCGAAAGCGGGCGATACGCGCTCAAAGAAAAGCCTGCGCACAGCACTCGGCGAACTGGTAAAAATAAAGAATTATCGCGAGGGGGTCATCGCCCAATTCTTCTACGTGGGCGTACAAGTGATGTGCTGGACATTCATCATCCAGTACGGAACACGTGTGTTCATGGACGAAGGCATGGACGAGCGCGGCGCCGAGATTCTGTCTCAGAAATACAATATCCTTGCCATGGTATTCTTCACGTTCAGCCGCTTTATCTGTACATGGTTCCTCAAATATCTTCAGCCGGGCCGCCTGCTCTCCATACTGGCTGTCTGCGGTGCAGTGGCTGTGTGCGGTGCAATCCTTTTCACCGACCGTAACGGCGTATACTGTCTCGTGGCCGTAAGCGCCTGCATGTCACTGATGTTCCCGACTATCTATGGGATAGCCCTGCGCGGACTGGGCGACAATGTCAAATTCGGCGGAGCCGGACTGATAATGTCCATCCTCGGCGGCTCGGTATTCCCACCGCTTCAAGCGGCGCTCATCGACTCTGGAATATCTTTCTGTGGTCTGCCTTCGACAAACATCTCTTTCATCATACCGCTTATATGTTTCGTCGTGATTGCCACATACGGGCACAGAGCGTATGTAAGGCACAACATCACTCACGATTACAATTCGTAGACCGGAACAGACACGGCGACATACCGGACGGACGCACTAATGTAAATCCATGGCAGACTATACATTGCGTCCGTCCATGCCATGTCGTGCAAAATCCGTATTGTTGTCATTCTGGTACAAGGCCGTTGAACTGACAGTACAAAGCCGCTGAACTGACAGTACAAGGCCGCTGAACTGACAGTACAAGGCCGCTGAACTGACAGTACAAGGCCGTTGAACCGACAGTACAAGGCCGTTGAACCGACAGTACAAGGCCGTTGAACCGGCACCATGTCACCGTACGATATTGTCTGTACTTATTTAGCGGCCCGCAAATCCTACTGTTGCCTTACTGAGCAGGGGTATATCTGGAAATCGCGAATCCGCCCGCAATATATAAGTTAGTCAACAAAATCAATACGTATAATATGTTTTCTGACTTTAAATTCATTGCGGAATTATTTAAATTAATTTTGTTGACTAACTTAAAAACAAAACTGCAACAGGAACATTATCCCAAACCGGAATAATCATCCTGTTGCAGTTCGCTATTCAGCTTTAGATTCTATTTCTCTTCCGATAATTTTGACGCCTTATCGTTCTTTTTTCTCCAACCGATGACAATCATCAGTATTATCACAGCCAAAAGCACGGCGTAGGCTGTGTAAGCGATGGTCTCAGTGGTGTCTACCGTCTTGGGGAAGAACGACAGTTCAACCTTGTGGCTGCCCGGCTCTACACGGATGGCACGCAAGATGTAGTTGACACGGCCCACGGGCACCTCCTTACCGTCGACTGTAGCCGTCCAACCCGGATAATAGACCTCGGAGAACACTATCACACCACCCTTGGCCGACGCCACGTCGTAGGTAAGACGGTTGGCATCATACGACGTTATGCTGACAATACTCGTACTGTCCTGGGCCACACTCTGCCCTATCACATCGCTGAAACGGTTGTCGGCTACTGCCTCATGACGCAAACTGAGTGTACCGATCATGTCAATCTCGGCATTGGCATTGTCCACATAATGAATCTGGTCGACAAACCACGCATTGCCGTATACATACGGATTCTGAACGGGTACGGTCTGTCCGCCCTGCATTGGCAATATGAAGTATTTGGCATTGAGCATGTTGAGCACTGGGAAAATGGAGTCGCCGTTCACCTGCGTCATGTCGCCTCCAGCCTCGGCCACAGCTCCGTATATGTTCTTCATCTCAGGTGAGATGTACCTCTCGACCATCTCCTGATAACGGCGCAGCTTGGCCGGATGGTAACCGCCGATGCTCTTCAGGTAATATGAAGTCTCATTCTCGTTGAAAGTATTTGTAGCAAGATTAAGCACACGATAGTCGAGCGACTTGTCCTGCAATATCCTGTCCTCGGTGGCTGTCTTGGTTATCGGAGTCTCGCGCACACTCTTCTCTACAAACATGCTGTCATTGAGATAACGCTTGTTCACCTGCCACATGTCGACGAGACAGAGCACAATCATCGCACCTACCATATAGGATGCCCTAAGTTTCCCGGCCTTATAGAACAACAAAAGCAACGTGCCTATGACAATGATTGTCAACGAACGCCAGCAGTCGGCCGTGAATACAGCCTTGCGCATCTCTGTGAGATTTGACAGCAGAGGCTGAATATGCTCCGAAGGCAACTGACCTATAGCCTGCATCTCGGACGAAGAGACGAAACTGTCAAAGAACACTCCAGGCATCATCGCAAAAAGCAGACACACGCCCCCGGTAAGGGAGAAACTGACATATACAAACTTTATCTTACGCGTAAGCAGTTCCGGCTCGTCAACCACCTTTTTCAGCGCGAGCATGGCCAGCAACGGGATAGTGAACTCGGCAATGACAAGTATCGACGCTACCGTACGGAATTTGGAATACATCGGCATATAGTCGATGAACAGGTCGGTAAACCACATCATGTTGTGCCCCCACGACAGCATCACGGACAGGACCGTGGCCGCAAGCAAAGCCCACTTCAACGGTCCTTTCACTATGAACAGACCGAGCACAAAGAGCATCATAACAAAGGCACCAACATATACAGGACCGCTCGTGCCCGGTTGCTCGCCCCAGTACTGTCCGATCTGCTGGTATACCGGAAGATAGGTATTGTCGGCATGCTCCATCGCTGTCTTGCTCATGCTCAATGGCATTGAGGCCCCTCCCTTGGCATTTGGAACGAGCAATGTCCATGTCTCGTCAATGCCATAGCTCCATTGCGTGATATAGTCTCGCTCCAGTCCACTGTCGGTCTGGTTGTCCGAATTCGGCTTTACCAGTTCGCTCTTTCCGCGCATCGACTCCTTGGAGTATTCCCAAGTATGATAAAGATTGGAAATATTGATACACACACCTATCACGACACCGGCCACACACACTGCCGTAGCTTTGGCAAAGGCAGGCAGAACCTTGTTGCGCAGAGCATCGACAAAATATGCGATGACCATGAACAGCACCACAAAGAAATAGTAGTATGTCATCTGCACGTGGTTGGCATTGATTTCAAGTGCCGTAAACAATGCTGTAAGCAACAGTCCCCACAAATATTTCCCACGATAGGCCAGCACAATGCCCGCAATCATCGGCGGCAGATAGCCCAATGCCATAACTTTCCATATATGGCCTGCGGCAATGATGATAAAGAAATAGCTGCTGAAAGCCCATATCACCGAGCCGAGCACCGCCAGATGCTGACGGAAATCGAAAGCCCGCAACAAGATATAGAAACCGAGCATATACACAAATACATACCATACGTTTTCAGGCAGCCAAAGATGAAAAGCCTTACTTACACCGCCAATCACCTTGTCGCTATTGTACGACGGAGCTATCTGATAAGTGGGCATGCCGCAGAAAAGCGAGTTGGTCCAGCGGGTACGCTCTCCGGTACGCTCCAGATATTCTGACTGCTCCTGCCCCATTCCACGTCCGGCCGACGAGTCGTGACGGTAGAGGATGCGACCCTCGATGTCAGCCGGGAAGAAATAGGCAAACGAAAGCACCGCAAATAACAGCACTGCCAACACATCGGGCAGGCATTGTTTCCATGTTCTCATAAGTTGATATATAAACGTTTATAAAATTTTCCGAATGCAACGATAATGCAAATCGAGAGCAGAATCTCCAAACTCGTCTGGAAGTTATGCCGAGATGCAGCTTATCTTCTGCAAAGATAGGGAATAATTGTGAATTAACTATTAAAAAACTAATAATTCATAATTATTCCATAACTTTGCACACACAAAACAATAATTATATGAAGATAGGAATCATCATAGCCATGGACAAGGAATTCGACCGAATCAGCGCAATGCTCGACAATACGGCCGAAACGATCCACGGAGGACGACGATACGTCACCGGAACAATGGGACACAACACCATCATACTCCACCAATGCGGCATCGGCAAAGTGAATGCCGCCGCCGGAACCACCGACATGATCGGCACCTTCGCCCCCGATGCCGTAATATCAACAGGCGTGGCCGGTGGCGCATCGACAGAACTGCAGGTACAGGAGGTGGTGGCTGCAAGCCAGACATGCTATCATGATGCCTATTGCGGAAGCGAGGTGGCCTACGGACAGATAATCGGTCTTCCGGCACGCTTCGAGGCCGACGCGCGGCTGCTCGACTGCGCCACATCGATAGACTGCGGAACAAAGATACACACAGGACTTACAGTAACAGGAGACTGGTTTGTGGACTCACGCGAGAAGATGAGCCAAATCATTGACCGCTTCCCCGAAGCTATGGCTGTGGACATGGAGTCAGCGGCAATAGCACACGTGTGCCATCAGCGTGGGGTGGCATTCATCAGCTTCCGGATCATCAGCGACATTCCTCTGAGCGACCATAAGGCACAGCAGTATTTCAACTTTTGGGACACCATGGCCGACCGCTCGTTTCACGTAACAAAAGCTTTTCTTGAAAACATACAGGACAAATGAACAAGATTCCAAGTTTCACAATCGACCACAATCGCCTGCTCCGCGGCATATACGTATCACGCAAGGACAACGTTGCAGACGAAGTAATCACTACATTCGACATCCGCATGAAGGAACCAAACCGTGAGCCTGCCATGCACCCCGGAGCGCTGCACACCATTGAACATCTGGCGGCAACCTATCTGCGCAACGATCCGGAATGGAAAGACCGCATCGTATACTGGGGACCAATGGGATGCCTCACCGGCAATTACCTGTTGCTGCGCGGTGACTTTACGAGCCGTGACATCGTTGAACTGATGCGCCGCACATTCCGGTTCATAGCAGAATTTGAGGGCGACATACCCGGTGCGGCTCCGCGCGACTGCGGCAACTGGCTGCTCCACGACCTGCCCATGGCCCGCTGGGAGGCATGCAAATACCTCTACGAAGTGCTCGACTGTATAAAGGAAGAGAACCTTGTTTATCCGGAGTAATCTCCATGGTATGTCGAAATCGAACTATCATTTTGCTAATATTGTAAAATACAGACATTAAAGACCAACAATTTCCTGTAATAGCCAAGAATGGCAATCTTTTCGTTATAACATGAATTGTTGAATAATCAAACCCGACATTTCAAACCAAAGAACTGCATCATTTAGAGAAAAACAAAAAACTATAATTATAATATTTTCATAGTCAAACAATTACATAGTTTGAAGAAAAATACCTAACTTTGCATTATATAATGGTATCCATGGAAGTTAGCAAGTTCTGATATTGTGCTTATCGGATTAAAGCATTATAATAAGAAACGAAAAGTATAGGAATCCTATAAAATTATCGATATGATAGAAAGAATAGAAATATTTAACTACAAGTCAATAAAAAATGCACATATTGACTTGACAAAACTAAATATTCTTATCGGTGCAAATGGCGCAGGTAAAAGCAATTTTATATCATTCTTTGAGCTGACACAACATTTGCTTAATCAACGTCTGGGCCGCTATATGCTAGAACATGGTGGAATAGACTCTATGCTGTATCATGGACGTAAAGAATCAGACAGCATATCTTCCTTAATTGATTTTGAAAACAGAAACGCTTTCACTTTTAAATTAAGACCTACAGCCGGCCCAAAGGCATATATTGAATATACAAGAGACTATTTTAACAACAAAGGTCTATCAGACAAGCAATATCAAGACAGCTGGCATCCATGCAATTGGGATTCTAATGTAGAGGAATCAGAAATTCTCAACAAGCCACAGTGGAGAGCAGAATATATTCGTGTTTTTTTACATAGTTTCACCGTTTATCACTTTCATGACACAAGTTTGTCTTCACCTATGCGTCATCCTTCAAGGGTGGGTGACAACGAATTCATGCGACATGACGGATCTAATATAGCGGCCTATTTATATCGGCTGAAAGATAAAGATGAAACAACTTACAATCTTATTGAAAGTACCATACGCTCCATAGCACCATACTTTAAAAGGTTCAAATTGATTCCTAATAAAAATATGGAAGGGTTTATCTCCTTGGAATGGGAAGAAAAAGATTCAGACATGTATTTGGACGCAACCAACCTATCTGACGGCACACTGCGCTTTATTGCTCTGGCAACCCTATTACTTCAACCTAATTTGCCACATACTATAATAATTGATGAGCCGGAACTTGGATTACATCCGGCTGCTATCAACAAACTCGGAGCATTAATAAAAAGAGCCTCGGCAAAAAACCAACTCATTATTGCAACACAATCAATTGAACTTATCAACAATTTCTCTATTGATGATTTAATCATTGTAGAAAGAAACAACAATCAATCCACATTCTCACGACTCAATGAAGAGGACTTCTCTAATTGGCGTGAAGAATATTCTGTTGGTGAGTTATGGGAAAAGAATGTAATCGGAGGAAGGCCATGAAAAAAAGACTCTACATCGTAGTTGAAGGTCAGAGCGAAGAGGAATTTGTAAATAGCTTGCTTGCTCCATACTTCCTGTCGTACGACATTTATATCTTTCCTATGATTATACATACAAGTAAAGGACACAAAGGAGGATTTGTAAATTATCATCATCTGAAAAATGACATCAATAAGCTATTGTCTTCTCAAGGAAAGGATGCCGTTGTGACAACATTTTTTGATTTCTTCCGTTGTCCAGAACTACCTTACAAAGAAAAATGGTCTGATATTCCTGACCATACCAAACGTGTGACGGAAATGGAAGCTGCGTTAAACAAAGACATTCAGGATTTTAGATTCATAC
The DNA here is from genome assembly GCF_013166575.1 of Xylanibacter rodentium. Taxonomy (GTDB): domain Bacteria; phylum Bacteroidota; class Bacteroidia; order Bacteroidales; family Bacteroidaceae; genus Prevotella; species Prevotella rodentium. Next base: position 44,286 of record NZ_JABKKE010000018.1, read on the forward strand.
CATATATCCAACTTCATGAATTCGAAGCATTATTGTTTTCTTCAGGAGATGGGTTCAAAAAATATTTCGATGAAAAAACAAATAAAACTCTTCAAGACATTATTGATTTATACAACAATCCGGAAGATATAAACAGTTCACCGGATAATGCCCCTTCAAAACGGTTACTACGAATTGTTCCAGAATACGATAAAGTAATATATGGAAATATAATAGCATTAGAAATAGGTATCAAAACAATACTAAACAGATGTCCAAGATTCAGGAATTGGATAGAAAAACTTATAACACACTGTAACTAACCGGCATTTTTCAATGCGAAGACACAAAGCATCTTGGCTTTGCTTCTCCGCATTGAAAAAGCATCATTACTGCTTTATCTCAAATAAATTCTATTCCTTGTTGGCCCGTTTGCGGTCGTTATGGTCGAGAATCGTCTTACGCATACGCATACTCTTTGGTGTCACCTCGACAAGTTCGTCGGCCTTGATATACTCAAGAGCCTCCTCAAGCGAAAGGATTGTGCGGGGCACGATGCGGGCCTTGTCGTCGGAGCCGCTGGCGCGGGTGTTGGTGAGCTGCTTGGCCTTAGCCACATTGATTACAAGGTCGTTGTCGTGGATATGCTCACCGACCACCTCACCGATATAAACCTCCTCGCCCGGGTCGATGAAGAACTTGCCGCGGTCCTGAAGTTTGTCTATAGAATAGGCATAGGCAGTACCCGTCTCGAGAGCAATCATAGAGCCGTTCACACGACGGGATATCTCACCCTTGTACGGCTGGTAATTCTTGAAACGGTGGGCCATGATAGCCTCGCCCTGACTGGCTGTGAGCACGTTGGTACGCAAGCCGATGATGCCGCGCGAAGGTATCTCAAACTCAATGTTGACGCGTTCGCCCTGGCTTTCCATCGAAGTCATCTCACCCTTACGGCGTGTCACCATATCAATCATCTTACTGGCAAACTCCTCGGGCACGTTGATGGTCAGTTCCTCTACCGGCTCGCAACGCTGTCCGTCAATCTCCTTGTATATAACCTGCGGCTGTCCAACCTGCAGTTCGTAACCCTCGCGGCGCATAGTCTCGATAAGCACGGAAAGATGGAGCACGCCACGGCCGCTGACAACCCACTTGTCTGTGGAATCTTCAAACTGGCTGACGCGAAGTGCAAGATTCTTCTCAAGTTCTTTCGTAAGACGGTCGTTGATGTGGCGGCTGGTGACAAACTTACCCTCGCGGCCGAAGAAAGGAGAATCGTTAATCATGAAGAGCATCGACATCGTCGGTTCATCAATAGCTATGGGCGGCAACGGTTCCGGATTTTCAAAATCACAAATGCTATCACCTATCTCGAAACGTTCAAGACCGATAATTGCGCAAATATCACCGCTTTGCACCTCAGGAGTCTTCACATGTCCCATTCCCTCAAAAGTATGCAGTTCCTTGATACGGGTCTTCTCGGCAGAGCCATCACGATGGCAGATTGTTATGTTCATGCCTTCACGAAGCACACCACGGTGCACACGCCCAACGGCTATACGACCTGTATAGCTGGAGTAGTCGAGGCTGGTGATAAGCATTTGGGGTGTTCCCTCTATGATTTTCGGAGCCGGTATCACCTCGACTATCTTGTCAAGCAAATATGTTATGTTGTCTGTAGGCTGCTTGTAGTCGGCACTCATCCATCCGTTCTTTGCCGAACCGTAAACGACGGGGAAATCAAGCTGGTCTTCCGTCGCATTGAGTGAGAACATCAAGTCGAATACCATCTCGTATACCTCCTCGGGACGACAGTTGGGTTTGTCCACCTTGTTGACCACAACTATCGGCTTCAGACCTATCTCCAAAGCTTTCTGCAACACAAAGCGTGTCTGCGGCATCGGTCCCTCGAAAGCGTCGACAAGGAGCAGACATCCGTCGGCCATGTTGAGCACGCGCTCCACCTCGCCGCCGAAATCGGAGTGTCCCGGAGTGTCGATAATGTTTATCTTCACGCCTTTCCAGTTTATGGAAACATTTTTCGACAATATAGTTATGCCTCGTTCACGCTCGAGGTCGTTGCTGTCCAAAACTTGATCACTGAGATTCTGTCCGTCACGAAAAAGATGTCCGGCCAACATCATCTTGTCCACGAGAGTAGTCTTGCCATGGTCCACGTGGGCGATAATGGCTATGTTTCTGATGTCTTGCATTTTAATTAATACCTTAAAAGTCGGGTGCAAAGTTACTGCTTTTGCTGAAGAATGAAGAATGAAGAATGAAGAATTTATCACAAAATATGAAATAAGGCAATCGGCAATCAACTTTTCCATACGATATGCGGAATAGACACCTGCCAACATCATACTATTATTTATTTTTGCTTCCGGTCAACCGTACTACCCTTATGCTCACCTCATAGAGAAGAAAAGCGGTACTGTGACCAAAGCGAGGGTCATCAGGTCCAGAAGAGTTCATTACAGCCGTAACAACCATTATCAACAGTTAGGAACAATTCATATAATATATTTTAAGGTGAAGTGCCGAGCTATACAAGATAGTATGCTAACGATACAAACATTGCATCATCCATGTGGACAAAGCAGATAGCTTTGAGGGTGTTGCAGAACACAGCAACACCCTCAAATGATTATACTATTCCCTCACCTCTACCGGTTAAAAGAAATAGTGCAAGGAGGCGTAGAAGCCGGCCATTGTGACAGAAGTGGAGGAGGCTTCCGAACTCCAAGGTGTCATCATGCCCCCAAAGCCTCCGGCATACAGTCCCCAATGTTTGCCTTCATAGCCCAAGCCGCCATCTATACCGATTTTCATGCCGACAGTAGATTCGAGATGATAGTAGGAGGATATAGCCTTTCCTTCTTTTTCCTGGGGCACACCAATTTCCAACGGACAGAAATCTATACCTGCCTTTACAATCCATTTGCCACGGGTAGACAACGGATTAAGGATGTATTTCGCATTACACGGTATGGTAAACAGTCCGATGCAGAAGATGTCTTCATCTATTCCCCTTTTTCTGCCGGAATAAACGGCTTTACTTTTACTGAAATCAATACCCAAACCCGTCTCGAACGCCCAGTGGCTCTCTGTATTCTTCGGTTTCAGAAGTCCGGAGAGACTCCAATACACTTCACCTGTAAAGCCAGCGTCACAATCCCATCCGTCAATGGAATACGAAGCCATGCCACCCTTCACAACAATACCTTGCTTGACGGTTTTCTCTTTCTTTACCTTACCAGATTGCGAAAAAGCTGATGTAGCCAACAGCATACAACAGAATAACAATAGTTTTTTCATAAAAGTTTTTTGAATGATTATAAAATGTTTATTTGATAAATACGTAATTACAAAACTCAGTAATTCCCCCTTTCGTTATCTTCTGCTTCCCTATCTGCATCATGTTTGCCGTCTTGATTATTCTGTCTCGGTAAAAATTCTCCCCAGGTCTGTAAGTGCAGAAATCCCCATCGGTATCATTGTATCTCACATATTTTATCACGTCATCCTTCTTGCATCCCAAGGCTTCAGCCTTACTGCCCGGTACAACATCCGATATAGTTGGATTTACGGCAAAGTTCTCGCACAACACACCCCATGTGGCTATATACTCTCCGAACATGCTCTCATGGAATGGATATTGAAGCATGTATTTGCCGAGGTGCTCTTTCACATATTCAAGAAGCCTGATTTCCGAGGTCTTGTGTTCGCTGTACGTAAGCTGCCAGATGACGGGCGGCGTGTCACTGTTCAGTTTGGAAGCCTCCAGCACCGACAGCTCCAGATAGGCATCTGCCGTCACGTTGGTGCGCATTGTGCCCGTTTCTTCCGTCCGTGTAGTAGCCTTCCCCGTATTGCCGCCCACACTCACACCCCTTATACCCAAAAAGTTGGATATGCCGATGCCGGTATCTCCGGTAGTTGTCGTGGTGGTATAGGAAGGAACGTATACCGATTCTATCTTCTGGTTAACGTCCTTGGTAAGATAGAGATAAATGTCCGGGGCGGTTGTGCTTCTCTTCAATCCCTTGGCTTTCAAATGTTCCGCAAAAACCTCCATGATGGTCTTGTCCATCAGTTGGTCGTCTCCCATCAGCCGGTAATCGAATGTGTTGAACTTAAAGAAGTCGATGTCACTGTCCGACAACAGCGATACTGTAGGCATAATTTCAGCCGACGGGTAAGTACTTGCAAGCAACTTCCCTTTTCTCTTTTTCAACGTACACTTGTATTCCTTGTTCTGCCCCATCACCTTAGTCTGATAGACGAGCATCACCTCCTCTTCCGAATCAATGATACGGTAGAAATCGCTTTCCTCCATATCTCTCGTGTCCTGACCGTTGACGGAAACTATCACCGACATGCACTTCAGATTTGTTGTCACCGGCGCAAATGTCATGTTGTTCCAAGTGTTGGTAACGGTAAGATATTCAGGGGCCCAATTCGACAGCCGTTTCACCTCTATCATGTGTTCGGCCTGGTACTGGGCAGACGACCGTAGAGTACCTGCACAGAGAAAAAGCAGCATGGACACAACGGCCTGCAAAAGCCCGAGGTGACACAAACCATGTAATGATAACCTGGCATCATACTTTGCCGTTCCGTTGCAGAGACCTGTAAATGGCATCCGCATACATGTAGCCTCTTTCGGCCTGTGATTATAAAAATGCAACATCTGTAACTATTTTTTTGTTTCTGTTTAATATATAACACTCCCAAATGTACAGACACAAAAAAGCGTGGAAATCGTGCCTGTCACCCGTTCCACGTCTTGAGGCTCTCGCATTGCCCGATGTTGTTGAACGAGCAACGCGAAACCCACGCCGATGAGTTTATATAATTATCCCTATCCCATACGTACAATACATCATCATCTACCACATGAATACAACGATGACATATACAAATATGGATATAAGGATGCCTATAAAAACATCCCATGGGCATCTACCGTTGCTATGTTCAAGACAACATCTGAAACTTGCGAGATTCCAAGACGTCAAGAACAAAGCGTCAAAGTAAACGCCTTTCTATATATAGCGACTCTCTCCCACCCTTCTGCCGCTGTCAGCATATGATCGTCACGGATTTTCCGGTCCGCTCCATAATCAAGTCCTACAGCCTGGCGTGGGCAAAACATCCTGCTCCTTATGCAAAACGACAGCGAATACGTTCACCAGCGTCTCACGGAACAAGAAGTTCCAAGAATCATCTGCAAAAATAATAAAATGTTTTGAAATCCAAGTATTTAAAAAGAAAATATTTCGCGATAAACTTTATTTCATTGCAAACAGAGTGACCGGACTGAGACAAGAGCAACAGACCGCCACTTCATCCATGTACATTCTTTTCTTAATTTTCCGCACTTCTTTTTCTTCGAAATAGAAAAGCTGCAAGACCCTCTCTGCTTTCTTGACACACATTCCGGTCTTCGTGATTTTGCCGCAGGGGCCTCCCGACACTCCCGCAACGGCACCGTTGGCCTCCAACGACGGCCTTGATACAATGCCGCGAGGCCCTCGTGGCAACCTCAGGAGGGCCTCTCTGCTTTTCTTACATGGCACCACCGTCTGCCAACAAGCGTAACACTCTGATTATCAATGCATCCTATTTCAACGCAAAAGTCGCTATTTTCGGACCATCGTCAGGAAAATGAGATTTTGTGACGAACGACGAAGTGTTTTGTCTCATTTTTTACACAATCCGACCGTCCTTGAGAACACCACACAAAAAATAATTAATCAAGAAATCAACAAAATCTTTGCCATTTAACAAATTATACACTATCTTTGCAATATTCCAACCAAAACATGTTACAATCATGAAAATCAACAACCAATACATACGTTTCGACTGGGCCGCCAAGCGTATGCTTCGCGACAAGGCAAACTTCGGTGTCCTTGAGGGACTCGTTACAGTGTTGCTGGGCGAACAGATACACATCATTGAAATACTTGAAAGCGAAGGCAATCAGGAATCGCCCGAAGACAAGTTCAACCGCGTGGACATCAAGGCCCGCAACAGCAAGGACGAGATAATAATTGTCGAGATACAGCTCACACGCGAACTGTACTACCTCGAAAGGATTCTTTACGGAGTGGCAAAGGCCATTACCGAGCATATCTCGCTCGGCGACATGTACGACAAAGTGAAGAAGGTGTACTCGATAAACATCCTCTACTTCGACCTCGGACAGGGTTCTGACTATCTGTACCACGGGCAGACCGTGTTCCGCGGAGTGCATACCAACGACACACTTACGATAAACACAAAAGAGGACAACATGATAAGGATGAAGACACCGGCGGAAATTTATCCCGAATATTTCATCATACGTGTCAACGAGTTCAACAAGGTGGCGACAACTCCGCTTGAGGAATGGCTCGACTACTTAAAGAACGGACATATAAAGGACGACACTACAGCTCCAGGCCTGCACGAGGCAAAGGAAAAGCTTAAGGTACTCACCATGACACGGCAGGATAAACTGTCGTACGAGCGCCATTTGGACGCCATCATGATACAGAACGACGTAATAAACACTGCTATGCAGGAAGGAAAAGCCGAGGGAAGAGCTGAGGGACTGATTGAAGGAATTGAAAAAGGTAAAACAGAAACAAAGATTCAACATGCAAAAATAATGAAAGACCTTGGCATTGAAACAAACAAAATTGCCACCATAACCGGATTGACAATGGAAGAAATCAAGAAATTGTGAAAGGCGGATGCCATTCTGCAACAGCAATCGTTAAAACAGGTTAATATATAATACTATTCTTAATTCTTAATTCTCAATTCTTAATTAAAAGCAGTACCTTTGCACCCACAAATCCGGAAAATCCGGTGCATTCGAAGATGTTGGCCGTTGTGATTAAGGCGGCATGCGTCTGAGATATGTAATCAAAACAACAAATTAATCATCAACAATTATGTATTTGAACATTGAGAAAAAGCAAGAGATTTTTGGAAAGCACGGTAAAGGCACAACAGACACTGGTTCGGCAGAAAGCCAGATAGCGCTGTTCACATACCGCATTTCGCATTTGACGGAGCACTTGAAGAAAAATCGCAAGGACTATGTGACAGCCCGTTCGCTGACACAACTCGTAGGAAAGCGCCGTGCACTGCTCAATTATCTCTATGACCGCGACGTTAACCGCTATCGCGCAATAATCAAGGCTTTAGGTCTGCGCAAATAAGACATTAAGTCTGAAACAAATAACAGAAAACTCCCGCAAATCAATCAGACTTGCGGGAGTTTTCTTATTTCACTGAGCGGACGCATTACGAAATCACGTTCACTCATAAGCGGATGAGGTATCTTGAGATCCGGTTCGTCAACACTGATGTCATCGTATAGTAGTATGTCGATATCTATCACACGGTCGTGGTAGCACCCGCCGGTCGACTTTTCCGTGCGTCCCAACTCGCGTTCAATAGACTGCGTAAGTTCAAGAACGGTACGCGGAGAGAATTGTGTGGTGCAACACACGGCAGCATTGACGAATCTGTTGGACGACCGGAATCCCCAAGGCTCGGTTTCATAAAAAGCAGACCGGCGCACTATCGTGCCGATCTGCTTTTCCATCAGTTCAATAGCCTTGAGCAATGTCGCCTCACGGTCACCGATGTTAGCGCCAAGACAGAAATAGACGATGTGCATATATACAACTATTATCAGTCGTCCACTATAAGAAGGGCATCACCGTAGCATCCGAACTTATATCCGTTCTTCACGGCCATATCGTAGGCCTCCATAACGATGTCGTATCCGCCGAAAGCCGCTGTTGTCATTAGCATGGTCGACTCGGAATGATAGAAATTGGATATCATACAATTAGCCATACCGAAATCGTAAGGCGGGAAAATAAACTTGTTGGTCCATCCCTCATATTCCTTCAGCAGTCCGTCGGTACCTACTGCTGTCTCCGTGGCACGCACAGTGCTCACTCCCACAGCACAGATACGATGTCCTGCCGTCTTGGCATCATTGACTGTGCGGCATGCCTCGGCACCCACAATCATCTGCTCGGAATTCATCTTGTGCTTGGTGAGATCTTCCACCTCTATGGGATCGAAGCTGCCCAATCCGCAATGAACGGTGATATAAGAGAAGTGTATGCCGCGTATCTCCATCAGCTTTAACAGTTCACGACTGAAGTGCAGCCCCGACGAAGGAGCAGTCACGGCACCCTCGTTACGTGCATAGATGGTCTGGAAATTGTCCATATCGTCCTCGTTTGCAGGACGACGGTCTATGATATATCGGGGCAGCGGTGCTTCGCCAAGAGCAAAAAGCTCGCGTTTGAATTCGTCGTGAGGACAGTCGTAAAGGAAACGGAGCGTACGCCCACGGCTCGTGGTATTGTCAATCACCTCGGCCACCATGGGACCATCCTCGTCGAAAAAGAGTTTGTTGCCGATACGAATCTTTCGCGCCGGTTCTACAAGCACATCCCAAAGACGCAGTTCCTCGTTGAGCTCACGAAGCAGGAACACCTCGATTTTGGCATCGGTCTTCTCCTTGGTGCCGTACAGACGCGCTGGAAATACCTTAGTGTCGTTGAAGATAAAGGCATCACCTTCGTCAAAATAGTTCATTATATCACGAAAACCGAGATAGACAGGCTTGCCCTCGGCGTCGGTAACGTCGTTGCCATCAGCATCTTTCTTATACATGTCGATGGTCTGACTCTTACGATGAACCACCATAAGACGGCAGCCATCACGGTTATACACTTTCTCTACTGTGCCGTCTTCATTGTCGAAAGCACGATGCGGCGGCTCCAGTGCCAACTGGGATTCCGGCAATTTAAACTTGAATTGTGACAGTTTCATAATGTATGTTTCTCCTTTCTTTATTTTTTACATTTGCAAATCCTCTATTGTCTGGGCATCAAGCCATGCCGGAAAGTCTTCGAGCGTAAGACAGTCCTCAACACGCACATCGCCAAGCCTTGTACGGCACAACGTCGTAAGGAAAGCACCGCTGCCAAGGGCCTGCCCTATGTCGCGAGCCAAAGCACGTATATACGTACCTTTGCCACACACTACACGTATGCTCATCTGCATCCGCTCACGATCGAATGAGGTCAGTTCTATCTCGTCTATCCGCAGTGTCTTGGCTTTAAGCTCCACATCCTGTCCTTTCCGTTTCAATTTATAGGCACGCTTGCCCCCCACCTTACAGGCCGAATATTCCGGCGGCACCTGTTGTATTTCGCCCACAAAGCGCGGCAACACAGATTCGATAAGCTCGCGGGTGATATGCAAAGCGGGATAAGTAAAATCTACAGTGTGCTCGCGGTCAAAACTGGGAGTGGTTGCACCGAGCTGCAACGTGGCTGTATATTCTTTGGAATGATATTGCAATGTCTCTATCTCCTTTGTCTTGCGTCCGGTGCAAAGTATCAGGACTCCGGTTGCCAACGGGTCAAGCGTACCGGCATGCCCTATCTTGATCTTGCGTCTGCCTATGCGCTGCGATATAAGCGTACGGACACGTGCCAATGCCCCGAAACTTGACATTCCGTATGGCTTGTTTATGTATATTATATCTCCTTCGGTTATGTTCATTACATTAATATTATAACATTGAGAATGCAACTGTAACCGCACCGACTATAGCACAATATATGCCAAAGTATACGAGCTTGCCTCTCTTGACAATATTAATCATCCACTTGCATGCAACACATCCCGAAACGAATGCCGCTACGAAACCGACAGCAAGAGGAAATGTATCGATGCCGCCAAAAGCGGCCTCTCCCTTCATGGCCTTCAACACGTCAAGCAGAGCTTCGCCGAGTATCGGGGGGATAACCATGAGAAACGAGAACTGGGCCAGTTTTTCCTTCTTGTTACCAAGAATTATACCTGTAGCAATAGTGCTGCCCGAACGTGACAAGCCCGGCATTACGGCACAAGCCTGAGCGATGCCTATCACCAAAGCGTCACGCCAACCGATATTGTCCTTCTGTCGCGGCTTGGCATAGTAAGAATATGTGAGCAAAAACGCCGTTACAAGCAGCATGCAGCCTACGATGAGCAATCCGGAACCGAATATATCCTCTACCTTATCCTTAAAAAAGACTCCGACAATACCGATGGGAATCATCGATATTACGATATTGAGAGCATACTTTGTCTCGTCATTCATCCTGAACTTGAACAGTCCGCGGAATATCCAGTCTATCTCACTCCAAAGTATTACAAGCGTACTAAACACGGTAGCCACATGAACAAGTACGGTAAACGTGAGATTCTCTTCTCCGTTGATACCGAAAAGATAAGAACCGATCGTCAGATGACCGCTACTGCTGACAGGAAGATACTCCGTGAGTCCCTGTATCAGGCCGAGAATAAGTGCTTCAAACCAATTCATATGACTTTTGTCTCCTCTCTCTTCTCCTCTTCAGACACGATGATATCGGTATCCTTAGGTTTGCGCACAATGGCATATATTATCGAAACAAAGCCTACAAGACATACCACTGGGGCTATCTTGATACGACGCACACTGAATATGTCCGGCTCATATGTGGTATCAGTCGACCCCGGACCGCTCATCAGAAGAAAACCAATAATTACCACAGCCATACCGACAGCAAGCAGTATGAAATTCATCCGGTCAAATGCAAAATTTCTTTTGTCCATATATCTCTATAGTTTACTTTAATATTAAAAACTGGATTTTCTTGAAAAAGCATCAAATCTTATACAACTCGCCGGCTGTCATCCTAAGGAACTTATTAACAGAAAAATAAGCACACAACAAGGTAATGACTATGCCGAAAAGAAACACCGATATGCCTGTAGCTGCTATCTCACGCCATGTAATCACCAGAAGAAGACCCGGCTCGTAAGCGTAAAGGACATAAATACCACCACCAAGAGCAATACAGGCCAAAAGTGCGGCAATCAGACCTATACCCATCGCACGGCGTAAGAACGGACGGCGTATGAATCCCCACGATGCTCCTACAAGCTTCATCGTATGGATTAGGAATCGGCGCGAATAAACACTCAGACGTACGCTGTTGCTGATAAGCGAAAACGACACGCAAGTCAACAGTACTGCCAGCACAAGCAATACCATACCCAACTTCCTGAGATTGCTGTTGACCTTGTCCATCAGGTCTTCCTGATATGCCACATCCGTAACGGCAGGATTGCGCTTCAACTCTGCTGATATCCATTTGAGTGAATCGCAGTTTGCATAGTCAGACTTCATCTGAATCTCGAGTGTGGCCACAAAAGGATTGAATCCGAGAAACTCCGACGGGTCAGATCCCATTGCAGCACATTGCTCGCGTTGCGCCTGTTCCTTGCTGATATGACTTACATGACGTGTATAAGGACGACGATAAAGCTCACGGCATAATATACGGGCCTGATTGGTGGTAACCTTGTCGCCAAGCATCACGGTAACAGTGAGATTCTCCTTGACATAAGAAGACAGATTGTGGGCTGTCAACACAGAAAACACCATAATGCCCAACAATATGAGCACCAAAGTTGTGCTTATACACAATGTCACAGCCTGCAAACCTGTACGATTGCGGGCTTTGGTTCGTCTTTTTTTCATTTCTTTTAAAAGATGTAATACACCTAATTTGCTGCAAAAGTAACAAAAAAACCAATAACAGCACTTTGATTTAACATGTATTAACCGCCATTATATTGTATTTTTGTATACCTTTGAATTGCATAAACAAAAGAACATGAGTACAGTTATATATCCATCACCTATTTTCGGTCCTGTGCACAGCCGCAGACTTGGTGTTTCTCTCGGCATTAACCTTTTGCCATCCGACGGCAAGGTATGTACATTCGACTGCATATATTGTGAATGCGGATTCAATCACAACCACATACCAACCAGACCTCTGCCGTCGCGCAAAGAGGTGGCAAAGTCCTTGGAAGAACGTCTGCGCGACATGAAACAGAACGGTCCCGCTCCAGACGTACTGACATTTGCCGGCAACGGAGAACCGACAATCCATCCCCACTTTGCAGAAATAATAGATGACACCATATGTCTGAGAGACAGGTATTTCCCCAAAGCACGGATTTCGGTACTGAGCAATGCTACACAGATTCACCGCAATGACGTGCACGACGCACTGATGCGTGTGGACAATAACATTCTAAAATTAGACACCATTGCTCCTGAATATATAAAAAGGATTGATCGGCCTACGGGAAACTATTCGGTAGAAAACACAATCGAACGTATGAAGGCATTCAACGGACACCTCATCATACAGACGATTTTTATGAAAGGAACAACAGAAGACGGTATTGATACTGACAATACCGGTAATGAATATGTTATCCCTTGGCTGAAAGTTGTGAAAGAAATCGCTCCGGAAAGCGTTATGATATATACTATAGACCGTGAGACACCGACACATGGATTGACAAAAGCCTCACCCGAAGAACTTGACAACATACGCGACCGGGTGATAGCGGCAGGCATACCGTGCACAGCATCATATTAACAACGTTTTCGTCAAGCCAAATGAGCAGAACGATACTTGTCTCAGCTATGCCATAGCGAGATAATGCGCATGAATATGAACATTAATATAGCCCAAAGGCATGACAATAAAAAAACGCGGATCGCACGAGCATCTACATCTCGTGCAATCCGAGTTTCATATTGCCTCATGTAAACGGCTGCAATTATTACAGGCCTACATTTTCCCTATAATACCAAGTTGGGTGCCCTGTATGAACTTGATGATAGTACGTACCTCATCACCATCCGGAACCTGTTGCTCTATCTGCTTTACAGCATCAAAGACCGAAGTCTGCCCATGGAACACAAGACGATATGCATTGGCAATATGTCCCTGCACTTTTTCACTCACCTTATGGTTCTCAAGGGTGAGTTTGTTGACACCTCCGTACTGCACAGGATTGCCGCAAGCCACGATGTACGGCGGCACATCCTTACTGATACGGCAACCACTCGATATCATCGCCGATGTACCGATGCGCACCTTAGGGTTTATGATGACACTTGACGACAGGATTACACGATTATTGATTTCGCAGTCTCCAGCTATCTTCACACCGTATCCGAACACACAAGCATCGGTAATCTTTGTATCATGCGATATGTGCACTCCTTCCATGAGGAAGTTGCGGTTGCCGATTACGGTCTGCCCGCTGCTGAACGTGGCACGGTTGATAACCACATTCTCACGTATGGTATTGTCATCACCGATTATCAGCGATGTATCGTCGCCCTTGTAATAAAAATCCTGAGGCATAGCTCCAAGCACCGTGTTCTGGAACACCTTGTTGTTCCGACCGAGACGCGTACCCTTCATTATGCTCACGTATGGGAATATGACGCAGTTGTCGCCAATTTCCACATCGTCCTCTATATATGCGAAAGGATAGATGGTGACATTCTTGCCAATCTTCGCTTTCGGACTGATTTCTGCTTTTTCGCTTATCATAAGTCTTTCTTTTATTTACTTAATTCCTTCCTCCGCCAAGAGCACTGTACAGACTAACAACAGCCTGCATCTTACTGAAATCATCGGCTGCCTTGGACAACTCAGCATTAAGCAGGTTTGTCTGTGCACTGATAACCTCGAGATATGTGCTGCCACTGCTAATGTACAGTTGCTTTGTATCCTCAACGTTTTTCTTCAACACCTCAATCTGCTTGGCCTCAAGTCTCGACTTCTCATCAGATGAGTTGTACTGTACAAGCGCATTACTAACCTCGCTACCAGCCTTCAGTATTGCATTCTGCCAGTCGTTATATGCCTGCTCCTGCTGTGCCTTGGCCACCTTCAGACCGGCTATCAACTGACCGCGTTGGAATATAGGCTGCACCAGACTGCCGACTGCCGACAACAACCACTTTCCGGGATTGACAATCCCCATGCCACCATTATTAGTGTATGCACCGGTGCCACTGATGGTTATATTGGGATAGAATCGGCTGCGTGCCGTCTCTGTGTCATAGAAACACTGAGCGAGCTTCATCTCGGCGGCATGAACATCGGGGCGGTTGTTGAGCATCTGTATAGCCACACCGGTACTCAACTCTGTCGGTAGCGACTGAGCGTCAAGTTTGCCACGGGCTATCGTCTGCGCGGGCTGTCCGAGCAACAGCGAAAGCGAGTTTTCAATCTCACGGACCTGACGACGCAGATCGGATGCCTGGGCTTGTACTGAGTAATAGTTGGCCTCAGCCGACTGGACACTCGTTGAACGTGCACGTCCCAACTCCATCTGAAGTTTCATCATTTCCCAAGTCTCCTTTGTCAAACCCTCCATATCTGTAACTATCTCCAACTGACGGTCAAGCATCAGAAGTGTATAGTACATATTGGCAATGCCGGCTATCACATTGCTTCGCACTGCCATCTGATAGTCCTTTGTTGCCAAAAGAGCTACCTGCGCACTGCGTTTCTGCGAAAGCAGATTGCCGAACAGGTCGAGATTCCAGCTTGCCGTCACAGGCAATGAGTATGTCTTGGTCGGCGTATGTCCGTCCCATGAGGAAAGTGTTCCCTGCGGTGAGAACGTGAACGACGGTACGAAAGCCAGTCTGGCAGCCATCAGCTGAGCCTTAATCATTTTGACATTGAGTGCTGCGTTGAGCAAATCGGGGTTGTTCGCCAGTCCTGTCTCAATGAGGCTCTGTAACTGCGGGTCTGTAAAAACACTACGCCACGGCATATTGCCAAAGCTCGTGGTATCAGTGACGGCCAACGTATCTGTAAGTGAATTTACATCTCGCACCAACCCTGTGGTGTTCACATCTGGACGATCATATTTGTTGTAGAGTCCGCAGCTGCCCAAAAGCAGCGATGCGGACATTATCATAATCAGTTTCTTCATATCAGTCTTCATTATTTTTGCAACTCTACAGGACGCGTATACTGCATGAGTTCCGTGTCTATCTGTGCATTATCATCTGCAAATTCAAGCGGCTTTATCTTCTCCTGAATCTTCTGGAAGATGAAGAAGAGGGCAGGAACGACCATAATCTGGCAAAGCATACCGATAAGCATGCCGCCTACGGCAGCAGCACCCAATGTCATATTACCATTGTAACCTACACCCATAGGAACGAGCAACGGCAACAGACCGATAATCATGGCCAACGATGTCATCAGAATCGGACGCAGACGGGCTGCAGCACCAAGCACAGCAGACCATGATATGGCCATACCCGTACGACGGCGTTCAAGGGCGAACTCGACGATAAGGATGGCGTTCTTGGCTAACAGACCGATAAGCATGATGAGGGCGATCTGCATGTAAATGTCGTTCTGGTTCTTGAACAATATAGTGAACAGGAATGCTCCCGCCAGACCGAACGGAATGGAGAGGATAACAGCAAGCGGCAGTACATAGCTCTCGTACTGTGCCGACAGAATAAGATATACGAACGTCAGACAGAGCGCGAAGATGATAGCCGTAGAATTGCTTGACTCTTGCTCTGAACGTGTCAGACCGGAGAATTCATAAGAATAACCGTCCGGCAGGTTTGTAGCTGCCACTTCCTCCATAGCTTTAATGACGTCACCGGTAGAATATCCGTCAGCTGGAGATGCATTGACGTTGATAGAAGTGAACAGGTTGAAACGGTCAATCTCCTGTGGAGCATATATCTTCGTAAGGTTCACATACTCATTGATAGGACTCATACCTTTGTTAGTACGCACATAAATGTTGTTAAGACTCTTCAAGTCGCCACGGAACTCATACGAAGCCTGTATCATCACACGGTAAAGTTTACCATAGCTGTTGAAGTTAGAAGCATATAGACCACCAAAATAGCCCTGCATCGTTGTAAGAACCACCGACGGGTCTATACCGCTCTGTTTACACTTGGCCACATCAACATCCATCATATACTGCGGGTACTTCGAGTTATACTGAGTCATCGCACTGGACACTTCCGGGCGCTTGTTGAGTTCACCGAGGAACTTCTGTGTCACGTCGAAGAACTTGTTCACATCGCCACCGGTACGGTCCTGCATGGAGAATGTCAGACCGTTGGTTGCCGAGAATCCCTGCACCATAGGCGGTTGGAAAGCCAATATCTGTGCGTCCTTGATGGCGGCAGTCTGCTTGTAAATCATGCCAAGCACCATCTTAGAGCCGAGATTGTGTACACCTATAAGTTTCAGTGGACCTTCCGCACCGTTACGTTCCTCAAAGCTCTTCAGTTTCACGATGAACGTACCCTGGTTAGAGCCCTGACCACCGATGAAACTGTACCCCGTGATACGCAACGTACTCTGCACGGCCGGGTTGGACTTCAGCATGTTGTCCACACGGTTCATCACCTCATCTGTCCTGTTAAGACTCGTACCGGGATTAGTGGCTACCGTAACAAACAATGTTCCAGTATCTTCATCCGGTACAAGACCGGTACGGGTATTGGCCATCATAACTCCCATTGCCGTTATACCGACAATAACAGAAACTACTGCTATTATAGGACGCTCCACAACACGGCGCACACCACTCTGATATTTCTTCAGAACCTTGTCGTACGAAGCATTGAACGCCGTATGGAATCTGTCTATTACCGACATCTTGCGCACCGAGCCATCCTCATTGTGAGGTTTCAGCAATATGGCACAAAGTGCGGGAGACAGCGTCAGAGCGTTAAGAGCCGAGATAACGATAGATATAGCCATCGTCACACCAAACTCACGATAGAAAGTTCCGCTCGTTCCTCCAAGGAATGACACAGGCACAAACACAGCCGACATCACAAGTGTAATGGAAATGATGGCTCCAGATATCTCATTCATGGCATCCTTCGAAGCCAGAGTCGTGTTCTTGTATCCAAGGTCGAGCTTGGCGTGAACAGCTTCGACCACCACTATGGCATCGTCCACCACTATGGCGATGGCAAGCACAAGAGCAGCCAGCGTCAGCAGGTTAAGCGAGAAACCGAACACATAGAGGAAGAAGAATGTACCCACCAACGACACAGGCACCGCTATAAGCGGGATAAGTGTAGAGCGAAAATCCTGCAAGAAGATATACACAACGATGAACACAAGTATAAAAGCCTCGACAAGCGTCTTGATAAGTTCATGTATAGACGCGTCAAGAAACTCCGTGACATCCTGCATTATCTTCACCTCCACTCCAGGAGGCAACGTCTTCCCGGCTTCGGCCAACACTGCTTTCACATCGTCAGCAATCTGCGTGGCGTTACTGCCGGCCATCTGCGTTACCATCATCATTATAGACGGTTTGCCGTCAACAGCCTGTTTGAACGAATAATACAGACCACCCAGTTCTACATTGGCAACATCCTTCACACGCACCGTCTGACCGTCGGTGTCGCTCGTAATGATCATTTCAGAAAATTCCTCCGGGGTTTTCAGACGTCCTTTATACCGGATGGTATACTCATACTGGTTGTCTGTCTGTTCACCGAATTTACCTGGAGCAGCCTCTATGTTCTGCTGAGCAAGAATACCGGTGATGTCACCCGGCATAAGATTATGGTTCTTCATCTTCACCGGGTCAAGCCACAGACGCATCGTATACGACTGCAAGCCCATTGCCTGACACTCACCTACACCGTTAACACGCTTGATGGCAGGGATGATGTTGATGTCGGCATAGTTGCCGAGGAACTGATTGTCATATTTCTCAGGGTCACCTGTAAGTGCAAAGATCAGCACATTACTGTTTTGGCGCTTCATCACCTGCACACCGGCACGTGTAACCTCTGCCGGCAGCAGTGCCGACGCCTGCGACACACGGTTCTGCACATTCACCTGGGCCATATCGGCATTTGCTCCCTGCTTGAAATACACAGTAATGGAAGCCGAACCGTCATTGGTTGCCGATGATGTCATATAAGTCATGCCTTCCACACCGTTTATCTGTTCCTCAAGCGGCGCAATCACAGAGTTAAGTACGGTCTCGGCATTAGCACCACTATAAGAGGCACGCACCATCACCGTTGGCGGAGCGATGTCAGGATACTGCTCGATAGGCAGCGACACCAATCCTATAAAACCCAGAATCACTGTCAGGATGGAAATCACCGTAGACAGCACCGGGCGTTCTATAAATCTATCTAACTTCATTGTCTGTCAATAAAAATTTTACTTACCCATTGCCTTCTTAAACTCATTCAGATCACCCTGTGCCTCACCGAGTTTTTCCGCTTTCTGCAATTTCTCGGCATACTGGGCCTCTGTGAGCTGTTTGATTTCCGTTCCGTCCGTAAGTCCGGTAACACCATACACAACGATTGTCTCACCTGATTTCAATCCACTTTCAATAATATAGTTCTTGCCGTCATTCTCGGGATTGACCGTCACAGAAGTATATTTGACCTTGTTGTCCTTGCCAACCACATATACGAAAAACTTATCCTGCACCTGCATCACGGCTGACTGTGGTATCACAATGGCGTCCTGTGCCGTCTGAGGAACAATGACCGAACCGGAAGCACCGCTCTTCAATTTCTGACCGGGATTGTCAAAATCGGCACGCACCTGCACAGTACCTGTAGCAGCATCTATAACACCACTCACCGCAGCCACATGCCCCTCAGTACCGTATATGCTGCCGTCTGCCAACTGAAGTTTCACGCCGGGGAAGTCTTTGATTGCAGCTTCCACACCTCCTTCGGAGTGTGACAGACCCATCAATTCCTTTTCCGTCAGCGAAAAGTATACCTGCATCGTCTTGTTGTCCGATACTGTTGTCAGTGGCTGTTGGCTTGACGAACTGACAAGCGCGCCCACCTTATAAGGCAACTCACCTATCACACCGTTGGCAGGACTGGTGACATAACAGAAATCAAGATTCTGCTTGGCTGAAACATAACTGGCCTCAGCCTGTGCAAATGCAGCCTTGGCCGATTCATATGCATTCTGTGCCGATTGTAGTTCAAAATCGCCAATTACTTTGTTATCAAACAGTTTCTTGCTGTTTTCGTATGTCAGTTTTGATGTATTCAACTGTGCCTTTGCCGAATTTACAGCGGCTTTGGCTTGACGTGCCGCTGCCTCATATGTCACATTGTCTATTACAAAAAGTACTTGCCCTTTTTTTACAGACTGACCTTCCTTAACATTAATCTTTGTAATGAATCCTGCTATTTTCGGACGTATCTCCACATCTTGTACGCCTCTGACAGTTGCAGGATAAGAAGTCTGCAACTCTGCGCTCTGCGCCTTCACCGTCCTCACGGCATACTCATTGTCGCCAAAGTTAGGCTTGCCCTGGCTTCCGCCACCACACGAAGCAAGCACAGCCGCGGCCAGTGCCGTAATGATAAACATCTTTTTCTGTTTCATACCTATTTTTATATACACATTAAATTGTTATTAATCATACATTAAGCCTTAAAAAACGGAAACTTTTGTTCCATTCCAAGTTTTCGAGTTGCAAATATACACATAAATAATATACTGACAAACAATCAGAACTTCATATTTAAGAATATTTATTCGGTACTTAACTATTTATAACTTTTTCACTCCGAACATCAGTTCATGTAAAGTCCAAACTACACGACGCGCAGGAACAGCGCCCATCGACAAAGGCCTCCGTTCCTGCGCTCCATAACGCGGTTATCAGCAGTCTATGGCTGAGGCCTGACGCCGGTTGGGACGCCGGACCGTGTACGATACGTGGAGCCATCGGCAACCGTTGGACATACGGTGCTCGAAAAGCAACTGGTCGAAATCAAGGTTACGGCGTATATAGTCATATACTTTCATTCCCGTCTCCATACACGATATATGTATATCGGCAGCTTCGCCAAGCAGATGCTGCGATGCCGGCACACCGCCCACAGCGGCATTCAATTCTGCCGAACGGAAACCGCTCGATATGCGCGTCACTCCGAAACGCCGCCTCACAGGCTCGAGCACATTGGCGCACAACAGACGCATGCGCTCTATGTCGGCACCGGTAGGAATGTTGTCAATAGCCCGTCGCTCGGCCACACCCGAACGAACCATCTCCTCAAACGAGAAATGCTCGCTCAACATTGTTTTCTGATTCTGATTTTCCATGGTAAACATCAATTTATGATTTTATAAATAAAAATGTGATTAGTTTTTTCAAAAGCAACCGTATATGACCGTAATATCATGTTGGTGAACACTGACTTGTATGTTTTCCCGTCACCATCCTTTCCAGCGGACGCTCTATACCCATCCGGAACATCTGTGCGGCGTAACGTTGGATAAACGGGCCACGGCGCACGCCCTTGCGCTGCTCTCCCTGGTAGGCCACTGCCGAGGGGTTGCGCGGCAACGTAACATGAAGCACGGTGCAGGCACGGGCCGCCAGCGCACGGAACGTGCACACACAGCCCTCACCATCGCAAACCGTGCCATCGGTGTAGACCACATGGGCAGCTTCCATCAGGTCGCGCACCGACCCGGTCCAGTGCACACCGTCATCGGGACTGAGCCGCAACAAGGCTACAAACTCCTCGGCAAGCCGCCCACGGGCCTCTTTCACCTCCTGTGTTTTCATGGTGTTCTGTTGACTCTGCCCAAAACGGCAGCCAAACCTTTCGTTTTCGATGTAATACATAACGAATCGTGTTTTTTAAACAATTAAATTATTAAAGTATGTCTTTTTCTAATGCCTCCGGACTAACGGATGGCTTTCGGATGCAAAAGTAAAGCAGTATTGTGCACTCATTGTTCACTCCGCCAACAAAATTAGTTAAAATAATGTAATGAGAGGATGGTGACGTCGTTCTTAATTCCCCATATTTACAGTCCGTTTCGTATGAAAAAACGACAAAATGCGATTTACATAAAAAAATCATGATTTTACTAAAAAATAGTCATACCTACATTTGGTAAAAATTTGGAGGCTGAATTATTTCTCTTCTATTCTTGCTTAGAAGTTAACACCGACGCTAAGACTGAGGGCGCTGCTGCGACTGTTGTCGAAGCTGTAAAGAATACATCAGTTCACAACAAACCGAATGAAAGAGTTTATTCCATGACAATACCCATTTCTGCATCGTAAAGCATAGGTAATGGATATCCGAATAATCTTTACTTTAACGTATGTTAATCGGCATACGAAGTGCGTTTTGTGCGGAAGGAGCCGAAAAACGCGATTTTTAGCTCAAAATAGGACACACTGATAATCAGAGAGTTACACGCTTCTGGTCACAATAGAGCCTTGTAATAAAAGCAGAGAGGCCCTCCCGACCTTGCCGTAACGGCCTCCCGGCTCTGCAACGAGGCCGCCGCGGGAAGACAACGACGCCGTAATGGGAGGGTCGGGAGGCCTTTACGGCAAGAAAAGTATGTAAGAAACGCGTGTAAAGAAAGCAGAGAGGGCCTTACAGCTTTTCTATTTCAAGAAAAAAGAAATGCGGAATTTTCAGAAAATATATAACAAAACCAGCCCTGCAGTGGTGGTGATGAAAATAGCCAGATGATGGAAACCGTCACGCCAGCCCCATCTCGCGGGCCTTCTCCATAAGCAGCGCCATGAGCGGTTCGCGCTCGTTGGGCACACGATTGTCGAGCACTGCGTCCTTCAGTGTCTGCTTGAGCGTGCCCACCTCGCGGCATGGGCGCAGGTGGAACATCTCCATAATCTCATTGCCGTCGATGCATGGCTGAAGGAGTCGCTTGTAGTCCTTTTCCTTAAGGTCGGTAAGTTTTTCGCGCACCACACGGAAGTTTTCGAGAAAACGCTTCTTGCGCACCTCGTTCTTGCTCGTTATGTCGGCCTCACAGAGCGTCATCAGATCGTCGATGTCGTCACCGGCGTCACTCATCAGACGGCGCACGGCACTGTCGGTCACCACCTCGTCGGCTATCACGATGGGGCGCATGTGCAGATCGACCAGACGCTGCACGTACTTCATCTTGGCATCGAGCGGCAGCATGAGACGGCGGAACACCGCCGGCACCATTTTTGCACCTATTATATTATGATTATGGAACGTCCATCCCGCGACGGCGTCCCACCGCTTGGAACGTGTCTTGCCAACATCGTGCATCAGCGCGGCCCAACGCAACCACAGGTTGTCGGAACGCCGGCACACATTGTCGAGCACTTCGAGAGTATGGTAGAAATTGTTCTTGTGACCACGGTTGTTGCGCATCTCCACTATGTCGAGCGCTGCCAGTTCGGGCAAGATAAGATTGAGCAGTCCGCAGCGTTGCAGATCAACAAAGCCGCGACTGGGCGTAGGCGTCATCATAATCTTGTTGAGTTCGTCCTTGATGCGCTCTCCGCTGATAATCTTTATACGGTGGGCATTGCGTTCGAGGGCCGCAAAAGTCTCGTCCTCAATGTGGAAGTTGAGTTGTGTGGCAAAACGTATGCAGCGCAGCATGCGCAACGGGTCGTCGGAAAAGGTGACATCGGGGTCGAGCGGCGTGCAGATGATGCGGTCCTCGAGATCGTAGATGCCGTCGAACGGGTCAACCAACTCACCGAAACGGTCGCTGTTGAGACACACGGCCATGGCATTGATGGTGAAGTCGCGGCGGTTTTGATCGTCTTCAAGCGTGCCGTCCTCTACCACCGGCTTGCGCGAGTCGTGGCTGTAGCTCTCGCGGCGCGCCCCGACAAACTCCACCTCGATGTCACGGAACTTCACCTGTGCCGTGCCGAAATTGCGAAACACCGTCAGCCGCGCCTTACGTCCGAGCATCTGCTTCAGTTCGGAGGCCACGCTGATGCCGCTGCCAACCACAACCACATCTATATCGTTTGACGGACGTTCAAGAAATATATCACGCACATATCCCCCCACAACATAACAGTCCACACCCAGTTTGTCGGCCGCTGTGGATATCCGGCGGAAAATGTCTTTGTCCAGCACTTGGGCCAGTTCTTCGTCTGTAAGTATTTTCATTGCTCTTTCCCGTTTCTGAATTAGCGGCTGCAAAGGTACTGTTTTTTTTCGGAAATCACAATTAACCACCAAAACAAAGAGCCCACATCAACTCATCTACACCTGGACAGCCCGTTAAATATTATCAAAGTTTATATACTTTTAAACGATTATCAGGAAAAGTATGTATATTTGCGGGATTAAGAAACCATAAAATCAAGAAACAACAAGGAAACATAGACGCTATGGCTGGAATAAGGAGAATTGCTATGATATGTGCTGCCGTGGCCGCATTGGCATCATGTGGTGACAGTGACAGGCAGAATGCCGAAGAAATGCTGAAACAAGCCGGTTACGACTATGAACATGGACGTTATGACATGGCACTGGCCACCATTGATTCGCTGCGCAAGACATATCCGGACATTGTCGACGTCAGACGCAAAGCGTTGGCACTATATCAGAACATATCGCTGAAAAAAGCACAAGAGGAGCTCGAAGAGACCGACCGACAGCTACAGGAGGTCAATGCTACTTACGAGATGATTCGTGAGACGGTCGAAAGACGGAAAGCCGCATTGCAGGCTACGGCCGACGATTTGCAGACGCTGACATTGATGAGGATAAAGCGCGACTCACTGCAGACACGTTTTGACGTACAGTGTGCCAAGATAAAATATATACACAAGCGTCAAAAGGAGAATTAAGGCGTTTCCTTTTGGCAGTCTCACAGGAATTGAGTAATTTTGCAGCATATTTTCAAATGTCTATGGCAAAAGAGGTTTTATCCACTGAAGCACAATTCGAACAGGTGATGCACGAATGTCGCGCACTGTTCGAAAAAAAACTGCACGACTACAAGGCTTCGTGGCGCATCCTGCGTCCATCATCACTCACCGACCAGTTGTTCATCAAGGCCAAGCGCATACGATCGCTTGAAATCAAACAGACTTCTCTCGTAGGCGAAGGCATACGTCCGGAGTTTGTAGCACTGATAAACTACGGAATTGTCGGATTGATACAGGTTGAGCACGGCTTTGCCGACACGGTCGACATGAACAACGATGAAGCCATGGTACTGTACGACAAACATGCAGCAGAAGCTCTGGAGTTGATGAAACGTAAAAACCACGACTACGACGAGGCATGGCGTTCGATGCGCGTGAGCAGCTACACCGACTTCATATTGACCAAGATAGAACGAATAAAAGAAATAGAGAACATTGGCGGCAAGACGCTGGTGAGTGAGGGAATAGACTCCAACTATATGGATATCATCAACTATGCCGTGTTCGGAGTGATAAAACTGAGTGAGAAATAGAAACAGGTCTGTCAGACTGATGAACTTAAAAGGAACATTTCTCATCACCATCTGCCGCTTACTGCTTTCCCTGACATTCATCATGTCAGGCTTTGTCAAAGCCGTTGACCCACTGGGCACTCAATATAAATTGATTGACTATGCCGAGGCGGCAGGACTGGCACGATACGCCAACGGATATCTGACGTTAGCAATGGCCGTGGCAATGGCTGTATTCGAGTTTTGGCTCGGCATATGCCTTCTGTTCACCATAAGGCGCCGCCGTACTGTAAGACTGATGTTGCTCGTCATGGCGGTGTTCACCCCTCTCACTCTATGGCTCGCACTGACCGATCCTATACAGGACTGCGGGTGTTTCGGTGACGCGGTGAAACTGTCCAACTGGCAGACATTTTGGAAAAATGTGGTGCTGCTTACGGCGGCCATCGTTCTCTACAGACGGCCTCTGAGCATAAAAAGAGCCATCAGTAGAAGCAACCAATGGATAGTGACCAACTATACGGTTGTGTTTATCGTTGTCGTGGCCGGATGGTCGCTGTACGACTTGCCGCTGTTTGACTTCCGCCCATATCATACCGGAGCCAACATAAAACATGGCATGGAAATACCCGAGGGTGCTGCCATGCCGCAGTTTGAGACAACGTTCGTCATGGAGAAAAACGGTGTTAGAAAAGAGTTCGCTCTTGACGACTATCCCGACTCGACATGGACATTTGTCGACAGCAGGACTATACAGACCAAAGAGGGATACGTGCCGCCGATACACGACTTCTCCATCATAAGGAGAACGGACGATGAAGACGTGACCGACAGCGTGCTGAGCCGCAAGGGCTACACATTCCTGCTCGTGGCGCCATATCTGGAACATGCCGACGACAGCCGCATGGACCTTATCAATCAGGTGTACGAATATGCCGAAAGTCACGGTTATCCGTTCTACTGCCTCACGGCAAGTTCGGAACGTTCTGCAGAAAGATGGCGAATCATGACGGGAGCCGAATACGAATTCTATACCACAGACGGTACCACCCTCAAGACCATAATAAGAAGCAATCCGGGACTGGTGCTACTAAAGGACGGTGTAGTGATACGCAAATGGAGCCACAACATGCTACCCGACGAGTTTGAACTGACCGACAGACTTGAACGTATCGAAATGGGCTCTGTGCCGAAAGACACGGTGACAGGAAAAGTGGCCAAGATAATAATGTGGTACGTTCTGCCGTTGTTGCTGCTAACGCTGGCCGACAGAATATGGGCATGGTCAAAATGGGTTAAGACAAAGAAAAAGTCTAACAAGATATATCAACTTTTTAAAACAAAAGACAATGAGAAAGAAAATTGTAGCAGGAAACTGGAAGATGAACATGAACCTGCAGGACGGAGTGGCTCTTGCCAAAGAACTCAACGAGACACTGACAACCGAGAAGCCTAACTGCGGTGTAATCATCTGCACACCGTTCATTCATCTGGCAACAGTAGCCCAATTCCTCAATCAGGACGTTATCGGACTGGGAGCGGAAAACTGCGCAGACAAGGAAAAAGGCGCATACACCGGAGAAGTGTCGGCCGAAATGGTGAAGAGCACGGGAGCACAGTATGTAATCCTGGGACACTCTGAGCGCCGCGGATACTATGGCGAGACCCCCGAGATACTGAAAGAGAAAGTACAGCTCGCACTGAAAAACGACCTGAAAGTAATCTTCTGTATCGGCGAGAGTCTGGAGGAACGCGAGGCAGACAAGCAGAACGAGGTGGTAAAGGCCGAACTGGAGGGCAGCGTGTTCAACCTCACAGCCGAGGAGTTCAAGAACATCATCATCGCCTACGAACCCATCTGGGCCATCGGCACAGGCAAGACTGCCACAGCAGAGCAGGCAGAAGAGATCCATGCTTTCATCCGTAGCGTAGTGGCCGACAAGTATGGCGCCGAGGTGGCCGACGACACTACCATTCTCTATGGCGGAAGCTGCAAGGCAAGCAATGCACCCGAGCTGTTTGCAAAGCCCGACATCGACGGTGGTCTCATCGGTGGCGCTTCGCTGAAGGTTGCTGACTTCAAAGGCATCATCGACGCTTTCTGATAACAGTAAAGGATATTGGAGATTGAATGAATTGGTATTTTCCTGACGATTAGAATCTGCATGATTTCAAATTCATTCAATCTTCAAGTTTTCAAAGTTTAATGTATAAAAAATTAATGTATAAAGTCGTTATCATATTATTGCTCACTGCATGTATATCCGGCACAGCAAGTGCGCAGACGTTCCTCGACAGGCTGCAAAAGCAGATGAAGAACCAGGGTACCGTGACCGTACATCAAGATGCGGCCATAGAAAAGTTGGTGAACGGCCCATACACAGCTCCAGCCACGCAAAAAACGAGAAAAACAAACAATGAGAAGACTGTCATAACAACAGACCAAAATAAAAATGTCAGAACGGGGGCACTGACAGACAACAAATCAAAGAAAGATACGGCTGACAGACAAAATGCCGCCGGAAACGCCCAGGAAATTACGCCGGCCGGCCAAAACGACACCACAATCGAAGACGATGCACGCAAGAAGGTGATGCGCAACAGCTATAAAGTAACGGGATTCAGAGTGCAGGCGTATGCCGGAGGAAATACACGACAGGACAGACAGACAGCCGAACAAGTGGGAAACAACATAAAAGCCAACATACCTGGAGAACCTGTATACGTACACTTCTATTCTCCACGATGGATATGCCGCGTGGGCAATTACCGCACATACGAAGAGGCCCACCAGATGCTGTTGGCCATACGCAAATTGGGCTACAAACAGGCGTCGATTGTGAAAGGAAAAATCAGCGTGCAGTATTGACACTGATATAGACTATATACATTCAACAAACTAAGAAATGAATCCGGAAACAGAATACCGAGACAACCTTGACGAGCTGGCCTCACACTACAAAAGTGTACTTGAACTGTTAGGCGAAAATTCCGAACGCGAAGGTCTGCAAAAAACTCCCATGCGCGTGGCCAAGGCCATGCAGGTATTGACAAGAGGATACACCATGGACGCACACAAAGTACTGACCGACGCCCTGTTCAAGGAAGACTACAGTCAGATGGTAATAGTCAAGGACATTGACTTCTTCTCATTATGTGAACACCATATGCTGCCGTTCTACGGGAAAGTTCACGTGGCATACATCCCGAACGGATACATCACCGGACTGAGCAAGATAGCCCGCGTGGTTGACATTTTTTCGCATCGTCTGCAGGTACAGGAACGCATGACGCTGCAGATCAAGGAGTGCATCGAACAGACACTGCATCCGCTGGGGGTGATGGTTGTTGTAGAGGCCAAACATATGTGCATGCAGATGCGCGGCGTGGAGAAACAGAACTCCGTAACCACGACAAGCGATTTCAGCGGTGCTTTCAATCAGGCAAAAACACGCCAGGAATTTATGAATCTCATACACAGCAAGTAGGACTTCCCCTCACAGACATATTTTATGACAATACAATTTTACACTTAAAATATTGACACTACCATGTATCAATCGGACAAAACCACTTACTCCAGAAAGGAATCATATTCGCACATGTTCCTGAACAGTTGTATAGGACGTCTGATAGTGTTGTCCGGCATAATTGCAGCACTGCTGTTTGTCGCATTTTTCACCGTTCCGTCAAAAGAAGCTATGGAAATGAAGATTACTTCGTCCATAAATGAGTGCATCGAGGCTAATTATGAAACAAAATGCGACAAAATAGATGATGCTGTGCGCAATATGACCAGCCTGTTCACAAAGGCGGACACCGTAACCGACAGTAAGAATATGGAAGATTTCTGCAAGTACAACAATATAGAGATATACCACCACTCACTCTACTCCACGGCACGAATACACAACAATCTCAACATGGAAGGCATCAGAGTGGGCATAGGCATATTCGGCATTGTCATACCTACCGTCACATTCAGTGACATGATACTGCGTGTGGGACCGGTACGCAAAGACTATAACCAGAAAATAATACGAAACACATACGACGACGAGGATTTGGGTAACAATCCGGACTTTGGAGATACATACAATTGAAGGAGGGGGAAGCGGGAAATGAAGAGTGTAAAGTTTTGACATAGTGAAGAGTGCAGAGTATAGAGTTTTGAGGTATGATTAGCAGATATTATCCGGTTTCGTGTAACAATGCTAATCATACCTCAAAACTCTATACTCTGCATTCTTCACTATATCAAGACTCCTCTCTCTTTCCCTTGAAAAACTCTTTCATCAGCTGTGCACACTCCTCCTTAAGCACCCCGCCTGTAACCATGGCACGCGGATGAAACGCATGCGGGGCATATTTACTATATCCACGCTTCTCATCGGGTGCACCATAGACTATGCGCGGCATCTGCGCCCATCCTATCGCACCGGCGCACATCGTACAAGGTTCTACAGTGACATAAAGCGTACATTCGTTAAGATACTTTCCACCGAGCTGATTGGCCGCAGCCGTTATGGCCAGCATTTCGGCATGGGCCGTAACGTCGCAAAGCGTCTCGGTAAGGTTATGTGCGCGTGCAATGACTTTTTCACGACACACCACCACCGCTCCTATAGGTATTTCACCTTCACCAAGGGCCGCCTCCGCCTCTATCAATGCTTTGCGCATATACTGTTCATCACGAATTTGAAGACTGCAATCATCATACTGTTGTTCTGCTGACATGATAAACTCTTGTTATTTTGATATTTACTTGTTTATTACTACCTTAAAACTATTTTGTCGCAAAATTACAATAATTTCCTTTGACGGACGGGATAAAAACAGTAAATTTGCAATAATATTTCATTCATTATCTACTCATGGCTTCACACAACGAATTAGGATTCTGGGGCGAACAGACCGCTGCTGACTATCTCACGACGAAAGGATACCGCATTCTGCAACGCAACTGGCGATGCGGACGACGTGATATAGACATTGTGGCCACCGACTACACAACCCTCGTAATTGTAGAAGTGAAGACACGCCGCGACAACAGCTTCACCGAACCGGAAACCGCCGTGGACAGACAGAAGATACGGTCGCTGGCAATTGCTGCAAACGCATTCGTAAAACAGATGCAGACAGACATGCCGTTACGTTTCGACATCATAACCATAAGCGGAACACCCGACACCAGTTGCCGCATCAATCACATCAAGGACGCATTCATCCCATATTAGTCCGGCTGTCACTGCCATACTTTTCTTACACGAACCTTCCAACGAAAAAGAAAAATGCAAAAGCCCTACACCTACAAACCACTCGAAGAGACCGATTCCACCATACGCTACATGCGTGAGGAAATGCCGGACAACAAGCATTTCATGACAATAGTCAGAGCCGAATATCAGACGGCGGGCCGAGGGCAGGGCAACAACACTTGGGAGAGCGAGCGTGGCAAGAACCTGCTGTGCAGCATAAGAATCAGTCCCGAGGGATTGCCAGCCAACAGACAATACGTCATACTCCAGGCTGCCGCACTGGCCGTAAGAGACACGCTGACCGAATACACCGACGGCATAACCATCAAGTGGCCCAACGACATATATTGGCACGACTATAAAATCAGCGGAACACTTACCGAATGCACCATAAGCAACGGCATGGTGAAGAACAGCATAATAGGTATAGGCGTAAATATCAATCAGGAAGTGTTCACAAGCGATGCCCCAAACCCAATATCTCTCTGCACTGTCACCGGCAAACAGGAGGGTATAACAGGCATATGTATTAAGATTGCATGGAAGTTGGGATTCTATCTCATCCACCATATCAATGAAGGCACTCTGCACCACCTCCACGAACTCTACCTGAATTCACTCTACCGCCGAAAAGGCATCCACCGATACCGCGATGCGGATGGAGACTTCACTGCATCAATAGAAACGGTAGAACCTGACGGTCATCTCGTGCTACGCCGCCCGGACGGACAACAAAGCCGATACGCGTTCAAGGAAGTGGAATTCATCATACCGGCACGTACCGACACCAATGCCGGTCCAACCCTATTGTAAGCCACATAATCTGTATGGAATTTCAAAAATATACTCTCTTTACATATCACATACATAATACGTACAATTTATTCCATAAAAAAATAAAAAGAACAACCCTATAAGAACAACAATTATGGCAAAGTACAAAAGAATACTGTTAAAGCTCAGTGGCGAGAGCCTCATGGGCAACCAAAACTTCGGAATCGACCCCGAACGTCTCTCCGACTACGCCCGCCAAATAAAGGAAGTGGCCGAAATGGGGGTCCAGATAGGTATAGTAATCGGTGGCGGCAACATCTTCCGCGGTCTCAGCGGATCGCAGAAAGGATTTGACCGGGTAAAAGGCGACCAGATGGGAATGTGCGCCACTGTCATCAACTCACTTGCCCTCAGTTCGGCTCTCGGAGCAATAGGCGTAAAGACACGCGTGCTCACAGCCATACGCATGGAACCCATAGGAGAGTTCTACACCAAATGGAAGGCCATCGAGGCTATGGAAGCCGGCTATGTGTGTATCTTCTCGGCAGGAACGGGCAGCCCCTACTTCACCACCGACACCGGCTCATCGCTGCGCGGCATTGAGATAGAGGCCGACGTGATGCTCAAGGGCACCCGAGTAGACGGAATATACACGGCCGACCCGGAAAAAGACCCCACGGCAACGAAGTTCAGCGACATCACCTACGACGAAATCTACACCCGCGGCCTGAAAGTGATGGACCTCACAGCCACCACCATGTGCAAAGAAAACAATCTGCCAATCTACGTGTTCAACATGGACATCGTGGGCAACCTGAAAAAGGTCATGGACGGAGAACCTATAGGCACACTCGTGCACAACTGACGATACAACAATATGTTGCCTTAAGGCGCATTACGCTTACATCATGTCTGTGTATTGCGCCTTTTTACTGCATCCACACTGTTTCATCCTTCATTTTGTAACACTTCGTCGTAATAAACAGTTCATAACAATTGTACATCAATATTTTCTTTGTACCTTTGCAAAACCATAAAAATGTACGTTATGAACAGAGCCATATTACTTATCATCACTATAATAATTGCCTTCTTCTATTCATGCTACGGTCCGAAATACCGCAAAGGCCTTACCGAGGCCGACAGCATAGCTTCCGTTAACCCGCAAAGAGCCATGGCTATGCTCGACAGCATAAAACATGAAATGGCAGATGCACCGGAAAACGAACAGATGTATTACCGGCTGCTATGTATAAAGGCACAGGACAAGGCATACATCAAGCACACTTCAGACAGCGCAATACTACCAATCGTGGAATACTACGAAACAGAAGGAGACAAGAATTTGCTGTCAGAAGCATATTATTATGCGGGAAGTGTATATCGAGACCTTAATGACGCTCCACAAGCATTGGAATATTACCATAAGACATTGGATATAACATCAGACAACAAAATACCTCAAAAAGGACACTTGTACTTCCAAGTTGGAAATTTGTTACTTAATCAGGCACTCTATAATCAAGCTATTGATATGTATCAAAAAGCCTTAAGACTGTATAATATTCAAAATGACAGTATCAATACCATATATACTTTACGCAATTTAGCTTATACTTATAATAAGGCAGAAAAAAAAGATAGTAGTCTTGTATACTATCAGAAGGCATATCAACTTGCCAGACAAACAAAATACAAACATGTAAAAATAGAAGTTCTTGCACAAATGGCTTCAGTTTATATTGAAAAGAAGAATTACATTAAAGCTAAAGAGTGTCTATCTCCTATACTAAACAAACCTGATAGCATAGAGCTAAGTCCAGATTATTGCATGGCTCTGAAAATCTGCATGAACACCGGGCAATACGACAGTGCTCACTTTTATGCAAAAGAACTGCTTACAGTAGGAACAGTATATGCCAAACAGACTGCAAGCAGATATCTTACAGAATTAGCCTTAAAAGAAAAGAACTATAACAATGCCGAGGAACACTTAAAACAGTTCAACAAATATACCGACTCCGTAAAGATTATCACAGCTACGGAATCTGTAAACAGAATGAACTCATTATACAATTACAAGCTAAGAGAGAAAGAGAACCTGATGCTGAAAGCTGAAAATGCAAACAAGAAATTAATATTGACCATTGTCATATCCGTATCATTCATTATATTTGTCATACTCATCACATATGTCTACCGCAACAGACAGAAGTTGGAAAGGCTCGGAAGACTCCGAAAACAACTGTACGAACAAAGCGAGGAGTATGTACGGCAGAACAAGGAAAAGATACAGGAGCTGGAGCAAGAGCTAAAAAGAACATCCGACGAGAACATGCTGCTGATAGAAAGAATAGAACAACAACGAGCCGACCTGATACTTGCCAACCAGACGGCAATGAGGAAACAGGCAAGAAATGAATCGTCAAAGAACCGAATAGCCGCAACTGATATCTACAAGACAATACAGGACCATATAAAAAAGGACAAGGTCATAACACCAAAAGAATGGGAGACACTGGACAGAACCGTAAATCAAGAGGTTAATGACTTCAAGGACAACCTGTACAGCTACCACAGAATCAGCCAGCACGAATATCATATCTGCATGCTCATACGTCTGGCTCTCTCTCCTACCGAGATGGCCACCCTTTTAGGGTGCACCACCAGCGCCATTTCCAAAGCCCGCAGGCGATTGCAGGAAAAGTTTTTCAGCGACAATGGGACTGCCAAAGACTTCGATAATTTCATCAATTCTCTATAAATCAAGCGTTTACAAACGAGTTGTCAATTACATGTCAACCCGTTTTTTTATTGTCAAGCTCTTGTCAACTGTTTTTCTTCATGCTCTGAAATCTTCATAATACCTTTGCAGCGAATTCAAGAACCAACAAACAAAACATCAGATATATGAAGAAAAGAACATTACTTGCCTTTATGGCTATCACACTCTGCACAGGCATGCAGGCACAGACAAGAACAGTCACATTATATAATGATGACTTGAAATGTAAAGGAGGACGTTACGAACTCCCTACCATTAACTACGATGACAATACCGTCACAATCTCTGCCGATACTGTAATAAACGCAACAGTAGTGATAAAAGATGCCGATGGCAATATCATCCATGAGGAGAAAACTACTGCCACACAAGCAGAGACGACTATCAATCTGCCCACAAGTGAGCAACAGGACAAATATGTGATAGAACTATACTATGACGACAAGCATCTATACGGATTCTTTGAGGAAACTGAAGATAAGAACCAATAGTATTAAACAATATTCAATCAATTTTTATTCAACATTAAAAAACAACGGATTATGAAAAAGTTATTTTTCGCAGCAAGTATCATTCTTGCATCAATGACCATGTATTCATGTTCAAATGACGAAACAGAAACAACAACGGCCAAATCTGTAAACGAGAATCTACAGAAAAAAGGTCTACAGGAACTCCAAAGCAACATTGCCAATCTGAATAAAGAATGGCAAGACAAACGCCCTATAGTTCTTACACGAAACGAGCTAACCAACCAAATCACAGAAACAGCAACCAATTCCATTAGTATCACCGGTGCCGATCTTGCCGGTGCATTCTTAGGAGCATATCTTGGATGTGGAGTCCCCGGTGCTATCATTGGAGGAGCTGCAGCATCAGCTATTGCCTATTGGGAACGTGAAACATATGGATATTCAACTAAAATAGAAATTGATTACTATGTACCGGCCAACAGTTTAATATTTAAAAATAATGAAATAGCGACCAAAGCAGACAGTATAGGGTATTACCATAACAAAATACTCATGAATATTGGTGAAAACAAACTTACCAATGCTTCTATTGACGATATAGAAGGATTGGTGATAAATAGTGCTATTGAGATTATGGGAAACACAATAGAAAGTAACAACAAGAAGCTCAGAAACAATATATGCACAGATTTCTTTAAAAAAAATATTACAAGACTTAATGCAGCCAAAACAACCGAAGAATTCTGCGACATAATAAGTGAAAGTGGAAAAATCAGCAAAGAGGAACTTGAAATCATCAAAACATATATGGATGGGCTCAACAATATAGACAATACAAACGGAGAATATTCAAAAGCCGTTGAAAGAATTATAGATGATGCTGAAATAAGCACAGAAACAGCAACAAATCTAAAGAACAGTGTGCTCGTAGGCAATGCAAGCCAAAAGTTGTGGTCTATACAGTAAACAAATAATTATTCAAATACTTGAAAAAACAAAAAAAGCCAAATGGAAGGAATGGTAATGGATTCACATACCCATTCCTTTCTGTTATTATTTACACACTCAAAAACATCAGATATATGAAACAATACATGGGATATTTCAGCCAGATAGTATGGGGTACAATGTTTCTTCTATGGATAGTCTTCACATGGGTAAAAGACTATGAAAGCCCCATAACACTATCAGTCCTTATAGCAGTAATGCTCTGTGCCGTTATAAGAATCATTTTCAGAATAAGAAAGAATCTTCCTCCTGAAAAGCCGCGCATACCACTGACGGACAACAACTGTGCCGTGATCATGTTCACCCTCGGACTTGGCAATGTGATGGGATATGACAATGCCGACTACAACTATCTGGCGATAGTGGCCGTAGCAGCCGTCATAATGGACATTTTCCGAAGGATGGCAAAAGATGATATAATATGAAATATGATATGACAGGCTCGGAAACGGATACGGGAAAGCAATACACCGTTGTCATTTCTCCTCCTCAAAATCAACATATTCTCCCTCGTTTTTCGAGAATATCTTGCGCCCTGCTTGCTCAGGCGAACGTTGGTCAATCACAGTAACTCCATTCTGCGCCTTATGGGTACGCTGCGTACGGGCGGAGCCGGTGTCTCCGCCCGTTGACGAAGCTCCACCGTGCGACGAGCGCCGTTGAGTGTAGCCATATTGACGGCTGTGCCGGCCTGTGTTGTCGTCTCCGTATGAAGCATCGTCAAACGGGTCGAGCCCCATTGCCCTGCGTGCAGCGTCACGCAGTCGGCGTACGGTACGGAACACTATATGCGCCATAACCATCATCACTACGGCAACGACGGCAATTACAAATATTATGATAAACATCAGCATGTGCATAAGCCCCTACCCTTTCCTCATATCTGAAAAGACTGAAAGAGCCACATACCATGCGATGACGGCAGCGAAGCCACTCATACGGAACATCAGGAGCAACACGACGGAAGTGACAACAAAGACATATTTCAACTCGTTGCCACGCCATCCCCATGTCTTGAACTTCAAGGCAAACATCGGAATCTCAGCCACCATCAGCCAACTGCACACCAGCACCATGGCCACCACTCCCGCCACGATATATGGCGACGACGAGAGCCAGGCCTCGCTGCCTGTCACGAGCGATGCCCAAAACAGGGCGTTGGCCGGTGTGGGCATGCCGATGAACGACGTTGTCTGACGCTCGTCAAGATTGAACTTGGCAAGACGCAGGGCCGAGAATGCCGCCATTACAAACGCTACATACGGCAGATATCCGCCCACGGCACCAAGCGAAGACATACAGTCCTGAGTATCGAGGAATGTGTAGATGACGGCCGACGGGGCCAGGCCGAAAGTGATGCAGTCGGCCAGCGAATCCAGCTCCTTGCCTATGGGCGACGACACGCCCAACAGGCGAGCGCTCATACCGTCGAAGAAATC
The DNA here is from genome assembly GCF_013166575.1 of Xylanibacter rodentium. Classification (GTDB taxonomy): domain Bacteria; phylum Bacteroidota; class Bacteroidia; order Bacteroidales; family Bacteroidaceae; genus Prevotella; species Prevotella rodentium. Next base: position 80,181 of record NZ_JABKKE010000018.1, read on the forward strand.
GAATACGGCACCTATGACGATAAACAGGAAAGCCATCTCATAACGCCCCATAAAAGCGTACGAGACAGCGATGCATCCCGAAACAAGATTGCAGCACGTTAGTGTGTTGGGAATCTGTCGTGTAATACAATTAGCCATGCCAGTGTTTTTTATAGAATCGTGTCCGGGCACTGCCGTGCACCGGATATATTATTTAAGTTTGGCGATGACCGTAAGGTCACCCGTGGTGCACTGCCCCATCTTGACACACACCTCTGTACCTAAAGGCAGATATACATCGACGCGCGAACCCAGCTTGATGAATCCCAGATGCTCGTCTATATAGCATTCCTCGCCAGGCTTGGCATATGTCACTATACGGCGCGCCATCGCACCGGCAATCTGCCGGCAGAGCACACGCTCTCCCTCAGGGGTCTCTATCATCACGTCTGCATGTTCGTTCTCCTCGCTGGCCTTGGGAAGCCATGCCTTATGGAAATTGCCGTCCTTATGTACCACCGACACCACCTTTCCGTCCACCGGAAACCAGTTGGCATGAACATTGAACAGACTCATGAATATCGAAATCATCAGACGACGGTCGTGGAAATACTCGTTTTCATCGACCTCTTCAATCACCACAATCTTACCGTCGGCCGGAGCCACCACCACCCGTTCGGTATCGCCCTCGAAATAGCGTTTGGGACAGCGGTAAAAATTGAGCACCACGGTCCATACCGTACCGAACAGGACAACGAAAGACCAGAACGGAACTTTCGAATCAAAATAGCACCATAACAAGGCTGCAACGGCAACAATTGCCAACATACTGACCGTCAGTGTGTTCGTACCTTCACGATGTATTCTAATCTTCTTCAGTTTCTTGATTCTCCGTCCCATCGATTAATTTTGATTGTTTCTAAATTCAAATGCAAAGGTACACCTTTTTTATTTATCTTACAAACTTTTCTCCTTTTTCTTTCTCGCTGATACAAAATATATTTACTTTAACGTATGTTAATCCGCTTGCGACGTACTATTTGTGCCCTACGAGCCGAAAAACGGCATTTTTACGTCAAAACAGGAAGCGCTGACTGTCAGCGAGTTACGGCAACGCCACTTCAAAAGAGCCATGTAAAGAAAGCAGAGAGGGCCGTTTGGCCTTGCAACGGGGCCGTTATTGCATTGCGACGGCGGCCCCGTTGCAAGGCCAAACGGCCGTTACGGGAATGCCGGGAGGCCCTTACGGCAAGTTTTCCACCCCGAAAACGGGTGTAAAGAAAGCAGAGAGACCCTCATTGGTTTTCTATTTCGAGAAAAACAAAATGCGTTTTTTTCAGAATAATCCATACAAAATTACGATATCACCGGCAGACACCTGTCTCAGTCGGGATTGTCATCGGCTGCACAATCAAGACATAGGAGTTTTTGGATTTTCTTATTGTTTAATTTGGCAGTCTTACGGTTTCTGCGTAACTTTACGCCTCCAAATCAAAACAGGAGGGCATAAGACATGGAAGATTTCGTACACCTGCACGTACATACATACTACTCGATACTCGACGGACAGGCCAGTATATCGAAGCTGGTCGACAAGGCCGTGGGCAACGGCATGCGCGGCATGGCCATCACCGACCACGGCAACATGATGGGCATAAAGGAGTTTTTCAACTACTGCAAGGGCGTGAACGGCAAGCGGAAAGATGCCGGACAGGAACCCTTCAAACCCATCTTCGGCTGCGAAATGTATGTAGTGCGCAACGGCCGGCGGCTGACAGACAAAGAAAAAGCCCAAGGCGACAGCGGCGGTAACCACCTCGTGGTGCTGGCAAAGAACGAAAAAGGTTATCACAATCTGATAAAGCTGGTGTCGAAAGCGTGGACCGACGGATTCTATACCCGCCCGCGAACGGACCATGTCGAACTTGAGAAATATCACGAGGGCCTCATTGTCTGCTCGGCGTGTATAGCGGGTGAGGTGCCGGCAAAAATACTGAAAGGCGACATCGCGGGAGCAGAAGAGTCGGTGCTGTGGTTCAAGCGCGTCTTCGGAGACGACTACTATCTGGAACTGCAACGCCATGAGGTCAAGGACCCGTCGATACGCGCCAACCGCGAGACATTCCCTTTGCAGCAACAGGCCAACAAGGTCATCATAGAACTGGCCCGGAAACACGATGTCAAACTGGTGTGCACCAACGACAGCCACTTTGTCGACGAGGAGAACGCCGAGGCCCACGACCGCCTGCTATGTCTTTCGACCGGCAAGGACCTCGACGACCCCACACGTATGCTATACTCAAAACAGGAATGGTTCAAGACACGCGAGGAGATGAACGATGTGTTCTGCGATATCCCCGAGGCTCTGGCCAACACGTGCGAGATACTGGACAAGGTGGAGACCTACTCCATCGACCACGACCCAATCATGCCTTTCTTCCCCATTCCGGCAGAATTCGGCTCGGAAGAGGAGTATAGGAAACGTATTACCGAGCAGGAACTCTACGATGAATTTACGAGCGACGAAAACGGCGAAAACCAGCTGTCACCCGAGGAAGGCGCCAAAAAGATAAAGAAACTTGGAGGATACGACCGTCTGTACAGAATAAAGTTCGAGGCCGACTATCTGTCGAAGCTGGCTTACGACGGTGCGCGCCGGCTCTACGGCGACCCGCTGACGGACGAGGTGCGGGAGCGGGTGAACTTCGAGTTGCACATAATGAAGACGATGGGATTTCCCGGCTACTTCCTCATTGTACAGGATTTCATCAACTCAGCCCGCGAAGAGCTGGGCGTGATGGTAGGCCCAGGACGTGGCTCCGCCGCCGGCAGCGTGGTGGCCTACTGTCTGGGAATCACCAAGATAGACCCCATCAAGTACGACCTTCTGTTCGAGCGTTTCCTCAATCCCGACCGCATCTCATTGCCCGATATCGATACCGACTTCGACGACGACGGACGCGGACGCGTGCTCGAATGGGTGGAAGACAAATACGGGCACGACAAGGTGGCCCACATCATCACCTACGGCACCATGGCCACCAAAAACTCCATCAAGGACGTTGCCCGTGTGGAGAAGCTGCCGCTGGAACGCAGCAACCAACTCTGCAAAGCCATACCGGACAAACTCCCTGGCGGCCTGAAGATGAACCTGACCAACGCCATCAACGTCATCCCGGAGTTGCGCGAAGCCGAGGCAAGCACAAACCGTCTGGAAAGCGAGACGATACGCTATGCCCGAATGCTGGAAGGCACCGTACGCAACACCGGCATACATGCCTGCGGAACCATCATCTGCCGTGACCCGATAAGCGACTGGGTACCGGTGTCGACAGCCGAAGACAAGAGCGACCCCGGACACAAACTGCTTTGCACGCAGTACGACGGCCACGTGATCGAGGAGACAGGACTTATCAAGATGGACTTCCTCGGACTGAAGACACTGTCACAGCTTAAAGAGGCCGTAGAGAACGTACGTCTGCGCACGGGCGAAGTGATCGACCTCGACACCATTCCTATCGACGATCCGCTGACATACCAGCTCTATTGCGAGGGCCGCACGATAGGCACATTCCAGTTTGAATCGGCCGGCATGCAGAAGTATCTGAGAGAACTGAAGCCGTCGGTATTCGAAGATCTTATAGCCATGAACGCTCTTTACCGTCCGGGCCCGATGGACTACATCCCGTCGTTCATAGCCCGAAAGAACGGCCGGGAGGAGATAAAGTACGACATACCGTGCATGGAGAAATATCTGAAAGACACTTACGGCATCACGGTATATCAGGAGCAAGTCATGCTCCTCTCACGGCAGCTGGCCGACTTCACCCGAGGCGAGAGCGACGCTCTGCGAAAAGCGATGGGCAAGAAGAAGAAGGCCATCGTCGACGCGATGAAGCCGAAATTCATTGAAGGCGGAAAGAAGAACGGCCACGACCCGAAAGTGCTCGAGAAGATATGGGGCGACTGGGAGAAGTTCGCATCGTATGCCTTCAACAAGAGCCATGCCACATGCTACTCGTGGGTGGCCTATCAGACGGCTTATCTGAAAGCCCACTATCCGGCTGAGTTCATGGCCGGAATCATGAGCCGAAGCCTTGACAACATCAACGATATAACCAAGTTCATGGACGAATGCCGCGCGATGGGCATACCCACCCTGGGACCCGACGTGAACGAGAGCCGCCAAAAGTTCAGCGTGAACAAGAAAGGCGAGATACGTTTCGGAATCAGTGCCATCAAGGGTGTGGGCGGTGCGGCGGCCGACGCCATCATATCGGAACGCGAGAAGAACGGCCCGTACACGAGCATATTCGACTTCATACAGCGTGTCAATCTTGGCGCCGTCAACCGAAAATGTGTCGAATCGCTCGTACTGAGCGGCGGGTTCGACAGCTTCGGACAATTGCGCCGAGAAGATTTTTTCGCGAAAAACACAAAAGGAGAGATGTTCATCGACACCTTCGTGCGATACGGCCAGACTTATCAGATGGAGCAGAGCCAGATGCGCAACTCACTCTTCGGTGGAGAGAACGAAATCGAAATAGCCACACCGCAAATAATAAAAGGGGATATGTGGAGCGACATCGAACGGCTCAACCGCGAGCGCGAGCTGGTGGGTATCTACATATCAGCCCATCCGTTGGACGAGTTCAAAATTGTGCTCGACAATCTGTGCAACACCAACTGCGCCGAACTTTCCGACATATCGTCACTAAGCAATCGCGAGGACATAACCATAGGCGGGATAGTGACAGACATAAAGTCAAAGTTCACAAAAACCGGCAAGCCGTGCGGATTCGTTACCATCGAAGATTTCGAAGGCTCGGGAGAACTGGCCATGTTCGGTGAAGACTGGGGGCGATGGAGCGGAATGTTCAAAGAAGGATGCACCATATATATCACTGCCAAATGCCAGCAACGCTACCGCGACAGTCAGTTTTTCGACCTGAAAGTGCAGAACATAGAATATTTGCAGACCATCAAGGACAAGGCAATAGACCGTATCACCATCTCTTTGCTGACAGACGAGCTGAACGATCAGATAGTAACCGAGCTGAACGAAATAATAGCCGACAGCCCTGGAAGCACCAAGCTGTTCTTCCAACTGCACGATGCAAGCGGCAAGAACCATGTGCTGCTGCAATGCAAACGACACACGGTAGACGTAAAACGCACTCTCATCACATACATAGAACAGAACAAGAATGTACTTGACTACAAGATAAACTGACACCCCGGAAAGACAAGCATAAATGCGGCACCGGACTTACGCTATGGCTAAAATACATTCTATGCCAAAGACGCCTTAGGCCTGTTAAAAGCCCCAAAGCCTGCTTAAAAAGTCATTATCCGCTTGGCGGTATCAATGGTTTTGAGTATTTTTGCACATAACAAGGATCATGTCCCGCTATAACAAACCGTCCAAAATGACAATGACGGAACAACAAAAGACGGTATACAAAACATATAAACAAATAAAAACAAAAGAACAATGGAAGTAAAAATCACAAACGAAAATTTTGAAAGTCTTAAGAATGGCGAACAGCCGTTAGTAGTGGATTTCTGGGCTACATGGTGCGGCCCGTGCCGAATGATAGCTCCAATAGTCGAAGAACTGGCAAAGGAATACGACGGTAAAATCACCGTAGGAAAGTGCGACGTGGAGGAGTGTGACGACATTGCCGCGGAATTCGGGATACGCAACATACCTACAATTCTGTTCTTCAAGGGCGGACAAGTGGTTGACAAAACTGTCGGGGCTGTGTCAAAAGCCAAACTCGAAGAAAAATTCCAAGCCCTGCTATAACCTATGGCCGACTTTGAAGAAGAACTCCGGCTTGACGCGGAAGAGAACGCCCGCGAAGCCGAGTATATACTCAATGCCCTGCCTGCCGACTTGAAAGACAAATACTCCACAGACGATATACTATATATGATGGACGTCATAGTGGAGTATTATTTCGAAAGCGGCATACTCGAAGGAGGTGACGACAACGATTACGTTGACATTGATCTGCAGGCCGTAGCCGAATTTGTATGCAGCAAGGCAAAAGAAGACGGCCGTGGGGAATATTCTGCCGACGAAGTGCTCTTCGTGGCACAGGCCGACTTGGATTTTCAGGAAGAGAATCTTGACTGAAGTCTGTATATCAACACAGGTATAAAAAGACAGAGGGAATGTATCGCCGACAGTTCACGATACATTCCCTCTGTCTTTTTATACCTGTGTACGGTTTGCATTATCATAATAATACCAAAATCATACACTTTCATGACAGGAATCAATTAAAACCACATAAAACGACAATTCCGGACACATTGTTTGGCCACTCTGAAAAAACACCTTAACTTTGCACCGGAAACAGTAAGGATAACGATTATATTTATCAGAGGATAACAAACAACTAACAACTTGGGGTCGACAAATTCTTTAAAGAACGAGGAAAGCCCTTAAAACAAAGAAAGGTAAAAAGATTATGGTAACATTAAGTATTATTTTCGCAGTGGTATTTGTGACAACAATAGCACATGCAATGTATCTCGGAAGAAAACTCGACATGAAGAAATAACATGTTGCCAGTTTACAGATACAAACAGAAAACACAAAAAGAACGCCCCGGCTTCACTGCCATGCGGGCATAGTAAGAAACAAAAGAAAGGATAACACATTATGGAAATATTTGCAATGGTAGCCGTTGCCACCGCCATATTCGCAGTGATAACACCATGTATAATGAGAATGTCTATGCACAACAGATAAAGACTATTGATAACAACATATGAAAACAACCCCTCGAAAAAGCCGCAAGACTCTTCGAGGGGTTGTTTTTTATTCTAATCCGAAAGCATATTATTATAATCCGAAAGCATATTAGAATAATATGAAGACATCCGTCCGCCGCACTCAGAAGGTCACGGTACGGCCGCCATCTCCTTGCTCGGCTATGGTTACCTTAAGAGCATCGCCGGGCAGAAGCTCCTCTACAAGTTCCGGCCATTCGATAAGACAGAGAGCTCCACTATAAAAATAGTCCTCATATCCCATATCGTACACCTCGTCGAGCTTCTTTATCCGATAGAAGTCAAAATGATAAATAAGTTCGCCTGTAGCATCCGAACGGTATTCGTTCACTATGGCGAATGTCGGCGACGTGATTACATCGTCCACTCCCAACTCTTCACACACAGCCTTTATAAACGTTGTCTTGCCGGCCCCCATCTTGCCGTAGAAAGCTATTACGGTACTATCTCCGATAGCGTTCACAAAACGTCGGGCCGCTTCACGGATATTGTCCAAACTGTCTATTCTTATTTCCATAATACAAATGCTTCATTTATGTTATCTTTCCTTAAATCAACGTCTCTTTCCGGTCATCGTCACCACGGGTATTATCATCTCTTCCATGGATATTCCACCATGCTGGAAGGTGTCCTTGTAGTAGGACACATAGTAATTATAGTTGTTTGGATAGGCAAAAAACGAGTCGCCCGTAGCAAACACATAGCTTGTACTGAGGTTTGGCGCAGGCAGCTGTGCCTTGTGCGGATTCTTGATTACGAAGAGATCCTTGCTGTCGTATCCAAGATTCTTGCCGAGCTTATAGCGCAGGTTTGTATTGGTGTTGCGGTCACCGACTATCTTCACAGGCCTGTTTGCACGTATGGAACCATGGTCGGTGGTCACGACGACACGATAATTGCTACGTGAAAGCATCTTGAACAACTCAGAAATAACCGAATGGCGGAACCAGCTGAGCGTGATGCTGCGGTAGGCAGACTCGTTATTGGCCAACTCACGCACCATCTTTGATTCCGTACGGGCATGACTGAGCATATCGATGAAGTTGAACACCACAACATTGAGATCGTTGCGCTCCAGCTGTCTGAACTGCTGCATGAACTTCTCTGCGCCGGCCGAATCGTTTATCTTGTGATACGAATATGAGTTCTTGCGCCTGTAACGCTCCAGTTGCGTGCCGATGAGCGGCCCCTCGTTGAGGTTCTTGCCCTCCTCCTCGTCCTCGTCGACCCACAAGTCGGGAAACAGTTGGGCAATCTTGTTGGGCATCAGTCCGCTGAATATCGCATTGCGGGCATACTGTGTGGCCGTGGGCAGTATGCTGAAATACAAGTCCTCGTCAATGTCGAACGAGTCGCCTATCTCGCGGGCTATCATGCGCCACTGATCGTAACGGAAGTTGTCAAGCACTACCAAAAACACCTTTTCACCCTCGTTGAGCAGCGGGAACACCTTACGCTTGAACAGCTCCGGACTCATCATCGGATGTTCTACCGGCGGCATGGTGGGGTCAAGAGCCGCCATCCAATCCATATAGTTATTCCTTATGAACTTAGCAAAGCCGTTGTTGGCATCCTCTTTCTGCATTTCCAACATCTCCGTCATGCTGCTGTCCGTGCCGCTCAACTCCAGTTCCCAATGCACAAGTCGCTTGTACACCTCTATCCAGTCTTCATACGTGCGGCAATCGCTTATCTGCATGGCTATCTGCTGGAAGTTCTGTTGGTAGCCCGTCTGGGTCACCTCAGTCACTATTTCCTTTCTATGTATATTCTTCTTCAGCGTCAGCAATATCTGGTTGGGGTTAACCGGCTTTATCAGATAGTCGGAAATCTTAGACCCGATGGCCTGATTCATAATGTCCTCCTCCTCGCTCTTGGTCACCATAACCACCGGCACCGACGGTAAAACCTCCTTTATCCGCTGAAGTGTCTCAAGCCCGCTAAGTCCGGGCATCATCTCGTCAAGCAGCACAAGATCAAAATTCTGCCTGCGACACATGTCGACGGCATCGGTTCCGTTGGTCACCGTTACCACCTCATAACCTTTCTTTTCAAGGAAGATTATATGTGCCTTCAGCAATTCTATCTCGTCGTCTGCCCAAAGTAATAATCCGTTGTTCATCTGTAGAAATCGTCGTCAAAGTCGAAACCGCCCGTCTGCGGTTCATTGTTAATACTGTTATTGTCTTCCGTAGGAGTCTGAGGCGTATCACCGAAACCAAGGCCGTCGTCGTCATCGTCTGTGGTTGAAGGCTGCTGTACCGGAGCCTGAGGCGTATCGCCGAGACCAAGACCGTCGTCATCGTCTGTGGTTGAAGGCT
>NZ_JABKKE010000019.1 GCF_013166575.1 Xylanibacter rodentium
AGGGTAATGGGTTACCTCACCGACTGACCGGTTCTTCCTTAATACGACAAAGGTAAGAAACAGTCTTGAGTTGTCATAATTATAACTCCTGTTTTTTTAAATATGCGACTGCGTCGCAATCTTCTGCAAACTTAGAGCAAGGGCAAAAGCATAAAAACATACAATACATAAACTGTAAACACCTGATAATTAATGCTTTTGCCCTTTCAGGGCGAGTGCGTACAATCGTGTTGTTCCCAGGGTGCCGCTTCGCTCTGCCCCGGGCTATGTGCTTGTTGCCTTTTCAAGGCGCATCCATCCTATATCAGGACGATTATGTAGTTTAATTTTGTTGACTAACTTATATCCTGACATGGTTGATGGAAAAAGAACCAAGGGTCTTAATCCCATTTCTAATGATTAGGATTTCGCCATTATGTATTTCATAAAGTGGATTGGCCTTGACAGCCATCGCTGACACCCATGGTTGATGGCTGTTTATAATGCTGTTAAATTATATTTTTGTTTTTACTGGAGATAGTTATCAAAGGTTCGCGAACGTCCCGTCATGTCATTATACATGCCTCTACAATCTTGCTCTCAAAACCTAATAGCAGCTATCTGCAAAAGAAATGGAGCGGCAGCTTCATATTTCAACAGTTCATCTGGACGTCGGACCGGAGTATGCGGATTACATGTTAGAGGGTATCGCCTGAGTATTGGATAAAAAATATATAGATTTTTCCCAAAAACGACATGCACGTGATACGTTGGATCAGGTGATGAAGATACATACAATTCCTCTTTTAACTACTTTAATGTTATCATAACATAAATGTTGTTTGACGGTTTGTAGCTTTTTCTTAACTTTGCATCCGTATTAATTCAAGGATAACAAATAACACAGGAAAAGCTATGCAAAGACAACATCAGACCGCAATCGGAGAAAGGATCATTGCACCGGTGCAGCAGTTTATCAATCAGGAGAAGTCGGGCGTCGTTGTGCTCGGATTGGCCATCGTCGTGGCTATGGTGATGGCAAATACGCCGTGGAGCGACGCCTGGCATCACTTCTTTGAACAGAAATTCGGTTTTGTATTCAACGGTGACTACTATCTGTATTACAGTCTGCACCATTGGATAAACGACGGGCTGATGTCTATGTTCTTCTTTGTTGTCGGACTGGAGCTGAAACGCGAGTTCATCGGCGGAGAATTGTCAGACCTTCGCAACACGATATTGCCCATCGGGGCGGCTTTGCTCGGTATGCTTGTACCTGCGATGATATACTTGTCGCTCAATATCGGCACGGGTGCCGCTGGCGGATGGGGAATACCTATGGCCACCGATATTGCCTTTTCGTTGGCTATAATATCACTGCTTGGCAGCAGGGTACCGATGTCGGTCAAGGTATTCCTTACCACATTGGCCATTGTCGACGACCTTGGCGCCGTGCTCGTGATAGCCCTGTTCTATACCTCGGAGATATCGCTGGTGAGCATCGCCGTGGGCATGGCCTTTCTGTTGGTTATGTTTGCGGCCAACAAGATGGGCATAAAGAATGTGATCTTCTATGGAGTTATAGGAATCGGCGGTGTGTGGACGGCGTTTCTCATGTCGGGTGTGCATGCCACGATATCCGCCGTGCTGGCCGCTTTTATGATACCGGCCGACTCTCGGTTGCCGGAGTCGGCCTATATAAAGAGAGTGGGGCGGCTGTTGAGACACTTTCGTGAGTTGAAACCCAACGATGTTCCTACGCTTGAGGATAAGCAGGTGGAGATAATAGACCGTGTCATAGACAATTCGCGTGCTGCCATTCCACCCCTGCAGCGTCTTGAGCACGCCATGCATCCGCTGGTGTCGTTTGTGATAATGCCCATATTCGCACTTGCCAATGCCGGTGTGTCGTTCGACGGCATTAATCTCCAGGATGTTTTCTCTACAAACATTGCAGCCGGAGTGATGTTCGGGTTGTTGGTCGGCAAACCAGTGGGAATCGTTTTGTCCACGGTTATGCTGTCCAAGTTGGGTATTGCATCACCGTCAGGTGGTCTGACCATACGCCGACTTTTGGGCATAGGTTTTCTTGCATCCATAGGTTTCACCATGTCTATGTTCATTTCCACACTTGCCTTTGCCGACGGGGCATCTCTTGTGCAGGCAAAACTTGGTATTTTCACCGCATCTGTAGCAGGTGGATGGATTGGCTATGTGCTGCTGCGCAAATCGTAGGGAAGTGGTGTTGTAACCGCCGTGAGAAAATGATGTTAATAACTTTACTCAGTAATCTTATTAATATTGAGGTGTAATGTTATTGACTTTAAACAGTAAAGTTATTAACTACATTTTGCCACGAGGCCGCCGTGACAGGCTGGCGAGGTCTCCGAAATCACTTTTGATGAGCATGGCGGAATGTTTCCCTGCCCTCTGCCAAGGCTTATATGGTTCTCCTTATCCGCCTTGGTATACAACTCCTTTAATTCCTGTTATTTATACCTTTATTTTCCAACTCAGCCTTGAGGAACCGCGGGGTGTATCCCTTCGTGCTCTCGGCCACTTCCTCGGGCGTACCCACGGACAGCACCTCGCCGCCGCCGCGTCCGCCTTCCGGTCCCATGTCGATGATGTGGTCTGCCAGTTTGATGACGTCGAGGTTGTGCTCGATGATTACTACCGTATTGCCGCGGTCCACAAGACGGCCAATCACCTCCATCAGTATCCTGATATCTTCAAAATGCAGACCTGTAGTAGGCTCGTCGAGTATGTAAAGAGTCCGGCCCGTGTCTTTCTTGCTCAGTTCGGTTGCCAGTTTCACGCGCTGGCTCTCGCCTCCCGACAGAGTGGTGGAAGGTTGTCCGAGCTTTATATATCCAAGTCCGACATCTTGAATTGTCTTTATCTTGCGCAGAATGTCGGGCACGTTTTCGAAGAACTCCACTGCTTGGTTTATCGTCATGTCGAGTACGTCGGCAATGCTCTTGCCTTTGTAGCGCACCTCGAGCGTCTCGCGGTTGTAGCGCTTGCCGTGACACACCTCGCATGGAACCATAACATCGGGCAGAAAGTTCATTTCGATGGTCTTGTATCCGTTGCCTCCGCAGGTTTCGCAGCGTCCGCCCTTTACGTTGAACGAGAAGCGCCCCGGCTTGTATCCGCGTATCTTTGCTTCGGGCAGATTGACAAACAGCGAGCGTATGTCGGCGAATACGCCTGTATATGTGGCCGGATTGGAGCGCGGTGTGCGTCCCAAAGGACTTTGGTCGACGTTGACCACCTTGTCTATATGCTCAAGTCCGTCGATGCTGTCGTATGGCATCGGTTTCTTGATCGAGCGGTAGAAATGCTGCGAGAGAATGGGCTGCAGCGTCTCGTTGACGAGTGTAGACTTGCCCGAACCGCTTACGCCCGTCACCACAATCAGCTTGCCAAGCGGGAACTCGACATCCACATGCTTCAGATTGTTGCCCGATGCACCTCTTATCCACAGGCTGTTGCCGTTGCCGGTACGTCGCTTGGCCGGTATATTGATGTTGCAACGGCCGGTGAGATAGGCGGCGGTAGAGCCGTCGATGCTGTTCTCGTTATGGGAGGGGTGGGAAAGATGGGAGGGAGTGGAGGGATGTGATGGCTTGGAAGATTTGGAGGAATTGGACAAGCCAAGCAGCTCTGCCGGTGTGCCCTGAAACACTACTTCACCGCCTTTGCGTCCGGCCTTGGGGCCGATGTCGATGAGGTAGTCGGATGCCAGCATCATGTCTTTGTCGTGTTCCACGACGATGACTGTGTTGCCGATGTCTCGCAATTCTTTAAGAGAAGATATCAGCCGTTCGTTGTCGCGTTGGTGCAGACCGATGCTCGGCTCGTCGAGGATGTATAGCACGTTGACCAGTTGCGAACCTATCTGTGTGGCCAGACGTATGCGCTGGCTTTCACCGCCCGACAGCGTTGCCGACTGGCGGTTGAGCGACAGATAGTCGAGACCCACTTCAAGCAGAAAGTCGACACGTGTGCGGATTTCCTTCAATATCTCTTCGGCTATCTGCCGCTGCTGACTGTTCAGGTGCTCTTTCACATGATTGAGCCATTCGCGCAGTTCGGCGATGTCCATGTCGGCCAGTTCGGCAATGTTCTTGTCCCAAATGCGATACGACAATGCCTCGCGGTTGAGCCTTTGTCCCTTGCACTCCGGACACCGGCACACGGCCATGAACTGGTCGGCCCACTTCTGCACAGTGGCCGAATCGTCGCTGTCTATCAACGTGCGCAGGTACTTCACCACACCGTCGAATGCCACGAAATAATCGCTCGATGTCTTCACAAGATCCTTGTCTATGCGCACGTTCTCAAGCGAGCCATACAGGATTTCGCTCATTGCTTCGTCGGGGATGTCTTCTACGGGCGTCTTTATGTCGCAGTCGTATTTCTTCAGTATGGCGTCGATCTGCCAGAAAATCATCTGGTTCCTGTACTTTCCCAACGGAACGATTGCACCGGCGTGTATGCTCAGCCGGCGGTCGGGGATGACCTTTTTCATGTCGATCTCGTTGATCTGTCCCAGTCCCTTGCAGTGTGGGCATGCGCCTTGAGGCGAGTTGAACGAGAAGTTGTTCGGTGCAGGATCGCTGTATGATATTCCCGTCGTCGGGCACATCAGACGTTTGGAGAAATATTTGGCCTCGTCCGTCTCGTGGTCGAGAATCATTATCAGACCGTCGCCCTGCTTCATGGCCGTGGCCACTGTCTTCTTCAGCCGCTCGTTGTCCTTGTCCTTGGGCTGTACCTGCATCTTGTCTATCACCACCTCGATGTCGTGGTTCTTGTAGCGGTCGGTCTTCATGCCGCGGGCAATCTCCTTCACCTCGCCGTCCACACGCACATGCAGATATCCCTTCTTGCGCATGCTCTCGAACAGTTCGCGATAGTGTCCTTTGCGGCTGCGCACGAGCGGGGCCAGTATGTATATGCGCCGGCCGGCGTAGTCGTCTGTTATCATCTCGAGCACGCGTTCCTCGGTATACTTCACCATCTCCTCGCCTGTGGCATAGCTGTAGGCGCGTCCGGCCCGTGCGAAGAGCAGGCGCATGAAGTCGTATATCTCGGTCGTGGTGCCCACGGTGGAGCGCGGGTTCTTGTTGGTTGTCTTCTGCTCAATGCTTATCACCGGGCTGAGGCCCGTAATCTTGTCCACGTCGGGCCGTTCCATGCCTCCGAGAAAGTTGCGGGCATAGGCCGAGAATGTCTCGATGTAGCGCCGCTGGCCCTCTGCGAATATAGTGTCAAATGCCAGTGACGACTTGCCCGAGCCCGAAAGACCCGTGATTACGGTCAGACTGTTGCGTGGTATCTCCACGTCTATGTTTTTAAGGTTGTGCACGCGCGCACCCCACACGTTGATTTTCTTGTCTTCTCTTTGCATAATCCTTTACGCATTAATATTCTGCTCCCCCTTCGGTATAGTCGAGAAGCACGTTCACATCGCGCTTGATGTTATATTCCCGGCCGTCGGCTCCCTTGGCCTTCACCAGCACAAAATACACTCCGGCCTTGACTTTCTTGCCGCCTTGGGTGCCGTCCCATCCGCCGTTGATGTCGGTCCACTCGTATATCTTGTGTCCCCAGCGGTTGAAGATGTAGGCTTTGAACTCTACGATGCTCTTATGGTTGGGCTTGGCCTTGTATATGTCGTTTATGCCGTCGCCGTTGGGCGAGAATGCGTTTGGCATCTCAAGCAGGCTCGTGCTGATGCTCACGCGTATGGTGCCTGTCAGTTCCGGTTCGCCGTCGCCATAGCTCACGTAGAGTGACACGGCCGTTGTTCCCGACTCGCGAAACTCAAACTCCGTGTTCTCTTCGTAGCGCACGATGTAGGCGTCGGTCTGTCCGTCCTTGACAAACCGCCATTCGTATGCCGGTGTCACACCGTCGTCGATGTGCGACGGGTTGGCCCTGAATGTGACCCGCAGCGGTGCCTGTGCGTCGACAATGGCTTCGGTCTCTTCCATTTCGTCGCCGTCAACGGTATAATATGCCGTCGGATTGAAGTCGGCAAAAGCGCTTGCCGGCAGCAATGCTGCCAGCAATACGGCCAATATAAGTCTTGTTCTAATTGTCATGGTTGCATTAAATAAAGATGTGGAATGCAAAGTTAAGCAGAAATTTCCGATTATTACTTCTGTCACCGTGATAAAATGAATGAGATGCCGATTAATCGAAGTAATCGTATTGAGAGATAAAGAAATCTTCGATTTGCCTTATCATATCCTTGTTGTTTTTCAGTGCATTTTTGTTTATGAGCATATATGCACTTTTGCCGATGTTCTCCTTATGATGGAAATATTCGTCGCTGAAGTATGTGGCTACAAGTTTTGAATACACCCTATACCGTTTTGTCCCACATTCATTTTCTCCCAGATTGTTGGAGCCGATAAATCCAAAAGATGCGTTTGGGTTTTCTTTGAATATGGAGAGCATTATCTTTATGCAGGTATTTATAATTCGTCGCGGTTCATAGGTATAGGTCAGCAGTCTGTATTTATTTTCAGACAGCCTGTGATTTTTGAGGTAAAATTTCACTGCATAGACGTCATATTTATACCGTTCTACGCGAACAATATAAACTAATTTAGATTTTTCCGACTTGAATCTGTATAGATGGGTTTCTAAAATACAGGTTCCATCTCCCTTTTCTTTCTGTATATAATGAAAAGGGTATGCGTTTTTAAGCATTATAATAAGTATGAATATACGGAAATTCTTCTTTTAAGAAGTTCTTCTTTTGGCACATCAGATAATTTGAATGAATTTTTATTTTCATTCCGTGAAGTAACATTGTCTTTTTGACAGTGTCTCTTCTCAATTTGTTTTGATACGATATTGCCCATGATTTGGTTCTTAAACGTATTTGTTTGCAAATATACGCATAATGGAAGAAAGAAACAAATTTATATGCCTTATTCCGCTTTTTTTTGTTAATTTTGTAGGCGATTTTATGTTTTTGACATTACTGTTATTACAAAAATGAGAATGAAACTGACATTACGATACTTGTTGCCATTGTTGGTGGCCGCGTTCTTCTGCGGAACCGTGACGGCGCAGACCACAAAGTGGAAAGAGATACACAAGGTAAAGAAGAAGGAAACCATCTTCGGCATAGCCCGCGACAATGGGATTACCGTGGAAGAGCTGGTAAAGGCCAATCCCGAGATGGCCAGTCCCGACTATAAGTTGAAAAAGGGCGAAACCATATTTATTCCTTATCCCGCTGCCAATGCCGCAGCGAAGCCGTCTGCCGGCACCGCAGCCGTAGCCAAGCCGGAGCAGCCCAAGGATGTGGACATGAGGAAGAGGGAGATACGTGTGGGCGTGATGCTGCCGCTGCATGATGTGAATGGCGACGGAAAGCGCATGGTGGAATACTATCGCGGAATGCTCATGGCCTGCGACAGTCTGAAGCAGAACGGCATATCGGTGGACGTAAGGGCGTGGAACGTGCCGGAGGATGCCGACATTGCCAAGACGCTTAGGGACAAGAACGCGGCACGGTGCGACCTGATAGTCGGGCCGCTGTACTCCAAGCAGGTGAAGCCGCTCTCCGACTTTGCCCGCGAGCACGACATCAAGGTGCTGATACCGTTCTCCATCAATGCCCCCGAGATATCTTCCAACAGGAACATCTTCCAGGTGTATCAGAGCCCGTCGGAATATAACGAGGCGGTTATAGGTCGCTTTCTGGAGAAGTTTTCCGGATATCACACGGTGTTCGTCGACTGCAACGACACGACGAGCAAGAAGGGTGTCTTCACGTTCGGACTGCGCCGCCGCATGGAAACAATGGGCCGCAGCCATTCCATCACCAACCTGAAGTCGACAGAGCAACAGTTTGCCAAGGCATTCAGCGCCACAATGCCCAATGTGGTGGTTCTCAACACGGGCCGCTCGCCCGAACTGAATGTGGCTTTCGCCAAACTCAACAACCTGGCTATGAACAATACGAAGCTGACGGTGACGATGTTCGGATATACCGAATGGATGATGTACACGAAGTACAATCTTGACAACTATTACAAGTTTGATACATACATCCCAGCTTCGTTCTATATGAACCCGCTTTCGGCAAAGACCGCGCGCATAGAGCAGAAATTCCGGTGGAACTTCCATACGGACATGCAGCAGGCTCTGCCGCGTTTTGCCATCACCGGATTTGACCACGCATATTATTTCATCAAGGGGCTGCACATGCACGGAAAGCAGTTCAACGGTGCGCGCGGCGTGGTGGGATACACACCCATACAGACACCGCTGCACTTTGAGCGCGTTGCGGAAGGCGGCGGCTATCGCAACGGCAGCATACTTTTCGTGCACTATACCACGGGTCACAGGATAGAGACGCTCAACTTCTGATGCATATGTTCGGCAGATTCATATTGTTGGCGGCAATGGCCGTAGGGTTTTCAGCCGGTGTCAGCGCACAGGTGGGAGAGCACCGCAGCGAACTGAGTGTGGGCGTGAACGGCGGATACGTGATGAGCAACGTGGGCTTCAATCCGTCCATACCGCAGAAGAGCCTCGGTGGAATTTCGGGCGGACTGACAGTGCGCTACACGTGCGAAAAATACTTCAACAGCATCTGCGCCCTTGTGGGTGAGGTGAACTATACGCAGACGGGATGGAAGGAAGACATACTGACGGCTGAAGACATGCCGGTGATAAACCAGGTCACGGGATTGCCTGAGGAGTATCAGCGCAGGCTCAATTATATCCAGATGCCGCTTATGGCGCGCATGGGGTGGGGGCGCGAGCGCAAGGGATTGCAGTTCTTCTGCCAGCTCGGGCCGCAGCTTGGACTGTTCATGAGCGACAAGGCAAAGGCAAACTTTGACTGGGACAAGCGGAACACCGCCGACCGTATAGGGGTGCAGCGCGACGCCACACAGGACTCTCTGCCAATACAGCGCAAGTTTGACTACGGTATTGTAGGCGGTCTCGGACTGGAGTACTCCCATCCCAAGGTGGGGCATTTCATCATCGAAGGACGCTATTATTACGGGCTTGGGGACATATTCAACAATTCGAAGCGCGATTACTTCGGGCGAAGCAATCTTAACAATATCGTCGTCAAGCTGACTTATCTTTTTGACATATCACGGACTAATAACCCTAAAATTAAATAATTATGTTTGAAGGACAACCTAAAGGTCTTTACGCGTTGGCATTGGCCAACACCGGTGAGCGATTCGGATATTATACGATGCTTGCCGTATTCGCATTGTTTCTGCGAGCCAACTTCGGTTTGTCAGCAGAGGCAGCCAGTTATATATATGGTGCCTTTCTGATGACTGTCTATTTCTTCCCGCTTTTCGGTGGTATGCTGGCCGACAAGTTCGGCTTTGGAAAGATGGTAACCACCGGAATTATAGTAATGTTTGCCGGCTATCTGCTGCTTTCAGTTCCACTCGGAGGCGACACCGTAGCGCTGGCTGTTATGATAGCCTCGCTGTTGCTCATAGGGTTCGGTACCGGTCTGTTCAAGGGCAACCTGCAGGTGATGGTGGGCAATCTGTATGACGATCCGCGATATTCGGTAAAGCGTGATTCCGGCTTCTCGCTGTTCTATATGGCCATCAATATCGGTGCGATGTTTGCTCCCACAATGGCGGTCAAGATAAAGGAGTATGCCGAAGTCTCGCTGGGCTATTCGTCCAACGATGCTTATCATTTCTCGTTTGCTGTAGCTTGTGCCTCATTAATTTTGTCGATGGTCATATATTATGTTTGCCGAGGCATGTTCAAGCATGCTGAAGGAGCTGGACGGGCTGTAAGCAAAGAAGGCGAAACGACTGTTGAAGAGCTTTCTCCGGCAGAGACAAAACAGCGCATTGTAGCTCTGTGCCTTGTGTTTGCCGTGGTAATTTTCTTTTGGATGGCTTTCCATCAGAACGGTCTTACACTGACGTTCTTTGCTGATGAATTCACTGCTACAACGTCCGAGGGTGTTCAAGCCATGGCTTTCGATGTATGGAATCTTGTGCTTGTCATCTTTATTGTGTATGGAGGATTCTCTCTTTTCCAGAGCAAGACATCAAAGGCAAAAGGCATTTCTGCCGCAGTGATTGTTGTTGCAGTTGGCATTCTTGTATGGAAGTATCAGCAACTTGCCGGTACGGTCAATGTTTCTGCTCCTATATACCAACAGTTCAATCCGTTCTATGTGATAGCTCTTACACCGGTATTTATGGCCATATTCGGTGCACTTGCCGCTAAAGGCAAAGAGCCTTCAACTCCACGTAAGATTGCTTACGGTATGGTTATAGCGGCTTCTGCCTTTGCTCTGCTGGTATTCTTCTCGTTAGGACTGCCTGCTCCTGCCACAGAGGCGGGTCCCGACGGCAAGCCGGTCGCTGTGCATGTTGCCGATGTCACGCCTAATCTGTTGATTGGCACTTACCTGATACTTACTTTCGCCGAACTGTTCATTTCTCCTATGGGCATATCGTTTGTTACAAAGATTGCTCCCCCTAAGTATAAAGGAATGATGATGGGCGGATGGTTTGTCGCTACAGCCTTGGGCAATCAGCTTGTGACTGTCGGAGGATTGTTGTGGGGACCGGTCGCTCTGTGGGTATGTTGGGCAGTGTTCATGACTGTATGTATCGTTGCCGCCATCTTCATGTTTGCCATGATGAAACGTCTGGAGAAGGTTTGCTGATAATATAACGTCTGCTTGTAGGGACATTTTTTGTATTTGTCCGTATTATATAATTTTATTACCGACAAATGCAAAAATATGTCCCTGTAAGTTGGTGGCGTTTACAATTATCTTTGTTGCTTTATTGACGGTGTATTCTTGATGCAGGACTGTCAATCTTCAATTTCTCATTTTCAGTTTTTAATTCTTCACTTTTAAGTTTTGATTTAGCAATGTTTCTCAGTCTGCTGCTGTCTTCATATCTCACTTTCGTGGAGTTGAACTGCGAGAATATGTTTGACTGCCGCCATGACAGTCTGAAAAACGATGTGGAATATCTGCCCGATTCCGGGCGGCACTGGACGCCGTGGAAGTATTGGCGCAAACTGAACAATATTTCCCGGGCGATTGTTTCGTGCGGCATACCGGTAGACGACCGTTATATCAGTAGTGCCGGTAATGTCAGTGGCGGTGGTTTCGATGATATTGCCTATGGAGGCGATTACCGTCTGCCCGACCTGATAGCGCTTTGTGAGGTGGAGAACGACAGCGTGATGTCCGATCTCACACAACGTTCTTTGTTGCGTACGGCGCGTTACAGATATATTATGACAGATTCGCCCGACATGCGTGGCATAGATGTGGCCTTGATGTATTCTCCTTTTTCGTTCTCACCGATACGTCATTATCCGCTCAGGGTAGATCCGGTTGCGGGTATGAGACCCACACGCGACATTCTGTATGTGTCGGGACGCACCGTTACGGACGATACGCTGCATGTGTTTGTGGTGCACGCGCCGAGTCGTTATGGAGGTGAGAAGCATTCGCGTCCGTTTCGTATGGCTGTGGCGGGCAGGCTGTGCGCGGCCGTCGATTCGGTGCGGGCGGTGTCACCCGACGCGGTGATTATCATTGCGGGCGACTTCAACGACTATTCCGGTGACGCAGCCATCGGCTTTATCACGTCTCGCGGCGTTGTCGATGTCACCCGTTCATCGCGCGGCCGCAACGGTGTGGCCAAGGGTACGTATCGCTATAAGGGCCGTTGGGGCAGTCTCGACCATGTTCTTATGAGCCGCAATCTGGCGGAGCGGGTGTGTTCGGCGTTTGTCAACGATGCTCCGTTTCTGCTTGAAGAGGACAAGAAATATGGCGGGTTCAAGCCTTTCCGCTCATATACCGGCTATCGCTTTTCGCCCGATGGCACGAGCGACCATCTGCCTCTGGTGGTGAAAATCGGGTTGTGAAGGGTGTAGATGCGTGATGCGCTTTTATCTGTTATATCCTGATTCGGGATAAAAGCGGCTGTAAGCACGATATGGATTAAAAATAGTAGGGACTTCTTGTATTTGTCCGCCAAATATATTGCGAACGGACAAATACAAGAATATGTCCCTACAAGTTCAAGTTTTTAATTTTACCACAGTCCCTACAAGTTATAAGAACTGATTCTTATCTTATGCCTTGATATTGGGCTCCTCCAGACCGAAGTGGTTCTTGCGGTCGATGGCTTTCAGGTAGATAGCCAGTATGAGAGCGGCCACACCGAAGCATGCGAAGATGACGAGCGGCATGGTGTAGTTGTAGGGAATGAACTCGTCGCCGGCCTCCTTGGCTGCAATTACGGCGGGGTTGTTGGCGTTTGAGCTGGCGAGCACGCTACCTATCAGCATCGGCACGAAGCAAAGACCGATGTTCTGCACCCAGAAAATGAGGCAGTAGGCGCTGCCGAGCACTTTCTCATCGATAATCTTGGGCACGCTGGGCCACAGCGCTGCGGGTACGAGGGCAAACGAAATGCCGAGCAGTACGATGGTAGAGTAGGCGATGACGTGGCTGTGGGTGGCCGGCAGCACAAAGGCGAATATGAGGTGGCAGGCTATCAGCAGGATGGCACCCCACATGAGCATTGTGGCGCCCTTACCCTTGTGGTCGAGGAACGAGCCGAGGAACGGCGTGATAACGGCGGCACCGATGGGGAACCAACGGAAGATGTTGGAGGCAGCGGCGGGTGAGATACCGTCAAGGTTGCACTGCAACATATTGGCACCGTAACGCTGAAAGGGGAAGATGGCCGAGTAGTAGAGCACGCAGAGCAGTGCTACCACCCAGAAAATCTGGCTGGTGAGGATGTTCTTGAGGTCGGCCACCTTAAACTCTTCGTCGCTTGTCTCATTGCTGCCGTCGGCTCCGAGCTGTGCGTCGAGCTTGCGGTCCATGAATGTGAAGACGGTATAGGTGATGAGACCGATGAACACGAGGGCGGTGCAGAAGCCTACCGGTGCGGCTATCGAACCCATCTTCTCGGCCAGTATCGGCGAAATTGAGAAGATGGCGAACACACCGACGCGGGCAATGGCCATTTCAAGACCCATGGCGAGGGCCATCTCCTTGCCCTTGAACCACTTGGCAATGGCTTTTGATACGGTGGTGCCGGCCATCTCGCAGCCGCAACCGAATATCATGAAGCCGAACGAAGCCAGCTTGGCGCTTGCGGGCATTGTTATCCACCATGAGTCGAGCCATGTGGCAAGACCGGTACCGGGGAACCAATCGCTAACGGCGTAGAACTTGATGGCGGCGCCGATGAACATCATCGAAGCCGACAGCTCGCCGGTGAAGCGGATGCCGCACTTGTCGAGGATGACTCCGGCAATGATGAGGAAGCCGAACACGTTGAGCAGATACTCACTGGCGGCGTATGTTCCGAATACGCTCGGACTCCAGCCGCGCTCCTGCTCCACGAGTGACTGGAGGGGCGACATAACGTCTACAAACATATAGCCGAAGAACATCATCAAGGCTATAAGGATAAGGGCCGTCCATCTCATGGCTTTAGAATCATTGATTCTTTTCTGAATTGTTTCTGTCATATTCTTGTTTTATTTTATTGTTTAAACGTTCACGTTTGTTTTTCTGTTTCGTCTTGCAGATTGCTTATTTGAGCGTCTTGTTTCTTCAGACTTACTTCTTCAACCATCGGTCGAGCCATCCGAAGAATGTGCGTTGCCAGAGAATTCCGTTCTGAGGTTTGAGCACCCAGTGGTTCTCGTCGGGGAAGATGAGCAGTTCGGCAGGAATGCCGCGCATTCGGGCGGCGTTGAAAGCACCGAAACCTTGGTTGGCATTGATGCGGTAGTCTTTTTCTCCGTGTATGCAGAGGATGGGAGTGTCCCACCTGTCAACAAACTTGTGTGGAGAGTTATCGTATGTTTTCTTTGCGTTTGCTGTGAGTGGCTTGTTCCAATAGGCGTCTTCATACTCCCAGTTGCTGAACCAGGCTTCCTCTGTGTCGGTGTACATTGATTCGAGGTTGAAGGCACCGTCGTGGGCTATGAAACACTTGAAGCGTTTGTCGTGATGTCCGGCGAGGTAGTAGACGCTGAATCCTCCGAAACTTGCTCCTACGGCGCCGAGGCGTTCGCGGTCGACGAAAGGCAGATTGTTTGCGGCATCGTCAATGGCAGAAATATAGTCGTCCATGCACTGGCCGGTCCAGTCACCGCTGACTTGCTCGTTCCACTCGGTGCCGAAGCCGGGGAGGCCGTGGCGGTTGGGGGCAATGACAACGTAGCCGTTGGCCGCCATTATCTGGAAGTTCCAGCGGTAGCTCCAGAACTGGCTCACGGGACTTTGCGGTCCGCCTTCGCAGAAAAGCAGTGTAGGGTATTTCTTGTCAGGGTTGAAGTCGGCCGGCAGTATTATCCAGCAGAGCATGTCCTTACCGTCGGTGGTCTTTACCCATCGTTGTTGTACCTTTCCGAATGTCAGTTGGTCGAGTATGTGTTTGTTTTCTTTCGTCACCTGTTCTATCTTTGTCTTCTTCACTTCTTTGCCTGGCGTGATGATGTATATGTCGGTAGGGGCTGACAGACTCTGACGCATGGCGAGCAGTTTGTTACCGTCGTTGGCGGGGGCTATGGATATGTAGTCGGCCCAGTCGTTGGTCAGCTGTTTCACTTCGCCTTTCATGTTGGTCTGATACACATTGATGCAACCGTGCCATACACCGACGAATGAGAGTGTCTTCGAGTCGGCACTCCAACAGAAAGCATCAACGTTAGAGTCGAACGACTCTGTCACATAGTCTTTAGCACCGCTCTCAAACGTATATATGCACAGGCGGTTGCGGTCGGCCTCATATCCGTCGCGGGCCATGCTGAGCCATGCCACGTGCTTGCCGTCGGGCGAGAATTGCGGGTTTGTGTCGTAGCCGGGATTGTTCTTCAGATTCTCATCGCTGTTTACCTTCTGGTCTTTCATGGTATGTGTGGGGGATACTGGGATGGGGGTGTATCCTTTTTCCTTGCAGAGATTCTGTGTCTCTTTGGTGTCCACGTTATACAGGTATATGTCGGAGTCGGTGGAGATGGCATAGTCGCGTCCGGTCTTTTTCCGGCATGTGTATGCTATGGTCTTCGAAGACGGGCTCCATGCCAGTTGCTCGATTCCTCCAAACGGCTCCATAGGACATTCGTAAGGCTCACCGTCGAGAATGTCTGTCATGACCGAACTGATGGTTCCGTCAGTATTCACGTCAGCGATGAAAGGATGCTGGATACTTTCCACGTAATGGTCCCAATGACGGTACATCAGGTCGGTGATACGGCGTCCCGTAGCAAGTGGAAGATCGTCAGGATTCTTCTTTATGATGTCGTTGAATGGCAGTGATTTCACTATGATTACCTTTTTGCCGTCGGGTGAGAATTTGAATGCTTCGACGGTCCCTTTCGTGTCGCTGATTCGGCGTCGGTCGGTGCCGTCATGTTCCATTGTCCATATCTCACCGGCCGACAGGTAGGCTATGCGTCCGTTTGTCCATGTGGGGTCAGTTTCGCTTTGGGTGCCGGTGGTGAGCTGGCGGTTGTTCTTGCCGTCGGCGTCGGTAGTGCATATCACCTGCCTGTTCTTGTTCTCCTTGACGCTGTAGTATCCTACCTGATATACAATCTTTTTGCCGTCAGCTGAGGCTTCGGCCGATGCTATCCGCCCCATGGCCCACATCGCTTCGGGGGTCATCATACGGCTGTTCAGTATGATATTGCTTTTACCGATGTTCACTGTGTTCTGTGCTTTGATGTTGCCGGTGTGCGGGAAAAGTGCTATTGCAGCGGCAACGATTATTTGATATGTTTTCATATGTCAGTGTAATATTAGGTTTCTTTTAAAGCACAGAGACGCAAATGCTCAAAGGATATATTACCGTTGTATGGATGTGTGCGGTGAATGACATTCTTTGAGCTTTTGCGTCTCTGCATATCTATTGAGGATATTTCATTTTTTGCTCGGGCTTTCTCGGTGCTTTGTCCGGACGGGTATCATTTACGTTTGTTCTGCATTTCGCGTTGTTGCCTTTGTATTTCGGCAGCCTGTTTCTGCATGGCTTCAAGGCGTGCGGCAAGACCGCTCGTCTTCTTCGGGTTCTTCTCGTTTTCCTTGTAGCGTGCCTCAAGAATAGAGAGAAGTTTGGCATCGTCGGTAGTCTTGCGGAGCGTCCACATGATGGCGGCACTGAAGAAGAGTGATATGAAGTAGTAGAAGTTGAGGCCGGCAGAGTAGTCGTTGAACATGAAGAAGAACATTACCGGCATGAGATACATCATCCATTGCATCATTTTCATCTGTTCGGCCTGTTGCCCGACCATCTGGTCGCGTTGCTGACGCATGCTCATAATCGAATAAAGTACGTTGGCCACGCAGAAGAGTATACATGTGAGGCTCAGATGGTCTCCGATGAGCCACAGGTTGGTATTCCATTCCCATATCGGGTCGTATGTGGACAAGTCGCTTATCCACAGGAAACTCTCTCCACGTAACTGTATGGCGTTGGGCACGAAGTTGAACATGGCAATCCAGATAGGCATCTGTATCAGCATAGGCAGACATCCCGACAGAGGGCTTACGCCATATTTGGAGTAGAGTGCCATCATGGCCTGCTGTTTCTGCATCTGGTCTTCGGGCTTGTCATATTGCTTGGTAGCCTCTTCGAGTTTCGGTCTCAGCACACGCATTTTGGCCGAACTCATGTAGCTCTTCTTCACCATAGGGAATGTGATGACTTTGAGTAGCAGCGTTATGAGGATGAGGACAATACCCATGTTTAGGCCAAATCCTGTAAGCCAGTCGAATACGTAAAGCGTAAACCATCGGTTGATTATTCGGAAGAGAGGCCATCCGAGATATACAAGCTGCTGCAGTTCGAGTTCCTTGCCGAAAGCACTTTCATCTTCGATGTCACTGAGCAGGCGGAAATCGTTAGGGCCTATGAACATTTCAAATTCTGTGGGTTTGGCTCCCGACGGATCGAAAGCGGTCTTCATCTTGGCTTCGTAGTGTTTCAGATATCCAGAGCCTTTCTCCTGTGGTATGCTTGTCATTAGCGAGTTGGCTGCAATGCCGTCCTTCGATATAAGGACGGCGCTGAAGAACTGATTCTTGAAAGCTACCCAGTCAAGAGCTTCCTCTATCTTTTCGTCGGTCTTCTCCGAAGTCTCGCTCAGATTGTCCGTTCCACCGTCTTT
The DNA here is from genome assembly GCF_013166575.1 of Xylanibacter rodentium. Lineage (GTDB taxonomy): Bacteria > Bacteroidota > Bacteroidia > Bacteroidales > Bacteroidaceae > Prevotella > Prevotella rodentium. Next base: position 17,188 of record NZ_JABKKE010000019.1, read on the forward strand.
CTCCTTGTATGTCAGTGTAGCGTATCGGTTTTCAAACGTGAAACCTTTCTCCTGTTGTCGGCAGTTCTCGTTCCATTCGATGTCTACTTCGCGATAGTTGGGTGCGAACACTCCGGAAAGTCCTTCGGCACGTAGCGAAATGTGCATCAGATAGTCGCGTCCCAGTCTGTATTCGAGAATCAGCGCGCCGCCGTTGCCGGCTTTTGCGGTCATTGTGACTGTAGAGTCAGTTTGCCCCGATGGTGTGAAATACAAATCGGAAGTTATGATGTTGGTGTTTTTGCCCGCAAGCATGAAGTTCAGGTTTTGGTCATTGCCTTCGAACAGTGTCACGTCTTTGGCACCGTTGCGGTCTGTGAAGTTGAGTATCTTGGCTTTCTTTACTATGCCGCCTTTGGTGTCGAGGGTCAGCTCCACTTTCTCGTTCTTCAGTACAACCTGCTTGTTTACACCGTTCATCGACGGGTAAAACAGCGCTGTGGTGTCGCCTTGCGCGGCAGCCAAAGCCTGTGCTTTCTTCGTTATCTCTGCTATTTTCTTGTCCTTGTCGGCTTTCTCTTTCAGTACTGTGGCTATAGAGTCCTGTTTGCGTTGTGCTTCAATCTGTTCTTGTGTAGGCTGGTTGTACCAACTGAACACACCAAGTACGGCGAGTATCAGAATGAATCCGATAATGTTGTTCTTATTCATCTTTTTTGTTTTTGATGGCTGTTCTTATAAAATCTACAAATAGGGGGTGAGGGTTGAGTACGGTGCTTTGATATTCCGGGTGGAATTGCGTTCCTATATACCATTTCAGTCCCGGTATCTCGACAATCTCAACAAGGTTGCTCTCAGGGTTTCGTCCCGTACATAGCATGCCGTTGCGCTCGTACTCCGTCAGATAGTCGTTGTTGAATTCGTAACGGTGGCGGTGGCGTTCCTGTATATGTTCTTTTTTATAAATGTCCAATACGCGTGAGCCTTGTCTGAGCACACACTCGTATGCTCCCAAACGCATCGTTCCGCCCATGTTGGTGATGTTTTTCTGTTCCTCCATTATGTCTATGACATTGTGCGGTGTCTTTTCGTTCATTTCGCGGCTGTTGGCGTCTGAATAGCCAAGTACGTTGCGTGCAAACTCTATTACCATCATCTGCATGCCGAGACATATGCCGAATGTGGGGATGTCGTGTGTGCGTGTGTAGTGGGCTGCCACAATCTTGCCTTCGATGCCGCGTTGTCCGAATCCCGGACAAATCATGATGCCGTCCTGCCCGGAAAGTTTTTCGGCTACATTGTCTTCGGTAAGATTTTCAGAGTTGATAAAGGTAAGTATCGTCTTGTGGTCGTTGTATATTCCGGCTTGTGTGAGACTTTCGCGGATACTCTTGTATGCGTCTTGCAGATCGTATTTTCCGACCAGTCCTATGCGTATCTCTTTTGTGGCGTTGTTGCGCCGTTCGAGGAAGTTGCGCCACGGACCGAGTGTAGGCATATCGCCTATTTCCATTTGCAGTTTGCGCATTATGGCTGTGTCGAGTCCCTGTTTCTGCATGTTCACGGGTACTTCATATATCGACGGCAGGTCTTCGCTCTGTACCACGCAGTCCATGTCGACGTTGCAGAACGAAGCCACTTTTTTCAATATGTCGTTATTGAGATGTTTTTCTGTACGCAATACCAGCACGTCAGGTTGTATTCCCATGCTCTGCAGTTCCTTTACGGAGTGCTGTGTCGGTTTGGTCTTCAGTTCGCCGGCTGCTTTCAGATAGGGTACGTATGTAAGATGAACGCACACGGCGTTGCATCCCATTTCCCATTTCATCTGACGTATGGCCTCAAGGTACGGCATGCTTTCGATGTCACCGATGGTTCCGCCGATTTCGGTTATGACGAAGTCGTAGTGATACTTCTCGCCGAGCATCTTCACGTTGCGTTTTATTTCATTTGTAATGTGTGGTACCACTTGTATTGTCTTGCCCAGATAATCGCCGCGGCGCTCCTTGTCTATTACAGCTTTGTAGATGCGTCCCGTGGTGAGCGAGTTGGCCTTGGTGGTCTGTATGCCGGTGAAGCGCTCGTAATGACCGAGGTCGAGGTCGGTCTCCATGCCGTCCACCGTAACGTAGCATTCACCGTGCTCGTATGGGTTGAGTGTTCCCGGGTCGATGTTGATGTAAGGGTCAAACTTCTGAATGGTGATGTTATATCCCCTTGCCTGAAGCAACTTTCCTATTGAGGACGAAATAATGCCTTTGCCAAGCGATGAAACAACACCGCCGGTGACGAAGATATATTTTGTTTCTGCCACAATTAATATGATTTTTATGATTTATTTCCTAATACCTTAGATATTATACAAGGTGCAAAATTACTAAAAAAAAGTTGAATCGCACAAAGATTTAGATGAGAATTAATATTGAGTGGCATAGCATTATTAAAATTAAATAATAATCCGTATCTTTGCAACATAAACAGATTGTATAAGAATGAATCCCAAACATATATACGTATTGATGGTATTGATGCAGGTCGCTATGGCTGGCGTAGCTCAAAGGCGTGGCCAATACGGAACGATAAGACCGGTGAAAACCGATACTTCGCTGATAGTCAAGGCTTATATGGACTCGCTTGTGGCGTGCATGGAGCGTATAGACTCGGTAATAGAGATGGAATCGTTCTATGGTCAGATTCATCCCGACGGACGTCATTACCGGCTTTTTGCTCCGCTCACTTTCTATCATTCACCGGCAAGCCGCGTGTTGGAGTATGCTCCTCGTACTGTAGTCGACAAAGTGGTAGATGCGGTTGACGCTACCATGTTGCACATATATCTCAACAGGCCGGATCTTGTAGCCAATACCGAGAGCAGGCTTAAGAAAGTGGGAACGATACGTAACGACATTAAAGAGCCTGTGCATCACAATATCGAATTTATCGATAAAGTGGGTTCAGTGCCTGACGAACCGGTATATGTGCCGGTTGAGGTTATGGTGAAGCGGCCTAATTTTTGGACATTCGGCGGCGATGGAAACATGCAGTTCATGCAGAACTTTATTTCGGAAAACTGGCATAAGGGTGGCGAGAGCAACTACTCTATGGTGGCCGGACTTACACTTACGGCCAATTATAATAATAAGAAACGTCTGAAATTTGAGAATAAACTCGAAATGAAGCTCGGATTCCAGACTTCAAAGTCGGATACGTTGCATAAGTTCAAAACCAATAACGATATGATACGATATACCGGTAAACTCGGTTTACAGGCCACCAAGCGATGGTATTACACGTTGCAGGTGCTTGCCTACACACAGTTTACTACGGGATTGAAGAGCAATGACAAGAAAGTGTATTCGGATTTCATGTCACCGTTTAACCTCAACCTCGGTCTCGGTATGGACTATTCCGTAGAGGCGCTCAACAAGCGGCTTACCGGCAGTGTCAACCTTTCATTCCTTTCGTTCAACTTTCGCTATGTAGACCGCAAACGTTTGGCAAAGAGTCATGGTGTCCGGGGTAATCATCATACATTGGAGGATTTCGGTTCGCAGCTGACAACTTCGCTTACATGGAAAATTACAGACCAGATAAGATGGCAGACCCGTCTGTACGGATATACCACTTACGAGCGTGCTTTGGTGGAGTGGGAGAATACGATAACGATGAATGTAAGCAAGTATATCAGTACCAATATTTTCATATATCCCCGTTTGGACGACTCAAGAAAACGTGATGAGGACTGGAATTATTGGCAGTTTAAGGAATACTGTTCGCTCGGTCTTTCCTATCAGTTCTGACAATGTTGGCGCCATTCCATATCATCTGTACGATTGTGGAACTCTGCTTTTCCTTTCTTTATTACATTATATGAACGCACAACCGGCCGTCAGGAATTTTTTCCGACGGCCGGTTGTGTTAATTTCTGTGGTTGCAGAGTCGCTTTTTATTTTTTCACTTCTTCCATATCACCTTCTACATATAGGCGTGTCATTTCCACTTTGCCGTTTGTACGTACGGTGATTGATTTCTTGAAGTGTCCGGGAAATTTGCCTTCGCCATTATATGTTATTTTCAGTTCGCCTTTCTCGCCCGGTTTTACCGGTGTTTTGGTATATTCAGTGGCAGTGCATCCGCAGCTTGCCACAGCCTGATTGATTATCAGCGGTGCATCGCCCACATTTGTGAATGTGAATGTGCACGATACTTTTGGTGCTGATTCGGAGAATTTTCCGAAGTTATGAGTAGTCTTGTCGAACTTTATTTCTGCCTGTTTACCCCCGTTGGCAGTCTGTGCCGTAGCGAGCATTATGCCGCATACGAACATCAATGTCATCAATATAATCTTTTTCATAATAGAATAAATATTAATTAAATTGTCGCAAAAGTACCCTATTTTTCTTATAGTTGTATGTATCATGGCACTTATTTTGTAATAATTAACAAAGAAAAGCATATCTAAAGTACAATATAATGTGAAATGGAGCCGGCTGTGCTGGCATACAAACAAGGCTGTGTCTGATGAATTTAATTCAGACACAGCCTCTTTGGTGCTTAAACCGTCAGTACATTGACTTCTGTAGAAGTGGGTATGGCTGATGGTATATCCTTTTTCCCTTTCTATTTGCCAAGCAATTTATAGTACTCCACGGCACCGAGAAGAAAGCATCCCACACCGTAGTCGTCGAAGTCGGGGACCTTGTCGTATGTAACAGGTTGTCCGGCTGACGGGTCTTTGCCGGTTCCCTGTACGTAGCCGAGGAATCCGTCCTTGTGCACAGCATCCTTTACCATGGCCTCCCATGCCTTGTCTGCTATCGGACGGTACACCTTTTCTTTAAGATATCCCTTCTGCAATCCCCAGCTTATGCCGTAAAGGAAGAGGGCAGTGCCGGTTGTCTCTTTGCCTCCGTATGTGACGGGCGATACGAGACTCACGTTCCAGAATCCGTCTTCACGCTGGCACTTGGAAAGTCCGTCGCACATCATAATGAAGTCTTTTTTCACCTCTTTATATATCTTGTCCTTGGGCGAGAGCTGGTCCATCACACGCACGAGTGCCGCCAGCACCCATCCGTTGCCGCGCGACCAGTAGCAGTCCTTTCCGTCTTTCTCCTTGTAGGGCGGCACATAGTCGGCATCACGCCACCACAGTCCGTCCTTCTCGTTGAACAGTCCGCCTCCGCATTCGTTGCGGCTCCAACGGTACATCTTCATGCCGTGCTCGATGTATGAGCGGTCGCCCGTTATCTTGTACATCTGTGCATATATAGGCATGGCCATCTGTATGGCGTCAATCCATGTCCAGTAGCCTATCTTTGTTTCGGCCATCTGTCCCTGCAGGTTCTCACGTATAGGGCGCAACATGGTAGAGTCGCCTGTCATTACAAAGCGCTCGAGGTATGTCTGTCCGCAACACTGGTCGTCGGCATCGCGTGTCTTGATGCCGTTGCGCGGTGTCCATTGGTGAAAGTTGGCCCATGTGTCCGTATAGTCAATGTAGCGTTGCTGTTTGTCAATGCCGTATAGAGCCATCAGTCCCTCATAGTATACGGCACGTGTCCACAGGCTGCTGGGACGTATTCGTTTCACGTTGGTTGGCTCCGTCGGGTCTTTATACTTCGCCATAAAGTAGTCGTTTGCATTCCGCGCCACGTTCAGCACTTCCGTCTGTTTTGCATTTTGTGCCACAGCGGATAACGATATCGCCGTGACAGCAAATAGAGTGATAAGTTTTTTCATTTTAGTAAATTGGTTATTGTCGGCACAAAGATACGGAAAAAATTTGTTAATCTCCGCATTTTTGTATACTTTTGCACACCAGATAAGAACATCATATATAATAATTATGTATAGATCAAAGACTTGTGGAGAGCTTCGTCTCTCCGATACGGGCAGCGTGGTTACGCTTGCCGGATGGGTCCAGCGCAGCCGTAAGATGGGCGGCATGACGTTTGTCGACCTGCGCGACCGTTATGGAATCACGCAATTGGTTTTTAACGAGACTTTGGACAAAGAGCTTTGCGACCGTGCCAACAAACTCGGACGTGAGTTCTGTATTCAGGCCGTTGGGACTGTCAGCGAGCGTGAAAGCAAGAACAAGAACATAGCCACAGGTGACATAGAGATAATCGTGAGCGGGCTCAATGTGCTGAGCGAGAGCATCACACCGCCGTTTACCATCGAAGACAATACCGACGGGGGCGACGACATACGAATGAAATACCGCTATCTCGATTTGCGCCGTACGCCCGTGCGCCGCAATCTCGAGCTTCGTCACCGCATGACCATCCTTATCCGTAACTTCCTCGATTCCCATCAGTTCATAGAAGTGGAGACTCCTATTCTCATCGGGTCTACTCCTGAGGGTGCCCGCGACTTTGTCGTACCTTCGAGAATGAATCCCGGCCAGTTCTATGCGTTGCCGCAAAGTCCGCAGACACTCAAGCAGTTGCTCATGGTGAGCGGTTTCGACCGTTATTTCCAGATTGCCAAGTGTTTCCGCGATGAGGATTTGCGTGCCGACCGCCAGCCTGAGTTCACTCAGATAGACTGTGAGATGAGTTTTGTCGAGCAGGACGATGTAATCAATCTGTTTGAAGACATGGCCCGCCATCTGTTTAAGGAAGTTCTCGACGTCGAACTTCCGGCACGTTTGCAGCAGATGACATGGCACGAGGCAATGCGTCGTTTCGGCAGCGACAAGCCCGACTTGCGTTTCGGCATGGAGTTTGTCGAGTTGATGGATGTGCTGAAGGGTACCGGCACATTCCCCGTCTTTGACAGTGCAGAGTATATCGGCGGTATCTGTGTGCCGGGATGTGCCGGATACACCCGTAAGCAGCTTGACCAGCTTACCGATTTTGTGAAACGTCCGCAAGTAGGTGCCAAGGGACTCGTTTACGTGAAATTCAACGAAGACGGCACCGTAAAGTCAAGCATAGACAAGTTCTATGCACCCGAGGTATGGCAGCAACTGAAAGCCAAGATGGGCGCCAATGACGGCGACCTCGTTCTGATACTGAGCGGTGACAAGGCCAACAAGACACGTACACAACTGTGCACTTTGCGTCTGGAGATGGGCGACCGCCTCGGTCTGCGCAGCAAGGACAAGTTCGAGTGTCTGTGGATTGTCGACTTCCCGCTGTTTGAGTGGAGTGATGAGGAGCAGCGTCTCATGGCTACACACCATCCGTTCACCATGCCGAACCCTGACGACATTCCATTGCTCGACGAGCATCCTGAGCAGGTGCGTGCCAAGGCTTACGACTTCGTTTGCAACGGTATAGAAGTAGGAGGCGGCAGTCTTCGTATACACGATGGCAAACTTCAGGAGAAGATGTTCCGTATACTCGGTTTCACCCCGGAGCGTGCCATGGCCCAGTTCGGCTTCCTTATCAATGCATTCAAGTATGGCGCACCGCCTCATGCCGGTCTCGCTTTCGGTCTCGACCGCTTTGTCAGCATCTTTGCCGGACTGGATTCTATACGCGACTGCATTGCGTTCCCGAAGAACAACAGCGGGCGCGATGTGATGCTTGATGCTCCGGGTGAACTCGATCCCAAACAGCTTGACGAATTGCAGTTGCGCATTGATATATGTCAAGAATAATGCATGAAGTCTGTTTCTGCGGTTTAAAACATGCTGTTTTGTGCATAATAAATTTTGCAATTGGTATAAAAATGTTTACTTTTGCAAGCGAAATGATAAAAGAATGGTACAAGACCGTTCTATAAAATTATTTTTTATAATGTTATGGCAGAAAAGAAAACTGTAAAGAAAGAGACGGCTGCAAAGACAACCAGTACAAAAAAGACAGCTGTGAAGAAGACTGCATCACCAAAGAAAGTGACTATCGTGTTCAATGCAGAGAATGTAGGCTTTAAGGCAGGAGACGTTTATCAGGCATTGGCCGCTGCGGAACATCCGATGGCTTTGGCAGAGATTGCACAGGCGGCGGGTATCAGCGAGGAAGAGACATTGCTCGGTATGGGCTGGCTCTTCAAGGAAGGAAAGATCATTCAGGCGGAAGACAAGATAACATTGGCTTAAATTTTTGAATGTAAATACATGAATAAGGTCGGTAAAGCTGGGGAGCATTACCGGCCTTTTTCATCTTCCGTATCATACATACGATGTTTTAATTGATATATGACCGGTCTTTATGGAATACGACAAGCAGATACTCAAGATTCTCTCCGATGTGGGGGATGGCGGCATCAGCGTGCAGATGTTGGCCAAGCATGTCTACAACATGAATTGCAGCCTGTTCTTCACGCTCGACATGGCTGAGGTTTACAGTTATGTCCGTCTGTATATTGCCCGCAACTCACGGTCTCCCCAGCCACTGATAGAGAGCACGGGGCGTCGCGGATACTATCGTCTGAATACCGGCGGTTCGGCTGACGCACGCCAGTTGATGCTTGATTTCAAGGACGAGAAGAAAGAAGAAATAGAAGAGGAAAAGCCCCGTCAGGACCTTTCCCTCGATTTGTTTGCTTAGGTTTCCATTTGGTCTGTCCGTCAACAGATTCATTGCCGTCATGATTCCGTTCCGTTTCTGTGGTCAGTGAGGCTTGTGCCCGCTTGTTTCCATGTACACATCTTTGTAAAGTCTTAGTAGTTCTTCGGCCGTTTTCCGCCAGGAGAACATTTTCACACGCTCCAATCCTATATTTATCTGCCGTTCTCGGAAATCGTGATCGTTCTCCAGCCGCAGCATCATTTCGGTGATGTCACCGGCTCTTTCCGGGCTTGTCAGCGCCGCATCGGGGCCTGCTATTTCCGGCATGGACGATGTGTCGCTTGTCACCACGGGCGTTCCGCAGGCCATGGCCTCGAGCAGCGGTATGCCGAAACTCTCGCGCAGCGAGGTGTAGAGGAATGCGAAAGCGTCGTTGTAAATGTAGGGCAGGTCGCTGTTGACGATATACCCCGACGGCACTACATATTCTCTGATATGCTCAATGCCGTTGTCTCTCAGTATGGCATCGATGGATTCCTGCTTCAGGTCGGCCACGAGCAGTTTCCGTTTCACGTCCGACCTCTCCAGATATCCGGCATATGCCATGATGGTGCGTGCCGTGTTCTTTTTCGGGTCGGTGTTGCCGAGAAAGAAGAAATAGCCCCGTTCACCGATATACTTGCGGTATACACCGGCCGTGTCCTTCACCGGCCGGAACCAATCGTTGTATCCGTTGTATATCATTGCCATGCGGTCGCGTGGCAGTTTCAGTCTTCCTACGATGTTGTCCAGTTCAAAATTCGATACGGTTATTATCCTGCGGCACTTTCCTATGACCTTCGGCACCACCATCCTCCGGTATATCCGCCCCAAGTTCTGGTATAGAGACTTGTTGTGTTTGTCCCTCGGTTCGAGAAAGATGATGTCGTGCAGGGTGAGCACCAGCGGTATGCCGCCGCACCATACGGGAGCCGTGTTGCTCGTGCAGTGCAGCATGTCAACCCTGTCGCGCCTTGCCGCACGCGGCAGCGCATACTGTTCCCACAGTGGATACGAGGGACATCGCAGTTCCACTACATGCACGTTTGCCGAACTTTCCAGGCATATGTCCTCACCGGGCTTTACGTATACGAAATATTCGTTGTCCGTATCCATCCTTTGCAGCTCCCTTATCTCCTGCAGAACCACGTAGTCCATTCCGTGCTTGTTTTTGCGGAAGATGCGCTGCGCCTCTATTCCTATTCTCATGATTGCAGATTGTTTTATATCCGTTTCTTCACCACAGCCGGAACACCGGCCACGAGCGAACCGGCCGGCACGTCACATGTCACCACCGCTCCCGCTGCCACGACGGAGTGGCGGCCTATCCTCACGCCCGGCAGTACGACGGAGTTGGCTCCTATCCACACGTCGTCTTCAATGACAATAGGCCGTGTCGTCACGCCCTGTTCGTCTATTCTGCGTAGCGGGTCGGCAAAGTTGTGGTTGAGGGCGCTCACGGTGATGCCCTGGGCCAGGTGGACATGGTTGCCTATCCGCACCGGACCTATCACGGTAGAGTGCAGTCCGATGCGTGTATGGTCGCCTATGGTGACGTCGCCCACGGCATTGTTGATGCAGCAGAACGACTCCACCACGCTCCGGCGCCCTATGGCGAAGCGGCGGTATGGCGGTGTGTCCATGCGTACGCTGCCGTGAATCACGGATCCGTGTCCGCGCTTCTGATACAGCGGTGCGAGCATGCGGACATACCATCGCGGGCGGGTCTGCACGGGATTCATTATCAGCCGGTCCAACAGTTTTTTCAGTCTGGGGCTTGATTTAAGGCTCTCTCTGATGTTCTCTTTGTCCATTACGTAAGAATTGTTGCTACAAAAATACGGATAAAAAGCCGGTATTCCAAATTTTTGTAATATATTTGCACGAAAGACGATACATATGTTTCCGTAATCCGGGCCACCTTTGGTGTTCAGACATGGTTGCATAGAATGTATCAAACGAATCATAATCAAAATGAGAATACTCTTCCTCGTGTATCACGGCTTTTCGGAAGCGAGCGGAATAAGCAAGAAAATAAATTGTCAGGTGAAGGGACTCCGTCAGAACGGACATGATGTCCGGGTGTGCTATTACACCTTCTCTTCGTCGGGCCACCGCTGCCGCTATGTCGGTGACGACGTGATAGCAGACTACGGCAAGGGCCGCATGGCCGCTCTGCGCAGCCGTGTCGGCTACGGATGTATATACAAGTATTGCAAGGACAACGCTGTCGACTTCGTATATACCCGCAGTTTCATGAATGCCAATCCATGGCTGATACGCCTGTTCGGCCGTCTGCGCCGGTCGGGGATACGCGCTGTCACCGAGATTCCCACATATCCGTACGACGGCGAGTTTGTCGGTTTTCCGTTCACGGCACGCCTCGGGCTCTTCGTCGACCGCATATTCCGCCGCTCTCTCGCCGCCCGCATGAGTGCCATGGTTACGTTCTCCGATGCAACGGAGATATTCGGACAGCGCACTGTCAACATCAGCAACGGTGTCGATTTTGACAGCATTCCTCTTCACTGTTTGTGTCCGCAAGACGGCGGAATCCATCTGATAGGAGTGGCCGAAGTGCACTATTGGCACGGTTTCGACCGGGTGATAGCCGGTCTCGGCGAGTATTATGCCACAGAGAAGAATCCCCGCGACGTGTTTTTCCACATTGTGGGAGGCGTGGCTCCGAGCGAGATGCACAGCTCCGTGCATGCTCCCGGATTTGCTGAACTGATTGAAAAGTATGACATAGGCCGCCGCATCGTATTTCACGGACAACTTTACGGCCGCGAACTCGACGACGTATTCAACCGTTGTTCGTTTGCCATCGGTAGCCTTGGACGTCACCGCAGCGGCATCACAGTCATCAAGACACTCAAGAACCGTGAGTATGCCACGCGTGGTATACCATTCATATATTCCGAGCAGGACAGCGATTTCGACGGCCGGCCGTATGTAATGAAGGCACCGGCCGACGAATCTCCCGTGGACATAAGGGCTGTACTCGATTTTATAGACTCCAATCACGCAAGCCCTCGTGACATACGTGACACTGTCGCTCATCTGTCATGGAAAAATCAAATGGAAATTGTTGTCAGTCAAGTCATGAAATACTGAACGGCAGGTTTGGTTGTGTCTGTAAGTGATTGATAATCAATGGTGTTACAAAAGCGGTGGTTTCGGGCTCTGAAAGTGGCGGTTTTGCAATGCGAAAGCGGCACTTTCAGAGCCCGAAACCGCCACTTTCAGAGCGTGAAACTGCCCATATTGCAATCAGACAAGCGCGGACCTGTGGCGCATGTAAACAATATTCACAGTCCGTCTATAAGTTTCTGCCACTCTCGTGTGATGTTTTCCGGTTTGTAGCGTTCCACTATCTCTTGTGCTCCGGCAGCTTTTATGTCGGGGTCTTCCCACTGTGCCGCATCGTGCAGACATCCGGCCAGGGCGTCAGCATCACCGTTGTCGAAGTATGTGGCATAGTCGCCCATCACCTCAAGGCTCGACGGCAGACGCGATGAAATGACGGGCAGGCCGTGGGCCATGGCCTCCACGAGCACCAGCCCGAAGCCTTCCCACCGCGAGCTGAGCACAAACACGGCTGCTTCGGAATAATATTTCTGTATGTCTTTCGTGAACGGATGTATCCTCACCCTGCCCTCCATATGGTGTTCGGCGATGTATTTTCTGTACAGACTTTCCTCCGGTCCCTCTCCGACAATGTCGAGCGACCATTCGCTTTCGGTGGCTTTGAAAATGTTGAAAGCCCTGAGCAGCAGGTCGAACCCCTTGTGCCCGGGGGTGAAACGCCCTACGGCAAGAAACCGTTTGCTCCTTCTGTCAGACTGTCTGCCCGGCACAAGTGTGAGCGGATTGTATATCACGTCGGCATGCCGGCGCACGTCGGCACCGTATTTCGCCCTGTCGCAGCGGCATAGCATCACCACCCTGTCAAGCCGCAGATACTGATACTCGAAATGCTTGCGCAGTTCCGGCCCTGCATATGCCGAGTTTGCGGAGAACAGGGCCTCGTGCGAATTGTGTATCCATCCGATGGTCTTCACCCCCGGCAGACGCTTTCCTATGGTGGCCAGCCGCACGGTCAGCGGGGCATGCACGCCGATGACGACGTCGTAGCTGCCTCCCCGCAACTCGTCGGCAAGCGCCTTGCGAAGGCTCGGCACGAACGAACTGAGGGCGTAGAGGCGCGATGTCAAGCTTGTCTTCGGCAGCACTTTGCGGTAGAGCATGCTGCAGGCTTTGCACAGAAGCGTCTCGACGGTCCCCGCTTCGGGATAGCGGAAGAAGCGGAAGTGTATCGGTGACTCACCGAGATTGTACATCGACAGGTCTTTGGCGGCAGGGGCGTCGAATGTCACGATGGTGACATCGTTGTCGTCGGAGAGGGCTTTCGCTATCACGGACGTAACCCGCTGTACCCCGCCAAAGGAAAATACAGAGTCTGTCAAGAAGCATATTCGTTTCATATTATGTGCAAAAATAAGAAAAACTTTTGATTATTCAAAACTTTTTTCGTAAGTTTGTGGCACGGTTTATGGCTGTCTTTGCAGCTTTGCCATTTTGTTTATGAAGAGTGGAAACGGAAGATACCGGATAGTATATTGCACCCCCGCATTGTATATGGCGGGCGGTGTGGAGCGTGTGCTGACGCTCAAGGCCGGCTATTTTGCCGAGCACTACGGCTATGACATAACCATAATACTGACCGAGGGTCGCGGCAAGCCGTTGTTCTATCCGCTTTCCGACAAGGTTAAAGTGGTGAATCTCGACATCGGTTTCGAGGAGTTGTGGAGTTGTTCGTTTGTGAAGAAGATACCGGTATACCTGCGCAAGCAGCGTGAGTTCCGCCGCAAGCTGACGGCCGAACTGATGAGGCTGCGGCCCGATATTACTGTGAGCCTGCTCCGTAGGGAGATAAACTTTATCAATTCCATACCTGACGGCAGCGTGAAGATAGGCGAGATGCATATCAACAGGGCCAACTACCGCAACTTCGATGCCTCTGACACAAACCCGTTGAAGCGTGTTTTCGCACGGTTGTGGAGCCATAGTCTCGTGTCGCATCTGCGGTGTCTGGGCAGACTTGTGGTGCTGACGGAGCCCGACAGGCAGGCATGGACCGAACTGGACAACGTAGACGTGATACCAGATCCGTTGTCTTTCCGCCCTTCGGGCGTGAGCCGGCTTGCGGACAAGCGTATCATTGCCGTGGGGCGCTACTCGCATGAGAAAGGGTTCGACCTGCTGTTGCAGGCGTGGGCGGCCGTGGAGAAAGCCTGCGAAGGGTGGCGGCTGGATGTTTTCGGTGATGGCGACCGCACTGTATACGAGCATCTGATAGACGAGTTGGGCATCGACCGCAGCCGTTGCCGCCTCAACGGGCGTACTGCCGATGTCGAGGCGGAATATCGCAGAAGCTCGGTTTTCGTGCTCAGTTCGCGCTTCGAGGGATTCGGGCTGGTTGTTCTGGAAGCCATGGCCTGCGGTCTGCCGGTGGTGGCGTTTGATTGTCCGTGGGGACCGGGGGCCATAATTTCCGACGGCATCGACGGCATGCTCGTTGAAAACGGCAACACCAATGCGCTTGCCGATGCCCTGATTGGGGTGGCCGGCTCGGCGGAACTGCGCGGACGGATGGCTGCCGAAGCACGCCGGAGTGCCTCGGAATACGACATTGAGAAGATTGCCGCAAAGTGGCGCCGGCTCTTCGATACACTTATGAACGGAAAACACTGATATCGACATGGAATATGAAGTGACCATAGGCATACCTCTTTACAATGCAGAGCGGTTCATCGGCCGCACGCTGGAGACTGCTTTGACCCAGACATTCGGCAGCATCGAGATACTTGTTGTCGACGATTGCGGCACGGACGGTTCGGTGGAGACTGTCCGGCAGATGCAAAGCACGCATCCGCGTGGAAGCTGCATACGTATCGTATCGCAGCCGCGCAACATGGGAGTCGGTCCGGCCCGCAACCGTATCATAGACGAAGCCCGCGGCCGCTATCTCTATTTCATGGATTCGGACGACACGATAGTGCCCGGTACCATAGCTCTGCTGTATGACAATATGAAGAAGCACGATGCCGAAGTCGTGTTCGGCTCATACGAGAAGATTGAGGACTATGGCACGGAACGCCGCTCCGAGGTCTGCGGTTATCCGCGTATGGAGTTGTTTGGCGATGATATTCCGGCCGGATTTGCATTCAGAAAGTACGGCGGAATACAGGCGTCGGCATGGAACTATCTGGTTGCTGTAGACATGTTGCGGCGCAACGGACTGCGATTCATTGAGTCGAAATACTGGGAGGACATGGTCTTCACGTATACGCTGATGACATATGTGACGCGGGCAGTGCTGCTTCCGGACGTTACATACCATTATATCTGCCGTCTGAATTCGCTGTCCAACTATCAGAAGCGTGAGCGGATAAGCCGCACTGAGGTGCTTGACAATGTGCGCACGATAGACCGGTTGAAAGAGCAGACACCGCGGCTGCGGGACAAACCGTATCTCGGCAACTGGTGCTATAATGTGGTTATGACCGATTTCTATATAGTTTGCAACGTTCTGAAAAACCGTAATGTGATACATCCGCGCATCACTTCGGCGGCACTCCGCTCTTTCATGCGCCATCCGCTCACGTTTGGGCGAATCCTGCGACTGCGCAAGGCGATGACGGCAAATCTGTTTTTATATTCATTGGGCAAACTGCCGGCCCCTCTCTTCGTATGGATGGTGGGGCTGCTGGGCAGGCGTAAAGGACTTGTTTGACATTATGGCATGGTACGATAAATATCTTACGGTATACGGCAGACCGCTATCCGAGGTGCCTGCCGACGTTATCGACGGTGCGCGCGGACGTCTTGCGGCGATGCAGAGCGACAGCCCGCAGGTGTCTGTTGTGATAATAGCACATAACGAAGAGACACGCCTTTCGGCCTGTCTTTGGTCGCTGAGTGACATGCAGACGGGCTATCCGTTGGAGATAATAGGTGTGGACAACAACTCGGATGACGGCACGGCACGCGTATACGAGGCATTCGGAGTAAGGTGTATCGCCGAGAAGCGGCAGAGCCCGGGACATGCCCGACGCTGCGGACTGGACAACTCTCGTGGCAAATATCATTTCTTTATCGATGCCGACACGATGTATCCGGCACGCTATATAGACCTGATGATGGGGCGCCTGGGGCGTGATGGTGTGGCATGTGTGGGCACGTTCTGGAGCTTTTATCCCGACGCGCGCCACTCGCGGTTGCAGCTTGCGGTGTTTGAACTGATACGCGATACGTTCCTTTTCCTCCAGCATTTCAAACGTCCGGAGCTGTGCGTGCGTGGCATGACCTTCGCTTTCAGGGCTGACTCTGCCCGCGAGGTGGGCATACGCACCGACATCCGCCGCGGCGAGGATGGTTCGCTGGCTCTCGGACTGAAACGCTACGGGCGCATAGATTTCCTGTATAGCCGCCATGCCCGGGTTGTTACGGGATATGGAACGCTCAATGAGAGTTCGATGTTCCAAAGTCTTTTGAAGCGTGTGAAAATACAGGGCCGGGCTTTGTTGGGTATGTTCCATACGAAGGAACATTACGAAGATTCGGAAGACAATATTATAAGGTAAGGCAGATGAAGATAGTATACATACTCGATACTTTGGCACGTGTAGGCGGGGTGGAGCGTATCATGGCTGACAAGATGAACTGGCTGGCCGCGAACGGGCATGAGGTGACGCTGATTACGGCGGCTCAGGGTCAGCATCCGCATTCGTTCAGATTGTCGGACAACGTGCGTCACGTTGATATCGACGCACGTTTCCACGTGCAGTACCGGTATGGCTATCCCATGAGACTGTGGGTGAGATGGCGGATGAACCGCCGCTTTCAGCGCAATCTGAACAGGGAGATTAGCGCGACAGACCCTGACGTGATAATAGCTACTACTTATTACAAGGCCGATGTTGTGTGCTCACTGCGGTGCAGGGCAGCTAAAATAGTGGAGAGTCACTGTGCCCGCTCGTTTACGGGCCGTAGGGACGGAGTGACGAGAGGTAGGGTAGTACGGTGGTTTCATTATTTTTTTCTCGACCGGTATATCCGCAGGATTGAACAGCGGGCTGATGTTGTGGTGGCTCTGACGGATGGTGACGCACGCGAATGGAGCAAGGCTCGCAGTGTGTGTGTCATTCCTAACGTATATAATAATGAGTGTGCAGTGCCGGCTTGTCGTGGATTTAAGAGGGTCATAGCCGCCGGCAGGCTGGTCTATCAGAAAGGGTTCGACATGCTGATAGAAGCATGGCGAACTGTTGCAGAGCGCCATCCGGACTGGACCCTTGATATTTTCGGTGCCGGAGAGAAGGAGACAGAGTTGAAAAGACTGATTGACAGACTGGCATTGAGTGGCAGCATCTCTATCAAAGGGCCTACAAAACGTATTATCGAAGAGTTTTCCGGAAGCGATGTCTTTGTTCTGTCTTCGCGCAGTGAGGGCTTCGGGCTTGTGCTGATTGAGGCTATGTCGTGCGGCACGCCGTGCGTCAGCTTCGACTGTCCTTACGGCCCTGCTGATATAATACGCGACCATGAAGACGGAATACTTGTGGAGAACGGCAATGTGCAGCGTCTTGCCGAAGCCATCATATATCTGATTGAACACGAGGAAGAGCGCCGGGCTTACGGCCTTAGGGCGGCGGAGAATGTGAAACGGTTCCTGCCCGACAGGGTTATGCCGCGGTGGGTGGCTTTGTTCGAAGGACTTGTGAAGTAGTGTATGGGCGTTTCTTGTTATACGGTTATAGAATGAATATGGTGAGAATATTGAAAAGATGGTGTCCTTCGGGTAAGGCATCGGTGGATGCAGGAATATTGTATGCTTTCTCTGTGGTCAATTTGCTGTTCATGCACTATTATATAGTCATGGAGAACACAACGGAAGCCCCGCTCACTTTTGTTGATAATCTGGGAAATATCGGACATGATTGTACACAGCAACTACTTTGAGGAGGCCGGATGGGAGTGATATATATTCTTTATGGCATACAGCGGATAAACTTTGATATCATCATATTCCGAGAAATTCTCGAGTGATGTTCTGATACCCCATGCAATGTTTTTCTGCTGCATGAATATTCTCATACTCTGCATCGAACCTTTAAGGCCTGATTTTACTTCTATCGGACGAATCTCGCTACCTATCTGCACCACATAGTCAACTTCAGCATTACTGCTGCTCTTTTCCCTGTGCCAGCAATAGAGCGGCTGCTGTTG
The DNA here is from genome assembly GCF_013166575.1 of Xylanibacter rodentium. GTDB lineage: Bacteria > Bacteroidota > Bacteroidia > Bacteroidales > Bacteroidaceae > Prevotella > Prevotella rodentium. The sequence continues at coordinate 34,965 of NZ_JABKKE010000019.1, forward strand.
AAATACAGATTTGGCTTTGATTATCTCGTTACCTACGAATGTTTCGGCAATAGCTCCACGGTTGATGACCTTTATATCGGCAGACGGGCTGAAAAAGTCGGTGATATCCAGACCTAAAACACATTGTAACAGGCCGGTATCAAAGAATATCATGCGTTGGTAACGCTCATTGATTTCCGCTCCAAGCGGAATGCCGTTGGCCGCCGAGTGGGTGACAGGGTGTACTAATCCCGCAAGGATAAGGGTTTCAAGAGCCTTGCGTGTCTGTTCGGTATTGCCCTCAAAGTTTACATGACTGTATACAAACTTGCCAAGTCCTTGTTCGGCAACAGAACGGAAAACAGCATCTATACGCATGGACGGCACCTTGTTTCTGTATTTGGCGAAATCATCACGATACGATTGGATGAGTTCGCCAAGTATTCTTTGACATTCAATTATGTTGCCGGTTTCACAGAATGACGATACTACAGCCGGCATGCCGCCCACCACGAGGAATTGGCGCAGCAGTTTTAAGGCTTGTTCGTGGATAGGTTCTGGAAGTGGATTGGATGGGGAGGACTTGCTGATGAAGTTGGCAAGTGCCTCGTTACCCGTAGCCCAAAAGAATTCTTCAATGCTGAATGGATACATGAATATACTGCGTATGCGTCCCACACCATAGGATGGCATGGTTTCCAATGCAAATTCCAGCAACGAACCTGCGGCGATAAGGTGCTGCTCAGGATATTTCTCATAGAAATAGCGCAGACGGTTTATGGCTTTAGGGCAGGCTTGTATCTCGTCAAAGAACAGTAGTGTCTTTTTGGCTTCGACCGGTATATTCAGTTGTACTGACAGCAACTGGCAGATTTCCTGTGGTGAGTAAGTGCCGTCAAACATATAGTGGAGGTCGGTACGTTCGTTGAAATCCACTTCTGCAAAATACTCAAATCTTTGGGCAAGATGACGTACGGCGGTAGTTTTGCCTACTTGTCTTGCTCCTCGTAGCAGCAAAGGTTTGTGCTCTTTGCCTTCTGCCCATTTCTGAAGTTCTTCATCTATATGTCTTTTATAATACATTATTGCAATTCGGTATTTAGTTGATATTCAACTGCAAAGATATAAAAAACTATATAATTGGCACCATAGAATCACCAAAATATGATAAAATCGGCACCTTAGAAGTGTTAAAATTCGACGAAATTGGCACCATAGAATCATCAAAATCCGATAAAATTGGCACCATAAAAACCTTTTACATGGTTACCAGTCGGCTATTTCCTTGCCGTTTTCAAAGTGAAAATAGTCGGTTATCATGGAAAAATCATCGTCATGAAACTGCTGCTCCTTGCTTTCGAGAAAACACAAAGGTACCTCACCTATGAACGATGCCCAACGGCTGAATGTGCTGAAAGGACCTGTGATACGGTCGCAGATGGAGAGTGTGTATAGGTCGAGCACGGCGGCCGACGGCTCGTTGGCGAAGCGATAGCAGCTGCAACCGTGAAAGATGTTGAGCGGAATGTCTTCGTTGGAGCTGATGAAGAAAGCCACACGGCGGTCGGGAAAGCTGTCTTTTATGCGGAGCATGAAGCGGTGGTAGTCGTCGAGTGAGTAGAAGAAGCGGCCGTCGTTCCATGTGGCGTAGTCGCCGCGGCGTATGTGTACACCCACCACCATGTCGGCATTCCGCCTGATTCCGGCTATAAGAGCTTCGGCCTTATCGGTTATTTCCTTTTTGGGACGGAAGATGTATTGCAGTTCTCTTTTTGCAGTTTTAAGGTGACGTGTGTCTGTCCGTGTGTCCCATCCTTTGGTACAACCGAACAGTCTGAACACTTTCTCCATGCGGATGTTGTGGGTTGCTTTCCATGTCAGTCCTTTGTAGTTGTTCCATCCGTTGCCATGTTCAAGATACCACTTGTGATAAAGCGGGAAATATATGAACGGACAATGCAGCAGGTTCGGGAAGTCTTCTATAGTCCAATCATAGAAAAGTATAACCATGCGGCGGCGCTTGGCCACACATTCGGCTATGGAGGCAAGGTAGGTCCACAAGCGGTTGCACGTCTGTCCGGGGGCATCGCAGATTATTCTCATTTTCTGATTATATTGTTTATCGTTCTATATAGTGCCGGCTTTCGTGCCACAAAATATTTCATGCCGTCGGTGATGGCAAACATAGCGATGAAGTATGTCAGCATAAGAGGGATGAAAGTGATGGCGCCATATAATGTCAGTTTAAGGAAGTTGTCGGCAAGGGGCATGATTATGTACAGCCTGAGTATTATCGAAAGAATAAGGAATATGGTAAAAACGATGTAATATGGAGTCATTCCGGTCCAATATGCCGATACATTACGGTTGAGTCCGTGTGAGAAAAGAAAATATGGCTTCCAGAATATTGCAATGAAGAATACGCTGATAATCTTTGCGGCCAATATCCCTGAAATACCCCATAACGGTGCTAAGGCCAAGGTCATGATGATGTTTAGAATCAGTTCGGTCCATGCAGCCCATGTGTCGGAGAATAGTCCGCAGGCACTGATATACATCTCTACTACTCCGCGTGACAGCATGACGAACAGGTTGAATAGAATGAGATAGATGATTGTATCGGAGAGTCTGTATTCCGCACCGAGCCAGCAGGTGACAAACTGTTGCAAATACATGAGCAATGAGAAGATTACAAATCCTACAATGAGGAAGCGTATGGCGGTAAGTTCCCAAAACACTTTCATTGTGTTTTTCTCGTTGCCTTCGGCTATGAGGTTGCCGATGCCGGCATTCATGCCGTCTGACATTATGTTGACGAGATAGTTTATCTTGTTGATTATAATCATGTAGTTGTCATAGTAGGCCACCATTTTCATGGAAACAAAAGCAAAGACGAGTATCTGGTCGCTGCGGTATAGGATGAAGTTCTTTATCCTTTGGATGAATATCTGGCGTGTTTTGAGTAGTATTTCAGGATATTTTTTTAGCAGTGTCTTTCCTTTTTTAGTGTCTATCTGCAGCCATGGGTATTCTTTGTCTATGCGCTTGTTGAATACCACGCAGCCTATGACAGTGAAGACAAGGCCGGTGAGTACCCACATATAGATATTCCTGTAGTGCCATGCAAGCAATATCTGGACAATGCTTTGAACTATGGCTATGGTTTGGAAATATGAGTTTACAACGTATTGGCGTTGGTTGGCCGATACAAGGAGTTGGCGGTAGTTGATGATATATCCTGCTGCCGATGAGGCTAAAAAGGCGAAGAAAGTGAAATATACGGTGAATATACCGACAGATTGTTCTTTGAATATAAATGGGAAAAACAGGCTTATGACAATGCCTCCCAGAAATATTGTCTCACCGATTTTCCTGTAAATATATGACAGGATAGACATTATTTCGTTTATTCTGTCGTGATTGTTCTCTTGGAGCGGCTTATATAGAAAGTATGTGATGCTGGTTCCTATTCCCAGTTCTGCAACATTAAGGAAACTCAAGATGTTGTACAGTGTGCCTGACAGGCCGATGAACTCGACTCCAAGACTGTCAAGGAATATTTTTCGTGAGAAGAAAGCAAGAAACAATGAGAGAATGTAGAATAGCATTCCCACCTTGATGTTCATTATGCTTCTGTTCACACGTTGGCTCATTGTTGTATCGCTTTGAAGAAGTCGGCCGCATACCGCTCTTTGGTGAATGTTTTGGAACGGTGGAGTGAGGCAGTCCTCATATTCTGCATTTTGGTTCTGTCGTTGTAGAGACTGATTATCGCATCGGTGATTCTTTTACTGAAATCTATGTCGCAATCCAATATAATGGCATTGTCGCTTGTAATCTCTTCCGGTATTCCTCCACGGTTGGTTGTTATTATGGGCAGTCCCACAGCCTGAGCTTCAAGCACGGTAGTCGGGAAAGGGTCGTTCCATGTTGATGGTATTACGGCAACATCAGCCAATGAAAGATATGACGGAATATTTCTATATGGTATGAATCCCGTGAAGATAATGTTGTCTTTTATCAGTTTTGCCTTTTCCTTCAGACTGTCGATGAATGTATTTCCGGCAGTCTCGTTGCCGTAGAACGAACAGCCAAGTACAATAAGTTTAATATTTTTGTATTCTTTGAGCGAGAGCATGGCGTCTACCAGTTCCGATATGCCTTTTTCTTTGTTTATCCTGCCGCTGAATACCAGTACAAAGTCTTCGGCTTGCAGCCCCAGGCGTTTGCGTCCGAGTGAATTTGCCGTTACAGGAGAGAACGCCGAAACGTCAATGCCATTGTGCACTGTTGTTGTTTTGTACGGTGATTTGCCGGCAGCGTTTTCCTTGTCTTGCTTTATTGTGTTTACTCTGCCCGCAATATAATCCGACACGCATATTATGCGTGACAGTGAATTGTAGATATCTTTGTTTTTTGCCGTTTCATCGTTGAGCATGTCGTTGTGTAGATGCAGAACGATTCGTGCATTTGTCTTTCCTTTTAGTCTTAGAGCATAGCCCGGCCGGTTCTCTATGATTATCATGTCATAGTACTGCACGGCAATGCTTTTCATGGCGCGGTAAAGATAGTATTCTATAGTGTAGTGATAGTATTCCCTGTTTTTATTGATGAGATGAAGAATGCGTTTTTTTATCTTGGACATGAAACGGTTTGTGTCTATATATACATAATGGTTCACATCCGATGTCAATGCGGGATGAGTCCGTATGGCATTGTCTGATATGCTGTATACCGTGATGTCGTGCAACCGGTGGATGTCGTTGTATTCCATGTAGAAGTCAACGAGGTTCTCCACGGCTCCTCCCTGGACTGCCGGTACGGGCAATATACCTGATGTCAGGACGGCAATCTTCATTTATTGTGTGGGGTATGTATGAAATCTTTGTTGTTTTTATCTAAATGTCTCACGTTGCAGAGCATGCGCCACACCAATGCAGGCATTGCAGTCAGTGAGCAGAATACAGCTTTGGTGCGTAATCGTGCCGGTGTGGCCACGAGCAATGACAGTGACAGGCAGCAAAGCAGCACCCACCACTTGATGCTCCATGCAGGAATTACGACAAGTGTGATAACGGCCATAAAGAGGACGCCGGCGAGGAGTATGGAGCGCGGGATCAGCATCTGTTGGAATGCCAAGTCTACGAAGTCCACATCATGGCGCTTGAGAGCTTTGGGGAGCCGGGGAATCATATAGCAAAAGCTGTTGAACTGTGACAACATCCAACGTCGTCGCTGACCTTGGAAGCTATCCATACTGCTCACTTTCTCATCGAACACATGTATGTCTTCTTCATATTTTGTGTATAAGCAGCTCTTTATCAACATAATCTCCAGGTCTCGGTCTTCTCCCACATTATATATCTTTTTCACAGTTTTTCTGAACCAATCGTAATCAAAACTCATGCCCGAACCGATGAGTGCCGACGATACGAACAGGCGGTTGTGCGCCATGCGGAACAGTGTGTTGTTTATTTCTTCGCTTACAGCATCAAGTGTAGCTATGCTGTTGTTCATGTTTTTTGCGCAGCGGTGGCATTGTATTGCGTCGTATCCTTTGTAGTGGGCAAGGTTCAATTTTCTTAGAAATTCATTTTCCACGATGTTGTCGGCATCAAGGATAACCACGTTGTCATAATCCGAATGGCTGTACTGCATTGCATATTTCAGTGCTTCAGCCTTTGAACTCTTTTCGAATACAGGGGTGAGCAGAGTGATGGGCAAGGACAATAGCTTGATATTGGTTTCGTCGCTCATGTGGTCGGATACCACTGTTATGTGAAAAGAGTCTGACGGATAGTCCTGTTGGAGAAATGATTTTACGGATTCCAAGATTACCGAGTCCTCGGCGTAAGCTGGGAATATCACGAGGAACTTTCGTGGCCGGGCAGCTTTGTGTCTCTCTTCAAAGGGATTCTCTTCAATCTTCTTCGGTAATAGACTGACAATGGCGTAGAACATGACATACGCCACCGAGATGAACATGGTGATCCACAGAATAATTTCCAGAACATGTATGAATGTTGTAAACATGATTAATACTAGTATTAGTTTATATTTTCAAATTTCTTTTTACGTCGTGCTATTCTTGTTATGTTCAATAACGAGGCTATCATGATGACAGGTGCCTTGAGGAACGAACGTTCCCATTTGTCGTCAACGAGGTAGTCGGGAATGGCAAGAGCGAATACGAACATGATGAAAGCAAACATAATCCACCATTTCACGGCCAGTGTCAGGTAGATGAACGGCAATATGATGCTCATGACAACAATGATGGCCATCATTATCGTGCGTGGTATGAGCATCCATTGTATAATCTTGTCTATCATGTCATATTTCTTGTTGAACACTGCTGAGAACATATATCTGATGTTTGACAGGATGGCATGGAACTGGGTTGATGCCCAGCGTCCACGCTGCTTGTTGAACTCTTCGGTATGACGTGTCTTCTCGTCGTATACGAGTATGTCGTCAAAGTAGTCCACGTATATCTGTTGCCTCATCAGCAAAGCCTCCATTTCCTTGTCTTCCCATCCTGTGTTTACTTTAGTGATATTTTCCTTGAACCATCTGTATTCGTAGGCAATTCCGGAACCGGCGATGGCAGCGGAGATTCCGAGGGCAATGTGTCCGCGACGGAAGATGGAGTTGTTTATCTCTTCAAAAATGGCATCAAGATTGGCAATGGCTGTATCGCGGTTTCTTGACAGCCGGTGTGCTTGTATGGCTTTGGTGCCTGCCGATTCGAAGGCATCGTTCATCTGTTGAAGGAATTCCGGTTCGACAAGACTGCCCGCATCGAGTATTATCACGATGTCGTAGATTTTGAACTGCGGCAGATTGTTGATGGCCAGTTGCAGTGATTTGGCCTTGGTGCTGCGCTTGAAGTTCGGCGTGAGCAGCGTTATCGGATATTGGGCCAGTCTGAAATTGGTTATTTCTTTCTGATGGTCGGATATAACGGTCACGTCGAACAAGCGTTGTGGGTATATCTGTCCGAGTATGCTTTTTACAGTCTGCTCTATAGTGTCGTCCTGCTTGTATGATGGTATAAGTACGATGAAACGGTTCTGATGTTTTGCCGTTGATGATTTGGTGCGCCGGCAGAACAGTGAAGCTATCGAGAATACGGTTATATAAAGCACGGTAAGGGCGACAGCTGTGAATACTATCGCGTCGATTACAAATACTATCAACCACCATAAATTCATATTCTATGACTTTAAGAAGTTTAAGATACCTTTTATTGTTGCCTTTGCCAAGTCGTGACGGCCCGTTGCTGTATATCTGACAATATCTCTTGCGGCGACCATTCCTGTAAGATATATGTATGATATATATTTGCCGACGCCTTTGGCATTGCGCCTTACGAGCAGCAGTCTGTTGCGTGTGATGTAGAACGACTTGAGCGGACTGTCCTGTCCGGTGGACCGGCTTTCCTTGTGGAATACCGTACAACGCGGCTCATACCATATTTCATATCCTGCCCTGCTGACGCTCATCGACCAGTCAATCTCCTCGTAATACAGGAAAAAACATTCCGGCAGCAGTCCGGCCCGTTCCGTCACTTCACGTTTCATCATCATTGCTGCACCATGGGCATATGGTGTGGGGTGGGCGGTGTCATATTGTCCGCGGTCGTCTTCACCGAAACCTATGGAGCGGTTGCGTATGGTGATTCGTGACAATTGTGTGTAGCCGGCAAACTGTACCGGACACTTATCCCATGCAAATCGTATTTTGGGGCATACTACACCTATCTTCGGCGAACTTTCAAGGCGGTTTACCAAGTGTACTATGTCGAAACTTTTGAAGAGTGTGTCGTTGTTTATGAGAAACAGGTACCGGCCTTTAGCATGTTGTATGCCGAGATTGTTGCCTCCGGCATATCCGAGATTACTTTCCGAACGTATGGACTTTACGTGCGGATATCTGGTAGCTATCAGTGTCGCCTCGTCTTCGCGTGAGGCATTGTCCACGACAATCACTTCCACCGAAAATTTATCGTCGGCGGGTATCGAGTCAATCAATGTGCATGTGTCTTCGAATCCATTGTAATTGACTGTGATTATTGATATGTCATACTCTTGATGCACGTTTCTTTTCGAGTTTCAACCGTTTGCGCTCCTCCTGTTCCGCTATCAGTTTTGCTTCATGTTCGTTCCATTCATTTTCAATATACGGCATTATGTAGACCAGTGACAGACTGCCGTAGAATATCAGCACATTGGGGAACTGCATCAGTATCTGGTTACCGTAGCCACCCAGTTGTATTGCCACGAAAGCGCAGCATATTCCGGCCCCGGCGCCTTGTAAAGACTTGTTCTTTATTCTGAAAAAGACAATCCAGCATGCACCGAACAGCATAACGAAAGTTGTGACGAGGAATGTGGTGATGCCGATGATGCCAGTGTGAACCCAAATGAATACATATTCAGAATCGGGCGGTATTACGGAGAGTTTTCTGAACTTGTTGCCGGCCGGAACATTTTCGTATCCGTTGCCGATACCGATGCCCCAAGGAGCATCGTTCAGATATTTCTTCATCGCTTCCTGATTTATGGTTCGTGTTTCGGCCGATGCGTCTTTACGGTTGAATCCTGAACGCATGCGCCGTATCATGCTGTTGCTGTTCCCGATATGCGTAAATGCAAGAAGAGCAACGAACAGTCCGAAGACCACAGATACAGGTATGGCAATTCTGAATGATTTTGATAGAAATATATATACCATGAATCCCGCTATAAGACAGAACAATGCTGTTCGTGTGCCGGAAGAGAACATGGCCCATGTGCTTGCCAAAGCGGCAACGAGGAAGAATATCTTTTCTTTCTTCAGTTTGGTCGTTATGGCTACAATGTAAAATACTACGGCACTCGCAGCCATGTTGCATCCGAAGTTGGCCGCGTCACTGAATACAGAGAAGTATCGCGTTATGCCGTTTACGATGTGGGTGCGTCCGGCATATAGCAGGAATGACTTTTCGGGCGCGGAGAAACCTATCTTCTGTTGTTTCCATGCCCAAAACGCTGCAAACATTGACAATACAGCCCACACTCTCAAAAACTGCTTTACTCTTTGAGGTGTGGATATATATATGGTGCAGACGAGGAAGGCATACATAAGCTGGAAAGCCATCAGACGTGCTCCGGCATACCATGCCCCGATGTCTATACCAAGTCCGCAGGTGTCGTTGAGCACTTCGAGTGTGCAGAATATGCACCATACCGTCAGCATCAGCAGCATCGTGTTTGCCATTCTTTCGTAGTGAAGATCTTTTATCTCTATTACAGCAATGGCAAGAAGAAGTATTTCCAGCATCTCGTTGGGCAATGACGCCGGCAACGGCAGATACTGATATCTGCTGAGGAACATCACCATGTAGTTGACCACAAAGAGAGTCCAGAATGTGAACATCCTGTATCTGAATGCGAGTATTGCGAACAGCGCCGCTACAGGAACTGTGCACACCATGGCAAACCCTGTGATGCCTGTGGTACATAGCTGGTATATGGCTATTGAAAACAAGAGAAAGAGTACTGCCACTCTCCCCCCGTTTCCCTGTGTATATCCGTAAAAACTGTTCGAATACGTTTTATTCATCAGATGGCGTGACTGTTTTCCGTTGCTGTGAGTCCGAGTTGCGATATGCGGTATACGAAGTTCTTGAATTTTGTGTATGGCGGCAGTTGGCCTACAAACTCTTCTACGGCATAGCGGCTCGATTCGGTGAGATACATGTAGAGTGAATCCTTGTTGTCGAGCTGTGCCTGCAATTCCTTGAGAGCCTTGGTGTCAACGTCTTTCCATGTCCGGTTGGCGCGTGTCACCATCAGATTTACAGTGCCGAGATTGAGCAGTGCCGGCGCTATGGAGTGGTCGTTAAGATTCGGATATTCTATGATGGCAATTTCTTCGGGCAGTATGTCCGGACACAGATCGGTGATGCTCTTGGCCATGATATACTTGCTGTCTTCGGCAAGGAAATCCTCGTCGTATGCCAGACGGCGTACTTGCAGGCCGAGCGAAATCCAATAGTTTTCCAGCTCTTGCGCGATATAGCTCTTGCCGTTGGCCGCATCGGTGGACAACAGGTTGAGAACGTTTTGCTGTCCGGTCTTGAAATGAGGCAGCAAGGCTTTGCTTAGCTGTCGCAGCGACATATCGGAAATAATCTTGTTGTAGCGTCGGTAGCGCAGCGTGCTCTCCTTCGGATAGCATCCCATCACCGGTATCTTGGTGATGCGCTCTGAGCGCATGCGGTCACGTAACGTACGGTCGAGCAACTCGATTATAAGGAAGTAGAGCGATGTCAGCATGAATGTCAGCATGAACGCTCCGAGCAGAATCATCAGGCGGTTTGTAGGCTGGGCGTTCAGCGGGAACATCGGTGGGTTGAGCACGCGCAATGTTGCTGTGGTCATCTGTAGGTTGCGCTGACGCAGACGTGCGGCGTTCAGTGCCTTGAGCATCTCCATGTAGTTGCCCTCGACAAATCCGATGTGACGGTCCTTGCGGTCGAGTGTGGCTCCGATGGGTGCGTAGTATAATATCTGGCGGTCGAGCTTTTGGCGCATTATGTCCTGTGCTGTCATCTCGGCTTTGGTCTTCTCCAGCAGCAGCACCTGTTCGAGCCATTTTGACAGCATCGAACTGGCTTTTACTCCGGTCTCCGTGCTGTACGAGCCGGCTTCGATGTCCATTGTCAGGTTCTTCACGCGTTCGGTGGCAGTCTGCAACTGTTTCTGTGCCTTGGCCAGTTCCTGTTGCGATTCGGCCTCGTTACCGCTTCCTTCGCTGCTCATCAGTTGCAGATTGGATATTCTTGATTGTAGTCTTGATATGTCGCGCACCTGATTGGTGAAGTCCTTGTTGGCCCTGATAACCTTTGCCCGGTTGCCGAGCTGTCGTTCGAGATAGTCCATCAGGGCTTTGGTAGTGGTGTAGTTCATCAGCTGATCGTTGTCGGATGTCTGCTGTCTTGCGTCAAGCACGGTCAACTGCTTGGTCTGCTCGCCATAGTTGATTATTCTTTTCGATATGTTATATTCTATAAGGTCGTTTTCGGCGTTGGTCAGTATGCGGTATAGACGGTTCACCTCACGTTCGAAAAACTTTATCACGTTGTTTGTCTCACCGAATCGTATCTGCTGGTACTGGCGTGCGAAAACCTCGTTGAGAATGTCGAGCGTGTTGTATGCAATGCCGGCGTCGTTGGCCGAATATCCTATGTCGATGATGTCGCTGTTGTTCAGCTGCATCACTTTCAGTCTCGACGTGATGTTGTTGAGTCCGAAGTATGTATGGTAGTTGAGCAGCCCGAAGAGATAGTTGTCCTGCGACGGCTTTTCGTATGCTTTCAGATTGGCGTATGTGGCCGATTCGCTGTTACGGTTTATCAGGGCCTTGACATCCGCCGGCACCGATTTGCTGAGTTCGCGGAAGTGTTCGGCCGATATGTAGTTGTTGTCCTTGTCGGGATTGCCGTACATCATGCAGCGTGCAAACAGGCGCAGGGCCACCTCGTGTATGGTATTGTCGGTGGTGATGATGAGCATCAGGTTGTTGATGTTGGTCTGCGGATTGCCTCCGGCCACGCCCGTGCCACCCTCAATGTTGTATCCGGTGATCATGCCGGTATATATGGTGGTATTGGTATCGTATACACGTTCCATGTTGCGTGTCAGAAACCATGCTATGATCAAGGCTATCAACGGCAATATCGTGAGATACCAGCGTATGCGGTACAGAAATCTTACCAAGTATCTGAATGTGTCCATGACTTTATTTGTTTAATTGTTGCTATTTCGTTTTGTCTTCTTTACCGGACGTTTCGGCTGCCGTTTTTTCTGCTTCCTTATTCGCTTGTCTTTCGGCTTTCTTTTCCGCTTTTTCCATAGCCTCGTATTTCTTTTCCTCCTTTGCAGCGGTTTTCCTTATCTCTTTTTCCACCGCTTTGTTTTCTTTGGCTATCTCTTTTTCCGATTTCTCGACGGTGCCGTCGAGTGTTATGTCTGTGGTGGTGTTGGTTATTATCGGAGTATGGGTGAGTATTTCGAGTGTTATGATGTCTGTCGTGATTTGCGTCTGCATTTCCTGGTATCTTCTTACGGCCTCTTCCTCTCTCAGCTTTGTGTATGCGAAATCTTCGATGGACATGTTGCCCTGATGGAAGTCTTCCTGGTTGAGCGAGCCTGCGCCCTGATATATTGCAGCGTTCTCGCTGGCCGTTTTAAGTGATATAAGGCTGTTGGTAATCTTTACGTATAGTGATGCTATCTGCAGTTTGAGCTGGTCGTAGGCAATGTCTTTTTTTATCTGCGCCTGGTCTACGAGAAGTTTTTTGCGTTTCACGGCTGCACCGAGGTCAAGCAGATCTTCCAGCGGCACGTTCACATTTACGCCCACGTTCCAGTAGTTCTGTTCGCTGCCCTGAAACTGGTATATCATCTGATTGTATGTCGACGAGTTGTTCCCCCACATGTCGGTCTTGCCGTAACTATAGCTTGCATGTCCGCGTACGTATGAAAATATGTGTTTTTTCTGCTTGGCAACCTCTGCCTGTGCTATTTCCTGTGCCTTTGCCAGATCGAGAATCTGCGGGTTTGATTTGGCGTTCTCGAACAGTACCGCCAATGGTGGCAGATGGAACTTTGAGAAGTTGATGGTGCTTGTCTCGCTCGAGTCAAAGAATCCGGCACTGATACCGCTGTTGTTGAACTGCGCCGATGCGGAAATTCCGAATCCGGCCGTCATGACTGCTATTAATAGGTATCTCAGTTTGCTCATTATGCAGATGTTTTGATTTCTAAATGTTTGTTAATGTACGTGGAGGGATGGGGTAAGTTTGCTTCCCAACTTCGGACCGGCTTATACATCGTCCTTTTGTACGAAAGCGGTCAATGTACGCAGTATAATCTTCATGTCCATGGCGAAATTGTATGTCTGACCGTAGATGATGTCCAGTTGCTTGCGCTCTTCAGCCGACATGGCGCCGCCTTTTCCGCGCTTTTCCACCTGCCATAAGCCGGTGAGGCCGGCTGGTGCCATAAAGCGGTCTATGCAGTTGTCGTCAGTCAGTTTTTCGGCTTCGTATAGCGGCAGGGGACGGTTTCCTACTATCGACATGTCTCCACGCAGTATGTTGAACAGTTGCGGCAATTCGTCGATGCTGTATTTGCGAATGAACCGGCCGACTCTGGTGATGCGTGGGTCGTTTTCTATTTTTACGAACGCATTGTTGATGCTTTCGTCTTTCTGTTTGTTGAATTCACTTTCTGCCACCAGAAAGTCGTCTCCCACAAGCATCACTTCCTCGTTGTTTATCATTATTTCTGCTCCTACGCCGGTTGGCGTCATAGTCGGTTCTGTCTGTTCTGCGAGTGGCGATGTCTTGTTCGGAATATTGTCGTTGTCGGCAGTGGCTTTACGGGTATATTGATTCTGGGTTTTGCTAAGTTCCTTGAGTCGCTCGCTGGCGTCTGTATACATACTGCGGAATTTCAGGAAATCGAATATGGTGTAGTTGGTACCCACTCTTTTCGACTTGAACAGTACCGGACCCTTGCTTTCCATCTTTATTGCTATGGCCGTAATAAGGAACACCGGCGACAGTACTATTATTGCAATGCTTGAGAATATGATGTCGAAAATACGTTTCCATAGTGGCATCTTGAATTGCAGAATCTTGTATTTCGGTTCCTTGCTGTCGAAAAGAATTTCCTTTCGGTCGTAAATGAACTGTATTTTCTTGTTTATTTCCGTTACGGATGCCTCCTTGCTTATCGTATCGTTCACGCCGCATTGCTGATATTTTCTGCGGTCTTGTTCTGACAATTCGTTTGTCAGCAATATTATATATATGTTCTTGCAGTTTGTTTGCAGATACGTGATGGCTGTGATGTCCTCGTTGAGCACATTCTGTTCGAAGAAAACAATAAAATATTCTTTGTGGGTAATTTGCCGGGGTACACATGCCTTTGCCGCTTCCTTGTATGTCTTTGCAGTTGTTACAAGTTGTCCCGGAATGTATTTCAGGCGTTCCTCTGTTTTCGGATTGTTTCCTAAGTATACAACACCTATCATAATCAGCTTGATGTTTGGTTTTTAAGTTAATTCGGTAGAATTTTCTTCACTCTGATTTTCAGCTCTATCGGATTGAAAGGTTTTACGATATAGTCTTCGGCGCCGATTTCAAGCAGTCTGATGCGTTCGCTCGTACTGTCTTCACTGCTTAGCATTATTACGGGAATATGGCGGAAAAGTTCGTTTTGCTTGATCCATTCCAAAAAGTCATCGCCGCGCATTTCGGGCATTCTGATGTCTGATATAATAAGATCTGGTGTGTTGCCTTCCTGAAGCCATTTCACTCCCTGTAGTCCGTCGGGAAGCCATTGTACGTCATAGTCACTCATGAGATATATAGACAGTACTTTGGCTATAGTCTCCTTATCATCCAATATCAGTATTTTCTTTTTCATATTCGAATTTGATTAGTACGTTAATATTTTAAAGGACATACAATAAACATATCGGTCAGAATACGATAGACCGGCCGACAATCTTGTATATTCAATTTGCAAAGATAATAAAATCTTTTTTATAAAGTCAAGCGGTTCGTGTTTTTTTGTAAAATTTTCCAGGAAACATCTTTGTATTTCCGCTTTTCCCATGCCAAAAATTAGAAAACAGCCGGTTCTGTACTGATTGGACGAAGGTAAGATAACAAACCTGTCAATCGTACATAAACGGCCGGTCATAACTCCAACAGGTCTGTATAATAATACTTGAGATACTATGATGATGATAACGTGAAATATTGTCATTGTCTTGTTAATTCCGAAATTTTAACTTTTCTTTTTTCTCGAAATAGAAAAGCCGGGAGGCCTTCTCTGCTTTCTTGACACACCTTTTTTGCATGTCAGACATGCCGTAAGGGCCTCCCGACACTCCCGTAAGGGCCGTTTCGCATTGCAATAAGGCCGCCGTCGCAATGCAATAACGGCCTTATTGCATTGCAAAACGGCCCTCTCTGCTTTCTTGACAAAGCCACACTGACGTAACATGCTGATTATCAGTACTCCCCGTTTGGCTCTAAAATCGCTGTTTTCGGGGACATAGCAGAGAAATGCTCGTGTGATGTCGTTTAACACATGTTAAAGTAAAGATAAATGATGTTGCGGTTACGTACGATTAATTTATGAAAACCTGCTTACGTATTAAATTTGTTGAAGAACTTAATATACGGATTTTGTCGCGGTACGACGGCTTGATATGAAAAAATATCCTTGCCCTGAAAAAATATAGTGGTGGAGCAGGGGGAATTGATAGTAATAATCGTATTATATATACAACCGATAAATTAATTTATGGCAAACAGATATTTATTAGGATTCGATGTCGGAAGCAGTTCTGTAAAGGCATCGTTGGTAAATGCGGATACGGGCAAATGTGCAGCTACAGCTTTCTATCCTGAAAGTGAAGCACCTATCATTGCTGTAAAGGCAGGATGGGCCGAGCAGGATCCGCAAATGTGGTGGGACAACGCAAAATTGAGTTTGAAGAAAATAATGGCCGAATCAGGTGTCACGGCCGACGAAATAGCAGCCATTGGTATCTCTTATCAGATGCATGGTCTGGTATGTGTCGACAAGGACTACAAGGCCCTGCGCCCGTCCATAATATGGTGTGACTCGCGTGCCGTGCCATATGGAGAGCGTGCTTTCGTAGATCTTGGCGCTGAAAGGTGTCTCGGTCATCTGCTCAATTCGCCCGGTAATTTCACTGCTGCAAAACTTGCATGGGTGCGAGAAAACGAACCGCATATATATGAACGTATACATAAGATAATGTTGCCAGGTGACTATCTGGCTCTCCGTTTGAGCGGACAGGCCAATACCACGGTCAGCGGACTCAGCGAAGGCATGTTTTGGGATTTCCGTGAAGGGCGTGTCGCTGATTTTCTCATGGACTACTACGGATTCGACAGTTCGCTCATATCAGACATAGTTCCCACTTTCAGTATACAGAGCCGTGTCTCGGCCGCTGCCGCTGCCGAGACGGGACTTAAAGAAGGCACCCCGATTACATATCGGGCCGGCGACCAGCCTAACAACGCGCTCAGCCTGAATGTGTTCAATCCGGGTGAGATAGCTTCCACGGCAGGCACGTCGGGAGTGGTATACGGTGTGCTGGGTGATGTAAACTACGACCCGAAGAGCCGCGTCAATACGTTTGCACATGTCAATCATACTGCAGAGCAGACACGTCTGGGTGTATTGCTCTGCATCAACGGCACCGGCATCCTCAATGCCTGGGTGCGCCGTACGGTGGCACCGGAAGGTATCAGCTATGCCGATATGAATGACCTTACGGTTTCCGTGCCAATCGGTAGCGAGGGAATTACGGTGATTCCTTTCGGCAACGGAGCGGAGCGTGTGCTTGAGAACCGTGAGATAGGTTGCTCGGTGAGCGGCATAAACTTCAACAAGCACGGCAAGGCACATATCGTCCGTGCCGCCCAGGAAGGCATCGTGTTCAGTTTTTGCTATGGCATGGAGGTGATGCAGCAGATGGGCATGGACATCCGCAAGATACACGCCGGACGTGCCAATATGTTCCTCAGTCCGTTGTTCCGCGACACGCTGGCAGGAGTGAGTGGTGCCACCATCGAACTGTACGACACCGACGGTAGCGTGGGTGCGGCCAAGGGTGCGGGCATCGGTGCCGGCATATACAAGGACAACAACGAGGCGTTTGCCACACTCGACAAGTTGCAGGTGATAGAGCCAGACGAGGCACATCGTAACGAGTATCTTGAAGCATACGCACGATGGAAAGAGACACTGGAGAAACAGATTAAACAATAATAAAACCTTTTAAATTAAGAATATTATGGCAAAAGAGTATTTTCCGCAAATAGGAAAAATTCCTTTCGAAGGAACTGAGAGCAAGAACGTGATGGCATTCCACTACTACGATCCGGAGCGTATGGTGATGGGCAAGAAGATGAAGGACTGGCTACGCTTCTCTATGGCATGGTGGCACACACTGTGCGGAGCATCGGGCGACCAGTTTGGCGGGCAGACCCGCAGCTACGAGTGGGACAAGGCCGACTGTGCCGTACAGCGCGCCAAGGATAAGATGGATGCCGGTTTCGAGATAATGCAGAAACTGGGTATCGAGTATTTCTGTTTCCACGATGTTGACCTCGTTGAAGAGGGTGCTACCATCGAGGAGTATGAGGCTCGTATGAAGGCTATCACCGACTACGCACAGGAGAAGATGGCCGAGACTGGTATCAAACTGCTGTGGGGTACTGCAAACGTATTCGGAAACAAGCGATATATGAACGGTGCCGCTACCAACCCCGACTTCGACGTTGTGGCACGTGCCGGCGTGCAGATCAAGAACGCTATCGACGCTACCATCAAGCTCGGAGGACAGAACTACGTGTTCTGGGGCGGACGTGAGGGCTACATGAGCCTGCTAAACACACAGATGCAGCGTGAGAAGAACCATCTTGCAAAGATGCTGACTGCAGCACGTGACTATGCACGTTCCAAGGGATTTACCGGAACGTTCCTCATCGAGCCGAAGCCTATGGAGCCAACAAAGCATCAGTATGACGTTGACACGGAGACTGTTATCGGTTTCTTGAAAGCCAACGGACTGGAGAAAGACTTCAAGGTGAACATCGAGGTTAATCACGCTACTTTGGCAGGTCACACATTCGAGCACGAACTGGCTGTGGCTGTGGACAATGGCATGCTCGGTTCTATCGACGCCAACCGCGGTGACGCTCAGAACGGATGGGACACCGACCAGTTCCCCATTGACAACTACGAGTTGACACAGGCAATGATGCAGGTTATCCGCAATGGCGGTCTGGGCAACGGCGGTTCTAACTTCGATGCCAAGCTGCGTCGCAACTCTACCGACCCCGAGGATATATTCATCGCCCATATCAGCGGTATGGACGCCATGGCACGTGCGTTGCTCAATGCAGCAGCGATTCTTGAGGAAAGCGAGCTGCCCGCAATGCTGACCGAGCGCTATGCCAGCTTCGACAGCGGTATCGGCAAGGACTTTGAGGATGGCAAGCTGAGCCTGGAGCAGATTTACGAGTACGGCAAGAAGGTGGAAGAGCCGAAGGCTACCAGTGGCAAGCAGGAGAAATATGAGACAATCGTTGCGCTCTACACAAAGTAAGACGATAAGTTCTGAATTGAATAATTGAAGAAAAACCGGTAACTGCGCCTTCCGCCTCCGATGGGTGGGAGCGTGGTTATCGGTTTGTTTTTTATGGCGGGCAGATGATTTTGCCTGCGAATATAAGGCAATGTTCACGTAAAATGTAGGGACATATTCTTGTATTTGTCCGTTTATAATATATAGATATATATTGACCGGACAAATACAAGAATATGTCCCTACGATGTTTATTTATGGGCGCGTGTGCTCCGTTCTCCTCCCCTTTGGGGAGGTCGGGAGAGGCCGCCCCTTTACTCCTCCTCCTTATATGGCGTCATGTCGACGGCCTTGAACTTGAAGTCGCTGTCGGTTATGTAACGCACTTCGAACGGTGTCTTGGCTTTCACTGTATACTTGCGTTTCATCTTCATCAGTTTCTCCTCGACTTCTTTTTTCTTCTCTGAGAAAACCACGACACATGTTCTGTTGGGCATGTTCTGCATGTCGGTAAAATAGTTCTTCAACTGATAGGAATAGTTGTCGCGTCCCAAAAGGTAGTTACCTTTGCTCTCCACCCATGCACTGTCCACGGCCTGAACGTTGGTGAAGTATACAATGGAGTCGGTAAATGACGCCGAGAATCCGAACATGTATATTCTCGGCACCATCTTACTCTTTGCCGATACTCCCGTCGTTGCAGCAACGGCTGACAGGAATATGGCTGCGGTCAAGATGTACTTAAATGATTTCATTTATTGATATTATTGTCCTAAATATGGTTTCAGCGTATTGTTGTTTGTGCTGATACGCAGTTTGCGGATGGCCTTTTCCTTTATCTGCCGCACACGTTCGCGTGTAAGACCGTATTTCGCGCCGATTTCCTCGAGAGTCATTTCCTTACGGTTGATGCCGAAGAATGATTCGATGACGTTACGTTCGCGTATGTTCAGGCATCGCAGAACTCTGTTGATTTCTTTTCTGAGCGATTCTATCAGCAGAGGCTTGTCCACCATTGGTGTATCGTTGTCTGCCAATACATCAAGCAGGCTGTTGTCTTCACCGTCTGTGAACGGTGCGTCTACCGAAATGTGCTTGCCGGTGACTCTGAGAGTGTCGTCAATCTTTTCTTCCGGTATGTCCATATTCTCTGATATTTCCTCTATCGAAGGATGACGTTCGTGTTCCTGCTCAAACTTGCTCTGCATGCGGTTTATCTTGCTCATCGATCCTATCTGATTCAGCGGCAACCGTACTATGCGACTCTTCTCGGCTATTGCGTGCAGAATGCTTTGGCGTATCCACCATACGGCATAGGATATGAACTTGAATCCACGTGTCTCATCAAATTTTTCGGCGGCTTTTATCAGTCCGACGTTGCCTTCGTTGATAAGGTCGGGCAGACTCATACCCTGATTCTGATACTGTTTGGCCACTGATACGACAAATCTCAAGTTGGCCCTTGTCAGCCGTTCGAGTGCTTTCCGGTCTCCTTTGCGTATGCGTTGTGCCAGTTCAACTTCCTCTTCTACCGTAAGAAGTTCCTCACGGCCTATTTCCTGAAGGTATTTTTCAAGAGACTCGCTCTCCCGATTGGTGATTGACTTGATTATTTTAAGCTGTCTCATAGGCCGTATGGGTTTATCTTAGTTGCAAAGTTAAATTTATTTTTTAGAATGACAAAGAAAAAGGTGAAAAATGAGAAATGAAGAATTTACTATCGCCGGTTTTCTGTGTTTACCGCATTAGCAAATTCTTCATTCTTCATTTTTCATTCTTCATTTTCATTCACTCAGCGGTACAGCGGCATAAGCCTTCTTGCCTGTGGGCCACATGCCCTGTATGTAGAGCACCGGTTCTCTGCTTGTTGAAGCCTCTTTGACAATGTCTTGCAGTTCGTTGATAGTGGTCACATTCCGGTTGTTCACTTTCTGTATGATGAAGCCCTTGCTTATACCGGCTTCTTTCATCTTGCCGCTGTTAACCTTTATTACTTCAAGACCGTAGTTGATGCCCAACTGTTTCTTCTGAGCCTCTGTCACCTCGCGGAAGTTTGCTCCCAAAACGTCAAGGTCTGCGTTCTTCACCACTTTGGTGTTGCCCTGTTCGTTTTTCAGAGTCACCGTTTCGGTTTTCTTCTTCTTGTCGCGCAGGTATGTGAGTGTAACCTTGTCGCCGGGACGTTTCTTTGCTATCACTTCCTGAAGTTCGGCCATACGTGTCACTTTTTCTCCGTCAATGGCGGTTATAACGTCACCTTCCTTTATGCCGGCATCGGCAGCGGCACCGTCTTCCACAACCTTGGCCACATAGATACCCTCCATCGTGCCGAGGTCGATTTCCTTGCCTTGTTCTTTCTGCATGTCAACATAATTCTTGACGTCGCTGCCTTGTATTCCTATCATGGCACGCTGTACGGTGCCGTACTTCTTCAGGTCGTCCACAACTTTGTTCATGATGGTTGTAGGGATGGCAAAGCCATATCCGCTGTATGAACCGGTCTGAGAATAGAGCATGGCGTTGATACCCACAAGTTCACCGCGGGTGTTAACCAATGCACCTCCGGAGTTACCCGCGTTGATTGCGGCATCAGTCTGTATGAACGACTCTACACCGTTGGCGCCCAGTGAGCGTGCCTTAGCGCTGACGATACCGGCGGTGACAGTGTTGTTGAGTCCGAGCGGGTTGCCCACTGCAAGTACCCATTCGCCTACTTTGATATCGTTGCTGTTGGCTATGGTGATGGCCGGGAGATTTTTGCCGTCAATTTTTATCAGAGCCAAGTCGGTGGTTTTGTCCGTTCCGATGATGCGTGCCGAGTGCTCCTGGTTGTCGTTGAGCGTCACGGTCAGTTCATCTGCACCGTCCACTACGTGATTGTTGGTGACGATATATCCGTCTGCGGATATTATCACGCCCGAGCCGGTGGCGGTGCGTCTGGGAGTCTGCACCTGACGCTTTTGTGTGCCTCCGTTACCGCGTCCGAAAAATCCGCCGAATGGGTCGCTGAAGAAGTCACTGAATGGATCACTTTGTACGTCGACTGTCTTTATCTTGCTGTTCTGCACATACTTTATATGCACAACGGATGGCAGTGCTTTCTCGGCTGCGAATGTCAGGTCGACCGGTTGGCCGGCCGGAGCACTTGCTGCTGCCGCTACCGTTGTGGCCGCTCCGGCCTTGTTGAATGCTGCCACGGAAAAGACGATTGCTACGAGGCAAATCGCCGGTAATAAATAATTTGCAATCTTTTTCATCTCAATAAATAGTTTAATGTTATTCTGTTGATTGTTATTTCTGTGATTTGTGACTGCAAATATAGGAGCAAATTTTATGATTGTGTCATTTTGACATTTATATTTGTCGCAATTTAACAGTTGCTTTTATGCAGTTAACGGCTGTTTGCGCAGTGGCGTTATAATTTTACAAATATTAAAAAACGATTATTCTGCCAATATGGCTTCATGTGCATTATATGTTAAAATATTGTGCTATTATTTTGTTATCCCGCCAAATTGCTGTACTTTTGCATGTTGGAAAGTAGCGGTCCGGTCTGTCGCCGGCACTTTTGTGGTGCGGGAGGAAAGTCCGGGCAGTGCAGGGCACTCCGCTTCTGAAAATGGAAGCTGTCGGTGACGGCAGGATATGGCAGAAGAGAATGACCGCCGTGCGAAAGGCATTTGGTCCGGACCACGGTAAGGGTGAGAAGGTGTGTGTAAGAGACCACCGGCCGTCGGGTGATCGGCGGGCCGTGCCATCCGGAGGCTGCAAGTTCGCGTAAACCGTCGTCTGAGGGTTGCCCGCCCGAAAGCATGCTTACGTCGGAGGGTAGAATGCTTGAGCCGTGTGGTGACATACGGAGTAGATAAATGACAGACACCGCTGCCGTTAACGGTAGCGGGACAGAACCCGGCTTATAGGGCCACTGCTTTCTTTTTTTATTTTGTACAAGGGATTGTCGTAGGAATATAACGTGCACGGGGATTTCTTTTTTTAATTAAATATAAAAGCGGATGAAAAAAAAGATACAGGACATCATACATTTCATACAGACGGGAATATGGCAGGTGTCGCGTGACGACGTGTCTCCGTTAGTTTATCTTCTGTACAGTATATTGAAGAAACTGATACTGACCATACGTTTCTTCACTACAAAGCGTGTGATGAGTCAGGCTGCGGCACTCACTTATTCAACGTTGCTGGCCATAGTGCCGATAATGGCTGTGGTTTTTGCCATTGCCCGTGGTTTCGGCTATAACAAATATATAGAGATGTGGTTTCGCGATGCCTTCAAGTCGCAGCCGCAGGCGGCCGACATCATTGTTGAGTTTGTCAACAGTTATCTGGTTCACACCAAAAGCGGTGTATTCCTTGGTATCGGTCTTGTTTTTATGTTCTACACGGTACTCATGCTGGTGAGCAACATTGAGAGTGCATTCAACAGTATATGGCAGGTGAAGAAACAGCGGAGCATCTTCCGCACTTTTACTGACTATTTGGCCATGCTCTTGCTTTTCCCAATATTGATTGTTCTGACGTCCGGTCTTTCGATATTCATTGCGACGGTGGCCGGCAGCATGCCCGATCTGCTGTTGCTCGGGCCGATGGTACGTTTTCTGATAGCACTGTTGCCGTATATACTGATGTCTGCTATGTTTATCGGGCTGTATGTCTTCATGCCCAACACTCATGTAAAGGTGCGTTATGTCATTGTTCCGGGTATATTGGCGGGTGTGGCCATGCAGTGGTTACAGCTTTTCTACATACATTCTCAGATGTGGGTGAGCAGCTATAATGCTATCTACGGCTCGTTTGCCGCCCTGCCGCTGTTCATGCTGTGGATGCAGATATCATGGACGATATGTCTGTTTGGGGCGGAACTTTGTTATACGAACCAGAATCTGGACTATTATGATTATAATACAAAGACGAGCGACATCAGCCATCGTTATCGCATCATGCTGTGTACAATACTTGCGAGCCGCATATGCCGCCGGTTTGACAGGGGCGGACGACCATATACGGCTCTTGAATTGTGCGGGGAGACCGGCATTCCGATACGGATCGCCAATGACTTGCTGTATGCCATGATAGGGGCGCGGCTCCTGATAGAGATAACGTCGGACGAGAAAGGGGAAGCGTCGCAGTTTGTTCCGGCCGAGAATGTTGACAATCTTAGTCTCGGTGTCATGATAGACCGGCTGGAATCGCAGGGACGATGGAAGATAGACCTGCCACTTGACAAGCACTACAACGAGAATTGGCTGAGTGCTCTTGAAGTGCGCAGAGAATATTTGCGCAAGTCACGTGAGATATTGCTTAAAGACTTATAATATAAAACAGACAAAAATGAGAAGATTTTTACTTTCAGTGTGTGCGCTGATGTCGTTATCGGTCATGGCACAGGACGATGTGAAGATGATCAAGAGTGGCATGTCCACAACTCTTGACAACGGTCTGGTGAAGGCCGTCATAGGCAGCGATGGACGCATAAAGACGATGACTTACAAGGGCGGAAGCAGCAACCTTATGGGAAGCAACGGCATTTACTTCGACTACACGGCCGACAAGAACCGTGCCCTGTCGCCTTCAAAAGCCGAGATAGTGAAGCGTACGCCCGAGATGTGCGAGGTGCTTTACACCAACACCACCGACGACCTTCAGTTCCAGCAGGGTTTCATTATGCGTAAAGGCGTGAGCGGGCTTTATGTCTATGTCATCGCCAACGGCACCCCGACGTCGTCAACGGTGAAACTGAAGGAGACGCGTGTATGCGTGAGACTTGCATCAACATTCCTCAACGGATATGTGGACGACTTGATGAACGGTAAGATACCGTCGAACAGCGAGATGGTCACGGCCGAGAAGTCGGAGAACACCGTGCAGGATGCGACATACCGTATGGCCGACGGTTCGATATATACCAAGTACAACTGGGGCAACTACTGCGTGCGCGACAGTCTGCACGGACTGATGAACGGCAAGAACGGCGTGTGGAACATCCCGTGCAGCTACGAGTGGATGAACGGCGGACCGATGAAGCAGGAGCTCACGGTGCATGCCACAAGCAAGTCGCCGATAACGATACAGATGCTTCAGGGCGAGCATCTTGGAGCCTCGGCGCAGTATTATCAGGACGGCGAACGCAAGATATACGGCCCGTTCTTTATCTATGTAAACAGCGGAACGCAGGAGGAGATGATTGCCGATGCCAAGGCGCAGGCCCACGAGCAGCGGCAGGCGTGGCCGTTCGAATGGTTTGAAAACGAGCTTTATCCGCTCGATCGTTCCACTGTGAGCGGACGGCTGAACATTGTAACGGGCCAGCCCTGCGACAGCATCCGCCTGATACTGGCCGAGACGGGCACCGACCTTTATCTTCAGGGCAAGGGTTACATCTACTGGGGTGACACCGATGTCGAGGGTAACTTCTCTATCCGCAATGTGCGCAAAGGCAACTACACGCTTTACGGCTATGCCATGAAGGGCGACATAACCGACGAACTGCAGGTGAAGGATGTTGTGATAGACGATGAGAACGTGAGTCTCGGCAACATCGACTGGACTCCCGCCACCTACGAGCACAAGCTGTGGCAGATTGGCGAGAACAACCGCATGTCCGACGGATTCCGTTACAGCGACACGTGCAGAGCCTATGGGCTGTGGGAACTGGTGCCTGCCACTTTGAATTACGTGGTCGGTAATAGCAATCCCGCTACCGACTGGTACTATGCACAGACAAAGAACGGCATGTGGACGGTGACGTTCGACCTTGACGATACATATACAGGAACGGCATATCTCACGGCATCGGCAGCCGGAGCAACCAATAAACCCAAAGTGGATGTTGCCGTCAATGGTGGTAATAAAAAGACATGGAGCTTCTCTACAAACGATGCCGCCATCTATCGCAGTGCCGTGCTTGGCGGACGCCACTGGCTCATGAAGCATTCGTTCCCCGCATCAGCACTGAAGAAAGGCCGCAACACCGTGACTTTCACCATGTCGGGCATCAGCAAGAACGGCGGTGTGATGTGGGACTGCATCAAGCTCGAAGCTGGTGCAAAGGTTACGGCCAACGCCATCGCTGATATTCCGGCCGCTGCCGCCGATGCTCCTGTGGATATTTACACGCTTGGCGGCGTCAAGATTGGTACGTTCGCCAGCCTTGGCGATGTACGTCTGAGCAAGGGAGTATATATTTATCGCCGCGGTGACGAATCGGGAAAGATTAGTTTCTGATAAGTAAACACATATAAAATAGGAAACTGTTTCTAAATTTGTAGGGACATATTCTTGTATTTGTCCGCCAAGAATATTATGAACTGCACCCTAAAAGTTATACATAAAACTTTTGGGGTGCAGTTCACCATGGCGCAGCCTCTTTTCATTTATATACCGTTATTTTTTTCCGGTCAGTAGAGATTACTTTATTCCAATCTTCTGCACTGTTGTGCCGGCTTTAACGATGTAGAAGCCGGGATACAATGCTATGCTCACGGCCGAACGGGCCACCGAGCGATGCACTATGCCGCCGCCAATGCTGTAGATGGTGATGTCGGCCGTTGTGCCGTTCGGGTCTACTGTCACTTCGCGGTAGCCCGGACGTACCGTAGCCTTGCCAGTGGCGGCAGAGGTTGAACTGATGCCGTCGGTGTAAGTCCCGGCAGTAATATCGATTGTAGCCGTCACGTCGCTGCCGTCGATGGCGCGTGCCTGCAGCGTCACTATGCCTCCCGTGGTGTTGGCGCGGATGCTCAGAGTGCCGTCGGGAGCTATCGTGGCCAGGTTGTCACCCTGCTCTATGCTCCATTCCACGTTTCCGATGGTAGCCAGCACGGGCATTACCATGGCCGTGAGATGCAGCTGCGGCTGCTCCTGTCCGATGACAAACGAGTTCTCGCGTGTGCCGATGATGATGCTCTCCACCAATGTCACGCTGTAGGCGTCGTCACTGCTTATCACGTTAGATGCACCTTCGTTGCTGCGTGGTGCCATGGCCTTGCCGGCGGCAGCGGCCTGCTGTACAGGCGCTTGCAGGGTGTAGGCTATCGAGTAGTAAGTGGTGCGGTCGCTCTCGCGCTTGTGAGTGAAGCTGCGGGCGTTGCCCGACAGTGTGGTCAGCGGCTGCAGAGCCTCGGGCGATGTGCCGCTCAGTATGGTGTACTGGCTTATCACGGCGCCCTCGTAGGGAGTCCAGTGCAGGTTGATGGCATTGCCCATGCCGCGGTTCACCATCAGGTGTATGCTGCCGTGGATGGCGCTCGGTGCGCTCTCCGTGCCGTAGGCGGTGGGCAAGCTTATCATGTAGCGGTTGCTCTGCACGTCGGGACGGCTGTCTTCGTCTACATAGCTGCCGTCGGCAATCGAGCGCTCGGCAATCTTCTCGAAGTCGCCGGCGACGGTTGTCTCGCGGTAAATGGCCACCGTACCGTTGAATATCGTGGCGTCGGGCAGTTTCATGCCGGCGTTCCAGTCGATGCGGTTCTTGCCCGTGGCGGCGTCAACGCCCACCATTGTCAGTTCGGGGCGGAAGCCTGCGCCTGTGGCATAGGTCTCGGCATATTCCTGTATGGCCGATGTAAACACGTCGTCGGTATACGATATATATAATGTATGGCCGCCGTTGCCGCGCGGTGTCACTGTAGCGGTGTTGCTCTGTGCGTCGTACACCACCTCCATGCCGTCGTCACCCCATACGCGTGCCTTGGCACCCTCGTTGGCAGTGAGAGCCTCGGGCATGGCTACAGATATGGGCTCGCCTGTGAGTATGCGCTCGGGCAGGGTGATGCGCAGCATCGGACGGTCGACGATGAGTATGCGGTGCTCGGCCTGTGCCGCACCTGCAGTCACCTTCACCGTCTTCAGTCCCGGTGTGTTCCATGTGATGATGCGGCCGTTCACGGTGCCTCCGTCGGCGTCGATTACCGGTTCGGCTCCGCTGTTGTCGTATATCTGTATCGGCATCTGCATGCCCACGTCTCCGCGCTGTGCCATGCCTATCAGGGCTGTGGCCTGCGGGGTAAACTCAAACACCTTCGAGAACGGTGAGTGGGCGTGCCACGGGTCTATCGTCTGCACACACACCTCGTAGGTAGTTCCGGCTTCGAAGCGGTCGATGGGTATTTCCATCTGTGTGCCGTAGCGGTAGTGGGGATAGAGTGCGGGTGCCGTTACAGCCTTGCTGTCGGTGGCGTTGAGCGGCGATATTACATAGCTGCCGGCGCCGTGTGCGCCCTTCTTCTTTATGCTCACATTGTAGCGCAGACGGTCGATGGGCGTCTCGTTGTCGGTGGCACCGTTCCAGCTCACGGTTACGTAGCGTCCCACGGTGTTGGCAAATACCTCGGCGGGAGCCGTCGGGGCAGTGTTCTCAAAGCGCGACAGTATCAGCGAACCCGGGTCGGGGCGTCCGTCGTGGTTGAAGTCGGGGGCCTCGTTCTTGATATTGAAGCCGTACCAGGCTTCCGAGTCGCCTGTTGCCATCTTCACGCCGTTCATGCTGCTCAGCAGCAGACTGTCGCCACCTTGGAAGTCATTGATATTGTCTGTCGTATAGTCACACAGTCCGTCGTTGTCGAGGTCGGTGATGATGGGCAGTCCGGGCAGCTGCATCGACTTCCATTCGGTCATGTCCTTTCCGCCGCAATAGGCCTTGAAGAGTTCATCGTCCTGCATGACGAGGTCGGGACAGCCGTCGTTGTCGACATCGGCAATCATGGCTGCCGACACCTCCTTGCGGTCGAACACTACCATCGGGGTGAACGTCATGCCGCCCTCGTTGCGCAGTATGTAGGTTGAGAATCTTTCGCCCTTAGGATTGCTCGGGTTGTAGTAGCGCATGAGGATGTCGATGCGGCCGTCGCGGTTGAAGTCGGCCACATGGGATATTCCATTGGGCTGCCATCCGTCTATCTCGGGGAAGGGCACATACTCCACGCCGCCTTCGGCCGTGCCGCGGTATATCTTGCTTTCGTATATATAGTCGAGCAGACCGTCGTTGTTGAAGTCGGCCGTATGCTCCACATAGTGGAAATTCCACGGGTTGCCGTTCAGGTCGGTGTAGTTCACCTGCGGAGTGCTAAACTCGAGCTCGCCGTCGTTTACGAGCCACGGATAGGTGGTGCCGTTCTTCAAGTGTGTGCCGAAGATGTCGGGCTGTCCGTCCATGTTGCGGTCGGCAAAGGTTATGGGGTTGATGTATGTGTCCGACAGACTGAACGCGGGATAGTACGAATACTTGCCGTCCTCGTAGGTGTACAGCTTGCTGTTGCTGCCCACTCCTTCTATCGTTCCGCTTTGGTTGAAGTCGAAGCCCTTGCTGA
Organism: Xylanibacter rodentium; assembly: GCF_013166575.1. Lineage (GTDB taxonomy): Bacteria > Bacteroidota > Bacteroidia > Bacteroidales > Bacteroidaceae > Prevotella > Prevotella rodentium. The sequence goes on from NZ_JABKKE010000019.1 coordinate 63,461, forward strand.
AGGATTCGCCGAGCGATTTGTATATCTGCTCGCTCTTCAGCGGGTCTACGCTTATGCGTGCCATTGTAGAGCCTCCGCCGGGAGCCGTGGCCGTGATGGTCTTTCGGCCGGCAGTGGCAAAGGTGATGGTGGCGTAGCCGTCGGCAAGTGCCGTCACCGTGCCGTCGGGCATGGCGCGGAATGTAGCTTCGCTGCCGTCTACGGTTCTCACAGTGAGCGTCTCGGTAGTGGTCATGGCCGCCTTGTCCATGGTGAACAGGGCGTTGGCAGCCTCGTTGACAAACGGTGACGCCTCGCTCCATTCGCCGAGCCTGCCGCCTGTGTCCTTGGCGCGCACGCTCACGTTGAGTGTGCCCATGGGCCACGAGCCCGAGTTGGCTATCAGCTGCGTGACCTTGCACTCGCGCATCAGCACGTTGCCGCCGTCGGCGGTGCTCACCTTTACGTCGTAAGCCATGTCTACGGGCTTGGTCTCGCTGTCGGTGCCCGCCTGCCACTCAATCTTCACCGTACCGTTGCTGCGGTCGGCTATCACTCCCGGTGCCGCCATGCGCTGCGGGGCGGTGTTGGCGTTGACCATTGCCGGGGTGTACAGGTAAGTCTGCGAATTGCCGAGCTCGTTGCGCAGGTCGGCTATTATCTCTAATTGTCCGTCGCCGTCGTAGTCGGCAAACTCCATCAGCGGGCCGTTCTTATATATCGGAGTGTCTTCCGGCCGTGGGAACAGGTCGGTCTGTGTCAGCTTGAAGCTCTCGTCCCAGTCTATCCGCTTATAGCCGTAGTTAGGTGACTTCAGATGGGATATGATTGTGGGTCGTCCGTTGTTGTTCAGGTCGAACGGCTTTGAAAACTCGTGCTCTCCCTCCAGTGTGCGCACCGTGCGGCGGAAAGTGCCGTCGCCGTTGTTCTTGAAGAATGCCAGATAGGCGTAGTTCTCATTGCGCGGCGTGTTGATGGTGAGCAGGATGTCGATGAGCCCGTCGCCATCGAGGTCGCGGCAGAACATGGCCGATATGTTGCCGTTCTCGATGAGCTGCTGCATGTCGAAGCCCGCGCCGTTGCTCAGGTGCAGCACCACCTGCTTGTTTTTGCTGTCAAAGATAATCATGTCGGAGATGCCGTCGCCGTTAAGGTCGGACGTCGTCACGTTGCCGTTGAACACCGCCGAGTAATAGCGGCCGTCGGGCAGCGAGAGGAACGACTGGCCCTGACCCTGTATCAGATCGGGATAGCCGTCGCCGTTGATGTCAGCAGTGTTCATTACTTCCGAGGTCATTCCGGTGCTCGCGTCCATACCCTTGCCACCGCTCATACCGCTCATGTTGATATAGCTGGTGCTGAACGTGCCGTTGTTGCCGCTGCTGAATGTGGCGTCGTCGATTTCAGCCTGGTCGGTAACCACGCTGAGTCGCTTGCGCACGAATTTGCCGTCGGCAGTCTGTATGTATGTTGTGGGATGATGGTAGCTAATCGTTCCTCCTGTTGATTGTGTTTCCCATCCGTACAGATCGGGGCGTCCGTCGCGGTTCAGGTCTACCACGCAGTTGAATATCAGATTTGCTTTCAGCCCCGTGTTCTTCAGTGTATATCCGTCGGGGCCGCTCATGGCTATTACAAGGTCGCCATCTTCGTAGCTGCCCGACCGCAGCATCACGTCGGCGATACCGTCGGCATTATAGTCGGCACTCATACATTTGTAGTATGCTCCGGTTGTGAATAAATCCATTTCTTCGGTGCCGTCGATATACATCTTCACCGTGCCGTTGAAGTCGACCCATGCTATGCGTGCTTCGTTGTGCGAGGGGGCCTGTCCGGCAAATATTTTCCACAACTTGTCGTTGTAATATGTGTAGGTGCGATTTTCGTAGCCTCCGTAATTGATGTTGAGCCACGCGTTAACATCCTCCTGCGACGTGATGCGGAACCAGTGGTATTGGCCTTGCATGTAGTCTTCATTGAAGTCTTCCTTGATGTCGGGCTCGCGGCCTTCGGGATAGGGCACCGACATCGACGCCCCATCGCCATCGTATACGAATGTCGTACCCTTGAAGTCTTCCCATGTTTCCATACCTTCTTCGTATGGCAGCATGTCGTTCTCATTGAATATGGCCATCTTTATCATGCGGAACCTGAAGTACCATGCTCCGTCGGCAACGCGCAGATAGTCTTCAACGGGCTCCGCTTCCAGGTAATACGTTCCCTCGCCGTAGCCCACCACGGGGCCGGGCAGGCTGCCCTCGGGATAGTCGTAGATGGTGCGGCCGATTTTCTCGAGCTGTTCCATGGTGCCGTCACCGTTGATGTCGGCATACATGTTGATGTCGTACTTGTAGTGCGTCACTTCGGTCTGCTTCTGTGCATATCCGCCGGCAGCTCCGAATCCGGCGGCGAGCAGTAATAGTAATAGTCTGCTGGTCATAATTGGATAAGATTTTGATTAAAAAATATTATTTTGCAAATATATGTAAAATATGAATATCAGACAATTACGGCTTTCCGTGATTTTTTCGCCTGTCGGGATAATTCTTGTGGGAAAAATGAGGGGGCCCCACCCAACCTCCCCAAAGGGGAGGGGAAGTGATGGCAGCATAATCAATGTCGTGCGAATCCATAACGGGTATAATGACATTGTTTCATGGCAAAAGCCACAAACCAATGGGGTTTGTGGCTTTGCATTTCGCATCACCCTTCTGATGTGGATTTGTGATAATCGAATGGAAACATTTCGGACGCACGAGCCGTGCGCCCCTGCGTGGGTGATGGCTTGTGCGTCCTTGATTATGGTTCCTGCACTTCACCTCCCCTTGGGGAGGAGGTCGGGTGGGGCCCTTTTTTATATCGGCCCGATATATCCTCGCTTCACGGCCTTCATAACGAGGTCGGCGATGTTGCGGGCCTCGAGTTTTTGGAAGAGGCTCTTGCGGTGGGCTTCAACGGTGTTTTCGGAGATGAACAGGCGCTGTGCTATCTCCTTTGACGTGAGTCCTCCGGCGATGGCTTGTAGCACGTCCATCTCGCGCTGCGACGGGTGGTCGATGCCGTTGCGCATCATTCCGAGTGCCGTCATCACCTCGTCGCAATAGTAATGTTCGCCGCACGACACATCGCGTATGGCCTCCATCACGTGTGCCATGTCGAGCGACTTGTATACTATGGCGTCGACGTTGCGTGCAACGAGTTTGCGTACTGTCCACAGTTCGTCGTGGATGGTGCTCACGATGATTCGCGCCGAGGGCCATGCCTCGCGTATGGCGTCAATCAGCAGGAAGCCGTCCATGTCGGGCAGCTCCACGTCGATGATGTAAATGTCGTATGTACGAGTGCGGAGGATGTCCGTGAGGGCAGCGGCACTGCGGAACAGCTCCACATGGCGCAGCCCGTTGCGGGTGAGCAGGCTGCGAAAGCCTTCCAGTACAAGGTTATGGTCGTCTACCACTGCAATCCTCAATTCGGACAAATCAATATTCTCGCTCATATTAATATAGGGGTTGTTTTAATTCGTTTCTATACTTTGTGTTCCCGCCATCCAAAGTTTGAACGGGGCATTGCGCCCGTCAGTCTTTCCGGAAACGCTGCAACGACAGCCTTACGGTGGTGCCGTTGTCGCCTGCCGTCACCGTGAGACTGCCGCCCACAGCGGCTGCGCGCTGCTTCATGGTGCGGCGGCCTATGCCTGCGGCCTGTGTGTGGCGTGGCTTGCCGTTGTCGCTCACGGTGAGCTCTATGCCGCTGTCGGTGCGGTTCAGGCTTACGCCGATGGTCCGGGCCGAGGCGTGCTTTATGGCGTTGCCCACGGCTTCTTGCACTATGCGGTATATCTCGAGCGACACGTCGTCGGGCACCACGCTCCAGTCGGCATCGTCGGGTGCCGAGGTGTAGGTGCAGCGGCTGTCGGCTGTGGCTTTGTCTACCTTATATATATAGTAGCGCAGCACCTCGTCGATGGTGGCGTAGTTGAATTCGGGCGGCATCAGCTCGTGGGATATGCGGCGCACCTGTTCGCGGCAGCTGTCGAGCTGTGGCAGTAGGGGCGATGTGGGGTGCTCGTCGTTGAGCATCATTTGCATGGCCGTGAGGTCGTTGCACACACCGTCGTGCAGTTCGCGGGCCATGCGTGCGCGTTCGTTCTCCAGTCCCTCGACATATCGGGTGGTGAGCTGGCGCTCAGTGTCGTGGCGCAGGGCGGCAAACTCCATCTCGCGTTCGTGGCGGCGACGGCGCTGCACCATGGCGTATATGGCGAAGAGGGCTACCACTACTGCCAGCACAGCCAGTGCCACGGCGAGGCGGAAGCGGGTGTCGGCCTGTGCGGCCTTGCTGAGTGCCAGGGCCAACTCTTTCTCCTTGACATTGTATTTCACTGTGAGCTCGCGCATGCTTTCGGCCTTCTGCTGCTCGTAGAGGGTGTCGCGCACGGCATTGCTCTTCAGCAGCGTCTCGTAGGCCAGGCGGTGCTCGCCGAGGTTGGAGTAGGCTTCATGCATGTTGTTGTAGCAGTCGTACATCACGAACGGCAGCTGCTGTATGCCGTCGAGGTGGAGTATGCTGTCGAACCATGCTATGGCCGGACGGTAGTCGTGGCGCTTCATGCAGATGGAGCATTCGGCCTGATAGTATATCAGACGCGACATCACCGAGGTGACGCGGGGTAGCAGACTGCGGCATCGCTCGCGCCATTCGGCCGCTTCCTTGCGGCGGTCGAGGCGGTCGCAGGTCAGCATGATGTGGGCGGCGGCACGCATGGCACCGTCGTTGTTACCTGTCTCTATGGCGTATTTGTAGCTGCGCTGCTGGTAGGTGAGGGCTTTGTCGGGCTGGCCGGCAGCGGTGAGCACGGAGCCTGCGGCGCTGTATATCTGTCCTTTGAAATCGCGGTCGGCGCACTGTTCGGCCCATTCGGCCGCGGTGACGGCATACTGTGTGGCCTCGGTCTTGTGGGCCATGTCGAGGTGGAGCGTGGCCAGATTGACGTAGAGGGCGGCTACTTCTTCGAGAGCTTCTTCGTCGGCCTGCTTGCGGAAGCTGTCGGTAGTGGCTATTTTGAGTGCTTCGTCGTAGTGCTTCAGCGCTTCGTCTATCTTTCCCGACGACCTCATGAATACTCCGAGCGAAGTGTGTGCGCCCAACTGCCACGAGGCGTTGCCGCTGTGGCGGGCCATCTCGAGAGCGCGGTTGCCTTCGACGATGACCGAGTCGGTGCGGCCGATGGAGTGCAGACTGTCGGCCGTGGCCCGCAGACGTGCAAATTCGTCGGCATCGGTGGCTGTGGAAACAATGGGATAGAGGATTGTCAAGAGGCATAAAACGGCCTTTAACATCGTCTTCATTGTTGTTTGTTTCATTGGTTGTTGGGTCATAACTGTTACAAATTTAGTAATTAATTGTTAATTGATGAATATGTTGTGTACGTAATATGGTTGTACAATAGTCAAAACCACGGAAAACCGTTATTAATGCTGATTGGATAAAAAAAGATTGGAGCGTGGATATGCCATGTGCGTGACATGGGGTGTATCCAGTTCTCCAATCTTTTTTCAGTGTAAATCTTCGTTGCGCGGGGCTGCGTCAGATACCCATAAGATAACTCTTGAAGTCATCAAAACGGTTGGACATGGGCACGCTCTGCTTCTCGCCTTTCATGAATTCAGCCAGTCGTGCCGGTATTTTCACTTCGGTGCCGATGATGGATTCTACCGTTTCCTTGAACTTTGCCGGATGGGCTGTCTCGCAGAATACGCCGTGCTCGCCTTCATGCAGACCTTCGGTCAGTGCACGATAGCCACAGGCACCGTGCGGGTCGAGCGTGTATCCTGTGTCGTGGTGGCATGCGGCTATGGCTTGGGTTATCTGTTCGTCGGTATATGTGGCGCCGCTTATCAACTCGGTAATCTGCGAGTGGCTGCCGCCGTAGAGGTCACAGATACGCGCGAAGTTGCTCGGGTCGCCCACGTCCATGGCGTTGGCGATGGTCTGGCGGCTTGCCTTAGGCTCGTATATGCCTGTTTGCAGATAGTTGTAGAATATGTCGTTGGCGTTGTTGGCGGCTATAAAGCGCTTTGCGGGCAGCCCCATGCGATGACCGAAGAGTGCCGCTGTTATGTTGCCGAAGTTGCCGCTTGGCACGCATACTACCAGATTGTCAGCCATGCCGCGTTCTTTCATGCGGGCATAGGCGTTGAAATAGTAGAAAGCCTGTGGCAGGAAGCGGGCCACGTTGATGGAATTGGCTGATGTGAGCTGCATGTGGCTGTTCAGCTCGTCATCCATAAATGCGCTCTTCACCAGTGCCTGACAGTCGTCAAACACGCCGTCGACCTCAATGGCGGTGATGTTGCGCCCCAATGTGGTGAACTGGCTTTCCTGGATGCGGCTCACTTTGCCTTTTGGGTAAAGCACGTGCACGTGTATGCCCTCTACTCCGAGGAACCCGTTTGCCACAGCCGATCCGGTGTCTCCGCTGGTGGCAACGAGCACATGCACCTTTCTGCTGCCGTCGCGGCGTATGAAGTATTGCAGCAGGCGGGCCATGAAACGTGCACCCACATCTTTGAAGGCAAGCGTAGGGCCGTGGAATAGTTCGAGTGAATAGATGTTGTCGGTGACGCGGACCACGGGACAGTCGAATTGCAGGGTGTCGCATACAATGCGACGCAACTCGCCGGCCTCGACATCTTCGCCGAAAAAGGCGTCGGCTACGGTGCAGGCTATTTCCCGGAATGTCATCTTGTCAATGTTTTCATAAAACTCTTTGGGCAGTGGCTTGATGCGCTCGGGCATGTAGAGCCCGCGGTCACCGGCCAGTCCTTTTACCACAGCTTCGTGAAGAGTGGCGAGAGGTGCTTTTTTGTTGGTACTGTAATATTTCATTGCTGTTTCTTTTTTTGTCATTGTTGTTCGTTTTGTATGAAACGGCCTGTGTCATTATCAACTGATATCCATCAGAGCTTTCATGAATTCGGTGGGATGCAGAAGGCCGTAACTGCCGTTCACGCAACTGCGTTCGTCATAAAGTTGCACGTTGTCGGGAACGATGCCGGGATGCCAGATGATGAAAGGCACAGGCTCGCTCACATGGGTGCGTATCTCCACAGGGGTGGGGTGGTCGGGCAGCACGGCTATACACACCGGAGTGTCGGTCCATGTGCTCACCTCGTCGTATATCGGTTTTATTATGCGGCTGTCCAGATAGTCTATCGTTTTCAGTTTCAGGTCGATGTCGCCGTCGTGTCCGGCCTCGTCGCTGGCTTCTATGTGCAGGAAGACAAAGTCGTCACCGCTCTTCAAGGCATTGATGGCGGCCGCGGCTTTGCCCTCATAGTTGGTGGTGTGCAGACCTGTGATTCCCTCCACGTCGATTCTGCGTAGACCGGCATAGCGGCCGATGCCGCGTATCAGGTCTACAGCCGATATCACCGAACCGCTCTTCACTTGAGGATACGTTTCACTGATGGTTTTCATCTGCGGGCGGTATCCTCCTCCCCACGGCCATATGCTGTTGGCTTTCACCTTGCGGTCTTTGTTGAAAGGATGGGCGGCAAGCAGCTCCTGTGACTTCAGTATGAGACTGTTGAGCAGTCCGGCCGTTTCCTCTGCGCTCAGTCCGGTTGTATTCATTATATTCTGCCCGGCGTCTTTTTCGTTGGTATGCAGCGGATTTTTGATTTTCTCTTCGCCTTTGATCATCAGTTTCCGCCACTCCTCGTTGGGATGGTCGTGTGGCGGAGCGCATACAAGATGCTTGTTGCCGCCGCGTATGATGAGCAGATGACGATATTGTATGCCTGTTACAAATTTCACGCGGTCGTTGCCGAGATGCTTGTCGAGATATTTTATGAGTATGTCTCCCTGCTCTGTTGTAAGGTGTCCGCCGTGGTGGTTCTTTATCCTTCCATCTTCCAATGTTATGATGTTGCACCTTAGCGCGAGATCGCCAGGTTGCATGTCGTAGCCTATGCTTGCCGCTTCGAGGGGGCCTCGTCCCTCATATACCTCGTCAAGGTCGTAACCGAGTATTGACGTGTTGGCTACTTCGCTTCCCGGATGATAGCCTTCGGGTATGGTCTGCAACCGACCGGTGCGCCCTTGACGGGCCAGCATGTTCATATATCGCGGTCGGGAATATTCGAGCAGTGTCTTGCCGCCGAGGCGTCCGACGGGATGGTCGGCCATTCCGTCGCCTAATATAATAATGTGTTTCATCATCAGATATTCGCTATCGACATTATATTTGCAAATACACCGGCCGCTGTAACTTCCGCTCCGGCCCCGTAGCCCTGTATGAGCATAGGATACTCTTTGTATCGCTCTGTGGTGAGCAGCACTATATTGTTGGATCCTTCCAGACCGTAGAAAGGATGATGACGGTTCACGGCTTCGAGACTCACTCTTGTTTTGCCATGGTCCATCTTTGCAACGAAACGCCAGCGTTGTCCGTTTGTCTCAAGCACCTTGCGCCTATCTTCAAAGCCGGCATCGAGCGCCGGCAGCTTCTGCCAGAACTCTTCAAGCGTTCCGTCAAACATGTTCTGCGGTATAAAGAGGTTTTTCTCCACATCATCTTGCTCTACCTTATATCCGGCCTCGCGTGTAAGTATCACGAGTTTGCGTACAACGTCCTTGCCGCTCAGGTCTATTCTTGGATCGGGTTCGCTGTAGCCTTGCTGCTTGGCCCGTCTGACAGTTTCCGAGAAAGGCACTTCGGACGACAGCTCGTTGAATATGAAGTTGAGGGTACCGCTGAGCACGGCTTCTATTTTCAGAATCCTGTCACCGGAATTGCGCAGGTCGTTGATGGTTCCGATGATGGGCAGGCCGGCACCGACGTTTGTTTCAAACAGATATTTAACGCCGCGGCGCATAGCAGTATCTTTAAGTTTTATATAGCTGTCGTAATCGTTGGATGCTGCAACTTTGTTGGCTGCCACCACTGAAATGTTGTGTTCAAGGAAAGTCTGGTACAGACCGGCAATTTCGGCGCTTGCCGTGCAGTCAACAAATACGCTGTTGAAAATGTTCATTCCGGTAACCTCATCCCTTATATGCCCGGTGCAGCTTTCTTCAGACAGCTCCAGAAGTTCTTTGTACTTGTCCAACTGTATGCCGTCGCGACAGAACACTGATTTGTGGCTGCTCATAATTCCCACGACGTTCAGTTTCAGACGTTGGCTATCCATCAGTTTGTTCTGCTGCATACGAATCTGTTCTATCAGGTTGCCACCTACTGTTCCAGTGCCGCAGATGAACAGGTTGAGAACTTTATATTCGCTCAGAAAGAACGAATCGTGGAGCACATTGAGCGATTTGCGGAGATATTTTGAACTGATGACAAACGAGATGTTCGTTTCCGAAGCACCTTGTGCACAGGCAATCACACTGATACCGCTTCGGCCGAGCGTACCGAAGAGTTTGCCTGCGATGCCGGGCGTGTGCTTCATGTTTTCGCCAACGATGGCTATTGTGGCAAGACCGCTCTCGGCGTGCATGGGGTACATGGCACCGGTTTCAATTTCCTTTGCAAACTCGTTGTTGAGCACTTTAACGGCCATAGTGGCATCTTCATCGCGGACACCGATGGAAGTGGAGTTCTCCGACGAAGCCTGCGACACCAGAAACACCGATATGCCATTGTCTGCCAAGGCGGTGAATATGCGGCGGTTTACACCGATGACGCCTACCATCGACAATCCTGTGACCGTGATAAGCGTTGTGCCTCCTATGCTCGATATACCTTTGATGGGTTTGCTGTCACCAGCAATCTTGTCTTTTATTATTGTTCCCGGTGCTTCCGGATTGAAAGTGTTTTTGACCTTAATAGGTATGTTCTTTACGCATACGGGATATATTGTTGGCGGATAGATTACTTTTGCACCGAAGTTACACAGCTCCATGGCTTCCACGTAGCTTAGTTCGGTGATGGTATAAGCTGATGGAATTACCCGCGGGTCGGCCGTCATGAATCCGTTCACGTCGGTCCATATCTCAAGCACTTCGGCGTCGAGGGCCGCTGCGACAATCGAGGCAGTGTAGTCGCTGCCGCCGCGTCCGAGGTTGGTTATTTCGCCGGATTTCTTGTCTGTGCTGATGAATCCGGGAATCAGTGCCACATGCGGTATCTGTCTGAATGTATGGCGCACCAGACTGTTTGTCAGTTCGCTGTCAAGCAGATGCTTGCCGTGTTTGAACTCGGTTTTGATAAATTCGCGGGAGTCATACCATTGAGCTCCTTCGATGAGTGTGGCTACTATATGGCTGCTCAGTCTCTCGCCATAGCTGACGATGGCTGCCAGTGTTTTCGGACTTAAATCTTTTATTAGGAATACTCCATGGTATATCGAGCATAATTCATTCAGCAGACTGTCTGTGACGTCCGATAGTTTGTCGTGCTTTTCCTTGTCTGTTATCACGGCATCTATCATGTCGTGATGACGTTTTACAATGGTGCCAAACTCATCCTTATACCGTTCGTCGCCTTTCACGGCCATCGTCGATGTCGATATAAGTTTGTCGGTAATCCCTCCGAGGGCACTTACTACGACGATTGTTTTCTGTTGTTGACCCTCTACTATTCTTTTCAGACTGAGGATACTTTCTACGGAACCTACGGATGTCCCGCCAAATTTTAATACCTTCATATTGTGTTGTTGATTGTTTATATATTCCCCTTGACAAATGGGGCTGCTTTTTCTTTCTGTATCGTTTAATCCGCAAAATTAGTAAGAATTATCTTTATAACCAACGTTTTTGTGAATAATTGAAAACAAAAGCGATTAAAATACTTATAAAATGATGTCTGGGTTTGTGGCTGAATAGTGTTTTTTATATTTAGCCTGGTTGCATACAAGTGGCTGAATGAGTGGTGCGAAGTTGGTGCAATGTCAAATTTCGGCACTGGGAGTTTCCCTTCGAAGTATGCTTTATTGAACTTGTCAAAGTATAGTGCCAATATATCTGTTGTGATGTTCATATGTTTTGCAAACTTAATTAAAATCCGTTTAAAAATCAAGCTAAATCATTAAAAAGTGACCGAATATTGATGTCTTTTTTGTTTTGTCGTTTTCCGGTTTCTGTCTCGTGGGCTTTCCGTGGCGTTCTTGTGTTAAAACGATGTTATTGACTTTAGTTTTTAAAGTTATTAGGATTACACCTTGAAGTCAATAACTTTACCGGGTAATCCTATTGACATCATTTTCCGGTCATGTCCTTATCATGTTATGGCTGGAGTCCCGTCGTCTTCTGATAAGGTGTCTTCCGTGTTCAGACAGTGTTCCCATAGTTTCTCATTTTTCCCGTTGTTCCTTTCCCTTTCATGCTATATAATAATGTGTCTCCTATCTTGCTGGTGTTGTTTTGTATGATTTTGCGAAAATTTTGCTTAAAAT
>NZ_JABKKE010000002.1 GCF_013166575.1 Xylanibacter rodentium
ACGAGCCGCTAAGCCCTGCCCTGTCACAGCTGCGTGAGCTAAGTCTGTACAGACAGATGCTCGTCAGGCAGAGGAGCGGTTTTCTGGTACGCATGGACGAGAAGATGCTCACCATGGAGAAGTCGCCCGTGAAGACGATGATTTCACAGAGCGGAAGGCGTATCCTGTCAGAACTTGACAAGGAGATAGATAAGATCGACAAGAAGATTGCATCGCTCATAGAATCCGACGGGGAGCTGGCCGAAGTGTTCAGGATCGTGACATCAGTGCCGGGAATAGGCACGCAGAACGCCGTGTTCATGATGGTATATACCAACAACTTCAGAAAGTTCGGATATGACCCCAGGAAAATCGCATGCTACTATGGAATAGCGCCATTCGGAAGGGATTCGGGGACAAGCATACATTCACAGCCACATGTGCATTATATGGCAAACAGGCAGATAAAGGCCATGCTCACGATGGCGGCAATGGCTGCCGTCAGATACAATCCCGCAATAGCGCTATACTACAACGGGCTCCTGAAAAGGGGGAAAAAGAAGCAGGTCGCACTCAACAATGTCAAGAATAAACTCATACATATCGTCACTGCCTTGGTCAGAAAAAACACCAAGTACGACATACAATACAAAATTTCAATATAAAATAAAAATAATCGGAAAAATATTTGGATTTTTACATAGAAAGCAGGGCGCGGGGATTGTCGATGTATGATTCCCGGGGTGCCGCTTCGCTCTGCCCCGGGCTATGTGCTCGTTGCCCCGACGGGGCGCATCCATCCTATATCAGGACGATTATGTAGTTTAATTTTGTTGACCAACTTATTTGGCCACTTTAAATATTGTTCGTACTTTTGCACTTGGGAAGCGATGTTAAGAGCATATCCACATCGACAGGCAGAAACATTTTAATTTATAATGAAGCAATGAAACATCAGTTCATAACGGCAACAATCGTATTAGCGGCGATGCTGTTTGTCGCATGTCCGACCTCCGGTTATTCAAGCATCAATATACCGGAAGACATGAATACTGCGGTAAACATAAATACGGCAGATGGCATGGATGCGACGGAAACCATTGAGATAAAGGCAGATACCGTTAAGGCCGACACATCCGATGTGATTGTCCCTGCGCTCAACCGGCTCATACATGCCGACGACTATCTACTGCTTACCCAAGGCAAGGAAACGGCTTTGAACATACTTTCCAGCCTTGACAACGATGTTTACGGAAACCGTGAGGTGCCAATGGTCAGAAATCTGCTGACAAGCAAGCACCAGACTGTCTCTTTGCATGAACTGAAAGACTACCGGCGCGTAAGATCTATACAGGTAAACAATAGCGGCATATTTTCTTACCCTTATTTCACATGCCGGTTCAAGGATTCCGGTGGAAAGATGTTCTTCGAAAAGACAACCGGAAGCCAGCGCAAATCGGGATATGTGTATGAAAACACACGAGAGACAATGGTGTTCCTCGGAGGATGGTCGGTGAACAACGACCCGCAAACGACATACAACAGTCCGAACTCAGTGGCCGGAATGGTCTATAAGATAGGTACGGGCAAAATCATAATGCTGTTTGTCATGTCCAACCAGACATTTGAGATATACGAGCTGAAAAAATAATGTGAAACACAAATACTCATGAACTGGATAGTATTGATTTTCGCAGGATTCTGCGAAGTCGGGTTTACCTATTGTCTCGGCCGTGCCAAGGCTGTCACCGGCATCGAATGGTGGGCATGGATGAGCGGATTTGTCGTTTTCACAATTATAAGTATGTCAATGCTTGCCAAGGCTACTCAAACACTGCCATTGGGCACTGCATACCCGGTGTGGACCGGTATCGGCGCCGTAGGCACCGTGCTGGTTGGGATATTCGTCTTCGGAGAGCCGGCCACGTTCTGGCGTATGTTCTTCATAACCACGCTGATAGCATCCGTTGTCGGACTGAAGATGATTTCACATTAAACGGCAGCTTTATTCCGACATCACTTCCCCGAAAACAAATAGCGCACTTTTACGCTGTAACGACGAACAATGCGACGCATCTTCTCCATGCCAGTACCACTGTCAAAAGCGACATTGCTGAATGTCGGAACATCGTAATAACCCGGACCGTTCTCCACTATCTCGCACGGCATCACGATTTTCAAACCCTCATTGTCTGCTATAAATCCGGCCTTTTCGCGAGCGGCATCCAACGCAGCCTTAAGCCCCATACGGTTATACCTCTCAATATCTGTATTGTCTATCTTTATAATGTTGAAACTTGATATGCCACTACGCTCCAATTTGTCGGATATGCGCTCTATAAGATTGAAGTCCGAAACCGTCACCGACAGATTCTTACCCATCAGAAAATCGGAAGAGGCATTACGGTTACGATAATTACCTATATCCGACACCACAACGAGCGAATCATTCACCCCTACTCCACGAAGCGTTTTGAGCACACTATTTTCTATATCCTTTAGTCTGACAATGGTACTGTCTCCGGATACAGCGTGCTTATAATACTCCAACATCCCAATCTCTATGGTGATACGGTTGGGAACGATATTGATAGTGGCTGTTCCTGTCACTTCGATAAATTGAGAAGAGGCATTCTGCGCATCGCAGAAAAATACCGGCACCATCAGCAATGCCGATTGCATCATCAGTCTTATTACGCTTTTCATTTTTTTACTTCAAAATTGATTGTCACTGTCTGTTATTACCATCACCCTCGAACATCCTGCGGTGATTAACTATCGACTTCATGTTCTTCAAGGCCCAGTCGGTGAGCTGCCGTATAATGGGCACGAGCGACTGCCCCGTAGACGTCAATTCATACTCCACCCGTATTGGCACTTCGTGAAAAACAGTGCGCCTGACCAGTCCGTCAGCCTCAAGCATATGGAGCGTGCCGGCAAGCATCTTTGTGGATATGTCAGGGATTAGTTTGCCGAGCCGGTTAAAACGTGTGCATCCGTTCTCACTCAATATCAGGATTACAAGCAGTGCCCACTTGTTGCCGAAGCGCGCCACGACGTTTCGGATAGGGCATATCTCAATGATTGATTTTTTTTTCTGTTTTTTTGCCATCATAACTTGTTGTCGTTCACCAAGAGTGAGTTTCTGGTAACTTGCTCACCTCCTTGTAACCTATTGTATAATAGATAAATAGTTCGTAACTTTGCACCGTTGAAAGATAGCGGTAAAGCACTGCAAAGTTAACGAATAAAAGGCAGAATACTTGCTTCTTAGGAAGAATTTATTATGAAATAAGGAACTCGGAATACAAATAAGTCACAATAATTAATTTTTGATTACGATTATGAAACAGATTGAACTGATTGCAACAGCATCAAATTTCAGTGCCGCCAACATTGGCAAATTAAGTGAATTGAATGACTATGTACTGCAACTCGGACCGGATGTGAAGATACCGGGCAAGGTGTTCGGTGGTGCAGCAATAGGCGCCACAGGTGGAGATTTCTCATTCCAGGTATTCCAACCGGGTACGGAAACAGGATTCCTGCATACCCACAAAAAGCACGAGGAACTATACTTTTTCCTCAGCGGACAGGGTGAATTTCAGGTAGACGGCCAAGTTATATCTGTCGGTGAAGGCAGCGTGGTGCGTGTGGCGCCGGACGGACGCCGCAGCGTGCGCAACAACGGCACAGCCCCACTCGTGATGCTCTGCGTGCAGTATCGTGGCGCAACGTTCACAGAGGAGGATGCCGCCGACGGCGTGATACTCAACGAAGCCGTGACATGGTAGATTGCCTATATATAACAAAGAGACCGTGTCTAAATATCTCACTACGAAATATATAATGAACCGTATTTTGACACGACCTCATAAATCATATTAACACGTAAAATAAACCTGTTGGCATAATTGAGTTCGTACTGATTCAGCCAACAGGTTTTCCATATTATATAATCAGCACATTATTTTGTACAATATTTTTGTTTTATTTACAAAACTTCGTTATTGGCAACTCGCATATAAGTACATTTCCGCTAAAGAAAAACTCAAATCTTTATCCTACCGATGTATGAATCTTGGAATTTATATTTATCTTTGCAGTGTAATTGCAACGAATCACGCAAAATATATCATCAATACTTAAAATAAGAAAACAACATGAAAGGCGACGCCCAACCACTTATAAAATTCTTTGACGGATCAGACAAACGCTTCATCATCCCGTTGTATCAGCGCAACTACGACTGGAAAGAGGAAAACTGCGAACAGCTTTTCCTGGACCTGATAAAACTGCATGACAGTAAAAGGAAAAGCCATTTCTTCGGCAGCATCGTTTCAAGCATTCAAGCCGGAACAGAAGACCGGTATATCATCGACGGCCAACAGCGTATAACAACGGTATCGCTGTTACTGATTGCCATTGTCAATGCACAAAGAGAGGGACTGATAGAGGCTGCTGACGCAAAACTTGTGGAAAAGATTTTCAAACGTTATCTTGTCGATGAATATCAGGAAGACGAACGCAAAGTGAAATTGAAGCCCATAAAGAAAGACATGCAGGCTTTCGACGCACTGCTGTACAAGCCCAAAGAACAGTATATCAGGGAATCCAATGTAACACGCAACTACGATTTCTTCTTCGACAAGGTAATTCGTTCCGGAATGACTGCCGACGAACTCTTTGACACAATCAAGAAACTTGAAGTGATAAACATACGTCTTGACGAAGACGACGACCCGCAGCTTATTTTCGAAAGTCTCAATTCTACAGGTCTTGACCTCAGTGAAGCCGACAAAATACGCAACTACCTGTTGATGTCGCTTGCCCCCGCAGAACAGGATGAGCTGTACAACCGTTTTTGGAATCCGATTGAAGAATACACCAGATACAATCCGTCTTCGTTCGTACGCGACTATCTTACAATGAAACAAGGCAAGATAGGACGAATAGACAAGATATACTTCATATTTAAGGAATATGCGGAAGGATTTTCCACAGACCGTGCCGAACTGCTGGCCGACATGCACCGCTACGCCCGAATATACAACCAGATAGACAATGCCAATGTAGGTTCCGACAGGCTTAACCGCAAACTGAAACAGTTGCGGACATTGGATTCTGCCATTGCCAACCCGTTCTTCATGGCTTTCTTTGACCATGCCGCGGCTACGGAAATGAAGGAAGATGAAATATATAATGTTATCGATGTGATAGAGGCTTACTGGGCACGACGCATCATCTGCAACCTTCCATCCAACGTACTGAACAAAGTCTTTGCCACTCTGCACAGAGACGTTCTCAACAATATGGACAAAGCCGGGAATGCCCCAATCGCCTCATACACCGATATACTGACTTATGTTCTGCTGAAAAAAGGACGCTCATCCGTTTTTCCGACGGACGATGAAGTAAGAAGCGACTTTGCAACCAGGCAGATATACAAGATGCCGGCAAATACGCGCATGTTCATCCTTGAACGCATGGAGAACAGAGACAACAACGAACGGCATGACGTGGTGAAAGAACTGACGGAGAAAAACATAACTATAGAACACATCATGCCGCAGACTCTTTCGGACAAATGGAAAGCGGCATTGGGCGATGAATGGGAAAGAATACATCAGCAATATCTTCACACAATGGCAAATCTCACCCTGACGGGTTACAACTCGCAATACAGCAACCTCTCTTTTCTCGAAAAAAGAAACATGGAAAAAGGCTTCAAAGACAGTGCTTTCCGTCTGAACAACTATGTAAAGACATGCGGACAATGGACAGAAACGGAGCTGAAACAACGCCAACAGGATTTGCTCGGAGTATTCCTTAGACTGTGGCCGATGCCTTCGACGAATTTTGAACCGGCCAGACGTGAACAGGAAACGGCATCACTGGACGACGACGACTTTGAATTCACAGGAAAGAAATTGCAGGCATATATCCTTAACGGCGTGCGCTATACAGTGAATACATGGAAAGAGATGCTATTCGGAGTGTGCGGGCATGTCTTGTTGGAAAAACGTTCGACAATGGAATGGATGTGCGCAAACGAAAAGTATGGATTCTCATGCACACCGGAATCATGGAGAAAAAAACTTGCTCCCGATATGTACGTATGGACAGACAACAATACTATGTCAAAAATAAATATACTTCACGGGCTGTTTGCTGAATGCAATATCCCCGCTTCCGAACTGGTTTTCGAATTTCGTCCGGATACGGAAGGGGATGATGAAGAATGAATGATACAGTGGACTTTATAAAACGATGTCGCTGAATATGCCGGTTTCACAAACGAAATATTAATCATGATGCACAACAATCAACGGAATATGGCATCTTCACAGATGCCATATTCCGTTGCGGTAGTCCTTCAGTTCCGCTTCGGAAAACTGCGCCATCGCCTTGTCAAATTCCCTAAGAACAGCCGCCTTGTCATAAGGCAGTGCTCCAGTCACGGGAACCGTGTTGGAAACATGATGCCCCAAGATGTTTACTCTGATTTTCAACCGGTCAACCAATGTACGCATCTCTATCAGTCGTTCTATTTCCGGTTCTTCCTCATACTTACCGTCAATCACATCCTGATACAGACTTGATTCAGGGAATATTGTCAATGAGACAATATTTATTATACACGGATGCAGTCTGTTGACAACATCTGCCGTTGCCACGGCACTCTCGACCCCACATCCTTTTCCGCCAAGTCCGTTGAGATAAAACAGGTTATAGCGTATTCCCGCCTCATCGAGTTTTGAGAGCTGGGAAATAATGTCAGATGCCCGGTAGCCTTTATTCATCTTCTCAAGTGTAGGGTCGTGAGCCGTTTCCATTCCTATGTTGATGCTGTCGAGCTTCATATGTCTCAGTTTTTTCAACTCCTCAACGCTCTTCGGAGCTATGTCAGTAACTCTTGCGAACATTCCAAAAGACACCATATGAGGAAGATACTTCCTGAGCAGGACGGCTATGTCCATTAGCCTGTTGTAACTCAGGGCAAACGGATTCGCCCCAGTAAGGTAAACACGGCGGGCACGGGGTTGCCAATGGCTTATGACACGGAGATCTTCCTCCACCTCGGACAAGGGAGACATACGGAAAGGAGTACCATGATACAGACTGCAAAACTTGCACTTATGCCATGTACAGCCAGACGTTATTTGCAATAATTGTGAACTTGCCTCATAGGGCGGACGCCATACCTGACCGGTAAAATGTAATTGCGGATATTCCATATTCTAACTGTTTTTTGTATATTTGCAAGCGCAAAATTATACAATTATCGTATATGAAACAATAACTTACCAAAAGGTCTGACCCTTACAGAAAAGTTAGTATTGCTCATTATCAGACTCTTATAAACACCCGAATATGGCAAAAAAGTTAGACTACGGATACTGCAAGGCTGCCCCGATACTTGAATGGATAGGCAACAAGTGGGCATTGGTAGTTCTCGTGAAGATTTACGAGAGCGGCCCCGTTCGTTTCAACGAATTGTACAGAAGTATCCCGTCTGTTTCGGAAAAGGTATTGTCGCAAGTTCTCAGGCAGCTTACGACTGACGGTATAATCGACCGCCGGCTGTTTCCGGATGTTCCTCCTCACGTGGAATATACAATCTCGGATTTAGGCAAGTCACTTCTCCCTAATATAGAAGTCCTGATAGCTTGGGGACAAACCTATTTCGACCGGATTATGGAAAATCGGAGGAAGGCAGAGGCAAATAAGGAAAAGTGAATCCGAATTATATGGTTAATACTCAAGCAGGCGACCGCAGTCATGCCAATCGCCTATCATCTTTCCGCGCCTACTTGCCTCGATTAGTTTCTGCAAGCGGCTCTCGAATAGCTCTTTAAAAGATTTGTTCCGCTGGATGTTGTCGATTCTGACACGCTGATAAAGCCCCGGAAAACTACAGAAATTCTGCCATGCAATCGTATCAGCCTTGAAAGCGTAGATAATTTCAGGCATGATAACAAATTCCGCTTTGAGGTCGGGGCAGGCTGCGCGGCCTGCTTCGGTCATCATGCCAAGTTTTTCGAGTCTCCTACACCGTTCCTTATTGAGTTCGGTCCATTGGCCATGTCTGTTACGTGGACCGAATCGCTGGAGCGTCACGCCACCGACATTCTTTACCGTCGAATCAATCCATCCGAAACACAGAGCCTCCTCAACGGCATCGAGATACCACAAGGCATCTTCAGGCGGTGTCTTGCCGCGCTTCACCGCTATCCAGCACTCCTTTTCTGTAGCGCTATTCTTCGTCAACCATTCACGGAAGTCTGCGCGGCTTGTGAGGTCAAGAATATTTCGTGGTACCATATATGGCATAATTCTAATTGAATTTTCTCGTTTGAGGTTCTATTTCTTTCCCACCTTTTTTACTTAGTTTTCCTATTTTTTTGTTTGCTCGGTTTACTGACATATCGGCTTACTGCCATTGCCGTATATCCGATCAGTAGATAGACAATGGCATAAACTATAAACCAAGGTTCTTGAATGTCGAAGAACAGCCATGTTCCGACAAGAAAAAATATTGAAGAAAACAATGGGAGAATCCCCATCCGGCGTATATCATTTCCACTTTTATATCCAAGAACAAGAGAATAACAAGGATTGACTATGAAAAACAAAATAATACACAATGCCATACCGGCACACTCCGACGCAAACCGGGCCACAGCAAACGGCAGAACGAACATCACGGATATTGTGACAACAATCCAGATTATGACAGAACTACGGTCTTCCATTGCATTAATATCAGGAGAACAACGCACAAAAGCCCTGCTTGTTGAACTGATAATACATTTCTATGCGCTCCGGCGTATCGTTTTCAAGAAGCAATAACAGCTCTTTGGCAAATTCAAGTGTTGCCGAGCCGTTGGCCGTCACTATACGGTTGTCACAAACCGCTTGTGCATGGACATATCCGGTGGCATTGTTATAATTCTCGCCACCCCACAGTTTCAGCTGTTCCACACCGTTACCCGTGTGCTTGATATTGTTGAGGAAACCGTGCTTCGCCAAAAAGGATGCTGCGTTGCATATAGCACCTATCGGCTTACCATTCTCAATGGCTTTTCTTATGATTGGTACAACCCTGTCAGCCACAAGCGTTGCCCAACCGAAACCACCGATAAGTATCAGTGCGGCATAATCGTCGGGCATCGTGGCAAACGAATAATCTGGCATGGTACGGAAGCCTCCAATTGATTTTACCGGCTCCAATGTAGGAGCCACAGTCTTGTTTACATACTTCGGATTCGCTTTCAAAGCCATTTCGTCAGAGGCGATGGCCTGTGAAAGATACACCTCTTCGTGTGCCGCATAGTCAGGCAAAAGAATATATAAAATCTCGTTGCTCATATCTTTTTTTGATTTCAATTTACCGAATGCTTATTACGTATATTCAGCTCCTGACAAAGCACATGCTTATCAGGAACTGAAAAGACCATTACATTCATTCTATATCGTTTCGTGTGCAAACTCACCGTTTATCCATACGGTAGCTTCCGTTCCGACGAAATGAAGAAGCACGTAGTTCGGGTCTGCCGGTCCGCCGGGAAAATGATTGATATACCAGTCCTGCCACATTTCCTTACGGATTCTGTCATCAGTGACTATTTCAACCGTTCCCCGCAGGGCAACACTGTCACCATGTAAAGAATAGCACAATCCGGCTTTCGGATTCAATCCGAAGTCGGATGTCTTCACCGAATCTGCTCCCGTAGCCATCCACACCTCGTTGCATCCGGCCGTGCTTCCTTTCGACATTGGCACGGGACGCGGAAAACCATCGGCATTGACTGATGCCAATGTCACCTCCTGACATTGTGCAAGCAATGCCGTAGCTTTCTCGACAAGTGTTCTTTCGTCTTTTTGCTTCCAACGTTTCAGATGCGGAAAGAACTGTCGCATCTGTTCTTTAGCCTGCTCTGGAGTAAGATTCCAGCCGGTAGCCTGATTCATCTGATCGGTAAACTGTGCGCAAAACTCAATCATCTGGTTCATGTTGAAATCTTGCGTGAATTTCCCTTCCTTGTAACAATACATGCAGTAGTCCTCACTTCTGCTGTTGTCGGCATTTGTGCCTTTGTTCTCGTCCGTGAGTGGCATACCGCAACTCTGACAGAATTTTTGTTCCATATATAATTTTCTATTTGCCCTCACAATCCGGAAGAGCTTGTTATTAAAATAGCAGAAGCGCGGACCGCATGAGTACAACGCTTCTTGCAAATGCAGTGAATAGACGTATCCTTTCAAATACAAAGTTAATGATAATCTGCAACATCTCATTATCATCCGATTGAAGTTTATGGAGTTTTAACTCTCAATTTTAAACAGACATGAGCTTGATTTTCATTTTTTTGAGGTCTCACATAAGTTCATAAAAGTAAATTGCAAATATATCAAAACTTTCCTCTAAAGAAAAAAGCATTTTTTCATCCTGCCGGTGTATAATCTCACGATTTATATGTACATTTGCCAAACAATCAACATTATATACAAACAATAGAAAGAGCAATAATGAACAACTACCGCAAGCAAACAGAAATGCTCTTCCAACGGCAGTATGGAATACGGATGTATTTAGAATAAAAGAATGATAACAGCATCTACAAACACAGACTGGCCACGTATGGCTGAGATATGGGAAAGTGCCGTAAGAGCCACCCACGATTTCCTGTCGGCAGAGGATTTTGAGTATTATAAGGCCCGGATAATGACTTACTTCGGGCAAGTCAACAGTTATTTATATAAAACCACAGACGGGATTACGGCCGGATTTATCGGTATTGCCGACGGTAATATAGAAATGTTGTTCGTGGACAACGACTTCCGTGGAAAAGGCATCGGAAGTCAACTTGTAGCATTCGCTGTAGAAGAACTTGGCGCCAACAAAGTTGACGTAAACGAACAAAACCATCTGGCAACGGGCTTTTACATCCGTATGGGGTTCCGCATAGTCGGCCGTTCGCCACAAGACGGTGACGGGAAAGATTATCCGTTACTTCACATGCGAATATAAACTGCACTCTCTCTCACTCTCCGACTTTGGGCTTTGTTAAAAAGATGCCCGCCTTTTAAAAAATATCCGGTGACACAAAAGGCACAATGAAATGATAACAACGTAAACGGCCAAAAGTTGAACCGCATTGATATGAACACCCGTTATAACGGCTCCTGGCAATGATGAAACCATTTTCAAGAAAGTATTAAGACTGCCTACAGTGAAAACAAGTAGCATGACTGCCATCTTCTGTATTACGGGAATAAAGAAAAGGGCAAGTGTCAGAGCCGAAAGATAGAGAATTATAGTAACGACAGGAACAACTACAATATTGGCAATAAGAAAATAAGTTGGAACCGTTCCGAAATAATAGGCTACAAGCGGTGCTGTAGCAAGCTGGGCAGAGCATGACATAACAAGAAGATTCCAAAGCCAATTCAAAATGCGATGACGCTGCAAGAAAGAGCGTGAAACGATATTGGCTATGTTGCGGTTGGCTATAAGAATGGCAGCAACTGATATGAAAGACAATTGGAAACCTACATCATAAAGACAGAAAGGATTTGCCACGAGCATGAGCAGGGCGGCAAAAGCAAGGACGTTGAGCGACATGCGGTCACGTCCGGTGAGTCCCACTATTGAATACACGCTTATCATGATAGCCGAGCGCACCACTGACGGCGGCATACCAACCATAAAGACATAAAACCAGATGGAGACAACAAGCAATGCCTCGCGCAAAACGGCAAAACGAAGTCCGACAAAAAGCAAAGAAAAGAGCAGATATATTATGCTGAGATGCATACCCGAAAGAGCAAGAACATGAGACACTCCCGCTGTAGAATATGTTGCACGCAGTTCGGAAGAAATATCTGAACGATGTCCAAGGGTCATGGCTGATACAACGGCAAAGTTGTCTCCATCAAGTCCTATATTGCGATATTTTTCCATTATTTTATGTCTCATGCGCATAAACGACAGGCGCGAACGCTGCCAAACGGTAAGGCGGCTCATACTGACGGATGCCTTTCGCCAATTGCGATAAAAAATGAATGTCTGCGCTGTGACATCATGGGCTTTGAGATAAGTGACATAATCAAAGTTTGAATCAACGAAATTCTTTGGCGGTTTCATGACCGAATATGCCGTCAGACCATCACCGACACCAAGTGCCGCATAGCGGCCTGTGACAGTATCTTTCAATAATGACGCCCTGACTGTTCGCCCACTTAACGGACCGGAAGATATGATCATGTCAAAACGGACAGTCTTTCCACGTTCGACAGGCTCTGTCACGACAACCGCTTCATATTGAATTGCACCACAAGGCAACTGCACCCTATAGTTCCTTTCTGCAACACTTATCAGTGCACAGCCTATAAAAAATGAAGTAACAAGGATAGCATAACTCTGAAAGACAGGGAACCTGAAAAGCAATACGGATATTGCGGACAACACGACAACAGCAGCAATCCAGATAGTGGAATCGGCATAAGCGATGAGCCACTGTCCCGATATGATGCCCGAAACAAGACATAGCGCAACAGGAACAAGCGGATATATCCGGAATATGCCTTTATTGTTCATGGTATTTCACATAAGACATTTTTTGATTGAAAATACGAAGACGCGAAGATACAACGGTTTCGTTATGAAAATCTTTGTATCTCCGCGTCTTTGCGCTTAAACTATGTCATATTTCAGTGGGCCGCAGCGGCAATCCACTCATATATGCAACTGAAAACACCGAATGCCACGATACCGGCAGTGCAAAGGGCAAGAGCCAGACGAGTGTTGCAGTCACTGCGGAAAGCAGGCAGCGACGACTCGTCGTTGTTGATGTACATGGCCTTGACTATCAACAGATAATAGTAAAGGCTGACCACTGTGTTAATCAATGCTATGAACACAACAAAATATGCAAGGAACGATCCCTGCTCGGCAGCAGCCATAAAGACGAAGAACTTGCTGAACATACCTGCAAACGGCGGAATACCGGCAAGTGAGAACAAGGCAAGCGTCATCAGAAAAGCGAGTTTGGGATTGGTCTTGTAAAGTCCGTTATAACTGTCCATCCTGGTCGTGCCACCACAATTCTGCTCAACGGCATTGATAACCGTGAACACACTCATATTGGCAACCACATATACCAACACATAGTATGTCAGTGCGGCCACACCTGTTGCGCTGTTGCCAATAACGGCAAGCATGATGTAGCCGGCCTGTGAGATAGAACTGAAAGCCATGAACCGCTTGAGCTCTTTCTGACGGATGGCAAACAGGTTGGCTATGGTAATGCTGAGCACGATAACTATATAGAGCAGATACTCCCAATACTCAATCATGGGTGCGAAAACCTTCATCAGGATGACCATCAGCGTGAACGAGGCAGCTCCTTTTGATATAACACTGAGATAACCGGTTACGGCTGTAGGCGCTCCCTGATAGGTGTCGGCTGTCCAAAAGTGGAACGGAACAAGAGAAATCTTGAAACCGAGACCGCTGAAGAAGAAAACAAGACCCATTATGGTGAGAGACGATGTGGACAACCGTGTTGTCACGTCATCGAAATAAAGTGTGCCGACAGCACCATAGATGAACGAAATGCCGTAGAGCATCACACCGCTTGAGAATGTTGCCGTAAGAATGAACTTGGCAGCACTTTCGGCCGAATTTTTCTTCATCTTGTCGAAAGCCACGAGACATGCCATGGGAACCGATGCCATCTCAAGACCGAGGAAGAACATGAGGAAATGTCCGGAAGACATCATCATATACATACCGAGAAGAGTCGATACAACGAGCATATAGAACTCTCCGGCCTTGTTCTTTACATCGTCACGATTGAGCCATGGCTGGGCCATTATCATCACTATAAGGGTTCCGGCGGTGAGAATAAGTTTCATCACGTTTACGGAATTGCTCGTGACATAAAGTCCGCCAAAAGCCGTAGTGGCATCGGCGAGCAGGCACGGTACTGCCTGAGCGAACATGAGCGTACCCGTTATTGTATACAGCACGGTGTTCTTCTTTCCGTTGCCATGCAGTGCGAAATCAGCAATGAATACTATTACCAGGACAGCCATCAATGTGGCTTCCGGCAGCATATTAAAGAATTGACTGTAATCCATTTGTACTGATAGTTTTAAAAGTTAATTACGCTGAGAATCGGAGCCACACCATCAGTGATGACGTTGCTTGCCCAAAGCGGGAACGAACCGAGACCGGCCACACAGAAGATAAGGCAGCATACGGAGAAGCGCTCGTCCCATGTAGCGTCGGTGAGTTCAAGATAATGCGGGTCGGCAACATTGCCAAACAGAATCCTACCTACGGTACGCAGGATGTAGACCGCCGTAACCACAATCGAAGTACATGCGATGATGGTTGCCACACGGTGGAACATGTCGGCATTCTCAAACGAACCCACAAATATGGTCATCTCAGCGATGAAGCCAGAAAAACCCGGCAAACCAAGATTGGCAAGACCGGCAATTACATAACCTACGCTTAAGAAAGGCATAATCTTCATCAATCCACCCAACTTGCGTATGTCACGTGTGTGTGTACGGCCGTATATCATACCGATGAGTGCGAAGAAAAGGGCCGTCATAAGTCCGTGGGAAAGCATCTGAAGGATTGCACCGGTACAGGCTGTCTTTGTCATCATAAGCAGTGCGAAGAGCACCAGACCACAGTGAGACACAGACGAATATGCATTGATATACTTCAGGTCAGTCTGAACGCAGGCTGAGAGCGCTCCGTAAACCACAGATATTGTAGTGAGAATAAGGAACACCCAAGCCAACTCCTGAGCCGCATCGGGCAACAGATACATGGCCACACGGAAACATCCGTAACCTCCGAGTTTCATGAGCACTCCGGCATGGAGCATCGAAACGGCTGTAGGAGCCGAAGCGTGACCGTCGGGCGACCATGTGTGGAAAGGGAAGAGCGCGCCAAGCACGCCGAATCCGATGAAGATGAACGGGAAGAATATCTTCTGTACGTCAACGGGAATATTGTGCATGGCAGCAATCTCCTGGACGTTCATTGTCGTTGCACCGCTGAAATAGTAGATTCCGAGGATTCCGATGATAAGCAAGGCCGAGCCTCCCATAAGCATCAAAGTGAGCTTCATGGCAGCATACTCCTTGTTTCCGCTACCCCACACACCGATGAGAAGATACATCGGGATGAGAGCAACCTCATAGAACATGAACATAGTGAACATATCGGTGCAGATGAAGAAGCCGTAAACACCGGTAGAGAGCAGTGTGAACCAAAGGAAGTACTCCTTTGTCATAGGCTTGAGCTGCCATGACGCGAAAGTTCCGGTAAACACAATGATGCTTGACAGAAGCAACATGACGACAGAAATACCGTCAACACCAACCGAATAGGCTATATTCAAGGGCTTGAACCAAGGAATGCTTTCTGCAAAAAGCATGGGAAATTCCTCGGCAGGCATAGTCGCACGCATATCAAGGAACGCGAACACCAGCCATACAGACAGGGCCAGCAGGCATGAAGAGCCGACCACCATCACTCCACGCACCTGATTGAGATTGCGGGCTATCCAAAGGCCGAGCAACATCAGGACGGGTATTACTACGAATAGACTTAAAATATTCATCTTTTCTGATTATATGCAAAGTAATACTAATGTTAAGGCCACTGTGCCGGTAATAAACCATACGGCATACTTGCGCACGTCGCCACTCTGCCACGGGCGGATAGTCTCTCCGGCCTCGTTGGCTCCCCATGCAAGAAAATCGAACGTTCCGTCGATTACGTGGCGGTCAAACCAGGCAATAGGTGTACTTACACAACGGAAGATAATCTTGTGAGTCACAAACATATAGACCTCATCCATGTAGAAACGCTTGTAAGCGGCACGATGAAGTTTGGGGAATGTACGATAGAGCTTATCGGCAATGGGCTGCTTCTCACCTTTATATATATATGTGGCAAGAGCAATGCTGATGATAGCGATAATAGTGCTCGTAGCTGCCACCTGAAGATCAAAGTGGATGTTATATTCCGCACCTGAAGCCGTTACGAAACTACCGAAACTGCCACCCCAACCGGCAAATCCGGCTATAGTGGTATAAACCCCCACTCCAACGGTAATCACACAGAGCACGATGAGTGGCAAGGTCATGTTGAGCGGTGCCTCATGAGGAGTGTGATGAGCATGAAGTTCCTTATTCTCCGTACCCCAGAATATTCCGTAGTATAGACGGAACATATAGAATGCCGTCATGGCAGCCACACCTGTCATAATCCAACCAACAACGGGACTGTAAGCAAAGCAGGCTGTGATAATCTCGTCCTTAGAGCTGAATCCCGAGAAGAACGGTATTCCCGCAATGGCAAGACATGAGATGAGGAATGTGATATGAGTGACGGGCATATACTTGCGGAGTCCGCCCATGGTAGACATCTCGTTGGAATGAACGGCATGGATGATACATCCTGCTCCAAGGAACAGGCAAGCCTTGAACATGGCGTGTGTGAACAGGTGGAACATGGATGCCATGAAACCGAGCTGCGCATGATTGTCAAGCACCTCACCGTGATGACCGGGCATACAAACACCGAGCGCAACCATCATGAAAGCTATCTGTGATATGGTCGAGAAGGCAAGCACGCGCTTGATGTCGCTCTGTGCGCATGCAACGGCAGCAGCATAGAAAGCGGTGAACACACCTACCCATACCACAATGCTCATCTGACCGGGAGCATACTCAACCCACAATGGGAACAGACGCGCAATCTGGAACACACCGGCCACAACCATCGTAGCGGCGTGTATAAGGGCGCTGACAGGTGTCGGGCCTTCCATGGCATCCGGCAGCCAGATGTGCAACGGGAACATAGCACTCTTACCGGCACCTCCGATGAACATCAGCACGAGGGCTGTGGGCAGAATGAATCCACCGGCAGCCACGGCCTTCATCACGTCAACGGGGATAAACGGTGCCGTGCCGTCAGCCATCACCACATCACCGGCAAACGAGAAGCTGAACGAACCCGTATAGTAACCGAAGATAAGGATACCGATAAGGAAGAACATATCGGCAAAACGAGTAACGATGAAAGCCTTCTTCGATGCCGAAACAGCGGGCTGGAGAGGATAGTAGAATCCGATAAGCAGATATGAGCTTACACCCACGAGCTCCCAAAATAGATACATCTGGAAGATGTTTGTGGCAACAACAAGTCCGAGCATCGACATGGTGAAGAGGCTCAGATAGGCATAATAGCGCTGGAATCCTTTCTCACCGTGCATATAGCCGAACGAATAGATATGCACCATCAGGCTGACAGTGCTTATCACGATAAGCATCATCACCGAAATGGGATCAAGCATGATACCGAGGTCGAAGTTGAGCTGACCCAGCGGCAACCATGTGAAATTATATGGCACCAACGTTGCAAAAGCGCCGTCAGCGCCGCGCTCTGCCGTGAAATAGCAGAAAGCGGTGTAATAAGACAATGCGGTCACGATACCCAATGATGTGGTACCTATAAGACCGGCTGTCTTATGCGGCATCTTCATACCGGCCAATCCCAATACGATGAATGAGAACAGCGGCAGAAGGAGTATCAGAAATACAAAACTATAATCCATAACTCACATTAAAATTTCATGTTTTCAATACTGTTCACCTGATCGCTATGGAAATTACGGTAAACATTGATAATAATCGCGATGGCCACAGCACTCTCAGCGGCACTGACACCGATAGAGAACAACGTCATGAAGAAGCCCTCCAGCTCTCCGGGGAAGAGCATACGGTTGAATGCAGCGAAATTGAGATCGACGGCGTTCAGCACAAGTTCGATTGAGATAAGCATGGCTATCAGATTGCGACGGGTAACGAAACCGAACACGCCGATGAAGAACAGCAGTGCGCTAAGCACGAAATAATATTCTATTGGTACCATAATTTACTTCTCCTCCTCTTTTCTTGATACAACAATGCCTCCGATAATACATGCGAGCAGGAACACCGAGATGAACTCGAAGGGGAGAACATACTGGTATTTCTCGCTGCCGAGCAGAGACTGACCGATAACCTCCATGGGCACTTCGCCGCCGTCTGCCGAGCAGCAAGCCTTGCTGACGAACTCATTCTTCAGCAACACAAGAGCCACAACGGCAAAACTGACAAGCGCCACAAGAGCACCGCAGACAGCGCGGCTCGTCTTGACACGCTCTACCAGACCCTGCAACGTGCGCTTGCCTACAAGCTGTATGGCAAACACGTAAATCATCGTCACGCCACCGGCGTAAACGCTGATTTGTGCCGCACCGAGATAAGTGTAGTCGAGCAGGAAGTAAAGCCCTGCCACACCAAAGAGAACGAACAGCATAAAAGTGGCTGCCCGCATGATGCGAGTCGTTGTGACACACATAACGGCCGAACCGAGTATGACAACGGCAAGAATTATAAACATTATTAAATTAGCCATAATACAACGTCCTCCCATTATTTTTTAGTGTTCCACTTTCCGATTTCAATAGGAGCGCCACCGTCAATAATGTTGGGCAGCGACGACTCGTATTGCAATTCCTTGTCGAGGTGCAGCACAAGCGAACCGCGCTCGAATGTGGAGTTCTCAAAATCGTTTGTAAACTTGATAGCATCCTGAGGACAAACGTTTACACAGAGCTGGCAGAACATGCAGTCGCCCAAATCATACTGATAGTCGGTCAGGAACTTCTTTTTCTTGCCGTCCTCTGTCTCACGCATCTCGGCCGTTATCTTGATAGTGCCGTTGGGACATGCCTTTTCGCACAGCGTACAGGCAATGCACTTATGGTTGCCTTCGGCGTCGTGCGGCATTACAAGGCGTCCGCGGTGGCGCTCAGACACGTGCAGCGTGGTCTTGCGGTTTTCCGGATACTGTTCGGTCACCTTCGGGATGAAGTACTCCTTCATCGTGACCCCCAGACCGGTGAGCAGCGACTTGACGCCTTTCACTGCTCCTCCGAAATATGAATTGTTATTTTCCATTGTCTAATGAATTTGATGATTCAGCCGTTTCTATTATTTGATATACCATCCCAATGCTACGATGACGGTCATCAGCACAAGATTTATCAGTGACAACGGCATGAGATACTTCCACTCAAGTTTCAGAATCTGGTCGATACGCAGACGCGGGAATGACCAGCGGATCCAGAGCAACACCCAAACAAGCAGGAATGCCTTGCCAAGGAACCACACTATACCTGGAATACAGTCCATGAAGGAGTCAACCCCAGCCACACCGATATGAATAGGCATCCATCCGCCAAGGAATACCGTCGTGGCAACACCGGCGATGACAAACATGTTGAGATACTCGGCCAGATAGAAGAATCCGAAGCCCATACCCGAATATTCGGTGTGGTAACCGGCGGTAAGCTCACTCTCGGCCTCAGGCAGGTCGAACGGGCCGCGGTTGGCCTCGGCGTTACCGGCCACCAAGAACACGATGAAAGCGATAATTGCAGGGATATGACCTTGGAACACGAGCCATCCGAAAGGTCCGGACTGTGCTTCAACGATACCGCTGATCTGCATTGTACCGGTAAGCACTACGGCCGTAATCAGACACAGACAGAGTGACATCTCGTAAGATATCATCTGAACGGCACCACGCATTGCCGACACCACGCTATACTTGTTGTTCGAGCCCCATCCTGCAAGGAACACGCCGACAACGCCTATACTGGAAATTGCCGTGAGCAGGAATATACCGACATTGAAGTCAAGAATACCTGCGCCCTTGTTCCATGGCATGAACGAGAATGTTCCTACAGAAGCAATGAGCACAAGGAACGGGGCCACGAGATAGAGCAGCTTGTCAGCCTTGTCGACAAAGAATATCTCCTTCTGAAGCATCTTCAGCACGTCGGCAAACACCTGGAATACACCCCACGGGCCGACACGCATCGGGCCCAGACGGCACTGGAAGTAGGCACACACCTTGCGTTCCATGAAAATGAGCACGATGGCCAGCATGGCATAGGCGGCAAGTATGAACACGCCCACGAGCACGCACTCTATAAGTATCGACAAGAAGTCCCCCAAGCCGAGAGTTTCGCGCAGAAGGCTGTCGAACCAAGTTGTTACTATACTAAAATCAAACATAACTTATTATCTGTCAATATCAGGAATTACATAATCTAATGTGGCGCCCACGGCTATAAGGTCGGCTATCTTCTCGCCACGCAGCAGGTCGTCCAAGGCCGATACCAACGGCAGACCCATCGGACGGAACTTCAGGCGGTAAGGGCTCTTGTCGCCCTTAGAGTCGAGATATACACCGATTTCTCCACGACTACCCTCGCACGATGTGTACCACTGTCCCTCGGGCACGCGGATAATAGGCTTCTGCTTGATATAGAAGTCACCGGCAGGAATATTGTCGATGAGTTGTTCGATGATGCGGATGCTCTGCTCCATTTCGTCCATACGAACCATATATCGGTCGAAGCAGTCGCCATTCTGATAAGTAATCTCGTCAAAGTCCACCTTTCCGTACATATCGTAAGGATGGTTCTTGCGCACGTCGTTATGCCATCCCGCAGCACGACCCGTACCGCCGGTACATCCGTAGCTGATTGCGTCTTCCATCGACAGTCTGCCCACATTCTTGAAACGGTTCTGCAGAATCACGTTGCCGGTGAATATGTCACGGTACTCCTTGAACATAGGCTTCATATAAGCACACAGCTTCTTCACGTTCTGCACGAAGTTGGGGTCGATGTCGGCCTGGCATCCGCCGATTCGGTAATAGTTCTGAATCAGCCGTCCGCCCGTAGTCTCCTCCATCACGTTGAGCACCTGCTCGCGGTCGCGCATACCATATATAAATGCGGTAAGGGCACCGAGGTCCTGAGCGCAACAGCCATAGAACAGCAGGTGGCTGTCCAAACGCTGGAGCTCGTCCATAATCGTGCGGATGTACTTTATACGGTCGGTTATCTCCACACCCATAGCTTCCTCTATAACTGAGCACAGCGCATGGCGGTTCATCATGGCGCTCAGATAATCCATACGGTCGGTCAAAGCCAAAGTCTGCGGATAGGTGTAGCTCTCGCACATCTTCTCTATACCGCGGTGTATGTATCCGCAATGGGGATAAATCTTCTTGATTGTCTCACCGTCAAGCACCGTCTGCAGGCGGAGCACACCGTGGGTGGCGGGGTGCTGCGGTCCGATGTTGATTACATAGTCTTCGTCGCCGAACAGCGGCCGCTTTGTCGCCACCAGCCTGCCGTCCTTGTCGAGATTGTACTCGAAAGTATAATCCGGCTCGGGGTCGTCGGTCAGTACATAGCGGTTGTTATCGGCGCTCATGTCGTAATCCTTACGGAACGGATAACCCTCAAAGTCCGAACGCAGATAGATGCGGCGCATGTCCTTATGTCCGAGGAACTTGATACCGAAGAAGTCGTAAACCTCACGCTCCAGTATCTCGGCGCTCTTCCACAAGTGCATCACCGTGGGGATGTAAGGCTCGTTGCGGTCAGCGTTGACAGCCTTCACGCTCATACGCTCGTGGGTCTTGGTGTTCTCCAATATATAGATACACCCAAGACCTTCCTCACCGAAGTCCTCACCTACTATTGTCACAAGGAAGTCGAAATGCTTTTCGTTCTTCAGTTTTGCCATCTCAGCGGCAAACACGTTCAATTCGAATTGTATGTTTTCTAATTTCATAACGTCGTCTTCCTTCTTTTATTTGTTAAAGTCTTCAGGCACGTTTGTCACAACGACAGGCTTCTTCTCCTTGCGGTTGCGGCCGCCGAAGAATTTCTCAATCTTCACCTTGCGCTGCAACTGCATCATACCGTAGAGGATAGCCTCGGGACGCGGAGGACAGCCCGGCACAAACACATCTACCGGAATAATCTCCTCGATGCCCTTCACCACGTGATAGCTGCCCTTGAACGGTCCGCCCGATATGGCGCATCCGCCCACAGCCACTACATACTTCGGCTCGGCCATCTCGTCATACAGACGTTTCAGCACGGGTGCCATCTTGTGCGTGATTGTACCGGCACACATGATAAGATCGGCCTGGCGCGGAGAGTTGCGCGTAACCTCGAATCCGAAACGGGCGAAGTCGTAGCGGGCACATCCCACGGCCATAAACTCGATACCACAACAACTTGTGGCAAAGGTGAGCGACCATAGCGAGTTGCTGCGGCCCCAGTTGATAGCCTGGTCGAGCGAACCCACAAACACATCCACACCTCCCTCGTGAAGCTCGTTTACAATCTTCTCGAGAGACTCGTTGTCCTTAAACTCTGCGTAAGGAATACTCTTGATATGCGGCTTTCTTACTTCCATTCCAATGCTCCTTTCCGCCAGGCATACGCCAAGCCAAATACAAGTACCAACAGGAAGAAACCGATGCTAAGCAATGCCATGGCACCGAACTCCTTTACTACCACTGCCCAGGGATACAGGAATACTGTTTCCACATCGAACATGAGGAATAGAATAGCAAACAGGTAGTAGCCCACCGACATAGGTAACCAAGACGAACCACGAGTCGGTATACCGCACTCGAATGGCTCACCTTTTACCTTGTTGTATGAGCGTGGACCGATGAGTTTCGCGATTACATAGGCCGCTGCTACCAGTACAATAGCCGTTACAAGAACGGTAAGTAACAAGATAAAATACATAAAAATATTATAATATTACAAATTTGTACGCTTTGGAAAAGCAGTGCAAAGGTAATAAAATTATCGCAAAGAGTATTACCAAAAGCAAAAAAATGTGGAATATAAAAATATTTCGCCCGCAATTTCACTGTGACGGCATAGCTTCCACAAACATTCAATACGGAAGCACAATGCCTGTATGCACTCACGTAAATCTTTCAATGTCTCCATTCTGAATTTATGGTCACCGGATTTTATAATACATCAATTACGCTCTCACTCAAGTACAAGGCCGTTGTACCGGCAGTACAAGGCCGTTGTACCAACAGTACAACAGCGCTGAACCGGCAGTACAACGGCCTTGTACCTACTTCACGACAAAGGTGCAGACCTGAAATCGCATTTATAGACTGATTTCATATCCGAGCAACAGCAACACCTCAATAATACGTTTCGTGTATACTGGTATGCATAAGATGTGCTTTTTCGACAGACATTATACACAATATCATTTCTGACATAACAAGATTCCTGTCATAAATAAAATCAAGAAGTATACAATTGTTGTTTCCAAATACATGATATACCTTATTTATTTTAATTTCAGAAACCCGCATCACATAAGATTATAAAGGGTATAATATGTCAGATTTATCATAATATTACCAATTGCTTGTTTTGCTGTATGGCCTCCTTGATAGGATTCAGACAATGCCACAAACACGATTATTATACATAAAAAACGTTAACAACAAAAGATATTTAATACGATTTTTTCTTTTATTAAAAATATTTATTGTACCTTTGCACCGCATTAAAAACAATGCATATTCAATGCTGGTGCCATAGCTCAGTTGGTAGAGCAAAGGACTGAAAATCCTTGTGTCCCCGGTTCGATTCCTGGTGGCACCACTCCTCCTTTCATTAGCCCTGTTAGCGCAAGCTGCAGGGTTTTCTTTTTTTATCAACATCTGTCTTTATACATCGGCACTCACGGCCTGACGGGAACCTTTGCCGGCATTTTATTCTTGCTTGCATATATTCGTATTCTGTAAATATATAATATGGTATTCAATAAGGTTTCAGCATATAGAAAACCATGTGAGACAAAAAGAAAAGTTTCGAACCGGATTTTTGCATATCTTTGCCCCATCTATATAACAAACATCCAATGTACCCGCTATATTAAATGAAAATAAACCAAACCTAAAAACAACATAAACAAAATGAAAACGAAGCTACTTTTGCTTATCATGCTGTTGCCAGCATGTATTACCAAAGGCAATACATTTCGTATAGATAATGCCGTTATATGCCATGACAAGAACGAACCTATGGCTGTGATAAAAGCCATTGCCGGACTACAGGATGACATAGAGCGAGTGACAGGGAAAAAGCCAACGACGACCACCGGCAAACACAAAGGTGCAAAAGTAATTGTAGGAACCTATGGCGTGAGCCGCCAGATAACATCGCTGATAAAATCAGGAGTGCTTAAGGAAGAAGATCTGAAAAACAAGTGGGAGAGCTATGTAATCACCGTAACCAATGACAATAATCCGTGTCTCGTCATAGCCGGAAGCGACAAACGCGGCACAGCCTACGGCATATATGAAGTGTCGAGACAAATTGGCGTGTCACCATGGTATTGGTGGGCCGACGTGCCTGTTGCGCATAAGGAAACGGCAACGGTAGACTTCGGTTACCACACATCAGGTGAACCCTCGGTGAAATATCGCGGAATATTCATCAACGACGAAGACTGGGGACTTAAACCATGGTCAGCCACGAATTACGAAAAAGAACTGAAAGACATCGGACCCCGCACCTATGCCAAAGTGTGCGAACTGATAATCCGGTTGAAAGGCAACATGCTTGCCCCTGCAATGCACTCGTGCACAGGCGCATTCTACTCGCATCCGGAAAGCAAACTGGTAGCCGACTCTTTCGGAGTTATGATAACCACGTCACACTGCGAGCCTCTTCTGCTTAACAATGCCGCGAAGAGCGAATGGGACTCGAAACGTGACGGAGAATGGAACTACAAGACCAACAAGGCTACCATAGCAGGCAAATGGGAAGCACGCCTCGGTGAAGCGGCACAGTTTGACAATATATATACACTGGCCATGCGCGGAGTGCACGACGAAGGCATGCGCGGCAATCTTCCAATAGACGAGCGGGTGTCGATAATCCAGCAGGTTACGGCCGACCAACGCGAAATGATAAGCCGACACACTGGAAAAACGATTACGGAAGTACCGCAGATATTCGTTCCCTACAAGGAGACAATGGACATATACGAACACGGACTGCGCGTGCCAGAAGACGTAACACTGGTATGGGTTGACGACAATTACGGATACATGAAACGTGTGTCCGATGAAAACGAGCGGAAACGCAGCGGCCGAGCAGGTGTCTACTATCATCTGTCATATCTTGGAGCCCCACACGACTATCTGTGGCTGAACACCACCGCCCCCGTACTGATGTATGAGGAGTTGAAGAAATCGTATGATACAGGTGCCGACAGATACTGGCTGCTGAATGTAGGCGACATAAAACCGATGGAGATTGGCATACAGACGTTCATGGACATGGCATGGAATTTCGATGCTTTCGACATCGCCAGCGTAAACAACCATCAGGCCGAAATGCTCGCCGGAATATTCGGCAACATATATAAAGACGAGTTTCAGCACATCCTTGACGAATACTACAGATTGGCATGGAGCCGCAAACCGGAGTATATGGGATTCGAGTATGAATGGGACGACGACGAGCACACCGGATTGCGTGACACCGAGTTCTCTTTCGCCAATTACAACGATGCCCAACAGAGGTTGGCCGATTACCAAAACCTGGCAGACCGTGTAGAAGCCATTGCACAGGCTCTACCCTCCGGCACAACCACAAGGGAATCGTTTTTCCAGTTGATACAATATCCGGTACAGGCCTCGTATCAAATGAACCGAAAGTTCCTCATGGCCCAGCTTAACCACGAACTGCACGCTGACGGACTGACAGCCGAGGCCAACTGGGCCGCACGTGAGACACAAATAGCCTACGACAGCATCAGCTCGCTGAACAAAAGATACAACACCATGCTCAACGGCAAATGGAAAGGCATGATGACCATACCTCCCGGATATACAGCACTGTATCATAAAAAGCCGGAGGTGACATATACAGACGTGGCCGGAGAGAAAGAGCCCTCAGGACTGTTGAAACCAAACAAGGCAAACAACGAATTGGAAAATTGCCATGTGGTAAATCTGGCCCAATATACAAACAAGACCGGCAAAGTAAACATCATAAAAGGTATCGGATACGACTGGCAGGTGGTTCAGGTAGGCCAACCCTGCGAAGCCCCTGTAGATATAGAATCATCGACAAAGGCTGCTGTGGAATACACATTCCCAAAAACCGACAAGGACTCAGTAGATGTAATCATCAGTACCGTTCCGTTCTGGCCGCTGCACGCCGGTCGTGGCAACGCACTGGGAGTATCTGTCGACGGAGGCGAGAAGCAGATATACAACAACAAATTTGCCGAATACTCACGCCGATGGAAAGACCAGGTAATGAGGAACGGCGCCGAGTGCCGCATGAGGTTTGCCATAGACAGAAACCGCGACAGACATACTTTGTCATTATTCATGGGCGATCCGGGGCAGATGATACAGCGCATCATAATAGATTGGGGAGGACTGAAAAAGACCTATGTAGGGGTCAGTCCGCAAAATCCTATTTAACACGAAAAAGGGAGCCGCCCAATCTCTTGAAGGCAGCTCCCTTTTGTCACGTTAAAGAGAGAGCACTACAAACCCGAAAATTCCTTTCCTCAACTTTAACTCTACTTTGCCACCTTGCCTTGCATGGTAATAAGTAGCGTGCGGCACTGATACTGTAGAGCGGGTACCGTCGTTAAATACCACTTCAAGACAATATTCATAGTATACACCGTCAGACACATATCGGTGCTTGCCCACACGGTGTGTCTTGCGGTGCGGCTCCATCGTCTTCTTCTCTACATAAACCTCCTCACTATACACACAACAACCGGGAAACGGCACGTAATAGTTAGCTATGACAAATAGCGATACCGACATCAATCCGGTGTAAATAGTATGCCACACCACCGTAAACCAGCCGCCGCTGTCGCAGTCGTCCACCCACGACCATCGCCGGCCCAACAGCGGCGACATTACCACCGCACCAATGCAAAACACAAAAACAAGCATCCAAACTGACATAACCGTCTTTTCGAAAAGCACATATGCAAGTGCACAAACAAACAATCCCGCTAATATCAGCGCAATCTCCATCTT
The DNA here is from genome assembly GCF_013166575.1 of Xylanibacter rodentium. Lineage (GTDB taxonomy): Bacteria > Bacteroidota > Bacteroidia > Bacteroidales > Bacteroidaceae > Prevotella > Prevotella rodentium. The sequence continues at coordinate 27,005 of NZ_JABKKE010000002.1, forward strand.
ATCTGAAAATCCTTTCTTCATAAAGGTTACTCTATAATTTCACATCCACAATATAAATCGAAGTCACTGAAACTTATTTCTATTGCCGATATACAGTTTATCGTATACAAAGGTAATCATTTAACTCAAATTACAATAATGCAAATGTCACCAAAACGCCCTGCATATCGCAGTTTCAATACAAGCCAAACAATTGTGTGAGAACAATAATGTTTACACAAAAGAGTGTTAAAATATTGATTATCAATAACGTGTAAAAAGTTGGTTTTGATACTTTTTCTATATTTTCTTTGGCCGGTTGGATAAATTTATGTAATTTTGCACCCGATAAATAACAGATGGCATTACAACGTCTCGTGGGGAGACGTGCCATGCATCCACGTTCTCGTAAAGCCAAACGGACATGATTAAACAGTTTTGAGACCAGTCCATGGTGATAGAACAGAAGATGATATATGACATAAACAGGAGTTTGACGCGAGCATTGATTGTGTTATCAATAGTCGTATCGGGGATGGCTGGCAGTATGCCCGAAACACCGGAAGGGATTTGGCAATACCTTAAGCGCAATAACATCCAAGCTCCATAAAACAAATTATAATGAGTAAAACAGCAAAGATTGTATGTTTAGGTTTATTATTCACAACAGTTCATTCCACGGCATTTGCCGGAAATAACGCGAATGAAGGTAAGGAATCTTTCGACTGGTCGCCGGTCATAGAAGCGATAATATCGGTTGAAAGCGACGGAAACCCAAACGCCGTAAGCGGCAATTCATGCGGAGCGATGCAGATTACCCCTATACTTGTAAAAGAGTGCAATCTCATACTGCAACGCAGAAAGATGAAGAAGAGATTTACGCTGCGCGACAGATTCAGTGTAGAAAAATCGAAAGAAATGTTTCTTATCATTCAATCATACCACAACCCTACAAACAATGTAGAGAAAGCCATCCGCTCATGGAACGGAGGTATGAGGTATAGTGTAAAGCGCACGCAGCGTTATTACAAAAAGGTGGTGAGCAGGATGAAGCAAGCCTAACGTTGAGTAGTCAAAAACAAAGAGGGTATCGGATTATTTAAAATTTGCTGCAACAAACTATACAATCGTCAACAAGATCAAGTGACGATATTGCAAGGTTCACGGTGATATAGCCATTACTGCCGAATGACAAACAGAGCCTGACGTAGTGAAAACAACACAAAGATACTGATAAAATCTTAAAAACAGCCTTTTGTTCAGACTTTAGCGTTATTTTTGCAGTATATTTAATCAATTACGAAATCAAAAAATTACAAATTATGACAACAGGCATTATCATTCTTATCGTTGTAGCAATCCTCGTGCTTTGGTGCGTTGGTATATACAACAATCTTGTGAAACTGAGAAACAACCGCGAAAACGCATTCGCCAACATTGACGTCCAGCTGAAACAGCGCCATGACCTTATTCCGCAGCTCGTAGCCACGGTCAAAGGCTATGCCTCGCATGAGAAAGAACTCCTCACACGTGTCACCGAGGCCCGCTCGGCAGCAATGGGTGCCACATCCATCAACGACAAGATACAAGCCGAAAATATGTTGAGCAGCGCCCTGTCCGGACTGAAAGTCTCACTCGAGGCATATCCCGACCTGAAAGCCAATCAGAACTTCCTGCAACTGCAAGGCGAGATATCCGACATAGAAAATAAGTTGGCCGCTTCACGCCGTTTCTTCAATTCGACGACTAAAGAACTCAACAATGCCGTACAGACTTTCCCGTCAAATATATTTGCAGGCATGTTCGGATTCCACCGAGAGCCCATGTTCGAAATACCGCAGGCAGACAGAGCCGCGATGGACAAAGCACCCGAAATCAACTTCTAAGCGATATTATATAAGTTCTGATCGTAGATTATGAAATACGTAGGAATGCATACCCAGGTAAGACGCAACAACATGATGAGCATTGTGCTGTTGCTACTGTTCCCATTGATTATACTGGGAACGATTTGGGTTTTTCTCGCGCTTGTAAATTATTTCGGTACATATTATTATGACGCACACGGCAATATGGTCAACGTATTCAATGCCGACATTGTCAACGGATACTTCCTTAGTGCCGTCCCATGGGTAGCGGGCGGAGTAATCATATGGTTTCTCATAGCCTATTTCTCTAACACATCGATGATTAGGCAGGCGACAGGAGCCCAACCGCTCGCAAGGCGAGACAACCCCAGAGTATATAATATTGTGGAGAATCTTTGCATGACATGTGGCATGGACATGCCGCAAATCAACATCATCGATGACCCGCAGCTAAATGCTTTTGCCAGCGGCATAGACCGTGGCAGCTATACCGTGACCGTGACAACGGGACTGCTACGACTACTCAACGACGATGAACTGACCGGCGTATTGGCTCATGAGCTCACACACATACGTAACCGCGATACCCGTCTGCTCATCGTCAGCATCATCTTCGTTGGTATCATCTCGGCCATAATGAGCATGGTTGTCAACATGATGTATCATGCCATGTGGTTTGGCAGCAACAGCCGCAACGAAGAAAAAGGAGGCGGACTATCGATACTGGCGATTATGCTTATAGGAGCCTTATGCAGTGGTGTTGCGTATTTCTTTACACTTCTCACCCGCTTTGCCATATCGCGCAAACGCGAGTACATGGCTGACGCAGGAGGTGCTGAACTATGCGGCAACCCTCTTGCACTGGCATCGGCTCTGCGTAAAATTTCGGGCAATCCCGGCCTCGGACATATCGGCCGCGACGATATAGCACAGATGTATATCATACATCCCAAAAATATGGCGCAAGGAGTGATGAGCTTTGCCAACTCACTTTTCAGTACTCATCCCAGCACAGAAAGCAGAATAAAGATACTGGAACAGTTCTGAACCAACCGCATGAAGATACATAATTGTATCAAAACCACTATAGCATTAGAGACGTGCCGGAAGCACATACTTTTCAGTGCTTTCGACACGTTATATTTATTATGTGTTGCTATAAAATACCACGATAACTATCCAACGACATTTCCGCTGAATAGTTATTTGTTTGACAATACAAGTGTAAAAAACGTTAAAATTATAAAAAGTACATATCATTAATCAAATAATTAGGTAATTTTGCACCGCCTCAGAAACTAATTATAGACATTTAATTCAGCAATATTTTTACACATAAAAAATCATAACAACATGCAAACAAAATTTTTACTAACAAAAAATTGGGCACTCAACATCCTAATGCTCATTATGTTTTCATTTATGGGCATCGGACAGGCCATAGCCGATGTTGTGGGTTCGGGATCAAAAGAAGATCCGTACGTGCTTGAAAACGGCACAACACTGACATTGAAAGCATACCAGTCTTTCTATGCCAAATTCACGGCCCCGGCTGACGGGATCTTCTCATTATATACAAAAGACAGCTATGCCCTATATACCGACGAGAGTTTCAGTCAGATTGACGAGTCGGCAAACATTACATTCAACGGAAGCTACAGTGAGACGGCATACTACTTTAACTGTAAAGCAGGTGTTACCTATTATATAGGAAACAGTTTTGTAATGGTCGGAGGTACGGTTACAGCCAAATTCAACACAGAGGCTGAACCATTGGTTCTGCGTGAAATATCACCTGAGGCCGGTTCTGTTTTCAATGCAGGCAAAGGAAGCGTAGAACTGACATTCAACCAAAAAGTCCAAATAGCTTCTGTTACTGTCAATGCTGGCACATCCTCAAAGACAATGTCAGCCAATGTAAATGGAGTATATGTATCTGTAGACGTAAAAGACTGGCTGAACCAAATGTATGATGAAGGTAAGGTCAAAGAAGGAAATGAGATCAGCTTCAAGTTCAAAGGCGTGGCCCCAACCATTTCTCCAAGCAAATTATACAACGGCAATGGAGAGTTGGACATTACATACACAGCAGGCAAGAAACCCCTGCAACTTGTAAGCAGTACCAACACCCCAATGAGCACTCCTGCCGTAACCACATTCAAGTCATTCTATACATCCGATGACAACCAAGGCATCGTAACACTGGAATTCAGTGACGAAGTGAACTTTTCGGAAGGCAACAAACCAACCGCAACCCTTACATATGGAAATATGGACCAAGATGCCGACGGCGAATACTACACAGAATCACTCCCCATACTTCCACTTGGAAGCAACATTTTAATGGTTAATCTCAAGGACAAGCTGCGCCGTGCACAGGACATGGTGACTTCCGGCACTGTTTACGACGGAATAACACTATCCATATCACACGTAAAGGATATGGACGGAAACTATGCCTATGGCTCGGGCTCCGGTGTACTCGGATCGTTCGCATTCAACTACAAACTATCTGAAATAAACTATACCGTTGATACAGACTGGGCACTACTTGACGCAACCGGCAATCCGACAAACAAAGACGTCATAGATTCAGACACCAAAAGCATAGAACTATGGATGAGCGAAAACGACGGTCAGATAACATTCAACGGAGTAGAATTCAAATATACCGAAAGCGGTACTGAAAAGGTCAAGACAATGACCCTCAGCGAGATTAAAGTTGACAACAATGGAAACGAAACAACAATAACAATCCCCGTTCCCAACATCGCAGCCGATGCCGGTAGCGACATCGCCATATCTCTCAAAGACGTGGAACGCCCCGACGGTATTACCACCAGTATCGATCCGGCCGCACTAAGCTATTTCACAAAAACATTCACAACAACAGGCATAACTGAAAGCAAATTCGACATTACAAGTGCCATATGGATGTATGAAGAGAATGAAGGCAATATTGTCGAAGTCAATATGATAAACGGTAATATCGGTGTACTGACAAGAGGCAGCAAATCTGTAATCAAAACCAACAAAGACAATGAGATTGGTTATGTAGAATGGGAAATCAGAGGCGTTGACAATCCTGATATGGAATATATCAGAGCTGGATATGTAGATACAACCATGACAGGCAAGTTGGTAGACGGCTTTACCATAGAATGGAGAGGAGAAGGCTTGACAGCCGGCAAAGACTACACTTTCACGCTTCAGGCATGGAAGAATGAAGCCGACAAAAACAGTGGTGCCGAGCCTAATGTAGGTGAAGCAATGTTCATCATACACGGTACAAAACAAGCCTACATTTACAGCGATGTTGTGATGAAGACTGATATAAGCCAGCCTATCAGACTTGCTTCTGCCAATGACAATTACCGTACCATCGAGTTCAGCGCTCCTGTAACGTTAAATGCCGTGGTAAACCTTGGCATGGGGACATCGGCAGATTGCACCGTTGAACCCTCGGCCGACCGTACTGCATGGACAGTCACAATACCTGAATATGTAATGTCACAATATGGAGAGTTCAGCGTGAATGTCTTTGCAAAAGATGACGAAGGGCGTGCAGTAAACAAGACTGAGAACGGACTGGGTATAATAATGGGGACAGAAGACAATACGTGGTTCCAGATTGATTTTGTCAGTGAGAGCCTTGCCCCGGACTTTACAGTAACACCGGCAAACGAATCAGTGCTCGAGAGTCTCAGCACCGTCACTTTCGGTTATGAAGGCAGTATCAGCATCAACTGGAACAACAGTGAGAAAATCACCATATATAACAGAACAACACGTGAGAAGATAGCAGAGTTCAGCGGTGATGACGTCGTGTTGGATGAAGATCCGGATGACTATTGGGCTCCAATACTCTCATGCCACATCACACTTCCCGAGCCTGTCACTGCTATTGGAGTCTACGATGTAAATGTTCCTGCCGGTTTCTTCGTTCTTGGTGAGCAGTTCGACAGTAACTTAAGTAAGGCAACAAGCATAGTATACGAAATAAAGGAACCGGTTGAGCCGTTCGGAATAGAAATAAGCCCTACTGCCGGATTGGTAAGCGAGATTCCGTCAAAACTCATAGTAACGGTAACGGACAGAAGCAGTTGTAACTTTACTGCCAACCCCACATTGACCGACAATACCGGTAACAGCTATCCCGTACACAACGATTTCGACTGGGGTATCCCGGAAATGAACAAGTTCGTCATCATTCTTGACAACGGAGCCATCACGGCTGACGGAATATACACACTCACTATTCCTGCCGGCTCGATTATAGGTGACGACGAGACAGACCTCAACAAGGAAGACTTTGTATTCATATATACAATCAATCTGGCCGGAATCACAGAACTCGTCAACAATGAGGGCGGAAAGGTTGACGTATACACTCTCAAAGGAACATTGTTGATGAAAGACGCCGATGCATCAGCAGTAAACAAGCTGGCAAAAGGCATGTACATAATCAATGGTAAAAAAGTGTTCATAAGATAAGACCTAAATTGTCACAATGACATCCGACAACGGCTCACATTTTCGTGTGAGCCATTGTCGGTTAAATGAAATACCAACTAAAAAGAAGAAACAATGAGAAAAAACAAGCTGAAAACATTTCTTTTGGCTGTCATTGGAATCTCATCATTCGCCTGCGTAACATTACATGCACAGAATGTGACAGAGCCCAAAATGACTCTTTACGATTTTAAAGACCAGTCTATGATCTACTCATTGTCCGACAACGGACAATGGGCTGTATCTTACGGAACAAGCCCTACAGACGCCTCGCGCTACACCAACGCCCGACGTACAAACGTTAAGACTAAAGAGTCTGACATACTTGGACTCGACGGTGACGAGACCATCCCGCTGCAATGCCAGGCCAATGATGTGGCCGACGATGGCACTGTCGTAGGAGCATATCATGACCAACCCGCCATATGGACCAAGGCCGGTGGTTGGAAATATCTGCCTATACCTAAAGGATGGACAACAGGTTTTGCCTCCGCCGTAACACCCGACGGACATTATGCCGTCGGCCGTATGTTCAGTTACTCCGGCAATGCGGAAAACTATGGAGAATATCCCATGCTTTGGGACCTCACCACAATGCAGATCACCGAGACTCCCGGGTACCCCACTGTCGGTTCCGCCGGTGAAAAAGCAAGAATGATACGTTACGACGCCATATCTTCCGACAGCCGCTACATAACCGGTATTGTAGACTTCAGCTACACATGGAATACTCTGCATTTCATTTACGACCGTCAGAATGAAAGCTACACAACGATGGGCTTCAACACAGACGGTACACCGTGGACTGAAGGACTGCTTGGCGTAGAAGGCACACTAAGTCCTAACGGCAAATGGTTTGGCGGTACAGCATTTATCCAAAATGCCACCAATCCCAACGATGAATATTCCGTACCATGCCGTTACAATATGGAAACGAACGAATTTGAAATGTTCAATGAATTGGAGGCCAGAGATTATGGAAGTATCACTATAGACAATACAGGAACCATATATTCCGCCACCCCGAGCAGCACTCCCATACGTTCCGTATATATACGTGCCGGCAAGTTCTGGTATGCGCTCGATGAACTTATGAGCCAGAGTTACGGTATCGACTTCTATGGCAAAACCGGTCTCGACAACACTGGTACCATAATGAGTGTATCGGCCGACGGCAAAGTAATAACAGCCTTTCCGGACCCTTACAAAAGTTACATTCTTGAACTTGACGAGACACTAACCGATGCAGCAGGAAGAGTAAACCTGCTCAACAACTACACTGTCACCCCGGCCAACGGAGCTTCATTCTCACAGATGAAGGATGTAAGCATAAAATTTTCCCGTGACATAAAGATTCTTGGCAAAACAAGTGACATCAAGTTCACTGATGACAGCGGAGCCTCTGTAGGGCGAATAATAACATTCGCTGTCTCACCGTCATCATCAAAGACAGCCCGCATAGCTTTCCGCACCCTCAATCTCACAGCAGGAAAGAAATATACTCTCACGATACCAGCCGGAACAATAGCTCTGAGTGCAGACGAGACACGCCTCAACGATGAGATAGTAATTACATATACAGGCCGTGGTACAGAGCCTGTGAAAGTAGTCACTGCCGTTCCTGAATCCGGCAGCGCCCTGTCACAACTCAACGTGACTACAAATCCGATACTCCTTACGTTCGATACCAACATATCGTTGACCGAAAATGCTGCGGCCACCCTCTACCGTGACGGCAGCGATGACATCGTTTCACCGCTTAGTGTGGCCGTAAAGGACAACCAGATGCTCATATATCCCGAGACAACACAGTATCTCTATCTCAATACCAACTACAAAGTCGTACTCAACGCCGGTTCCGTGACCGATGTCAACGGCGGCAATGCCAATGAACGCTACGAAATAATGTACGAAGGCATTTATGAGCGCATCGTAGTAGCAGACGACACGTTGATATACAAGGAAGATTTCGCAAACGGAGTCGGGGGTATGATGCTTTACGACGGGGACGGAAACATACCCAATGAAGAAATGAAAGACTACGATTTCTATTACAACAATACACCTCAACCTTGGGTTCCCGTACGCGAAAGCAGGGAGTCAGACGATTACTCAGCTGCCTCCACATCCGCATACAGCCCTGCCGGAAAGTCCGACGACTGGATGGTCACTCCCCAGATATACATCCCCGATGCCAAATGCCGACTCGAATTCAACGGCCAAGGCTTCCGCAAGTACAAGCAAGACAAACTTAAGGTTATCGTCTACGCAAGCGACAAAGTGCTCAACTATTTCTCAAAGGACAATGCCGATGAGTTCCGTGCCGATGGCAATGTTATAATGGACGAGATTCTTTCCCCGGGCAATAGCGAAGACAACCTGTCAAATGAATGGACCACATATTCATTCAAACTTGACAAGTATGCAGGCAAAAATATCTACGTGGCCTTCATCAACGAAAACGAGGACCAAAGCATCGTATTCGTTGACAACATCAAAGTTGTCCGCGACAACGGATTCCTCACCGCACTGACATCAGCAACAACCGTAGTCGGCCAAAACAGCCATAAGATAGAAGGCCGTGTGACGGCCAATTCCGAGACCGAAACATACACCACGGCTAATATAAAGTTGCTCGATTCTGAAAAGAATGTTGTCGACGAGATATCCGAGAACGGCCTGTCACTGAAGAAAGGTGACCGTTACGATTTCGCGTTTGCCAAAAACCTACCCCTCACCATTGGTGAGATCAACGTTTTCTACATCCGCGTACAACTCGACGAAAAATTTGACACCATCAGCTATGCTATCAAAGACCTTGCATTCCAACCGACAAAACGCGTAATAGTGGAAGAAATGACCGGTCAGGATTGTGGCAACTGCCCCCGCGGACACCTTGCATGGGAGAACTTGGAACGTGTCTATGGCGATCGTGTCATCCTTGCCGGCTACCACGTATACACAGGCGACATATATGAAAGCGGTATGTCTTCATATGTCAACCAGTTCTTAGGATTGGCAGGAGCACCGTCGGCCAAGGTACAACGCGGTGAAACAATAGGTTCACCCACATACGCCAGCATCACGGCAGGACGTACATCCTACAGCTTTACATCACCGCTTGGCGACTGTTGGTTTGACCTCGTACAGAAAGAGTTCGACACCGATGCCGATGCCAACCTTGACGTCATTGCATACTTCGACGAGGCCACTCAAAAGGTAAAGGCAACAGCCTCAGCCAAATTTGCAATGAACATCAGCAAACAGAATATCGGTCTGTTTATCATCGTGACAGAGGATGGCCTGCCTGGTTTCCAACATAATTATCACTACAACGACGATGCCGACGGCCTTGGAGAATGGGGCAAGGGCGGCACGCTCGGCCAAGAGTATGTTGTATATACGCATAACGATGTGGCACGTGCACAGGTTGGTTCATACTATGGCACAACTGGCTACATTCCGTCAACCATTGCCAGCAACGAGACTTACACTGCCAACATTGAATTTGCCAAACCAGCAGTCAATGAGATTTACAACAGCAATGTAATCTGCATGATGATCAATGCCAATACCGGCGCAGTAATCAATGTGGCCAAGTCCAAGATTGCCAAAGCCTCAGGTATAGAAGGCATAACAACCTCCGGTACGGATGCCACAGAAAAGATACGTTACAACGCTGCCGGACAGATTATCACAGCTCCTGTCAAAGGCCTCAACATCATACGTATGGGCGATGGCAGCATACGCAAGGTGGTAGTGAAATAATATTTCCCATCTGCCGACAAGCATATAAAAAAATGACTCCGGATATTTCGGAGTCATTTTTTTATATGCTTGTCGGCAGATGGTCAGTTTATCATACTATTTCAACACAGGCTTCAATTCGTCCGGCGAATCCTTGGTAAACATAATCACCGCCGGTGCCTGCTTCTCAAACAAATCCGTTATTATCCGTGAGTCCAGTGTCAACGTCGGGCGGAAGTCTTCTCCCGACATATATTCCACTATCGCACGACGCATGCAGCGGGCCACCACTCTACGGTCAAGGTCATTGCTGATGTCCATTGTCGTCATCAGCAGACGACCACCCAGCACATTAGCTTCTATCATCATTCCCAACTTTCGACTCACGTGCCATGTGTCAATAGGCTGCACGGGCGGTTGATAACCGAAGGGGAACTCACGCAGATTCATGACCTGAGCCTTGTTCACCAATTCCCACCAGTTGATATTGGTCCAGTTGTCCGTAGGGAAGTTCTTGAACAGCGGATGACGGGTATCAATCGTGGCACCCGTAGTATGCGGCGGACGCATCTTAAACCAGCTCGTGTTCCAGAATACAGGCAGATAAGTCTGCTTCACATCGCTGCCCATACGCACCTTTCCCGCAGCCAAGATGAGCACCCGCCCACCCTTCTTCAACACCTCCACAGCCTTGTCATCAAGCGTGTCTGTAATGTGTATGCCGTCGGTCGCGGGCATTTCCACCTTGGCGGGATACACCCAAAAGTCCCAGCAGTTCTCGGCTTTTGGTCCGTTGCCGCCCTTCACCGTTACGGTGAGCATGAGTTTTGAGGGAGCCGTGAGTGCAGCGAGATCAAAATGAACGGCGCCAAGTTCATTGTTCTTGCCCACAGGTATGTCACCACCGGCAAGCACTCCGCCGGCAATTCGCTTTCCGTCCATCGTGATGGAATATTCGGCCTTTGTGCCGCGCAGTGTCTCACGATAGGCATTGTACAGCTCTACCGGCACATCGAGTATCTCGTCGTTGGTATACACAAACTTGGGGAAGCGTGCCAACGGTACCACGGGAGCACAGAAGCGTCTCCACTCCTCAGCCGTACAATAGCCCTTATCGCGCCAGAACACGTTGAGCACACCGACAAGCGCCGTGCCCTGACCGCTGTAATCGTTGAGCCCGAGCAACTGGAAGCCCGCATAGTCGCGTGTTCGTAGGTTGCGCTCTATCTCATATTTGTACGCCAAAGTCTGCAAACGGCCGCTCGCCATGAGGAATTTCTCCGCCTGGGAAGCCATTCCGCCGTCGCGCAGCAGGTCACGGAATATCTCGAAATTGCCTGCACGATATGCTCCGGTGTACTGTTCTATCTCGCGGAAATCGGGAAAAGCGCACCACTGTCCCTGCTCGTGGGCCAATATGGGCGTGTCGTTCACGTCGTCATTGCTTTTCGGCTTGAAGTTGCGCGGCTGCAACAGCTGGTCATAATAGTCATCCGCAGACTGCGGTGCACGCCGATCCCAGTCAAGTCCACGCGCTCCACCCTTGACATGATACTCACTTCCGCTGTCCCATGCCCAGCCGCCGCCCACCGAAGCACCGCAATACACACGGCGGCGGTCGCCCGTCTTCTGCCAGTCGGCCACAAAACGGTTAGTCCACTTCACCCAGTCGCCCGCCGGCTCGTTGCCTGCCGCCAGCATGCAGAACGACGGATGGTTGCCATATTCGCGCACCATACGCTGCGTCTCCTCCATCAGATAGCGGTCGATGGTCATTCCTCGTCCCAGCCTCACGCCGTGGTTGGGCCAAGACGGCCCCTCGGGCTGCAGATAGAATCCCACCTTGTCGGCCGCCGCAAAAGCAGCCTCTGGCGGACAGTAGGAGTGGAATCTCATCATGTTAAGACCGTACTCCTTGCACTTGCGGAATATCCTCAGCCATGACTCTTCGTCGGTGGGCGGATAGCCCGTCAGCGGAAAACAGCAGTTGCCCACCGTGCCGCGCATCCATATCTTGCGTCCGTTCATGTAGAATTGGCGTCCGCTTATGCTTATCTCGCGCATACCGAACGTTGTCGACACAGTGTCGCCGTCCATCACCGTCTGCAGCGTGTAGAGATTAGGCTCGAACTCGTCCCACAGCTTCACATCGTCGCCCATCGGTATCACCACCGTAGCAGTGTCGCCGGCAAGTTTCACGCGCTTCACGCGACGTCCGTCAAGCAGGAAATCCACCGGCTTACCCTTGCCGCGTCCCGTCAGCGCCACCTGCACGCGTATGCTCTTGTCACCGATGTTGGGGAACACCTGCACGTTGCCGATGTGCCGAACGGGACGGGCCACAAGTTCCATGCGGCCCACAATACCGTTCCAACATCCCTGCGTCTGGTCGGTCACGCTGTGCGAGTCCTGCCCAACACACACGTTCTCTATACCATTATATATACGTATGGCAATCTCGTTGCTGCCACCGAAGTCGATATACGGCGTGATGTCAAACTCATGTGGCACGCTCAGCGACGAGTCGCGGCCCGCTACCTTGCCGTTGACGTAAACAGTGGTCTCTATGTGCGGGCGCTCCAGATGCAGTGTCACGCTGCGTCCGCGCCAGCCGCGGGGCACGTCTACCGTACGGCGATACCATGCCGTGCCCACATAATGCTTCGACGGAGTGAGAAAGAACGGAAATTTCATCTGCCCCTCCACACGATATTTCTCCATGGCGGGGTTGAAAAAGTACGACGAATCGTACAGACTGCTTACCCACTTCGTGCGCACCGTCACATCGTTGCCCTTGCCGTTGGTGAGCATCGAGCCGGGCAGCGTAATTTTGTCACCATACTCCTGCTTGTCGCCCATGTTGAAATCCCACTCACCCGACAGACTGACAGTCTGTCCGTATGCTGCCGCACCAACCATGGCGGGCAGCATCATAGTCAGTATTCTCTTTCTCATTACCATATGTTTTCTGCCTTTATACTCATCACTTCCTCACCTTCCTTGTCCACTTTTGCCTCGCGCGGGAAGTACACCGGCATGTTCTTCTGAAGCGGAAGCACACGCATCTCCAGGCGACGGCAGCCCTCGGACAGACGCCACAGGCCGTAGAGGAACGGCCGGCCGTTGTAGAAGTTGTCGGCCACCAGCCGTCCGTCGGCATACAATCGGGCCACATCGCCGCGATACTCTATGTTGAGCATGCGTCCGTCGCGCTCGGCCGGTATGTCTATGGCGTACACGGCGGCGTTGTCAAAGTCGGCATCGGTGGGCTCTTCGGCCACCTTCTGCACGCCTATTGTTATCTCGCGCAGCGGCCCGGCCTCCTTTTCCTTCCTGTATGTCACGTTCTGCGGTGCCGGTGCGGAGGGCTCCTCGTCAAGGAACAGGCGGCCGGCAGTCTCAGAGTCGAGCAGATAGATATTGCCGTAGACGGGACGTTGCAGTCCTCGGGCTTTGACATTGCGAAGCACGCGGCCGTCAACGCATATTTCCGTAGGCACGCCCGGTATCTGCTCCATATATATCTTGCCGTCGCGGCGGGCCAAAAGCTGCGCCGTGGCGTAACGTATGCCGTCGATGTTGACGGGGAAGATGCAGGCCGTACCGGCCGGGATGGTCATCGGGCGCTTGGGGAACTTCACACCGCACACGTCGAACTGCACACCGCTCTTGGCTGTGAGGTTCTGCAGGCGCTCGTAGTTGTTGACAAAAACGAAACCGCTGTCACCCAGCGAGCGGTACGCCCATCGCAACTGCGAGTCGTCGCCCTTCCTGATATCCTGCGGTGCGGGAAACGAGGCATCCATCGGAGCCAGAGTCTCGGCATAGTCGTTCATGAAGAGGTGCAGCTTGCGCAGAGTGTAATAGTGTGGATAACGCTGACCGAACTCGCCCAGCGGAGCCTGAAAGTCGTAGGTCTTCACGGGAAGATCGTTGTGGTTGGTGCCCGGTGTGCGTTGGTTCTCGTTGAGATAGCCGATACCCTCGGGATTAGTTCCGCCATGATACATGTAGTAGCCCAGCAGGTTGCTGCCGCTGCCCAATTTGACAATGGCCAGCGAATAGGCATCTTCGGGATAGATATAAGGACGGCGGTGATAAGAAGTCATCATTCCTCCACCCAGTTCGCAAGTGAAGTAAGGATACTGCTCGTCGCCCTTGGTGAGCCGCTCGCGCTGTTCGCCGAGCTGCTCGGTGGCGATGGCGGTGCTACTGCGGAACGCCTTGAAATTGAAAGCCTTGTAGTAGTTGCCGGACGTTTCTTTGGTCGAACGGTCCCAAAATCCGTCGGCATAGTCTCCATAGAGCGGCAGCATCTCGCCGAAAGGCACAGGACGGTTCAGCTCGGGCCATCCGGTGCGGGTATAGAACGGCAGGTCGTAGCCTATGGGCTGTGCCATACGCTTCAGCGCCATCAGGTAGTTGCCATTGCGCTGCTCGTTGTCAAACTGCACGGCAATGACCGGTCCGCCGTCTTTCCACTGCAGGCCCTGCACCTGAGCGAATATCTGGCGGTAGAGCGCGGCCGTGTATTTCATGAAAACGGCGTTGTTGTCGCGCGTCTTGCAGCCCTTTGTAAACACCCAGTCAGGTATGCCGCCGCAACGCGCCTCACCGTGACAGAACGGCCCTATTCGCAGCACCACAGGCATTTCAGCCGCGCGGCACACCTCGAGAAAGCGGCGCAGATCACGCTGTCCGCTCCAATTGAATATGCCCTCCTGCTCCTCCACATGATTCCAGAACACGTAGTTGGCCACGATGGTAACTCCGCCGTCCTTCATCTTCTTTACTTCCCTCTCCCACTCGTCCACGGGTATGCGCGAGTAGTGTATCTCGCCCATAACGGGCACCACTCTCCGGCCGTCGATTATCAGACTGCGCGAGTCCCAACGCACATCGGGAACCTGCGCCTTCACCGTCGTCGTGCTGAGCATGGCTGCACAGGCGATGGTCATAATTCTCGTAAGTTTCATTTTGTTTGTTTCTTTAAGTAGTTATATTGTTATCAGTAATATGCGGTTATTCTTTGCAAAGATACACATAAAAACCACATTATAAGATGGATAAACACACAAAATTAGATGGATATTTCTTTTGTCGGGGACGGACGGTACGTTCATATCAGGCAGTGGGAATGGCGCAACACGAAAAAGAATCTTTGATAATACAAACTTTCAGCAAAAAAATAAAACAAAAGAGGATTCCTTTGACATATTTATATGAAGTTGTTTAAACTAATTTGATTTGTGAAATTTTTTAAGAAAAATAACGATAAATGCAATGAAATTCCATCCTTTCCAGCTGGAAACGGTGGTGTCGAAGCGTGTCAGAACCGCTTTGAAACCATCCATCCATGCATTTGTTCTTTCTATTTTCCATCTTTCCCTATACATTTTCTCATCGAAAAGCCTTTTCTCTGTCTTTTCCCATCCGTTTCTTGGATTCGGGCAGACATTGGATATGATTCCATGAGAATCAAGGGCTCGTCTGAGTTCCTTGCCATCGAAGCCGGCATCGAGATCGCAGAAAAGACCATCCACCGGAATGTCGGAGGCCTTGAGCTGCCCGACAATCTCATCTATTCTGTTCTCTATATCATAGAGGTCGGCATGATTGCCGGACTGAGGTTCGGACATCTCCAACGGTATTCCCTGATTGTCGGTAAAAAAGAGGGCATTTGTCGTGCTTCTCTTCTTCCTTCCCTGATACTCAACCTTTTCACCGCCACGATATGCAGGAGTATGGGACCCGTCAATATGGGAAAGCGACAGATCAAGGCTCTTCTTCCCTTTGCTGAGAATCCTGGAATATACCGCCTGCCATTCATCATTAGTACTCCATTTGCGGTAATGATGGAAGACTGTGTTCCAGCTCGGAATCTCACCGCTGAAGAGATGGCCCATTGGAAGAAGCCGCCACTGGCAACCACTTTTCAACTTGTAGAGGATGGCGTTGACAATCTCCACAAGATCGAATTTGGTGATAAATCCCTTCTTTGCAACAGAAAGATGTGGCATAATTTCAGATTTTATTGTATCTTTGTCGAGTACAGCGTATTTTGTCATTGGTACGGTATATTAGAGTGTGGTAACTATAATATAGTGCGTACTTTGAGGAATGCGCTGTATTTTAATTATTTTACAGAATCATTAACATCTCAAAATAAGTTTAAACAACTTCATTTAATTAATGTTAAATCAAACCATAAAATCATGTTTTGTCAGTCAAACAAAACAGAAGCTAAGACAAAAGTGTTACCTTTGTAACGTCTACATACCGAAAGCCCCGATGGGCAGAGGTTGGGCAGACATATACATAATAAAAGGCGTATCTGACGCTTTGGTTTTGACGATTCGTGAACTTCGCAAACTCATCTGTCAGTCAAGAACAAAGCGACAAAGGACATCTCATGGGTGTATTGTATACAGCCCTCATTGGCTGTGTTTGCATTTTGCATTCGTTGCCAAGAATGGGTATTTATATACTTACACATAGTGGGGCTTTCGGCGTTGCTCGTTTCGACTGACAGGGCAATGCGAAAGCCTACGAATCGTGGAACGGGTAACAGACTGACTCCACGCTTTGAACCAGTATATGTTTTATAAGTATCTGTAAATCAAAAGAAACTTTATGGCATTAAGCGTAAATGATACCATAAAGTTCCCATTATCTGCAAAAAATCAATCTTGCGTTGTTTATATCAGAAGATGAATAGTTTGCTGCAAATTAGCGATTAACATCCAGTAACTCATCTTTTGCTGTTTCAATGGCTGTAAGTTTCAAATCCTCTTCACCCTCTAAATCGCTTAGAATTTTATCAGCAAGCCAAAGGGTGAGCATTTCCTTTTCATCCACTTTGAAGTATGTTGCCATTTGAATTACTTGACTTCTCTTTGCTCGCCTATCCCCACGTTCAATCTTGCTGAACATGGGGGTGTCTATTTCTAAGTATGCAGCCACTTGACGCTGCAATATCCCTTGTTCGTCTCTTAGAGACCTTATCTTGTTTCCTAATAACATATCCGTTTTATTCTTTGTCTAATATTACGATTTCCCAATAGCCTCCAAATCTACCACCTGTTCGTTTAATTTTGCCTAATTCACGAAGTTTACGTATTTGCTTCTCAACTCCTCGTGAAGACATATTCAATTGCATTGCGATTTCAGCGGCTGTTATATGTGGGTCTTGTTTTATAATATCTATAATCAAGTCCTTTGTTTCCGAACTTCTTTCCGAACTTTTCGTTTTTGTTTCCGAACCTCTTTCCGAACCAAGTATGTCTGTTTCCGAACTGTTGCTATTCGTTTCCGAACTTTCACGACATCCTTCATGAACAGGAATAGTAACCAAGAACGTCAAGCGGTCATCTGTAGTTTCAAAGATGGCACGTGGTGAACCATTCTCTGCTAACTTTGTTTGTATTGTTGGAACACCAGTTGAGCGACCCTCTGTAAGGTCAAGCTCTTTTAAGAAATCACCCAAACGACGGTTGCGATAGCGACGGCTTTTTAGCATATCGCCCTTTTCTATATCCTCCTTGGAGATACTTCTGTCAGGTCCAGGACAATTGAGTATAGAGATTCCGCTTGGTTCAATGGTAATCTCTATTGGTTCATGCTGCAAGAAATCTCTGTGATATACAGAGTTTACAACTGCTTCCTCAATAGCATCGTATGGATAGTTCCAAAAACGTTCTGCCTCCTGCCTACCGGAAATCTTACGCACATGCTCTTTGAGTACATTGCTCTTGATGTAATCCATTGTCTGTTTTATCATCTGCGGAACACTGCCTTTGAATGTAACTTCTGTGAAATTGTTTGGATCATTCTTCTTTCCGTTAGGGAATGTCACTACATCAATCTGAGTGTAAGGGAAGAACTTGCTTGGATTCTCGCAGAACATCATGGCTGCCACATTGCGAAGCAAACGGTTTTCTTTTGGTCCTGTGTACAGTTCCATTTGGTCAAGTATGGTGGAAAGCGGAGTCGTTATCACATCATCAGCCAGTTTGCTACCCACTTTGACAAGATAATCACGAAGAAGCACCAGAGAAATATCTTCCAACTGGATGTCGCTATTGCCTCGTTCATCAAAAGGCACACGATTAGCCAACTCTCGCAATTCAACGAGAACTTCACCTCTTGCCTCAATGCTACTTGTGCCACTACGGATATAAAAATATTCTTTCGTACCTTTTGCAGTTACATTTACAGGTACAGAATATGGACGGTAACTACCAGCTGGACACCAAATTACAATTACTTGTTTGCTGTCCACCTCTTCCACGGAGGTACGAGGCAAATAGTATGGAGCCATTTTGTTATTGTACGCAACCATCTCCTGCAATATGCCATCAATCTTTTCCAATGGAACTCCTTCTACAGGACGAATTGCCATTCCTGTCTTATCGTCAGTATCTACACCAACGATGATATATCCACCACCAAGGTCATCAAAGTCATTGGCAAAAGCACATATACTATGATAAATACTTCCCGGATTCCAACCTTTCTTAAACTCAATGCGGTTAGATTCAATCTTCTGCTTGTTAAGCAGGTCGTTTATGTTTATTGCGAGTGCCATTTTACTATATTAAGAACCACTTTATTATTCTTTGAAAACGTAGACGATTTCAATCTCTTGGAGTTATTAAATCTCTAAATTTTACGGAATAATCAGATGCAGTGCTATTATCTTCTATTATAGAAATATTCTCTTCATTTCTGAATTCTGCATTATTTGTCCAATTATATGAGCCTGTTATTACAATTTGGTTGTCTATAACACAAAATTTATTATGCATAATTCCTCCATGTTTTGATCTTATACGATACAGGGGAACTTCTTTTAAATTAACTCCATATTTATTATTGACCCCATCGTCATATATTGCAACTTTTACGTCCAATCCTTCTTGACGTTTCTCAATAAGTTTTTCTGCAATTAATTCATTGGTAAACCATGCCATAACAACAATTATAGAAACTCTTGCTTTATCTAATTCAGATAATATGTTGTTTTGAATATCTAAAAAATGAGCATTGATTTCTGCTTGTTTATTGTTATGATTATCTTTTTTGATATCGCCTAATAATATATATTGATTATCTTGATAAATAACATTGTATCCTTCTAACTTTATTTGGTCGTTAACGCAATCTATAATATCAGGATATTCTGATACAATTTGTACAATTATATCTCCAAGACAAGTGGTATTGTTGAACTTGGTAAACCGCGCTTTGATATATTCTACTTTAGAAGGCCTCTGTAAATTCCTTTTGCCAATGTCTGGTAAACCAATTTCATCATACACATCCTTTGCCCCATATTTATCAAATAGAGCAACCCATTCTTTGCCAGTCTTTAAATCTTTGATGTTTTTTGCTAATTCTTGAATAGCATATTCTGTAATATTCATTGTATTCTCTTTTATTTTCCTAAAAAGTCAAAATCTCCGTCAAAACCATCAGGCATATCTCCATACATACCATCCGTCATAGCATCCCAACTATCCTTCATGAAGTCGTAGCTATCGCCAAAATCGCCATCAAGACAATCTTCATTATCGGTATTATCATATAAATGGCAATCATCTGTAAACCAATATTTCTTCTCAAAGGGTTTATAAAATAGCTCAGACTCTTTTGGGGATATAATATCTACAAAAGATTTGTCAAAGATGGAACGTTGAGGCATTATCATTCTTGACAAACCTGATGCGGAATTGTCTATAGAAATAAGAAGAAATCCTCTTGATATATAATTGATTAACTTACTTTCTTCAATAGACTCGATAGCTGTTAAAGGTTTTTTTTCTGCATCGTTTATATCATACAACCTTACTCCGCACAGATTATTGTCATATTCATAAATACCAAAGACATACCCTTCTATAGGTGTAGTCAAAATACAATTTCCCTCATCTATAGGGTCTATTATTATCTTTTCTGTTAACTCCCCTTCTTTGTTTATTGCAAATTTTGATAATCCTACACCCCTTCCAATTTCATAAACATCCATGAAGAAAAATAAATCATTTGATATAACATGAATTTTATTATGCTCATAAGATATAGAACCATCTTCTAACCTAATCGCAACTTGATAATTATCGTTATCACATATCATGAGATTATGTGAGAAACAAGGACGATTAATAGAAAAAAGTTCCAGTGGCATATTCCAATAGTTCACGACCCTCCCTTTTTCCTCCTTTCTCGTAATTGTACCGATAAAACCTTCATTAAAAACTTTTCTCCTACCTTGTTTGTCTTTGACAATAGACGTAAGATTGTTGTCAAGTATTAACCATCGACTATTTCCTTTTTCAAAATGAAACGAATAGTAAAATATGGAATTACCATATTCATCATAATCTTCACAATCTGTCTTCCATTGTCCTCCAAACCTAAACTGATATAATTTCCTATCATTGTCATAAGAAAAATCCGTAAAACCTCCCAAAATTAATTTTCCGTCAAAATTATACAGATCATATAATCCACTATACTCTGTCTCATGATAGCTACATCCATGCTGACCTTCTCCTAACATATGCCCATCACGCCCTGCAAGGATAAACAAGTTATAATAAAATTTAAAACAATCATAATGGGGAGTGATTAATATCTTTCCATTATTACTAAGGCATCCCCATGAAGCATACGAAATGGGGCTAAAAAAATTATTACAATCGCTTTCACAACCGCCATATCCGAAAAATATTATATTCTGATTGTCAGTTAGTTGCAAATGTTCATATAAAGTTGGAATGCATTCTTTTCCATGCTCATTCAATATGCCAAGACCTCCAGAAATAGAGTCTTGAACTATTAAATCTTTGAAATTGTCTGCAATTTTTTCAGAGTACTTGACAGGAATAAACTCATAACCATCTATTGTCATTACTCCCCAAGATTTATCAATGCGAACGTTAAAACAACCATCTTTTCTTAATTCTATTTCATCATATTTAAAAGGAATCGAGAAAAAGCCAGATAAAGAGATGAAACCATATTTACTTCCTAACTGGGTTAATATTTTATTTGAATTATACCATTCAAAATGTTTATCAAAATGGCCTAATGCAGATATTCTTTCCAATAAGTTTCCTTGACTGTCTGCTATGGAATAGAAACATTCAATTTCTCCATCTGATTTTTTTTCTTCTGTTTTTACCGAGAATAGTCGCTCAGAATTGTTTAAAAGTTTTATTTCTATAAATTTGGGAGAGAAATCAGCATTAAATAGTAAGTGCATAAAATGAGATTTCAGGACAAGACTTTTTGCTCCCCATCTATTATCCTTGCATAAAAAAACTAAATGAAGTCCTTCAAATATTACCCTTGAATATGCACAAGGTATAATCAACCTTTCTTCGTCAACACGATATATACCATATAAACCGTTCTGTTTAACACAATATGATAGGTCAGTCAATTGGTTGATTTCTTCAAACCTTGAATTGGGTATGCCCCCCTTTTCAATTGAGAAAAGTTCTGAATACTCATTGGTGGATAAAATCAATATTTTTTCAGTAGTAAAATATTCTTCACCTGATTTTCTTATAAAACCTCTCTTATCTATAGAAACCTCTTTGTGAAATAATCGATCCCATTTTTCTCCTTTATATGTAAAAGCACAACCTTCTGTGTCATAAGTGTACTCATGACAATAACAACCAAAAACCTCATTATTCCATCCTTCTATATATTTACCATTTTGAATATTTACACATTCTATCTTTTTGTATGAGGGGCTAAGAATTAATTCCCCATTTTGACCTAGAAGGCCAATATTTCCGTCTTTAGCTATCACAATGTTGCTTGAAATATAGTCTATTTTATCGTAAATGTAATTAACAATTCGAATATTATTGTTATCTTTTACTCCCCATTTACCACTTTCTGACATAACAGCAAGTATGGATTTTCCAAGGTAATTTGCTTTACCTTTATTAATCATCAATCCATCTGAATTGAACCAAACTTCGCCACTCAAATCTTCATAGCTATACCTATGATTTAAGTCTTGCTTCCATTCTTTTTCACAGGTAGCAGAAATAAAGCATTGTATGAAACAATTACCATACTCTTTTATATATTTGAATTTAAATGGAACTATAACTTTTTCAAGTTTATCGATGACACCAAATGCCCAGTCTCCATCTTCGAGAGACTTTCTAACAATATATCTATTTCTTGTTAAAAGATGAAATTCTTCGAACTTTTCCGACAAAACTTTTTGTTCCCTTACGTCATAGGGTACAATAGTAGATTCTTGTTCAAAAAGAATAATGTCATCTAAATCGTCTATTAACTTTCCTTCTCTAACGAAATTGCCAAGTTTGTCATAAACAGAACCGTCTTTTTGCCATTTATAAGTATATCTATTAGCACTTGAAGAATAAGTGCTGAACTCGTATGAGGCACTTTTAAAACACTGGATATATTGACCTACTCTATAAATGCTTTTGAACCCATTTTTTATAATGATGTTTTCAGATTCATCAATAACAAAACACTCCCAATCTGCTTGACTATCATTCTTTCTTACAGCATATAAGCCATCTAATAAAAGTTGAATGCCATCATACTTGAAGTCTATAATATTATCTCCTTTTTCCGAAACAACACCACAAACTTCACCTTTCCTTATGATATTTCTATGTCCAATAGTATATGGGACAGCATCGTAAACAGGAGGAACAACGACATTATTGTCATCGTCCATAAATCCATATTTGTTATTTTCTTTAAAACTTTTCATATACAATATTCGAAAACTAAAAAATCACATTCTCTACCGACACCCCACCTTTGTTCTTTTAGATGGAGGGCGTACAAGAGGTAAGTCTTGCACTTGGACACGATAAGCCTATGTCGGTAGGCTGCCCATTATACAATGAAGCGTCAGCCGTTAAAGGCTGTTTGGTGTTATCTTCCAATGTTATTGCTCAGAGGTTAGATTAAACCAATAGACTTTCTTTTGATAGAATTGTCAATTATTGACCACAAAGATAAAGAATCTTATTCAGATGAAAGAACAAATAATTGGAAATCTTTATTTTGGTATCACATTTCTGTAATTTGAGGCGATTTGCAGTAACCCATACTACAAATCGCCTCTCATTGTCATTATCTGGATAAACCTTGTGACTTCTTTTTAGGTGATGCTCCTAACCCCAACTTCTGTGTTCCGTCCCAATTAGTGAGTTGGTCTGCACAACCATTGGAGCCACCGAGTGAAACGTATGTATCTGCGCTGCACGATATGTGATCAATGAACGAAAGGAAGTTCTGAATGATGGGTTCGGTATAAACAACCTCATCGGTAGCAAAGAGTTTTGTCCAGTGTGCGACACATCCTCTCCGATAGTTGCCACAACCATTCCAATCCATGCTCGCGAGAAATCTTTCAACGGCAAATATTGCTCCTTGTGGAGAGCGAAGCGCAATGTTGGATTTTGCGGCAGTAGCCATAATACCATAATAGACAGCTTTAGCTTCTTTCTCATCGAAATCTATTCTGCTTGATTGCGAAAAGGCTTTGAGTTGTTCATGACCTTCGTTGATGAATCGGTCAAGTACACCTTGGTATCTGTCTTGTCTGTTCTTCACGTTTTGCCTCCGTTTCTTGTTCCTTGCGTTCTTCCACACGTTTAACAGCTTCAATTATTTCAGGCTGCTTTGTCAAGTCGTTCCATTGAAGAACCAAGATTTTGTATTTCTCCCATAGAGTATTGTAATCTGTTTTGAGCTTTGCAACATCTTCACTTTTAGAGGACAATTGGGTATTGAGACTTTCAATAACGGCATCCTTTTGAGCGGTTACTCGTCTGACTGCGTTCTCGTCAAATTGCGATATGCGTTGTTTCACCTCCGTATTTTCGGCCTTTAGTGTATCATTCTCATTCCTCAATGCCTTATTCTCAATAATCAGTTTGTTGAGTTGCTGCATATAGTAAGTGTAAGTTTTGTTGACAGATGCCCGTATACCATTATTCTGCTTGTCACGTTCAGCGTTGATGGCAACGACAAGAGCCTTGATAGCATCATTGATGCTTGTTGTCCGTTCCTCTTGCCAAGTCTTTTATCCGATAAGTGCAGGAATAGGAATGGCAAGTTCTTTCTTAACGGCATCCATTGCCTCTTGAACAGGTGTCTTGATATTGAGAAGAGGGAAGGTGAGCTCTTGCTTGTCAATAGTGGCAAGAACAGCGTATTTCTCCACCTTGTCAAGAGCAGCTTTCGCCTGTCGCTCGGCTTCAAGAACGACTTTATTCTTATGCCTTCGTCCTCGTTTTTCCTCCTCGGACAATTCATTGTAAGGGATGCCGCGTGCAAGACCATACTTGCAGCCAACCTCATTGTGGTAGTCAGTATGTATTTGCGAGAGATATTCCGACTTTGCTTTTCTCGTCTCTCCCCACACCTTGGCATAAGACACACGCTCAACAAAGTCCTTTGAGGCAGTCTGCTTGGTATAGTTGTCTCGCTCCTCTTTGGGTAATGCTCTCCATTCCTTAGTTGAAAGCACTATGTCGGGATTGTTTTTGTTGACATACTTGCTGCCTATGCGTCCACGTTTCTTGACTTTCTCCACAGGAATAGTCTGTACATGGGCATGGATGCTCGTTTCGTCACAATGGACGGCAAAACTAATGATGTTCTCCTCGCCCCATTTGCGACAGGCAAAGTCGTAGGTGTCCTTTGCCCATTGATAGATGCCTTGTTGCAATACGATGTGGCTATGAACTGCAACAGAATTGGCGGTGTCAATCTTTTGGTTGCCAAATGCGAGGTTGTACAGCACGTCGTGGTCGCCACTGAATATCATGCCGACAGTGCAGTTCGGACTATTCTTTGATACTTGGTCGGGATGCCTGGCATCCATGTATGGCTTGAAGCCCAATTCATCAAGACGCATCTGAATGCGATTGTGGAGTGGAATAGGGTTGGATCCAAGCGGAACAAACTTTCCGCCTCTGACGATTTCAAAATTGAGATTCTTGCGAGAGAAATTATAATGGTTGTTCTTGTCCTTGTCGGCATTCTTCAACCGATAGACATTCTCGTCCCAACCTCTGCGTTCCGCCTCGTTACCCACTTGGGCGGAGAAAGATTTCTTGTCTTTGCCGACATGGATAGCGGCACGTGGTATGTTGCTTTGCATATTGTATTTCAGTCTTGTTGTACATTGTAAAAGGCGTAACTCGGTATAATGGCAGCAGGTCTCGGGCGGAGCCTGAGCATAATAGAAGGACTTTTTAAGTGAACAGCGTCAGCAGGTGAATCTAAAAGTCCCTATTATGTTCATGGACTTTTGCAAAAAGTCGGCTCCCTCACGAAAGACAGCCTCTATCCTTGACTATCCGCCATCTGTGCGTTTTCCGTCCGGTAGGTTAGATTACGATAGACCACCTTTGTCATCATCTCATTGAGTCGGTCGGCAATTCGGTCACCATATCGCTGACGGATTTCCTTGGGCTCAAGGTTTGTGGTGAAGACCGTGAACAGTTGTGCGTCGTACCGCATAGCCAAGAGTTCCTTGATGGGATACATGAAATTGCCATAGTCCTGCACTTCAGCAGGTTCAGTACCAATATCGTCTATACCTAATATATCAGCTTCCGCCAATTTGCAAAACTTATTATAGTCCGTCTTGCGGATTTGCACAATCTGCATGGCATTGACAATGGTAAAACTATAGTAGTTATCAGAACTATGTCCAGCATTAGGCGATAGGTTCGGTTTGAGGATTTCCAATCTTCTGACAAGGTTCTGCAATGCCTTGAGCATAGTGGTCTTGCCGTTGCCGCATCCGCCACATAGAACGATTCCGAACTTTGCAGTGTTTGCAGTCAGGCAATTGGCTACCTGTTTGAGTTGCTCTTCAACAAAACCATTATAGATAAACCTGCGATAGCGGAGCTGTACTTCCATGATATATGCAGCCAGAAGATATTCGTATGCCTGCTCATCCGACATAGGCAGTCTAAAACGCCCCGTCATAGTCCGTCCCTTCCTCAGGAACTGGACAAGTCCTGCGATTCTCTTTTCGTTTGCTATTTCCATATACACCTCCGTTTTTACTGTCAAAAATCTCACACCTTCCCTTTATAAAAGAATCTTTTCTTTGGTGTTTGTCTTTATCTTTAATATGTGTCAAGTCCTGTGTCAAACCATGCGTCAAGTTATCCGTCAAGCCTACTGTCAAGTTTTCTGTCCATTCAAGCAGTGTATAATTGGACGGTAGATGGCGGGACTTGCCTTCTGTAAAAGCGATAAGTTTGCGCTCGGATAGATGCTTCCGTGCCGTGATGACAGTTTGCCTTGATAGGCGCAAGTCTTCACATATTCTTGTTGTGGAGCACGCAAACGGCATTTTCCAATACCGCTTGTTGCTCTCGTTCACAAGGTAGGAAAACAAGGCTATCTCACTCGCTGGCAATGGCGACAACAAAGCAGAACGCCAAAGCTGGTTCATGTATTCGATATACGTCATACGCTCTCTTTACTATCGTTGTCATAAGCATTAGGCAAGTTCTTGTCCACTTTACTCTTCCGTTTACAATAGCTAGCAACAGTTTCGTTCATAGAGCGAGCGTGTGTAATAGCTTTGACTGACGAGGCTGGGTACATGTTCTTGTTGCCAAATTTGATGTGTTGCAAGTAGCCAGTGCGATGCCACTGCCATAGGGTAGCAGGACATACATTGAAAATTTTGCAAACCTCCTCTGTTGTAAGAAAGGTTTCCTCAGATTCTTCCTTGCGAGCAGACGCAGCTTGTTCCTCCCATTCCTTGCGTGACTGCGCCAAGAGAGCATTTGCAAAATGGTGAAGGTCTTCGGGAGTAACGGTTAGTGCTACCTGTCCTCCCATCTTTGTCAATGACATGATGTCAACCATATTTTTTTCTTTTGATATTCGTTATACATACGCTGTTTTGCTCGTAAACCAGGATGCTCTTTCTCGCAGCGTGATAAAAAAGAAACACCGCCAATCCGCTGGTTTGTCGGATTGACGGTGCAAAGGTATATGGCTTTTGACGGCTCTCGATGAGATTTGAATAGGCAGTAGGATGCGACTACTATTGACTACTCTTTGTTAATGGAATTAACGTGACAACATCAAAAATCCTTAGCCAAATGCTGTTTTACGCTTGGCTAAGGATTGTAAATGGTAGCAGATTGTCAGAAACGAAATATGCTGCGACAATATGCAATAATTATAGAAAGGAAGTTCTTGCGTCCTAATTTGCGGTCGTAGAAGTGTACATGGCTTTTATCGGTGACATTGTAGCCTATGGCATTTCGTAAAGACCTTCTGTGATACTTGATTTTCTCCTCAACCTGTTTCCTGACAGCATCGGACTCGTATTCCAAGTTTATGTGATACTTACTGAAATACTTGTCGAAACTACTTTTCTTCAGATTGAACTCATCGACCAGCAGACTGCGAGGAATTGTTGGGAACAATATGCCGTCCTCTATTGCACAATGGATAATGACGGCTGCATCATCTGGATGTTCACCTCTGATAAGCTGGTGAAGTCCATGATGGATAGCATAGTATTGTGCTGCGAATGGAGTATATTCAATAAGTTTGGTCGGACGTTCCTCATTCGACACCCCACGAATAATCTTCAAGAACCCTAATACCATCTTTTGGGTTATGCCATCAAAGTGCTTCCGTATCAGTTCCTTGGTCAATGCCTCCATCTCGTCATAATGGCTGTTTCCTCTAATGGCAATATATTTGAGTGTCTTGCGGATTGAAGGTTTCTTTGCCAATTCTTCCCAAGGTGTAGTTTGATATGACATAACAGCAAGAATGGTCATGCCGAAGGCTTCAAGACTTGGCTTTTCGACATTCTCGTTCACTTTCGTTCCATCAAACTCTTCATTTATGAGCGAAAGCATGAACCTAACGTTCTCTTCTGTTATGTTGCGAGGTTTGCCGAACTGCTGTTCAAGATCCTCGCCGAGTTCGTTTATGTTCATGCCTTTCGGTAATTTAACTGTCTAATTTGCTCGTTGAGCATTGACAACTTGCTTATCAGTTCCTCAAAAGAAGGCACCTGTCCGAAAATCATGTGCTCACACATGAACTTGTAGTCATCTTGCCATAGTCTTGCAATTTCCTCGTTGGACACGATACATAATGTGGCAGGATAAAGCTCATCATAGTTGAATCCTTTAAGTCCGATGAACTTTCTGCGATGTTCAAGTACCGCCTTATACAGGGCTTCGTTGTGGATTGCACGGTCGGCAATTTGGCTCTCAGAATCCATCATCATTGCCAAATCATATATATGGCGAGACATACGCTCCACTCTGACCTCGTTCTTTCTGAACTCTTCGTGCAACAAGAACACCTTTTCGAGGAAAGTACGCTCGGGGATGACAGCGTTCACCTCAAATGGCTTTTCTGCAAATGGAGCTTTGCTGAAATGGGTGTCAATAGCAGCGTTGATGGCTTTTTTCTCAATAGGCTCCATCATCGATCTGCCGCTAATTTCTATCTTTACCGTATTTTTGATATATGGTGATGCTTCATACAAACTATGATAGGTTATAGTTATCACCTCTGGGTCAGTTGTCGTAACTGGTGTGATTATAACATTCACAGAAAAAGCATCTGTTCGTATGCCCAAATCCACTAAAGCCTTCCTTACATCATGCTGCATCTTCTCTCTTACGAAAGAACAGGCAGCGCGACGCAGTCTGTCGCTGATTTGAGTCTTCGACAATTCACCGCTAAAGCCAAGGAATTCTCTGCTGAGTGCAATATCCACGTCTTCCGAGAATCTGGCTATCAAGTTCCAGCATTTGCTAAGACTTGTACCTCCTTTGAAAGCAATATGTTCTGCATATGGCAAAGTATGAAGGGCTTTCAACACCTGCGTTACCCACCAGTCCTTTTCGATACTTGACGGCGGCAATCCGGTCTGCAACGCTACGGTATTGATAGCTTCACGTTGTCTATCTTCTGGTATGTCTATGAATTTCATCGTGCAATTAGTATTTTGCGCACCCATGCAGGGGCAAGTTTTATATCATGGTTGAAATCGTTGTCGTTTACATTCTTTGCGTGCTCGACAAGCACGTTGCGTTCCTCGTCGGTTATTTTTTCTTCGCCTATGGTGCGCATGGCTGTTACAACAAGCATCATCAGCTCTGATTTATAGGCAAAGTTCTTGCCCGAAGAAGAATGCTTGAACAGGATGCCACGCCCGTTCCCGATCTTTATCCTACGTGGTGCACCGTTGGTCAGGAACACGACATTCATGGGCATCTGCGTGGACAATCCGAGACGATTCAGGGCATATGCTCCCATAGGTACAATCTTCGCCTTGTCTCGTTTGGCTATAGCCTGGGCAATGTCTTCAACAGATGGATAGATAATGCCAAGTCCATATTCCTTGTCCTCTTTGGGGTAATAATAAATGCCATGAGCCAACCGCACCAACATTCCGTCGGTGTACATTCGATGGAATGTTGACTTCACGGCTGATGGTGTTCCGCAGTCTGCATAGTCTTGTTGGAAGACTATCGAACCACGTCCTTTTCCTCTAAGCCTCATTTCTATCTTATTTACAGTGCTTTGGCTTGATGTCTGTACCATATTTTTGAAACCTTTTTATTATATTTTTGGTTCTTGTTCGTCTGCAAAGGTATAGTATTTTCTTCTAAACGCCAACGTTTTTATTGAGTATCCGTTTTTGAAACGCAATTTTGGCAAACTCGCAATAGGTCAGTCTATCAATTTCACCAGCTCACGTTTCATCTCGTTGTCGATTTCTCTGTAACGTGCAAAGGCTCGACTGCCATCTGTGTGTCCCGAAAGAGATGCAACAAGATTTGAATCTTTCACCTTCTTGTATAGGTTGCCGATGAACGTCTTTCTTGCAGTGTGGCTTGTCGCAATATCGCAGATTGGTTTCTGTATAGGCTCACGCGTCTTGTTGTCAATAACAGTCACCATGCGGTCAATGCCGAGCAGTTTCAGAATTTTCTTAATCTGACGGTTGTATATGTTCTGGTTTATCTTCGGCAATAGCCTCGTTTCAAGGTCGGCATATTTGGCGAGAATTGCTTTCGCCTTGTCATTGAGCGGTACTCGGATGGTGCGTGGTTTGTGGTTCTTTGTCTTTTCCGCAATGTATTCCACTGCACCATCAACGATGTTGGCACGTGTCATCTTTTCAAGGTCTCCCACACGGCAGCCGATGAGACAATGAAACATGAATATGTCACGATATACTTGTGTGGATGGCGTTTCGTTACTGAGGTCGGCATAGTAGACTTTGTCACGCTCTTCAAGTGTCAGATAGAATGGAGGGCTGTCCAGCACCTTAGGCATCTCAAAGGTGGCGAAAGGGTCGTTTGTCGTGATATTATGCTTCAAACACCAGTTCACGACCGTGCGTATTCTTCTGAATATAGTATTGATGGAGTTTTCCGTTAGTTGGCGTGGCTTGAAACGCTCCTCTATGTCATCGAAGATTTGAGGGTAATGCTCATAATATTCAGCCTCGTTTACCAGATATTTATGAAACTCACGCAAGTCATCGGCTGTTATAGCATCAAGTCGCATGGTGTAACCTCGTCTACGCATGATTTCCCTTTGGAAACGCTCGAAGTGCTGCAACTTACGTACGTTATGCTCATGATGCCTTATAGATTCCTTTTCCATCGGGTGGTTCTCGGCATACTGCTGGCATTGGTACACAAGGCTGTATTCGTCACCTTTTCTGCCTTGGCGGATGTTGATGTTAGAATGATGAAACTCCTCAATAACACCTTTTAGCCAACGGCTGTCCGCTCCATGATAATATTGTGCGGATATAAGCGCCGTCAAGTCCTGCACGGCTTTGTCGAATGCCGTGCGCTTTGCCTCCGCTACAAGAGCCACACGTGTCTTGTAACCCTGCCGTTCCGCGCTCCAATGATTAGGATTGATGGATAACTCGCTGACAGCCTTGATGTCAGTCTTGCCGTCACGCACACGGAAATAAACGTGCGCCTGGTCGGTTATATTGTTCTTTGCCGAGGTTTCTCGGATGAATGCTGTTACTTTCATGCTACTCTATATATAATGATGTATAACTGGTAGATTGTATAAACGTTAGTTGATGAGGTTGACAAGATTTACTTTCGTTTCCTCATCAATCTCTCTGTATCTGGCGAAAGCTCTGCTTCCGTTTACATGTCCTGTCATGGAACTCACAAGCTCGGGGTCTTTCACTTTCTTGTATAGGTTGCCGATAAAGTTGCGTCTTGCCATGTGGCTTGTAGCGACATCACATATTGGCTTCTGAACCTCCTTTCCGGTGACGGTGTCAAGAATAGTAACCATTCTGTTGATGCCACATTCCCGAAGCACGGCACGGATGCCCTCGTTGTATTGATACACTTGCTTTGTCGGCAGAAGCTTTTCTTGCTTGCCATCGTAACGTTTCAGTATCTCCATGGCCTTTGTGGTAAGGGGAACGCTCACGGTCTGCGACCGTTTGCGCATGGTCTTGTGTGGAAGATACTGCAATATTTCACCAACAATATTGTCTTTGGTAAAAGAGAACATGTCTCCGACTCTACAACCCACCATTGATTGGAAGATGAACAAGTCACGATACACTTCTAACTCTGGCTTGTTGTGTAGGTTTGCATTGTAAACCTTATCACGTTCTTCTATCGTCAGATAAAAAGGTGTACCTTGCACGGCTGCAGGGATAGTGAATGCATCGCATGAGCGGTTTGTTGTAAACCCCATCTTGATGCACCAATGCCCAACAATACGCAGATGATGCATGATACCTATAATCTGTGTGCTTGACATCTGCTTGGGAGGGTGCATGCCAAGGTTGAACTGTTCGTAAAACTCAGGGTAGTCATTGTAATGAATATATTCGTTTATGACATACTCTCTAAAATCAAGGTAGTCTTCGGGACGGATAGTCTCGCAATAGAGCGTGAAGCCTTCCTCTCCCTCTATTTCCCTCTTGTAGGCTTCATAGCGTTGAAGTTTCTTGATTGTTGGTTTATAAACGAGTGCTGATTTCGGACTCATGTGGTGTTCCGCAATGTATTGTTCCATTCTCGAAACAACTGTAGTCAATGTCTCTGTTGACTTTAAAGTTGGATTGATACATTCTTCAATCACATTCTTCATCCATGCAACATCAGCAGTCGTAGAGTTATACTGCTCGCTAAGAGCCGCTATAATGGCCTGCACCAAAACCTTGACTTTCTTCTGCTCGTCAGATGGTACTTTCTTTGTTCTTCGATAGGAAAGTGCATCATTGTCCCAATAGCCAAGCATAACCTCAATGTCGGAACGGACTTTGAGGTCAACATCCTTATCTCGGAGTCGAAAACAAAGATTGGCTTTTGTAGTAGCATTTTTATCCTTGGTCTTGCATTCCTTTGTGATGATGGTAATCTTCATGTTCCTATGTTTTTTATTTCTGCCACAAAGGTAATATCTTTCCCGTAAATGTTCCCACATATCCCCAATAAACTATGATTCGTTTAAATCTATTTATGATTTGGTTTTTGCACTTTCTTTCCTTATTATCAGTTATTTGCAGGTATTCCCATCAAAATTCACCAAGTCGAATCAATGCAGTTTTAGTATATACAGTTTCCACGCTTTTGTTTTGTATATCCACCAAAAAATTTAATTCTGCTGTGGTAGCCGGGCAGGCATCTTAAATAGGATCTATGGATGTAGATGTTAAAGAACTATTCAAGAAACCATTTCCTATTGAGGGTATGGCTCTTGATATTGACATGCCAAAGTCTCAGAGGGCAATAACAACACTACCTGATGGTTTTCAAATAAGAACAATGTCTGATATTAGGACATTGCAAGAAGTCACCGCCCTTAATTATACCAAAGGGATTAGTCTTTATCGAGGCCATGAATCAAGGAACTACAAAATCGAATCGACTATAGTTCGACATATAAAAGAGAAAAATAAGGATAGTTCTGTATGAGTACAAGATATACTTGAGGCGGAAAATAAAGGATATAATTTGTTTCTCCACGAAGTTTTCAAAAAGGAGTGGTTACGCAACAAAATATGTAATTCTGATGAAACCCTCTTCGCAATGTCTATTGGCCGTCATTTAGGTCTACCTTGCAGATTGATTGATGTAACTGCAAGTCTCGAAACGGCAATATGGTTCGCGGTAATGAATCCTAAATTTTATAATGTAGATGGAGAGGTCGTGCTAATTGTTCTTGACAAAAACGATGTTTCTAGCACAAATCGGTCTCCGTTCAATGCATCTAAAGTGTCATATGCTCACGAGCCATTTATGGCAGACTTCCTTAATGAATTGCCATTAGGGGAACAACGCAAATTCGTTCAGTCAGGACATTTTATGTGGGTTGATAATTGTTCCTTGTTAAATGAAGAACAGGTAATCTCTGATCACGTTTTTCATATAGATCGTTTCACTATACCTTGGCAAGCAAAACAATCATTAGCTGCTGAACTTTATAGAGATGTATACAGAGGTTGTGCATATCAATCAGATATAGCAAGTATTAAGAGGCGTATTTAACTTTTTTCAACGAGCAAAATAATAGACATATGAACAAATCGTATCTTTCATTTCTATTGGTAGCACTTACATTATTATCTTGTAATAATAATGATTTTTGCTTGTATAGAATACAAGTAAATGGTTTATTTGGCTTTATAGACAGCATTGGTGATGTTAAAATCGATCCACAATATAAGTATGTGGGGGAATTTTCAAAAGATGGATATGCATGCGTTATAAGCCGCATTTCCATTGAAGAAGAGAAATCTCCATTTTCAAAGCTTGGAATTCCCGGAGTATCAGAAAACACGGATAGCTGTATCTGCATTAAATACGGCTATATCAACCCCCAAAATGAACTAGTGGTCGATACTGTAAATCAATTGCGAATTCCCTTTTATTCAATTTATGATTGGGGAAGCTCAGATTTGATAGAGTTCGCTCATAAATACATAGTTAACAATCTTGACTTTAGAGAAAACGCTATAGATGCGCTTAGCTTGAACGATGGATTATTCGTTTTTCAAGATAAGGACAGTAAATTGTTTGGATATAAGGACATTAAAGGTGATATTAAAATTGAGGCGAAATACAAATTATGCAGAATGTTTAATAATGGAGTCGCTGTCGTTAAATATACGAAAGACCTGGGAAAAATAGATAAAATTTCTGACTCATCAATTACAGAATCTTTAAATAGCAAAGGTGTGATAGACGTTAATGGGAACATGGTCGTGACAGACTATGCTATAATCAATGACTATAATACGGAAGGACTAACTTGGGCTTTATCAGCATCTTTCTCTCTTGAAGATAATGGATTTAAACGAGACTGGGTTCAGATAGACAAAAAAGGAGACATAAAGAAAGGACCTATTTCAAACATTGCTCACATTTATAACAATAAAGAATATCCTATTATTGTGATAAATACGGGTTTTATGGGTGTCTATTATTCATTCTTAGATGAAAATGGGGATTATCTTACAGACTTTAATGGTGACAAGGGTCTTTCTCTTAGTTTTGATGGAAGTGAGCGAACAGAACTGTTTAAGGATGTCACTCGTTTTTCCAATGGCTTAGCCGGAACAATTGGGTATAACTCAGAAGGCGAGTCTGCTTGGATCTTTCGTGACAGAAATTTGGATCCGATTTCAGAACCTTACGATTCGTTGTTACCCTTTTCCGAAGGGCTGGCAGCTGTAAAACAATTAACCCACTTGGATAAGTTCTCATCACATATGGGTAAGTGGGGGTTCATATCAATGGACGCTGATAGTACCTTGAGTCTATCTATACCATATAGTTTTTCTGAATGCGGAAGTTTTACCGGAGGGCTTGCCTATTTTATGAATACTGGAGCTACATTTGATATAGAAGGTTATATTAACAAACAAGGTAAAATCATCTGGCAGACTAAGCGTAAAAAGTAATTCAGTAAACACTAATTACGTTTCATATGAATTTAATTCCAATTTATCGAATTAACCGCGGCGAGTTGTCTCACCGTGGTTAGTCTTATTTTATATTTCTCCTTTACAATCGTTTCTGTTGCTTTTATAGCACGTATCACTCGGTTTGACTTAATAAAGAGTATGTTACGCTTTAAACGTGCCGCAGGCACGTCCTTACTTTTTTAGGTGAATTTGGCATAGCTTCAAATTCTGTAATGCTTTCTTAACCAACGTTAAAACGTAAAAGAAATATCCCGAATTTAACATTTCTTTTTTCTCAAAATAGAAAAGCTGTAAGGTCCTCTCTGCTTTCTTGACACGCTTTTTGGATGGTTGGAAGTTGCCGTAAGGGCCTCCCGGGGTTGCCATTACGGCGTAACGGGAGTGCAACGGCGCCGTAACTGGAGAGCCGGGAGGCCGCCGCGGCAAGGTCGGGAGGGCCTCTCTGCTTTTCTTACACGCCGTTTTTGCGAAGCGAAATCGTAAGTACCTGATTATCAGCGCTCCCTATTTTCACGAAAAAACCGCCATTTTCGCGTCGTAATGCGGAAATGGCGGCTCGGTTGCCGTTTAACTATTGTTAAAGTAAAACTATTTCCGAATAAGACAAAACAGCGGCTACAATATGGTTCTTATATTTATCTTTGAGGAGTTAATATGATGATAACCTCTAAATAAGAGTAAAAAACAGCTATAAAAACGTATTCTTTGAGTGAAAATATTTGTTATCAATAATTTTACTTATCTTTGTGTTCAAATTAAATAGATATTGCACGTTGCTTGATATAGAGCGAGAACTTATAACAAGAAAAAATTGAGACCATGACAGATATTACGCAAATCCAGGAACCTGAGTATGACGCGATTCTGCGACAGGCTGTCGCAGTAATTGACAGAACAAGAGCTATGGTGGCAACAGCTGTATGTTCTGCCATAGGTATGACCCATTGGGAGATCGGAAAGTTGCTTCATGACAGAAAAGTAGAAAGTAAGCATGGAAGCGGTGTGGTCAACCGTCTGTCCTATGACTTGAAGCAACGCTATCCTCAGATGGGTGTTTCTCCCAGAAACTTGTGGGATATGAAGAAATTCTATGAACGTTTCTGTAACAGCGACTCAAAACTGCGACAAGCTGTCGCAGTTATACCTTGGGGACATATACTGACCTTGATGCGCAAATTCGGTGAAGATGACAAAGCTATATTATACTATGCACTGGAAATAACATCGAAAGGTTGGAACCGTGAACTTCTATCCAGTGCCATCTCTCTGAAAATGCACATGAGGAAGGACGAGCTTTCGGATAATAATTTTGAGCAGACTCTGCCTGCCACACAGGCGATGTTTGCCAATGAGGTGTTCAGAAGCGGTTATAATCTTGGATTCCTTGGTGTTAAAGACCCTATTTTGGAAACAGAACTTGAGGTTAGATTAGTAGAAAAGGTAAAACAATTCCTTTTGGAACTTGGAAAGGGTTTCACCTATATTGGCAACCAGTATGTGCTCGAATACAACGGAAAACGGAGTAAGGTAGATATGCTTTTCTTTCATCGTGGTCTGCATTGTCTTGTAGCCATTGATTTGAAGATTGGCGAGTTTAAGCCTGAATATGCAGGTAAAATGAACTACTACCTGTCATTGCTTGACCGCTTGGAGCGTAGGGAAGATGAGAATCGTTCTATCGGCATCATTCTATGTGCCGAGAAAGATCGTGTGGAAGTAGAATTGGCATTGGAAGATATGGGTAAACCCATAGGTGTGGCAGATTATCAACTGATTGTTCCGCAGGAAGAATTAAAGAAAATAGTAGCTGACGAAATGGAGGCTTTTGACGATGAGCTTTCTCGAAATCAAAAATCTGTTGATGAAATTTCATAAAAATCAAATGTGGCTATTGGGTTTAATGAGAAGCTACAGTTCCACAGAACACAAAATATGATAATGACCTTTTATCCTTTCAAGGGTGTTAATCTCAAAATTTTCATGTATCTTTGCCCAAAATAATCAAACATAACAAAACCATGGCCAAAAAGAAAAAGCAACGTCAGCAGACCTTCCTTTCACCTGAACAATATATCAAACAGAATGCACGCAAGCTGAAAATAAAGGCCTGCCACATAACCGACAATTACGAGGAGAAAGGAATTGGATATATAATCGTGGCACGCGAGCACACCGGTGGACGAGTGACCGTGGGTATATACTTGACCGACAAGTTCTGTCTCGGTGTGATGGATACTTTCTATAATTTCAGAATGGAGGACCAAGAGTATTCCGAATTACTTGACCGTTTCGGGCGTATCGGCATAAAGGAGATAAGCTATAACGAGGCTCATAACCGCATCTTCGGCGCTGTGGAGTTTGCCGAAGAGGCAGGGATAGCACCTCACAGAAACTTTGCCATAACACAGTATATCCTGGAAGAGGACAACGACAAAATACCACTGACAGAATATGAATACGGTAAGGACGGCATGCACTTCCTCATGGTAGACAACCATCAGGAGGCTTCAAAATATATTCCGTTGCTGCAAAAGAATCTGGGAGAAAAATTTGATTATGCAATAGCAGAAGATCTGGACAAGTACGACCTCATGAAGGATGAAAAAGAGGATGGATTTGATGAATACAACGACATTGAAAATCATCCTATGTTCAAAAGTTACGGCCCCAGTACGGTATACACTTACAAACATCCGGAGTATCCGAAAGAGATAACATTAGACAATCCTATAGTGGAAAAGATACTGTGCGACACTGCCAATTCCATCTGTCTGAAACGCAAAGACACCGAAATGTTGCTCGCACAGCCTCACGACAGTCTGCGGCGTGACCTCGAACAGCTTATACTATATAATATAGGTATAGGATGCGACGGCATACCAGATGACGTAATTGCCAAGGAATTCAACGGTGTGATAGGCAATGCGGTAATGTTGCTTGCCGAGGTTGGCAATGCCGACAGCAGTCTTGACGCTGTATTTGAAGTGCTGAGACAATCGGAAGATTTCATTGATTATCATATCGGTGACGGAGGCACAGAGACATTCGTGCCCACGCTATACAAGCTGGGCCGTAACAGAACGGACAAACTGATGGCTTTCATGAAAGAAGAGGGACTGTATACCTTTGCCAAATGCTATGTACCGGAAGCGGCGGCATTCATCGTACACGAACATCCCGAACGCCGCGAGGAGATAATAGAATGGTTCAGAGAACTGCTTCTGTTTGCCACAGAAAAGCTCCCCGAGACCCAATTTGTTGACAATACGCTTGCCGCGTCAATCATATGCGCACTTGCCGATATAAAAGCAATTGAACTTCAGCCCGAAATAAAGGCACTGTTTGATACCGGATTGGTAGATCTGGGATATTGCGGTACATATCAAGATGTAATCAAAGACATGACCGGTTCCGGCAATTCACATCTCTATGAGCATCTGACTGATATATACAAACGCTTTGAAGATATGAAGAAGCGGTTCGGATAACCGCCTCTCACATAGCGCGCTCCACCTGCTCGGCTATCTGCCGGTGACCTTTCACCGACGGATGGCCGCTTTTCTTGTCAATACCGGTGAGCTCGATGCACTGCACGCCGTAGTGTCGGCATATCGTTTTTACCGAAGTGTCTATCTCGTCTTTCAGTCCGTCGTTGAGCAGGAAGTAGATTTGGGTGGACGGGTAGCGGTCTTTCACATAGCGCAACAGGCGCGCCATGGCCGGGCGGAAAGTGTAGAGGTCGGCCGATGTGATGTCTTCATACTTGTAGTCGCCTATCGGCGCCCCCGCCCAACTGTCGTTTGTGGCACCGAAGATGAAGATGATATCGGGGCAGCCGAGGTTGTCCATGCGCGTGATGAAAGAGCGGTCGGTGTAGTCCTCACCCTTGTAGCCGCGGTTGCAGATGGTAGAACCGGAGAACGAATTGTTCATGCACAGCTTCCATCCCTTGTCCGTCACCACGCGGTGCCACCACGTCTGGGTCACGTCGGTCACATCGGTGTTCTTCTGGTCGGGTTTGGCAAAATACCATGTGTAATTGGTTTTGGGCGTGATGAAACCCTCGAAGGTGGAATAAGAGTCGCCAAGCACCGATACCGACTTGGTCTGTCCCTGGACGCCGAGGCACAACAGTGCTACGATGAATGTGAAAAATGCTCTCATAATGATTATAATTTATCTTGTTCGTGTATGTTATGCAAGAATAGCGGAGGGCCGGCAAGCGACCGCTTCCATCCTGCAAATTTACACATAATGTATGAATAACAATCATTTATAAGAGCATTTTCTTGAAGCGAAAAGCCTATACACTATCATATCTTGTCTATCAAATCCACCAGTGACATGAATGTCCGGGCCCCCTGATGGTTGGAGTCGGCAGCAAGAAGCTCGTCAAGATAGCGCTGAGAGCGGGCAGTGTCGCCAAGTCCGTAGTATCCCAAAACGAGCATATACAGGCAGTGGATGCG
Source organism: Xylanibacter rodentium (assembly GCF_013166575.1). Taxonomy (GTDB): domain Bacteria; phylum Bacteroidota; class Bacteroidia; order Bacteroidales; family Bacteroidaceae; genus Prevotella; species Prevotella rodentium. The sequence continues at coordinate 66,601 of NZ_JABKKE010000002.1, forward strand.
GTTGCGCACGTCGAGCGAATCCTCCCATATGAGCAGATCGGGCAGCGACACGGCAAAATAGTCCATCACTTGCTTCTCGAAGATGTGGTTGCAGCCGTAAGTCACCAGACGGTTGAAGCGGCCGTTGGCCTTGTCGCGTCGTCCGAGCCGGATCAGAGCCATGCCCTGATAGAATATCTTGTCGGGCTTGGCGTCATTGTAGTACATCGCAGCGGCAGGTTCCTGCGGGCCTTCGGTAGCACGCTCCCACCACTCGCAGGCAGCGGCTTCGTCGCCCTGCGCGCTCTTGGCACATCCCAACAGATAGTGGAAATCGTTCTCCTGTGCGCCGTGCAATTTGCCCTCGCCGAGGTGATGCGGATATTCCAGACACTGGAGCAGCAGCTCCTCGGCACGTGCGGCGTTGCCCTCAGCCAGTGCACGCTTTGCCAGTTCGGTGCGGCATATCTGATACTGTGCCGGCACCTTGCCTTCACCGCCCTCCCAGGGATGGAAGATATGACTGTCGATAAGCTCCATTGCCTCCTCGTAGCGACCGGTGAGATTGAGCAGTGTGGCCTGCTCAAGCATCAGGTCGTCGCGGCGTGCTGTGAGCCCGGCGTGCTTTTCAAGCAGTGCGAGGCGCTCGGCGTGCGGACGCTGCATGCGGCGGTAGAGCTGGTCGAGCTCCATGAGTATGCGCGCATCAGTGCTGTCGAGGCTGAAAGCCAGTTCCATGTACTCCACGGCTTCCTTCTGACGGTCGAGCTTGTTGAAGTAAGCCAATGCCAGATTACGCCATACGGTGGGCATCTTCGGGTCGAGCGCAGCCGAACGCTCCCATGCGCTTATGGCCACGTCGTACTGACGGCGGTCGTAGTAGAGGCATCCCAGATAGTAGTGGGCACGTGCTCCCACGCTGTTTTCGCGGATGGCGGCGGTGAGAGCCACCACGGCCTCGGGACGGTTGGGGAAGCAGTAGTCGGGCGAAGCGGCCTCGGCCTCGGCCCAGCGGCCCATATAGTAATATGTCATCGGCGTGACGGCACCTTCGCTCTCGGCCATGGCCCAGATGGCGGAAGCCTCGTCGCGGCGTCCGGCAGCCATATAGTCGAGCGCCACCTCGTCGTAATTGTCAGCCGAACCACGCAGCATGGTGCGCATTGTGTCGAGTTCGGCAGCATCGCCGGTAATCATCCAGCGTTCGTAACGGCACACATAGTTGAAGCGGTCGAAGGCCAGCGACTCGTCGATGAAGCGCAGACGCTCGGCCTCGGCTATGCCCATCAGGCGCATCACCACGGCACGCAGCGCACGGCCCTTGTGGTTGTGCCAGTTGGAGGCAAGGCAGCGGTCAGTTTCTTCGAGCGCATCGGCTATCCGGCCCTGCGCCACCGAAATCTGTGCGGCCTCAAAATATCCGGCATCGGCCCACGCCTTGTTCCATGTAGACTTCCAGAATCGCTCGTAAGCCTCGTCGAGTTTACCTTGATACTTGAGCGCCAGACCGAGGTTGTAAATCGGTTCGCCGTCGTAGGGGTTGGGGTTGCGACGTGTTATCACGGCCACGGCACGGCGCAGATACTGCTCGGCACGGTCGAAACGGCCGCGGCGCAGATACCACAGTCCTATGGCATTGTTGCACCGGTAGTCGGCGGGATCGCGGCGCAGAGCCTCCTCGTAGTAGTCGGTAGGACTGTAAGTGGCGTGGCGGTACTGCTCGAGGTGCAGCCCGGTGAGGTAGAGTTGCTCGTTGGTCTTCACATCCTGCGGCTGCTGTGCAGGCTCGGCTGCGGGCGGTGTGGGGCGAATCTCGTCGGGCTCGGGGCGCCAGATTAATTTCTTAAATGAAGAATCTTTTGCAAATGAAGAGTTAAGAGTGAAAAGTGAAGAGTTTGCTGCCGCTGTGGCATTGGATTCTGATTCTTTATTCTTCATTATATATTCTTCATTTCCAAAAGATTCTTCATTTACCACGGCCTCCAATTCCGCAAAGCGGGTGCTGCCGGTGGCTATCGTCTCGTCGAAAATATCTTCGGGCGACAAGACAAGGGTATTGTCATAATATACGATGCCGTCGGTAGAACGCAGGACGATGTGCGTGTTCATACGAGATGTGGCCATAAGGCGCACACGCACAGTGCCTGGAGCGTCCGGCTCGACGTTGAGAATGAAGTCGCGCGAGGCCTGCTTCACCATGCCCAGTTCGCGGTAAGGCATGAAATACTGCGTGAAACGCTTCTCTTCGTAAGGCATCAGCCACGTAAAGTCGGGCTGGTTTTCGGTGTACACACCGGCCATCAGCTCGATGTAAGGGCCGTCGGCATCGGTGAGGTTGCGGTCCCAGGCACGGCCGAAATCGCCGTTACCCCATGTCCACTGTTTCTTACCGGGCGACAGGTGGCGGCTGGCCACGTGCAGCATACCGGCACGGGTATCGTTCTCATAGCCTCCTTCGAAATTGTATTTGGAGTTTACGCCCATGTAGGATGTGGGCACCTTGATGTTGCGGTAATTGGAAATGTCGACTCCGGCCGAATAGTCCATTTTATAATATGTGCCGGTGGCGATGGGGAAACTCGACACAGCGCGCTTGCCGTGGTCGAACACAGCGTTGATGTCCGGCGGGAACACGCTCTGGTACTCGTCGTTCACGGCCACGGCAGGGTTGGCCCACCACAGGAATGTCTGCGGCATATCAGTGCGGTTGTACAGCACACCGCGTATCTCGAGATAGGCGCAACCGGGGCGCAGCGTGAAGCCGGCCATACCCTTCTGATGGGTCATGCGCTCCATCTCGTTCACCCATACGGTAACGGAACCGTCGGCATTCTCCTCAATAGTTGAGTCGACAGGCAGATAGGTGGACGGACGGTGGTGCTGAGGCCAGTTGAACTCGATGCCTCCGCTTATCCACGGGCCTGTAAGACCAACAAGTGCCGGTTTGATGACATGGTTGTAGTAAACGAAGTGGCGACGTCGAATCTTGTCATAGGCCATCTGCACACGGCCGCCCAGCTCGGGCAGTATCATCACCTTGATGTATTCGTTCTCTATGTACACCGCCTTATACTCGCAGTCGGTCTTCTCGTCGCTTATCGACTCTATCACCGGATAAGGATAAACGGCTCCACTCGAGCCCTGATATACTCTCTTTTCGAGGAATATCGGATTCTTTTCAGGCTGTCCCACCTCGTATGTAGGTATGACAACCGTCTCTCTCCATGCTTTTACCATAACTATATCTGATATTTGTTTCTATTCTGTTGTTGTTTCACTCTTTCAAAAAAACGTGGAAAGATGGTGTTACCCTGTTCTTTCTTACTTATTCTCAAATTCCTTCTCAATGTCTTCAAGGCTCTTGCCTTTGGTCTCGGGCAGGCGCCGCAAGAAATAAGCAAGCCCTGAAAGGCATATCACGGCGTAGAGCCAGAACGTTCCGCTGCTGCCGAGCGAGGCATTGAGAGACGGGAAAGAGAACGTGAGTGTGGTGCAGCCCGTCCACAGTGCAAACGTACATGTGGCCATGGCTACGCCGCGCACACGTGTGGGGAATATCTCGGCGAGCAGAACCCATGTCACCGGACCGAGCGACATGGCGTAGCAGGCTATGGCTGACACCACAAGCATCACCATAAAGAAGCCCGTGACGTTCATGTAGTAGCACGTGCCGAGAATGAGATACACCACGCCGAGCCCTCCTGCACCGAGGAGCATGAGCGAGCGGCGGCCCCAACGGTCGACAGTGTAGAAGGCAACCACGGTAAACACCACGTTGGCAATGCCCGTTATGACGATGTTGAACAGCACATCGCCCACGCTGTAACCTGCGGCTGAGAATATCTCCTGAGCATAGTTGAAAATGACGTTGGTACCGCACCACTGCTGGAAAACAGCCACTATCACGCCAAGCATAAGCACCGAGGCATAGCGGTGCGAGAAAAGTGTGCGCAACGAACCGCCCGAGGCGTCACTCCGGCCGGCATTTTCACGCATGGCATCAGCCTCGCGGCGGGCATACTGCTCACCGCCAATGCGTGTCATAGTGGCCAGGGCCGACAGCTCCCGACCGTTCTGCATCTGCCAGCGCGGACTCTCGGGAATGATGAAAGACAGCACCAGAAAGACTGTGGCGGGTATGGCTTCGGCCCAAAACATCCAGCGCCAGCCGGTCTGTCCGTTCCACGAAGCCAGGATTTCGGTCACGCCGAATCCCTCGGGCACCGGCTCGGCCAGCTGCCAGTTGACTATCTGTGCACCGAGAATGCCGAGCACGATGGTCATCTGGTTGAGTGACACAAGACGACCGCGCACCTCCGACGGCGAAATCTCTGCGATGTACATAGGCGACAGTGCCGACGCCACACCGATGCCAACGCCTCCCACGAAGCGCGCTATATTAAATAAGGTGAAGTCGCTCACGGCTCCAGTGCCTACGGCCGACAGCGTGAAGAGCACGGCAGAGATGACAAGCAACGGACGACGGCCGTAACGGTCGGCCATGGCGCCGGCCACCATCGCTCCCACAAGGCATCCCACAAGGGCCGTAGACATGGCCACGCCCTGCATCAGCGGACTGTCGGAAATGCCGAAAAATACTTCGTAGAACGGTTTCGCTCCACCGATAACCACCCAGTCGTAACCAAAGAGCAAACCGCCCATGGCCGATACGAGGCAGATAAACCCGATAAATGTTTTGTTGTAATTATCCATAACAGTTGCGGTTAGCAATACATCACAGTTCCACACGTGCACGCCGCCTTGCCGAAGCAGACGCAAGTGTCTTACACGGAGTTTGTTTGTAGAGTGCAAATATACGAAGATATTGTCGGATATAAAATAGATAAAGAGCACGAAAAAGATGGACTTTTTTACAATTGCACCGGTGTTTTATGCATATCTTTCCTATAAAGAAAAAGATTCTTTATGATATCGGTGTGAGAATCTCGTGAATTATATGTACATTTGCACATATGAAACAGAAAGACGGATTCATCGGCGAACGTTCGATTGTACTGCCACAGATGATCATAGACATGGAAAAGGCCGACCCGCTTGTGTCGAGCCTGTACATCACCGACATCGGATACTATCCGCATGCCCGTGGCCACTATCGCGAACGCAAAGTTCCAATAGCCCAACACGTACTTATATATTGTGTGGATGGTGCGGGATGGTATAGCATGGGCAACAGCCAATTGCAGCGCATCGGTGCCAATCAGTTTGTTATCCTGCCGGCCGGCAAACCACACGCCTACCACTCCGATACCGACAATCCCTGGACAATATACTGGGTACACTTCACTGGCACGCAGTCAGACCTATACGCCCGCGGAGCCATGCAGCCGCAAGATGTAAAGCCGGGCATATACTCGCGGATAAACCACCGCAACGACATTTTCGAGGAGATATACAACACGCTGTCCGAGACATTCTCACGCGACAGTCTGCGCTACGTATCATCGATGCTGCACTACTATCTGGCATCCATGCGCTACCTGAACACCTACCGTATGGCAGGAAACAGAATCGACGACGGAGACGTGGTGGCGGCGGCCGTGCACTATATGAACGAGAACATGGAGCGCAGACTCACACTCAAAGAAATTGCCAAATACACAGGCTATTCATCAGGACACTTCTCTGCAATGTTCAAACACAAGACCGGCAACAGTCCGCTCGCCTATTACAACAGGCTGAAGATTGAACAGGCCTGCCGAATGCTTGTCAACACAAAGATGCGCATCAACCAGATATGCCACAAAGTCGGCTTTGACGACAACTACTACTTCTCGCGAATGTTCACCCGCATCGTCGGCATATCGCCACGCCGTTACCGCGAGGAACACAGCATAAAAAATGAAGAACACGGCATAATGGACGTATAAGATTTCATTTTTATATTTCCATTTCGTCGATTTCCACATACAGAAATACCGGCATGTTTTATTTACATCTACGGAAAAAAGACCAAGCAATATACATAGAACAGGAAAAACGCAGGATGGTAAAGAAAACTTAATATTTGTTTTGTTGTCTGAAATATTTAGCGTACCTTTGCGGCTCATTTTTCAGAATAACAAAGAATAAACAGACAAATGAAAGCATTTGCATTCAAACCGAAGTTGGTCTCAACTTTGAAAAATTACAATCGTAAAACTTTCATGGCCGACCTCATGGCCGGCATAATCGTGGGCATAGTAGCTCTACCGCTTGCCATAGCTTTCGGTATCGCCTCGGGCGTGACACCGGAGAAAGGCATCATCACAGCCATCGTTGCCGGCCTTATCATCTCCGTCTTCGGAGGCAGCCGCGTGCAGATAGGAGGCCCCACAGGAGCGTTCATCATCATCATCTACGGCATCATCCAGCAATACGGCTTCGAGGGGCTGACCATAGCAACACTCATGGCCGGTGCTTTCCTTGTGATGTTCGGACTGCTACGCCTGGGCACCATAATCAAGTACATTCCATACCCCATAGTTGTGGGCTTCACCAGCGGTATCGCCGTGACCATATTTACAACGCAGATAAAAGATCTATTCGGACTGACGATGACCGAAGTGCCGTCAGACTTCATCGAAAAATGGATTGCCTACGCCCACTGTTTCGGCAGTGTCGACCCGTGGAGTGCCGCAGTCGGAATACTGAGCGTGGCCGTGATAGCCGTTACGCCAAAGTTCAGCAAGAAGATTCCCGGCTCGCTCATTGCCATCATCATCATGACTGTGGCTGTGCTGCTGCTCAAACAGTTTGCCGGGGTGAGCACTGTCGAAACCATCGGCGACCGCTTCGCCATCAGCAACGAGCTGCCAGAGGCCCACATGCCGGCAATGACGTGGGAAACAGTGAAAAGCCTTGTCTCACCGGCCATAACCATTGCCATCCTCGGAGCCATAGAGTCACTGCTGTCGGCTACGGTAGCCGACGGTGTGATAGGCGACCGACACGACTCCAACACCGAGCTCGTAGCGCAGGGACTGGCCAATCTGGCGTCACCGCTGTTCGGCGGTATCCCTGCCACAGGAGCCATTGCCCGCACCATGACCAACATCAACAACGGCGGACGCACCCCCGTGGCCGGCATAATCCATGCTGTGGTGCTCCTGATGATCTTCCTGTTTCTCATGCCGCTGGCACAGTATATCCCGATGGCATGTCTGGCCGGTGTACTCGTAGTGGTGTCATACGGCATGTGCGGATGGCGCTCGTTCGCCGCTCTGATGAAGAATCCAAAGAGCGATGTGTCGGTGCTGCTCATAACATTCTTCCTTACCATCATCTTCGACCTGACCATCGCCATCGAGGTGGGCCTCATAATCGCCTGTCTGCTCTTCATGAAACGAATGTCGGAGACGACAGACGTCAAGGTGATATCCGACGAAATAGATCCCAACGATGAGGCTGACATCGAGACGGGCAATCTGGAACACCTCGTCATACCGCAAGGTGTGGAGGTATACGAGATAAACGGTCCGTACTTCTTCGGTGCGGGCAACCGTTTCGAAGAAATTATGGCGGCGTTCGGCGACCGCCCCAAAGTGCGCATCATACGTATGCGTAAGGTTCCGTTTGTCGACTCCACCGGCATCCATAACTTGCAAAACCTCTGCACAATGAGCCGCAACGAAGGCATACAGATAGTGCTGTCGGGAGTAAATCCGAAAGTGGAAGCTGTGCTCAAACGATCGGGATTCAACGAGACAATAGGTAACGAAAACATATGCAACCACATCGACCTTGCCCTGGAAAGAGCACGGAAGATTGTAGATAAATTCTCTGATTGAGAATTTATCTAATTGAGAATTGAAAAATTTATCTAATTGAGAATTGAAAATGGAAAATTGATAATTATGATATGCTTTATTAAAAGAGATGTGATGTTCTTTTTTGCTGCAAAAGCTGAGAACAACAGGAATTCCTGGGGCATATCATAATTATCAATTTTCCATTTTCAATTCTCAGTTAGAGAAGTTTTCAATTCTCAATTAGAACCGGCATACTCTTCACGCATCTTCTTTGTGAACTTCTTCACCACCTCATCCAAGGAATGGTCTATGAGACTGCACAACAACTCGTCCGGAACATCAGAACCGAACCATATCTGATTCCAGTATTTCTTGTTGAAATGAAAGGCCGGCTCCACAGCCGAATATTTCTCACGTAACTCCAGGGCATAAACGGCATCGCATTTCAATATTATCATATCGGGATTGTCAAGCGACAACACAGCGAACATCTTACCCATAACCTTGAACACAAGCGTAACGTCGTCAAACGGGAAGCACTCCTCACAGCCTTTTTTGGCAATGCAATACTCTCTGGCCTTCTCTATATCCATAATACTATAAAACAACAGTCCTTTCCCTATAAAACGAAATAGCGGTTGCTATATTGTCTCCATATGAAGAGATTTCGGTAAAAAACAATCTGCACGGCTGGCAATCGGATACATGCTTAGTGAAATATTCTTATATGCAACAATGATTAAATGTATTTCACAATAATAACATAAGTATAAAAGCACATTCTTTGTAACTTTGCATGACTGTAGGCACAATATCAAAGCTATTGGAAGAAACAAGAAAAGGGGGAAACATATATGAGAAACAGAGAAGAACTGAAAAGGCATCCGATGTTCGTCACACTCGAACGGATTGCACTATACATGGACAAATATTATATAGACGGTGTGATAGGACTGCTGCCGGCTGTGGGTGACGTGTTCTCGGCATTGTGCACAGTGCCGTTCGTGTATTTTACGCTGGTAGTGGCACGTTCGGTACCACTTACCTTGGCCGTAATCAACAACACACTGCGTGACATTCTTGTAGGTATGATACCGTTCTTTGTGGGCGACGTGCTCGACTTTTTCTACAGGTCTAACTCGCGCAACCTGCGTATGATTATCGGATTTGTAAACGGCGAGCAACGCATCGTAAGGGATGTCAACCGAAAGGCGTGGCAGTCTGTGGCGGTGATGATTATTCTCATTGCACTCATCGTACTTATGATAGTGCTGCTCATGAAGCTGGGAACATGGGTGGTTTCGTTGTTCTAACGCAGTGAAGCCATCTTGACGACATATTCATACACCACCCCGGATATATCGGCGATTATCTTTTCCGTTGACGCCATGTCGCCCGACGATTCATTTACAAATACAGCAATCGAATAATGACGGCCGTCCGGCAAAATTACGTGGCCTACATCGTTTATGCCTATGAGTTTTCCACGACTGTCGCGGTCGCCTGTACCGGTCTTGTGGGCTATCACGGCCGGAATGCCCTTAAACGGAGCGGGAAGACGACCTGTACCAGTGGCACACTGAGTCATCATCTCCCATATATAATCGAGAACACCGTGGCGACTGTCGCGCATGGCCACAAACCGCTCTACAAGTTGTGCTGCGGCAAGCGGTGTGGTATAATTGTCCATACAACGTGATACGTCAGTGTGCATATCATCTTCTGTAGCGCTTATGGAAAAGCCGTCAATACCAAGCGAACGCATATACCGGTCGGTGGCTGCCGGACCTCCGGTGCGGTCGAAAAGAACGTCGCAGGCGTTGTTGTCACTCTGCTGCAATGTATATCGCAGCAGTTCGGCAACGGTCAGGCCCACCTCACCGTCGGGATACTCGTCGCGCATAGGGCTCCATGTTCCGGGACGCATCTCTTCAAGTCCTACATGTATCATCGTATCAACGGGCAATCCTCGACGTGACAGCCAGTCAGCCACATATAGTGACTGGTGAAATTTCATAACGCTCATCATCGGATACCTACGTTCGTTGTTCACCGTGACAATGTCACGACCGCTTATTATCACCGCTACACCGACTTCAGCGTCACGGCCGGCAATAATATTCTCTATTTGCCGTTGCAAAGATTGTGCCACGGATCCAAGAGGAATTAACACAAGCAGTATCAAAAACGTCTTTCTCATTTTCTTCATTCCTGTTCGGTTGATGATGTATTATCCGGCTGTCCCACAAAGGCACTTCCGGCAGATTCCGTCGATGGGTCGGCCTGTTGTACCGGGGCTTCCTCAGGATGAACCGGTTTGCCCGTACCTGCATGTCCTGCTGTATCGGCACCCACTGCTTTCTGACGGTCATGAACATCTGCCGGTGCTGTAACCGATGTAGAGTCGGTCCTGTGCTTCACGATGCCTCCGGCCTGATCGAGGAAACGTATATAGGCATTGGCTATGCGTGGGGAATAGGCATTGAAGATGTTGTTGGCAAATAGAATGTCTGTTATTCTGTTGTCATGCACATATTGCACCATATTCTTTGTGAAATAGCGCGAATCCACCACATGCACCTCTTCAAACGATCCGAACAGATAACCGGGCAAGGCATTGCCGAAACTGTCCTTAAGAATCATTACCCGCCGTCCGTTCTTGACGGATGTGCGCACTTGGGTTATCTTGGTGTCGCCACCCATGAAAGTGCAGTAAGCTCCACCGTTGCCGTCGCGATAGTGCATGAAAAACACGCCTCGCATGGGACGGCTCTCACCCGTTACATGATAGTTCTTGTCAATGGTATAAGTGATGTATGTAGTGGTGTACTCGACCCCGCGCGGCATATAATAGACAAAATCCTCGGGCGCGTTCTTGATGGAAATGTCTTTGGAATAACCATACATGCTGCCCACATAACGGTGTACCACACGCCGTTCGTAGTCTTTAAGCGGCATGAACGGCACACCGGCAACACGGGCGAACTCTTCGGCAGCATAATATGCACCGAGCGGCGCCCAATGATGGTCGGTGCGCAGATAGATGTCTTCACCGGCATGCTTGCCAAGAGTGGTATATATGTCGACAGCCTTGACTGATTCCGACAGATGTGCAAAGATGTTACGGATAGTGAGCAGCTGGCTGTTGGTGTAACGCTTCACCTTGTCGGGACAATAGTATTCAATTGCTGTTGGAATGACCATGCAATATACATTGACCCCGTTTCCAAAACGCTCTTTATATTTGTTGGCAGCCTCAGCATACTTTACTCCGCCTTTAGGTCCCCCGCCATATGCCATCAGTGCACGGACGTTGTCGCCCGTACCCACGACGACAATGCCGGCATTTGCAATCTTTGCATTATCGTCGGCCGTGACATGATTCTCATATTCGCCTATATCACGATTCTGCCGTTCCTTTATCAGTGCCGAGTCTATTTCCTCACCGGCATCACCGTCCGGCTGCACATCCTTCGAGGCATGGAATGTCACATCGTCTTCCGATTTGGCCAGCCCCATGTAACTCTTGATGTACATGCTCAATGCCATAAGGTCGTCACGGAAAGGCTCACTGTCGCTGAACCACGATGATATTTCACGTGTGAACGAGCCGTCACAAAGTTTTTCGGAGGTATATTCAGGAAAAACAGCAAGTTCACGACGCTCCAGCTCGGACACGGTGCTTCGTGGAAAAGTGTCGAACACTACCGTAAACGCAACGAACACAATGGTCATGAGCGTGATATATATATAATGCTTCATATGTGCAAAGATGTGATAGTCGGTATATTTATATTTGACAATGCGTATGTTGACGATGCTCCTTATTACTGCACAAGATATTTTTCATAAGACTCATGTGTCTTTTCCATCGAGGCATGTATGAGATTGTTGGCAAAGAGAATGTCCGTGATGGCATTATCATCTACATATCGGATGATATTCTTGGTGAAATAGCGGCAGTCAACCACATGAATCTCCTCAAACGAACCGAACAGATAGCCGGGCAGGGCATTGCCGTAGCTGTCTTTCAGAATCATGAGACGCCGGCCGTTACGGGTAGATGTGCGTACGGCCACGGTCTTGGTGTCGCCACCCATGAATGTGCAATAGGCTCCGCTACTGCCGTCGCTGTAATTACGGAAAAAACTGCCCTCGCATGGTTCTGCTTCAGCAGTGACGACGGTACGTGTGCGGTCGAGCGTATAATTAATATATGTAGTAGTGTACTCGACGTCGCGCGGCACGTAATATACAAACTCTTCCGGAGCCCTCTTTACAGCTATGTCACGAGAAAAGCGGTACATTGTCCCCACATAGTCGCGCACACGGTACTCGTCATACTCTGACAACGGTTTGAACGGCACACCGGCAACACATGCAAACTGTTCGGCGGCATAATATGCTCCAAGCGGTGCCCAATGGTGATCGGTACGCGAATAGATGGGTTCGGTGGCATGATTGCCAAGAGTGGTATAGATGTCGACAGCCTTGACAGAATCCGAAAGACCGGCAAAGATGCCATTGATGGCAGCCCGCTCGTCGCCCGTCCATCCGCGGGCATTATCGGGACAATAATACTCCACGGCATTGGGAATGGGCATGCAATAAATGTTGATGCCTCCATCAAACTGCGAACGGTATTTATTGACCGTCGCAGCATAGCCGAGTGCTTTTTCTATACTTCCACCATAAGGTTCCATCGCACGTGTATTGCTCCCCGACCCTACTATGATAATGCCCCGGCGTGCCCTTCTCGCCCGTGCATCAGCAGTGATGGTGTTGTGATATTCACCGACAATACATTGCTCCTTTACCGTGCGTCGCTCTGATTTGGCACTGCTCCCGTCGGTTGCTCCATTGCCTGATGCAATGATTGTTCCGGCAACTGTACGGCCTGCAGCTCCTGCCGCAAAAACATTATGGCATGAACATATAAATACGGAAAAAAACATTGCAACGGCAATGCTGTTGCCGCATATCACATCGAATATCTTATCTATGGATGTTATCTTATTCATTATTATGGCTATTATAATCTTTTATCGCTGTCAGAATCGTGTATAAAGGAAAGCATTGTTGGTAGCGCCGACCAGCAGTGCCACGCTAAGCACAACAATACCGGCCGACAAGGCTACGCGGGCTGTCAACGTGACAAATGACTCAAGAGCACCGCCACCGCCCAAACAACGAGTCGTAAAGCCGGAAATCCAACGGCGCACCGGCATGCAGAACACTATGGCTACGACCCAAAGCCAGAACTTATCTGTAAGCGCATTCACTGCAATGAAATCGTCAAGCGTGCCGGCATAACCGACAAATGCATTGAAGAAGACAAGCATGCGGTCAAAGTCGTCAAAATAGAATATCCCCCAACCCACTACAACAAGTATGAGACTGTAGATATGAAGCAGAGGCCGCGGTATGACGTGCTGAACGCGCAGCAATGTGTATTTTTCAAACATTACTATTATACCGAAATAAACGCCCCAGATGATGAAATTCCAGCTTGCACCATGCCACATTCCTGTGAGAAACCACACTATCATGATGTTTACGGCTTGATGACGACGGTTGCCGCCAAGCGGTATATAAACGTAATCGCGGAAAAAACTGCCAAGTGACATATGCCATCTGCGCCAGAAATCAGTGATGGAGCTGCAACAGTAAGGATGGTTGAAGTTCTCGTTGAAGTGAAAACCGAGACACCGTCCTATACCGATAGCCATGTCGGAATACCCCGAGAAATCGAAATAAATCTGCATGGTAAAGGCTAAAATACCTACCCACGCACCTGCAGTGGATAAGGAATCGAGACCACCGGCAAGAAACTGGTCGGAGATTTCGGAGAACTGATTGGCTATGATGACCTTCTTGCCGAGACCAATAAGGAAGCGGAACACCCCGTCGGAAACATCTCCGGCCGTAACGCGACGCCCACCGATCTCTTGTGCTACGGTGCCGTAACGTACAATGGGGCCGGCAATGAGTTGCGGAAACATAGATATATACAGCAACAGGTCCACATAACGACGCTGAACGGGCGACTCGCGGCGATATACATCTATAAGATAGGATATGGACTGAAAAGTATAGAAGCTGATGCCGATAGGAAGAGCTATGCCGGGTTTGGCCACACTGATCCCTGCATCGTTAAGTACCTGTGCAAAGAAACCGAGATATTTAAATACCGAAAGTATCAGCAAATTGCATATAAGCCCCGCAACAAGTGCCGCCTTGCGCCGCCGTCTGTCACCACTGCTATCTATCATCAGTCCCACGGCAAAATTGACTGCCACACTTGCCAACATGAGAAATACATAAACCGGTTCGCCCCACGCGTAGAAAATGAGAGAAAAGATGACGAGTACCGCATTTTTCGCCACGTTGACCTGACGGTCTGCCCCCGCTGCAAACGTTCGGTCTATGGCCGCCGCCAACAGATATACTATGACAAAAGCCGGTATGAAAACAAAAAGAAAGAATAAATCTGAGAAAACCATCTTTTCCTTACATTACTTTATATTCAACATTTTGGCTATAAGAATGCCGTTAAACCGTGCTCCCTCGACACTGGTATGTGTTCCGTCCGTTGTCATACAGCGACGGTGAATCTCATTCCGACGCGCCACACACCCGAGCCTGTCCTGACGAATGACGGTGAGTCCCATACACCGGCCGCATTCCTCTATTATGTCGCCGGCACGAGTTATACCCGCCTCACTGACCGCTGTCGACTGCAACGGCGTAAGCAACACTATCCGCACATCGGGAAACGTCTTTTGCAGCAATCCGCAACAAAACCTGACAGCTCCAGCCAAGGTGAGCATGCTGCCGGAAGTATCCACTTCACCATTGACCGAATCATCGGCGGCATGTCCGACAGCATCGTTGGCAAACACTTCGGAAGCATCCATGTCAAGAGCCCCGGGACGTGCCGCGACAAACCATGCATCGTTAGTACCGGCCGATATTATTATTGTATGAGGATATGCTTGCCTACCATCGGCAACGGCAACCATCAGACGACATATCTGATTGTATATCACATTGTTGTCACCCAATTTCTCGGTATATTCATCAACATCGCGCACTGTGCGCACCGTGGCTGTCCACGTGGCCCCGCTACGGGCATAACTGCGACACGTGGCCGGATAGCATTCTTCGGCAAACCATTTGGTCCAACCGTGCGGCCGGTCACAACTGTCACCGCCCAACCATGTATTTGAATCGCCGAGCATGACTACGTTTGTAGTGTCATGCCCGGCTGTATACTGTTCTTGTGCCGAAACACTATCAAGACATATTATGCACAACAGCACGGCAAATACTCTTGCCCTTATCTGACAGGCATTCCGGCATATCCGCCACACCACGACCGCCATCATGCCATGTCGTAAACAATCTGCATTATCTTCTTGCCCAACGCATCAGCCTCTTCCATTGTCGCAGCCTCACTGTAGACACGTATGATAGGTTCGGTATTGGATTTGCGCAGATGTACCCACTTGTCAGCGAAGTCAATTTTCACACCATCGATATCGTTCACCTGCTCATCCTTATACATATCCTTCACACGCTCCAATATCGCGTCAACATCGGTCTGCGGAGTCAGATCTATGCGGTTCTTGGCTATAAAGTAGTTGGGCATAGATGCCCTCAACTCGCTCACACGACATTCCTTACGAGCCAGTGCCGACAGGAATAAGGCTATGCCCACAAGAGCATCACGACCGTAATGGCTCTCAGGATAAATTACTCCACCATTTCCTTCACCACCGATTACAGCACCCACTTCCTTCATCTTGGTTGTCACGTTGACCTCGCCAACTGCCGCTGCCGTATAGCTTCCGCCGTAACGTTCGGTCACATCACGCAAAGCACGGGTCGAACTGAGATTGCTCACGGTATTACCGGGAGTACGGCCCAACACATAGTCGGCCACGCTCACCAAAGTATACTCCTCGCCGAACATGCGTCCATCCTCGCAGATAAATGCCAGACGGTCCACATCGGGATCTACCACTATACCAAGGTCATAGCTTCCGCTGCGCATCTCCTCCATAATACCTGAAAGATTCTTTTCCAAAGGCTCCGGATTGTGCGCAAAATCACCTGTCGGCTCACCATTTATAACCTTATACTCCACGCCCAACGCATCGAGCAGTTCTGGCAGGATGATGCCTCCCACGCTGTTCACCGGATCTACGCATACGCGCAGTCTTGCACCCCGTATAGCCTCAAGATCAACAAGTTGCAGAGCGAGTACTGACTCTATATGACGACGGTTGTATGTGTCGTCTGCCGTGTAATGTCCTAAATGGTCTACATCGGCATATTCAAAATCCTCACGTTCGGCAATGTCAAGCACCTCAGCACCGTCGGCTGCTGTGAGAAACTCTCCCTCATGATTAAGCAGTTTAAGCGCGTTCCACTGACGCGGGTTGTGACTTGCCGTGATGATAATCCCTCCGTCAGCTCCCGCCATGCGCACTGCCAGTTCTGTGGTAGGCGTAGTGGCCAAACCAATGTCGACCACATCATATCCCATGCCAATCAGCGTTCCACACACCACACTGCGAACCATCTCGCCAGAAATGCGTGCATCGCGGCCGACAACAATCCGGCCGTTGGAAGAACATCCGCAACGACGTATGAATGTGGCATAAGCCGTTGTAAACTTAACGATGTCAAGCGGATTGAGCGTATTGCCCGGCTTTCCGCCTATAGTTCCGCGGATGCCCGAAATTGATTTAATCAGAGTCATAGTTCTATTGCTCTCTTTGATATGTTATCGTATAAAAACATGAATACACACTCGAGGTGGCGTTTGCCTGCCCCTGAGTATGCGGTACAATTATCTTTACTTTGGCAATCTCTTCGTTACCGTCCTGACGACCAACCTTTATGTATTGCAGCGGTATAAGCCATCCCGCAGGCACGGAAGCGCCATAAGTGCTGTACATAACGCCACTGGCAAACGATGCCGTATAGGAACTGCCCTCACGCCTCACCGTCATTTTTTCAGGCAATCGTGTCGTAGGACTTATGAAATAATTGTATGTCTGCAACGCCCTGTCCGCAATGTTGAACTCCGTATATCGGCAAAGCAGATTGACCTGCTTGTTCTCTTCAATCATGCTTCCCGCTCCCTTACGGACTATCTGCATATACACTCCACTCTTTTCAAGATACACATACTCGTTCCTGGCTGTATCTGTTGTCTGTCCCTGAGCCTCGAACTGGCTTTCGCTGATTACAAGTATTCCCTCGTCCTTGATAAAAGCACTGATAGCATCACGCTCTTTCTCTTTCTTCTCGCCGTATGTTTCATAGTCATCACACGACACAAACAGCATCATGACCGTAAGCACCAGCAGTGAATATACGATTCTCTTCATCTTTACGTTTTTATTCATTCTTCGTTTTATTCCGATTGCACATTTAATGTGGCAAAATTAATAAAATATTGTCAATTGCCCGCTATATTATGCTACTTTAACGTGCTTTCAAAGTTCAAGATGGCATCGCGTGTTATCTCCACGGCCTCGTCAATGCTGCACAACAACCTTCCGCCCGAGGCATTTAGATGACCGCCTCCATTGAAGTACATCTCGGCCATCTTATTGCACGGAAACGAGTCGACCGAGCGCAGACTGACCCATATCGTGTTATTCTTCTCGGTATCCTCACGCAACGATATCGAAAGTTTCATCCCCTTTATCTGCAACGGCATATTGACAAGTCCCTCGGCATCACCCTTCACAAAATTGAATCGGCAAAGGTCCTGACGTGTAAGAACAAAAAACGAGGCATGCTGTTCGGGCATCACCACCAGTCTCTTGTAAAGCACGTAACCAATGAGACGAAGACGGCTTTCACTGTAATTGTTGTATACGTTGCGGTAAATCTTATCCTTGTTTATGCCCTTTGTAAGCAGCTGGCTGATGATGAAAAACGTTTCCGAACTGTTACTGTTGTAGGTAAAACCGCCGGTGTCTGTCATCATACCGCAGTAAATGGGAGCAGCAAAACGTGATGTCATCATCTTGAACCCGTCCATCTGCCACACAATACGGAACACCATTTCACTCGTAGAGCTCATCTCCGGACGCGACACACACAGAACACAGTCAATATCCGGTCCGAGATGATGGTCGAACATCACCTTCGGTGCATGCGAATCCGTCAGGGAAGCAGCCATGGCATCTGTACGGCTAAGCTGGTTGAAGTCGAGACAAAAAACAAGATCGGCACAAGATATCAGTTCGTCAGCCTCAACTTTGTGTTTGTCGTAACGTATCACCATTTCTGTCTTTGGCATCCATTGCAGGAAATCGGGATACTGGTCAGGGATAATTATTTGCGGCTCCTTGCCCCTGCTTCTCAAAAACTCTGCCCATCCGAGACACGAGCCCAAAGCGTCACCGTCGGGATTGACGTGACAACAGACAACGATATTGTCAGAGCTGTCTATAAGAGAACTCAGTGTGTCACATTCTCCGGGGGATAATATATTTTTCAGCATAATGGGTGCAAATGTACAATAAAATCGCGAGATTATACACCGGTAGGATAAAGAAAATGATTTTTCTTTAGAGGAAAGTTACTAAATTAATTTATAATTCACGATTTATTGAAGTGCCAATCATCAATAAGTCGTTCTGTAATATGAAGCAGGTATACAGTAAGGACATTACAGACCAAGAGTATCTTATTACTCTTGACAGTGAATTACATACAAAAAAATTGGTTTAATCTTCGTATAAAAAAAGGAACTTCGTGGAAACAACTCCCTGCTTCCACAAAGTTCTCCTAAAATCTCTGTTTACGGCAAAAGCCGATGTACGTTAGAACAGCTTGGCGGGATAAACACCCTCGTCAATAAGTTTCTGTATACGGTCGACAGTGTCCTGACGGTCTGCCGAATACGTAACGCCAAACCACTTGCTCGTCGTATCAAGCACTTTAACGGTAGATGTATTCTCGTTGATGAGCTTATTGACCATCAGCGGAATGAAGAACTCTGCCTTCAGGTTCTCCATGTTCTTCGGATCGCTGAGGAACTCTTTGAAGTACTCCTCACTATGCTCGAAATAGTCGGGGGTGAAGCCCCACATGTTCATGGATACAGGAGTATTGTCCTCTACAGGCACCCACTTGCCGTCTTCATCCTTATAACATACCGGACCGTCCACACGCATTATCTCAGTGCGCTCAACCACTGTTGTCAGATTACCATTATCGTCCTTAGAACATATACCACGTGCCACAGTTCCGTTTTCCGACAGCGTATTGCCTACACGGAAACCAACCATAGCATATGCGTCCTTGCTTCCCTCGGGCAGTTCGGAAAGGAACTTGCCTATCACTTGGAAAGCGTCGCGATTGTAGAAATCGTCACAGTTTATCACACAGAACGGCTCCTTGATTACATCCTTGGCCATCAGTACGGCATGGTTTGTTCCCCACGGTTTCACGCGCTCTTCGGGACATGCAAATCCCGCAGGTAGAGCGTCAAGACTCTGAAAACATAGTTCCGCAGGCACGTGTCCCTCATATTTGCTCAATATCTTCTCACGGAAATCGTTCTCAAAATCCTTTCTGATTACGAACACTATCTTACCGAATCCGGCCTTGATGGCATCGTAAATAGAATAATCCATTATTGTCTCACCGTTTGGTCCGAGTCCGTCAAGCTGCTTCAGCCCGCCATAGCGGCTTCCCATTCCGGCAGCAAGGAGTAATAAAGTTGGTTTCATAAAATAATATATTTAGTTATTGAAAATCATACTGCAAAAGTAACAAATATTTCTGACAGCAACGTTATTGTCACCGTTTTTTTTCATTTTTACAAAAAAAACGGCTATATACTTTACCATACTTCTTTATATTTCCATCCATCTGCATTCACAGTTTCCAAGCCTGCGCATCGAACCCACCTGCTCCAAAGGCACCCTTGCTATCCGGGCCATGAACGATTGCAGAAACAAGCCGTGTGATACCACAAGAACAGTCTTGCCGGCATATTTGTCTTGCAGAAAACATAGCGCCTTACCGGCTCTGTCGTAGAGCATTTCTTTTGTTTCCACATCCGATGGGAAAGCGTCAAAGTCAGCCTTGCCTACAACCTGCCCAGTAAGGCTTCCCCAGTCCTTCTCACGAAACAATGCCGACCTTACCCAATCCCGTGGCACCTTGCCGTCAAGCAATATCGTCACGGTATCGGTAGCGCGACGCAAATCGCTGCTCACAATCGCATCGAAAACGCTCACGTCGACCGTTTTCCTTAAAGTCACAGCCTGACTACGGCCGTTCTCCGTCAGTGTACCCGGCAAATGACCTTGGAATATGTGGGATATATTCTCCTCCGTCTCACCATGGCGCACGATACATAATCTGGTCTTCAATGCCTCTTCCATCGTCTAACGCTTCCTGTATACAACCAACTGTCCGCCATGTATATATATATGCCCGTCTATCGGATTTGCCACCCGCCTGCCGCCAAGGTCACGATATATACCGTTGTCATCATGAATATTTCCGATACCGTCATTGCCGTTTCTTACCTCTTCGATTCCATCGGTATACGATTCCAACATGACAGTGAGTGCATGCACTTCGGCCGCTCCCCACAGCCAGCATCCATATCCGAAATCTTCAAAATCGGGTATGGAGCCATATGTTATTATACCACCGTCTTCAGGTTTCGAACCCGTTCCCTGAAGATAGCCTACCTGTCCGGTATCATCGTGCACAGCGTGCCTCATAGCCTCCCATCCTCTTCTGATAACCGGCATATAGGTTGCACTGTCAAGTATCCCCATACGCACGCCATAGGCCATTCCGCCCACGAAAAGCGACGTACCGGTCATCTCAGGACCTTCGCTGCCCACCTGTCCGTAGTTGGACGGTGCCGCCAGACTGACGTTCCACGAGCCGTCCGCACGTTGACACTCGGCGAGCCCCTTGCTCATAAGCAGAAAATCCGAAACATAGTCGTTGCGGTGTCTTTCGGTGTCGGGCGTAAACTGCATCACCCTCGCCAAGGCCATATATACCCATCCGTTGCCACGACTCCAGTAGCAATCCTTGTCGGTTTCTGTGAGGTCGCGATACGGCGGATCAAACTGGTAATCACGATACCACAATCCCGTTGTGATGTTAAACAGAGGTTTCCCTCCGCCTTTCTTGCTACCGCCGTGCCTGTTGCGTGTATACTGATACAGCTCGTACATATATTCCCAATATCTGTCGTCACCGGTGATATCGCCCAACAGTGCAAATACAGGCATACTCATCTGTATTGCGTCTATCCAATACCAATAATCCTTCTTGCCGGTTGCCATCATCTGGTCTATCCTCATCTTGATATGGTCCATACGATGATACTGCTCCGGTTCCATCATATACATTTGCAGATACGACTGTCCGCAGCACTGATAATCGGCATTGGCATTGCGCGCCTCGTTGTCGGTGCTGCTTATCCACTTGTGAAAGTCGCCCCAGTCGGTCGCATATTTCAGCCACTCGGTCTTTGGCTGCTCTCTGTAGATATTCAGCAGTCCTTCGTAGAATACACCTCTGGTCCATATCTTGCTGTTCCGCTTTTTCCCACCAACATAACTGTCGGCTCCCACATCCGGATTGCGGGAAATGAAATATCCGGCCACCTTTTCTGCATTGGCCATCACTGAATCGCTTCTAAACGTGTCGGCAGACGCCCCTGTGGCTATAAGCATCAGTGCGACGAGAATAAATCGGGTCATTGTTTTATGGTAATTATCCGGCATGTTGCCTGCTGTCGTATTATATTAATGTATCAGTCTATCTTTGTCATATGATACCCCATGCGCTTCAACTGCATGGCCATACCTACAAGGTAAAGCATATGCAGACAACTTACGTATGCGGTGAAAGCTGCGGGCGTCGCAGGCTCAATGTTCTCACGTTGCAACATATTATACACCCGTGACGCGCATTCTCCCACCAGCTTCTCCGTCGCAACATAGTCGTCGCCTTTCAACAACAGCACTTCACCGCGTATATACTCGTCCATGTTGTCATATCCTCGCTTGTCACGCATATACGTGTACAGATTGTCAATCTTCGAATATATCTCCCACTCCGTATCCCACATTTGGGCTACGGCCATACCGACATACACCATCCAACCGAGCGACACCGTTGGGTAGCCGTTGAATTCTCTTATGCCGTCGGGCAGATAGGCCTTGGCTATCTGTTGCCATTTGTCTTCCACATCAGGACACTCCGGCATCCTTTTATCAACCTCGCCATTTGCACACAGATATCCGTGCAAATCATTATACAATCTGTCTTCGAAACTCATTTCAATATTCTTTTTTACAAATGTACAATAAAATAGTGAGATTATACACCGACAGGATAAAGAAAATGATTTTTTATCGGAAAGACACGTAAAAAAATGCGATCTGCAATACCAAAAGCAGAAGAATATTCCGCTGTCACAAAGAAATGTTTACGTATTACGCATTCTACCGCCCGAAGATACATTATACCGGCCGCTGCCAAACCACAATTACAGACTGCTCATGGTGTAGTGCCTTTTTCCCAAGGCTGCCATGTCCGCACCATGGAAAACAGGCGCAGAAGCCGATCGGCATACATATCGGGATAAGTCAGCGAATATATCACCCACAGCTTATCCTTAGCCACGCATTTTGTGAAATGGCTGTAACCATCAACCCGTCCGCCATCTTCTGTCAACGGGCCATGCAGGAAAACGTCGCCTTTATCCTCTATAACCTCGGCCCGCATCTTCTCTGCCAGCCACGAGATACCTCCATCGGCATCGGAATACCCCTCATTACGGCACACGTAACAGTCGATTGCCATATTTATGACATTGTCATAACTGAATCTGGAACAGCCGATAACACTGTCGGGGATGGACTTGTCAGGAATGAAAAGCGCCGGATATGGTACTTTAAATCCGAAGTTGCTGTCGGTGTAGTAGACTACAGAACAGAGATTCATCTGCTCCTCAAGAACGTCACCGAAGTCTCTGCCCCGGTCTCGCGGACATAGAATGTCAATGTTGGCCGTAACAATGATTACAACCAACGTGATGATTGTCAGGTAACCTTTCATACTGTATATAATTTGTTTCGGCAACAAAGATATACGAAAGGATTATAAAAGCATCATTTGCTGACTGACAACATCCGGACAACAGTCTGACATTTAACTGACATCGGTCTATCTATCTGACCGTCAACACATAGTTTCTTCCGCGATGCGTCTCAATGCGTAGTCTGCCATCGGCCTCGACCACGTTTTTCAGTCTCTTTATCAACGTGTAGAGCGTCTCGCTGGCATCGTCTTTCTTCGGCCACAGAGCCTCGCATATCTCCGTTTTGGTGAGACTGTGGTCTTGTGCACGGAAGAACATCTGCATCAACGTGTGCTGCATCGGAGTAAAATGTACCTGTGTGCCATCGGCATTGCGGAAACTGTTGCCATCAGAAGACATGGCAATGCCGCCCAAAACGATGCCGTGACAACCTTCTGCGGTAGTACACGAGGCCGGTTTGACGGTGGCATAAAATCTTTTGCCCAGCGGTCCTGACATCATCACAGCCCACATCACAGCGGCAATTAAGAGGACGAGAGGCAGACGCTGGTCGGACATGCCGAATACAGTTGCCATATCACAGCGGGCATAACCCTTAAGGGCAATGCTTGTCCCAAGACGCCCAACCTGCCATACCACAGTGTCACTGCACAGTTCGCCACCATCGACCGGCATACTTCTACAGGCAGTCTGTTCGCTGTCCAATATCCTGACACGCATATACGCCCGGTGGCGTAGCTGAGGAATGGACAGGTGACTGCACAACCTGTCGTCGGTATAGTCCAAAGCCACATTGTCTCCGGAAACACTCCTTAAATGGCGGTATGCCTTCACTGTATCGGCAGCAAGCCAGTCACTGCGCCTTTCGGCCACAGCCGTCATCAACGCCCGATTAAGGTCGTCGACAATCAAACCTTGGGTGGCACGGTAACTGCCGATACTTGCAAGTACAGACGAAGCCACAAGCATAACAAATATAACAACTGATGAATAGCGTATCATTGTCACAATAGGTTTTAGTTTGCTGCAAATTTACATAAAAAGATAAGAATAACACCGCTGACCTCAAGAAATAATATTCTTTAAGAATTAAAAACGACACATGACATTTGGCTTATTCGGATATTTTAGCTTATTTTGCGGAATAATACAATTTATCCTATGAAAAGAATACGTATCTTTCACCTTATTATATATGTCGGGGTTTTACTGCTGGCGGATATGCCGGTATCGGCAAACAACATGAAGGGACATCCCACTGGAGCCGACTATTCCAAGATGTCGTCCTTTGTGCGACGTGCGGCCATGGAATACAACGACAAACACCAAATTGCACAAGCGAAAGGACATGGACGGGAGTTGTGCGCTTTTGTCAAGATGGAAGGCAATGCCGACTCCGTGCTGCATGCCCACAACTGCCGCTCGCTGGTGCGCTTCGGCAACACGCATATCGTATCGGTGCCGCTATCCGAGTTGAGGGCACTGTCGTTGTGCCTGGACGTGACCCGAATAGAGGCCGGCCGAAACCGTTCGATACAGATGGACTCCACGGCTGGAAATGTCAACGCCCTGTCTGTATATGCGGGCAAAGCTCTTCCACAGGCATATACCGGCCGCGGTGTGGTAATGGGGATAATGGATGTGGGATTCGACCTTACCCATCCCAATTTTTATGATGCCTCGGGAACAGACTACAGGATTGTGCGCCTGTGGGACCAACTGTCAGCTGACACCGTGGGCAGCACCCTATATGTCGGGGCCGATTACAGGGGACGCAACGAATTGCTGGGATATGCACACAGCCGCGACGGACTGATACAGACCCACGGCACACATACACTCGGCATCGCGGCAGGCAGCGGATATGACAGCCGGTATCGCGGGATGGCATGGGAGAGTGACATCTGTCTTGTGAACAATGCCGTGACGAGCGACATTCCGCTTATAGACGCCGACGACATATACAAATATACCTATGCCACCGACGCACTCGGGTTCAAATATATCTTCGACTATGCCGACGAGATGGGCAAACCATGTGTGATTTCGTTCAGCGAAGGGTCGCATCAGGATCTGCGGGGCGACGACATGCTATATTATGAGGTACTTGAAAATCTGGTGGGACCCGGACGCATCATCGTAGCCTCGGCCGGCAACGACGGCTATCTGAAAACGTTCATGCACAAACCCGTGGGAAAATATTCTGCCGGTTCGTTCGTCGCTTCCAGTTCCAATTCGCTATATCTTACTATGGCGGCAGACAACGATTTTACAATACGCATTGTGGCATATAAAGGCGAAGTCAACGACACACTGGAAATACCGCTGCATATGGTACAGGAATGTGCCGGCGGAGAATATACCGACACGGTTATGCTGGCCGGACGCAGCTGCGCGATTGAGGCTGCGGCATATGTGTCGTGCTATGATGCGAAGGTTACGGCATGCGATGTTTCCTTACGTGGGTTGTCGTCATCGCTCGACGGTGCTACTCTTTCTGTGGAGCTGTCGGGCAAAAATGCCGACGTGGAAATGTGCCTGATAACGGGCATACTTTACGACAGCGCCATCAACCCCGAACTCTGTGACGCG
This sequence comes from Xylanibacter rodentium, assembly GCF_013166575.1. Taxonomy (GTDB): domain Bacteria; phylum Bacteroidota; class Bacteroidia; order Bacteroidales; family Bacteroidaceae; genus Prevotella; species Prevotella rodentium. The sequence goes on from NZ_JABKKE010000002.1 coordinate 92,035, forward strand.
GAACAGACGCATAGCATACATTCACCGGCAAGCGCGCCATCGGTGATATGTGTGGGGGCTACTGTATATCGCACTGAGTTTACCAACTATCAGGGCGACACATTTGTGACAAACAGCAAAGGCAGAGGTCAACGCACTGACTATTCGGCGGTGGGGCCTACACTCGACGGCAGGACAAAACCCGACGTGATGGCTCCCGGAACAAACATAATATCGTCGTACAGCAGTTATTACATGGAGGCCAACCCCGATGCACGCGATCTGCTGTCGAGCGTAAAACTGTTCGACTTCGGAGGCCGCACATATCCTTGGACGAGCAATGCCGGTACGTCGATGTCGGCACCTGTAGTCGGCGGGGCTATAGCACTGTGGCTTCAGGCATGTCCCAACCTTACTCCTGACGATGTGAAGGGTGTGATAAGCCGAACGGCACGACGACTCGACAATGTATCCGAAGTGCCCAATAACTATTGGGGATATGGCGAAATTGACGTCTATGCCGGACTGCTCGATATTCTCGGCATATCCGGCATAGCAGACATACCTGCATGGCAGCCGTCGGATGTAATGGCAAATATCACATCCGACGGACGACTACACCTGTCGTTCAGTCGGGTTCCCAATGCAACGATTGGCGTTTCTGTATACACAACGGGTGGTGTGCGTATGGCAGAACTTGAAATAACGGCTTACGAAAAAGAATGCCTTGTCAATCTGCCTGCATTGCCATCCGGCATATATGCCGTCAGACTGACTTCGGACGTAAAAGAGTATTGCGGTTCGTCACTCGTCAGGAAGCATTGACAACGGACAGGAACGAATCCTTTGCAGGGATAAACAGATTGGATATAAAACAAATGGATAACAACTGACATCAGTTATTATCCATTTTAAAGTTGCGGAGGCAGGACTCGAACATGCGACCTCCAGGTTATGAGCCTGGCGAGCTACCAACTGCTCCACTCCGCGATATTATTTCTGTTTTGCGAGTGCAAAGGTAATAATTAGTTTTGGAATATGCAAACTTTCTCCCGTTTTTTTGCACATAAAACATAAAAAAGAACTGTTCATGTCCTTTTTAATGTCTCATTCTGCATCTGTTTTTACAGTATATCGCATATAAAACCGAGACAAGAAACCCTACATAGCGCACCCTAATTACATGAATGATACTCTACAAGCCCAGACATAGGACTCGAAGAAGTACGTCCAACCGTGAAACCTTCGTCAATAGCTGCCTCGACAAACTCATCGTAAAAATGACCGGCTATGCTGCCCACCGCCCCGACCGGCAACTTTGGACGGCCGTATTGCACTACATTACGTCTGAAGAACATACGGAAATTATCGACTACAATAAGACGTACCGACGGAACATACAGATGACTGTGAATAAACGGAGCAAAAGAAGCCAGAAACCGATTGGCCATCGGCTCACGATATACACGGTGTATCACATCGGCCATACCACAGCCTGTCTCACGCTCAAAGTCCGACAGAACGGATTCCGGAAGTTGATTCTTGTAAAGGGCATTGACAAAGAGCCGCCCGAGCACGGCCCCACTGCCCTCGTCGCCGAGAATATATCCAAGCGGCGGAGTGTTCATCACTATATCACGACCGTCGTACAAGCACGAGTTGGCACCGGTACCGAGTATGCAGGCTATACCCTCCCCCATTCCACATACGGCACGGGCCGCACCAAGCAAATCACTATGGACCTCTATAGTTGAAGCATGCGAAAATGCACAGGATAGCACATCGGTCATCATTGGAACACATTCTTCACGACAACCGCTACCGTAAAAATAGACCTCGTCCACTTTGACATCGGCAAGTTCGGGTAAAAGTTCTCCATTCAGAACGTCATATATAGTTTGTCCGCTCTGATGAAACGGATTAATACCCTGCGTTATAATACGGCGGACGATGCGTCCGTCATTTGTAATACACCAGTCTGTCTTGGTGCTTCCACTGTCTGATATCAGTTGCATTATTTTAGAATCAGGGGAGATGAAAACAGGTCAGTAACATACTTAAATGAAATTGAGTGGTATCTCATTATAACATATTTCCGAACATGCTTATTTTAATGAAAGATTCTCATCGAAGAACCGTGCCACCCGTTCCTGCACCTTCGGACCACACTCATGCCCCATGTCCCATATTTCTGCGACAAGATTGCTTTCTACTTTCTGGCTTTTCCATACCTTACGCATTTCACCAAAGGCCTTCTCCACTCCAGGTAATGGAAACAGTTTGTCATGACTGCCGTTGATGAAGAGCATGGGTTTAGGGCAAGCCAAAGAAGCAATATGAGGATAATCGAGATATTGACGCAGGGCCGGTATGCAGTTGGCAAATCCGCCATTCTCCTTTCGCCCGTACTTCCATGTCATCTGAACGTCGGTTGTGACCATCCAACATACGGCCGCCCCTACCTTTATCCTATCCGACAAGGCTGAAAGCATCCATGCACGATAGGCACCCATGGAACAGCCTGCACAGCCGATACGCTCTTTGTCTACCTCTGGCAGTGTGACGAGAAATTCGGTTGAAGCAATGTCATCGTATGTCATGAAAGCACTGAGGTCGCGCCCATACATCATCATGTTGCCTGCAATGATGTCATACTTGTTGCGATCCACACCCTCGGCACGCCCCCGCTCACCCCACATCGGTGCATCGGCGGAAAAGACGAGATAGCCACGGCGGGCCAGGTAATCGCCCATATACTGTCCGCCGTAGACCTTATACTGCCACTCGTCTGCATCCTTAATCACCACAGAATCTTCCATGAACGGACGTATCATCTTTTCCTTGCCTATGAAAAGATGCGCCCCATGGTCATGAAGCAGGTTGACCGCCGGAAACGGGCCGTCACCATCGGGTATGAGCACATAGGCCCGCACACGGTAGAACTCCGACAGGTTGAACTCTATCTTACGTGCCGTATATCCATCGCGACGCTCTTCTCCCAACACACGCATGTCGTAGCTCCTGGGCTGCGGCGGTGGTGTCATCATACATTCGAAAACTTTCGCACGTGCCTGACGCTTCCATTTGTCGAAGTTGCGTATCTTGCCATTGCCCCAAGCCATGGGATATGTCAGCTGGGCCTGCAACATGTCGACATAGACAGGAAAATCTTTATAAAACTCATGATTGGCCCGCTTTTGTGCAAATACCGGCATGCACAACAGACATGCAACGACAAGCGGGGCTATACGATTCATCGGTTTCATCTGATTGACAGTTTGTTCATATCTACTCCCAAAACCCGTTCATAATCCGTGCTGCCAACATATCGGCATCACACTGTCATCACGGCGGGATGATGCAAAAGTAACCATATTTTTCCACAAACTTAGTTCCGCAGACACAGAAAGACGCACAAACAAAGTAAATACGGCTGGTTTTTACATTTTTTAAGGGACCGCAGGCAGTTTGTAACCATCCAGCTATTACCGGAACGGCAACCTACTGACATCATTGATATTCGGACACTGTTTTCATGTCCTTTCCTTGAATTAATACCATTCCGCCGGTTTTCAATAAAATGCCAATGAAATAAATTCCGTTTTTCTTGCCCGCCCAAAAGATATTTCGTACATTTGTGTCAGTGAACCAGCAAGTTGACACAGACAAACAAGAATGAAAAGAACAATCTTACCAATCATCATTGCAGCACACTGCCTGACTGTTGCAGCACAGGAAAAACGACTCTACGATTTTGTCGTACCGCGTGACGGATCGTTCCGACAGGCACTTGACGCGGCAAACAGCCGTCGTGACACAACATGCCGTTACCGCATCTTCGTCATGCAGGGCGAATATGTCATCCCCACCGAAGGCACCACCACAGGTGGAGACGGCAAGGAATACGGCGACCCGCGCACTTACCTGAAGGCTCCCAACACATCAATCATCGGCGAAGACCGTGATATGACGGTACTCACCAACACCGTCCCGGAACCGACATGGGACAATGGTTTCGGTCGTGCCAATCCGTTGGAGGGAATTGGGCATGGCGATGTGCTCATCATTGAGAAACAGAGCCACGACACATACCTACAGGACTTCACTATGCGCAGCGGAATGGGGGACAATACCGGACGCAACATCGTACTGCATGACCGTTCTGACCTTACCGCGGTCAAAAATATCTGCCTGTGGGGCTATCAGGATACTTACGTAAGCAACAACCAACAGGGGCGTTTCTATTTTGAAGGAGGCATAATCCGAGGGCGCACCGACTATATATGCGGAAAGGGAGACGTTATATATAATAAGGTCACATTCCAGCAATGCAAACGTGGCGGCTATCTGGCCGTACCGTCGGTTGCACGCCGCTACGGATACGTAATGTTGTCGTGCTATATAAAAAGCGAAACGCCCGACGTGACCTACTATCTCGGCCGGCCTTGGGGAAAGGGGACACCACGCGCCGTATGGATTGACACGAAAATGGACCGTGGACCGATAACAAAAGACAAACGCGGCCATAACGGATGGGCAGACATGAGCGGAGGATGGCCTGCGCTATTTACCGAGTATAACAGCCGCCTCGTCACCGGTGAACCACTCGACCTGACGGGACGCCGAAACATGTACGTGGACAAAGAAGGTGTAGAACACGCCAACCGGCCGGTAATAAGCGCCAACGAAGCGGCTGAATATACCATAAAGAACGTGATGGGAGACTGGCAACCGGAAAAACTCACCTGCAATGTGACGCCACCAGCAAATGTAAAAATGAAAAACGGCAAACTGACATGGACAGGCTGCACTGACGCACTGCTCTATGCTATATGTCGCAACGGGAAAGTGGTCGACTTCACCACAAAGACATCATATAGAATCAAGAACAGCAACATAGGCGACCTATGGGCCGTACGGGCCGCAAACCAAATGGGAGGACTTGGGATGGCAACGGAGACGGAGCACAAAGCCCGCTGATATTATGATACAACCGGATGAACATACTGCAAGAATCCCCAAAAGAAAAGAGGTTGGTGCAGGACGCTACCAACCTCAAACTTTTTATTTTGAGATAAGGCATCTACAATTGTTGATGTAACTTATCGGTGGCAAATATAATGATTCTATTTATAAAAAACAAATATTTTATGTTAAATCTTAACGGATTTGTATAGTTTTCAATATAAACTATTATTTTTACAACGATTTCATCAAACCAAATGAGCAAAATCCTCTTATTTGAGTTTTTACTCATTTTTATAAAAACGATGAATGAGATACAGTGTTAATCCATATATTATACTACCAAAAACAACAATTAAGTTTATATTAAAAATCATGAAAACTGCTATATATACATTGGTACTGCTTGCTGCAACACTGATATACGGATGTGAAAAAAGCGACAGGAACGAAGAGGATAGCGACACCGGCAATGATACCGGCACAGGATGGAACGACGAAATAGTGCCGGACACCGTCTTCAAAGGCTTTCTTACAGTTGAAGAGGCCGCAACGGCCGAAGTGGGTTCGCTCATCAATGTTCGCGGATACATTGTCGGCTCTACATCAAGAAACATCTACAACGCCATTGTCCGTCCGCCATTTGAGAGCAGAACATCGCTGATACTTGCAGACAAGAGACTTACAGAAGTTGAGGCTTTTTATGAAGACGACCTTTTCCCCGTACGCCTCACCGACTACAAAGACACCCAAAGAGCGCTCAATCTGGTGGATAATCCTGAACATTGGAACAAAAGGGTATATATATTCGGCCAAAAATGTTCATACATGGGAATGCCTGGACTGGAAAAAATAATGAAATATGAATTCATTGAATAGACCGGAACATGCTCTTGTTTCCCAGACGTAGCAAATTACGATCAAACCTGAATATTTTCTTCAACTTGACAAACACGTTTACTATTCATCGATAAAACCACACTTTTTATTATGATTTACAGAAAATAACAAGCAAAATGTTTGTATTTTAAAATAATATATGTAATTTTGCAACGGTGAACATAAAAACATCTATATATGACAACAATGAATAATACATGGTGGTGGCGTTGCTCGAGATTTAAACAAGTCGCGGGATTACGTAGCCATGTCTTATTATTCTATTGATATAAAAAGGCTCGTCGTTTACTGCGACGGGCCTTTTTGAATTTCAAACAGGGTATTTAGTTTTAGAGATAAAAACAGAAACAAACAATATGGAAGACAAAAAGACATTTCAAGTAGATGAAAGAGGTTTCTATGGAGAATTCGGCGGCGCATATATCCCCGAAATACTCTACGGAACGGTAGAAAACCTCAAAAACTGTTATTTGGAAATACTGGAATCGGAAGAGTTCCAGAAAGAATACATAGAGCTGCTGCGCGACTATGTGGGCCGTCCCTCGCCGCTGTACTACGCACGTCGCATGAGCGAGAAATACGGATGCCGGCTGTATTTGAAACGCGAAGACCTCAATCACACTGGTGCACACAAGATAAACAATACCATAGGCCAGATTCTTATGGCCAAAAAGATGGGCAAAAAACGCATCATAGCCGAGACCGGAGCCGGACAGCACGGTGTGGCTACGGCCACCGTATGCGCACTGATGGACATGCCGTGTGTGGTATACCAGGGTGCGCTCGACGTCGAACGCCAGCACACCAACGTGGAACGGATGAAGATGCTCGGTGCCGAAGTGCGCCCCGTAACCAGCGGCAACCAGACACTGAAAGACGCCACGAACGAGGCCATACGCGACTGGTGTTGCCATCCGCAGGACACTTTCTACATAATAGGTTCAACAGTAGGGCCTCATCCCTACCCCGACATGGTGGCCCGTCTACAGAGCATCATATCAAAGGAGATAAAGGAACAACTGCAGGATAAGATCGGACGCGACTATCCCGACGTACTGATGGCTTGTGTCGGCGGCGGCTCAAACGCAGCCGGAACAATCTACCATTACATTGACGACGCACGCGTAAGAATAATCCTGGCTGAAGCCGGGGGGCTTGGAGCAGACACCGGACATACTGCCGCCACCATACACACGGGGCGGCTGGGTATACTGCATGGCTCACGAACTCTTGTCATGCAGACTCCCGACGGACAGGTAATGGAAGCCGAAAGCATTTCTGCCGGCCTTGACTACCCCGGCATCGGTCCTATGCACGCCAATCTCGCTACCCGACACCGCGCCACAGTATACAGCATAAACGACGATGAGGCCGTTAAGGCGGCATACGAATTGACACGCATGGAAGGCATCATCCCCGCATTGGAGAGTGCACATGCCATTGCCGCACTGCAGAAGGCAACTTTTCGGCATGACGACATTGTCGTACTAACAGTAAGCGGACGCGGCGACAAAGACGTCGAGACATATCTTAACAACAAAAACATGGCAGGAGAATATGGAAACTTCTAAATACAAATACAAGACAACCTCACGCACTATCCTTGCCGACATGTATACACCTGTAAGCGCATATATGCGCCTGCGCGACATGTATCCGCAAAGTGCACTAATGGAAAGTTCCGACTACCACGATTCGAACAACAGCCGCTCCTTTATCGGCATCAACCCTTTGGGATACGTATCCATAGGTCACGGTATGGCTGTATGCTCATATCCTGACGGAAAATCCACACGTCATTCTATAAGCAAAGAGTTCGGAGCCGATGACGCCATCAACGAGTTTATATCCGGTTTTGAGATAAGCGGCGACCACAGCGATGTGTGCGGACTGTACGGATACACATCGTTCAATGCCGTGAGATATTTTGAGAACATTGACGTAAAGGACGAGACAATGAAACAAAACGATGCTCCCGACATGATGTACATACTCTACCGAGATATAATAATGTTCGACCATTTCAACAACAATATGGCAATAGTGAGCATGAGTCCCGCCGATATAAATGACAACGACGAGACAGCCATAGATAGCATCATACACCAACTGAGCAAAAACAACATAAAGACATACGGCTTCCATCCCATAGGCGACACGACATCCACACTCACTGACGAAGAGCACAAAGCCAACATACGTCGAGGCATAAAGCACTGTCTGCGTGGCGATGTCTTTCAGATTGTACTGTCGCGACGCTTCATACAAAGATATGAAGGAGACGACTTCAAGCTGTACCGTGCACTGCGATCCATCAATCCGTCTCCATATCTGTTTTATTTTGATTTCGGAGGTTTCCGCATCTTCGGATCGTCACCCGAAACACACTGTCGCATAGACGGACAACGGGCATACATAGATCCCATTGCCGGAACGACACGCCGAACAGGCGATGCCGAGACCGACCGTAAGGGGGCGGAGTATCTGCGCAACGATCCGAAAGAAAACGCGGAACATGTGATGCTGGTAGACCTGGCACGCAATGATCTCAGCCGTAACTGCCACAATGTGAAGATTGATTTCTATAAAGATTTGCAGTATTACTCACACGTAATACATCTCGTATCACGCGTAAGCGGAAAACTGAATCCAACTGCCGACCCCGTCAGGACATTCATAGATACCTTCCCCGCCGGAACGCTCTCCGGTGCACCAAAAGTAAAGGCAATGCAGCTCATCAGCAAATACGAGCCACACAATCGCGGTGCTTACGGCGGATGCATAGGATATATCGGTCTCAACGGTTCTATCAATCAAGCCATCACAATACGCACATTCGTATCACGCAATGGCGAACTGTGGTTTCAGGCCGGCGGCGGTATCGTAGCCAAAAGCGATGAAGAGTATGAGTTGCAGGAAGTGAACAACAAACTCGGAGCACTGCGCAAAGCCATAATGACAGCAGAAAAGATATAGAGAAAACAGAGAGCATGATGGTTTTTCCGAATCCTCATTACTCCCATAAAATCCCATTACTCCCACAACTCACCTTTCCCAAAAAGAAAATACAATATGAAAATCGTTATAATAGACAATTACGACTCGTTCACATATAACCTGAACCATCTTGTAAAAGAACTGGGTGCAGCCACCACAGTGCTGCGCAACGACAAGTTTGAACTCTCTGATCTCGAATTATTCGACAAGATTATCCTAAGTCCCGGACCGGGAATACCGTCAGAAGCCGGACTTCTTCTCGATACCATCCGCAGTTACGCCGGCCGCAAGCCCATACTTGGTGTATGCCTCGGTCATCAGGCTATCGGCGAAGTATTCGGTGCAAAACTCGAAAACCTAAGCGATGTGTTCCACGGTGTGGCCACCGAAGGCACGCAATCAGGCAATGACCCGATATTCGAAGGTCTGCCGCAACGCATCACCATGGGCAGATATCACTCATGGGTTGTCAGCAAAGACGGGCTGCCGGCATGTCTTGAGATTACAGCAGAAAGCGACGAAGGACAAATCATGGCGCTGCGTCACCGCGAATACGACATACATGGTATCCAGTTCCATCCCGAAAGTGTGCTTACCCCTGACGGACGTACCATCATAGATAACTGGATAAATGGATAATTCCCTTCATCCCATCAATCCCATTATTCCCATTAATTTCCATCAATCCTATGAAAGAAATACTAAACCGAATACTCAACCACGAGGAACTTACCCGTGAAGAGACAAAAAACATACTGATAGGCATCACACAAAGTGCATACCCGGACGAACAGATAACAGCTCTGCTCACCGGCCTTCAGATGCGTGGCATTACCGTCGACGAACTTCTCGGCTTTCGTGACGGCATACTTGAAACAGGCGTTCCTGTACCGCTCGACTGCGACAGATACATTGACGTTGTCGGCACCGGAGGTGACCGGAAAAACACATTCAACATCTCTACAACAGCTTGTTTTGTTATAGCCGGAGCCGGATATAAAGTAGCAAAACACGGCAACTATTCGGCCACAAGCATAAGCGGAGCCTCAAACGTAATTGCCAACCATGGAGTGAAATTCACAGACGACATTGCCCTCCTGAACCGTTGCATCAACGAATGTGGCATTGTATACTTGCATGCCCAGCTATTCGCACGAGCCATGAAATTTGTCGGACCTATACGCAAATCACTCCAGTTCCCAACATGTTTCAATCTTCTCGGACCAATTGTCAATCCGTCAAAGCCACAATGCCAAATGCTCGGAGTGGCCAATCTAAACCAAATGCGCCTATACAACAACGTGTATCAGAAGATAGGCATAGACTATGCCATTGTCAACAGCATTGACGGCTATGATGAGATATCACTTACCGACAACTTTAAAGTCACCACAAACAACTATGAACGTATCTTCAGTCCACAAGACCTCGGTTTCGAAACAGCCCGTCCTGATGAATTAGTAGCCGGAGCTACCGAAGAAGAGGCAGTTCGGATATTCGACAATGTACTGGCAAATACCGCTTTACCGGCACAGAAAAACATTGTATTGGCAAATGCTGCTTTCGGCATACAGGTGTTGGAACGCGGAAACAAAGACATAACAGAGTGTATCGAAACGGCACGCGAATCTATCGACAGCGGCCGGGCATTGCAAACATTCCGCAAATTCGTCGAACTAAACTCATAATCATAATGAAAGATATATTAGAAGAGATTGTGGCATGGAAACGATTCGAAGTTGCCAAGTACAAGGAAACAATATCAGAACGGGAAATTCATACACTGGCAGAACGCCTTTCTGACTGCGAAGTACCGTCGATGAAACAAGCATTGGATAAATCGGAAACCGGTATCATTGCCGAATTCAAGCGTAAATCACCGTCAAAAGGATGGATAAAACAAGGCGGACGTGCGTCCGAAATACCTTTGTCGTATCAAACCAACGGAGCCTCTGCCATAAGTATCCTCACAGACGAAAAATACTTCGGAGGTCATGACGACTTTATACGTGAGGCACGCAACAGCGGTGTAACAATACCTATACTATACAAGAACTTCATTATCGACGAGTACCAGCTGTTTCAGGCACGCATCAGTGGAGCATCGGCAGTGTTGCTGATTGCAGCCGACCTGAGAAAAGATACATGCAAAAACCTTATCCGAACCGCCCATGAGCTACGGCTCGAGGTTCTTCTCGAAATGCACAACGAAAAGGAACTTGAATATTGTGAACTGGAACCGGATATGTGTGGCATAAACAATCGTAATCTCGGATCATTTGTTACCGATATACAAACCTCATTCCGCCTGGCATCATTACTGCCTTACGACACCGTCAAGGTGAGCGAAAGCGGCATTTCCAGTGCCATTACAATAAACCAACTGCGTATGGCAGGGTTCCAAGGATTCCTTATCGGTGAAAATTTTATGCGTGCCGACAATCCTGGAGCAGCCCTGAGAGACTTTATTAAACAGACTGACAATATGCAAAAACAGAGCTGAAAGCAACATACAGCCTATGATTATAAAAGTATGCGGTATGCGCAATACCGAAAACATCAACAATATCGCGGCACTTGGCATTGACTGGATAGGTTTGATATTTTGGACGAAATCACCACGATATGTCAATATGAATCCGGCAGAATCCGACGGCCTTACGAATCATACCATACGGGACGCCATATGCAACATTTCAGCCGTGAAACGTGTGGGAGTATTTGTAGACGACACTGTTCAAAACATTACTACACAGGTCCGTAACTACAAACTTGACATCATACAATTACACGGTAACGAAACACCGGCATTCATAAACAATCTACGCGCCAAGTTACAAACGGAAGCGAATCCCGATATCAAGTTTATAAAGGCCATCAGTGTGACATCAGATGAAGACATCGGGAAATGCTGCAACTATGAGAACAGCGTGGACTATTTTCTCTTCGATACACGTTGTTCAACCGTAGGCGGCAGCGGCATAAAGTTCGACTGGTCTATACTCAATTCCTACCACGGCAATCATCCTTTTCTGCTCAGCGGAGGCATAGGGCCTGACGATGCGGACACAATAAGCTCCATCCACCATCCTATGCTTGCAGGAATAGACCTTAACTCGCGGTTCGAAACAGAACCTGGCATGAAAGACGTTATAGCACTGCGCAAGTTCATCGACAAGATCAGAACCGGCAACAATATCAAATAAGTATAATCAGACCGATAAAAAACAATTATATTAACATGAACAAGATAAACAGACTGTTTGAGGAAAACAAGGGCAAAAAACTCCTGTCACTTTACTTCTGCGCCGGATGTCCCACTCTCGACGGAACGGCCGATGTGATACGTGCCATGGAACGTAATGGCATAAACATGGTGGAAGTAGGAATTCCATTCAGCGATCCAATGGCTGACGGTCCTGTAATTCAAGGTGCCACAACAACAGCCCTGCGTAACGGAATGAACCTCAAGTTGCTCTTCAGTCAGCTGAAAGAGATTAAGAATGAAGTGCAAATCCCCCTTATACTCATGGGCTACCTAAATCCTATCATGCAATATGGCATAGAGAATTTTTGTCGCAGTTGTGTAGAGAGTGGCGTGTCAGGAGCAATAATTCCAGACTTGCCCTTCAAAGACTATCTTGAAGAAGTAAAGCCGATAGCCGACCGCCATGACTTGAGAATCATAATGATGATAACTCCCGAAACGAGCGAAGAGCGCATACGTTTTATCGACAACCACACGGACGGATTCATATACATGGTTTCTTCGGCGGCCACCACCGGAACACAACAAAGTTTCGACGAGGCCAAACAGGAATATTTCCGCCGAATTGATGCCATGCAACTACGCAATCCGAGAATGATTGGTTTCGGAATATCCAACCGTCAGACATTCGACAGTGCACAAAAGAACGCGGCCGGGGCCATCATCGGCAGCAAATTCGTCACATTGCTCAACGAGACTGGAGAAGCAGACACTGCGCTCGGCCGTCTGTTCGACGCTTTGTCACGGTGATTTCACGACACGGATTACACAATTACGAATCAAATGTAATCCGTGTCTCCTCTATAAAATCCCTGATTCCACCTGGAGGATTAGCAAAGAACAGATAAGTATGCCCGAAGACATCCACCGTCTTGAACTTTATATACGGCAATTCATACCGTTCACCCTTATATGCAAACAAACGCCTATAGAAAGGCATTTCATCGAAACGGGACGGTCTAAGCACGAAACTGAGTGACATCACACGCAGTCCGTCAGGTATACGCATAACCGATATTTCATCATAACGGTCGGAACAAAACCCCGTTATGACAGCGGACGATGTATTGTCGGCATTGTCACTGCTGACAACACCGTCAACGTCAATATTCCCGGTGACATGTCCTTTCTCCAACTTTGCAGCAATATCCTCCGGAAGATACATCATCCGCGGCTTGCCATACACAGCCGCCGCACAGCGCAAGTTTACGTCATCTGCATCGAAACCTTGATAACACGAATAAAATCCAAATTCCACCGACGGTTTTACATATCTTGCCATCAACATATCAAACAGTCGCGAGCCACTATCGGGCAAATGTCTCACACGTATCAATTGAACACCTTCAGTTTGCTGTTGCTTCAATTGAAAATCATAATCGTTCTTATTCACCGCCGCAAGTTTGAACACAGGAATAGCTATTGCCGTCATCACAGCACACATTCCCACTGCCAATATGCGTGATTTGCGGTATGCAAACGAATACGAATATCCATCGGCCACGAAAACCCCACTGCGCACAAGCAGACTGACAAGCAGCAACAGAGCGATGAAATCGGCATGAAAACAGACCCTTGCCTCAGTCTGGCCGCACACAAGAACAATACCGAGAGACATGAGCATTGCAAAATACAACACATAGTTACGGCGAATTTCCTCCTTGAGCACATCGCGGCGACAAAACCAAGCCACCACGACAGCAACCAAAAGCAACCAGGAAATACGCACGAACACCAAATAATTGAATATTCCCAGCAACATCCTGTCAAGCAGTGGCGCGGTATTGGCTCCGGCACGCCCCAGTGTCCCCGGAGAAAAAGCACTGAGTGCCGTACCCGCCATAAAACACAATACGGCAGGCAAAGCCGCACTATGAAAAATCCGGCGCCGGTTTACTGTCATCCACAATACAAAACCTATCGATAACGGCAATGTAAGTCCCTCGTGTGTCCATCCGGCAAGCATTGCCAACGGACATACCGCAAAACTCTTCCATCCGACAGCCTGCCTTTCCACCCTATAGAAATACATTATGAAAAGCAATACGGCCAATGCTGTCCACAAATAGTTGAAACTGCCTACAAACCACAAAAAAGCATCCTGAAAGCCCGGAATGAGCACAAAAATTAGAAACGTAGACAACAATAAAGGCATAAAGATATTAGTATGTTCATACTTTTGCATATTTGAAACATTACTCCTACCTCGGTATAAATCTCCGGTCGACCTGATGTTTACGTCCACGGCAAACAAAACACAGCACCATATCAGAAAACAGAAAAACAAAGAATTGAACACATTGAACACATCTTTGCCTAAAATACCGATAAACAATTGTGCCACAGTATGCACCACGATACGTCCGTTTACCACCTTATAATGTGCCGTCTGCGACTCAACTATATCTCCGAACGTCTCTATCGGGCGCTGCTCCATTGTCTCATCCATCGTCCACACACACTTGTACAGCACATCGTCCGACAATGTGGGCGGCGTCATACTGTTCAGACCGTACATTACAAAGAATATCGCCAAAAGCAAAACAGCGGCACATGGTACCTTTATTCGTATCTTCATTTTTTATTCTTACGTGTAAAAACCAATCTAACCAACATGAAATTAACCGGAACTGCCACTGCATAGACTGGAAACGGCGCCACGTCCTCCGGTATTCCGAAACGTATGTAAACATTGAGCAACAACATCTGCAAAATATAGTTCACCACATGAGCCGCACCGAATCCGACTCCATTGCTCAACGAAGCCCTACTTCGGAATGTAAAACAAGACGACAATATATAGTTGCAAACAAAACTCAACAGATAGCCTGTGGTATAAGCGATGTTGGCAGCCATATACGTCATAAGCCCACGGTATATGCCATAATGCACTGCCGTGGCCACAACACCAACTATGCCGAAACGCACCAGTTCACCCAATGTTTTTCGATATGCCGGCTTCCCTCTATTCATTTAACCTTCTATTAGACATTTACAATACACGACAACAACAGATAATCATTGTCAGAAATATATTTTGACTGCAAAGGTACATAAAAAAGCGATTTTTTATGTACCTTTGCAGCATAAAAACGACCAACACTTCAAACATCTGCAAACGATACTAACAGATATCACTGACTCGTACTAACATTAGAAAAATAAACCACTCGTATACCGAATAACTTATAAAAAACCAACTAACATAACAAAATGAGAAAGTGTATAATATCAATGGCCATAGCATTGACAGCATGTAACGCTACAGCCCAAAACAACGACTACGGATATCCTCACACCCCCGTGGCATTCACATCGGTAAAGATTGCACCCAACACTTTTTGGGGCGACCGCATCAAAGCTGCACGCGAAGTTACCATACCTTTGGCTTTCAGCAAATGCGAGACAGAAGGACGATACTCCAACTTCGTGAAAGCCGCTCACCCGAGCGACGACTACGATGTGAGAACGTTTATGGGCTTCTCTTTCGACGATACTGACGTATATAAGACTATTGAGGGAGCAAGTTATCTGTTGCAGACATACCCCGACAAACGGATTGAACAATACATAGACAGCGTGCTCGACATTGTGGCCGCTGCACAGGAGAAAGACGGTTATCTGTATACCGCCCGCACCATCAATCCCAAGAAGCCGCATCCATGGGCCGGCAAACAGCGTTGGGAAGTCGTGGAAAACCTAAGCCACGAACTATATAATCTGGGGCACATGGCTGATGCAGCCTGTGCACATTATCAGGCCACGGGCAACACTAAATTTCTTGACATAGCCAAGCGATACGCCGACTGCGTAATCCGCGAGGTAGGCCCCAACGACGGACAGGCACACGTGGTACCCGGCCACCAGATAGCCGAGATGGCACTGGCACGAATGTATGTACTCACTGGTGACAAACGCTATCTCGATGAAGCGAAATTTTTTCTCGACATGCGCGGAAAGACCAAGCACAAGAACGCCTACAGCCAAAGCCATAAGCCCGTCACCGAACAGGATGAGGCCGTAGGCCACGCTGTACGCGCCGGCTATATGTATGCCGGCATGGCCGACGTGGCGGCACTGACAGGCGACAGTTCTTACATCAAAGCCATTGACCGCATTTGTGACAACATCATCGGCAAAAAGTATTATATTACGGGAGGCGTAGGTGCACGCCATTCCGGGGAGGCGTTCGGTTCCAACTACGAACTTCCCAACCTCACGGCTTACAATGAGACCTGTGCGGCCATCTCGATGGTATATCTATTCCAACGCATGTTCCTGTTCCGTGGCGAAAGTAAATACATAGACTGTCTCGAGCGCACACTCTACAACGGTGTGATAAGCGGAATGTCGGTAGACGGCGGACGCTTCTTCTACCCCAATCCTCTGTCGTCCGACGGCAAATACGCTTTCAATGCCGACAATAACACTACACGCCAGCCATGGTTCGGTTGCGCCTGTTGTCCAAGCAACATCAGCCGATTCATCCCATCGCTGCCCGGATACGTCTATGCTGTGAAAGACAACAGCCTGTATGTAAATCTCTTTGCAGCCAACACTGCAACCATACGTGTGGCCGGCAAAGATGTAACTCTGAAACAGGAAACACGCTATCCGTGGGACGGTGACATCGCCATCAGCATATTGAAAAACAAAGGCAAAGACTTCACCATGAAAGTGCGCATACCGGGATGGGTACGCGGGCAGGTAGTGCCGAGCGATCTGTACAGCTACGCCGACGATGTTAAAACCGGATACAGTATCACTGTGAACGGCAAGAAAGCCGACGGTAATCTCACACCAGACGGATATCTGTCCATAGGACGCCATTGGAAGAAAGGCGACATAGTACGTGTACACTTCGACATGAAGCCGCGCATAGTGACTGCCAATGCCAAGGTGACCGACGACCGCGGCAAGATTGCTGTAGAACGCGGACCGCTGGTATACTGTGCCGAGGCTGCCGACAACAACGGACTGAACACACGACACGTACTGCTCAGCCGCCGGCCGCAGTTCAGCGTGACCGAAGGTCACAGGATAGCCAACACCGGGAACAGCGGACGTGAGTTCAGCGTAACAAAGATTACCATCGACAACGCACAAGCGGCTGTAATCGCCGGCGACGGAACACTGACCTCGCAGACCATAAGCCTTACGCTCATCCCCTACTACGCATGGAACCACCGCGGAGCTGGATACATGGACGTATGGATGGCCAACACCATCGACGGAATGGGAGAATAGCATGCAGTCAATCGCAACGCGGTCTTGGACACCGCTGTAACAGCACAACGGAAATGCCCTGAAACCGCCATCAGTCTCTGGTGTCAACAGGATTGCCTGATGAGATTAATAGGATTACCCGGTGAAGTCAATAACTTTACCGGGTAATCCTATTAACATTAAAGAGTAAAGTCATTAACACCATTTTGCCAAACGGCCGCTACGACAGAATGAAACAACCATAACGACAAAACGGAAACGGGGCAAAAGCAACTGAGTTTACAGCCCGTCACATAATTTTTGCGCCAATTTAATCATTTTTTATTCCCATATATTATATATAATGCTTATCTTTGCACCGATAAGCAAAAAATTGCCACCTACTAAAACAACCGACCAACAGCATCACTACACGACAGGCCCACGGCACCGCCATGCCATGCGGAAGCCATGAGAACCGGCGAAGACAGATTATGCTGCAGGCAACTGAAAAAATCAAAACCATTAAAATAATTTATGAAGTACTTACATTTACTGCTCCTATGCCTGCTTTTCCCGGCCGTGGCTATGGCCGACGGATGGGAAACCACTTACAAGCAGATAGAAAAGAGCATCAGACAACCACAGTTTGCCAACCGTGATTTCAAAATCACAAAGTATGGCGCAAGCACCACTGCCACTGCCGCCGTTAACCAAAAAGCCATCAACAAGGCCATCGCAGCCTGCTCGAAAGCCGGCGGAGGTCGTGTAATTGTACCGGCCGGAACATTTAATACGGCAGCTATCACACTGCTAAGCCATGTCAATCTGGTCGTGGAGAAAGGCGCTGTTTTGCAATTCACCTTCGAACCTGAACTTTACCCCGTGGTACTGACCCGATGGGAAGGTCTCGACTGTTGGAATATCTCGCCCTGTATCTACGCCTACAAACAGACCGACGTAGCCATCACCGGTGAGGGAACAATCGACGGAGGCGGCACACGTGAGACATGGTGGCCATGGTGCGGAGCAGCCAAATACGGATGGAAAGAGGGCATGATAAGCCAGCGCAACGGTGCACGCCCCCGTCTGCTGAAAATGGCCGAGGATGGTGTCGACATGAACGAACGCCGCTTCGGACCTACCGACGGCCTGCGCCCGCAACTTATCAACTTCAACACCTGCGACGGCATTCTCATCGAGAATGTTACGTTGCTGCGTTCTCCGTTCTGGGTTATCCACCCATTACTCTCCAAGAACATCACAGTACGTGGCGTGCATATCAATAACGACGGTCCCAACGGTGACGGTTGCGATCCCGAGTCATGCGACGGAGTGCTGATAGAAAACTGTTTCTTCAACACCGGTGACGACTGTATCGCCATCAAGAGCGGACGCAACAACGACGGCCGTCTGTGGAACAAGCCCAGTGAGAACATCATCATCCGCAACTGCAAGATGGAGAACGGGCACGGAGGCGTCGTCATTGGCAGTGAGATCTCGGGAGGATGCCGTAACGTGTTCGCTGAAAACAACGTGATGGACAGCCCGAATCTGGACCGCGTAATACGAATCAAGACCAACACTTGCCGTGGCGGTGTCATAGAGAACATCTATGCCCGCAACATCAAGGTGGGACAGTGCGGAGAATCTGTATTGAAAATCAACCTCGATTATGAACATAACGAGATTTGCTGCCGCGGCTTCCTTCCCACAGTGCGCAACATCAACCTGGACAACGTTACCTGTGAGAAGAGCAAGTATGGAGTACAGATTATAGCGCTTGATACATGCACCAACGTGTACGACATCAATGTAAAGAACTGCCGCTTCAACGGTGTGGCCGAAGGCAACTCTATCAAAGGACAGACACGCAATATCAACTTCGAAAATCTCTACATCAACGGTGGTCTTAGCCTCATCGAGAAACCCTACAAAAACTATAGCCAGTGGATGACAGCCTCGGAAATGAAACGCGTGCCACAGTCGTACATGCTCGACTTCTCCAACCGGCCGAAGTGGAGCTATGTGATGGGGATTGAACTCGAAGCAATGCTTGACACATATCTTAAATATGGCGGTGACGAGATAAAGAAGTATTGTCTGCAGTACACCGACACGATGATTAACGCCAAAGGCGACATCCGCGGATACAGACTTGAAGATTATAACTTGGATCAAATACGTACGGGTCATTTTGTGGCCCGTATGTATCAGTTATACCCCGAGGCCAAGAACCGCAAGGCGCTCGAAACACTGATGAAACAGCTGCAGAAGCAGCCGCGCACCAATGAGGGTGTATATTGGCACAAGGCCATATATTCATATCAGGTATGGCTCGACGGCATATTCATGGGACTGCCTTACTACGCCCTGACGGCCAACATGCTGCTCAAGGACAAGAAGGCACAAACAATATATGATGATGCTGTGGACCAAATCAAGAAGACTTACGAGCGTACACTCGACAAGAATACAGGACTGAACCGCCACGCATGGGACGAGACACGCGAAATGTTCTGGGCCGACAAGGAGACAGGACTGTCACAGCACTGCTGGGGACGCGCCCAAGGCTGGTACACCATGGCACTAATCGAGCTGCTTGACGCACTGCCCGAAAACTATTCACGCCGCAGTGAAGTGATAGATCTGCTCAAAAAGGATCTTGACGCCGTAATAAAGTGGCAGGACAAGAAGAGCGGAGTATGGTATCAGGTGATGGACAGCCCCACGCGTGATGGCAACTATCTTGAATCGACATGCTCTTCGATGTTCACCTACGCCCTGCTGAAGGCTTACCGCAAGGGATATGTGGGCTCCAAATACCGTGATGCCGGAATCAAGGCTTATCGCGGAATCATCAACAACTTCATCAAAGTAAATCCCGACCTGACCATATCGCTGACAGGATGCTGCAAGGTAGCCGGATTGGGCCCTGGCATGAGCGAAAAGGTGAAAGCTGCTACAGACAAGTACGGCATGAAACTAAAGGAAAACAAACGCCGTGACGGTTCTTACGCATATTACCTGAGCGAGGAAGTCCGCGACAACGACGCCAAGGGTGTAGGTCCTTTCATTTGGGCATCACTCGAAATGGAGGCTTTGGGATACAATACAAACAATGCGACAACTGCAATCAACCGTCAGGCCGTCGTGACACGCAACAATCCTGTCGTTACCGAGGCTGACCCGTTGGCCTCTCTAACAGTAGGCAACGGCCATTTCGCAACAACCGTTGACGTAACCGGACTGCAGAGCTACCCTTTTGACTATGAGGCAGGTGTGCCTCTGAACGCCATGTCCGACTGGGGCTGGCACTCGTTCAAAAACACCAAATGGCTGCAACCGTCGGAATCGGAGCGTGAAATGGACTTCGGACACGGACGCAAGGAAACATATTGCGTGGAATACAAACAGGAAGGCCGCAACAAAGAGGCCACGGAATATTTCCGTGCCAATCCCCACCGTCTCAACCTCGGCACCATCGGTCTGCTGATTAGTGACAAAGAAGGCAGGCAGATACCTCTGAAAGAATTGAAGAACATACGTCAGGAGCAAGCTCTTTGGGACGGGACCATCGAGTCGCGTTTCACGGCCGACGGTGTTCCCGTTGAGGTGACCACAGCCTGCATGGCCGACAAGGACGCTATCTTCGCACGCATCAAGTCAACACTGCTGCACGAGGGTCGCGCTGCCGTAAGTTTCCGATTCTCCTACCCTTCGGGCAAGCACGCCGACAGCGCCAACGACTGGACCAGCCCCGAAAGGCATAGCTCCAGAATAATCAGTTCTGACAGTTGTTCGGCTGTCATCGAACGCATCATCGATGACACACGCTACTACATAACACTGACATGGGAGGGCAATGCCATCTTAAAGGAGACATCACAGCCACACAGCTTCTCACTCATAAGCAATGATGACGTGTTGTCGTTCTGCGCCGAATACACACCTAAGCAGAACCGCATGCGCCAGGGTGCTTTCGAATACGACCAGGCTCTCAAAGGTATAATGAAATATTGGCCCAGATTCTGGAATAGCGGTGCCATCGTCGATTTTTCCGACTGCACCGACCCGCGAGCCAAGGAACTGGAGCGCCGCACTGTGCTTTCACAATACCAGACTGCCATCAACTGCGCCAACTCGACTCCCCCACAGGAGACCGGCCTGACATACAACTCATGGTACGGACGTCCGCACCTTGAGATGACATGGTGGCACGTCGTTGACTTTGCATTGTGGAATCGTCCCGAAGTTGTGGCCGACATATTGGAATGGTACAACAACACAGCCTATCCCGTAGCCCGCAAGATTGCCGAGCGTCAGGGATTCAAGGGTGTACGCTGGATGAAGATGACCGACCCTTGGGCCGGTGAGGCCCCGTCGAACGTAGGTTCGTTCCTCACATGGCAGCAGCCACATTATATATACATGGCCGAAGAGATGTATAGAGCCAAGCCCAACGCCGAGACACTGAAGAAATACGGCGAGCAAGTGGAGGCGACCGCTGAGTTCATGGCCGACTTCGCAAAAGCCTGCGCCCCTAAGAAGGGCAGCATCAAGCTCTTCGGACAGACGGCAATGCAGGAATCCATGTCTAAAGACTTTTCTTTCAATCATCCCTTCGAGCAGGTATATTGGGTGTACGGACTTGGCAAAGCGCAACAATGGCGCGAGCGCCGCGGGCTGGAACGCAACGCCGAATGGGACGAAATAATCAGCCGCATGGCCCCTTTAGCCGAAAGCGAAGGCATATACACCGCCGGCGAGCCATCACAATCTTTCGACCCGAAAGCCAAGTCAGCCGGTTTCGACCCGTTCAACACCGGTGGACATAACACCGCTAAGCAGATTTCAGAAGAAGACTTCGCCTTGAAGTCACGCTCGGACCATCCCGCCGTTCTCGGTGCCTGCGGCCTGCTGCCAGCCACCGGACAGTATGACAATGACAAGATGAGGGCTACGCTCGACTGGGTGATGAATAACTGGAACTGGGACACAACCTGGGGATGGGACTACGGCATGATTGCCATGTGTGCGGCACGCCTCGGCGAGACATCCACTGCACTCGATGCACTCCTTATCGACAAAGGCAAGAACACGTATCTCAAGAACGGTCACAACTATCAGGAGCCCAAACGCCTGCGTCTATATCTGCCAGGCAACGGCTCACTGCTCGACGCTGTGGCCATGATGTGTGCCGGATGGGACGGATGCAAGAATGTGATGAATCCCGGATTCCCCAAAGACGGCAAATGGAATGTGCGTTGGGAGGGCCTCAACAGAATGCAATAGAACAGCCGGAATTGAATGAGACATGACAAGGAGTTAAAGAATGCTGCACCACGCAGCATCTTTAGCTCCTGTCATTTGATTTAAAAGATGTTCATATTAATACCAATCCCATAACTTCCACCAATCTTCCATCATCCCATCCATCCAATTCCTATCTCCTAAAAACGAAAATAGAAATTATGAAAAGACAGTCCATCATATTATCCTTCTGTGCCATTACCGCAGCTGCAACGGCACAGATACCGGCCTTTCCTGGAGCCGAAGGTCACGGCCGCTACGTCAGCGGAGGCCGTGGAGGCAAGATTGTCCATGTGACAAATCTCAATGACAACGGTCCAGGCTCGTTTCGCGAGGCTGTAAGAGGCAGTGCAAAGAAAATAGTAGTCTTCGATGTGGCCGGAGTGATACCGTTGGAATCCGATCTCGACATCGGGGCCAACACCACCATAGAAGGACAGACGGCACCCCATCCCGGAATAACACTGCGCTATCACACTCTACGTTGCGACAACAACATCATCATGCGGTTTATCCGTGTCAGGCGCGGACAGGAAAAAGACATCAACGACAGTGCCGACGCCATTTACGACAACCACAAGACAGGCATTATCATCGACCACTGCTCGTTCAGCTGGAGCATTGACGAGGTGGCATCGTTCTACGACAACAACAACTTCACAATGCAATGGTGCACCATAGCCGAAAGCCTGTCTAACCCCGGACACAGCAAGGGCGCCCACGGATACGGCGGCATCTGGGGTGGCAAACTGGCCAGCTTCCACCATAACATGATAGCACACGTGACCAATCGCGGACCGCGTTTCAACGGTGCACGCTACGGATGGACAGGGTATACAGACAACCTGATATACCAAAAGTACAAATGGAACAATCCTGTCCAAGCCGAAAACGTAGACTTCCGCAATTGTGTGATGTACAATTGTCAGGGCTCATGTTATGGAGGCCCCGGAGGCGGACAGATAAACATTGTCAACAACTATTTCAAGGCCGGTCCCAGAGACAACAGCAACCAGGAACGCATAACCCTCGTAACAATATCCACGGCAGGCAACTCCGACAAAAAACATCCGGAATACTACGGCATGACGAGCAGATACTATATAGATGGCAACACCACCGAAACCGTCAAAGGAGCAATCAAGAAGAATCGTGACTGGGCGGGGATAAGCTACGACAAAGGGATATTCACTATCGACGGGGAAAGATATTCAAAAGACATAAACAATTTCTATGGAGACAACGTCGCCCACATAAAGAATACGGATGGCGATATGTGTGTAAAAATAAAGATGGAACAACCAGCTCCCACCGGTCCGGTAACCACACACAAGGCCGGGAAAGCATTCGAAAAAGTACTGGAACACTGTGGTGCATCGCTATATCGTGACACAGTGGACGCACGCTACATGAAAGAGGCACGCGAAGGAAAAGCCATGTATAAAGGTTCTATTACCGGCAAATGGGGACTGATAGACGTTGTGGCCGATGTGAACGGATATACGGAAAAAACATTCGGTACAGGCAAACGCCCCTCAGGCTTCGACTCAGACAATGACGGAATACCCGATGCGTGGGAAAAAGCAAACGGACTGAATCCCCACGACGCATCAGATGCCAACAAGACATCAATTGACACTGAAGGATGCTACACCAATATAGAAGTGTACTGCAACAGTCTTGTTCAAGATATAATGATTGGAGGGAACGCCGGCGCCGAAACGTCTTTAAACGAATATTATCCGAAATATCACAAGGAAGACGGAACATTGGTAAAGGCCATCGGCAGACCATCAAATGAAAAACCGATAAAATAAAACAACAAACATAAAAAACAATATGAAAAAGCAATTACTCGCATTATCCCTATCAGCCATTGCAACAATGTCAATGGCACAGACACCGGCCTTCCCCGGGGCCGAAGGCCACGGACGCTATGTCACGGGCGGGCGTGGCGGCAAGATTGTACATGTCACCAATCTCAACGACTCAGGCACAGGTTCATTCCGCGAGGCCGTAAAAGGCAGCGCAAAGAAAATAGTAGTGTTCGACGTGGCCGGAGTAATCCCCCTGAACTCAGACCTTACAATCGGTGCCAATACCACCATCGAAGGACAGACAGCACCCTATCCCGGCATCACACTGCGCTACCGCACTCTGCGCTGTGCCAACAACATCATCATGCGCTTCATACGCAGCCGACGCGGACAGGAACGCGACGTTAACGACGGCGCCGATGCCATCTGGGACAGACAGAAGACAGGCATCATCCTCGACCACTGTTCGTTCAGCTGGAGCATCGACGAGGTGGCATCGTTCTACGACAACAACAACTTCACCATGCAGTGGTGCACCATCGCCGAAAGCCTATCAAACCCGGGGCATAGCAAAGGCGCCCACGGATATGGCGGAATATGGGGCGGCAAACTGGCCAGCTTCCACCACAACATGATAGCCAGCGTGACAAACCGCGGTCCGCGCTTCAACGGTGCTCGCTACGGATGGACAGGCTATACGTCAAACTACGACTACGATACGTACAAATGGGAAAATCCGGCACAAGCCGAAAACGTAGACTTCCGCAACTGCGTGATGTACAACTGTCCGGGCGCATGCTACGGCGGTCCGGGCGGAGGACAGATAAACATTGTCAACAACTATTACAAAGCCGGCAACTCCGGCAACGGAAACCAGGAAAGAATAACACTCGTCACCGTATCCACAAGCGGCAACTCGGACAGCAAGCATCCTGAATACTACGGAATGACGAGCAGATACTACATATCGGGCAACACAACCGAGACTTCGTCCGGAGTAAAAAAGAAAAACCGGGACTGGGCCGGCGTAAGTTACGACAAAGGTGTATTCACGATTGGTGGCGAAATATATTCCAAGGACCCGAACAACATGTACGGCGACAAGGTGCCTCACAAAAACAATTCCGCCGGCGAACCGTGTGTGAGGATAAAGATGGACGAGCAGGCACCTACAGGCCTCGTGACCACACATACAGCCGAAAAAGCCTTTGACAAGGTAATGACGTATTGCGGCTCGTCGCTCCACCGCGACAACGTCGACGCGCGGTATATGGAAGAGGCACGCAACGGCAAATCGACATACAAGGGCTCGGTGACAAACAAATGGGGACTTATCGACCTCGTTTCGGATGTAAACGGATATACCGAAGAGACATTCGGCACGGGAAAGCATCCTGCCGGCTTCGACACTGACAATGACGGTATTCCCGACGCATGGGAACTTGCAAACGGACTGAATCCCAACGACGCATCCGACGCATTGAAGACCACCGTCGACACTCAAGGCATGTATACCAACATCGAAGTCTATTGCAACAGCCTTGTGCAGGACATCATGCTTGGGGGCAACACAGATGCCGAGACATCCGTTGATGAGTACTATCCCCGATATGTCAGAGAAGACGGCACGGTGTCTGAGGCCATCGGCGGCAATACCAACGCCATAACCACCATTCCCGCCGACAAGACAGTCACCAACACCCTATACTATAACACGAACGGTGTACGCATAGAAAAACCTTTCAACGGAATGTTCATACAGGTAAACTGCCATGCCGACGGCAGCCGGACTGTAATAAAGCGTATATGTGAATAGTTGTTCTTCTAAGTTAGTCAACAGAATTAAACTGCATCCATCCTATGTCCAGACGATAATGCAGTTTAATTCTGTTGACTAACTTAAATAAAAAACTGCTGCCAGTATTTTATTTAGTAGCAGTTTTTTGTTTTCTCAATCATACCGATATTTATGTGTCGTTAGACTGGTAATCTTTGGTACGTGGGAATTTATGGTTTTGCGAGAATTTTTTTATAACGTATAAAGCTACTTTAAAATTGCAAAATCATGAAAAATTCTCAATTTCTTGCACTTTCACTAAGATATTATGCAGAAATCGCTTGTGTCTTGAAGATAAAATAGTACCTTTACAAAATAAATCCAAAACTTATGGAAGATAATAGCCGCTTTTGTTTCCCGAAAGTGCAATATACACAATGTAAATGGAAAAAGAAATTGTCATACATAGGCTTTATTATATAAATATCTATATTTGAAAGGTGCCGAGCAGACAAAGAGTAAACATGCAAAAATACTGGGCACCAATATACACGACAACCCAACAAGGTGGTGAACGTAGGTACATATCCAATAATAATTATGCGGAAAATAACAATGTAACTCAAAGATATGGTAGCAAAGAGGTTCTCAATCGCTCTACTGAGCATATTCCTTTCAGTAGCTGTTTTTGCAGCCGACAAGGATTTGGAAAAAGACATTATAATGGTGTCCTATGAACAGGGATGGATGGATAGCAGTGGGACACTGGCTTTGAAGAATAATTCAAGCGAGGAAGTCAAGAATGTTGTTTTCTTGATTACCTATCTTGACATGTCCGGCAAAGAATTGGACTATGAAGAATTTTCCAAACGTGTTAGTATAGCCTCAGGAATGACAAGAAAACTTAACATTCCTGCATATGAATACAGTCGACACTATCACTATTACAAATCGGAGAATATGCCAGGTGGCTCACCTTCTTTCAAAATCAAGTTTAAGTTGAAAGACTACAATGTTGAGGAAAAAGTCACCGAATCAACAGATGAAGTTCCATTCGACAGATTAGACTACGACCGTACAACAAGAAATGAAGGACTATACCTTATCATAGGCATTGTTGCACTTCTATTCTTCATTGGAATAACCGTAGGCCTATATGTCCTGGTTGCAATAATGGCACAAAAGCGCAACCGAAGTGTTGTTGGCTGGATTTTTTTGAGCTTTATAGCCACACCTCTATTGATGATTATCATCCTACTGGCTATAGGCAAGAACGAAAACTACATTGAAAACCATTATAACAGGTAATAAAATTGAGGATAGCTCGAAACGTGGGATTAGAAGAATATATCAAGACGCAATATGGAAAAGAAAACACTTATCTTATCAATGATTGTCTGCATCTTTGTCTTATATGCTCAGGCAAAGACAACTTACATACCTACATATGACAATCGTCTTCTTCTGATAGAAAATGGTGAAGTTGACTCTTTAACCAATACGTCTCATTCTCTAGTAATGTCTTCTAAAGACGGTCTCATCACTTGTACCTTGGCGCAACAGGTTGTCTCACAAGACCTGGTACGTGACATCAAAAGGGCGAAAAATGCTGCAGGCTGGTCTATGGTTGCAGCAGGACTTTCTTCTGTTTCAGAAGGAATGGCTCAAAGCCAAATGAACAATGGATATAACAAGGGATGGGCGATGCAGAACTATGTGGACGCAAGAGAAAATACAAATGCTTCTCTTGCCGCGTCGGATGACGCCATGACCCTTGCAGAAAACTTAAAAACCCTTTTACTTGATTTGGTAGTAAGAAATAATTCTCAAAAAGAAATGCTCATAGCCGATATAGATAGAGGATTGGTGTGGTTCGTTCTACCAAATTGCGAGGTTCGTCTTCCCTTATTGAAAAACGAAGAATGTCATTTTCGGATTTCATCGTGCAATCCAATGGATGAGAATGTGAAGTATATTAACGCATTGGGTACAAGCACATTAGAGAAATACACCATCAGTTTTGAAACAGATATATCATGGTATGTCCCTATTAGCAATAAAGCTTTAAAGGGTTTACGATTTGAAACAGATATACTGGATGGATATATCAGAATAGTCAAAG
Organism: Xylanibacter rodentium; assembly: GCF_013166575.1. Classification (GTDB taxonomy): domain Bacteria; phylum Bacteroidota; class Bacteroidia; order Bacteroidales; family Bacteroidaceae; genus Prevotella; species Prevotella rodentium. Next base: position 120,378 of record NZ_JABKKE010000002.1, read on the forward strand.
ACACTATGACAATGAGTATTGTATCAGAAGATGAGCTTAGAACCATTAAAAAGAATCAAAAGTGACTTGATGAACCGAAAAGTTAATCTGTACGGATTATTATGAAAAAACGCATCTTGTTTTTCTCAAACCAGAAAAACGAGATGGGCTTCTCTGCCCTGTTTACCCACCTTTTTGGCGTAGTATACTTGACGTAAAGGCATCCCGACACTCCCAAAATGACCGTTTGGCAGTGCAACGAGGGCCGTTTTGCAGTCCGACAAGGGCCTTATTGCAAGGTGAAACGGCCTTCTCTGCTTTCTCGACAAAGTAACATTGTTGTAACATCTTGATAGCCAGCGCTTCCCTTTTGAATCTAAAATCGCGATTTTCTGGCCATCAGACGAAAATAACGATTCCGATGTTGCTTAACATACGTTAAAGTAAAATTTTTAAAACCTCCACTTCAAAATACAGCTCTATCGAAGAGCACGTTTCAAAATTCTGCCATCACCGATCCTTAAGCAAGATTGTCCAAAAACGCAAAAACAGGCAATACTGTAAGAGCATGACTTGTCAGGATAGTGCACAGTCCTGACGAACCACCTCCTTTCATGGTCTTGGCACTACACTCCGGCTTATATTTTTTGATATAAAAGGTGTAAAATATCACTTTAAAATTCACGACAATGATTTTTCCACACTTTTGTCTCCTCTTTATTATGTATTTTTCTTAATTTTGTGCGCTGACTTTAAATAAGATATCAAAACCATACAATCACTACTTAATGAAACAAACAAGCATATAAAAAAAATAGATCAAACCAATTTATACTAAAAATTTAAAATCAATCGTATGACAAAACTATTTCGATTTGTCCTTGTCATGGCATGTTTGGCCGGCGTCATTCCGGCAAGCGCTGCTTTCAAGGACATCAAAATTGACCTTACCGGTCAGTGGCTGCTCACGACAGAAGAGTTCGCGGGCGACCCCAAGCCAAACGTTGAATTCGGCATTGTCATCGCCGACGACGGTACGGCCACACGAGTCGAAGCCACCGACGCATCAGCCGATGCCGTCATCAGCGGCAAGTATCACAACGACCACGGATGGGGCGGGGCCAAACTGACCTTACCCGTGGACGGTATGGTGAAGATAGGTGTGGGCAACTGCGACTATGCCACCCACACCGTCAAGGTGACCGATGCCGCCGGAAACGAGGTGGCAGCGTTCGCAACAGAGAAGACCGGATGTTGGAAAAACAACAAAGACGACAATCACGTCACTTTCGGCTATTATCGGGGCGAGGCCACCACACTGACCATCACCACAAGCAGCTACACCCCGTATCTCTCTGTGGAAGCCGTAGCGGAGGCCCCAAGCCAGGCCACCGTAAGCTACGATATGGGAGACACGGAAGCCGAAGGCACACTGCCGGCCGGCATGAAAGCAGACGTAGGTACAGACTACACTCTGCCGAAGAACTTCACTCTCTATGCCGAAGGCAAGACCCTCACGGCATGGACAGACGGAACAGACAACTACGCCCCCGGGCAGACAATCAAACTGGAGAAAGACCTCAAGTTGTCGCCCGTATTCACGGAAAACACCGTCTCATTGGCCGACCGTACTGACGCCGTAATGCTCAACTTCGACTTCCAGACAAGAAACGGAGCGCCCGTCGTAGGCTATGAAAACGTTACAGGAATATGGGTAACCCAGGCCGTTGTCAACGGACAGACCATCGACGTAAAACTCGACTTCGACACAAACAACGGCGGCAAAATAGCCAACGCCAACTGGACGGACCTGGCACAGATGAACTCCGGCACAAAACTGACCGTACCATCATGCAAGGGAGCGACAATAACACTCGAGGCCTACGGCACCATCACCACCACGACCATCGACGGTCAGAACGACTACACACAAGGGACAACCATAAGCTACACCATCGGCGGCACAGCCGAGACGATAGACATCGTCATCGGAGACGGATCGTATTACAGATATGTAAAGGTGACACTGCCTGTGGCAAGCACTCCCGGAGGCAAGACATATACCGACGAACCCGTAACCGTGGCATGGCCGATGAACGACACCAACGAGCCCGGGAAATACACTTCCACACTCGCTGATGCCTTCTCGATAGTTTCGTTCGACCCGGGCGTGACATCACTCAACCCCAAAAAGCCTCTGGCAAGCATCACCGACGGCAACGCACAGGAAGTTGTCAAAGGTCTCAACTATTCTGCAGGAACAGGCAAGGGCGACATCCTGACATGGAGCGTGAAGCCCGCGCAAGGACTGACATTCACCCCGACAAGACTCACAGGATATGTCAACCGCGACGGAACAGACTCCGAAAACGGTATCACCGTCGAAGTAAAGATGGGCGACGGCTCTACCGTAACGCTCGGAACATGGACAGCCCTGCGCAGCGGCAAGACTTCATCATACAAACCTTACGACGCAACGGCAATCTATCAGTATGACATCACCCTGACAGCTGAGCAGCAGGCCGTGCTCACCGGAGCCGAGACATTCTACCTGACCTCTACTGTAGGCGTGGGAACGGGCAAGAGCGGAATCTTCGGTGAGGTGACTGTTTCCGGGACTGTTTCCGGAACCGTAGCCAACATCGAGAAATATACCCTCGCCTTGAAAGCCAATCCCGAAGAGGCCGGAACAGTAAGCGTATACCCCAAGGCCGATGTATATGACGCCGGATCGGAGGTGCAGCTCACTGCCACTCAGAACTTCGGCTATCACTTCACAAACTGGGCCGATGCCGAAGGAAACATTATATCGGAAGATGCCAAGTTTACATATTATATTGATGGCAATGCCGATCTGACAGCCAACTTCCAGGCCGTGAAGACATACGAACTGAACTACAACGTTGATGGCGGAGCCAATCCCTACATGGTGAAAGCCTCTCCGGTTCCCACCATAGTAGACGGCAAGAACATGTATGAGGAAGGAACCCGTGTGACACTGACTGCATCGTCAAACCCCATCATGACCTTCACAAACTGGAGCAACGGGGAGACCGGTGCCGAAATAGCCATAGACATGAACTCTGACTACAACGTGACGGCCAACTATGATGCCATAGATTTCGTAGCCGGCTGGGACTTCGAACTGAAAGGTGCCGAGGGCCGCAAAGCAGACTTCTACAGTGCCGACAACGATGTGGCCCAACTCATACTGCGCAATGAAGCCGGCGAAACATCAGGATGGCTCGACAAGAGCAATGAAGCCGATGGCGGATACGAAGGCCGTCCCGGTGCCGTCAACTGGCGTACTACCGGTCTCGGCGACTACTACTGGCAGACGGTGCTCAATTGCGAAGCCTTCACTGACATCACAGTAAAGACCGCTATGACCTACAACTACAATGCCTACCAGACATACAACGTGGAGTATTCACTCGACGGCACCAACTGGAACAAGGCCGGACAAGTCGATATGCCGGGCCGCAAGACATGGGTGGACGCAGAAATCGCCCTGCCTGCCGAATGCGACAACCAACCGAGCCTGTATCTGCGATGGATTGCCGACAAGACATCATCAATAGACGGAACGACATCGGATAACGACGGAGCATGCCTTGGAGCAACGTGGATTATCGGCAAGGCACAGATTGTGGACGACGGAAAAGCTCCTGAGCTGATATCTACCGTACCGGCCGAAGGTTCAGACAACGCTTCTGCCAACGGAAAGATTGTACTGACATTCAACGAGAAAGTCAAAGTGGCCGAAAACGCCGCTGCCACACTCGGCACTCAGACTCTCAAACCCGCCGTTTCGGGCAAAACCGTCATATTCGAGTATAAGGGTCTGGAGTATTCAACGGAATACACATTCAATCTGCCGGCAAACACTGTCGCTGACCTGACGGACAACTATATGGCGGAGCCTGTCATAATCGGTTTTACAACAAAGACTCGTCCCGCAGTGGCCAAGGCACTCTACGACTTCATAGTGCCCGACAACGGAACGTTCAATGAGGCCATCATCGCCGCAAACAGCCGCACCGACAAGTCAAAGCGTTTCTACATCTTCGTGAAGAACGGCTCATACAAAGCCACGAACACCGAAGGTGCCACAGTGGTTGGGGATGACGGAAATACCTATCCGTCCGTGACGACAAACCTCACGGCATCCAACGTTTCGATTATCGGAGAAAGTATGAACGGCACTGCCGTCTACAACGAGCCGCAACATATCTTTGAAGGACTTGGCAAAGCCACCAACCTCATGATACAGAACAAAGTGGAGAACACCTATCTTCAGGACATCAAGCTGACACACACGCTCGGTGACAACGGACGTGTGGCCGTACTTCAAGACCGTGGCAACAAGACTATCTGCAAGAATGTCAACCTTGACGGATATCAGGATACATACTACAGCAACCAGAACGGCTCACGCTTCTACTTCGAGACGTCAACACTCGGAGGTCGTGTAGACTTCCTATGCGGTGGTGGCGATGTCGTCTTCAACCAGTGCGACCTCGTTGTCAAAGGCGACGGCACAAAGATTACGGCAGCAGGAACACCGGCAAAATACGGTTACGTCTTACTCGACTGTACAATCAAGGGCGACAAGAAATTTGACGGCAAGTTCACTCTCGGTCGTCCGTGGAGCCAAGGTGCGAGCCGCGTACAGTATATCAACACCACGATGGAACTTCTGCCCACAGCAGCAGGATGGGAAGAAATGAGCGGTGGATGGCCTACAGCATTCAAGGAGTATAACAGCCACACTGCAAGCGGCACACCGGTCAGTCTCACCAACCGCAAGACCGTCTTCGGTGACGGACACGAGGCAGATACCCGCACACCACTCACAGCAGCAGAAGTGGCCGAACTCAGCATCGCCAATGTAATGGGCGGAAACGACGATTGGGATCCGACAGCAGCCACAGAGCAGGCATCAGCCCCGACCGATGTAACCATAAACGGAACATCACTCACATGGAAAGAGAACAACTACGTACTCTGCTGGGCCGTATGCAAGGACGGCAAGGTTGTGGCCTTCACCACAGAACCGTCCTACACCGCCGACGATACCAACGCTGTATGGTCCGTACGTGCCGCAAACGAGATGGGCGGTCTCGGCGAAGCCTCCGTTGCAGCCATCACTGACGGAATAAATACGGTAAACACCGGAAACAGCAACGTGGTGAAAACGGAATTCTACAACATGCAGGGCATCAAGGTGAACGAATCGTTCAAAGGCACCGTAATCAAGGTAGAGACACTTGAAAACGGAAGCAAGGTTTCCACCAAGACAAACAGATAAACGACACGGCTGCCTACAAAGGCATGCCCGACCTATATCCAATCCCTCTGCACGGTCACCATACCGTTGCAGGGGGATTCTTGTTTTGCATTCGCACAAAACAAGATAGCATGTATACATCCCCTTCCCCATATTTTGCATTCTTTTTTATCCAATTACAAAATAAACATGTATCTTTGCAGATAATAAAACATAAAAGGACATGATATATCCAATAGGAATACAAGACTTCGAGAAACTGCGCAGCGACGGCTACGTATATGTAGACAAGACGGACCATATATACCGCCTTGCCACCACCGGCAGCTATTATTTTCTCAGCCGGCCGCGACGTTTCGGCAAAAGTCTGCTCCTTTCCACGATAGAGGCTTACTTCAGCGGAAAGAGGGAACTGTTCTGTAATCTTGCCATATCTGACATGGAAAAGGAATGGACGGCTTATCCCATCCTGCATCTTGACCTGAACACCGCCAAATATGACGCGCCCGAAAGTCTGCTCAACGTGCTCAACGACACTCTTGCCGGATGGGAATCGGAATATGGGACATCGCCCACAGAAATAACGCCGGAGTTGCGTTTCAAGGGCATAATACGCAGGGCCTGCGAAAAGACCGGCCGACGTGTTGTGATACTCGTCGACGAATACGACAAACCCATGCTACAGTCCATATGCAACGTGGCCCTGCAGGACGAATACCGAAGCATACTGAAAGCATTCTACTCGGTGCTGAAGACACAGGACCGCTACATACGGTTCGCATTCCTCACCGGCGTGACCAAGTTCGGAAAGGTGAGCGTATTCAGCGACCTGAACAACCTGAAAGACATTTCAATGGACGAACGCTACATAGACATATGCGGCATCACAGGACAGGAAATACACCGATACTTCGACGACAGAGTGACGGAACTTAGCCGGAAAAACAATATGACAACAGACGAATGTTACGCCAAGCTGGCAAAGACATACGACGGATATCACTTCGAGACAGACACTGTTGGAATATACAATCCGTTCAGCCTGCTCAACACTCTTGACAGATTGAGATTCGGCAGCTACTGGTTTGAGACGGGAACACCATCGTTTCTCGTGTATCTGCTGAAAAAGTCCGACTATGACCTGAACAACCTTCAGAACGAACCCGTGTCGGTAGACCTGCTGAACAGCGTCGACTCTATGTCGCAAAATCCCATCCCCGTGATATACCAAAGCGGATATCTCACGATAAAGGGATATGACGAACGTTTCCAGCAATACAGGTTGGGCTTTCCCAATGATGAAGTGGAAACAGGCTTCATCCGCTATCTGCTGCCAATGTATACTCCGGTAAACGAAAACAAAACAGAGTTTTTTATTGCCAATTTCATTAGCGATGTGGAAAACGGCCGCCCGGAAGTCTTCATGGAACGTTTGCAGAGTTTCTTCTCCGACGGCGACTACCGCATAGCCGGAACGATGGAGCTGTATTTCCAGAACTCGATGTACCTCATTTTCAAAATGATGGGTTTCTATACCGACGTTGAGCGGACAACGAGCCGCGGGCGTATAGACATCACCGTGAAGACTGCAGACTACATATATGTGATGGAGCTTAAGCTCGACGGAAGCGCCGATGAAGCACTGGAGCAGATCGAAACACGGGGATATGCCGCTCCGTTTGCCGCGGACAAGAGAAAGGTATATAAGATAGGGATAAACTTCTCGTCAGGAACGCGAGGAATAGAAGAATGGAAGATAGAGGAATAAAAAAACAAAATCGGGCCGTTTGCAATCTTTGACAAACGGTCCGATTTCGTTATTCAAGCCAAGCGGTGATATTATTTCACAACAACCTTCTTTCCATTCTTCACAACAACACCCTTGAACGTATCGTCCACTTTCTGTCCGGCGAGATTGTAAGCAACACCGCCCTCCGCCTTATTCACTGAAACATTGCCGATACCGTCGGTACCACCGGCCTCAAACTTAAAACCGAAATATCCCATCTTTGTACCAACAGCAAACACATAGTAAGTTCCACCGGCCTCGGTTTTCACCGTCACAGTTCCATTAGACTTTATACCTATTATATCTTCACCTTTTTCATTTTGTGTGAAAACTTGAGATTCTTCTGCATCCTTGTTGTCCGGCAACATGTAAGTATAGTCTGTTACCTTAGCATAATCCTTGTCTACAACAAAAAAACCTTTATTGGCTCCCAATTGGACACCAACCGTAAGGGTTCCGGCTACAGCTGTCTCAAACTTATAATAACATCCCGTAGGTTCATTTCCAGCGGTATATTTACCATTGGTACTACCATTAGTATATGCTGTAAAATCAGCATCGGCCCAATTCGAAGTCTTTTTTCCTGCAATAAAAGTACCGCCACCATCACTATAAGTCATGACAACATTCTCTACAGACGTTATCTTGTCACCAGCGGTAATAGACTCTTCTTCCGAAACTGCATAAAGTCCCTGCGCATCAACACTCATTGCGCAGAGCGCAACAGCAATCAAAGTAAAAATTTTCTTCATAAGATTTAATGTTTTTTGAATTGTTTATTACTAAAAAATCAATTAGGAATCTAAAAACGATTTCACATACAAAGATAAGAAAAACAATCCTAATATGTAATGACAGTTCAACAAAATGCCGCCATTTACATTATTTTTACATATAAAACAACAAAAAATACACATTCCACCCTATATCCTCCCCCTCACACATGGTTTATCCACTTCTATATATCCACGCAAGAAACCGACGCTACATATTCTTGTAATAAGTTAGTTAACAAAATTAAACTACATTATCGTACGGACAGAACGCGCCCCGGCGGGGCAACGAGCACATAGCCCGGGGCAGAGCGAAGCGGCACCCTGGGATTCAAACATCGACAATCCCCGCGCCCTGAAAGGGCAAAAGCATAAATATATATGAAATATAAAAAAATGTAAGTATCTGATAATTAATACTTTTGCCCTTTCAGGGCGAATGTATGCAATCGTGTAGTTCCCGGGGTGCCGCTTCGCTCTGCCCCGGGCTATGTGCCCGTTGCCCCGCCGGGGCGCGTTCATTCAAGGCGCATCCGTCCAATGTCCAGACGATAATATAGTTTAATTTTGTTGACCAACTTAAGAAACACAGATTTGGCAGAGTCTCAACCAAGTAGCCCCCGGCAACCTCCCTCTAATCTCGGACGCGCTATGGCAAACAGCAGACCAACGCTGCCGTAATTCAATGTTATTGACCTTACTCACTAAAGTCAATAACATTGAATAGTAAAGTCATTAAGATTAAAGAGTAAAGTCATTGACCTCACATTCCGTGCGGGCCGTAATGCTCCATGCAGGGCGCCGGCACCATATCAAAAGGGCATATATCCAAACAGGACCAAATGGGGATATCCCCTACGGACATACACAAGATTCACATTCCTACAAAGCCGTAATAACCGCACGAACATGCCATAAAATCATTATTTTCCTAAATAAAATACAAAAAATCCACTATTATATAACATCTTTTTCTTAATTTTGTGCCATAAAACAAAATAATACTAACCCCAATATACTAATCAAAATAATACAATCATAGAAACAAGGAATATCTTCAAATCCGAAATGGCTACATAGAATGAAGTTTGATATTGGCCATATAAAAAACAAATTACCGAAAATATCATTAATTTAAACAAATAAAACTATGTCTGAGAAACTTAAACGTATTCGAACGGCGCTGATTTTTGCTTTTCTGCTAATAGCGGGAGGCATTCATGCGCAGACTGTAAAAGTCACCGTTAAAGACTCCAATGGAGAACCAGTCATTGGAGCAAGTGTGATAGAAAAAGGCACACGTAATGGTGGTGTGACCGATTTCGATGGAATCATCAACGTAAAAGCCAAAGGCGACAAGCCGCTTGTCATATCTTATATAGGTATGAAGACAAAGACTGTCAATATAAAAGGTAAAAGCACAGTCAACATTACGATGGAAGACGATGCCACGACACTGAACGACGTGGTTGTAATCGGTTACGGTACGGTGCGCAAGAAGGACCTTACCGGTTCGGTGGCATCCGTAAGTGCAAAGCAACTGGCCAATATCCCTGTATCGACAGCCGCCGAGGCTATGCAAGGCAAAATGGCAGGTGTGAATATTTCAACAACCGAAGGTTCTCCCGATGCTGAGGTTACCATCCGTGTGCGTGGTGGCGGTTCACTTTCGCAGGACAATTCACCTCTTTACATAGTAGACGGATTCCCCGTGTCTACCATCAGCGACATCGCCCCAAGTGACATTGAAACCATCGATGTGCTTAAAGATGCTTCATCCACAGCCATCTACGGTGCCCGCGGTGCCAATGGTGTTATCATTGTTACAACAAAGAGCGGCAAGGAAGGCAAGGTACAGGTCAACTTCGGAGCATCGCTGGGTGTACGCAAGATTTCAAACGAGATTGAGGTGCTTGACCCCTATAACTATGCTCTCTATCAGTATGAGATAGGTGACAAGACTGGTTACGGAAACTATGACGACCTTGACATCTGGAAATCTGTTGAAGGCAGCGACTGGCAGAACGAGCTTTTCGGACGCACCGGTCTGCAGCAGATGTACAACCTGAGCGTAAGCGGTGGCTCAAAAGATACCAAATTCAATGTGAGCTACTCGCGTACTGACGACAAGAGCATCATGCTCAGCTCTGATTTCAAGAAAGATAATATCAACGCCAAGTTGAATACCCAAATCAACAAATGGATCACTCTTGACTTCAACGCCCGCTTGAGCTATCAAGTTGTAAACGGTCTTGGCTCGGGAGCGGATGTGAATGACAACAACGTGACCAACTCACTGGTTGGTAAAACTATCACATTCCGTCCTGTGAATCCGCTCACAACAGACACCGAAGAGAACGATGAGAATACGTCTAACAGAGAAGCCAGCCCCTACGATCGTATGCTTGACACATATAAACAGCAGCGACGTCTGCGCCAAAACTATAATGCCGGTTTGAACTGGAAGCCTTTCAAGAATCTTACCATACGCAGCGAGTTCGGCTATGCTTGGTACTATGGCAAGACGACAAGCGCATTCGGTTGCAGAGCTACCCGTAACTCGGCTTTGGGATATTCAGGAAGACCTCAGTCCCAAATAACACGCGAGGAAACACGCAACTGGCGTAACGCCAACACCATCACATACGAGAACGAGAATTTATTCATGAAGAACGACCGTTTGAACGTTCTCGCCGGTCAGGAATGGACAAGTTCGGGCACAGAGACATACAACTCTTACTCTGTCAACTTCCCGGCATCGATGACTCTTGGTGAGGTTTTGGCCAATCAGGGGTCGGGTCTGGCCCTCAACAACAGTAACAACATTGCCCGCAAGGACAATATGATGTCATTCTTCGGCCGTATCAACTATACCATCGCCGACAAGTATCTTTTCACTGCCACCCTCCGTGCCGATGGTAGCTCTAAATTTGCGAAAGGCAACCGTTGGGGGTACTTCCCATCTGCAGCTATCGCTTGGCGTATCACCGAAGAGAACTTTATGAAAGATGTTAAATGGGTATCCAATCTTAAGGCACGTCTGAGCTTCGGTACGGCCGGTAACAACCGTATCAAGAGCGGCTTGGTACAGACTCTCTACACTCTGACCAGTGCTACAGACAAGGCTCCCTACTTTGACGAGACTGTGGACGTGATGCTTAACCATAGTACACTGGCCAATCCCAACCTAAAATGGGAGACCACCATCACCCGTAACTTCGGTATCGATTACGGTTTCCTTAACGGACGCATCAACGGTACTGTAGACCTTTATTGGAATACGACTAAAGATCTGCTCATGCAAACCAAGATCCCTACGATATCAGGTTATGACTATCAGTATCAGAACTTCGGACAGACTTCAAACAAGGGTGTCGAGTTTACTGTAAATGCCGCTATCATCGAGAAAAAAGACTTCACTTTGAACTTTACCGGTAACATTTCTTACAACTATAACAAGATTGACAAACTGAACACCGATACCGAGTTCCAAAACTACAAATGGGCCGGTTCTACATTCGATGACAATGAGAACTTCAAAATCGTAGAAGACGGACGTCTCGGCGAGGTTTGGGGATACAAGAGTCTTGGTTTCTACACTATCTATGACGAAAAGACCAATCCCAACGGTGACCTTACATGGAACGGCAAGACATGGACGCTCCGTGAAGGTGTGGTAGACAACGGTACCGCAACTGTAGGCGGACAGCTGAAACCCGGTGCCATCAAGGTACAGGTTGATGAAAACGGCAAGGCACTGAAACAGCGTCTTGGCAACACCATCGCTCCGTGGCAGGGTGGTTTCGGATTCAACGCCACATTCCATGGTTTCGATGCTTCTGTTTTCTGCAACTTCTCACTTGGCAACAAGCGCGTGAACGGTGCCAAAATGGTATCATCGTTCTACGGACAGGCACGCAAGGGATATAACATCAACGGTGACTTCAAGAGCAGATACACCGGACTTGATATAGCAACCGGGCTTGATCTGTACAATCCAGGTAGCGCAGAGGTTATCGCCGCATACGGTAGCACCGAGGCTGCGATAGCACGTCTGAACGAGATTAACGCCGGCGCAACCATCTACAACCCCGCTATTGTTAACAAGATGTCGCTCACAAGCAACTTCGTAGAAGATGCATCGTTCCTGCGTCTGCAGAACGTTACATTGGGATACACACTGCCAAAGAAATTGGTCAACAAGGTGCTTCTCAACAATGTACGCTTCTACTTCACAGGCTACAATCTGCTCACAATCACCGGTTACTCCGGTTCTGACCCTGAGGCTGACACAAGCAGCCGAAAGAATCCCATGTGCCCGGGTATAGACTATGCAGCATATCCCAAGAGTCGCCTGTATGTATTCGGCGTAAATGTTTCATTCTAATCATCAACAGACTATATAATTATGAGAACAAATATAATCAAGACATTGTTTTTGAGTGGCCTGGTTCTTTCCACCGCTTCATGCGAAGATTTTCTTGACCAGACATCAGAATCCGAGCATACTCCCGAAAACGTATGGAATTCTCCATATTATTCAGAGTTGGTACTCAACAGAGCCTACGGAGCATTGACCGAAGACGGAACATACGCTCAGGTTATGGCCTTTACAACATCATTGAATACCGATATCGAACTTGTGGATGCCGGAGACGCTGCAAGCTACACCAATCAAGGAAGTGAGCGCAGTTATATGAACTACAATGCCATTGCCGGAGGCTGGAGCAAAGCACAGCAAGCATGGGACAAATCGTATATAGCCATAGAATACTGCAACAACGTTATAGACGGTGTAAGCGGCAGTTCGTTGGCCAATAATACAACCACAGTGGGACGCCAAATGCTCAGATACAAGGGAGAAGCTATTACGCTAAGAGCCATGCTCTACTTCGACTTGATACGCAATTTCGGAGATGTGCCTTTGAAACTGTCTGAGACAAAGACCGACCTTAGCAACGTTTACATCCCGAAGACCGACCGTGACGAGATTATGGACGAGTTGATAAAGTCACTTGAGGAAGCTATCGAATACCTGCCTTGGGTAGGTGAGAATGGCTACACCACTGAGCACGTGACCAAAGGATATGCCCATGCACTGCTCGCAAACATAGCTCTGCAACGTGCCGGATGGTCTATCCGCGAGGCCGCAAAAGAAGGTTATGAGACAGCAGCCGAAAACAGCGATCCCACCTATCCCACACAGCGTCCTGCCGCTGCCGAGCGCAAGGGATACTATGAGCTGGCACTCAAGCATCTAAATGCCATTATCGCAAACGGCAAGCACCAGCTAAACCCAAGTATCGCAGACCAGTGGTATTTGGTAAACCAAAGAGCGCTTGACACCAAATATTACGAAAACATATTCGAGATTCCTATGGGTCTCAACAAGAGTGGAGAGTTCGGATATACCGTAGGTGTACGTATCAGCGGAGCTTCTGCAAAATACGGTCCCAAAGGTAATTCATCCGGAAAGGTAAAGCTCACCGCACCTTATTTCTGGTCATTCGACCATAATGATTTACGCCGCGACTTGACATGTGCCACCTATGAACTCAAAGAAGAAAACGGAGTTCTCAAGGAGAACATGCAGAAAAACGAACCGTTCAAGATATATGTTGCAAAATGGGATATCCGCAAAATGAACGAGGAGTGGCGTATTGCGGCACTTGGTACAACAGAAAAAGTACCTACCGGTATTAACACCATAAAGATGCGCTACCCACAGGTATTGCTCATGTATGCCGAGGCTCTCAACGAGCTTAACGGTCCAGACAACGCAGCTGGAGGTGCCGGCATGACAGCCCGCGAAGCATTGGCAAAGGTGCACACCCGCTCTTTCGCCGAGGCAGACAAAACTGCAGCACTGGCGTATGTAAATGCTATTTCGGCTGACAAGGATGCTTTCTTTGAAGCTATCGTGCAGGAAAACGCATGGGAGCTGGCCGGTGAAGGTGTACGTAAATTTGAACTGGAACGCTGGAATCTGCTTAGCAAGAAGATTGACGAATTCAAGGAGACATTCAAGTATCAGTTTGAAAACGAATATCCCAAAGATTTGTATTACAAGACTATAACAGAAGGCAGCGAGGTGCGTATTGACATGGCATCAGTATGCTGGTATGAAGAGCCTGCTGACGACGTTAAGAAAGAATATCAGAAAGTATCATGGTGGGGTACACCTAAAGAGGATAACGATCCCAACAAAAATCCGATGGTAGCACTTGAGTATATCAGCGCAGGACTTAACACACCGGTTAAAAACCGCTATTTCATGCCTATTGCAACCGGTACCATAGCCGATTCGCAGGGTAAGATTGCAAATTCTTATGGTTTCTAAACAATAAAATGAAAAGATATGAAATTTAGTTCTATAAATATAAGCGTACTAGGAGCATCATTGCTCCTATGTGCTGCAGCATTCACTTCCTGCTGCAACGACAACGATTGGGATACGGACGGTACCCACAACCGTCCTTTCCATACAACCACACTGACTGTTGATCCAAAAGACGACCGAGCCGGTATCATATTCGATAAGATACCCAATGCCATCGGCTATCAGGTAGAGCTCAGCAGAGATACATTGCACGATGGCATTGAACTCAACGCCAACGGCAAGAGCCAAGTATTCGTGCTGCACAACTCACCTGATACGATATATGATCTGCAGGGTGCAACCAAATATTTCATCCGTATGCGCACCATCGGTGAGGGTGAGACATTCAGTAAATGGAAGTATCTGGCCAAATACAGTTTCACAACAAAGAGCGAGCAAATCATCACTGATATTATCCCGAGTTCAACATCTGCTATCGTGAAATTTGTTCCTGGCAAGACTATTGACGAAGCGTATATTTACCGAAATGAAGATTCCACAAAACTTGACAACAGCACCATCGACATAGCCAATGGTGTAGTTACTGTGACCGGTCTGCAAGCCAATACCACCTATAGAATCAAGCTGTGGAACGAGAAGAATGTGCGTGGCAATATGGTATTCAAGACCACAGAAGCATTCCCCGAAGGATATGATATCATCAACCTCACTGCCGGTGACGACCTAAATACGATACTTGCAAGCGCTACCAACGACAAGGTTGTGATACTTATGGCTCCCGGAATGGAGTACTCAATGCCGATAGGTGAAGAAGGTAATCCCAAGACCCCCAATATACCTGCCAATATCACAAGCGTATACTTCTGGGGAGCAGCCGGTGAAGTACAGCCGATATTCCACGTACGCGGTATGGGCTTAGAGGGCAACAAGGACATCATACGTTTCTACAACACGGCTCTCATCAATGATGGCCCGAGTGACCACTATGTACTCAACATAAAGGGCAACTACGACATCAACAAGATACAGATCGATAAATGCACCATAAAGGATACACGTGGTGTTGTACGCTTCCAAAGCATTACAGGTGGAACTGTTGGCGAGGTTACAATCAACAATTGCCAGATAAGCAATATCGGCTCGTACGGAGTATTCAACAGTAAGAGTCAGAGCGCTTTGACCTTGAATGAGTTGAATATCAGCAACACTACGATGAACGGTGTTGCAGCTGGCGCCTTGATCAACATACATCAGGAAAACGCCAAAGTGAACATCGACCACTGCACAATTTACAACTGCGTACAGGCCGGCAAACCGATCATCGATGTCAACAAGTTGGAGAGCATCGTTCCTTACGTTGCCAACACACTGATTGGTCCGTTCAACGGTAGCGATGGCGAAAAGACAATCAAGGGATGCAGTTTGAAGTCAGTGGATGTCAACAATACATTCTACACAAATGATCAGCTTTGGAACTCAGGCTATGAACTTGGAAACATGATTGATGCAAGTTCTACTGATTTTTGGACAAACGCAGCAGAAGGAGACTTTAGCATAACTATATCTTATCGTGATGAGTATAGCAAATATGGTGATCCGCGCTGGGTTACAGAATAAGCCACTATTCATTTAGCACCTGTAAAGGCGGATATCACAACCAGATATCCGCCTTTATTATTTATTTTCATCAATATATACCTCATACACAATTATTCACACAAATAGTGATAAAAACTAATACCTCATATTATAAATTATCCGTATCTTTGCATAGTACAATCGGCACATCAGCAACTTGAAACAAGTTTCACTGCACTCGATTTGCATTATCCCAGCAATATGACAAGCAGTATGATGCCGCATATTACTTAAAACAAACGACAAACAGCTTAAAACAGAGTATAAATTATGGAATTGAAAAGTAAACTTGCAATGGGTGCCTTTGCCCTCATGCTCGCTTTTCCAGCATTGCCAGCCGTGGCGGACAACGCGGAAAAGACGCCGGCCTTTCCCGGTGCCGAAGGATTCGGCCGCTACGTTACAGGAGGACGCGGCGGAACAGTATACCACGTAACCAACCTCAACGACTCCGGCGAAGGCTCGCTTCGTTGGGCCCTCGGGCAAAAAGGAGCCAAAATAATCGTATTCGACGTGTCGGGAACGATACACCTCAACTCGGCACTAAACATCACAGGCAACACCACCGTTGCCGGCCAGACTGCACCCGGTGACGGTATCTGCATAGCCGACTATCCCGTTGGCGTGAAAGGCAACAATGTCATCGTACGCTATATGCGCTTCCGTCTTGGCAACAAACACGTATTGAAAGACGGTGCAGACGGATGGGATGCCCTCGGAGGCATGGATCAGGAACGCATCATGATAGACCATTGCTCCGTGAGCTGGAGCATTGACGAGTGCTGTTCGTTCCTTGGCAACAAGAATACCACCCTGCAGTGGAGCATCGTATCGCAGAGTCTCGTAAACTCGGGTCACACCAAAGGCAACCATGGCTACGGAGGCAACTGGGGCGGAGCGGGCGCTTCGTTCCACCACAATCTCGTTGCACATCACGCAAGCCGTACGCCACGTCTCGGTCCGCGTGCCACCACACAGCTTGACGAACGCATGGACATGCGCAACAACGTGATATACAACTTCGGAGGAAACGGATGCTACGGTGGCGAAGGCATGAAAGTGAACATTGTCAACAACTACTACAAACCCGGGCCCGGAAGTCCTACCGACAAAAAAGGCAAGCGCATTGCCGGCATCGGCATACGCACCAACAAGTATATAGACACGTATCCGGTATACGCGCCCGCCCTTCATCTCTGGGGTAAGTACTATGTCACGGGAAATGTCAATCCGAAATACGCCGATGTTACCAAAGACAACTGGACATACGGCATCTATGCACAAATCAACGGTGATGACTGCGACGGCACATATACCGCCACAACCAAAGACACGATAAAGATTAACGAACCGATACCCTTCATCGCCACAACCACACATACGGCAGAGAAAGCATACGAGAAAGTGCTGGCATATGCCGGAGCAAGCCTCAGCCGCGATTCCTACGACCAGCTGATGGTCGACGACGCCCGTGACGGCAAAGCGACATACACCGGAAGCGGAAATGGAAAAGGATTCATCAATTCACAAGATGACAACAAACCCGCCGGAGCGTCTGCCGACTGGAGCGCATGGCCCACACTCAAAAGCACAGCTGCCCCAACGGACACCGACGGTGACGGAATGCCCGACGCATGGGAAACAGCACACGGACTGAACCCCAACGACGCTAAAGACGGTGCCATGGTTGCCGACAACGGATATACCAATGTGGAGAACTATCTGAACAGCCTCGTGGAGACCATAACAACGGCACAAAACGAGGACGGCACACTGATGGGCAACATGGAATATGAAGGCGAGGAACCTCCGGTGACCGAATACGAGCTGTCACCCTTCACTGCAAACGACGGCTGGGATTTCTCCAACGGCATAAGCATAACCGTAGGCAACGGCTATGCAACAGGTTCGGCATGCGGAATCACGGGCATCAAATACTCACGCAACTCAACATTCAAAATCAATCTGCCCGAGGGCGTAAGCATCAGGGGGGCCGAGTTTACCGGCTACAGCAACAACGACAACGGCACGGCCTATCTGTCGGTATTCGGTGACGACACGTTTGCGGCAAACCAGTATGTATTCCCGTCGCGCGCCGGCAAAAAGACTGTCACACACAACGTCACCCTCTCCGCTCCGGCAAAAGATGTATTGCCCATGCAGTATAAAGACAATCAAGTGGTGATGATAATCAAGCTCTTCGCTGAGACAGGCACCAGCGGCATCAACGAAGTGAAGACCATAACCATTGACACCGCCGACAAGATATACACACTCGACGGCCGCCGCGTAAACAGCGACATACGTTCACTAAAGAAAGGCATATACATCATAAACAACCGAAAAGTGGTGATCAGATAAACACCCTTCACCGGAAGATTTTCTACAGAAAAAGCAAATAGACAATACCCGCCATCAAGCACAGACACCACTGCCGGATGGCGGGATTTTCATATACAGACGTATTTTTTCACAAACAAAAGACAAGCAAAAAAACTATAGGAACAGATGAAAAGCAAGAAACTCATAATCGCAGCAATGTTCATTGCCTCTGCCGTACGGGGCGGCGCACAATCCCTACCCTACCAAAACCCGAACCTTACAGCGGAGCAACGTGCCGAAGACCTGCTCAAGCGCCTCACACTCGAAGAGAAGACAAGACTGATGATGAACGGTTCGCCGGCCATACCCCGACTGGGCATACCGCAATTCGAATGGTGGAACGAGGCTCTGCACGGCATTGGCCGCAACGGCTTCGCAACAGTCTACCCCATAACAACGTGCATGGCCGCATCGTGGGACGAGACACTGCTCGAACAGGTTTTCACCACTGTAAGCGACGAGGCCCGTGTGAAAGCACAACAGGCCAAACGCAACGGTGAGATAAAGAGATATCAGAGTCTTTCATTCTGGACCCCAAACATCAACATCTTCCGTGATCCGCGATGGGGACGCGGACAGGAAACCTACGGCGAAGACCCTTATCTGACAGAGAAGATGGGCATTGCCGTCGTACGCGGATTGCAAGGACCTGACGACGCCAAATACCGCAAACTGTTAGCCTGCGCCAAACATTTCGCCGTGCACAGCGGTCCGGAGTGGAACCGACATTCGTTCAACATCGAGAACCTGCCGGCACGCGACCTTTGGGAGACTTATCTACCGGCCTTCAAGGCTTTGGTGCAGAAAGCCGGCGTTGCAGAAGTGATGTGTGCCTATCAGCGTATCGACGGTGAGCCCTGCTGTGGCAACACCCGATATGAACAGCAAATACTTCGAGACGAATGGGGATTCAAAGGCATGATTGTAAGCGACTGCGGTGCCATTGGCGACTTCTGGCAGAAGGGCAAACACGAGGTGTCAAAGGATGCCGCATCAGCTTCTGCCAAAGCAGTACTGTCAGGCACAGACGTGGAATGCGGAGCCAACTACAAACGGCTGCCCGAGGCCGTTAAAGCCGGATATGTAAACGAGGCCGACATAGACATTTGTGTAAAACGACTGCTCAAGGCACGTTTCGAACTGGGTGACTTCGATGCCGACGAACTGGTGGAATGGACCAAAATACCTGAAAGCATAGTGGCATGCGAGGCCCACAAAAAACTTGCCCTCGACATGGCCCGTAAGGGAACTGTGTTGCTGCAGAACAAAAACGGATTGCTGCCGGTAGACAGAAAAGCAACTGAAAAAATTGTTGTAATGGGCCCAAATGCCAATGACTCCGTAATGATGTGGGGCAACTACAGCGGATATCCCACACGCACCATAACCATACTGCAAGGCATACGCCGCAAAGCCGGCAACGTGAAATATATACAGGGATGCCAACTGACAAAGAATGAAGTGGAAAACAGCCGCTACTCAATGATAAAAAGCCCTGACGGCCAGAAAGGCATGAAAGCCACTTATTGGAACAATACAAACATGGAAGGCGAACCCGTGACCACAGCCTACATGCGCGAACCTATCAACCTGAGCAACGGTGGTGCCACAGTATTCGCTCCGGGAGTGAATCTCGAAAAATTCTCAGCACGTTACGAAGGTCTCTTTACGCCCGACCAAGACGAAACTCTGACTTTATCAATAGGTTGTGACGACAAAGCACGTGTCATACTCGACGGAGACACAGTAATAAACCGGTGGAAATCCCGCCAGCGCATCGACTATCAGCAGGTCAAACGGAATTTCAAAGCCGGCAAGACCTACACAATACAAATAGACTATGTACAGGAAAACGACATGGCCGCAATACAGTTTGACCTGACGAAGAAGACCACCCCTACAAAAGAGCAGCTGCTCGCAGAAACAGGCGATGCGGAAACAGTGATATTCGTAGGTGGTATATCACCACGCCTTGAAGGTGAAGAGATGAAAGTTGACGAACCCGGATTTCGCGGCGGCGACCGCGTCAGCATAGAGTTGCCTCAGGTGCAACGCGACTTGATGGCTATGCTCCATGAGGCAGGCAAGAAAGTCATATTCGTAAATTGCTCGGGCGGTGCCATGGGACTTGTACCCGAAAGCCAACACTGCGATGCAATCATTCAGGCATGGTATGGCGGAGAACAAGGCGGAGATGCCGTTGCCGACATCATTTTCGGCGACTACAATCCCAGCGGCAAACTGCCCATAACATTCTACAAGAGTGCCGACCAGCTGCCCGACTTTGAAGACTACCGCATGGCAGGACGCACATACCGTTATTTCCACGGCGAACCGCTATTCCCATTCGGACACGGTCTGAGCTACAGCACATTCAGCTACGGTTCTCCCAAATACGACATCAAGAACGGCATACTGACTATTGACATAACAAACACCGGCACACGCGACGGTGAAGACGTGGCACAGGTATACATACGCAATACAGCCGACCCCGACGGCCCCATAAAGACACTGCGTGAATACAAACGCGTGGCGCTGAAAGCCGGAGAATGCGGCAATGTGAGTATAGAATTGCCACGCGAACGGTTTGAAGTCTGGGACACCAAGACAAACACCATGCGTGTGGTTCCCGGAACTTATGAGATTATGGTGGGCAACTCAAGCGCAGACAACTCACTCAAGAAAATAAAAGTGAAAATAAAATAACCATATCTGCCAAATAAGTTAGTCAACAAAGTTAAACTACATTATCGTACGGACATAACGCGCCCTGCTTTCTATGTCCGGACAAAATGTAGTTTAACTTTGTTGAATAACTTAATATCACGGACAAAAACAAGATTTATGTCCCTGCCATATAAAACAGAAACAGATCCATCAATAGTTTTCTATTCAAACCGTTTTCAGTTCAAATCGTTTTCAGTTCGTCTTGTCACGATACTCTGACGGTGTCATTCCTGTCTCTTTTTTAAAGCACTTACTAAAATACTTAGGATCCGAAAAACCTACCATATAAGCTATCTGAGAGAACGGATATGTGCTCTTTGATATAAGTTCTTCAGCCCGCTGCATACGGATGTGGCGAACAAAATCCACCGGCGTCATACCCACTATACTCTTTATTTTGCCATAAAACACCGAACGACCAAGATTCACAGCATCTGCAAGGTCTTCAATCTTCATTGACGGGTCACTGATATGCTCTTCCAGATAACCCAAAAGACGCTTCATCATCTCTGTGTCTGCATCGACAATCTGCGGGGTCTCGAGTTTGTAGGTACGATTGTCCTCCGGCTTTATCTGCTCCACATATGCCTGTTGGAGCAGATGGCGCTGGCGTATGATATTGCTCACACGCGACTTAAGATACAGCGCACTGAACGGCTTGGTTATGTAATCGTCGATACCGGCATCAAGCCCGTTCAGACGGTCTTCAAGCGATGCCTTGGCGGAAAGAACGATGATAGGTATATGACAGATATCGTTGTTGCACTTGATGTGCCGCACCATTTCCAGGCCGTCCATCTCAGGCATCATAACATCTGTGATTATAAAGTCGGGCATCTCGGTCTCGGCTATCTCCAGTCCGCGACGGCCATTCTCGGCCTGAAGAACATGATAGTCGCTCTGCAATATGCTCACAAGAAAGCTACGCAAATCATCATTGTCCTCTACGACGAGAAGTTTCTCGCTCGGCGTACGATGTTCCACCTTACCTATGGCTTCATTGGATATATTGGATTCGGCAGTCCACATGGAATCATTGGCAATCTGAGAAACACCTGACAGAATATCGGTCTTCGGCTCCGATTTCCCGGAAACGATACCGTCTCCCGTTTTTGTCGTATCTTTCACGATATGGTCATCCGATAAGGTCACACGGCGCTCCATACTGTACTTAAGCATCTTGTTGACAAGTTCAAGCATCTGCAAAGCATTACGCTCCACCATCTCCAGATGTCTGCGTGCCGACTCGGTAAGACTGCTTGTGCGGAGCACCTCCGTAACCGGTGCGCCAATCAAGGTCAGCGGCGTACGAAGTTTGTGACTTATCTCCGTGAAAAACCGTGTCTTCATATCATTCAGTTCACGCTCCATTGCCGCCCTTGTGCGAAGATTATATATATATACGGCCAGACATATCATGCATACTACCAACAGAGCATACAGGAGTTTTGCCCAACCGGTTTCCCAAAATGTGGGATGCACGTATATATCGAGCCCTGTGACATTGTCCACCCATATACCGTCGCTGTTAGTGCTTTTTACCAACAGTTTGTAGCGGCCGGCCGGCAGATAGTTGAACGAAGCACTGTTAGTCTGCCCCAAATAGTTCCATTTGTCATCTGTTCCGTCGAGTTTATAGGCGTATTTCACAAGATACTTGTCCGAATACTCAAGAGCCGCGAAATATACTGTAAGATTACGGCGATGCGACGGCACTTCAAGTACTTCCTTGTTCAGTATCGGCTCCGGTTCGTTGTCACCTTGCCAAAGCACACCGGTAAAAACAATTCCGGGGCGATGGCTGCTTTTCTTGAGGTCGTTGGTATTGAAACTGATGAAACCTCCCCATACAGCCACCGATATGACGTCAGTCGCAGGATTGTGCACCGGCTTGGCCTCCGACATCTCCACATCATATCCTATGTTGTCCGGGCCATACTGCGACAGCGTGCCCGTGGACGGACTGTACTGTTCAATGCTGCCCTCACGAATTATCCATATATTACCGTTGTTGTCTTCCGCCAACGACTGTACTATACTCTCGTTCTTACGCATATCCGTAAGATTGCGAAATTTCAGATTCTCTCCCAATACATCTTCAGAGACCATTTCCTGCACACTTCCCCCCATCGTCACCACAATTATCCTGCCACTACGTGTCACCAATGTCTGCATCACATCATTGGCCGTCAGACTGGCCGTATCGTCAGGAACATGACGGCTTATGTAAAATCCTATTTTATCAGGACTGCTGAAATTGCCGGCAAAAGTCACCAGACCGCTACTCGTAGAAAGTATAATGTCTCCTTTCTTGTCATGAGTGACACGACGTATCTTTCTGAAAAACAGGCTGTCGGGATATTGTTTCATCTCGTTGCGACAGTTTATGAAACGCATCTTTCCACCGCGCTCGTCGACAAGGTTGAGTCCGCCCTCGAAAGAAACGACCCACACACGTCCGCGATTGTCCACATCGATGTCATATATGTCGTCATGGCTCAGCGAATAGTTGTCCGTTGTGCTGACATAATGCTCTATATTACCGTCCTTGCCAAGAACATAAAGACCGTCACCTTTAGTTCCTATCCAGACACGTCCCTTATTGTCCTCACGAAGAGCGTATATACGGTTTGAAAATTCCGTCTTGTCTTTCTGTAAAGCGCCGTTACGATCGATGTAGCCAAGCAGCCGGCGGTCGGCATCGAACACGGCGAGCTGGCCACTATAAGTTCCGGCCCATGTACGGCCGCGGCTGTCAATAAGCAATGAACGTACATCCTGATTGGGCAATACAGGGGTATATTTGAAATGATGATATCTGAAATTAACCAAATTTATGTCACGAGTACCAGTGAACCAAAGATTTTTGCCGCTGTCAATAAAAAACTTCTCTATTCTGGGCAGACATGCACTCATACCATAGTCAGACATCAGCACGCATGGCTTCAGCTGTCTTAAGGTTTCGTCGTAATAGGCGAATGTCCCCCCCGACGGCACAATCCACACCGTGCCGTACTTATCTTCGTGAAAGAAAGGCTTGCTGCATGTAGTCTGCCGCAGAGCATCGTCGGCCTGTGCCGTCAGCCAGCGTACCGACATGTTGCCGTCGTTACTACGGGTGTCTATCATCACGGCACCGTCACTGTCTGTATATGCCCAAATACGTTGCTTATGGTCTACAAAAACTTCCTTGACCATTGTTGACGGCTGGCCCGGTGTCTGTACGGAATAGGTATAAAGGGCATTCAAGGATATATCATATCTCACAACGCCTATATTTGTGGCAAAAAGCATCTGCGTGTCGCTCAGTTTCGTCATACCGTTTATTACGTTCACTCCTGCCGGCATTGTTATCTGACGCGGCCTGTCTCTACCTGTATATACATATACTTTACCGTCTACCGATGCAAACATAACGCTCTTTCCCAACTGTCCTATATACTCAAACGGTATGTCACAATCAAACTTTCCGTCAAACAGCATCACTCCCTTGTCGCTGAATATCCACTCACGCCCGCTGTCGTCAAGTTCAATCTTTTTCACACCTACCGAACCGTGGCCGGAACTTCCTCCGCCATACTGTTCTATGCCGTTACCATGTTTTACGTCAATATCATTTATCCGATAGTTCGGACCGCTGTCGTTGCTCACTATCCACGTATGTCCGTTAGGCAGCGAATATATATTGCGTGCCACGATAGCATTGCCGTATTTGCGGCTTATAATTTCACTGACATTGATGAAACGGCACTGACGGGTGTCGAACAGATAGACATGCCTGTCGTAAGTGCAGCACCAGATATCACCGGTAGAACTTGGCTTAATGAGAAATATTCTGTTGGTCGTAAATATTTCGTTCACTCCCGGCTGGTTGCGGAATGTGGTGAAGCGATAGCCGTCATAGCAGCATAGTCCGTTCCACGTGGAAAACCACATCAAACCGTTATCGGTTTGTATTATGCGGGATATGTTACCCGCGGGAAGCCCGTCCCTCAATGTGAAAGTATGCACATCGCAATATGGCTGTGCCAAGACAATGCCGTTGCATGTAAATATAGCCAAAAGTAATGTCAGTAGCTTATTTTTCATAAATATGATAATACAAAGTATATCTGCAAATATACGAATAAACTTTGAAGAAATGTTATTCAAATGCAGAAAAAGTTTTGTTTTCCATGCGCAAAATGAATACGCCATGGCTATCAAGGCATGAGCAATGAATCGGAGAAAAAACGGAAACGCCCGTACTTTTTGTTCGAAAAAGAAATCACATTCTATCATATTGTCCTGTTTATTCTGAAAATTTAACTTTTCTTTTTTCTCGAAATAGAAAAGCCGTAAGACCTTCTCTGCTTTCTTTACACGTGTTTTTGGCACTGTTTTCCTGCCGTAAGGGCCTCCCGACACTCCCGCAACGGCCTTTTCGCATTGCAATAAGGCCGTTGTCGCAATGCAATAACGGCCTTATTGCAATGCGAAAAGGCCCTCTCTGCTTTCTTTACAAAGCCTCATTGTTGTAACATGCTGATTATCAGCGCTCTCTATTTGAAGAAAAAATCGCGATTTTCGGGGAGTTGATTGAAAAATGCCGGTACGATACCGCTTAACACATGTTAAAGTAAAGATATTTATAAATGGAAAAATAAAGAAGTGGAGACCGGCAAATTGTACCGGTCTCCACTTCTTTATATAGCTTTTCATAAGCCGAAATTATCTTCAGACATATTTGTCTATGCCTCTTTTTCCGGCTTTGCCGTTGTCTTTTTTGTCGCAGATGTTTTCTTGCTTGCAGTCTTCTTGGCTGTCGGTTTCTCTGCTTTCAGCTTCTCTTCTGCCATCTGAATCTTCTCCAACTTTGTTTTCAGGCGGCTTATCTCTTTATCCTTCATCTCAATCTCGTCTCCCTGATTTTTTATCGTGGTGAGAAGGCTGTTGAGCTCCTCATTGTCTATCTCTTCAGGATAAAGACTGTTTACACGATTGATGAAGTCACCGAGAATGTTCATATAGTTTGTAAAAGCGTCAAACGGATCGCTGTATATGCCACGGTCAAGTCCTACGTTTGAAGGCTTGGTGGTCATGAAGCGGAAATTATTGCTTGCCTGCAGATAATCCCAGTCCTGATTCACCCGCGGGTCATTGGCTATCCGAACACGGTCGGCCACGCTGTACAGTTTGTTGAATGCCTCTCTCTGCATGGCATTTCCAAGCCAACAACTTACATCACGCTCTTCGTCCACCCACGACAATGTGTCGGGCACATCAAGAGCGCCCACACTATGTGTCATCTTGCAGATTTCCGTAGGAGTGGAGAAAATTATACCTTTCTCTTTGGCGCAAGCCGGCAAAGCTCTCATGAATTCAAGGATGTTTGACGATAGCGGCTGTGCTATGCCAAGCGCCGACAGCTCCATAAAGATATTTATGATTTGCTCGTTCTCCGGCAATGATGCTATACGATTGATGTATGTATCGGCAAAGAGCGGATAGCCGGGCCAGTCACTGTTGCCGAAACGCAACGAGATGTCGTCACTGAGTTCTACATCACGCAACAGCAACTTGAGTTCGGGAGCAATGTTGCAATTGTACACATAATGTGACGATTTCCATCCGAGTACATGTTTGGCCCCTTCTGTGAGCATACCTTTGAATCCCATGGCTGCCACCTGTCCGCCTATGTCGTCACTGTAAATAAGTGATGAGTTGCGCAATACGGCAGGCCTCTTCCCGAAATACTCTTCTATTTTCTCACACTGCTTCTTCACATCGGCAGCAAAAGTCTCTTCATTGACCAGAGACGACAGTCCGTGTGAATAAGGTTCTGCAAGAAATTCCACACAGCCGGTCTCGTTGAGCTTCTGCAACTTTTCAAGAACCTGAGGTGCGTGCATCTCCAATTGCTCTATGCCAACACCTGATAAAGAAAATGCGACTTTGAAGTAATTGCCGTTGGTACGTATCATGTCTTCCAGAACACTGAGTGCCGGCATATACGAACGTTCGGCTATGTCACAGATACTACGCTCATTCTCGTAGTCGTCATAATAATAATGATCAGTACCGATGTCAAAGAAACGGTATCTCTTGAGATGGGTTATCTGATGTATCTCAAAATATAAACATATTGTTTTCATTGTCGTTTGATTTTATATTGTTTTATTGAACCAATCTGACTTATTCACTTTAAGCCCACAATCAGTTTCATTGACTATCTCCAACCAAGTGTGCGCTCGTATAGTTCGCGAATCCAAAGACCAACTTTCTCCCAAGTGATTTGGTCCACCTCGCGCTTACCTTCTTCTTTCAGATAATTGAACAGGCTGTCGTTGGCACAGATAGAATATATGGCATCTGCCATGGCATGAATATCCCAGTAGTCCACCTTGATACAGTTGTTCAAAATCTCGGCACATCCGCTCTGCTTGGATATGATGGACGGTGTGCCGCACTGCATAGCTTCCAACGGTGATATCCCGAACGGCTCGCTTACAGAAGGCATCACATAAACATCCGAATCTTTCAGACATTCGTAAACCTGCTTGCCACGCATGAATCCCGGGAAGTGGAAACGGTCGGCAATGCCACGTTCTGCAGCAAGCTGAATCATTGCATTCATCATATCGCCGGAACCGGCCATACAGAAACGGACGTTACGTGTGCGGTGAAGCACCATACTGGCAGCCTCGACAAAATATTCGGGACCTTTCTGCATTGTGATTCGCCCAAGGAAAGTAACCACCTTTTCCTTGCCCGTATGATCCGGACGCTGTATCTCATCATATTCCTGCTTAAGCGGATATACGGCATTGTGAACTGTAAAGCACTTGCGTGGATCCTGATGGTACTGGTTGATGACTGTCTGTCGGGTGAGTTCGCTCACACACATTATACAGTCAGCATTGTCCATTCCGTTTTTCTCTATCGAATATACCGTCGGATTTACCTTACCGCGACTACGGTCAAAGTCGGTGGCATGCACATGTATACAAAGCGGTTTGCCACTCACCAGCTTGGCATGTATGCCGGCCGGATAAGTAAGCCAGTCATGGGCATGGATTATGTCAAACTCTTCGGTACGGGCCACTACACCGGCTATTATTGAATAGTTGTTGATCTCCTCATGCAGATTCGACGGATACCCTCCGGCAAACTCCATACATCCGAGATCGTTGACATGCATATAATTAAAGTCAGCATATATATTGTCACGCAACCTGTAATAGTAATCCGGAGACATAACATGC
This sequence comes from Xylanibacter rodentium, assembly GCF_013166575.1. Classification (GTDB taxonomy): domain Bacteria; phylum Bacteroidota; class Bacteroidia; order Bacteroidales; family Bacteroidaceae; genus Prevotella; species Prevotella rodentium. The sequence continues at coordinate 148,543 of NZ_JABKKE010000002.1, forward strand.
CCGATACGACTCTTCACATATTCATACTCCACATCACGCCATGCAATAGGTACTGAGTTCATGGCGACAATATTGGCAGCTCTCCGGTCTTCGTCACCCCACGGCTTAGGCAGACACAATGTGATGTCAAGGTCACCCTGTGCGTGCAGACCTTCTGTTATTCCGTAATTGGCAGTAGCAAGTCCACCATATACATGAGGAGGATACTCCCAACCAAACATTAGTACTTTCATCGTCTTGTCCTCCTCTTATTTCTGATATGTATATTTTTCCAATAGTTTAAGAGTGCGCAGAATCTCGGCCACATTCATTGCGAACGACATTCCTCCACGCCCGTGGAATGGCGGATTGCCGTCAAACAATTCAGAGATTGTGCCAAGTGCATGGTAGTTCATCTCGTCTTCATATCCCACCATCTGGCGCTCAATGAAACGAAGACGCGTACGTTTGTACAGTTTCAGACAAGCCTCCATGTAGAAACCACCCAGCCATGGCCATGCTGTCCCCTGATGATAAGCATAGTCACGCTGTGTCTGCGGACCTACATACATAGGGTTGTAACCGCCGCTCTTGGGCGACAGTGAGCGCAATCCCTTTGGGGTAAGAAGCTCGCGCGTACATACATCAAGCACGCCCTTCTTCTGTTCCTGATTAAGCGGAGAATAATCGAACGCCACGGCAAATATCATATTGGGACGAACACTCCAGTCCATCATGTAACCGTCGACGTAATCAAGCAGATAACCATATTCGTTGAGGAAGGTCTTCACAAAAGACTCCTTGCATAGTTCGGCACGTCTTTCCAAATCACTGGCAAAATCCGTGTCACCGGTCTCTTGAGCCAATGCGGCACAGAACTTGATGGCATTATACCACAAGGCATTAAACTCGACGATATATCCCGTACGTGGAACTACCGGACGTCCGTTGGCCGTAGAGTTCATCCACGTCACGGCTTTATCACGGCCATTGGTATATAGCAAACCATTGTCGTCAAGACGCAGATTAGGATGTCTGCCGTCTATAATGTACTTGACTATGTCTTGCAACAACTTGCCATACATCTCAATACATCTCGCATTACCTACATGCTTGGCATACTGTTGGATAGCCCAAACAGCCCATAACGGCACATCCGGCTGTTCTATCTCATATATCTTCACTGTGAGGGGGTTCTCCTCCATAAACTCCCGAAGTCCCTTCTCGGCTGTTTTCATCACCAGTTCAAAATAATCTTGCTCATCAATGGCAAGCGTAAGTCCCGGCAACGATACGAAGGTGTCACGGGCACGGCTTTTAAACCACGGGTATCCGGATAGCAGATAACGGTCGTCGTTCTTCTCATGCTTGTGAAACTGATGTGCTGCGTTTACCAAGCAATGAAAGAAATTATCTCGGGGAGAGCGTTCTTCCACTTCTTCATCAAAAAGTTTTTTCAATCCACCTGTACGTATCGATGATGTCGATGCAGAAAACACGATGCTCTCACCTTTCTTGATAGGCATCTCGAAATACCCCGGCACGTAAAGGTCTTCATTAGAAGCGTACCCTCGTTCCTGTTCTTTCGGATATTCCACACCACGATACCAATCGGGATGGAATACAAACTCGTTCTTCTTGCTGAACTGCATGTACAGATCAGGATAGCCGGCATACATGCATGTCTTGATACCATTGTCTATCGGATAATACTCCCGACTGGCAGTCGAATTTTCATGCGTAAACTGGCGCACACTGCGGAAAGCGAGAAACGGACGGAATCGAAGTGTCGTAGCCGAATGTGCGTCAACAAGTGTATAACGAATCAGGATACGGTCTTCGTAGTGTTGGAACACCACTTCTTTCTTTAACAATACTCCACCAACACGATAGAGGGTGGTAGGCACCTTGTCGCAGTCAAACTCACGAATGTACTTATGCCCATTAGGACTGAAATTGTTGCCCTGATATTTATGAAGGCCGAGATTGAACTCGGCTCCATGCTGAATGACTGTGACGTCGAGCGAAGAAAGCAGGACGTGATTGTCATCATCAATCTCAGGAACAGGAACAACCAACAAGCCATGATACTTGCGCGTATTACAATCTGCCAATGTTGAGCAGGAATATGCGCCTGAGCGGTTTGTACGTAGCAATTCACGACGAAGTGACTCCTCCAAGTTGGTCATTACAGCTTTTTCAAATCGTAAATAACTCATAGTTCCTATATTAAGGTTTTTGATTCATTAGTTGCATTCTTTTTAAGGTAAGCTCAACCGTCTTATAAAAGACAATCTCGCAAATGATTTCCAAAGTTAAGAAAATTCGTGATTATGGCAAAATAAATGGAGAAATATTTGATGAAAAACGATTATTTTTAGGACTGTAGAATACATTTAATCATGAAAATAAAAGAAATAAGTGCAAAAATTGTAATTTTGCAATGATAACAATCATGGAAGCGAATGGCTACAAAGGAAGATTTTGATAAACGGAACATCATAGAATCCATATCGGAGCTATGGGAGCTACTCTCACCTACCGAACAGGAATATCTGATGGAAAATATCAGAATAACATGTTTACATAAAAACGAAATCATATATCAGACAAACGAATATCCTCAATTCCTAATGTGTCTTCTGAAAGGAAAAGTAAAAATACACATGGACGGTGTAGGAGGACGTGATCAGATAATCAGACTGATCAACCGCAAAGGGCTCTTCGGTTTTAGAGCTGCTTTCGCAGGAGAAAAATATCTCAATGCGGCCTCAGCCTTTGAAGACTCTGTAATTTGCATGATACCAATAAATGTAATCAAAAAGCTTATTGTCAGAAACACGGCATTGGCCATATACTTCATCAAACAACTGTCAACCATGCTCGGAATAGCAGATGTGCGCACTGTCAATCTGACACAGAAACACATAAGAGCACGATTAGCCGAATCGCTGTTGTCACTTAAAGAAAAATACGGAGTAAACAAAGACACACTGACGCTTGACATATCAATGAGCCGTGAAGACCTGGCCAACTTGTCAAATATGACTACAAGCAATGCCATACGCACACTGTCGTCATTCGCCCAAGAAAACATCATAGCCATTGATGGTAAGAAAATAAAGATTATCGACGACGAAAAACTGCGAAACATTTCAGAAATGGGATAATGCCCGATTACTTCAACCGGGCATCAGTCAGCAGATTATGATAATATTTCAATCTGGAATAAGGAAGTTTATAACCTCCTTATCCACATTTATCCAATATGATCCTACTGGAGTGGACATCAGCCGTCCGTCTATTCCCAACATGGCATGCTTGGCTTCAATCACATGCACTTCGTCGGTACGGTAAGCATGCACGCTATGATGGCTCAGAAAACGTCCTGTAAACAACAGCCATATGCCGACAAACAATTGTATTATTTTAGGACTATAAACCACCGACACATCCACCATGCCATTATATGGTACGGCATTGGGAGTCTGCCCATACCCAGGTCCGCTGCCCACACATACATTCATCACACGGCGTTTCACCACCTCCGAATTTATCTTCAGTTGCATCTTATAGTCAAGACGGTGAAAAAACATAAGCAGCAACGATACGGCAAATGACAACGTACGCGAACCGAGAAGACTGCGTGTCTGACGGCGCAGATTCATAATGTCGGCAATAAGTCCTATATTGATACAATTGAGGAAATACCTGTGACACTTTTCTCCTCTTTTGTTAGTATATCTTACACATCCCAAATCCACTTTCCTCACACGGCGTTTTATAAGCCAATCCACCGTCTGCTGCACGTCACTCTCTTTAAAATTCCAAAAACGGGCAAAGTCGTTTACAACACCGTTGGGAATAACGCCAAGCACAACCCGGTCTCTCACCTGCTTCTCAACGTTCATAAGACAATTAACAGCATCATTAAGTGCCGAATCTCCACCGGCCACAATAATTGTATTGTAACCGTTGTTGACAAGCATGCGCATCAACCGTTCCACACTGTCTTCATTTTCGCTTTGAACAAAATCATAAAGCACCCCACGTGCATCAAGTGCACGCTTTATTTTGGCCCACTGCTTGCGTCCGCGGCTGAAGCCTGACTTGGGACAATAGAGCACGCCCCATCTTGATGTTTCTATAGCCATTTTAATTTGACGATTTAAGATTTAAATTCCAGAATGTAAACCTTCATGCTTTATTTGTTACGGTCTATTTTCAATATCTCGGCAACCTTTTCTTCCATCGGCAGCATTGCATCTATCCAATGTATCGTAAAGCCACGTCGCTCCATCCCCCTGAACCATGTCATCTGCCGCTTGGAAAACTGATGTATGGCTATTTCAAGCAAACGAAACATTTCCTCATATGTGATACGACCTATGACATATTCAGTCACAAATTTATACTCAAGACCATAATATATCAGGTCGTCAGCAGCAATACCACTATCCAATAAGGCCCTTATCTCATCAACCAAGCCACCTTCAAGACGTCGGCAAAGACGGTCTGTGATACGGTGACGACGCTCTTCACGCTCAACATCTATACCTATTATTATAGAGTCTGTCGGTGGAGTATCGGACTCAGCAGCAGGATTATCACCACTGAATATCTCTATTTCTATTGCCCTTATGGCCCGTTTTGCCGTGTCGACATCAGTCTTGTTGTGCATTGTGGAACCATTACGGCATTTCAGGTCCATCAGCATAGCAGTCAGTTCAGCCAAAGTTTTACCCTCCAAACGTGCCCTCAATTCTTTGTTCTCCGGAACCGGTGCCAGACGGTATCCCTTAAGCACAGCTTCTATATACAATCCTGTACCGCCGCAAAGTATAGGCCTCCGTCCCCGAGACACTATGGCATCATAAGCCAAACGGAAGTCACGCTGGTACTGAAACAGGTTATACCGTGTCCCTGGCTCGGCTATGTCTATCAGATAATATGGTATCTGCCGACCATCAACGGCATAATCAGACAAATCTTTACCTGTACCAATATCCATCCGACGATATACCTGACGTGAGTCGGCACTTATTATCTCACATCCAAGTCTATCGGCTAACGCGGCGGCCAACGCTGTCTTACCACTCGCTGTCGGACCGAGTATGGTTATCATCTTATCCATTTTTTGTATACAGAATACTTTTAACAGGTCTGAATAAAAAACATTTGTCGGCAAAAATAATAAAAAAAAGCCATCCTGCAATGCAGGACGGCCTGTTTTTATCGCTTTAACAGCTAAAATGTTGATTAGCCGTTAACCTTCTTCATGTGTGCAATGAGCTCAAGCACCTTGTTAGAGTAACCTATCTCATTGTCATACCAAGACACAACCTTTACGAATGTGTCGGTAAGAGCGATACCTGCCTTGGCGTCGAAGATAGAAGTGCGTGTGTCGCCCAAGAAGTCAGAAGAAACAACAGCGTCCTCTGTATATCCCAGTACACCCTTCAGCTCACCCTCAGAAGCCTCCTTCATAGCTGCGCAAATCTCAGCGTATGTAGCGGGCTTAGCCAGATTTACAGTCAAGTCTACTACAGAAACGTCCAAAGTGGGAACGCGCATAGACATACCTGTCAGCTTGCCGTTCAGTTCAGGGATAACCTTACCTACAGCCTTGGCAGCACCTGTTGAAGAGGGGATGATGTTGCCGGAAGCAGCACGGCCACCGCGCCAATCCTTCAGTGACGGACCGTCAACAGTCTTCTGTGTAGCAGTTGTAGAGTGAACAGTTGTCATAAGACCGTCGGTGATACCGAACTTGTCGTTCAGAACCTTAGCGATAGGAGCCAAGCAGTTTGTTGTGCAAGATGCGTTAGAAACGAACTGTGTACCCTTCTCGTACTTGTCGAAGTTTACGCCGCAAACGAACATAGGAGTAGCGTCCTTTGAAGGAGCTGACATAACTACGTACTTGGCACCGGCCTCGATGTGAGCCTGAGCCTTCTCCTGTGTCAGGAACAGACCTGTTGACTCAACAACATATTCAGCCTCAACCTCGTTCCACTTCAGGTCAGCGGGGTTACGCTCTGCAGTAACACGGATTTCCTTACCGTTAACAATCAGCTTGCTGTTCTCCACATCTGCCTCGATTGTGCCATCGAAAGCACCGTGCATTGTGTCATACTTCAGCATATAAGCCAGATAGTCTACAGGGCAGAGGTCATTGATACCTACAACCTGAATGTCGTCGCGAGTCTGAGCTGCGCGGAATACGAAACGACCGATACGGCCAAATCCGTTAATACCAATCTTAATCATAATTACTTTTTTATTTTAAAAGGGTTTAATATCTGTATTTTAAAAATTTAGAATAAAAGTTGCGAGAACACCCTCTTTTGAGTAATGAATATCCAAAATAATGATGCCTTGCAGCATATTTTTTCTATTTTCGGGCGCAAAGTTACGAAAAAAAATCTATATTTGCAGCGTAAAACAGTATTAAAATATATAAAAAACGAAACCATGAGTAAATTCATCAACGAATTTAAAGAGTTCGCCGTAAAAGGCAACGCCGTCGATATGGCAGTCGGCGTAATCATAGGAGGTGCTTTCGGCAAAATAGTAACATCAGTGGTCAACGACATCATCATGCCTCCAATAGGATGGTTCATCGGTGGAGTCAAATTCACCGATCTCAAATTCACACTGCCGGAAGTCAATTTGCCAGGCATTGAGAAACTCGAACCTGTAACAGTGAACTACGGAAACTTCATGCAGACCGTCTTCGACTTCATCATCATAGCTTTCTGCGTGTTCATGCTTGTGAAAGGAATCAACCGTCTTACCAAAAAGGAGACCAAAGACAAAGCCGCAACCACAGCTCCTCCGGCATCACCCAAACCATCCGCTGAAGAGAAACTGCTCGCTGAGATACGTGACCTGCTGAAAGAGAAATAATGATCCGTCTGAAGCATAAGGCCATGATTACCGCTCTGGGCATGGCTTTTTTGTCTGCCACAAGCATTTCAGTAGTCGGTCAGGAACCTATAAGACCCAAACTGTTTGTAGCACCCAACGAGCCACTCGGCAAGGCACAAGGTGCTGTTCCCGGACGCGTAGCCTGGGTACATTCACCCGGAGTGGCCCAATGGGACGGACTGTCCGGACTATGGGTTGAAGACCGATGGAACGACCAAGAGAAAGCCGACGCCATGATACGCGAGACCATAGCTCTGGTCGGTGGCAGGACGGACGCTGCAAAAGGCTGGGCGGCCATGTTCCGCGACTTCAACAAGCGCCACGGCAAAGGTAGCCGGAAATACCGCAAAGGCGAGAAGATTGCCGTGAAGCTGAACATGAACAACGCCATTACGCATCACGACACAATCGACCTCAATTCGTCGCCATTCGTAACCCTTGCCCTCGTCAGATCACTCGTCAACGACGGCGGTGTGCGGCCGGCCGACATAATCGTATGCGAACCGAGCCGTGCAATAACTGACAGCATCTATGACAAGATACACCGTGAATTTCCCGAAGTGGTATTCATAGACAACATCGGAGGCAATGGACGGCAGAAATGCGAATATTATGCCAAACGAATAACATATTCGGTGGACAACGGCAAGATGGCGCGCGGCATAGCCAAGTGCATAGCCGATGCCGACTACGTCATAAACAGCGCTTTGCTGAAGACACATTCCGGCCCAGGTGTGACGCTGACGGGCAAAAACTGGTATGGCGCCACTGACATAGCCCTGCAATGGCGCAAAAACGCACACAACAACGTAAGTCAGGACAAACGTCACGGCAAACCAGGATACAAGACTTTTGTAGACTTCATATCACATCCGGACATGGGCGGAAAATGCCTGCTGTTCCTTATTGACGGTACTTACGGTTCGCGCGATGTCAACGGAGCACCGCATCCCAAATGGCAGAAAGAGCCATTCTGTAACGACTGGGCCTGCTCCATCATCGCATCACAGGACGCACTGGCTGCCGATGCCGTGGCCATGGACATAATAATAGGCGAATGGCCCGAATTCGGCAGTTTGAACTATTGTGACGAATATCTCCGCGAGGCGGCCACCATCCCCGACCCTCCCAGCGGTACGATATACAAGCGCGACGGCAAACCAATTGAGAAGCCACTCGGACTGATGGAGCACTGGAACAACTCATCGGAACGCTTGTACAAAGCTATTGACATGAAGTATAAAAAGTTGTTTTAGGAGTTAAAGGAGTTAACGGGAATTGTCGCTTCCTGCTGTCGCTCAAGAGTTAAAGACAAATGCTTCTAAACAAACAAGACGCCAAAGGAGTTGGACGGGAATGTCCCTCTGCTCCTTTGACGCCTTTGTTTTTAACAGATGGCGACCCGGACGGAATCTGATGTCATTGACATCACTTTCAAATCTTATTAATTTTATTCTATAATGTTATTGACTTTATCGAGTGATGTCAATAACATCTGATTCCGGCAAAGCCGTAACGGCATAACGTATTGACAATAATGACTTTGGCTTTAAGCCCCGAGCGACCGCAGAAAGCGACTATTGCCATAATTGCAAGCTATGCAACAGCCTCTTAAAAAAACTACATCTTCACCGAAACCTTCTTGCCGGTGTACTTCACATTCTTTGTCTTTCCGTCCGGAGTGGTCACAGTGAACGTGCGACTGGCCAGCATGCCGGGATATGCCCCACGGCGTGAACCGATAGTCAGCATGCGCGACTTGTCGCTCCACGTCATCGGAATCTCGGTGTACTGTCCCTTTTGATAGTTATAGTTGTCGCCCTCGTCCTCGTAGAGTGTAAACGAAGCATTAGCACCGGGATATACGCGCAGGGTGATGTTGTCCCACGCTTTCTCGTTGACATACTGAAGATCCTGCCCAATAGGCAGAATGCTACCGGCCTTGACATATAACGGCGAACGGGCAATGGGAGCGTCGGCCTTTATATTCTGTCCGCCGTCCAGTCTGGCATTTGTCCAGTAGTCGTACCACTGCGTGCCGGCAGGCAGATACACCTCATACGTTCTATTCTCATTCCAGTCTACAGCAGGCCATCCGTTGTTGTCGTTGCTGTTCTGCTTGTTCCATCCCGAGTTCTCGTCGGTCTTGACAATCTTCTCCTTGGTGTAAAGCGGATCTACCACAGGACATACCAGCAGACTGCGGCCGAACATGAACTGACGCCCTATATTCCATGTATTTTTGTCATCCTTGAAGTCCATCATCAATGCACGCATAAAACTATCGTCATTCTTGCTCACCTGCCAGCTTGTGCTGTATATATAAGGTAAAAGACGATAGCGCATCTTCACGGCCGAAACGAGGGCGTCGTATACCGGCTCGCCCGCCTTGCCATAGTAATAAAGTTCACGATACACATCCGTACCATGGCTTCTCATCATAGGACAGAACAGGCCGAACTGCATCCAGCGCACGTAAAGTTCCTGATACTGAGGATTGCTGGTAGCCGAATTATCCTGATAGTGGCGATTGTACGAACCGGCAAAGAATCCGCCAATGTCGGTGTTCACATTAGGATTTGCAGTAAGAGTGTGGTTTAGGCAGAGAGGGACCTGATTACGCAACGACTGCCACGAACTTCCAACATCACCGCTCCACGTGTTTGCACCATAACGCTGCTGACCGGCAAAATAGGAACGGGTAAGGATGAACACACGCTTGTCACTGTCCACCGCACGCTGATGTTCATCCACGCCACCTACGGTCATGAACGGAAACAGGTTGCGCACCGAGCGGTAAGAGCCTGCCGAGCATTTCTCGTCAAGGTCAGATTCCTTGTAGTTCACGTGGTCCGGATCGGTAGAGTCCATCCACCACGCGTCGATACCCATCTTGTGCAGGCGCGACAGGTTTTCCCAATATATGTCGCGGGCTTCGCTACTGTAACAGTCGTACACACGAACACCCGACGGATAGTCCTTGCGCGGAGGCCACGATGTGAGTCCTGATTCGGGCCATGTCTCAAACGAAAATAGCAGGCCCTTGTCCTTGAGCTGCCTGAACGGCTTGGTCTGAGGGCCAAAGCTGGACCATATGCTGATACTTATGTGTGCATTCCTGTCATGCACCTCATCTATCATCTGCTGTGCCCTGTCGAAGTCGGGGTTGACAAACTCCATCGCATTCCATGTGTAATTTGAGCCCCAATACTGCCAATCCTGAATTATTCCGTCGAAGGGTATCTTCATTTCACGGTACTTGCGCACCACCTCAAGCAACTCGTTTTGTGTCTTGTAACGTTCGCGGCTCTGATGAAATCCGTATGTCCACAACGGAAGCATAGGCACCTTGCCCGTAAGGTGCCTCATTTCGCGTATCACTCCATCGGCATTTTCACCATACATAAAATAATAATCTACAACATCTCCTACCTGACTTTCCAACTCCAATGTCTTGTTATCGTCAATCCTGGTCGGTGAATAGTTGTCCCAAAAGATTCCATAACCTTTTATACTCTGAAAGAAATGAGCGAAATCTTCAAGATTGGACTGTTGCATCTTACGATGTTCGCCGCGCAAAGACATCTTGCCATTCTGCATCATGCCGATGCCGTAGATTGGCTCGTCGGCACCGAGCGCAAAACACTGCTTCACCTTATATGAACCTTTGTCCGGTCCATCCACGATAGGAGTAAAAGCATACTCACCCTCTGTCAAAAGAGGTGTACCGTCGGTAGTGGCAAACACCACCCGGCCCGACTTATCATCCACCGTGACATTGAGCTTTGCAGACTTGTACACTGTCTGGCCGGCATTCGCTGTCGTCTTCAACTTCACATTCTCAGGTGATGCTGTCACCACAAGCGACTTTCTTTCTACGGAATTATTATCCGGGGTTTTGGTTACACGGACTATGCCGGGAGTGAAAAACTTCACATGCACCTTCTGTCCCATGACATGCACGGATGCCATCATCATGGCAACAGCCAACATACATATTCTTCTATTCATTTCATTTTTATTTTTAGTGTTACATTTGTTCCATCCTTCACAACCCGGCAGCAAATCCTGTTCTGTACGATTCACAGTCCTAATATCGTCCGATTGACATCAGAACTGGTCCTTCAGCCATGCTTTAACGTCTGGCAAATGCCGGTTCGATTGACAATTCGTAATGCAAATATAGATATTAAAGCCTCCTTTGTTTTTTCTTATTCGTCACATATCCTTTTCAATATGTATCATCACCCCTCATTTTCTTCACAATTACCACTCTCGTTCATCATGTATACCATCAGTACACTTGGATTGCTTCATAAAGAAAGACCGCATCCCGATATCATTGCAATATCCGGATACGGTCTGTATATGTATATCGTCACCTCATTAAGGAGGGAACGGAATTAATACTGGGGTAAATCCTGTCCTACTCCCACTCGATTGTCGATGGCGGTTTTGACGATATGTCGTAGCACACGCGGTTTACTCCACGCACCTTGTTGATAATCTCATTAGACACCTTTGCAAGAAAATCATAAGGCAAATGTGCCCAGTCGGCAGTCATGGCATCGGTACTGGTCACGGCACGCAAAGCAACCGGATTCTCGTATGTACGCTCGTCGCCCATCACTCCGACAGAGCGCACCGTGGACAACAGAACGGCACCGGCCTGCCAAATCTGATCATAAAGCGACACTTCCACCTCTCCGTCAGTCATCGCTGCGGGAACACCTGCGGCCAGCACACGGCGTGCCTCCTCGCCCGACAGACGAACCTTGTAGTCGCGCAGTCCGCGGATGTATATGTCGTCGGCATCCTGAAGCACACGCACCTTCTCACGGGTGATGTCACCGAGTATGCGCACGGCAAGCCCCGGTCCGGGGAACGGATGGCGAGTGATGAGGTGCTCGGGCATGCCAAGCTGGCGACCCACACGGCGCACCTCGTCCTTGAAGAGCCATTTGAGCGGTTCGCATAGTTGCAGATGCATTTCTTCGGGCAGTCCGCCAACGTTGTGATGGCTCTTTATGACCTTGCCCGTTATGTTGAGCGACTCGATACGGTCCGGGTATATCGTACCCTGTGCCAGCCATTTCGCCCCCGTAATCTTACGTGCCTCAGCGTTGAAAACCTCTACAAAGTCACGGCCTATTATCTTACGCTTCTGCTCGGGATCGGTCACTCCGGCAAGATCTGCAAAGAATTTCTCACTCGCATCAACACCTATTACATTAAGTCCAAGACATTCATAATCGTGCATAACATCGCTAAACTCATTCTTTCGCAACATGCCATGGTCAACGAAGATGCACGTCAGATTATTGCCAATGGCACGATTGAGCAAAACGGCAGCCACCGATGAGTCTACGCCACCGCTCAGTCCGAGGATTACGCGGTCATCACCCACCTGGGCCTTCAACTCGGCCACTGTAGTGTCTACAAACGATGCTGCACTCCAGTCCTGCTTCGAACCGCAGATGTCCACCACAAAGTTCTTGAGCAACTGCGTGCCCTGCACCGAGTGGAACACCTCTGGATGGAACTGCACGGCCCATACCGGATTCTCCTTAGAGGCGTAGGCTGCATATTTCACATCGTTGGTCGACGCGATGCACTCGAAACCTTCCGGAATAGCGGTGATGGTGTCGCCATGACTCATCCATACCTGCGAATTGTCAGCAAATTCCTTGAACAGTGGATTTTCCTTGTCAAAACTCTGCAAGTGGGCACGCCCATACTCACGAGAGTCGGCTTTTTCCACCCGTCCGCCGAGCGTATGGGAAATAAACTGTGCTCCGTAGCAGATACCAAGCACCGGCAAGCGACCCACAAACTGGCTCAAATCAACTTTGAAAGCCTCCGGGTCGTGCACCGAATAAGGAGAACCGCTCAGGATTACACCTATCACCGACGGATCATCCTTTGGGAACTTGTTGTACGGAAGAATCTCGCAAAAAGTGTCCAACTCGCGAACACGACGGCCTATGAGCTGTGTGGTCTGTGATCCGAAGTCGAGAATGATAATCTTCTGTTGCATATTTTTTTTATAATGTTAGGGGAGTTAAAGAAATTTGAGGTTTAAAAACCGATTATTCCGTTACTCCAGATTATATTGAATCATTTTTATACAGTTTTATCTATCGTCAAAGCAAAATTCTCTGCCTCTCCAAGTGTCTCGATTTTTCCAACATCCATTAGTTCCAAGTCATCCATGAAAAAGCCTTTTATCTCAACTTTGTCACATACACCCAAATAAAAATCGATTATGCCGAACTTGTCGGGAAATTCACTGAACAGTGGGAAAAGACGCGGAGATAACATGTGTATACCGGAGAAAGCATAACGGTGGGCACGACATACGACGTCACCACCATAAGGGCTGCGCACCTCGCCCGTAGCAGTGTTAGTCCACCCCACAAGCCGCATGTCGTCATCGAAAAGAAGATAGCGGGTCGTAACACGGCCGCTCACCAGCAAAGTGGCCTCGTTAGCCATATTGCCTGCATAGAATGCACCAAGGTCAACATTGCTCAGTATGTCCACATTGTGTATCAATATTGGCAATGAAGGCAAGAACAACGGTATGGCTTTCTTTATACCGCCTCCTGTATCAAGCAGCGCGGCCGTCTCGTCACTGACACGGATGTCAAGGCCGAAATTGTTGTTTTCTTCAAGAAAACCGGTTATCTGCGAAGCAAAATGATATACATTGACTACGATTCTTCCGGCACCGGCTTTTTTCAACCTGCTTACCGTATGCTCCAACAGCGTGCGCCCGGCTACACTAACGAGGGCCTTCGGCCTTGTATCGGTCAGTGGTTTGAGCCGCGTGCCCAATCCGGCCGCAAATATCATAGCTTGCATTTTTATCATTATTTGTGCTACCCTATATATTATATATTACAAATTTATATTCTTTTGCAAAAATACATAAAATCGTCAAGCCTGACAAATACAGATATTTATTTTTTAATAAAATATCATTTTTAAATGCTCCTGCTTATTTTACATGAACGAAACTGTACCGGATATTTCAATCACTGTGACCATACCATCTTTGATTGTGGATTCAAGGATGAATTTTCTTACAGTATGCCGTTCAATGCCAAATGGGCGTTGTTGGATGACTTGTTTGTTGCCATAGGTGAATTTTATAATCAAGCGGCGGTGATTACTTCGTGGAGCAGCGCGACAAATTTAGCCACTTGCCCGGCCTTGTCGGGAAAGTGCGCCAACAGCGACTCGAAGAATAAGCGGTTGTCGCGCAGCTCTTTCTTCTCCATGTCTCCGTTCTGGCACACGTAGTTCAGTATATTATTGATAAATTCCTCCTGCGCTGCGGTGAGCGTATTGACCGAGATAAATTCGGAGAAAAGCGAAATTGCTTTTTGACGGTCGAGGCCAACCACCTTGCGTATAAATGCGGCCACGGGAATATCGACTGTCAGATTCTCACGGCTCAGAAAACGCTCGTAGTCTTCCTTGGTACCGAGTTCCTGCCAAAGGATGCGCTCCAGTTCGTTGATGTCGCTGCCTGTAAGTTTTTCGAGGTTCTGTATCTTTTGCAGCACAGGCAGGTCACGGTTCTGTGTCAGGAAGTCGAGCACTTTCTGCTTGTAGGTCATGGTGGTTTTGATGCTCCCTGCCTCCCCCTCGTCGGTCACATCATCCTCGATGTTTACCGTAAAGGTCTTTCCGGCTTCGCCAGCAAGGTATTTCAGCAGGTCGCGTATCTCCTTGCGCATATTCTCGATGGAGGCGAGGGTTCGGTTGTCCCAAAACTCCACGGTCATAACCTCATTGAGCAGTGGCATCTTCGCCTTTATGTCGGGGATGGAAGCGCGGTCACGCAGTGCATCCACAATTTTAGTAATCTGTGCGACATGCCGCTCGCTCCCGAAATTTTCGTCCACCATGCCGAGTTGCACATATAGGGCGAGAAGGTCAAACTTCTTAGCCATCTCATTTTCCATCGACTTAGGCAACAGCGGCGCAATCTCGTTTTTGAGGTCAAGCACATCGACCTCCGATATAAACTGCCACCTCTCCGAGTCGCGGAACTTGCAGACTGTCGGCCACTTCGAGCGCACAGAGATGTGCATGTCGCTGAGGCGGGCGATGTCGGTTTTCAGCATGGCTTTCAGTTCGTCGTGCAAGCCCTTGGCGAACTCGTCGGCCTGATACTGTGCTGCTTGCAGTGCACAAACTATATCGGCGCGTACACCGAAAAGCCGTTCGGTGAGCGACACTGTCTTGATGGTCTTGCCTTCCTTGGGATTGGTGCCAAAGTATTTGAAGTTTCCGCCCCAGTCGAAGATGTAGAATTTCTCTTTATCTTGGCCCATGCCGAATATGTCGGGACTGAGGCGGGTTCCGCGACCTATCATCTGCATAAACTTGATACGCGAGCGCACACGTTTGAAGAAAACGAGGTTAAGCACGTCGGG
Organism: Xylanibacter rodentium; assembly: GCF_013166575.1. Lineage (GTDB taxonomy): Bacteria > Bacteroidota > Bacteroidia > Bacteroidales > Bacteroidaceae > Prevotella > Prevotella rodentium. Next base: position 163,899 of record NZ_JABKKE010000002.1, read on the forward strand.
CACGTCGATGCCGGTGTCGAGCATATCTACTGAGACAGCAATACGGGGCATTGAGTCGCGGAGACTGAATTTGTCTATAAGATCCTGACAGTAGTTAATCGAGTAGTCAATCTGCTCGCAAAAGCCATTGCCGTAATGGGGATAGAGGATATTGAACCGTTCGACAATGAGCTTGGCAGTCCTGGAGTTCATGGCGAAGATGATTGTCTTGCCAATCGTCTCGCCACTGTGAATCCTCAGGCCATTTTCCATCAGGTCCTGAAGCATTTTGTCTATTGTGTCGGTATTGTAGATATAATTGTATATCTCCTGCTCGCGGATGTCGCGGGGCACGTATTCTTCACCGGGGTCTTTGTTGACCTGTTCATATTCCCATACCTGTTCGAGTTGCTGCTTTTCTTCATCCGACAGGTCATCATACTTGATGCCCTCATTCACTACCTTTGATCCTCTAATCTTACCCTCATAAGGCACAAGGTATTTGTCATCGATGGCGGTTTCATACTCGTAGTAGTCGGTCGGCTCGCCACCTTCAAGGTGGAGAAGCTCATAAGTGGATTTATCGACCTGGTCGCGTGGCGTGGCTGTCAGACCCACAAGCAAAGAATCGAAGTAGCAGAATATGTCGCCGAATTTGCCGAACACCGAGCGGTGCGCCTCATCTATGATTATCAAGTCAAATCTGCCGACGCTGTAAGGCTTATTGTCGGTGTCGACGTAATTAATCATTGTTTGATATGTGGAAAAAGTTATACGGGCGTTGGGGTCAACGTCGGTGGTCTTGTCGCTCAGTATGGTAGTGGGCGAATTGGGGAGCAGCTTTTGGAAATTACGTGCGGCTTGATTGACGAGCGAGGTTCGGTCGGCAAGAAATAGAGTGTTCTTAATCCAGTTGTTGCGCTGAAGAACATCCACGAGCGAGATGGCTGTGCGGGTCTTGCCGGTACCCGTCGCCATGACGAGCAGTCCACAGCGATGCCGGGCATTGAACCATTCGCACATGCTCTTGACGGCCCGCTTCTGGTAGTAACGGTCGGAGATTTCCTCCTTTACTGTGAAATCAATGATCTCTCGCCGCGATTTACGGCGCGACATTATGAGTTCGAGATCTTTCTTGGTATGGAACGCAAATAGCTGACGCTCAAGATAGCCGAGTCCGTCGATGATGTGAATTTCAAATCCGTTAGTGTAGTAAATCACCGGGCGTATGCCATGCTTCCGTTCGAGGCTGTCAGCGTAGAGTTCGGCCTGGTGTTTGCCGGCAACGGGATCTTTGCTCGTGCGCTTGGCTTCGATAACGGCAAGCGGTTTGCCGTTGTCGCCATACAGCACATAGTCGGCATAACCTTTTCCGGCACCATTAGGCATACCGTCCACTTCGATTTCGATGCAGGCTTTTCCGCCAACTACCTCTCCCTCCGCTTCAAGTACTTCCCATCCGGCTTCACGTAGCATCAGGTCAATGAATCGGCGGCGAGTCTCTGCCTCCGATATGTCGCCCCACGAAAGGGTGACGGGGATCGAGGGTGCGGACGCGACATGTCGCGTCCCTACTGTGGCGGCAAACGATTCGGGTGTCTGCTCCGCGCGGACAACCGGAATGCGCGGACGCGGCTGTCGTGTTGTGGGCAGGAACGATTCGTCAAACGGAACGAGAGTGTCGATTACTCTTAGTTTGAGAAGTACTCCGCCCACAAGATTGTAGAGGTTGAGCGTTGTGAAGAAGGCATCGCGGCGTGTCACCTTGCCGTCGTGAGCGGCAAGGTTCCCGACTTTTCTAATCCAATGGACTGCTTTCATCAGTTCAGGGTCTGCGATAAAGTCGGTGAATACATCGGCAGTGGTGAGTTGGAAAAGTCCGGTGCGTTCTCCAGGCTCTACACCTTTCATCCTGTATATAGCCTTGACGAGCCATTCAAGAGCCTTTCGGGCATTGATGGCAGCCGAGTCGGGATCCGTATATTGTCGCTGCTCGCACAGGTCGCAAAGCCCGTGCAGCGGCGCGAGTTCGGGTATATCTTTAAGGTAGTCGAAGTTATACATAAGGCATCAACCGTTGATTAGTTTGAATTTCTGTCTTGTAAGCTCTATTTCCCGGCTCAATTCCTCTTTAGTAGGCATGATAAGATCATACTTAGCAGAAAACACACCGATATCCGTGCGGTCCCCTAATGTATATTCCACTACCGTATCGTTCTTTTCAGAGCAGAGAATGATGCCGATGGTTGGATTATCATCCGGCTGACAGACTTCTCTGTTATAGTAGTTCACATAAAGCTGCATCTGGCCTATATCGCTGTAGTCCACCCGTCTCATCTTCAAGTCGATTATGACGTAACTCCTCGTCAGGACATTGTAAAACACAAGGTCAGGGTAGAAATGCTGACCGTCGATAGTGATGCGTTTCTGTCGACCCATAAATGCGAAGCCTCGGCCCAGTTCCAACAGGAATTCTTCAAGATGTGAAATCAGCGCACTTTCAAGTTCGCTTTCCTGCCAGATTACATCCTCCTTAGCTCCGATAAATTCGAGAATGAACGGGTCATGTACCAGCGTCAGGGGATCGAATTTTTCTGGCTTGGCGGGAAGGTTATTCTTTATAAGGCTTTCGACAGCGGTTTCATCGCGATGAGTGGATAGCAGACGCTCATAATATTGTGTGGCGATTTGACGCTCGAGCTGGCGAGTGCTCCATTTGCCGGCGGCGGCCTCCTTGGCGTAATATTCCCTGGCTTTTGGGTTTGAAACTCTAATCAAAGCGCGATAATGAGTCCAACTCAATTCGTGACGCAGCGCGTCACATTTTGGGAATGACAGGTAAAACATCCTCATATTCCTAAGATTGGATGCGTCGAATCCTTTCCCAAACTCCTTAGTCAGACGAACGGAAATAGATTTCAGAAGTTCATCGCCGTATGCGGCTCTTTCTTCACCGCCCTGGGCTTCGACAATGAGCTTGCCTACATGCCAGTAAGCCTGTACCATCGCGGTATTGACTGTTGTCAACACTGTGGCTCTCGCTTGGATAAGAACCTGTTTTATCTGGGAATATATATTTTCAGATAATTTGGAGGATATATTCTGTTTATTCATAGCCATGTTTCTTATTTGTTAGACGGTGTTTCACATTTTCAATCGTTAAACCAGTAATCCATGCGGCTGGCGAGCAGCGTCTGCATCTCGGCGATCGTCGCTTCGACGTTAGCTTTCTGCGCCTCGATAGCTTCAACCTGCGTTGCGAACCGCTGCTGGAGAGCGAGGGGCGGGACTGGGATTGAAATTTCATTAATGACGCCAACTGAAAGTCCGGGTTGAGCAACACCTTTTGCGTATTTATTTAGATTAAGCGCAGAAAGCATGTAATAAAGCCAATACGGAGAGGACTCTATAAGTGGAGAAACCACTACGGCATGTTCAGTTGCATAGAAATCACCGTTTGCAAGCGTTATATTACCACATAAAGCACCCTGTCTGCCAATAATGTTGTAAAGTCCATGATGAGACTTTTTTGAAATATACCCCCTTATACCATTACCCCCATAACAAGGGTAATAACCATCTGTAATGTGATTTAACAGTTCAGATGCTTTTATAGACTTACCAGCTTTTAAGGATAAAAGACTTTTAATCTGTTTGAATGTCCAGCATTTTGGGTTGGAGACAGGGTCGCCGAAAGTGTCGTAGAAGAGGGATTGAGCGAGTGCGTTGAGGTTGCGCAGCAGCTCGCGGCAATCCTCAACCACCTCGTTAATCTTGTCAAGCTCTGCCACAATCCGCTCCTGCACCTCTATAGGTGGAACAGGAATAACTTCATTTCTTATCATTGGAACAGTTAGTTGTGGAATTGCCGCTCCATTACCAGAAAATTTTCTAAAAAGAAGCCAATAATACAGATACTCCAAGCGCAATGAATAGTCTGGAGTTGCAACAACCAACCTTACAATAGGAACAAATGGATTTCTTCTAATAAAGGGAACACCTAATGTGCCTCGACCGGAAATCGTAACAGACGGTTCTTGAATTGTTGACTTTTTGCAATAACCATATAATCCTTCATTCTCTATTCCATTTGAAAACACAGGGATCGAGTTATCTGAATTTTGGATTTCAGATATATCAGCAGGCTTATCACCACCGACACATAGTTTACATACATCGCCAAGTCGTTTATACTCCCAGTTATGCTTCATGGTTGTTGCGAGTTGTAGGGACGCGATTCTTCGCGTCCGCGCTATTATTGCATTTATTGTCAACGCGTTCGGTGGTTGCGCTTGAATCGGCGGACGCGAAGAATCGCGTCCCTACCGGCCATTCGATGCGATTACTATTGAATTTGTCATGACACCAATTTCGCATATTACTGTCAATATAATTCATAATATTGTCAAATGCGTGTTGATTACGGATGATGTGTTCATGGAATCGTGATTGCCATATTTTGTCGCCCGGTAGGGACGATATTCTTCGCGTCCGCGCCTGACGTGTGACTCCGGCCTTGAATGTTCCGACAATCGTTGCCAACCGACTGTTGTGATGGAAATCGTCTACGGGCTCCCCATGGCGCGGCGGCTTCAGACATCCCAATTCAGCCGGAGCGGACAATTCCCTCTGCGAGGGTGTTATTGATAAAATCATATGGACGTGATTAGGCATCACCACGTAGTTGATTATCTCAAGGTCGGTGTGATACGTAGTAAGGTTCTGAATGTCAGTTTCCACGATGCGGCCTAACGCGGACGCGATGAATTGCGTCCCTACTGCCGGGGTGGATGTGATTTCGCCGAACAAATGCTTTTTGTCAGCGCAACAGATTGTGACGAAGTAAATTCCTCCGTTATAATCATGCCAGACGGCCCGGAATTGATGTCGGTCATTCATTGATCAAATCATCCAATTGGTTGATACCTTCGGTAATTTTTGCGGCGAGGGCGGCAGCTCGACCGATAAGCACTTCGGGAGCTTCGTATTCAACGACTTCGCGGACGGTTTCCTTGTAGGTGTTGAAAGCGAGGTCATAGTCGTGCTCGCGGATTTCCTCGACAGGCACAAGAAAAGATTTATCGGTGCGTGTGCGGTTGTCCTCACCTCCTTCGTCGAGCGAGTGAAAACGGGCGATGATGTCGGGAATATCGTTGTCAGCAACAGGATTACGCTTGTCATCAAGCGAAAAGCCATCTGCTTTCATATCGTAGAACCACACTCTATCTGTGCCGCCCGCTCCTGTTTTCGTGAAAATCAAGATAGCGGTAGATACACCTGAGTATGGTTTGAATACTCCTGAAGGCATGGAGACAACCGCTTCGAGGCGGTTGCCGTCGATTATGGCTTTTCGGATAGCCTTGTGGGCGTTGGATGTTCCTGTCAAAACACCGTCGGGCACGATGGAGGCACAACGTCCGCCTGTGGCAAGCGAGCGTAGGAAAAGCGAGAGGAAAAGCAGCTCGGTTTTCTTGGTTTTTACAGTAGCAAGCAATGACTTCGACACTGCCTCGTAGTCGAGATTTCCTGCAAAGGGGGGATTGGCGAGGATGAGAGTATAGCGGTCGGCATCGGTGTTATCAGACGACAGCGAATCGCGAAAAGCCACGTCAGGGTCTTCTATGTCATGGAGCATGAGGTTCATCGCACCGATGCGCAGCATGGTCTGGTCGGTATCGAAACCATGTAGCAGCGAGCGTCGGAAATGCTCGGCGTTCTCCCTGTTCATCAGTTCGGCCTTATAATGCTCCTTAACATATTTGGCGGCCTCGACGATGAAACCGGCACTGCCCATCGCCGGGTCACAGATAACGTCCTTGCAGGTGGGTCGCATCATTTCCACCATCATGCGGATAATGTGGCGCGGAGTGCGGAACTGGCCGTTCTTGCCGCTTGCGGCCATCTTGCCGAGGATATATTCATACACATCACCCATGGTGTCGCGGCTGTTCATGTCGGGCAGCGCGTCAATGCCGTCGATAATCTTTGCAAGGGCGCGGGGACTTTGGATAAGAAACACGGCATTGCCCATGAAGCGCGAGTAGGCCGACTCGGTGCCGCTGTTGAGATTCTTAATGTACGTGAACACGTCGCGGCTCACCGTGCGATACATCTGCTCAGGTTCCATCTGCTTGAACACATGCCAGCGAAGATTATCCACAGACACCGCTTCACCAGTGTCGGGATTGCGCCATGTGCCATAGCCGAACGATACATCGCTGCACATGCCAATGCCTATCTCTTCCGACACTCGCTCCTGCTTAAGCTGCATGTCGTCGAGCATCTTCATAAAGAACAGATATGTCATCTGTTCAAGCACCGACATCGGGTTAGTGACGCCTGCGCTCTCCCAGAACGTATCCCATATCTGATCTATCTGATTCTTTATCTGTCCTGTTATCATCGGTTCTTGAATTTCCGTATTATCTGCCAATATATTTATTGCAAATGTACAATAAAATAGTGAGATTATACACCGGCAGGATAAAGAAAATGATTTTCTTTAAATGCAAAGTCCGTCCTTGATTATATATGCCACTCCACACCTTTCAGAAATATCCGGCTGATAACAGGCGTAGTATAAGCATAAGGAATGAAATCGAGCGACGGTATAGGCCGGGTAATGTAGAAATTGGGCACCTTACCTATGCTTACAGAACCATAGTCACGGCTGATCCCCATTGCACATGCCGAGTTAATAGTGGCTGCATTGAAGGCTTCTTCAGGCAACAGGCGCATCTTGATACAAGCCAACGACACGACAAACTTCATGTCACCCGATGGCGTGGACCCGGGATTGTAGTCACTTGCCACAGCCAATGGCAAACCGCTGTCTATGATACGACGTCCGGGAGCAAACGGCATATTAAGGAAGAACGATGTGCCGGGCAAGGCTGTAGGAATCGTGCCGGTGCCTTGCAACATAGCGATATCATCATCAGTCATGCTTTCCAGATGGTCTACAGACAACGCATTATGCTCTACGGCCACACGCACTCCGCCCGAATCGGCCAGTTCCTGCCCGTGAATCTTGGGTCGCATACCCCATATTGCACCGGCTTCAAGGATGCGCGCCGTATCTTCAGGCGTGAAAAAGCCATCGTCGCAGAACACATCAATATAATCAGCCAAATGCTCACGACCAACCTCAGGAATCATCTCATTGACCACAAGGTCGACATATTCGCGCTGTCGACCGGCATATTCGCGCCCTACGGCATGCGCACCGAGAAACGTGCTCGCTACTTTCAGCGGTGCCGTCTCTTGTATGCGACGTATCACGCGCAACATTTTCAGTTCATCGGCAGTATTGAGACCATAGCCGCTCTTTATCTCCACCGCTCCTGTACCTTTGCTTATTATCTCACGTACACGACACATGGCCTGACAGTAAAGCTCATCCTCCGTGAGTTCATGCAGACGGTCGGCCGAATTGAGTATCCCCCCACCCCTTCGGGCTATCTCGGCATAACTCAATCCGCGTATCTTGTCGACAAACTCATGTTCGCGACTCGCCGCATAGACGATATGTGTGTGGCTGTCGCAGAACGATGGCAGCACCATGCCGCCACAGGCATCGACCACAGTCACTCCCGCATCATCGGCATATCCCTTATCGGCAAGTTCGGACATAGGACCGAAATCCGCTATCACTCCGTCCTCAACATACAGGAAAGCATCTTCAATACTCTCCATAACCGATAGATCCCGTCCTGCAAGCATCAGACGTCCGTGGCGCTCTATGCCGGCAATACGGGCTATGTTCCTGACTAACAATGATGTCATGGCACTACTGTCTGTTACGGATAAATTCTATGGAACGTTCTATATATGGATACATAATCTCGTCATTAAGTATGAACGGCACCACTTTACGATATTCGTCGTATATCTCCATAATCTTCGGCGACGACCTCAACGGTTGGCGGAAATCAAGGGCCTGCATGGCATTGAACAATTCTATAGCCAGAACACGCTCTGTATTGAGCACCACTTTGTATAGTTTGATGGCGGCATTGGCCCCCATGCTGACATGGTCTTCTTGATCCTGACACGACGGAATACTGTCTGTGGACGACGGCATGGCCAGCGACTTGTTCAAGCTGACAATCGATGCCGCAGTGTATTGGGTTATCATGAATCCGCTGTTCACTCCCGGCGTAGCGACGAGAAAACTCGGCAAACCGCGCGTGCCGGACACAAGACGATAAATACGGCGCTCCGATATGTTGGCAAGTTCGCTGATGGCGATGGAAAGGAAATCGATCGGAAGCGCTATAGGCTCACCATGGAAATTGCCAGCGGATATTATCAAGTCGTCGTCCGGACATACCGTAGGATTATCAGTGGCCGAATTAATCTCAGTGTCAATAACCGAGCGCACATAGCGGATCGTGTCTTTCACAGCTCCATGAACTTGAGGCACACAACGGAACGAATACGGATCCTGTACATGAGCCTTGGACCGACCTATAATCTCACTGCCTTCGAGCAGTTCGCGCATATGGGCAGCCGTTTCTATCTGACCTTGATGCGGGCGCACCGCGTGAACGGCATGAGTGAAAGGCTCTATCAATCCATCATAAGCATCAAGCGACACGGCGGCTATCTTGTCGGCCCAATCGCTCAGACGTTCCGCCTGCAACAGCGCCCATACGGCAAAGGCGCTCATATTCTGTGTGCCGTTGAGCAACGCCAGTCCCTCTTTTGATGCCAGTTCGATTGGCTTCCAACGTAATTTCCGCAACAGTTCGGCTCCTGACATCAACTTTCCATTATATTCCACTTCCCCCAGTCCCACGAGCGGAAGACAAAGATGAGCCAAAGGAACAAGATCGCCGGAAGCGCCAAGCGAGCCTTGACGGTAGACCACGGGATAGACACCGTTGTTGAAAAAACGTATCAACTGCTCCACTGTGTCCACCTTACAGCCTGAATATCCATAACTGAGCGACTGTATTTTCAGCAACATCATTATCTTGACGATGTCGTCCGGAACACGCTCACCCGTGCCACAAGCATGCGACTTCATCAGATTAATCTGCAACTGCGTGAGCTGGTCTTTGCCTATCGACACGTTGCATAGCGACCCGAAACCCGTGGTCACGCCATAAACGGGCTGGCTGCTGGTACGTATTTTCTCGTCAAGATATTCGCGGCAACGTGTTATGCGGTTTATGGCATCGTCGCTCAGTTCTATTTTATATCCGTTATATACTATTTCGCCGATTCTTTCTATCGTAAGATGGTCGGCACTGATTTTGTGAATCATATTCTTTTTTAGTAGTTAAAGAAACTAAAGGAGTTATCGCGGCAGAGCCGCTCCGGAGTCAAAGACAAATGCTCCCCTCTATGACATCGTCATCAACCAAATTCGGCATCGTCACCTGCAATTCCGGCGTACGCTCCATCTCACGTCGTATGGCCTCCATCGAACCACTGTTACGGGCCCACGAACGTCGGGCTATACCGTTGTTTACATCCCAGAAAAGCATTTCGCGAATGCGGCGGGCGGCATCGTCACTGCCGTCGATAACCATTCCAAAACCACCGTTTATCACTTCGCCCCAGCCTACGCCTCCGCCATTATGCAGACTCACCCATGTGGCACCACGGAAAGCGTCGCCGATGACGTTGTGCACGGCCATGTCGGCACAGAACTGCGAACCGTCGTATATGTTGGACGTCTCCCGGAAAGGAGAGTCTGTACCGGAAACATCGTGATGGTCGCGTCCGAGCACCACCGGCCGGCTGATGGCACCGCTGCGTATGGCATCGTTGAAAGCCAAGGCTATGCGGGCACGCCCTTCGGCATCGGCATATAGTATGCGTGCCTGAGAGCCCACGACAAGATTGTTTCGGCCTGCCTCACGTATCCAGTGCAGATTGTCTGCCAATTGTCCGCGAATGTCGTCAGGCGCGGTGCGCAACATATCTTCAAGAACACCGGCTGCCAATCGGTCGGTTTCGGCCAGATCTTCGGGCTTGCCCGAAGAGCAGACCCATCGGAACGGCCCGAAACCATAGTCGAAGAACATCGGTCCCATAATGTCCTGTACATACGACGGATACCGGAAACGGCCGGCATCGCACATGACATCGGCTCCGGCACGGCTCGCCATAAGCAAAAACGCATTACCATAGTCAAAGAAATACATTCCTCGGGCCGCCAACTTGTTGATGGCTGCAACTTGACGGCGGAGCGACTCGAACACACGCTCCCTGAACTTATCCGGCTCTTCAGCCATCATCCTCTTTGATTCGTCAAGCGTCATGCCCACAGGATAATAGCCTCCTGCATATGGATTGTGCAGTGATGTCTGGTCACTGCCAAGATCTACTGCGATGTTCTCTGCAGCCAACCGCTCCCAAAGATCGACAACATTGCCGACATACGCCATCGACACCGTACGTCTGTCAGCGACGGCACAACGTACAGCGGGTATCAGTTCGTCAAGACTGTAATGCAACTCGTCCACCCAACCTTGATCATATCTCTTCTGTGCCGCCAACGGATTTATTTCCGCAGTCACGCTCACCACACCGGCAATATTGCCGGCCTTGGGCTGCGCACCTGACATACCGCCCAGTCCTGACGTCACGAAGAGCATGCCGTGTATATCGTCCCGCCCCGGCTTGAGATGCTTGCGCGCTGCATTAAGCACGGTGATAGTGGTGCCATGGACAATACCCTGCGGACCTATGTACATATACGAGCCGGCCGTCATCTGACCGTACTGGCTCACTCCGAGCGCGTTGTAGCGCTCCCAATCGTCGGGCTTAGAGTAATTGGGTATCACCATACCGTTTGTAACCACCACCCTTGGCGCCCAGCGATGCGACGGGAAGAGTCCGAGCGGGTGTCCCGAATACATCACGAGAGTCTGCTCGTCGGTCATCTCGCTCAGATACTTCATCACAAGCCGGTACTGCGCCCAATTCTGGAATACGGCTCCGTTGCCTCCATACGTGATAAGCTCGTGCGGATGCTGTGCCACGGCCTTGTCGAGATTGTTCTGAATCATCATCATTATGGCCGCCGCCTGCTCCGAACGGTGCGGATATTCGTCGATGGGACGTGCGTACATCTCATAACGCGGACGGTAACGATACATATAAATACGGCCGTAGCGGCGCAATTCATCGGCAAACTCCGGTGCCAACCGGGCATGCAGATGCTTCGGGAAATATCTCAAGGCATTGCGCAGAGCCAGCCTCTTCTCGTCGGGCGTCAGTATGTCCTTGCGCTTCGGCGCATGGTTTATCTCTGTGTCGTATGCCTGCGGCTCAGGCAGACAGTCCGGAATACCGGCCCGTATGTCGTCTACAAATTCTTGATGTGTCATATCTGATTATTACTTTAACTTATTGATTCTGTCCTCCGTAATCTTCATTATCTCGCTCTCGGCTCTTTTCGCCTCCTCCATCAAGGCATCGGCTTCAGCTGTCAGTGCGTCGGCCGCAGCACGGTCTGCTAGTCCGGAGGCATTAATCTTGACATTCAGACCGGCACCGAGAACCGCAGCCCGTGCAGCAAGCGCTCCAACACCGGCATCGGACACACTGTTGGGATTGCCTTCAAGAGCCATCTCATGACAAATGTCAAACACCTTGACAGAGGCCTTCATCGTCCGCAAAGGCACCTGAGCGGCATATAACGTTGCCGCCTCGACAGCCTCGGCACGCGCTCTCCTGTCGTCCTCCGTTTTCTTGGGCATGGCAAAGGCTTCCATAATACGGTTGAAAGCAGCAGTATCCTCGTCCACAAGATGCAGCAGTTCGGTCATAAGCGTCTGACCGCGTTCGGCCCAACCGCCGAACATGTCCCAACGGTCGTCCCATCCGGCTTTATGGCTCGACAGATTTGCCACCATGGCGCCAAGAGCCGCACCGAGAGCCCCCATATATGCCGCTATCGTTCCACCGCCCGGAGCCGGACTTTCACGCGATGTCTCTTCGGCAAAAGCCTTGACCGTAAGGTCAGCAAGCCTGCCACCGGCCTTCTCTTCCGCATCTTCGAGCATATATTCAATTACTTTTTCACGCGGATTGAAAGGCTTAAGGTCGTCAAGCCCCATGCTCTTCACCGCTATCTTGATTATGTCCTCCTCCGGTATTCCTGACGAACGATGTTGTTTGGACAGGAAATACCTGCCGGCCTCAACCAACGTTTTCTTAGGAATAAGTCCGACAATCTCGGTACCCGTAACACGTATCCCACGATTTTGCGCACAACGGCATACCTCGTCGAAAGCTACATGGAGCGGTGTGACTGAAAGGTCGGTAATATTCATCGACACCTGGGCTATACCATATTCATCTATATACCATCCTATAGCCTTGGTGCATTTCAATGTTCCGGGCTTCATGAGCGGTTTCCCATCGTCACCGTGCACAATCTTGCCCACAACCGGATTGCCCTCTCGAACCGGCCGCCCCTTCTCTCTCACATCAAATGCAATGGCATTGGCACGTCGTGTGGATGTAGTGTTAAGGTTGTAGTTTACGGCAATGAGAAAATCGCGTGCACCAACGGCCGTACAACCTGTCCGCTCCACGGCCTCGTCCACAGGACGCGCGCCGAAATCAGGCTGCAGTCTTTCCGTTGTCAGTTTCTCGGCCAAAGCCTCATACTCACCCTCGCGGCAAACGGCCAGATTCTTTCTCTCGGGAGTGAACGCAGCAGCTTCATAACAATAGCACGGTATGGCGAGCTCATCGGCAATGCGACGGGCCAGTCCGCGTGCCAGCTCGGCACATTCCTCGAGCGTGATGCCCGACACGGGGATGAGTGGCAGCACATCAGTGGCTCCCATGCGGGGATGGGCACCGTGATGGCGGCGCATGTCTATCAGACGGCCGGCACACTTCACCGAACGAAATGCAGCCTCTACAACAGCATCCGGCCTGCCGACAAATGTCACCACCGTACGGTTTGTTGCCTCACCCGGGTCTACATCGAGCAGTCTGACACCCTTGACACTCTCTATTTCATCGGTTATCTGTTTTATGATTTCCATATTGCGCCCCTCACTGAAATTGGGTACGCATTCTACTATTTGTTTCTCGTAAGCCATAATCCGGTAAAAATTATATATTTCTTTTGCAAATATATAATTTTTATAATTACGGCACAAATCTTTGGATGTATTTTATTGCAGTAAAGACGCCTTATAGCAAATAATACATTTTATCGACTGAATCAATAACATAACTACAATGGATAATAAATAGAAAAGGATTGCGCCATAACTTGAAAAGGCGCAATCCCATATACATTAATATATAAATGATTATACTGTCTCAAAAAACAACATCACTTGGCATATGCCACACTGCGTGTTTCGCGGATGACAGTAATCTTGACCTGTCCGGGATAAGTCATCTCATTCTGAATCTTGTTGGCTATCTCGCCGGACAATGCCTCAGTCTGCGTGTCGTCCATCTTGTCGGCACCAACGATGACGCGTAGCTCGCGACCTGCCTGTATGGCGTAGGTCTTGGTGACGCCCGGATAGCTCATGGCGATAGCCTCAAGATCATTGAGACGCTTGATGTATGCCTCGACAATCTCGCGGCGGGCACCGGGCCGGGCACCACTGATGGCATCACACACTTGAACGATTGGAGCAAGCAGTGTGTTCATCTCGCACTCGTCGTGGTGGGCTGCTATGGCATTGCATATGTCCGGCTTCTCACGATATTTCTCGGCAATCTTGGCACCATAAAGTGCGTGCGGCAATTCGCTCTCCTCATCAGGCACCTTGCCGATATCATGCAACAATCCGGCACGTTTGGCCTTCTTCGGGTTCAGCCCCAGTTCAGATGCCATCACAGCACAGAGATTGGCTGTTTCACGGGCATGCTGCAACAGATTCTGACCGTATGAACTGCGATACTTCATTTTTCCGATGATACGCGTGAGTTCGGGATGCAGCCCATGTATTCCGAGGTCGATACATGTGCGCTTGCCTGTCTCTATAACCTCGTTTTCAAGCTGTTTCTTAACCTTCTGAACAACCTCCTCTATACGTGCGGGATGGATACGTCCGTCGGCAACAAGCTGATGCAGAGCCAGACGGCATACCTCACGACGAATGGGATCGAAAGCACTGATAACAATTGCTTCAGGCGTATCGTCAACCACAATTTCGACTCCCGTAGCAGCCTCAAGAGCACGTATATTGCGCCCCTCACGCCCGATGATACGGCCTTTCACTTCATCATTATCTATATGGAACACGCTGACACTGTTCTCTATCGCCGTCTCCGTGGCCACACGCTGTATGGTCTGTATCACAATCTTGCGTGCCTGAGCATTGGCATTCAGCTTGGCCTCGTCCATTATCTCATTGATGTAGCTCTGGGCATCGGTCTTGGCCTCATCCTTCATCGCCTCTACAAGCCGCTGCTTGGCCTCGTCAGCACTGAGCCCTGAAAGTTCCTCAAGTTTTGCACGCTCCTGCAACTGCATCTTCTCCAGTTCCTCGTTCTTAATCTGGAGCAGTTTCTTCTCGTTGTCTATACGTGTCTGCTGGTTGTCCAACTCGTTTTTACGGCGTCCAAGTTCCTCCTGACGCTGGTTGATGGACAGTTCGCGCTGTTTCAGTTTGTTCTCGCTCTGCTGAATGTGCTGGTTGCGCGTCTGAACTTCCTTTTCCAACTCGCTCTTCTTATTAAGGAACTTTTCTTTCACCTCGAGCAGTTTTTTCTCTTTCATGACCTCGGCCTCTTTTTCGGCTTCGGCCAACTTCCTATTGTATTCTCCCTTTATCACATATCGGAAAATACCATATCCGAACAGCACTCCTAAAACAAGAGCCACTATCACGGCAATTAACCATACTATATCCATAAAAAACTAAATTGTTATTGTTGTTAATATTCTCTTTACTTATTTCTCACCGAGGGCTTCTTCGATTTCCGCAGTAAGACTTCTGAGAATATTATTATAAGGGTCCGTATCGTTCCGGGCACACTCTTTTTCATAACGCAAGGCTATGTCAACAAGTGTCATGAGCGAAATGGTATGATCGCTCTTGTGTCCCTTATATGTATGTGCGTATACATTGTAACGATCGGTTATCAACTTTGCCGCTGCCCGGAAGTATTCCTCCTCGGCACGGTCGTGTACCATAACCTCTATTTCTTCGTCGTAGACATGCAAATGTATACGTAACGCATCTCTTTTTTCTTCTGCCATCGCTTAATCTGCCTTCTGTTCTGCCAATATAGCAATGCACTTGTTTACGTCTCGGATGAGTTTGGACAGTCTTGACTTTGCAGTCTCAAGATCCCCGTCGGTAATCTCGACCATCTTTGCCATCTTCAAAGAGTTGTAGTCCTTGGCCTGCTGGTCCAACTTGTCACGCAAGATTTTTATATCTTTCTCGTTTCTGTCGACCATTTCGTACAGTTCTTCGTTCTCTTTCTTTAACTGCTGAAAGCGGAGTATCATCTGGCGCACCCTTGTTTGGAACACTGCCAAATTCTGTTCGTTGGAAGTCATGGGCATCACTCTTTAATTCTACAAAGTTATTAATTTTTTGCAAAGAATACCTTTAGCATGTTTCTAATTTAATGTTTTTTAAATATTCATCCGCTTAAAATGACAAATATCCGGTCATCCACACAGGCGATACTATTGTTCTTTTCGGAGACTTTCCATCATGTCTGACCGGACAGTCTCATTGCATCCGTACGATTGTGTCAGAATTGTGAAGTCAGTGCAAGACCGTTGTACCAACGGTTCAAAGGTCTTGTACTATCGGTACGACGGCCCCGTACTGCCAGTACAATGGCCTTGTACCGAAAAAAAATACAGCGCAGTACGGATATCACCGGCCATGCGCTGTATTTTTCTATTTCTTTATGCTCTCGTCTTTGGCTTTCGGCTCCTTCTTCGCCAGCATCACCACCTTATAGACAAAGTCTGTTATCCATTTTTGCGAAAAGCCCAAACGACGGTCGTACTCTCTCACGGCAACCACTGTTTTCAATACCCCCGGATCGGTGTAATTGTTTTTTGTGAAGATATCGTTTACGGTCTTCTCCGTCATTGTGTAAAGGGCTTTCTTGAAAAATCCCGGAAGACGGAGTTTGAATTTCATAAGATTACCCATGAGCATCATAAGATCTTGCGTAAAGCCCTGAAACTGCACGAGATAAACTTGAACATCCTGCAACTTACGACAGTTGCGGCGCATGCTATGATCTATCTCCTTAAAGAAATTGTCGTCCATTTCATATATTTCCTTAAGCATCTTCCGGCAACGTGCCTTCTCGCCCACCCCAAGACGGTTGTTGACCGTCGGAACACGTAATGTCGTCTTAAACACCCGCAAATCCGGTAGCATCGAAAGATTGGTAATGCCAAGTTCTGCCGCTATTGCCGCTTGGAAATATACACGGATAAGGGTCATGAAATCTTCCATGCCTCCTGTTGTCTGCTGTTCGCCGGCTTTCTTGCCGAACAGTTTTGATAATATACTCATAAAGACAGTTATAATAATGATGATTAATTGACTGCCGCCCTACATTTCTGCAACGCAATATAATAATATACGCTCGCGCAACGACGCAAGACTGACAGTTTGATATTTTCGCATGCAAAGTTAAGGATTTTCCCGCATATATAAATAAAATCCATAATAAATCACGATAATAATAAAATTAATTCTTACCTTTGCACCGATTTTATATAACGTTATATTTAGAATTAATGAAAGGTATTGTTTTAGCTGGTGGCAGCGGTACACGGTTGTACCCGATAACAAAAGGCATAAGTAAACAACTGATACCCATTTTCGACAAGCCTATGATATATTATCCTATATCAGTACTCATGCTTGCCGGAATAAGGGATATACTGATTATCAGCACACCGCACGATCTGCCCGGATTCAGACGTCTTCTTGGTGACGGCAGTGAGATAGGAGTGAGATTCGAATATGCCGAACAGCCGTCACCCGACGGATTGGCCCAGGCGTTCATCATCGGCGAGGAGTTTATCGGCAATGATTCCGTATGCCTCGTATTGGGTGATAATATATTCTATGGCAGCGGATTCTCCGGAATACTGAAAGAATGTGTGGATAATGTCGAAAAACATGGTGAGGCCACAATCTTCGGCTACTACGTGAACGATCCGGAACGATATGGTGTTGCCGAGTTTGACAGCGAAGGCAGATGTCTGAGCATTGAAGAGAAACCAGAAGTTCCCAAATCCAACTATGCGGTAGTGGGTCTGTATTTCTATCCCAACAGTGTAGTTGAGACGGCCAAAAACATCAAACCAAGTGCACGCGGTGAATTGGAAATAACCACAGTGAACCAAGTATATCTAAAACGGGGTACACTCAAAGTGAAGACGCTGCAACGCGGATTCGCATGGCTTGACACCGGTACGCACGACAGTCTGAGTGAAGCCAGCACGTTTATCGAAGTGATAGAGAAAAGACAAGGACAGAAAGTAGCATGCCTTGAAGAGATTTCGTTCAGACAAGGATGGATAAGCAAAGAACAACTGCAGAAACTTGCCGGACCAATGCTGAAAAACGAATATGGCCAGTATCTGATGAATATTTAAATAAAGAACAAAGCAAATGGAAGAAAACAACAAGATTGACAAAATAAGTAATGTGGAGTCAGCCGATCTCTATCAAGAAGAGAATTCATTTGACTTCAAGGCCATCATCACCATGTTCATTCTGAATTGGCAGTGGTTTGCACTTTCAGTATTTATATTCGTTTGCGGTGCACTAATCTATCTGCGCTACACCAATCCAGTATATCAGGTGTCGGCAAAGATGCTGATTAAAGACGACAATTCGCGAAGAGGTTCAGGCAACCAAATGCTGTCCAACATGTCAGACATGGGATTCATCTCAACCAGCAACGGCATCGAGAACGAGATGGAAATAATAAAAAGCCGAATATTGACCCGCGAGACAGTCAAAGAGCTGCACCTGTATGTGGAATACATGGAAAAGGGATTCGTAAAAAACAAATTGATATACAACACACAACCCATCAACGTCGACATTGATCCGGCAAGCCTTGACAAACTTGACGAGACAATGATGACGGTTGACATGAGAATCAAAAAGAACGGCAATACATATAAAGTCGAAGGAAACACATACAATGGAACCCAAAAGTCGGCACCGTTCACAACATCGTTCGACAAATTGCCGGCCACGCTGAAGACAGATGCCGGTGTACTCACATTTACCAAGAACAATAATGGCAAAGACACTGACAAGGATATCTTTGTAAAGATATATCCCCCCATGACCGTAGCAACATCCTACGCTGGAGCAATGTCAGTAGAGCCGATATCAAAGAATACGTCTATTGCACTAATCACCATCAAAGACGAGAATCCGAAAAGGGCCGACAACTTCTTACGCCAACATGCCATTTGCTACAACCGTCAAGCAAATACGGACAAGAACGAGATTGCCATAAAGACAGAGGAGTTTATCAACAACCGTCTGGAAAAAATAAACAAGGAGCTCGGAACGACAGAGACAGAATTGGAGACTTACAAAAAGCACAACAACCTGATACAGCTGAAACTGGATGCTGCACAGACTTTAACACAGGCAAACGCATATTCGGACAAGTTGGCTGAGGCCAAAATGCAGATTCAGCTGCTTGATTATCTGCGTGAACACGTAGACAGACCGCAGAACAAGTATCAGATAATACCGTCAAACGTCGGTTTGAACGACCCTTCGTCAACATCGCTCATCAACAGTTACAATCAAGCCGTTATAGAACGTAACAGACTGTTGCGCGGTTCATCGGAAATTGCTCCGCAAGTAAAGGCCATAACCAGCGAACTTGACAATCTGGAGAACAGCATACGCACGGCATTGCTGCAAGCACGTCGCACGGCTGAAATACAATTGCAAAGCATAGAGAAACAATATGCGATATACAACAACAAAGTAGCCAACACGCCCGAACAGGAACGCATACTGACCCAAATAGGACGTCAGCAGGAAGTAAAATCCGGACTATACCTGATGCTGCTTCAGAAGCGCGAGGAGAACTCCATCTCTCTTGCCGCCACCGCCGACAAGGGAAAAATCATCGACGAACCCGTTTTCGCCGGTATGGTAAGCCCCAAAAAGAACATGATACTGATGGTAGCACTTGTATTGGGTATAGGACTGCCGTTGGCTATAATCTATCTGATACAGCTTATGCGCTATAAGATAGAAGGTCATGAGGACGTTGCCAAACTGACAAAATTACCTATCATCGCCGACGTTGCACTGACAAACGATGAGCACACCAATGGCATCGTTGTACACGAGAACGAGAACAACCAGATAGACGAGATATTCCGCTCAATGCGTACCAACATACAGTTTATGCTTGAGGAAGGACAAAAAGTTGTCATGTTCACATCGTCCACCTCGGGCGAGGGTAAGACTTTCAATGCAGTAAATGTGGCCGTTAGTTTTGCTACCCTTGGAAAGAAAGTCATCATAATGGGACTTGACATCCGCAAACCTCGACTGGCACAGATATTCAGTCTCAAAGACAAAAAATTGGGTATCACCAATCTGTTGAACAAAGACCATGTCACCATGGACGAGATTATGACACAGGTAAGTCCTTCCGGTGTCAACACCAACCTTGACGTAATGCCGGCCGGTCCCGTCCCGCCAAACCCGACAGAACTTTTGGCACGCGAACATTTGGGTGACATCATCAATACGCTCAAAGAGAAATACGACTATATCATACTTGATACCGCTCCGGCCGGACTTGTCACCGATTCACTGCAGATAGGCAAAATCGCCGACGTAGCCATCGTTGTGTGCCGTGCCGACTATACGCCTAAAGCCAGTTTTGAACTCTTCAACAAAATGCACGCCGAAAGAAAACTTCCCAACATGTGCTATGTTCTCAATGGCGTTGACATGTCAAAGAAGAAATACGGATACTATTACGGATACGGCAAATATGGGAAGTACGGAAGATATGGCAGATATGGAAGTTATACTTACGGGACATATTCCAACAGCCACTACGGCAATAAGGACGATAAATCCATCAAGCTATGACTATTGCCGTAGACTTCGACGGGACTATCGTCGAACACAAATATCCGGAAATCGGAGAGGAAATACCTTTCGCCATCGAAACATTGAAGATGCTTGTCAACGAACGGCACAGACTGATACTTTGGAGTGTGCGCGAGGGGAAACTCCTTGACGAGGCTGTGGAATGGTGCCGTAAAAGAGGACTTGAATTTTGGGCCGTCAACCGCGACTATCCGGAAGAGACTCTTCATAACAATCCAAGCTACAGCCGTAAGCTAAAGGTTGACATGTTCATTGACGACCGCAACATTGGCGGACTTCCAGATTGGGGCACAATATACCGCATGATAAGTCAAAACACAACATGGCAAGACATAGTAGATGAGGCGGAAAGCGGTAATCCCCAGTCGTCTCACCACCGCTACAGACACGAAGAAAGAATAAAGAAAAAGTGGTGGCAGATATGATGAAGCTATGCCAAAATATAAATATTGCATAAAGTAGGGACATATTTTTGTATTCGTCCGCTTGTAATATGTTGATATTCAACATTCATCGGACCGACAAATACAAGGATATGTCCCTATAAGCATAATGAACCGAAATCTGACACAGCCTCACTTAGAAAAATTAAGCACGGCATTACGCATAGCCTCAGGATTACCCATATCGAACATCTCTCCATCTATACGCAAGCCTATCATACCGCTACGCTTGCGAACAGCCTCAAGAGCGGAAGTAAGTTCAATCTCACGTTCGTGTTCACCGGTATTATCGGCCATCCTTATATCGTCAGCTAGTTGCTCAAATACATCAGGTGTAAGGATATACTGACCAAACACAGAATAAAAGCAATTCTTTCCACACTCATCCGGCACTCCAAGGTATTCCTCGGCATAACTGAGTTTCGGCTTTTCCTTTATCATCGAAACCTGAAGAACGGAACGTTCCTTATCTTCCCATACACCGCTAAGTATACCGTAACGACTCACATCAGCCGCAGGTATGGAATGTATGCTTACCATCAGCTTGTTACACCGTTCGTACTCTTCTATCAACTGCAACGTACACGTTTTATTGCCATAGCTTCGATAAAGCGTATCGCCAAGTAACAGCAAAACAGGCTCGTTGCGGGTAAATTCAACAGCCTGATACACAGCATGGCCGAATCCGCGTTTCTCATACTGATAAACATATGTAAGTCTCTTGCCGATGTCAAGTATACGGTTTGTGTATTCGCGGCAATGGGGACTGAGTTTGCGCACATGCTCATCTGTCAGCGGACTTTCGAAAAATTCAGCGTATTGCCGGCGTTCATCCTCTGAACCAAGAACAATGCAAATTTCCTCAATTCCGCTTTCCACAAGTTCTTCCAATAGAATAAGTATCACAGGACGCACAAACCCGTCGGCACACGGTATCGGAAAAAAGTCCTTCTTGAGCACACGCGTTGCCGGATAGAGCCGCGTACCAAAACCTGCCACAGGAATGATAGCACGCCGCACTGTACGTACAGGTTGTATCGTAAACGAATAAGCAATAAGCCCATGACTGTTGAGGTAGTCGACAAGCTGCGTCTGACACTCTGCATTGCGTGCAAGAAACTGTACCGAACCGTCACCGTGGCTGCCCACTCCTTTGCCGCCATACACCAACGGGCGAATCATAGGATCACTCAGAAAACGATGCAGCTTGGGAGAAGAAAGCGCGGTTGACATCGGGACTATCTGACGGTCAAACAACTCCTCCGCTTCGGTCATAAGCTCTCCCAATGCTTCTACCTCTCCATCAGCCATATATCTGACTGCACGTTTCACTATATCCTGATTCTGTTCACCAAGCGCACGATGCAGCATACGGTCACCGGCACTTTGTGCAAACGGATACGACTTGTTGAGGTCGGCAAGAATCTTTATCGTATCTTTCTCTGCACACAAATCTGCAAACACCCAATGAAGGGATTTCTTCACTTTTAGTGAATGTACTTCTATTTCATCACCATCAAAAGCCATAAGATTAGGCTTGACACCAAACGCACAAGCCTGGTCAAGACGGCCGCAACGTGAAGCTGTTCGCAACTCTCCCAAATAGGCAATATTCATTTCGCCCATTGTGTTCAACTTCAGATTATACAGCAAATTGAAAGCACGTGCCACAAGCACACATATAGCCGCACTGCTGGACAATCCGCTCTTCATCGGAAGAGTCATCTTCTTAATACGTATCTTCACGCCACCCACCTTATACCATTCAAGCATATACGAGGCCACACCGGCACAATAGCAGAAAAAAGAACCGGACTTGGCAACACGCTTCAAATCGGAATCATTCATCCGGCAAGAGAAGTCGTTCCATATTTCGGATATTTCAGGTGCATCGCTTGTCATTTCAAACACAGCCGCCCTCTCTACTTCCGCATATATTCCCTGCTCTATTCCGGTAACAATTGCCGCACCTGGATAGATATCGGCATTCATCGTACGATAATGCCCTGCCCAATCCGTATGTTCTCCAAACAGACAAAGTCGGCCTGGCACAAAAAGTTCTATCATATCTTATTTAAAAAATTAACTGATTAGCAGCCATTAGATAATTATTAAATCCCCATATTATGAAATTAGATACAAATATACACAAAAAAAAGATATCGCATTACATTATTTAATACAAAATCGCAGACAAATGATTTCTTATCCGCATTCACATAAATATTCCATGCACAATAACCACCCGACAGCCTATCCACCGTGTATTTTACCATCAACATTTCCTGACAGTGACATACATTTGACTATTCCCGTGTCTGACAATTCATAGAAAGTCATCCAATTTAACAGTCATTTATTTGGCTATACAGATTATTTTATATAATTTTGCAATAGCATAACATCCAAGTGTTAATAATAATCCATTTAAACCGCTAAGCCTATCGACGAAGAGTTTACTTAATAAAAAATAATTAAGTATGAAGAAATTCGAAAGTATGACCGACGAAGAGTTGGCCCTACAATACGCAGGAGGAAACAATGGAGCCTTTGATGAATTATTAGCACGCAACCAATCGAAGCTCTTTACTTATATAATGTTCGTTGTCAGAGATCAAGAACTCGCAAATGACATCTTTCAAGATACATTCGTGAAAGTGATAACCAAACTTAAGGAAGGAAAATACATCGACTCCGGAAAATTCTCCTATTGGATTACACGCATTGCCCACAATGTCATAATGGATTGGTATCGCCAGCAAAAGAACGAGCATCTCATCGAACCTGTAAAAGACAACGACTTGAACAATCTCAGAGGGGAATCGTTGCTTGACAGTTGCCGCGAACACGAGATTGTGAACGAGCAGATAATGCATGACGTGAAATGCATGATGGAAAATCTGCCGGCTCCACAGCGCGAAGTGGTATACATGCGATTCTACCAGAATCTGTCATTCAAGGAAATAGCCGACATCACCGGTGTGAGCATAAACACCTCACTCGGCCGCATGCGATACGCAATACTTAATCTGCGACGCATGGCAAAAAGCCACGATATATTGCTGAAAACAATATAATCCGGCATAACTACAACATGATGCCGATACGAATTGAGGGAATTGCCTATTTCAATTCCCTCAATTCGTGTATAGTATGTTCAGGCGTAGCGCTCCTGAACACATAGCTTCCACTGACGAGTACATCCACACCGGCCTGAACCAGACGCGGCGCCGTGCCGGCATGCACCCCACCGTCAACCTCAATAAGGGCTTTCGACCCGCTCCCGGCTATCATACGACGCAGACGTGCCACCTTTGTCAAGGTATTTTCTATGAAATCCTGTCCGCCGAAACCCGGATTTACGCTCATAATCAAGACCATATCCACATCTTCGATAATATCCTCAAGCATGGACACCGGTGTTGACGGATTGAGCGTAACACCGGCTTTCATGCCGGCATTATGTATCTCCTGAACGGTACGATGCAAGTGGCGGCATGCCTCAACATGCACGTTCATCATCATTGCCCCGAGCTTGGCCGTACGGTCGATGTACTGTTCTGGATGAACTATCATAAAATGCACATCCAACGGCTTTATACACCGCTGTGCCACGGCTTCGAGCACAGGAAACCCGAAAGAGATGTTGGGTACGAAAACGCCATCCATCACATCAAGATGAAGCCAGTCGGCCTCACTTCTGTTTATCATTTCTATCTCGCTGTCGAGATGAAGAAAATCGGCTGCGAGAAGAGAAGGTGAAACTAATGCCATGTTACTGATTCTAATTCAGGCAAAACGGAATTGATGTCCCGTCGGCCATCTTAATTACTCGATAGGTATAAGCTATCTGTTTGATAATATCTATTGTTCTCTCACTCGGGTTAAGACTTTCCTGTGTAAAATATGTCATAGGCTCCACGATTTTTATGATTCTGTATTTCTACCTATCAAACGAGGATTACCATGATTTATTATACTATAGAATGCTTTTTTATTCAAGTTTCATTTATTCCACCATATATACCCCGGCCTCGTTCAGGCCGTTGATAAAGTCTGTGGCACGCATGCGCTTCTTCCCGGCAAGCTGCAGTTCGTCGATACGCAACATACCGTCGGCCGTAGCCACATACATCTGCTTTTGGTCAACCACAACAGTACCAATATTCTCCGAACAGGCCATGCCGGTCTTCGATGCCGAATAAATCTTCAACACAGTGGCCTTACCCGACGGCGGCAAAAGCATGGTCCATGCACCTGGTACGGGACTGAGACCGCGAATAAAGTCGTAAACAGCCTTCTGAGGACGATTCCAGCAGATACGGCATGTATCTTTGAATATCTTCGGAGCGGCATGCAGCACCCCCGTATCACCCGCCATCTGCTCCTGCGGAATTGATGCGGGATGCCCGTCACTCCCGACGATACGCTCAAGCGTGCGCAGACAAATGTCAGCGCCCAAGCGCATCAGTCCGTCGTATACATCCTCTACGTTGTAATCATCAGCTATATCAAACGGCAACTGCATTATCACACGCCCGGTATCTATATCCTTGTCAAGGAAGAAAGTTGTCACGCCTGTACGTGTCTCGCCATTGATTATGGCCCAGTTTATAGGCGCGGCCCCGCGATACTGCGGCAACAATGCGGCATGCACATTGAATGTTCCGTATTCAGGCATATTCCAAACCACCTCCGGCAACATTCTGAAAGCCACCACCACCTGCAAATTGGCCCGGTATCCTCTCAACATCTCGACAAAATCCGGATCTTTCATCTTCTCCGGCTGCAACACCGGCAATCCCTTTTCCTGCGCATATTGCTTCACGGCCGACGGCTGCACCACGCTACCGTGCCGGCCTACAGGCTTGTCCGGCTGTGTCACCACCGCCACAACATTATACCCATTGTCCACCAAAGCCCGCAATGTCTCCACAGCAAACTCGGGAGTACCCATGAACACTATCCTCAAATCTTCTTTCTTCATAACAGTTCCCGACACTAATTACAATAATGAATACAATAAAACTCTATATAAGACAAATCAGTCTTCGCTCATGTCAGCCACCAGTTTTCTATACATGCCGTACATGCGCAAACGGAAAATATACCCTTTCAGATGATTGTCACTGTCGAGCACCGGCAGTCCATCGGCATGTGTCCGCTCAAAAGCACGCATAACCTCTGTCATAGGAGCATCGTCACGAAGTGTTGCCGCAGGCGGCATCATCAGCTGTTCGGCACGGAAGTGATGATACAACTCGGTGCGGAACATCACATGACGTATCTTTCTTATGTTTATCTCACCGAGCAGATTGCCCGCCGGGTCAAGCACCGGCAGAATATCGTAACGGCTCAGACTTATTTTGTTTACAATCTTTCCCAGCTCCATATCCGGCGTAACGTACATATAATGCCGGTCAATCACGTTGTCAAGACTCATAAGCGTAAGCACGGCATGGTCGGTGTGATGCGTTATCAGCTTGCCCTGCTTGGCCAGACGCATTCCGTAGATGCTGTGCGGCTCGAATATGTTTATCGTAAGATACGAACATACGCTGACAATCATCAATGGAAGAAAAAGACTGTAACCACCGGTTATCTCGGCTATCAGGAATATACCTGTGAGAGGGGCATGCATCACTCCCGACATAACGCCGGCCATGCCGAGCAATGCGAAGTTCTTTTCGGGAATGTATACTCCGATATTGTAAATGTTCCACAAACGGGCAAAAAGAAAACCGCCGAAACATCCGATGAAAAGACTGGGAGCAAACGTACCTCCACAACCGCCGCCGCCATTTGTGGCCGATGTCGCCACAACCTTTGTCAGCAGCACAAGCGAGAGGTAGACTATCAGCAGATTGCCCTGACCGGAAAACATAGAGTTGCGCAAAATGCCGTTCCAGTCGCCTTCCGACTGTCCGTTAAGCAAAAGGTTTATGTCGCGGTAGCCCTCGCCGAACAACGAGGGGAAAAGAAATATGAGCAGGCTCAAAACGGCTCCGCCAATGACAAGTCTGACATAAGGACGGTCTTTGAAACGAGCGAAAACACCCTCGCAAAAGGTCATCGTACGTATGAAATAGAGACTTATCAGACCGCAGACGATACCGAGCAGAATGCTTGCCGGAACACGGTCTATCACCCAATCACTGTCGAGATGAAACGAGAACAACGCTGTAGAGCCGCTGAAAATATATGTAAAGCAAGTCGCCGTGACACACGATATGAGCACAGGCAGGAGCGAAGCCATCGTAAGGTCTATCATCAACACCTCGAGAGTAAACACAAGTCCGGCTATAGGAGCCTTGAATATACCGGCTATGGCACCGGCCGCGCCACAGCCTACAAGAAGCATGAGCGTCTTGTTGTCCATCCTGAACAGCTTGCCGAGATTGGAGCCGATAGCCGACCCCGTCAGCACGATAGGCGCCTCGGCGCCGACAGAGCCACCGAAACCGATGGTTATGGCCGAAGCCACCACCGACGACCAGCAGTTGTGCCCCTTCAAACGGCTCTGCTTGCTGCTTATGGCATACAGTATGCGTGTTATTCCGTGACTGATGTTGTCCTTGACAACATACCGCACAAACAACGACGTGATGAAAATGCCGACCACAGGATATACCAGATAAAGCCAGTTGGCCGCAGAGCGGTCGAACGAACCTGTAAGCAGAGCACCTATCTGGTTTATCAAACCATGCAGCACGAAAGCGGCGACAGCGGAAAAGAAGCCAACAAGGAATGCGAGAACCAGAATGAACATCCTCTCACTGATATGCTCCTCGCGCCACTCAAGCAGCCGCTGAAACAATGTTTTCGAGTCTCTTTCTATTGTTATATCCGTCATCTACTTTCTTATTATCCTCACCTCACCGTCCATACCCAGCTTGATAATGCTCGACGGTGTGTGCGGCTTGTGCTCCTGCCGCCGGCTCCAGCACACATAGTCCACGGCGTCAAGAATATCCTGCGATATGTCACAATAGTTCTGCGCCGCCGGCTCACCGGAAATATTGGCTGAAGTAGACACGACGGCCTTTTGGAAACGGTAGCACAATTCCTTTGAAAACGGCTCATCGGTTATGCGCAAGGCTATGCTGCCGTCGTCAGCAATCAGATTGGAAGCCAGATTCACCGCTCCGTCGAGTATCACCGTCGTCGGCTTGTCCACACAGTCGAGCAGTTCCCATGCCACGTTGGGCACATTGCGCACATAGCGTTGCAGACGTGCATCGCTGTCCACAAGGCATATCATGGCCTTTGAGTCGTCACGCTGCTTTATCTTGTATATACGGGCCACGGCCTCGGCATTGGTCGCGTCGCAGCCTATTCCCCATACCGTGTCCGTAGGATAGAGTATCACACCGCCCTTACGCATGGTCTCTACGGCCTGTCTTATGTCTTCTTCTCTTGTCATTTATTTGATTCAATAGTTTCGCAATTTATCCAAACACGCACTTGCGGCCTGCTCAGAATTCGCTTGTAAAGTGGAACTTTATGTTCTTGAAATCCTCCTGGGCCATGCTCAGCACATACCCGCTGTCGGCAAGGAACACATCACGGCCTTCCTTGTCCTTGGCCATATACTGATATTTTCGCTTCTTGAAGCTCTCCAGTTCGGCGGCATCATCGCTTTCTATCCAACAAGCCTTGTACAGATGTACCGGTTCCCAACGGCACTTGGCATTGTACTCGTTCTCCAGACGATACTGTATCACCTCAAACTGCAACTGTCCTACAGTGCCTATAATCTTACGGCCGTTGAACTGATTGACGAACAACTGCGCCACACCCTCGTCCATCAACTGGTCTATACCCTTCTGAAGCTGCTTGGCCTTCATCGGGTCGGCATTCTCGATATACTTGAACATTTCGGGCGAGAAACTCGGCAGGCCGCGGAAGTGCAACTGTTCGCCATCGGTAAGCGTATCGCCAATCTTGAATATGCCATTGTCCGGCAATCCCACGATGTCGCCCGGATAGGCTTCTTCAATGGTACTCTTGCGCTGGGCCATAAACTGCGTGGGCGACGAGAACCGCACCGTCTTGCCCAATCGCACGTGCAGATAGGGCTGATTGCGGACAAAGCGCCCGCTGCACACCTTGCAGAAAGCAATGCACGAGCGGTGGTTGGGGTCGATGTTGGCCGTTATCTTGAATATGAATCCCGTGAACTTAGGCTCCTCGGGGCTGACCATGCGCTCCTCGGCCTTTGTCGGACGCGGACTCGGAGCTATCTCGACAAAACAGTCGAGCAGCTCCTGCACGCCGAAATTGTTGAGCGCCGATCCGAAAAACACCGGTGCCACATCGGCCGAACGGTAGTCTTCAACGTTGAATTCGGGATAGACACCATCCACCAGTTCAAGATCCTCGCGCAGTTTGGCGGCATCCCGGTCGCCCACATGCGCATCCAGTTCGGCACTGTCGATGTCCACTTCTACTTTCTCCGTGACACGCTGTTTGTCGGGCGTGAACAGGTCGAGCTTCTTCTCATATATATTATATACACCCTTGAACTTCACTCCCTGATTGACAGGCCAGCTCAGCGGACGCACCTTTATCTCCAGTTCCTGCTCCAGTTCGTCGAGCAGGTCGAAAGGGTCGCGGCCTTCACGGTCCATCTTGTTGATGAATATGATTACCGGTGTCTTCCGCATGCGGCACACCGTCATCAGTTTTCTCGTCTGTGTCTCCACACCCTTGGCACTGTCCACCACGATAATGGCCGAGTCTACAGCCGTCAGCGTACGGAACGTATCTTCGGCAAAATCCTGGTGACCGGGTGTGTCGAGGATGTTGACCTTATATCCTTCGTAGTCAAATTCCATCACCGATGTGGACACAGAGATACCGCGCTGTTTCTCTATATCCATCCAGTCGGATGTGGCTGTCTTCTTTATCTTGTTGCTCTTCACCGCTCCGGCCACTTGTATCTGGCCGCCGAAGAGCAGGAATTTCTCGGTAAGCGTAGTCTTACCGGCGTCAGGATGCGATATGATCGCAAATGTCCTTCTTCTTTCTATTTCGTTGTTCATATGATATTGGACACAGACCACGCCGGCTGTCCGTATCTTCAATAGCCGGACCTTTCGACGCAATCGCTATGAATAATTATTGCTGTCAGTGAAAAAAAACACCCTATTCAAATTCCAGAGGAGTCTCCTTGTCTTTCAGATAATAGTCGTTCAGCATCCCGACCAATGTTGTAATCTCCTTGACGGCATGCGCCGTGTCGGGGCTTATCTGCTTGTTCTGCAAGCGTAGCATCATCGTGCCGTAAAGCGAGTTGAAGCACGTCTCCACCTCGCTCTCCGTCTTGTCGGCTCCACGGTTACGCAATTCCACTATGAAAGGCAGCACCTTGTAATACTCGGCATTGTAGAACGGAAAACGGGTGCTGCCAAGCAGTCTTTTGTGCAGTTCGTCAAGCTGCATCATCGTCACCCTGTTGATTTGCAGGTGTCCGCTTTCGCGACATCCCTCCTCGTTCATCATCCGTATCAGATAGCCATACCAGTCGGCCATATCCTCCTTCTGCTCCTCAGTATAGTCAAAGCGGGATATATATTCCCTTACAATCCTCGACAACGAACAGTCAAAGGCCCTTATGGTGTCCTCCACCTGCCACATATACAGAAGATACTCTGCTATGTTCTTCTTTCTCAAATCCTGCGAAATATACATATTCTTAAAATCAGAAAAACCTATATAAGTTGGTCACCGTTCCGAAAAGCATTATCACCGAACATATCATCACCACCCAGCCTATCACCTGGTTGATAAGCCGTATGCCGTTGTAATCGAACTTGCCGCGTATCTTGTCGACAAGCCACGTCAGACCGAACCACCACAACAACGCCCCGGCCACGATACTCATAAAGCCCACGCACATCTCGAACGGATGGTTGGGCAGCACAAAAGCAAACTGGGCATAGCATGCCAGAAAGAGGAAGACGATGAGCGGATTGGACAGCGTCACGAGAAATGCTGTCAGAAAATTGTGCACGAGCGTACCCTTGCTTGTTCCCGAACGGCGGATGTTGCGCGTGGGATCCGTTCGGTAAGTATAGATTCCGAAAGCCAGCAACAGCAGACTTCCTATAATCTGAAGATAGAACCTGTTCTGCTGATTGTTTACAAAATCCACCACAAGACTCATTCCGAGCCCCGTCACACCGGCATAGAAAATATCGCTCACAGCCGCTCCGACACCTGTGACAAACCCGTACCAGCGTCCCTTGTTAAGAGTTCGCTGCACGCAGAGCACACCCACAGGTCCCATCGGGGCCGATGCGATGATACCGATAAGAATTCCCTTGAATATGAAATCCAGAATGTTTATATGTATCGGAAACGGCATAATGGATGCAAAATTGCTAAATTTATGCGAATTATACAAGTTTTTACCTTTAAATCTTTGGGCGGTTTTCTTTTTTTTCTAACTTTGTGCCACAATTATTCATTAAATATTAATTTAAAACAATATCTATTATGAACGAGCGACCGGCAATAAAGCCTTATGTCATAGGCCTGGACCTTGGAGGAACTAACTCTGTATTCGGAATCGTGGACAGCCGCGGAGAGATAAAAGCAACCACAGCCATCAAGACCCAAGGCTTCGACAATGTTGAAGACTATGTGGCAGCAGCCGTAGAAGCACTACAGATTATCATAGACCAAGTGGGCGGCATCGGCTATATAAAGTCGATGGGAATAGGAGCACCCAACGCCAACTACTACAAAGGAACCATTGAGCATGCCCCCAACATCGTATGGGGCAAGGGCATAGTGCCCCTGGCCGACATGTTCAGCAAGGCACTGGGCATACCGGTGGCCATGACCAACGACGCCAATGCGGCTGCAATAGGCGAAATGGCCTACGGTGTGGCACGCGGTCTGAAGAACTTCATCGTCATCACCCTCGGCACCGGAGTGGGCTCAGGCATCGTCGTCAACGGACAGCTGCTCTACGGCCATGACGGATTTGCCGGCGAACTGGGCCACGTGACAATGGTCCGCGAAGGCGGACGCCAATGCGGATGCGGACGGACGGGATGCCTCGAGACGTATTGCTCGGCGACGGGAGTGGCACGTACGGCCCGCGAGATACTCTCCAAGAGCGACAAACCGTCGTCGCTGCGCGAGCTCGATCCCGAGAAGATTACATCACTCGACGTCAGCATAGCAGCCGAAAAAGGCGACGAGGTGGCCAACGAGATATTCCGGTTCACAGGCAAGATGCTCGGAGAAGCATGCGCCGACTTCGCGGCTTTTTCCAGTCCGGAGGCATTCATATTCTTCGGCGGACTGGTAAAGGCCGGTGAACTGATAATGAAACCAATCCGCGAGGCATACGACGCCCATGTGCTCAACTTCATGAAAGGCAAGGCACAGTTCCTCGTGAGCGGACTTGACGGCTCGTCGGCAGCCGTACTCGGGGCCAGTGCCATAGGATGGGACATCAACCCGAACGAATAGAACGGCTCAAACCGAACATATGGAGATTTTTTTTGAAGATAGAGTATCAAAAGCATAGTCTCTTCGGACCTTGGGGGGAAGGTCCGAAGAGACTATGCTTTTGATACACTTCTTTTGTATTTGACCGCATACCATTATATCCCATTGACAAAAACAACAATAGTTCTACGTTCCCTATTTTCAATCAGATGGGTCTCTGCCGAATTTTCAATGTAGCGAAAGGCTGTCGGTATGTATAGATTATTCTGAAAAAAAACGCATTTTATTTTTCCCGAAACAGAAAAACCGGAAGGCCCTCTCTGCTTTCTTTACAAAGCCACATTACTGTAACGTATTGATAATCAGCGCATCCCTTTTGAAGCAAAAAGCGCGGTTTTCGGAGCCTTATGCGAAAACCGCGCTTCTGATGTCGCTTAACATACGTTAAAGTAAAGAAAAGTCGTAATAAAGATAATGTCTTTCACCGCCGGCGGTCAAACACCTGGGTTATGCCCTGCTCACGATGGCAGACATGCACCTCTATGCCATATTCGCGGTGGATATATTCTGCCAGATGCTGCGCCGAATAGACGCTGCGGTGCTGTCCGCCGGTACATCCGAAAGAAAACATCAGATTGGTGAAGCCGCGCTGCATGTAACGACGCACGTGGGCATCGGCAAGCCGATATACACTTTCGAGGAAAGTAAGTATCTCGCCGTCGTCCTCGAGAAAGCGGATTACGGGTTCGTCCAGTCCGGTCAGTTTCTTATATGGCTCATAACGTCCGGGATTGTGCGTGGAACGGCAGTCGAACACGTATCCGCCGCCGTTGCCGCTCTCATCTTCCGGTATGCCTTTGTGATAGGAAAAACTGAACACACGGACAACGAGCGGCCCCTTGCCGTCGTATTTGGAAAACGTTGCCGGACCGTCATGCGGATGTGCATCGTACACGTTTACGGTTGCCGTACGATATCCGTCGCTTCTCGTTTGCACCGGTTGCTCTATACGGGCAAACTGCGGCAGCTCTGTAAGACGGCGCAACATGTCTGTCATATACGAATATGGGAAACAGTCGAGTTCGAGCAATTCGCGCAGGTTCTGGATGGCAGGAGGTATCGACTCTATGAAATGCCTCTTCTGTTCGAAATATCCGCGGAAACCGTATGCGCCAAGCACCTGCAACGTACGGAAGAGGACGAACATACTCAACCGCTTCACGAAATGACGTACGGACGGTACTTCCGTATAGTTCTTCAGCGCCTCATAGTATTCTTTCACAAGTTCGCGGCGCAATTTGTGCGGATAGCGTGCCGAGGCTTGCCACAGGAACGAGGCAAGGTCGTAGTAATAAGGACCGCGGCGGCCTCCCTGAAAGTCGATAAAATAGGGATTGCCCGAAACATCGAGCATCACATTGCGGGCCTGGAAGTCACGGTAGAGGAAGCTGTCGGCCGGCTCCGACGTAAGGTCCTTGGCGAAAAGGCGGAAATCGGCTTCGAGTTTCAGCTCGTGAAAATCAAGCTCGGTGGCTTTCAGAAAACAATACTTGAAATAGTTCAAGTCGAAAAGCACGCTGTCCATGTCAAACTCCGGTTGCGGATAGCACTGCGAAAAATCGAGGCCGCGCGCCCCGCGAATCTGTATGTTGGGCAGCTCGCGGATAGTACGGACAAGCAGCTCGCGCTCATGCAGCGTATAGCGACCGCCGGCTGCACGGCCTCCGGCCAAAGCGTCAAACAGAGATACGGAGCCAAGATCGGTCTGAAGATAACGCAGTTCGTCACTGCTCACGGCAAGCACTGACGGCACGGGCAACTGGCGACCGGTGAAATGACGGCACAGCGAAATGAAAGCGTGATTCTCGTCACGGCTCGTTCCTATAACTCCTATCACCGACAGTCCGTCGGCTGACGACAACCTGTAGTACTCACGGTTGCTGCCTGCCCCGGCAATACGCTCGATACCGGAAGGCTCCGCCCCGGCCCAGCTCTTATATAGGTCAATAAGTCTTTCCATAATATGTGCAAATGTACAATAAAATCGCGAGATTATACACCGGCAGGACAAAGAAAATAAGGTTTTCTTTAGAGGAAAGATAGTACAAAGGAAGAAAAGAACAAAACAAACAGACAGAAAAAACTGCCGGACCCCATTTGGGATTCGGCAGTAAGAATACAGTCTGTACAACTGTTAAGATTACAACAAAAAGCTGTTTACTTTACAACGGCCTTTGTTACGGTCTTGCCAACCTTCACGATATATACACCTCCGTTCACGCTGACACGTGTCACGTCGGCAGCCTTACCGTCGAAGATAGTCTTGCCGTCAGCTGTGATGATGCTCATCTGCTCACCCTCGGCACCCGTAACGGTGATGATACGGCCGACAGCGGAAACCTTGGCAGAAGCATTGATTACAGAGTTTATGCCGTCAACCACACCGATGGTAAATACATTGGAAGCAGCAGACTCACCCTTGTCGTAAACAACTGTAACAACATACGAGTGTTCGCCGTCCGATACGGATGCATCGACATAAGCGGATTCAGCCACAGGCTCGGCTGTCAGCTTGACACCGTCGCGATATACGTTGTAGCCAACGAGCGAAAGATCATCTGCTGAAAGGCCGGCCGGAGTATATGTGACATCATCGACAAGGAAGATAAACCTGTCAGCGGATGTGCAACGGATTGCAAAATACTTGGCACCCGCCGGAACATCAAACGTGAACTCAGTCCAATCCTCCGGTACCTCAGCGACACCATCCACTTTCACGAAGTCGGCAATGTCCTTACCAGTCGTAGAATAGTAGAACTCGAACGACTCTGCGCCATACTGAGCTGTATATGTACGTGCGAAGAACGACACTCTCTGTGCATCGCCACTCAGCTCAGGCGATATCATCCAGTCATTATTAGTAGCTTTCTCGGCAGCGAACGAAGCCATATACTTATTACCGGTATGAGCAGCGAATGTCTCATCAAAAGAGGAATAACTGCCGTCAAGCACGATATAAGCCATCTCGGAATACATATTCGGGAATTGGATGTTCTCAAATCCATAAGTGACACTTCCGTCAACATCGACAAACGACCAGTCACCGGCTGTGTTCACTCCAAACGCCTCGTAGTCCTCGAAACTGTCCGTAACAGGTTCTACTGCCAATGCGCTCATGTCTGGCTCACTCCATGTGAGGTTCACATTGTTACCGTTCTGAGCACCCGTAAGGTCGGTAACGGCAGGATAGTTGGTCGTCTTGACAACAGTCTTGACGGTGGAAGTGGTGTTGTCGCTCTTGTCGTTGTCATCGGCAAATTCCACAACGGCCTTCCATACCAGTTCCGACGCTGTCATCACGTTGGTCTGCTCGGTGAATGTGAATGTAGTCTTGGCGTTGGCTGCAAGAGCTGTTCCGGGAACCGACTGCACCTTGATGTCGTTGCAATAGAGGTCTACGGTATAGGCATCGGCTGCTTTGGAGCCCTGATTCTCTACAGTAACGGCTACGGTCACATCCTCACCGGCCTGCACCTTGGACGGAGCAGTGATACCTTTTGCAACAAGGTTGTTGTCCAACATGTTGTAAACACGGATGTTGTCAATGTATGCACTGTCTTTCTTGGAGAATGTGCCTGTGATTGCAAACCGTACCCAATCTTCATTGGCAAACTCAACCAAAGAGATTGTTGCCGGAGCGAAATTGGAACCGGCCGTGAGAGTGGCAATGTCTTTCACGTCATTCGGAGTGATTATGGAAACAGTCAGAGGAACTGCGCCACCGGCCGAATAGTCGAATGTGAGTGTCGGATTTGCCGTGCCGGCAAGAGCTATCTTACCTGACTGCAGATTCATCCATCCTGCTGTCTTGGCATACATCTCAAAACAGCTGCCGTCACCGTCAGAACTATTTTGGGATACGTAGATACCGCCTTCGTACAACTTATTAGTTTGGTCAACGGCAGTACCCCACCAATAAGACAACTTGCCATTTGCAACTGTTTCAAACAGAGGCATCTCATAAGGAGCACCGGTAACAACGGCACCGTAAGCATCGTCAGACTCTCCCGTTGTGTTCTCGGCCGTAACAGCAAAGTATGAGAAACCATGCTCACCGCTGTTCGTGTCGAACACGACATTGGCTGAAGTCTCATTCAAACCTGTTGCATAAGGATTCTCATGGTCTGCCATAGGGAATTGCATACCAAAGAATTCCACTATCTCAGCAGGATATACATTATATTTGTAGTCCGCAGGATTGACAATATAGCCTTCGGCACCTCCGGCTGGAGCTTCCCATGCAATGGCAACGGAACCGCTCTTGTCAGCGACAGTGATGTTGTTGACGATGTCCGGTGTATCATAACCGATGTAGACTTTCTTCGTTACTGCGCTACCGAAATGGCCGGTATAAGAAGTTGCCACAGAATATGTGTAGTAACCTGCTGCATCAACCTCGTCATTGATGACAACATTCTCACCGGCAGTCTTTGCCTCTGAGAGGATTTCCTCTCCGTCGCGCTTGACTACGACATCGATTTTGTCCGTAATGGCAGTGCCGCTGACTGTATGTGACGGAACGGTGAACGTAACGACAGCCTTGTTTGCGCCCTGTGCATCGGCAACGACATCAAGATCGCTGACTTCTGAAGGAGCCGAAGCGTCGAGTTCCGATACAGAGAAGTTGTCTACATACAGATAGTATTGGTTCATATCAGAGATGGCATGAACGGCAATATAATATGTTCCGTCTTCTTCTACTGTAAACTCGGCATTGCTGAGAGTATTGAATTCCTTGTCTGCGACTACTGTGGCGGCTATTACAGGAATTGTAAGTTGTGATACTTTCGCCTCTTTGCCTGCCACTACTTCAAGACGCTCCGGGTAGCTGGGGCCGTAAGCAGCAGCGTCAAGAGACACTTTATATTTTGTACCGGCCTTAAGTTCTACACCAGGGAACACGAGATAGTCATCGGCTGTATTTTTTGTACTGTAACGATAACGTGCAACCTTGCTTTTGGTTGTACTGTGCTCATCGAAAGTAAATGTACTCTTGTCGTCATTGGCATCATAGATGGCGGCCTGCGCCTGCTCCGCTTCAGTATCGAATGTGTTGGTATATGGAAGAGCAGCGGTCAGGTCGGTGATTACAGGCTCCTGGTAAACAAGTTCGTCAGCGCTGACAACGACATCGACAAACCAATTGAGATAATATATCTCGAATGCATCAGCATTGACAAGCACGTAGTTGGTGAAGGTGATTGTCTTTGCCTGAGCGTCATATGTAGCTATGGCATCTTCAATTGATTCGTCTTCCGTATTGACACCGATTAACCAGCAGTTGTATGAACTATAATCGCCTACATACTGGAACTTGTCGAACTTGATATTAGTGCCTTCAATAGTACCCTTAACCCATGCGTCCGGGAAATCGGCGGAAATACCCTGAACATAAACATCATTGCCCGCAAAAGCAACGTTCACCTTCTGGTTTTTGACAGGAGTCTCGCCGGTATTTGATAAAGAAACACAATTCATATACCAGCCTGTGTATTCCACGCCGGCAGGCAGGGTAACGAGTTCTGTCGAAGGAGCTACATACGAAGGATCGTATGTCAGAACGGTTTCGGCATCACCATAACCGGAGAACGAGTTGTCATCATCCCAAAACGCGCCAATGAAATAGGCATCGGCTGTTCCATCGAACGCAGTCGTACCTTCAAGAGTGAGCACATTACCGTCTACAGTGAATGTAATAGCCTCTGCATGGTCATCAGCCGCATGTATCTTACTATCGGTTGAACCGATAAATCCCCAACGCAGACTGATTGTCGCACCATACTGTGCAATATAATTCAACGGCTGACGGGTTGAGACAGTGATGACATTGCCACTCTTCGTTCCTTTCACCCATGCTCCTGTAGTATAACGGGTAATGGGGTTCTTGATATAAACATTGGCACCATCTTCAACTATAGTCACCATTCCCGACTGTGAAGCAATACCAAATTGACCGTTATTATTGAAATAGGCCGTTCCGGTAGTGGCACGCTGATACAGCTTCGGTTCAACGCCTGCTACGTCAAGAATAATGCCGTTGGCATCGGTGGTCACAGTTACGTTGCCCTCCTGAGTGATGGTCTTGCGGACACTTGACCTGTAAGGACGGTTGGAAACCTCCGACCGATAGCTTCCAAGCGGCAAGTTACCGATAACCTTTCCCTCCTTAACGCTGTTGAAAAAGCCTCTTTTCACAGAGCTTTTCCGTAACACCGAAGAAGCCGTCTCATCTGCGGCTGCGGCTTTTTCTGCCATCGCAGCCTTCAACTCTTTCGCTTCCTTCGCTTTCTTGGCCAAAGCATTAACATCGGCAAGCCGCTCCAATCTGTTGACGGAGGCAACCTTCTTCTTTGCCAAAGGAGCCTGGGCGAATGTCAGCGATGTAACCATCACGATAAGCGCAATAGTAAACAATCTTTTCATTATAGTCTAGTGTGGGGATTATTTTGTTTTCTCACTCCACCGGAAGAAATCCCCTTTAATTCCGGATGAAGCATATGAGAGGCCTACACCTCCTTGTATCTTAATTGCACTATTATACCCTTGATTGCACTGTGTCTACATCACGACTATCTTGTAACAGTGTCCGGCACTTTTTATCACATATACTCCACCGGCTGGAAGTGTCACTGACGAATCTGCGCCTGACGGCATCTTACGGCATATCACACGGCCCGACATGTCGCTCACTATAACGTCGACTCCTGCCGGTATTACAAGCCGCCGCCCCTCTGCACGGATTACCGAAGAAACCGCCATCATTTCCATGCCATCGTTTATGCTCGAATCCGTGGTTACGGCAATCTCATTAGATTTTTTTGAGAAAAGCGATCCGTCGGTAGCCGTAACCGTATAATAATATGTTGTAGCAGGCGACAGCCCCGTTACAGGCATGCTGACAACATTACCGGCATAGAACCTGCCAAATGGCACAACCGACACTTCACCACCCCATTCTATCTTCACATCATCAACGGCCACAGAACCCACACCTTTCCTCGAATAAGATATGCGTACCATACGTGTGCCGGCTGGAATATCGTCAATTGTTGTGACCGTACCGCCTGCAGCGTTATCCACTTCCAACTCTGCAATATCCATCCATCCGTCAGCACCCACATTGACCGACACTACCAGATGATTACCCTCAGAGGCATTGACGCCACGATGCCAAAAGCTCAGTGAACGCACATCGTCTTCAAATAACGGAGATGTAAGCGAAGCGGCATTGAAAGCAAAACGCAACGAGGGTATGGCCTCACCGGAATATGCAGAATTGGCATATGTAAGAGTTGTATTGGTTTCCCATCCGGAAAGCATAGCGCCAATGCCGCCGGTAAAATCAGTTGCCGACAGATACGGATTACCCTTTTCCTTGCTGTATACATTTACTTCGTAGTTATCAGCGCCCTCCAACGGTAGCCAGTTCGCAGTAAACGATGTACCGGAAACACAAGTAGCCTCCAACGCTTTAGGAATACGCTGCTTGAATCCTGGAGAACCTACAGTTACGCTGATTTCGTTTGACGGCATGCTGACGACACCTCTATCATTCACATATACCACATAGAAATATTCGACATCGGGCTCAAGGCCTGATACCACAGCAAACGTATCATTATCTACACTCTTATGATCATAGCCAGCCACATTGTCCAGTATAACATTGCCGCTACCGCTATTCATTTCTATTTTTCTATACACTGACAATTCATACTTACCGGACTGTCGTGACGGCAGCCAATGTGCCGTAAATCCCTCCGGGTGTATATCTGTAGCGGCAATGGCCGTGACAGGGTCGGGCACCACCACTCCCCCTGCAACATTAAATGTAATCAGACCGTTTGCTTCAGATATATCAGTCAGCGGAAGCCCTAACCCTGCCCCGCTCCATGTACGCATGGAGGGCCTGGTATCGTCTGTGAACGACGTCACGTTATTTGTTCCCGGGAAAGCATCACCGGCACGAGAAAATTCGGTCTGCGTGCCGTCGGCCTCCTCAAGGTCTACATACTGATGGTCAGCATTGTTGTTCACAGTGTTCTGTCTCCACACGTAAGCGTCGTAATCGACATGCCATACAAGCATACCGTGACCGGGAATATACTTATCCCAACTCGTCTTCTGACGATTTTCTATGAGGAAAAACTCATTCTCATCGCCCGTAGGTATGATGCACGCCTGATTCGAACCTATACTGTTGAGCCTGACACTGGCTGGTCCGTCCAGTACTTGCGGTGTAATCCATCCGAGCGAATAACGCTCATATGCGGAATATAGCGGCGGAGTGCATCCACCGTTATTGTATGAGCCGTGATCAAGAACCGACCATCCGCCGGGTGTGAAAGCCGATGTATAGCTTGTGGCATAAAGGTCTGGCAGACCCATGACATGCGAAAATTCATGAATGAAAGTTCCCACACCGTCAGGACGAGAGCCTTCCCATTCGTTGCTGCACGCATAACGGTCGAGCTGCACACCGTCAAATATATAAGAGGTATACTCTGCCGCCGTAACATTCCACGAATGGGGCCATACAGTATTGGATGAGCCTCCGCTTGCCTCGCCGCGTCCGGCATAGAATATGAACACATTGTCTATAAACCCGTCACCGTCACGGTCGTATTCCGAAAAATCAACGGTAGCATCGAGCTGCTGACAAGCCTCAATTGCCATCTTCTGCGGATTTTTATCGTTTCCGGAATAGTCGTTGCCACCATAATAACTCATATTCTGGGAAAGTGTTATCGGCCCGTAAACATCGAACTTAGGACGGAACTGATTGTCCGAACATTCACGGAAATACTCTGCCGCGCATCCTGTACCGCCATAGTCACTGAATCCGTCTTCATTGAGCATACGGTTGAAATAGCTGTACGGATCATTATGAGTAAACTTCACGTCCTTATATTCCACGAGTACTACAAGTCCTTTCTGTTCGCCTTTCGATGGAAATCCCGTATCAAACAATCCTATCTGTGATTTTTGCGGAACCGCACTGCGGCGTACCTTGGCACGTGCAGCGTCACGACGCTGCAAAGCTGCGTACACCTTTTCCATATTGACAGTGCGAAGAAAACCCGTAGCCTCTGCCGAACGCGATGCCAACGGCATCGCCTTTATCCTTGAATTCACTATATTTCCCGAAGCGTCGGCATTGCCGTAATAAAACGTATTATTATCGTTGACAAGCAGATAACCGTCTTCCGAAAGGTAATAATGTGCATTTTCATCACCTATTATACGTACCTGTATCTCTGTACCGTCGGGTTGTATCATTGTTATAAGCCCCGGTTTGGCAGGAACGGCAAACAAAACATCAGTGCCGCAGATGATTGTAATAACTATCAGAACGAGATATCTGAATAATGATTTTTCAGTCATTTGACAAATTTAGTATTATATTAATAATATATTATTGTACAAACTTTCATATTGACAC
The DNA here is from genome assembly GCF_013166575.1 of Xylanibacter rodentium. Classification (GTDB taxonomy): domain Bacteria; phylum Bacteroidota; class Bacteroidia; order Bacteroidales; family Bacteroidaceae; genus Prevotella; species Prevotella rodentium. The sequence continues at coordinate 205,391 of NZ_JABKKE010000002.1, forward strand.
TTACAAAGATAAGAGTTTTAACCTTTGTTTTTAAATAAAAAAAACATTTTGTTACGAAACATCTTTATATTTTGACATAAATCAAGATTTCGTCACTATTTATATGCAAAATGTGCTATCAAGCAAGATAATACCGTCAATTGTTTCTATATTTTAGCGATATACAAATGCAAATATCAGTTCTATCAAAAACTCCGGCAACATTTCCTTAAAAGAAAATGTTCCCGGAGAATGTCTGAATCAAAAGATATGGTTACTGCAATGTAACGGCCATCAATCCTATCACTACGTCATTAGACAACGTACATAGTGTGAGCGATGACAGTTTCTTGGCAGGATTGAGCGGCATCTTCAGCATCTGGGCCGCACCTCCCTTGATATATCGCCCATATACACCGCCTATTCCAAGAGTTTCACCGAGATCACGACTCACCTCACCGGTGGCTAATGAAATGCGATAAGGACGTGGAGATGTTGTACAGAACGCTATGCCGTCTACATAATAGTCCTGTTCTATCGGACACCAGTTGTCGGGATTGCGCAGACGTAACGTATCGGTCGAGCCGTCAGTGTATGCAACTGTAACGACGCCATTGTCGATTCGGCTCTGCATATGGTTCGTAGAACCGGCCATGAGCAAATAAGCCGATGAGGCCCTACCGGCAAGAGGCACAGTGATGCGATCGGGATAATTGTCCCAAAGTGATGTATAAGCAATGTTGTTGCCCTTGCGGAAAGTACGGAAAGGCACTCCTGAAGCCACAAACTTATCCCCCTTGACCTTGGTACGGAAAAGAGAGTCGTTGATGTCGGCACTGAGGTCGGGATGACACCACTCTCCTATCCCCGTAACAGGTATCTGAAGCGTGGTTGTGGCCGGACGCGGAGACAGATATCTATTCTCATATATATCGGTGACATTTGCATTCAGCACATTGTCCATCTTCACACACGTAAACTTGCCTTTCGACGGTTCATCAAGTCCGAGTTGTGTCGGAGTGGGTAATGTCTCGACATGATATTCAGGCATGGTTGCCGCATTAGGGGCTGTTCTGTCAACAGTTATCACCTGATGGTGTTCATCCGTGCCTTCCACTTCACGATAAGCTCCACGATCAGCATTCTGTCTCAATACTATCTTCAATGGACGTGCAAAGTTTTGAGTGATATCATAGACATCCTTATTACCCATACGCTTGTAACGATATGTCATATAAGGTGTAACTACCGATGCACTGTCCCAAGACAACGGGAATCCGGGCCGGATTACACATTGCCCGTTAAGAGCATCAGGCACTATGCCGAAAAGTCCCTGGATGAGCGCACGTGAGGATATACCGATGCAGTCTCCGAAATCTCGGTAGCACTCGCCACGGGCGGCATCGTAAAAACTGAGCTGACCGAAATTACCCGGACTTCCTCCTATATACATCTGGTCCATTATATTGGCCTTCATCAGACCAAAGGCAGCTTCATGTCGTCCGGCCTCATAATAAGCGAGTGCCGTATGCATAACCTCGGCTGAGGCCACATTGTTGATACTCCATGAATATGGCAACCAGTTGGTTGTAGATATGGTCGAGCCATAATCATGCCCGTCGGCAACAACAGGAATATGCGGTAACTCATTGTCTATAAAGCGGGTAGCTCTCCAGAATTGTTCGGGCGTACCTGCACCACAGTCTATGGGTGTGTATATAGACCATACGGCAGGACTTTCGTGCTTGCGTTTAAGCCCGAGAGACTCTTCAAATTCCACCCAATGTCCTTTTCCGTCAAGCCACAAACGCGAATTCATGGCCTTTAGTATCCGCTTGGCTTCGGCACGATATGGTGCGGCATCCTCGCCGATAATCTCGGCTATACGCGCGGCAAGACGGTTACCGCGATAATTATAAGCAGATGAGTGGGTTACAGCACCGCCACTGTAATACAGTGCGTCGCTGGCCCAAATGCAACAGTAGGCATCGTACAATCCGTCACCGTCAGGATCGTAGTTGCGCTTCTCCCAAGCAAGGTGCGACTTTATCACAGGCCACATCTTACGCATATAAGCCGTATCGGCATTGTAACAGAAATGCCACAACAATTCGTCCATATAGTTCAGATTCATATCATAGTGGTGCATCTGGTTGTTCTTCTCGGGATTGCGGCATATATACCCGTTACTGTACATCTGCGTACCCCACTTCTTCTCCGCACGCGCCATGTTCATCTTCGGGTCTTGCGAAGGATGCGGTATAACAGGTTCCACATCGGTCACCTGACTCTTGGCGTAAGCATCGAAGTGCGAACGGGCACGGTCGTTCCATCCAAGCACATCACCCAGATATCCCGCACGCCAACCGGCCAGCGGCATCCGCCAGCCAATACAACCATGCAACCATGTCTGTCCGTCCCAGTCGCCGTCGGCTGCCACCGAAAGCGCCCCGCCAAGAGTGTTGATATACGGATCCGGAGTATTGAACTCTATTCTGCCTGCCAGCATCTTATTATGTTCGACAGTCTCTTCCCACAGCATGGAGGCACGCTCAAATGCAATGTCACTGACTTCATTGAGTTTCACAAACACGTATGCCATAGCCCGACCTGCTCCGTAAGTGGCTCCGGATATTACCGGCCGGGCGTTGGCAGCAGGCTCCAACACACCATACGGGTCGGCCCCCATATCCCCATTGCGCTTCATGCCCTTACCGTGTATGTTGCACACAATGGCCTTGATATCAAGCGGATAGGAAGGGTTGCTGCTCTCAAAACGGAACAGAGCGCTCTCTTCATTCTGCAGAGCCACCACCGACATACGCAATTCGACATCACCCCAACGCTTGTCGCGCAACAAATAGATACGCGAAGCATCGACATACCATGCCTTGCAATAGTCGGTAGAATCTAATGGAACGCCATTAACTTCAAAACGCACATTCCGGTGCTTACCTTTCTTGAACACGGCGAATACCGGCCTGTCGCTTGTCTCCACGCGATAGTCGGTATGTCCGCCATAAAGTGCGCGCGTGTAGCGGGCCGTACCGTTCTCACATACAAACGCACGCTCCTCCGGACGATAGTGCATGGTACGCTTGGCTCCGCGACTGGCCTCGTTCCACGATTTTGACTCTATGAAATCGCCTATCTTTTTCTGTGATGCGACAGGCGACGCCGCCATTATGGCAATAAGCACGATGTTGATTTGTTTCAGATTCATTTGCTTAGTATAATTTGTTATCTTTTACATATCCTGCAAATATAGGCATTATTTCCGACACACGCAAATATTACAATCAAAAAGCCGGCAGTCGTCACGACTTCCGGCTTTAAAAACAAACTACTTAAAAACTAATCTACTAAAACAAATCAAAAATATCTTTTTATTATTCTTTTCTTGTATAAAGAATTAATTATCTTTTTAAGACAATGCAAAGATAAAGACTTTATCAGTCTAATCAAAATATTTTGGGTTAAATAATATACAAAAAAGCAGCAAACAGTAAAAAAGGAGGCTGTTTTCAGAACAACCTCCTTTTATTTGCTATCTACAGCTTACAATATTACATCATTCCGCCCATACCCGGAGCACCTCCCATAGGCATTGCGGGCTTGTCTTCAGGTTTGTCTACGATGAGACATTCGGTTGTAAGGAACATACCTGCAATTGAAGCCGCATTCTCCAAAGCAACACGCGAAACCTTGGCCGGATCTATAACGCCTGCCTTGCGCATATCCTCATATACGTCTGTACGGGCATTGTATCCGTAGTCGCCTTCACCTTCACGCACTTTCTGCACCACCACGGCACCCTCGCCACCGGCATTGGTGACAATCTGACGCAACGGCTCTTCAATGGCACGCTCCACAATGTTGATACCGGTCTGCTCGTCAGCATTATCGCCCTTCAGTCCGGCCAAAGCCGAAAGAGCACGGATATATGTTGTACCGCCACCGGCAACCACACCTTCCTCAATGGCAGCCCGGGTAGCACAAAGTGCATCGTCAACACGGTCTTTCTTCTCCTTCATCTCAACCTCACTATTGGCACCTACATAAAGTACAGCTACACCACCGGCCATCTTTGCCAGACGCTCCTGCAACTTCTCCTTGTCGTAAGAACTTGTGGTATTGCTGATTTCATTCTTTATCTGTGCTATACGGTCAGCTATAGCCTCCTTTGCACCGGCACCGTTTACGATAGTGGTGTTGTCCTTTGTCACAGTAACCTTGTCGCAGGTTCCGAGCATCTCAAGAGTAGCCTGCTCGAGCTTCAGACCCTTCTCCTCGCTGATGACGGTACCGCCTGTCAGCACGGCAATATCCTCAAGCATAGCCTTGCGACGATCACCGAAACCGGGAGCCTTGACTGCACAAATCTTCAGACCGCCACGCAGACGGTTGACAACGAGTGTAGTCAGAGCCTCTGAGTCTACATCTTCTGCTATTACGAGCAACGGGCGTCCGCTTTCTGCAGCAGGCTGCAAGATTGGCAGGAAATCCTTGATATTGCTTATCTTCTTGTCGTAGATAAGTATATACGGATTGTCCATCACACACTCCATCTTGTCGGCATCTGTCATGAAATAGCTGCTCAGATAACCACGGTCAAACTGCATACCCTCTACCACATTGATATATGTATCGCGGCTCTTGCTCTCCTCGATAGTGATAACACCATCCTTGCTTACCTTGCGCATTGCATCGGCAATCAGTTTGCCTATTTCAGGGTCGTTGTTTGCCGATACTGTAGCCACCTGCTCAATCTTGTCATAGTTGTCGTCAACCTTCTCGGCGTTGTTCTTTATATATTCAACAACAGCGGCCACGGCCTTGTCGATACCGCGCTTGAGGTCCATCGGGTTGGCACCGGCCGTAACATTCTTCAATCCGACGTTCACTATGCTCTGTGCCAGGATAGTGGCTGTTGTAGTTCCGTCACCGGCATCGTCGCCAGTTTTGCTGGCCACACTCTTCACTAGCTGTGCACCTGTATTCTCGAAATGGTCTTCAAGCTCCACTTCCTTTGCAACGGTAACACCATCCTTGGTTATCTGCGGGGCACCAAACTTTTTCTCAATAATCACATTGCGGCCTTTAGGTCCGAGTGTTACCTTCACTGCGTCAGCCAACTGATCCACGCCCTTCTTAAGAAGATCGCGGGCGTCCATATTGAATCTTATTTCTTTTGCCATAATCTTTAATTAACTTTCACCGGCATTCCTTTAGAATCAGAAAAACTACCGGCTTTATATTTTATATATAATAATGTGTAAATATTACCTAAAACAACTGTCAATGCATGAGTACCAACTCTCGACAATATTCATTATGCAATGACAGCCAACACGTCACTCTGACGCATAATGAGATATTTCACGCCTTCATGCTCAAGCTCCGTACCGGAATATTTGCCATAAAGTACCTCGTCACCTTCTTTGAGGACCATTTCCTCATCCTTTGTTCCGTTGCCTGTTGCAACGACCTTGCCATGAAGCGGTTTTTCTTTCGCGGTGTCGGGAATGATGATTCCTCCTACTTTCTCTTCCGCCGGTGCGGGGAGCACCAGCACTCTGTCTGCTAATGGTTTAATGTTCATAACTTTTATACTTATAATTATTATGTTTATTGTTCCGAAATATACTCATGACCGTAGCCACATGCAGTGATGCGAAAACCATGCCAAAGCCACAACGACTGACAAAGTGACACATATATCTGCAAATGCGGCACCCGTCAACCAGACGGAACATGGGTGTTGCAAAACTTCAGAATTAAATCAAAGCCCCAATACCGGCTGAACGGATCCCAAGTTTTGCAACACCCACGTAGTATATTTATTCGCAATGCTGTTATTTCTTTGCCTCTCCGTTTATCACGAGATTCTTCACTGTACAGTTTTCTATCAATGACGAGTCGAAAGCCTTCTTCGTATCCTCTATCTCGCAGTCGGTAAAACTGAAGTCGGTAAGGCGATACTTGTCCGATTTGCCCACATCAAAAAAGTTCTTGCTCTTCACGCGTATGTTCTTGAAAGAAATGTTGTTGCATGTAGACAGCGGCATGTCGTCGCGCTGCTCGGGTTTGAAAAACTGAGTCCACGGACGAACCACAAGAAAACTGTTGCAGTCGCCAGAGATGTCCTCAACCGCCACATATTCATAGTGCTGAGGCGTGTCGGGACGCATCTTCAGCCACAGCACACGGTTGGCATCGGTCACTGTACAGCGGCGCAGAATAACATTGCGGTCGTGCAGACTTTCGCTGCCCAATGTGAGACATCCGTGAACCTTGCCATATGTACAGTCCTCGATAATGATATTGGAACACGGTCCGTTGGTCGTGTCCTTATCCGCCCATGTACCCTTGCCGCCTTTAAGAACCACAGCATCGTCACACACACTCATATAGCATCCGCGTATAAGCACATTCTTGCACACATCCAGATCGATGGCGTCGCTGCTGGGTGCGCCGCGCTTGGGGTCGACAGGCGTCACTCCGCTCGTCGGAGCATATATATAGCAATCGAGATAACGCAAATTTTCAGTCTTATAAATATGATTGGTCCAGAACGGACTATTGATAAGACGTACATCCTGCACAGTCACATTCCGGCAATTGGATATATACACCAGCCGCGGCCGCATGGCCTCAAGATTGGTGCACTGACGGTTGTACTGACGGCGAATCCAAAATTCCTCCCAATAGTTGCGCCCGTTTCCATCTATAGTGCCATGTCCGGCTATAGTGAATCCGTCTATCCCGTCGGCATTGACCAAAGCCGAGAAATATTTCAGCGTCTGTCCCTCCATGCGTGTGGTCTGAAGCCGGAAATTGCGTATGCGGTCACTGCCCTTCAGGCGTCCGCCCTTCTCCAGATAAAGATGTGTGCCCTGCTTGAAAAAGATAGAACCGCTGAGAAACGTTCCCTGCGGAATGACCACTACTCCACCGCCATCGGTTGCGGCACGGTCTATCACTGCCTGTATCTGCTCTGTCTGCAACAGGTTGGAGTCGTTCTTCACCCCATAATCTGTCACGACATACCGTTTTCCGAGTTTGTCCACATCTACCTTTGCCGTGTCGCTGAACCATGCAGGTATCGGAGTGCCGTCGGGGAACAGCTGCTGCACTTCCTTCTTCTTTTTCGCAAATGACGCCGTGCACACCAATGCAAGCGACAGTGTGATGATAAGTCTGAAATTCATAATCTGAAATCTTTTGTTTGCTTGTTGATTAGTTACTTATTTTCCTGCAAAGATAACAATTTATAACGAGAAAACCGAAACATACTTACTTTAACTAATGTTAATCGGCTGGCCGCACAGCAAACGCTACAATCGCATAAAGTAGAACAAGTTATATTACTCACTAAAATAACTTATATTGCTTGGTAATATAACTTATATTGGTCTGTAAAACAACTTATATTACTTTTTTACTCCGAGCTTGCCATCACGACAAATTACCTTATTCCACCCCGTTTCCCAGCGTTACTGAGTCAGAGTGGACCCGATTTATCCATCCGGCTCAGCAAAAACGTTATTTTTTTGACTCTTTTCATACTCGTTTATAAATAAATTCCTTATCTTTGTACCAAGATTGCCTCAACAGACTTCCCTACATTGTTGCCGTGCAATTGTTGCTTTTATGGCGACACAAAAAACATATTAACCAAAACGCAAATTTAGTATGAAAGATTTTCTAAAGCAGACCCTTGCCACAGTTGTGGGCATATTTATAGCCTCCGCTGTAATGGGTATCATCAGCATCATCGCGCTCGCAGGAATGATTGCCTCCGAACAGACTACAACCAAAGTCAAAGATAACTCCGTCTTCGTGCTCAGTTTGTCCGGTACTCTCGAGGAAAGATCCAAAGAAGATGTCATGGCCCAACTGACAGGCAACATAAGCGGCAACATGGGACTTGACGACATCCTTCACGCCATAAGTGCCGCCAAGGAAAACAAGAACATAAAAGGCATATATATCGAAGCGGGAGCTTTCGTTAGCGACAGCCCCGCTTCGTCGCAAGCCATAAGAAACAGTCTTGCAGACTTCAAAAAAAGCGGGAAGTGGATAGTGGCTTATGCCGAGAGCTATACACAGACAACATATTATATATGCTCCGTTGCCGACAAAGTACTGCTTAACCCTCAGGGCATGGTCGACTGGCACGGACTGGCAGCACAGCCGATGTTCCTGAAAGACCTGCTGGCCAAATTCGGTGTGAAGTTCCAGTTGGCCAAGGTTGGCAAATACAAGAGTGCTCCGGAAATGATGACAGCCGAAAAGATGAGCGAACCCAACCGCGAGCAGGTGACAGCATACATCGAAACCATATGGAACGTGATGCTCACAGACGTATCCGCAAGCCGCAGACTCAGCAAGGATACACTCAACGCATACGCCGACACATATGCGGCTTTCTCCGATCCACAGGACTACGTAAAGATGAAACTCGTTGACAAACTGATGTACACCGATGAAGTGAAGAACGAGATAAAGGCCATGCTGAAAATAAAGGACGACAAGAAAATCAACAGACTGTCAATGAACGACATGCTAAACCTGCCCGACGACAATGGCAAAAAGGGTGACGAGATTGCAGTTTACTATGCATACGGCGATATCGTGGTGACCAATCCCGGAGGGCTGACCGAGAATGCCTGCATCGCTTCGGAAGATGTTTGCCGGGATCTTGACAAACTGGCAAAGGACGACAATGTAAAAGCCGTGGTACTGCGAATCAATTCAGGTGGCGGCAGTGCCTATGCCTCCGAACAGATATGGCACTCGGTGATGAACATCAAAGCCAAAAAGCCGGTGGTAGTGTCCATGGGTGGCATGGCTGCATCGGGCGGCTATTATATCAGCTGTCCGGCCAACTATATCTATGCCGAACCCACCACTCTGACGGGAAGCATCGGAATATTCGGCATGTTCCCGGATGTGAGCGGCCTGCTGACCGACAAACTCGGCATAAAGTTTGACGAAGTGAAAACCAACAAGCACAGTGCTTTCGGCTCTATGGCACGCCCGTTCAATGAAGAGGAAATGAGAATACTCGAAGCATACGTAGACCGCGGGTATACACTGTTCCGCAAGCGCGTGGCCGACGGAAGAGGCTTGAAAGTCGAAGCAGTAGAGAACATCGCCCAAGGTCGTGTATGGACTGGCTGCGACGCCTTGAAACAGAAGCTCGTTGACAATTTGGGAGGGCTTGACAAGGCAGTGGCCAAAGCCGCCGAACTGGCAAAACTGAAAGAGCACCACACAGCCAGTTATCCCGCTAAGCCCGACTGGATGGAACAGCTCATGGCAAAGGCAGGCAGCAAGAACTACATAGACGAACAGCTCAAGGAGACACTCGGCGAATACTACGAGCCGTTCTCATACATGAAGAGCATAGGCAATCGCGACGCCATACAAGCACGCCTGCCGTATCATATAGTAATAAAGTAAAGAACACTGCATAAGCACTCTTATCAGAATAACATGGAAGGCGACTTCATAAAGATAAACAACTGGCTGCTGCCACTGAGCTGGATATACGGCAGCCTGATAAGGCTGCGCAACACACTTTTCGAAGTGGGTATGCTGAAAAGCCACAGTTTTGACGTGCCTTTGATTTCGGTGGGCAACATCACCGTTGGCGGCACAGGCAAGACGCCTCACGTGGAATATCTTATAAGACTGCTCCAAGACAAATTCCGCGTGGCGGTGCTCAGCCGCGGCTACAAACGCAAAAGCAGGGGATTCGTCATAGCGAACGAAGAGTCTACTGTCAAGGACATCGGTGACGAACCGTATCAGATGAAACAGAAATTCCCACATGTAACCGTAGCTGTGGACAAGAACAGGCATAACGGCATAAACAAGCTGACGGAAGGCGAGGCCGGCAAGAAAATCGACGTGGTATTGTTGGACGATGCTTTCCAACACAGATATGTAAAACCCGGCATCAACATCCTGCTTGTAGATTATCACCGACTGATTATCTACGACAAGCTGTTGCCGGCCGGCAGACTGCGCGAACCGCTGTCGGGAAAAGACAGGGCAGACATCGTAATAGTGACCAAATGCCCGCGCGACCTGAAACCAATGGAGTTTCGTGTCATCACCAAGGCTATGTGTCTATATCCTTACCAACATCTGTACTTCACCATGCTCGACTACGATGCACTACGCCCTATATACTGCGGCGAGGAGCGCCCGCTCGACACTATATCCGCCGACGACCATATATTGCTCCTGACCGGCATTGCATCTCCACGGCAGATGATAGTAGATCTAAGCCCCTATTCCACACACATACAGCCACTCACATTCGGCGACCACCACACTTTTACCGCCAGAGACGTTGAAAAGATAAATGAAACGTTTGCCGACATGCCGGGACCCAAACTTATCATCACAACCGAAAAAGATGCCACACGCTTATTCGGACTGAAAGGGCTGAGCAAAGAGGTAAGACACAATATATATACGCTGCCGGTAAAAATAGAATTCATGCTCGGACAAGAAGAAACGTTTAACGAAAACATTATAGGCTATGTACGAAAAAATTCAAGAAACAGCATCCTGGTTAAAGCAAAGGATGACAACAAGTCCAAAGACAGCCATCATTCTGGGAACAGGCCTAGGACAATTAGCTTCAGAAATAACTGACACATACGAGTTTGCATACAGCGACATCCCTAACTTTCCGGTATCGACGGTAGAGGGGCACAGTGGAAAACTTATATTCGGAAAACTCGGCGGAAAGGATATCATGGCCATGCAGGGCCGTTTTCACTACTACGAGGGATATTCGATGAAAGAGGTGACCTTCCCTATCCGTGTGATGTATGAACTGGGCATCGAGACGCTCTTCGTCTCAAACGCATCGGGCGGAATGAATCCGGAATTCAAAATCGGCGACCTGATGATTATCACCGACCACATCAACTTCTTCCCCGAGCATCCGTTGCGCGGAAAGAATTTCCCCACTGGGCCGCGATTCCCTGACATGCACGAGACGTACGACCAAAAACTCATTGCCGAAGCAGAAGCCATTGCCACCGAAAAAAACATACGTGTGGTTCACGGTGTATATGTAGGCGTGCAAGGGCCTACGTTCGAGACTCCGGCCGAATATAAGATGTACCACCGCCTTGGCGGCGATGCCGTAGGCATGAGCACTGTGCCGGAAGTAATTGTGGCCCACCATTGCGGCATCAAGACTTTCGGTATCAGCATCATCACCGACCTCGGGCTGGAGGATACGCCCGTAGAGGTAAGCCATGAGGAGGTGCAGGAAGCAGCCAACAAGGCACAGCCGCTGATGACGGAAATTATAAGAGAAATGATTTACAGGAATTAAATGATGAGAGCAGAGTGATGAGTGAAGAGGTATGATATGCCCTATGTCGTTCCGGTAAAGCTATTTACTCAAGAACGACATAGGGCATATCATACCTCTTCACTCATCACTCATACTTCTGCACTTAGACCTCTTACCTATTTAGTTATGGATATATCAGAATTAGGCGAGTTCGGGCTGATAGACCGACTGACAAGAGACATCAAAATAAAGAATACATCGACAATGAAAGGCGCGGGCGACGACTGTGCCGTGCTGAACTATCCCGACAAACAGGTACTCGTGACAACGGACATGCTGATGGAAGGAGTTCACTTCGACCTTACGTACACCGATCTGCGCAATCTCGGATATAAGGCAGCGATGGTAAACATCAGCGATGTGTTTGCCATGAACGGCACTCCGCGACAGATTACGGTGAGCCTTGCACTGAGCAAACGCTTCACCGTGGAAGACATGGAAACTTTCTATGAAGGGCTGCGCTCGGCCTGCGACAAATGGAATGTAGATATTGTCGGCGGCGACACAACGTCGTCATACACCGGACTGGCCATCAGCATCACATGTATCGGAGAGGCCGACAAACAGGATATCGTATACCGTAGCGGTGCCAAGGAAACCGACCTCGTATGCGTGTCGGGCGACCTCGGGGCTGCATACATGGGACTGCAACTGCTTGAACGCGAAAAGTCCGTATACTATCAGCAAGTGGACGAAGCCCGTAAAAAAGGTGACAGGAATGCTCTGGCCGAGTTGTCACACTTCCAACCGGACTTTGCCGGCAAAGAATACCTGCTGCAAAGACAACTGAAAGCAGAGGCCCGCGGTGACATCATTGCGCGACTGCATGAAGCCGGCATACGTCCTACAGCGATGATGGACATCAGTGACGGCCTGTCGAGCGAGTTGATGCACATATGCAAACAGAGCCATGTCGGTTGCCGCATATTCGAAAAGAACATTCCGATAGACTATCAAACGGCTGTGATGGCAGAAGAACTGAATATGAACGTGACCACATGTGCCCTCAACGGAGGAGAAGACTATGAGTTGCTTTTCACCGTACCAATAGGCGACCACAGCAAGATTGAACTTATTGACGACGTAAAACTGATAGGACACATCACAAAGGAAAATCTCGGATGCGTACTTGTGACACGCGACGACAACGAGTTTGAGCTGAAAGCGCAGGGATGGAATCCGCTGCAATAGTCTTTCAAGACCCAAATACAGTCACATACCGCAATATTGTATCATTATACTAAGTTAGTCAAAAAAATTAAACTACATTATCGTCCGGATATAGGATGAATACGCTCTGGATGGATGCGCCCCAACGGGGCAGAAAGCACATAGCCCGGGGCAGAGCGCAGCGGCACCCCGGGAATCAAACATCGCCAATTCCCGCGCCCTGAAAGGGCAAAAGCATAAAAATATATGGAATGTAAAAATGTAAGTATTTGATAATTAACGCTTTTGCCCTTTCAGGGCGAATGATCAATCGTGTTGTTCCCGGGGTGCCGCTTCGCTCTGCCCCGGGCTATGTGCTCGTTGCCCCGTTGGGGCGTATCCATCCTATATCCGAGTGATTATGTAGTTTAATTCTGTTGACCAACTTATTAAAATACAGAATATGACATTGTTGCAATTGAGTAATTTCGTATTTTAACGACTCCGCTCATATAACGTTCATCTTTGAGATACAATATAAAAAGTCAATTATTTAAATATCATACAGTTATTGCTAAATTTGATGCTATTTTGATACTAAAAATGAACCACAAATTATGGCCACCCTACCCGTTGGGGCGCGTTCTGTCAAGGCACGTTCTGTCAAGAGGATGATATAGTTTAATTTTGTTGACTAACTTATCATCATTATATAAGCGACGACAAGCTGACCGCAACAAGTCTGTACTTTCAATACATAGACACGATGTTTTTATGTCGACCAAACAAAACTACACAAAAAATCGGAGCCCAATCCACAATTTGTGAATTTTTATTTGCTCAATCGGGATATAATTAATAACTTTGCACACGACTATTGTGATGTGCAATACTAAAAACAAAGGGAGGAACGTATTATGTCAATATCAAAGACGAGGCAGAAACTTGTCGATGTAGCCAGGCAACTCTTTGCCAAAAACGGTCTCGAAAATACAACGATGAATGACATCGCGGTATCTTCCGGTAAGGGCAGACGCACACTCTACACCTATTTCAAGAGCAAGGAGGATGTATATCATGCTGTAATAGAGTCGGAATTGGAACGATTGTCGGACAAACTCGACGAGGTGGCAGCACGTAAGATACGGCCTCAAGAGAAGATCATTGAACTGATATACACCCATCTCAGCATGATAAAGGAGACAGTGGTGCGCAACGGCAACCTGCGCGCCGAATTTTTCCGGAACATATGGATGGTGGAGAAGATACGCAAGAACTTCGATGAAGACGAAATAGAACTGTTTCGCAAAGTATATGCCGAAGGCAAGGCCGAAGGGGAGTTTGACATAGACAATGTGGACTTGGTGGCTGACATTACCCATTATTGTATCAAGGGGCTCGAAGTACCTTATATATATGGGCGCCTGGGACACGGCATGACAGAGGAAATGAGCAAGCCGTTTGTTGCAAAAGTAGTATATGGCGCTTTAGGAAAGCAGATTAACACATAGTCCGACGGAATGCACCACAATCCTCTAACGTCACAAACACACGGCCATCACAGTATGCCACATACGTAATAAGCAACGTTGATTTTTTATTATAACCAAAAATAAAACAAACAAAAAAATGGGATTATTGACAGGTAAGACAGCCCTTATCACAGGTGCTGCACGCGGTATCGGAAAAGCTATCGCGCTGAAATTTGCCGAAGAGGGTGCAAACGTTGCGTTTACAGACCTCGTAATCGACGAAAACGGAAAGGCCACTGAAGCTGAAATAGCAGCCAAGGGAGTCAAGGCCAAAGGATATGCAAGCAACGCTGCCGACTTCGCGCAGACAGAAGAGGTGGTAAAACAGGTAAAAGAGGAGTTCGGCTCAATCGACATTCTCGTTAACAACGCAGGTATCACAAAAGACGGTCTGATGCTCCGCATGACCGAAGCACAGTGGGATGCCGTTATTGCAGTCAACCTGAAAAGTGCCTTCAACTTCATCCACGCTTGTGTGCCGGTAATGATGCGTCAGCGTGGTGGATCTATCATCAACATGGCATCGGTAGTGGGCGTTCACGGCAATGCCGGACAGAGCAATTACGCCGCTTCCAAGGCCGGACTGATAGCATTGGCCAAAAGTGTTGCTCAGGAGATGGGACCGAAAGGAATCCGTGCCAACGCCATCGCCCCGGGATTCATCGACACAGCAATGACACAGGCCCTGTCTGACGAAATCCGAAAGGAGTGGGCAGCAAAGATACCTCTACGCCGCGGTGGTACCGTAGCCGATATCGCCAACTGTGCAACTTTCCTTGCATCCGACATGTCAAGCTATGTCAGCGGTCAGGTGATCCAGGTTGACGGTGGAATGAACATGTAATTTAAAAAGCGCCCCCTTCAACTCCCCCAAGGGAAAACCGTATGACATAATATATATACATACAGGGCTTCTTCTACCTTGACGGAATTGAAGGGGGCTTATTATAATATCATGTATCCAATTTACGAAGACAATCACATCATAATCGTCGGCAAAGACAGCGGAGAGATTGTACAGGGTGACAAGACAGGCGACAAAACGTTGTCAGAAACCGTCAAGGAGTACATCAAGGAAAAGTACGACAAACCGGGAAACGTGTTTATCGGTGTAGTGCACCGTCTCGACCGCCCTGTGAGCGGTATTGTAGTTTTTGCCCGTACGTCGAAAGCATTGTCACGTCTGAACGAAATGTTCCGTGCAGGCAATATACACAAGACTTATTGGGCAATTGTACGCAACGAACCGCCACAACATGAAGGCCGTCTGGAACATTGGCTTGTACGCAACGAACGCCAGAACAAAAGCTACGCCTATGACCGTGAAGTTCCACAATCGAAAAAAGCCGTACTTGAATATCGCATCATCGGCCGCAGCGACAATTACCGTCTGCTCGAAATACACCTGCTCACCGGTCGCCACCATCAGATACGCTGTCAGTTGGCAGCCATGGGATGCCCTATAAAGGGCGACTTGAAATATGGCGCACGACGCAGCAATCCCGACGGAAGCATATCACTGATGGCCCGTCGCGTAGAGTTTGTCCACCCCGTAAGCAAACTACCGATATGTGCCGAAGCCACACTGCCCGACGATACGCTGTGGCATACATTGGGACACAAAACAGATTGAGACGGTGGCAAAACTTCAGAATAACACCCATGCTTCAATATTTGTATGGAAGCACACCGCATCTCACCCAATTCTATCATCATGAATCTACAACATACACGCCACGGTTCGTCCCTGTAAATGCCCATATAAATACGACGTTTTGCAACACCCTCAATTGCAACCGAAACAGTTATATGTTTTCAACCCGTGTCGGCAGTTCTTTCATAATAAATATGAACCATTGTTTTTTTCGTTTAACACTTTTCATGTCTAAGAAAAAAATATTTATCTTTGTAGACATAAATCAATATATCGCATTGTTGACATTATGAAAAAGGTGTTTTTGTGGATAGGAATAGTCCTGTTGACTCCAATATTGCTGTTTGTCATACTTACGGTACTGCTTTATATTCCGCCGGTTCAGAATTGGGCGGTACAAAAAACAGTTGCCTACGCATCGGAAAAAACCGGTATGGACATCAGCGTTGACAAAATAAGACTCGAATTTCCATTAGACCTAAGTGTCGAGGGGTTCAAGGTCATCAGCCGTAACGACTCGTTGCCACAAGTACGCGACACTGTGGCAGACGTGTCCAAACTGGTTGTCGACATCCAACTCCGACCATTGTTCAAGCAACAGGTAGTGATAAACACATTGGAACTCAACAAAACTAAAGTGAACACCTCAAATCTGATTGCCTCGGCACATGTCGAAGGGTCTTTGGGACGTCTTGCCGTATCGGGACGGAGCGTTGACCTCGGGCTTGAGACTGTAGATTTGGGAGATGTCGAATTGAGCGATGCAAACGTACACGTAGCACTTAACGACACTGTACCGCCGGACACCACAACTTCAGAGACACTATGGAAAATCAACATAGACCGTATCGGAATATCGCACACCACCGTGAGCGTGCTGATGCCGGGAGATACATTGCAGATACAGGCCTATATGAAAGACATGGCCATGAGCCGCGGCACATTCGATCTGGGAAACGGTACATACGATATAGGCAATATAGTGTGGGACAACGGTTCGTTGACCTATGACAATCTTAATGCAGATCGTTCCGAAGGTCTTGATCCTTCGCACATTGCACTGAACGACATCAACATTGGCATAGACTCAATATATTACAGCCCCATGGCTGCTCATCTCAATATCAGCCATTGCCATCTGAAAGAACGCTGCGGCATGGAACTGACAAAACTGAAAGGCCAACTTTCCCTTGACTCCATGCGGGTGACAGTGCCGTCAATGGTACTACGTACACCATATTCCGATGTGGAACTCACGGCCACGGCTGATCTCAACGTTACAGACAGTATAAACCCGGGAACTATGGATGTGAGACTATCTGCATCATTGGGAAAACAGGATGTAATGAAGTTTTTCGGAGACATGCCACGAGGATTTGTCAACGGCTACCCTACCCGTCCACTTGAGGTAAGCGGAAGAGTAAGCGGCAATCTGCACCATGCCGACATACGCAACTTGCATATAGACTTGCCCACGGCATTTATGATTACGGCCGACGGATATGCTGACAATCCTACAGATATGAAAAAAATGCGTGCAGACATGAAAATGAAAGCCCGCACATGGAATGTCGGTTTTCTTACGGCCTTGCTTGACCCCGCTACAGCGGCAGGTTTCCGCATACCGTCGGGAATGAGCATTGACGGAAATATACAAGCCGACCACGAACGGTACGCCGTCGACCTTGCACTGCGTGAAGGCATAGGCACAATAAGGGCCAAGGGCAGTTTCAATGCCGCCAACACGGCTTATCAGGCTGTCGTGGGCATAGACCGTATAAACCTCAACCATTTCATCCCAAACGACTCTCTACACATTATTACTGCACATATGGACATGAAAGGAGCCGGCACAGATGTCCTTTCGAAACGCTTCCGGATGCAAGCCGAAGCATCTGTCGACACATTTGTTTACGGCAGTTGGGTGCTTGACAAGATGAATGTAAGAGCCCGGATTGCCGACGGCATGGCCCATGGGCATCTTGAAAGCCGCAACGCACTGATGGACGGAACGATAGACGTAGATGCCCTGCTCGACCCTAACCGTATACAAGCCACCATCGGTACGGATATGAACAAGGCCGACCTGTACAGACTGCGAATTATGGAAAAGCCGTTTATCGCCGGTATGTGTGCCCATGTAGATATTGCATCCGACATGAAGCAGTATCACATGATTAGAGGATACTTCAATGATTTCACCATACAGACGGAGAAAAAGACATATCGTCCGGCCGATCTCACAGTGGATGCAACAACAACACGCGACACTACATGGGCCAAGATGTCGAGCGGAAGCATGAATCTTTATATGACAGCAGGTTGTGGCTATGAAGAATTGATAAAGCAAGGCAACGTACTGTCAGACGAACTATCGACCCAAATGCATGACAAAGTGATTGACCATCCAAGGTTACGTGAAAAATTGCCCGACATAAAACTAAGGCTTGTCAGCGGACCGGACAACCCAATGGCCAATTTCTTAAGATTCAAGGGCTTCTCGTTCAAGGACCTATTCGTCGATTTCAGCGCATCACCGCAAAACGGAGTTAACGCGGACATGCACCTTTACTCCATCATTGCCGACAGTATGCGAATTGACACTGTCAGACTGCGCATATATCAAGATATGGACGATGTTCGCTTAACCGGAATGGTACAGAACAACAAACGAAACCCGCAGTTTGTTTTCCGTACGTTATTTGACGGTGTGATTCATGAAAAAAGCACGGAAATGAATGTCAGGTACTATGATGCGGCAAACAAATTAGGAGTGCTCCTCGGTGCAAGAGCCGAGATGCTTGACAGCGGAATACATGTGAAGTTGCTTCCGGAAAAGCCGGTACTCGGATATAAGGTATTCAACCTGAACAACGACAATTATATAATGCTCGGACGCAACAGGAGAATCATGGCCGACATAGACCTTGTGGCTGATGACAAAACGGGTGTGAAGATATACTCGGAAGACCAGGACACAGACATGCTTCAGGACCTTACTGTCAGCCTCAATCAATTTGATCTCGAAAAAATAACGTCTGTATTACCATACGCACCACGTATCAGCGGATTGCTTAACGGAGATTTCCATGTCCAGCTCGACAAAAACGAGAAAATAGCCATGGTATCGGATATGACTGTCAGGAAAATGGCGTATGAAAACTGTCCTATAGGTGACCTGAACAGCGAGTTTGCATATTTACAGCAAGAAGACAGTGCACACTTTGTTGAAGCCACACTCAACTGTGACGGACGCGAGATTGGTGTTCTTAGTGGAACTTACAAAGACGAAAACGGCGGACTGCTTGACGCTACATTCAACATGACACGATTCCCGCTGTCAATGGTCAACGGTTTCATCCCTGACCGAATTTTCGGCTTTACGGGATATGCCGAAGGTAAGGTTGATGTAAAAGGGGCACTTGACAAACCGGTTGTGGACGGAGAGGTGCTGCTCGACTCGTCATACATCGTAAGCGTGCCTTATGGTATGAACCTGCGTTTCGACAACGATCCTGTACGTGTCGTAAAGAGCAATCTTCTATTTGAAAACTTCACTATGTATGCTCATAATTCCAATCCGCTTAACATTGCCGGCAATATTGACTTCTCAAACTTGGACAACATACGTCTGAACCTGAAGATGATGGCACGCGACTATCAGATAATAGATGCCAGGCAAGAACGCAACTCCGTGGCATACGGCAAGGCGTTCGTCAATTTCTATGGTTCGCTTGCCGGCAGTTTTGACGACCTTGTAATGCGCGGAAAACTTGACGTGCTCGGAAAGACCAACATGACATATATATTGAAAGATTCGCCGCTCAACACCGACGACCATCTAAAAGAAATTGTAACTTTCACTGACTTCCGAGACACTACACTTGTGGAAAAAGCCGACAAACCTGCCATAGGAGGTCTGGACATGCAATTAATGATGGACATTGAATCGGGAGCACATATCAAGTGCGCCCTAAATGCCGACCAATCAAACTATGTGGATATAGAAGGTGGCGGAGAATTGCGCATGGTATACAACTCTACTGACGATTTGCAACTGTTCGGAAGATATACCATCGTCGATGGAAAAATGAAATATTCTCTGCCCATCATTCCACTGAAGACATTCAATATCGGTGAAGGCAGCTACATAGAATTCACCGGTGACATGATGAACCCACGGCTAAATCTGACGGCTACGGAAAAGGTCAAGACCATGGTGACTACAGAAAGCGGCGAGAACCGTAGCGTAATGTTCGACTGTGGCGTAAAGGTGACAAAAACATTGAATGACATGGGACTTGAGTTCACAATAAATGCTCCGGAAGACATGTCTATGTCCAACGAGCTGGCTGCCATGAGTGCCGAAGAACGTGGCAAAATAGCAGTGATGATGCTCACTACAGGCATGTATATTACAGACAACAGCACAGGAAACTTCTCAATGAACGGTGCTTTAAGTTCGTTCCTGAACAGTCAGATAAACAATATTACGGGAAGCGCCATGCGAACTATGGACCTCAGCCTTGGATTTGACCAGAATTCGGACGCTACCGGTAACACTTATACAGACTACTCGTTCAAGTTTGCCAAGCGGTTCTGGAACAACCGCGTAAACTTTGTCATCGGCGGAAAACTCTCTGACGGAGGCAATGCTGCTGTGGCGGAACAGGATCAGACGTTCATCGACAACGTATCATTGGAGTACCGCCTCGACCAAACAGCCATGCGATATGTGCGGCTGTTCTATAACAAGGAAGCCTACGATCTTCTCGAAGGAAACATCTCTGAATACGGAGCCGGTTTCGTATGGCGTAAAAAGGCCGACCGTCTATGGCGGTTATTCAATTTCCGTAGCAGCGACACCGGTCCTAATACCTTAAACAGGCTACAAGGTTCATCAGGAATGGCATCTGGCGGTATTTCAGGCAACGCACTGCGCAAAGAAAAATCAAATAAAAAAACCAACTCCACAGACTCGATAAACGCAAATGAAAACAGTAAATAGATTCTTGGCATTAATCCTGTTGACAATGTTCTGCGCAGGTTGCTCAACAACAAGCAATCTGCCTGAAGGAGAAGTACTGTACACCGGACTAAAGAAGATTAACTATCTGGACCGTGACAGTAGCGACTATTCAGTACAGGTTGAGGAAGAAGTGGAAGCCGCCCTGACCTGCGCACCGAACGGTGCATTGCTCGGCAGCTCATATTACCGCACACCGTTTCAGCTTAAATTGTGGATATACAACCGATACGCCAACAGCACATCAAAATTTGGCAAGTGGATGCTTAAAACATTCGGACATGAGCCGGTTCTCGTAAGTTACGTAAGTCCGAAGATGCGCGCCCTGGTGGCAAAGAATCTGCTTCGTTCCAATGGTTATTTCAATGCCGATGTAGGATATGAGATTATTCCGCAAAAGAATCCGAAAAAAGCGAAAATCAGCTACACGGTGAAAAACAACCAATTATATACAATCGACACTATAAAGTATCTGCGCTATCCGGCAGAGATGGACAGTCTGATACATACCACAATGGACAACAGCCGCTTGCGTACAGGTGAAGCCTTTGCCGTATCAAGTCTTGACGCGGAACGCAACCGTCTGAACAGCCTGTTCCGTGACAACGGATTTTATTTCTACCGTTCGGCTTATTCTGTTTTCCTTGCCGACTCCGTATCCAACCCCGGACGTGTAGAGTTACATATGCAACCTGTAGCCGGAATGCCTGCGGAAGCACGTCGTAAGTGGTATATTGGACGCATGCGTGTGGAATTACGCCGCTCTGCAATGGAGCAACTCACCGATTCCATCATACACCGCAATCTGTCTGTATATTATTCGGGAAAGAAACCGCCCATACGCCTGCGCACCCTGCTTCGAGACATAAAACTGCGCCGCAAACAACTTTACAGTCAGACCAACTATCAGGAATCGGCCGGAGTGATAAACAGTCTTGGACTGTTCAGCATGTCAGATTTCAAATTCACCCCACGTGACACAACAGCCGCATGTGACACGTTGGACATGACACTTAACTGTGTGTTCGACAAGCCATATGACGGTTCAATCGAAGCCAACTATATGATAAAGAGCAACGACCGTACCGGCCCGGGACTTGTGCTCAATGTAACCAAACGAAATGCTTTCCGGGGTGGCGAAAAACTCAACTTCAGCCTGAAAGGGTCTTATGAATGGCAGACAGGACGTCGGGTATCGGGAGGCAGCAGTTCGGCAATCAACTCATACGAGTATGGTGCCGACATATCTGTAGAATACCCGCGCATAGAAGCACCATTTGGCCTTTACAGCCGACACCGTTTCTACAAGCCTCCATCAACATTGCTTTCACTTTCCGGCAATGTACTCAACCGCGCAAACTATTTCAAGATGCTTACCGTAACGGCAGGTCTTACTTATAAATTTCAGACTTCTCCAAACTCGCGCCACGAATTCAGTCCTTTGTTGCTCGATTACAATTTCCTGCGCAACACAACTGCCACATTCGACTCTATAATGACAGCTAACCCCGCCATCTATGTATCCATGCGCAACCAATTTGTACCGAAAATAAAGTACACATATACATATACCAGTCCGACAGGAAGTCTTAATCCCATCCTTTGGGAGACAACAGTAACAGAGGGCGGTAACTTACTGTCTCTGTTCTATGTGGCAGCCGGAAAGGATTTCAGCAAAAAGGGGAAAGGTCTTTTCGGCAATCCCTTTGCACAATTTGTGAAACTCAACACATCATTACGAAAGACATGGCAGACGGGCCAGAAATCACAGCTTGTAGGCCGTGTGGCAGCAGGGATACTTTGGGCTTACGGAAACTCTGACCGTGCGCCATACAACGAGCAGTTTTATGTAGGTGGTGCCAACAGCATACGTGCGTTCACCGTACGTAGCATAGGTCCGGGCAAATACGTGGCTCCCAACACCAATTATGCATATCTTGACCAGACCGGTGACATCAAACTCGAACTGAACCTTGAGTATCGATTCAATCTTTTCGGCAATCTCTACGGCGCAACATTCCTTGACGCCGGAAATATATGGCTACTTAAAAAAGACCCGAACCGACCTGACTCTGAATTCAAGCCGTCCACATTTTTCCGTCAGCTGGCTACGGGAACCGGTGTGGGCCTGAGATACGACATGGACTTCATTGTATTGCGCCTTGACCTTGGCGTTGCAATCCACGTACCATACGACACAGGAAAAAGCGGATACTATAATATACCCAAATTCTGGGATGGTGTCGGCCTGCATTTCGCCATCGGCTATCCGTTCTGATTATTGTCCTGTTAATTCTGAAAATTTAACTTTTATTTTTTATCGGAATAGAAAAGACTTAAGCCCGTCTCTGCGTGATTGACACATGTTTTTGAACCGTTTTACCTGCCGTAACGGCCTCCCGACACTCCCGCAACAGCCGTTTCATAGTGCAATAAGGCCTGTTTCGCAATGCGACAACGGCCTTATTGCAATGCGAAACCGCCCTATCTGCTTTCTTGACAAAACTTTGTTACCATAACATATTGACTGTCAGCGCTTCCCGTTTGAAGCAAAAATCGCGATTTCCGGAGCCCTCGTCCGGAAATCGCGATTCATATACTGTTTAACATATATTAAAGTAAAGATATTTATGAATATACGGTTCTGCATGGACAATCTTTGCTTACATCGAAATGTGCCACAGACAAATCGTTCAGGCTGAGTCCGATTCATTATGGTCTTCTTTCTTTATTTACATCTTGGTTGTCTGCATTATACAGCAGGAGAATGTGCTGTGAATTATTCCAAATCAACAACCGTGATGCCCGCACCGCCAAACTGAACGTGTTCGTCACGGTAGTGTGTGACGTTGGGAATAGTACCGAGATATTGACGTATGAGTTGCCGCAGAATGCCTGTTCCCGTACCGTGTAGTATACGTACCCGGGCCATGCCGACAAGGATAGCGTCGTCGATGAAGTAGGTGACGGCATTCACAGCTTCATCACCACGCATGCCACGTACGTCGAGATCTTGCTTGAAATTGAGCTTTCGGTTGTCTATAGCCTCTCGGGTCTGGCGTCCTACGGAGGTATATGTCTTGGGCTCTTCGCGTCTTGGATTGTCGGCACGCTCAAGTCGGTCGGCACGCATCTTCGTCCGCATGTCTCCAAAGATTACTGTAGCCATTTTGCCGTCAACGGATTCTATTTGTCCTACGGAAGTGAGACCTTTTATACGAACAGTGTCGCCTGCGGTGAATTTTATCGACTGTTGTTTTCCATTTTCAGTCTGTTGGCTGATTGTAGCCGGCTGTGTGCCTACTGCCGGATTTCCTTTCTTTTCCTGTTTTTCTTTCTTCCTCTTTTCTTTTCTTTCCTTCCGTTCCTGTATCTGCCGCATTTTGCGCTCGATCATCTCGTCGTTGGCCTTGGTGTCAATCTCACTCACCTCGGCCTTGAAGGCGTTCAGTTCCTCGCGTATACGTTTGGTCTCCTCGCGTTCGGCCTGACTCTCACGTATCTCGCGTATGGTGTTTTCTATACGGCGGTTGCTTTCACGAAGCAGTTCCTCAGCCTGTTCCTTTGCCCGTCTCATTATGTCCTTGCGGCTCTGTTCCAGTTCGCGTATGTCGTTTTCGTATTTCGAGATGCGTTGTTCAAGGGTTTTCTCGTGCTGGTGTATTGTCTGACGCTTGTTTTCCCAATAGCGTTTGTCGCGCACAATGTCCTGCAAATATTTATCGCTTTGTATATATTCGGAACCTACAATCTCCGACGCGTCTCGTATCACCTCTTCCGGGATTCCTGTCTTCCTGGCGATTTCAATGGCAAACGACGAGCCGGGCTGACCTATGGCGAGCTGGAACAGGGCCTGCATGTTGTGGCGGTCGTAAAGCATTGCGCCGTTTACTACATTGTCGTGGCTGTCGGCAAAGTGCTTCAGATTCTGATAGTGTGTTGTAATAACTCCGAATACTTTTCTTTGGCAGAACTGCTTCAGCACGGCTTCGGCTATGGCCCCGCCAATCTGTGGCTCGGTTCCACCGCCAAACTCGTCTATCAACAGCAGCGTTCTCTCATTGCTGTTGCGCATCATCTGCTTCATGTTTGTCAGATGGCTTGAGTATGTGCTAAGGTCGTTTTCGATGCTTTGCTCGTCACCGATGTCTATCATTATGCTTTCAAATATGCCAACCCGTGAACGGTCGCCCAAGGGTACCGGTAGTCCGCACTGTATCATGTATTGCAGCAGACCGACGGTTTTCAGGCAGACCGACTTGCCACCGGCGTTCGGACCGGATATTATCAGGATGAATCGCTCGCGTGTCAGCATTATGTCAAGCGGCACTACCTGTTTGCCCTGTTTGTCAAGAGACAGGCGTAGCAATGGATGTATGGCATGTATCCAGTCTATGTGCGGAAAAGTCTCGACATGGGGTTCGACGGCTTTGGTTCTGTCGGCAAGTTCGGCTTTGGCGTGTATGAGGTCTATCTGGGCAAGAAAGTGGTAGGAATTGAGAATGTCGTGTACGTGCGGACGAACCTGCTTGGCAAACTCTTTCAGTATCCGTATCACTTCACGGCGTTCCTCAGCTTCGAGTTCTCTTATTCGGTTGTTGGCCTCCACGACCTCAGCCGGTTCGATGAATATGGTTTTCCCAGTGGCAGACTCATCATGTACGATACCGCGTATTTTCCGTTTCAGTGCCGGTGCCACGGGTATCACGAGACGTCCGTCGCGAAATGCCGGTGTAACGTCTTTCTCAACAAGGCCTTCGCTCTGTGCCGATCGTAATATACTATACAATGTACGCGAAATGCTTCCCTCTGTACGTGATAGTTCACGGCGTGTTTCTGCCAATGCTGGCGAGGCATCATCTCTCATGTGACCGAATCTGTCGAGTATACGGTCTATATGTCGTATAAGTTCAGGAAAAGTGACTACATTTTCTGTCAGTCTGTTGAGGGCAGGGTATTTAAAGGCTGAATCTTCGCTTTCTGACAATATTCTCACTATACTGCATATCGTCTCCATAGAGCGACGCAGATCGAAGAGCTCGCTTTCCTCCATGTGGGTCCCTTCAAGCCGTAGCCGGGTTACCGATTCGCGTACATCAAAGAAATATTGCATAGGAAAAGAGTCTGTATCTTCCTGCATACGGCGAAATTCTTTCACCTGAAGCAACCATTCGTTAACCGTTTCGGCATTGTCCGAAAACGATATCTCGTCTACCATTTCCTTACCGAGTGTACTCAAACATTGCTTTTTCAGCAATGCTCTTATCTCGTCGAAACCAATCTTTTGTTCAAAGTTATTAGGATAAATCATGTTGCAAAGTTACTATTTTGCTTTATTTATAGCAAAAAAACTCTCAAATATTTGCATATATCGAAAAAAAACAATACCTTTGCACTCGCTTTTAAGATAACGCGACAACGTTATTCCCCTTATTAAGGAGAGATGGTAGAGTGGTCGATTACAGTAGTCTTGAAAACTACCGTACCGAGAGGTACCGGGGGTTCGAATCCCTCTCTCTCCGCCAAGACAAGAATTAACCCGCTGAATTACAGCGGGTTTTCTCATTTTAGGAAACAGGTATTCCAAAGTGATCCCATTTCAAATAATGATTTATCGTGTGAGCCACCTTTATCAATTAACATCTTGAAAAAACAAAAAGGGAGGCATAAACCTCCCTTTTGGGGTGAGCCTCTTGTCGGATTCGAACCAACGACCCCGAGATTACAAATCACGTGCTCTGGCCAACTGAGCTAAAGAGGCGGGGTGGGCAAGCTACTTACATCGCGCCGCTACAACCAACTACCTTTGCTACGTTCCCGTCCTGGAGGATTCGAAGGGAGCTGGCCGTGCAAGACTTGCCCGTCTTTCTTTTAAGCGGATGCAAAGGTAGGGAAATAAATTCATAAAACAATCTACTATCCAAACAAACGCATCTTTTTTAACTTATTTTTTCACATGACGGCATATCCTGACAATACATAATTCCGAATATCAACCATAAACCACAAACGAGCCATATTCAAATCAATAATATCACATTGTATAACGCTATTCTGAATTTTATTTTGTACTTTTGCATGCAAATAGAATGTTTTGTACACAAACATAAGTATATACCAAATAGAAATCAAAACATACAAAGACTTAGATGACAGCTGAAGAATACATACAACTGAAAGCTTTCGCCCGCATTGACGGAGCATTGCTGTCCGTGATGTGGATAGCCAGTTTTGCGCTCTATGTAATAGGAATGACAAAACCGATGATGATGATTGGTGGCATAATAATAGCCGTCAGTTCTCCTGTTTTTACAGCATCACGTGTCCGTAAATTCCGTGGCATCGCACGATACGGCATCATATCATTCGGCAGAGCCTACATCTATTCAATCCTCACGTTTTTCTATGCATCGTTGCTTTTCGCCATTGCCCAATTTGTCTACTTCCAGTTCATCGATGGCGGATACATCATCAGCCAAATAACAGAAATGATGTCACAGGAGCCGAACAGACAAGTCATACAAGCATATGGAATGACAGATACCATCAACGAGAGTCTGAGTATAATGACCAAGACCCGTCCGATAGACTATGCCGTCAATTATCTCACGCTGAACATCATGCTCGGAATGGTACTTGGCCTGCCGATAGCTGCGCTGACAAAAAAGGACGAGAAGCGATGACCTTTAGAATTTTGCAGAAGCAGAACCATAAATATGATTCACTTCACAAACCATCTTTAAAACCATCAATTCATAATTAAATTAAGAATTACATACTATGGATATATCAATTATAGTCCCTCTGTATAACGAAGAGGAATCACTGCCGGAACTTTACGATTGGATAGAACGGGTAATGAAGGCCCATGGCTTCACCTATGAAGTGATTTTCGTGAATGACGGTTCTACAGACCGCTCATGGGAAGTAATAACAGAATTGAGCCGCAAATCCGACAGCGTACGAGGAATAAAATTCCGCCGTAATTACGGAAAGAGTCCTGCACTATACTGCGGATTCGAACAAGCCGAAGGTGATGTGGTCATAACGATGGATGCCGACCTTCAAGACTCCCCCGACGAGATTCCCGAACTGTACCGGATGATAAAGAAAGACGGATACGACCTTGTGTCCGGTTACAAACAGAAACGTTATGATCCGCTGTCAAAGACCATTCCAACCAAGCTGTTCAATGCCACTGCACGCAAAATAAGCGGCATAAAGAATCTGCACGACTTCAACTGCGGACTGAAAGCATACCGCAAAACCGTTGTAAAGAACATCGAGGTATACGGTGAAATGCACCGGTATATACCCTATTTGGCAAAAAATGCCGGTTTCTGCAAAATAGGCGAAAAAGTTGTGCAACATCAGGCACGTAAGTACGGAACATCGAAGTTTGGACTAAATCGCTTCATAAACGGATATCTCGACCTTATCACTTTGTGGTTTCTCGGTGGTTTCGGTCGCAAGCCCATGCACATGTTCGGATTCATGGGTTCGATCATGTTCATGATAGGTTTCATTGCCGCCTGCGTTATCGGTGCCGACAAGCTATATGCTCTTGCCAACAACATACCGCAACGGCTCATCACAAGTTCACCTTATTTCTACATATCGCTCACGATGATGATTATCGGAACCCAGCTCTTCCTTGCCGGATTCCTCGGAGATCTCATAAGCCGCTCATCGTCGGGACGCAACGACTATCAGATAGAAGAAAGAGTATGAGCGGAAATTAATGACAGAAGACCGCCTGCAAATCTCATACACCAAACCACTTTTTATTATAATGAGAATCAAATCTGCATACGACAAGTCCGAACGGCAACAGACAGGAATACATATCCGACAATATTTTATCTGCCTGTTTCCGTTTTTACTTGTGGCCATCATTACAGGATGCTCTTCGATAGACTGTCCGGTACAGAACACAGTGTATACCGTATACAGACTGTATGACAGCGACGGCATCGAAACGACTTTGGGCGACACCCTCACCATATACACCACACGTCGCAACGGTACCGACAGCATATTGCTCAACCGCAGCCTCAACACCAAAGAGTTCAATCTGCCCATAAGCTATAACGACAATGAGGACACGCTGTTCTTCGAGGTTAAAAATAAAATTGAGACACTCACAGACACTGTATACATCAATAAGGATAACTATCCGCACTTCGAGTCAGTGGACTGCAACGCATCGTTCTTTCACGACATCAACAGTGTGAAATGGACCCGTCATGCCATTGACTCCATAGCCATAAACAAGAAATCTGTTAATTATGACTCGGCAACAGAACATTTCCACATATATTTCAAGAACCGCAATTAGCCTGATTCTCCTTGCAACGACACTCTTACCCGCCGGTGCACAAAACAAGACGTTCACCATACAGAACGATTCCGTACCG
The DNA here is from genome assembly GCF_013166575.1 of Xylanibacter rodentium. Lineage (GTDB taxonomy): Bacteria > Bacteroidota > Bacteroidia > Bacteroidales > Bacteroidaceae > Prevotella > Prevotella rodentium. The sequence continues at coordinate 234,537 of NZ_JABKKE010000002.1, forward strand.
CTGTTCAACGGTTTTGCCGTGTCGTTCGACCTCGTCGGACCAGCCATGCAGGCACTTGGCGACTATGGCGAATTTGAGGCTGCACTGCGCATCAACCTTCACGATCAGTATTTCCCCATCTTCGAAATGGGCTACGGATGCGCCGAGCACGACGACGAAGTGACAGGCATATACTACAAGACTGCTGCCCCCTACTTCAAATTGGGCTGCGATCTCAATCTGCTCCGCAACAAACACGCTCCCAACCGCCTCTACGGAGGCTTACGATACGCATTCACAGCATACAACGTTGACATTTCGCGCGACGACATAACCGATCCTGTGTGGGGAACCACCACAAACTTTGCCGTCAACGGCGACAAATGCAACCAGCATTGGGCCGAAATTGTCTTCGGACTCGATGCAAAAATATTTGGACCACTACATATGGGATGGATGTTCCGCTACAAGCGCCGCCTGTTTCACAAAGATCCGAGTGTCGGGAACGCATGGTATGTGCCAGGCTACGGCATATACGGTGACACCCGTCTTGGTGCCAACTTCAACATAATCATAGACATATAAATACCCGAGTGTTACATGAACAACGAACTGCGAAACAAACGTAAAAAACTAATATGGCAACTGCCGTTTCTCGCCTTTCTCATCATTGGCACAATACTCATCATCAGCCGTCAGCGCTCAACGCCATATCAACATGACAATGGATTCGTATTCGGTACGGTATACTCAATCACATACCAAAGTGAAAACAATCTGAAAAAAGAAATTGAAGCCGAATTGAAGAAAGTAGACAAATCCCTGTCCACTTTCAATCCAAAGTCCACCATATCAAGAATAAACAGTGGAAAAAGTACCGCTACAGACAGCATGTTCATCGAAGTCTTCCGTATTGCCCAACGCATATCCGATGAAACTGATGGCGCATTCGATATCACCGTAGCCCCACTTGTCAATGCCTGGGGATTCGGATTTAAGAATAATAACACTCCCACCCCACAGACCATAGACAGCCTGCAACATTTTGTAAGCTACAGAAAAGTAAAAGAAATAGCCGGACCTGACGGCAGACCAACCATCAAAAAAACAGACAGCCGGCTGATGCTCGACTGCGGAGCAATTGCCAAAGGCTACGGTAGTGATGTGGTGGCCGGACTGTTGCGCAACCATGGCATAACAAATTTCATGATAGAAATCGGCGGTGAAATAGTAACGAGCGGCATCAACGAAAAACGCGTGGCATGGAAGATTGGTGTCACCAAGCCTACAGAGGACTCGCTGAACACAACAAACGAAATACAGACCATACTCAACGTCACCGACAAGGCTATGGCCACGAGCGGAAACTATCGAAACTTCTATTATAAAAACGGTAAGCGCTTTGCCCACACCATCGACCCACGCACAGGCTATCCTGTCCAACACAACATATTATCGGCCACAGTACTCGCTGACAGTTGCACTATTGCAGACGCCTATGCCACATCGTTCATGGTGATGGGACTGGAAAAATCACAGAAGATTTTAGCACGCCATCCTGAACTTATGGCCTATCTGATATATTCTGACGAACATGGCAGCAACGCTGTATGGTTCTCGCCGTCACTGAAAGACAAGATTAACAAATAGACGAAGGTACGTCAATAATATGCCAAAACTGCAACTATACGACAAACTGCTGCAATTCCCGATGTTTCAAGGAATGAGTCGTGCCGATCTTTTACAGATGGTAACACACACAAGACTTGATTTCGTGAAGTTTCCGGAGGGCAAACGGATATTAAAAACTGGAGAACGTTGCGACCGGTTCTACTTTTTGATAAACGGAGCACTAAAGATAGAGACTGCATCTGAAGACCATGGCTATACCGTCAGCGAAGAGATAACTGCTCCATATATAATACAGCCAGAATGTATATTTGGATTATCTTTGCGCTTCCGTAGTACCGTACAGACGCTTACAGACACCAATCTTATCACCATCGACAAAAAAGAAATTGTCAACCTTACGGAAAATTTCATCGTTTTCCGCCTAAATATGCTCAACATGTTTGCCATGAATATTCAAAAACAGATACTCACACAATGGCAATCCCCTCCGAAAAGCCTGGAAGAACGAATTGTACGGTTTTTCAGTGTCCACTGCCAGCAACCCACAGGCAAAAAAACAGTATCTATATATATGGAACGGCTGGCAGCCGAAGTCAACGACAGCCGGCTCGATATATCGCGCGCATTAAATAAAATGCAAAACGAAGGACTGCTTCAACTGAGCCGCGGACGAATCACCATTCCGGCACTCGAAAAACTTATATCCGGAATCTGATTAACCGGAACCATGGAATGCTTTTGAACATAAAGGTATAAATGACCTCTCGTCTGCTTACATATCTCTATTCCCGAATATGTTTTTATGTCTAAAAATCATTTATACCCCAAATATCTATATCATAAAATATCTTTATGCCGGTATTTACAATTCATCGTAACTCACGTTATTTAAATTTAATTTTTTACTATATATTAATGTATAAATGATATTTTTATTAACTTTGCAATAATTTAAAATGCGAAATATATCAATTCATTATGAGCGAGAATATAGTTGGAAACAAAGAACACAAGAATCCTTTTTTTGAACCATACAACACACCGCATGATACGGTACCATTCGACCGCATACGCCTTGAAGATTTTGAAGAGGCATTCATCGAAGGCATACGGCGTGACAACGAACAAATAGAAAAGACTATAAACAATCCTGAAAAACCAACATTCGACAACACCATAATAAACAAGGATGAAAAAGATACGCGCGAAGGCTACTACGACCTTCTCTCACGTGTATCGACAGTGTTCTTCAACATGCTGAGCGCCGAGACCAACGACGCTCTTGACGCATTAGCACAGAAAATACAGCCAATACTAACCCAACATGCCAATGACGTGAGACTGAATCGACAGCTGTTTGAAAGAATACAAACCGTACACAGGCATCACCTCAGGCTGACACCTGAGGAAAAGCGGCTGCTCGACGACTGCTACGACGGATTTGTGCGCAGTGGTGCCTTATTGAACGACGAAGGCAAGGAACGTTTACGTCAGCTTACAGAAGAGGCCAGCATGCTGTCGCTTCAATTCTCACAGAATCTACTGAAAGAAAACAAGGCTTTCACACTACACATAACCGAAGAGACCGACCTTGACGGACTGCCGGAAACGGCACGCGAGGCAGCTGCACGCGAGGCACGCGAGCAAGAAAAGGCAGGATGGCTCTTTACACTCGACCATCCAAGTTTCGGACCATTCATGACATATTCTACACACCGAGAGTTGCGCCGCAAGATGTACATGGCCAAAAACACCGAATGTACACACGACAACAGTGAAAACAACATCGAGATTTGCAAACGCATTGTCAATCTGCGCCGTGAGATAGCCCAACTTCTTGGATACAAAACCTACGCTGACTATGTGCTGAAACGCCGCATGGCCACAAACAAGCGCAACGTCTACCGGTTGCTTGACCAGTTGATAGACGCCTATCGCCCCACGGCACTGAAAGAAGTGGCCGATATAGAAAAAATGGCTCGCAAAACCGAAGGCCAATCGTTCGTGATGCAACCATGGGATTTCAGCTACTACTCTCACAAACTACAACTCAAGCGCTTCAATCTTGACTCAGAAATGTTGCGCCCGTATTTCGAACTGTCACGGGTAATCGACGGGGTTTTCGGATTGGCCAACCGCCTATACGGCATCACATTCAAGGAAAACACGGACATTCCAGTATACCATCCCGATGTAAAGGCATACGAAGTCTTCGACGAGGACGGTTCGTATCTGGCAGTGTTCTATGCCGACTTCCACCCGCGCAAGGGGAAACAGGGCGGAGCATGGATGACAGAGTATCAGGGACAGTGGATTGACCGTAAGGGAGTGAACGTGCGTCCACACGTGAGCGTGGTGATGAATCTGACAAAACCGACCGATGAAAAACCGGCCCTGCTCACATTGGGCGAGGTCGAGACGTTCCTACACGAATTCGGGCACTCTCTGCACGGCATTTTTGCCAACACGCGCTTCGAAAGTCTCAGCGGAACAAACGTTTGGTGGGACTTCGTGGAATTGCCATCACAGTTCATGGAAAACTATTCCGTAGAAAAAGACTTTCTACGTACATTCGCAGTACACTACAAGACTGGCGAGCCGCTACCGGACGAACTTATAGAACGCATCGTGAAGAGCCGCAATTTCATGGCGGCCTACGGATGTCTGAGGCAGGTCAGTTTCGGACTGCTTGATATGGCATACTACACACGCAAAGAACCATTTGACGAAGACATCGTCGCATTTGAGAAGAAAGCTTGGGAGAAGGCCATAGTTCTGCCGCAATTGCCCGACACATGCATGACAGTGCAGTTCGGACACATAATGTCAGGTGGCTATGCTGCAGGATATTACAGCTACAAATGGGCCGAGGTGCTTGACGCCGATGCTTTCAGCGTATTCAAGAAAAACGGAATCTTCGACCGAGCCACGGCACGCCGCTTCCGCGATTGCATCCTATCAAAGGGCGGAACAGAACATCCCATGGAACTTTACAAGAAATTCCGTGGCAGCGAACCGACCATAGATGCACTTCTGAAGAGAAACGGTATCAGAAAATCATGAATTATTATTTATGGGTCTTGACACAACGCAATAACAAAAGCAAAAAAAACAAAAGATGACCAAAGAGGAGGAAAAACAGCAATTGCTCGACCTGCGCTATCTGCGCATGGCACGCATCTGGGCAGAGAACAGCTACTGCCAGAGACGTAAGGTAGGGGCATTGGTCGTAAAGAACAAAATGATAATAAGCGACGGATACAATGGCACACCAAGCGGTTTTGACAACGTGTGCGAGGACTCCGCCAACATAACACTTCCCTACGTACTACACGCCGAGGCCAACGCCATTACCAAACTTGCCCGAAGTTCGAACAACAGCGAGGGAGCAACACTATATGTAACGGCATCGCCATGTATAGAATGCTCAAAGCTCATAATACAGGCCGGTATAAAGCGTGTAGTATACGGCGAACACTACAGACTGGAAGACGGCATAAAACTCTTGGAACGGGCCAACATAGAAGTGAAATATCTCAACCCGGACGACATCGACGGTATGTGAAAACATGGATGCGCACTACAACACACCTGAATCCAAACAAAAAAAACGACATGAGCAAGAATAAATCCAACCGCATGATGCCACTTATTATGGCATTATGCGTAATTGCAGGAATACTAATAGGAACATTCTACGCAAACCACTTTTCAGGCAATAGGCTGAGTATAATCAACTCAAGCAGTAACAAACTGAACAATCTGCTACACATCGTTGACGATCAATATGTGGACACCGTCAACGTGAATCAGCTTGTAGAGGGCGCCATGCCGCAGATTCTCTCAGAGCTCGACCCTCACTCGGTGTATATCAGTGCCAAGGACGTGCAGATAGTGAACGACGACCTGAAAGGTTCGTTCTCTGGAGTCGGGATAGAGTTTACCATACGCAAAGATACAATACGCGTGCAGAATGTCGTCAACAACGGACCGGCAGAGCGCGCCGGAGTAATCGCCGGTGACAAGATTGTAAGCGTGGACGACACTGTTTTCGTAGGCAAAAAAGTGACCAACGAAGAGGCCATGCACAAACTGAAAGGTCCAAAGGACACGAAAGTAAAACTGGGCATATTGCGCTACGGTGAAAACAAGGTGAGACAGATAACCGTAACACGAGGTGACATCCCGCAACATAGCATCAGTGCCACATATATGCTCGACGAGACGACCGGATATATAAAGATAAAGAATTTCGGAGAGAACACCTATCCGGATATGCTTATATCACTGGCACAATTGTCTCAGGAGAATTTTCGCAACCTGGTTATTGATCTTCGCGGAAACACCGGCGGTTATCTTGCATCAGCAGTGCAGATAGCAAATGAATTTCTGCCCAAAGGCCGATTGATAGTTTACACCCAGGGCCGCAAATCTCCACGGCAGGAATATCGCAGTGACGGACGTGGCAGTTATCAGCAGATACCGTTAGTGGTGCTTATAGACGAGGGATCTGCATCGGCATCAGAGATTCTTGCAGGAGCAATCCAGGACAATGACCGTGGAACAATCATAGGCCGCCGTTCATTCGGCAAAGGTCTTGTGCAGCAGCCGATTGCTTTCAACGACGGGTCGATGATACGTCTCACGATAGCACGCTACTATACTCCGGCTGGTCGATGCATACAGAAGCCATACACTTCAGGGGCAGACAAAAGCTACGAGGAGGACCTCGTCAGCCGCTATCAGCACGGCGAGTTCTTCACTCAGGACAGCATCAAGCACACCGGACCCGAATATCACACGCATATAGGCCGCACGGTATATGGCGGTGGCGGCATCACACCTGACATATTTGTACCCGAGGACACCATCGGCATTACATCCTATTATAAGGAAGCAAGCATGTCGGGACTCATCATGCAGTTTGCCTACTCATATACTGACGACAACCGTACCACATTGGGCAAGTTCAATGACATGAAAGAGATATCCGAATATCTAAACAAGCAGAACATTGTGGAGAAATTTGCCGTATATGCCAACAAGAACGGACTGCGCCGCCGCAATCTGATGATAAACAAATCGCACAAACTGCTTGAGCGTTTCATCAATAGCAGGATAATATACAATATCCTCAATGAGCAGGAATGGATAGACTACCTCAACCATGATGATCCGACCATACTGAAGGCTCTGGATGTATTCAAGAAGAATGAGGCTTTTCCGAAAAAGCCGGAGAATAAATCAGGTAGCAAGAAACAAACAGCCATGGTCTCACCGTCATACGACTATCACAGTACTCACGTACGCGGAACAGTGATGGCCAATGTATGAAAAGACAGTGACAGAATTATCTTGTTTTTCAGCTAACCGCAATGAATATGCTTAAGAGTGAACTGAGAAAAGCAATAAGAGAAAGAAAGCGCCGTTTCGCCCAAGAAGAATTGGACGAAATGGCATTTTACATAACTGAAAAACTGAAACGGCACCCGCGTTTTGCCGCAGCACACACAATAATGCTATATCACTCTATGCCCGACGAGGTAAATACACACCGGCTAATATCCGAAACCAAGGACAAAACCATACTGCTGCCACGCGTCACGGGAAGTCACGAAATGAAACTTTGCGTATATAACGGACCTGACGATCTGCGCCCTGGAGCATATGGAATAATGGAACCATGCGGCAGCGTTTTCACCCGATACAAGGACGTCGAACTGGCCATTGTTCCCGGAATGGCTTTCGATATTAACGGTAACAGACTTGGACGTGGCAAAGGATATTACGACAGATTTCTGCCTTTGACAGTCAACGCTTATAAAATCGGTATATGCTTCGGATTCCAGATTGTAGACAAAATACCTACGGAGGAGACGGACATTGCTATGGACGACATCGTTTTCTGACATAAAGACTGTATATTTGACATAAAGACAGGTGTTTCTTTTGCATAAAGACATAAAAGAAGCACCTGTCTTTATGTCTATCAGCAGAATCTTATATCGGTTATCACCTGACTTCCTACTCTTCCATTAAGCAGCATTATATATTCCTGCCGCCTCATACTCATATCAGCGCGCAAGGCCGGATTAGAGAGTCGCACCCAAAGCGTCTGATTGCGTATCACGACATCCAGAGTATAACGTGCGACGACCGGCCCCGCCACCTGCGGCCACGCATCCACAAGACGCTTCTGGAGCAACGGAGTCTCCAATCCCTGAACACGCAAATTGCGCATTATCAGATCTTTTATCGACTGTACATCTCTTTTAAACATCGTTCTATTCTATTTCTACATCAACAGGAAGAAAAAGTCTTTAGCTAACCGCAAAACAATCTATATGCTATCCGAACATGAAATGATTTCCCCGTTGTCCACATGAAACAGTTTATAATCGTGAGAACTGTTGTGCAATTTCCCCGTTGTCCACATGAAACAGTTTATAATCGTGAGAACTGTTGTGCAATATCTGCTCAAGATGGTCACGGTTGGTATCGGTGATGAATATCTGTCCGAAACCGTCACCCGACACTATATCGACAATCTTCTCCACACGCTCGGCATCGAGCTTGTCAAAAATATCGTCAAGCAGCAGTAGTGGTGTGGTCATAGAACTGGTACGCTTCAAGAAATCAAACTGCGACAGCTTCAAAGCTATCACGAATGTCTTGTTCTGTCCCTGACTGCCTTCACGCTTTATTGGATGTCCGGAGAGAGAGAATTCCAAATCGTCACGGTGCACGCCATGCAGTGAATATCCCACGGCACGGTCTTTGAAACGGTCGCGGCGTATAACATCAAGCAACGGCCCGCGCTGACAATGCGAAACATAAGTCAATCCCACTGTCTCGCGGCCGGACGAGATATCCCGATAATATCTTTGGAATACGGGCATAAGCTCGCGCACGAAAGAATCGCGGGCGGCATATATAGTTTCGCCGGCGGCAGCCATCTGCTCCTCCCATATATCCATAATCTCCGAATCCGGCTCTGTCTCCATCTTCAACAGGGTGTTACGCTGCTGAAGAGCCTTGTTATAACGGCTGAGAGCGTCAATATAACTGCGGTCATACTGAGATATTACCATGTCCATCAGCCGGCGCCGCTCCTCGCTTCCGCCATCAATGAGCAACGTGTCGGCCGGTGTCACCACCACAACCGGTATCAGCCCGATATGGTCCGACAAACGATTATACTCTTTCCTGTTGCGCTTGAAATGCTTCTTTGTTCCTCTTTTCATGCCACAATACACTGTTTCAGGCTCACCATCGTCGGTAAGATAAGTGCCTTCAAGCACAAAAAAGTCACAATCATGACAAATCACCTGCGAATCGACAGGATTCTGCGCGCTTCTGCAAAACGACATATAATACACCGCATCCAGGACATTGGTCTTTCCCATACCGTTGTGCCCTATCAGACAGTTCATTTTAGGAGACAATTCAAGGGTTGCCTCACGAATATTCCGATAATTTATTATGGATAGCTTTTGCAGAATCATCTATCATCTGAATTGATTATTTAATGCAAAGTTACGGGTTTTATCAGTCAAAAACGAAAAAAGTCAATGATAAATTTCACTATGTGCAATAAATTCAGTAATTTTGTCGCGCAATTTTAAAACTGAATTTATTTAATAATAATGGCAAATACTAAAAACCCAGAGAGCACTCCCATCGTAGAGGAGTCCACCAACAGTCCTGAAGCGTTGTTCGTCAAGAACAAGAACGCCATCATCGGAGCAGTAATAGCAATCATTGTAATCATCGGCGGATACTTCGCATATCAAGAGCTATATCAGGGTCCCCGTGAAGAAAAAGCCGCCACTACCATAGCAAAAGGTCAGGACTACTTCAACGAAGGACAGTTTGACAAGGCTCTGAACGGCGACGGCACCGGCTATCAGGGTTTCAAAAGCATTGCAAGCGAATATAGCGGAACTCCTGCCGGCAACCTTGCCAACAACTATGCCGGGCTCTGCTGCGCACAGCTTGAGAAATGGAATGAGGCAGTAGAGTATCTTGAGAAGTTCGACACAAAGGACGACAATACCATCAGTCCGGCCGCTGTAGGAGCTTTGGGTAACGCCTACGCACATACCAACCAGCTTGACAAGGCCGTAGATTGCCTCAAGAAAGCAGCCAAAATGGCCGACAGCAACAGTCTCTCCCCCATCTGGCTCATCCAGGCAGGTGAGATATTGGAGAGCCAAGGCAAGAAAGACGAGGCTTTGAAACTGTATAAGGAAGTCAAGCAGAAATACTTCAACTCGATGCAGTATCAGTCAATTGACAAATATATCGAACGCGCAACAATAAAATAACAATGGCAACAGCACTCCACAATCTTTCGGACTACGACTTCAAAAGCATTCCCGATGCCAGCAACATGTGCTTCGGCATAGTTGTGGCAGAATGGAATCCGGAGATTACTGGCGCACTGCTCAACGGAGCCGTGAGCACCCTTGAAAGACACGGAGCACTGCCTGAGAACATACATGTGAAGACGGTACCGGGAAGTTTCGAACTTATATACGGTGCGCATCAGATGACACTCAACGGCAGTTTCGACGCCATCATCGTATTGGGCAGCGTAATCAAGGGCGAAACACCCCACTTCGACTACATCTGCCAAGGCGTGACAGCAGGAATAGCACGACTGAACACCACCAGTGAGATACCCATCATATATGGTCTGCTCACCACAAACGACCTTCAACAGGCCAAAGACCGCAGTGGCGGACGTTTGGGAAACAAAGGTGACGAGTGTGCTATCGACGCTATAAAAATGGCTAAGTTCTAATAACTTCAGGATTGATAACGTGAAGGGCGGGCTTTTCTTTCAAGAAGCCCGCCCTTATTCTATCCATCAGATACGGTTCGAAACAACCGGCCTGCACAACATACAACACTGTACAGATTCGGTAGCAACAAGCATTATCGGGAATTGAAACCGCTGAATATGATTACTCCTGCCAGTGATATTCATAGTATGCAATCCATACTTGAACACACTGAATCAAGCAAATCACAATCCTCCGGTTTTTTAATACCGAATTATACTTACTGCTGATTTGCCACAGGCACCAACTTATTCTTTATCCAAAGCATCTGTCCATACTCTGTAGCATCAGAAGTCCAATGCTCATTAACCGGTGTTACAAGACTTTCCTTGGGACATGTCAGCGTATTCCACACAGCATAACTTGTGGTCGGCGGACATGTGTTGTCATTGTATCCCCACGTCATATATACCGGTGACTTCACATAACGTGCAAAATTCACCACGTCATAATAAGCCAACGTCCGGGCCGTGTGCTCGTTGAGCAGTCCTGCCGTGCGGCAGAAGTGCGGATAACCGCCCGTACGTCCATGTTCAAGATATGCCGCCATGTCGCTTAATGCCGGATGGTTGACTACACACTGAGTGACGCGCTCGTCAAGTCCGGCCGCAACCAAGGCAAGCGCACCGCCCTGGCTGCCACCCTGTACGGCAACGTTACATCCGTCCCACTCAGGCAGCGACGTGAGCAAGTCGATGCAACGCACCAAGCCGGTATATACATGGCGCATATAATAACGCTCACGGCTGTCAATACCATCTGCCAGATATCCGCCATTACGACCGTTGAAAGCACGGCTTATCTCATCGAAAGCAGTCTGCGGCAGACGCGGATCTATCCCGTGAATCTCTATTTCAAGACGCACGAATCCGTTTTCCGCATAGTATTTGTGACGCAGCGGCTCCTTTATCGTCTTGATGCCTGCACCCGGAGGACATAGCACCACAGGACACGAACCAGGTTTTGCCCCTTTCGGAACAAACAGATAGCCATACATCGCATGCCCATCGCTGTCGGTATGGATTTTCAGCAACCGGCAGTCAACCTTGTCCGTACAGTATTCAGGTGCCGGTTCTGTATCATACTTCAGAGGAGTCTTTCGCATACGCTTGATGTTGTCGCGCCAGAAATCGGTGAAATCTTTCGGCTCGGCAGTATAAGGCCGTATCTTTTCTGGCGAGAATCCAACTTTCACATGATGTCTGTATGTCTTCCCATCCACGGTCGCCGACAGTTGCACGTCACGGAAACCGGGAGAGCGCCGCGTACCAACGTCTATACGTGCCCGCCCGGATTTCATCTTGACGCTGCCGTGTGCATCAGGCGCGAGCATGTCGTCGGCCAGCCTATATTCCACAACTGCATCTATGGGCATGCCGTATTTATACAGTTCAACGTCTATCACCGCTTTTTCGCCAACAGCATACAGCCAGTCGGAATGGTCCGGGCGCGTCACCCACAGATAGTCCGAACGGTAAGGATAATTCTCGGCCCGCACCGCCATTGCGATGCTAAGAGCACATATTAGTGCGACAATTGTTTTTCTCATGTCAATAAATTGTTTCCATATAGTTTGACAACAACATATACTTTGCAAACCGAATGCAGTCAAGCTCGCTTGAATTGCTGAGGTGCAGCCTATATTATGCAAAGATACCCAATATTTCCCGGATATGGAAATATTTCCGGCCAAGTTTAAATCACGCCTCTATCACCATTCTAAAAATTCATCTGAGCAAAATGCCCGACACGCTTTTTCACTATAAAAAGAGATTAATGTCGGAATAATGTTGTATTTTTGCAAATCATCAAAGTCCTCCGACGCATGACTGCACCATCGACAGATGCTGCTATTGGCGGTAACAATGTATATTGTCTCGCAAAAAACAGATAAAAAACATCACAAAGAAAAAAAACTGATACACATTATGAAACTGATTTCATGGAATGTCAACGGCCTCAGAGCCTGCGAAAGCAAGGGATTCAGCGAAACTTTCGCACGACTCGATGCCGATTTCTTCTGCCTTCAGGAGACCAAGATGCAAGCCGGCCAACTCGATCTTGAGTTCGACGGATACCGCTCTTACTGGAACTATGCCGAGAAAAAAGGATACTCCGGCACAGCTATATTCACCCGCCACGAGCCGCTCGCTGTGACATACGGCATCGGCATCGACGAGCACGACCGCGAGGGACGGGTGATAACACTGGAGATGGCCGGCTTCTATCTTGTCACCGTATATACACCCAATGCGCAGGACGGATTGCGCCGGCTCGACTACCGCATGCAATGGGAGAATGCCTTCAGAGCTTATCTGATTGGGCTCGACGCACACAAACCCGTCATCGTATGCGGTGACCTAAACGTGGCTCATGAGGAAATAGACCTGAAAAATCCCAAGGCCAACCGCCGCAATGCCGGATTCAGCGATGAGGAACGCTCCAAATTCACCGAACTGCTCGGCTGCGGATTCACCGACACATTCCGCTGGAAACATCCCGACGAAGTGACATATTCATGGTGGTCGTACCGATTCCGCGCACGCGAGAAGAACGCAGGCTGGCGCATCGACTATTTCATCACGTCAGACCGTCTGCGCGACAACATTGCCGAGGCACGCATACACACCGATATAATGGGCAGCGACCACTGTCCGGTAGAGCTGGAACTGACTTTTTAACACTCCGGCCGGCCTTTTAACCATCTCTTACCAAAGGTATATGTACGAAAAATAAGGTAGGTTAAAAACATGTCAAGGATGTCTCTCGTTACAAACGAAAGCTATATCTTTGCACTGAGAGAATACAACAGGACAACATGTTTAATTAAAAAACTTACTTATTATGACAAAACTATTTATCATCGCAGCCGCAGTCATCGGAATAGGACTCGTGGCATGCACCAAAGCAAGAAATGCAAAGAAAGAGAAAAGTGAGACAACCGAGGTAAAAGAAAAAGTGGAAGACGCTGCAAAAGCTGTCGGCAACCTGATAGAAACCAAGACCGAGAATGCAGTAGACAGTATGAAGGAAAAGGCAAAAGACGCCAAAGACGCTGTCAAAGAAAAGGCACAACAGGCAGGTGAAGCCATCAAGGACAAGGCCGAGAACGTAAAGGAAAAGACAGAGAACGCTGCCGAAAAAGCCCGCGAGGAGATGAACCTGCAAAAGAAAAAGGCTGGAGAAGCCATCGAAAAGACAGGCAAATCGATAGAACGATCAGCCGACAAGGCAGCCGACAGGTTGGAACGCTAAGAACAGAATGTCAAGAAAGATATTTACTTTAACGTATGTTAAAGAGCTATAGAGCCGCCATTTTCGCACTTAGAGCCGAAAATGGCGGCTTTTTTGCATCAAGCAGAAAACATTGATTATCAACATGTTACACGATACAAAACTTTACGACATAGTCTGAGATATAATTTCAGTCTACCAAAAGGGCCTTATCACACCGCAAAACGGCCTTTATTGCATCACGATATGGCCTATATTGCAATGCGATATGGCCTATATTGCAATGCGAAACGGCCCAAACGGGAATGCAAAACGGCCAATATTGCAAGATTTCTCCGCAAAAACATGCTTTAAGAAGCGCGTGAATACCCGACGGCAATTCTATTTCAAGAAAGACGGAATACGTTTTTTTCAGAATAAAACATACAAATTCCTCTTCCCGGACAATCTCTATGGGAATGCGACGGAGATTATCATCTTTCACACACAGGCACTTCAAGAATCCCAAACAGAAAGATAACAGAAGACCATCCGCCAAGCCCTCAAAACCAATTTATTACGAAACAAACCGACATCTCCGGCACATTTCACGTTATTTAAGCCACTCACGGCCAAATAGAATCGCACATTGCACGATATTTGGCATTTATTTAGTACTTTTGCAGCATAATTATCATCATTGCAATGAAGAAACTTTTTTTATCCGTTTTTATTTTAGTTCTGTCCATAGCTGCCAATGCGCAGATGGTGGACCCTGTACACTTCACCTCACAGCTCAACATGCTCAGCGGTGACGAAGCCGAGATTGTATTCTCGGCAAAGATAGACAAAGGTTGGCATCTTTATTCGACAGACCTCGGCAACGACGGGCCTATATCGGCCACATTCAACATCAACAGGATGGACGGTGCCAAAACAGTTGGCAAACTGACCCCAAAAGGCAAGGAAATATCCCAATTCGACAAGATGTTCGGGATGAAACTGAGATTCTTCGAGGGCAACGCCAAATTCGTGCAGAGAATAAAGTTCACAAAAGATACGTACGACATCGACTGCTATCTGGAGTACGGAGCATGCAACGACGAGATGTGCATGCCGCCGTCGCAAGTATCACTGATAAAGAAAGGCAAGACACCGGCAGTGCAGCCCGCAGCAAAAGAGGCCGGCAGAGCCGGTGAAATGACCGAAACGGCTAAAGATGACAAGATAGCAAAGGATGAAGCCGTGATTGGCGATGCCGACGGAGAGACACAGATTGTCGTGGCTCAAACGGACTCGGCTGCGGCAAAGACCGATACCATCAAAACGGCCGGTAACGGCAGCAGCGAGGGCAGCTCACTGTGGGAACCTGTCATTACAGAACTGAAGGCATACGACGACAACGCAATGGACAATTCACTGTTCTACATATTCCTGGCCGGACTGGCCGGAGGATTCCTCGCCCTGCTGACACCTTGCGTATGGCCCATTATCCCGATGACAGTGAGCTTCTTCCTCAAGCGCAACAAAGAACGCTCGAAAGCCGTACGTGAGGCTGTCACCTACGGTGTATCAATCGTGGTGATATATGTTTTGCTCGGACTTGTTGTGACAATACTCTTCGGAGCAAGTGCTCTGAACGCCTTGTCGACCAATGCTGTGTTCAACATTTTCTTCTGTTTGCTGCTGCTGGTGTTCGCAGCATCGTTCTTCGGAGCATTTGAGATAACACTGCCATCGTCGTGGAGCAACAAGATTGACCAGAAGTCGGAGAACACGAGCGGCATGCTCAGCATATTCCTCATGGCCTTTACGTTGACGCTGGTATCATTCTCATGCACCGGTCCTATCATCGGATTCCTGCTCGTTGCCGTATCCACGCAGAACAGTTATATCGCACCGGCAGTGGGCATGCTCGGTTTTGCCATTGCCCTGGCCATACCTTTCACACTGTTTGCCATGTTCCCGAGCCTGCTGAAGTCGGCTCCCAAATCGGGCGGATGGATGAACGTAGTCAAGGTGGTATTGGGATTCGTTGAGATTGCCTTTGCCTTGAAATTCCTGTCAGTGGCCGACCTGGCCTACGGATGGCACATTCTCGACCGCGAGGTGTTCATCTCGCTGTGGATTGTCATATTCGGACTAATGGGCGTATATCTTCTCGGATGGCTGAAATTTCCACACGATGACGAAGGCAACCGCACCAATGTGCCGCAGTTCTTCCTTGCCTTGATTTCACTGGCTTTCGCCATCTACATGGTGCCTGGACTTTGGGGCGCACCGCTCAAGGCTATCAGCGCCTTTGCTCCGCCGATGAACACTCAGGACTTCAATCTTCAGAAATCGGCTGTGGAAGCTGAATATACTGACTATGACGAAGGAATGGCCGCCGCGGCACGAATGGGAAAACCCGTAATGGTTGACTTTACCGGATTCGGCTGTGTGAATTGCCGCAAGATGGAAGCTGCCGTATGGACCGATCCACAGGTGGCCGACATGCTCAACAAGGACTATGTGCTGATTTCACTATACGTTGACGACAAGACACCGCTGAAAGAACCTGTCACCGTCATCGAAAACGGACAGCAGCGCACACTAAAGACCGTAGGCGACAAATGGAGCTATCTGGAACGCACTAAAGTTGGTGCCAATACGCAACCGGTATATGTGTTGCTGGATAACGACGGAAAACCGCTTAACGGACTGCGTTCGTACGATGAGGACATCGCTGAGTATGTTGACTTCCTTAGGAAGGGATTGGAGAATTACAGGAAATAAGATGGCTGACAAGACTACAAGAGAGCGAATTATCGCACTTATAAACAAGGAAGTGGTGCCGGCCATAGGTTGCACCGAACCAATGGCCGTGGCCCTATGCACAGCCAAAGCCACGGAGACACTCGGACGCAGACCGGAGAAAATAACGGCTCTGCTTAGTGCCAATATCCTGAAAAACGCAATGGGAGTGGGTATCCCTGGCACGGGAATGATTGGTCTGCCGATAGCAATATCTCTTGGAGCACTGACCGGAAAGTCAGAATACGGACTGGAAGTGCTCAAGGATCTTACACCGGAAGGTCTGGACAGAGGCAAGGCGTACATGGCAGAGAAGAGCATAGACATAAAGCTGAAAGACAATATCAACGAGAAACTGTATATAGAGGTAATATGCGAGGCGGGCAACAGCCGGGCCACGGCTGTGATATCGGGCAGTCACACTAACTTCATATACATCGAAAGAGACGGTAAAGTTGTGTTCGATTCCGGATGCCGCGACAAAGAGGAAGATACTGAAGAGGACATCAGGCTGGACATGAAGATGGTATACGACTTTGCCACGACTGCACCTATAGACGAAATACGGTTCATCCTAAAAACGAAGGACTATAATATGAAGGCTGCCTACGAAGCCATAAAAGGCAACTATGGGCACAACCTCGGCAAGACCATCGACCGGCCGCTTAGTCAAGGCATACTGGGCCACAGCATCTTCTCACACATCATTGCCCGCACGGCATCAGCTTGTGATGCACGTATGGGCGGTGCCATGATTCCGGTGATGAGCAACTCGGGCAGTGGCAATCAGGGGATTTGTGCCACAAATCCAGTGGCTGTTTACGCACAGGAAAACGAAAACACCGAAGAAGAACTTATCAGAGCACTCACACTGAGCCATCTCACGGCCATATACATCAAGCAAAGTCTCGGCAAACTGTCGGCCCTGTGCGGATGTGTAGTGGCTTCTATAGGTAGCAGCTGCGGCATTACTTATCTTATGGGCGGTGACTATATGCACATCTGCCGTACGGTAAAGAACATGATAGCCAATCTTACGGGCATGATTTGCGACGGGGCAAAGCCAAGCTGCTCACTGAAAATTTCATCTGGCGTGAGCACTGCTATTCTCTCCGCACTGCTCGCAATGGAGGGAAAGTGTGTGTCGAGCGCAGAGGGAATTATCGACGACGACGTGGACCGCAGCATACACAACCTTACATCCATCGGGGCTGATGCGATGCGCGCTACCGATGATATGGTACTCAACATTATGACGCACAAAGGATGCTGAGGGCAATAGTTCTCAGCATACTTTGTGCACAAGAAATGTTGAGGGGAAACAGCACCCTGCAATGTGTGGAACGCATAATAATTTTGCAGGAAACCGAGCCGAAGCTATATATCTAATGAAACACATATGTAAACCCACATTAACAAGACTCTTAAACATAAAGTTACAATTTTATAAAAACCAACAAAGAATTATCATTATGAAAAAATTGATTACAGCCTTACTGGGCTTTGTCATGGCACTGCCGGCATCGGCACAATATGATGATTACGGACGAAGGAACCAATTTTCCGACGAACACAATATATATTACGGCCTGCGCCTTGGAGTGGGGATAGCCACTGTTAACTCCGACCAAAAGGAATTGGACGGAGGCGGAGCCAAGGCCGGTCTGAATCTCGGTGCACTGATTGGGTTCCAATTGGCTCCTTCTGCCCCGGTATATTTAGAGACAGGGCTATTCTACACGGAAAAAGGCGGAAAAGGATACGTCGACGGGGCCAAACACACCTATGGATTAAACTACTTTGAAGTCCCTATCATCGCGAAATATAAATATAGCATTGACGAGAACTTCTCCATACAGCCGTTTGTCGGAGGATACTTTGCCTACGGAATAAGCGGTAAAGTAAAGAATTACAGGGACAGAGAAACATATTCATCATTCTCTGACACAAGATTCAAACGCTTTGACGGTGGCCTAAAGTTCGGATGCGGAACTGAATATCAAATGATATATGCTGAAATTGGCTACGATCTCGGCATAGCCAATATATGCCACAATGATTTCGACAGCTCGCACAACGGCTGCTTCTACATAAACTGCGGCGTAAACTTTTGATAGAATCAGGCTATAACTCGGGGTAAAAGAAAATAAAAACAAATCGCACTATTGGCATTTTATCATACCAATAAGTGCGATTAATTTTAATACCATATATAAAAAATAAGTACCCCTGATAATTATGATTTGTACTATTTAACCGTACACAGTCACGGAATCATAGATTAAAATTCCTATAATGCAAATATAAACAACTTTGGACAAAGGTTAACAAATGCCTCTATAACCCATTCAACGTCCAAATAAAGACCTTCAGAACACAATCTCATAGCGTGGGAGAAATATTGTTCTCCATATTCTGCCAATAGCTACACTTTAATTCTTGATGTTCTGTATGCCAACCGGAAAAATCCTCCGAACCATCCCCCATTCCAATTCCACGGCCCCGGCAGGGTCCCCCCATACCATACATCCACACAAACACACAAACACACAAAAAAATCTCCCCCGTCCGTTTCACCGGACAGGGGAGACATAAAGAAAAGAAGGCGGCCTCCTACTCTCCCGCATTGCATTGCAGTACCATCGGCGCAGGCGGGCT
>NZ_JABKKE010000020.1 GCF_013166575.1 Xylanibacter rodentium
ATATAATAATCTGTTTTACAGGATATATACCTCTTTGGTTGGGATAATAATGAAGTTGGGATAACTGCTATTATCCGAAAGTTAGGATAAAAGAACCGAATCAACCCCGAATTTACGGAACATGGCGACAAATTTGCGCAGGTCTTTCCGCAAAAGTTCATCCGCATCCCGTTTTGTCATGGTTCGTGCCGAATACTTCTCGTTTGGCAAAAGTTTGTGACCCCAACCGACGTATGGGTAGTGTTTTTCTGAGTGCCAGCCTTCAAAGTAGCGGCAGCATAAAAAAGCACGTTCCATAAGCGGCAGTCGGTAGATTGCCGCCTGCCCGTCCGTTCCCTCTTGGCGGCTGATCTGCGCGGACACAGAACAGACCGTCAGAAGTGAACAGAGCATTGTCATGAATACACGCATCATTTCAACAAGGGGCTGAAGTTGCCGATGGGAACGATGGTAAGATCGTCGTCCTTTACATTCCTGTTGTTGAAGTCAAATTCCAGTTCGTAGGAGTTGCTAAAGTTATCCTCCACCACCACGATGAAATTATGCGCCTCATCACCCGCCGCCGTGTAGTACAGGCGGAATTTTTCGTTCTCCAGCAGGTAGCGGTCGTTAGGCAGGAAGGTGATGCCGTTATCCATTTTGAGCGAGCCTTCCCCCTCGAACTGGAAATAGCGGATGGTATAGAGCGTACCCGAAAAGTCGCCCTCCTTTTTCAGTTCACAGCGGATTTCCACTGTCTGCCCCTTTACTACCTTGTTCGGCACGGGCATGACCTCCACCGTGAAGGGATAGGACTGCTGGATGTCCATGTCATCGTCACATGACACGAGGGTGAATGACATGGCGGCTATCAGGCATAACGCCACTGCCTTGAATATTGATGTTCTCTTGTTTCTGTTGTTCAGTATGTTCATTGTTCTTCGATTTTTAGATGGTTGTTTTTCTGTTTTTTCGTTGTCAGTTGCAGGTACTCGTTCAAGTCCTTGCAACCGTCATAGAGGGAGGAACGGTCGGTGACACGTTCCCCGTATCGCATGGTAAGTGCGGCAAGCGTCCGCCGTCCGGCTTCGTCACGGTCGAGGAAGCAGCCGATGCGCCCGTATCCGTCCAGCAATCCCGCCGCCTTCTCCACGTTGGCGACTGAGTTCAGCACAAGACAGTCAGCGTTACCGGTTACACCAAGCGTCACGGCAGAGAGAAAGTCCATGAAGCCCTCGAACACGAGGCACTCGTCAGCCGGGATGTCATTCGCCTTTACCAGTGATACAGACTTCGGAGGTATGCAACCCTTGAAATATCGGCTTCTGACTTCATAGCCACCTGCCATGTTCGGAAAGCCAACGGCAAAATACCGTTTCCCACGCACACCGTAGTTCAAGCGGCAGCAGTGACGGGATGCGATGGCGTAAGGGATGCCCCGTTCCTCTAAATACTCCGTCAGCAGTGAGCGGAGCAGCGGAGCGACCTCCACATCCTCAAAAACGGATTCGGTCGGCTTCGAGAGATAGACGGGCTTTTCCCATCCGGCAACCGTCATATTGGCGGCTTCCGCTATGAACTTCGCTTGCTTCATGAAGTCATCGCTTTGCAGAAACTCCCCGGCAAGCGTGAAGATGTCGCCGCCCTTGCCCAAACCGAAGTCGTACCAGAGCTGTTTCGCCACGTTCACACGGAAAGAGGATGTGCGCTCGCCCCTGTACGGGGCAAGATACCACAGCTCGTTACCGCTCCTTCTGACAGGCTCATGCCCCAGCCGTGCGAGAAAATCCGCAAGCGGCATCCTTCTGACAGCATCTATTTCCGTCCTTTCCATGCCCGTGTCAGTTGATGATGAACTTGATACCGACCCCGAACTGCGTGTGGAACTTCCGTGTGTCGCCACCCCAAAGGCAACGCTCCCGCAGGTTGGCAAGCAGGGCGATACGGTCTGCCACGTAACACTCCACATCGAGCGTCAGCGCACCGCCGTAGATGAAGGCGTCCCGGTCGTGCAGCGTGGAGCCGTCATGCAGCACCTTCTTCCCCCAATTTACCGCCTCATATCCGGCGAGAGCCGAAGCCCCGGCATAGACGAAAACAATCTTTCGGGCGTCCGACAGTATCTTGAAGTAATAGCCGCCCTCCGCCGTGAACTGCGCCACGGGTATCTTGGTGTCCTTGTAGGGATTGTTCTTCAACAGGTATTCGCCACCGAACACCCACTTGTTCCCCTTCTTCGTGTAGGTGGAGAGAGCCGCCCCGAAGCTGTACCCGCCGTCCTTGCCGCCGAGATTGAAGCCGTCCGCCATGTCCGCCCTCACCTCGATGCCCTGCATCTTCGGCAGACACCGCTGGGCGTGCGCCTGCCCTGTAAAAAGGGCAAGCGACGCGATGATTATTGCGATGTACTTTCTCATGGTCAGCGTACTTGAAGTTCGTTGATGGTACCCGCGCGTACCAAATCCTCGTTCTCAATCACGAAGGACTGGTGACGGCCGCCGTTCTTCTCGTTCAATTCCACCACGAGGCACTTGTCATCGGGGATGGTGAACTTCGCCATCGTGAAGACCGTGCGCTCGCTCTTTTTGCCCGGCACGAGGGTGGCGTAGTTCTGCGCGCGGAGCGGCAGAATAATCTGCTCCTGCACGGCAGTACGCTTCGCAACCTTCTTGTCCACGATTTTCCAAGTGATGTAGTCCACATCGAAAGGCACGTTGCTCTGGTTCTTTATCTCCGTGTGGAAATAAAGCAAGCCGTTGTGCGTGTAGATGCCTTTCAACAGGTATTGGATGCCGAAACGCTTGCAGCCGATATGCTTCACCTCGCGCTTGTTCTGTTTGTGGATGGACTTCATGATAAGGCGCACCAGCATCGGGCTTTCGCTGCCCAGCTCTTTCAGATAGATTTCCTGCGCGTTGTTCGGGCGGTTCACCGTGCTGCCGTCATGGATGAAGTCGCACATCTCCACGTTGAGCAACAGCGGTTCGGCGGCGTACTTCACGTTGAAGGTGTAGAAACTGCCGTCCTCCGTGATGACGGACATATTCGTTTCGTTGGGAAAATTCCTTACGGTAGCCTTCACACGGATGATGTTCTCCGCTCCGTCGGCTTTCCCGGCAATCAGGTCGGGCGAGCCTAAATCGACATAGCGCACCTCCGCCGGAAAAATGACGTGGACGGTCTTGTCGTAGGTCACTTCCAGACCGTGCGGCGGTATCATGCGGTCGAAGGTCAGCTTGCGTGACAGCCCGTGATATAGGTCGCCGTCCGCCTCCTTCTGCGGATAGACCTCCTTCGTCAAGGTCGGTTGTTCACTTCCGTTGGTCGTTTCAACGGTTACATTCTCCTGCGCGTTGGCAGTTATGATGCCCATAGCGAGGGCAAACATGATGATTACTTTTCTCATTACTTTTGGATTTTAGTGGTAATTTTTATTGTTTTCAATATTTTTCTTGGTAAAGCATGACCCTGTACCCGGCTTTCAGATGCACCTTGACGGTTCGCATCTTTTTGGCGATGTACTGGCTCGTGCCTTGTATCAGCCCCTTGCCCAAGTCGGAGGCGAGCTGCGCCCCGGCATTGGTGGAGATGTTGATGCTGCTTCCCAGCGAGCCGCCCATGTTGGCGGCGACCTCCCGGACGGCGTTCATCTCCATCGAGTTCGGGATGAAGATGCCGGGCTGTCCGTCCGTGTCATAGACCGCAAGCTCCACGGGGATAATCGTGCCGTCGTATTCCAGCGAGGTAATCTCGATGTCGAGCCGCTCACCCTGTATCTTGCCCGTGCCGACCACCACCGCACCCCGGGGTATTGTCCTGCCTGCCACCGCCATAGGCTCCAGCAGGCGCAGCCTTACCGTCTGCCCGTCCGTCACGCTCTGCGCCCCATGCACGCACGCCGGTATGGTGTTCCTGTCCAATACCTCCGCCGTGCCGACAGCCGTGTTGAAACCCCGGTTGCGTTCCTGCGATAAGGCGGCGACAAACTCCGCGTTACTCATAGGCTGTGAGAGTGAAGAAACTACTTGATGCTCCACCTGTCTGATAGGCATTGCCTTGTTCTTCTTCCCTTTCTGCACGGTAGTTGGCTCTGCCCTCTGTTCCGCCGATGGCTGTCCTCCGTTCTGACCGCCCATGTACTTTGCCGCCAGCTCGTAGGACTTCTCCATAAGAGCCACCTGCTCGTCCATAGAGGAAGCCTTGCCCCTCTCGCTTTCCAGTTCCGACTCCAGCGATGCGATGCGCTCCAACAATTCGTCCATCTCCGCATTGTCGTTTTTCGGCTGGTCGTAGAAGTTTCCGAGCGTGGCGTTCAGGTCACGGTAGGCGGCTGCGGAGGACTGGATGGTCTGCGGCGTGGCTGGCTTTGCCCTTTCTTCCTTGCCGCCCGGATTGGCGAGGTCGAAGTCCACTCCGTTCTCCGTTCCCGCTATCTCGCGGTCGAACATGTCGCCCAGCTGCCCGATGGCACGGTTGCGGCTCTCCTGACGCTCTTCCATCTCCCCATGCTCGTAGGCTTTCAGCTTGTCGCCGATAATCTGCCGGTTCGCCTTGTCAGCGTCGGGCATCTCGGTGTTGTATCCGTCCGTTCCCGGCGGTTGCTCCTTGCCGGAGGACGGGGCGAATATCAGCCACATCGCCCCGATGAACACCAACACCATAGCGGGCAGCACGATCATCTTCTGCCGTTTCAGCCGTTGCGCCTCTGTCAGCGGTTCGCGCTCCTTTTTCGGTTTCCCCGTTTCGGGAGCAGCTTTGTTCTCTTTCGTCGGTTCATTCTTTGTCTGTTCCATATAAATAAGGTGTTAAGTGATTGCCTGTTTCCGCCGGGGTCGGCAGTTCCACCCGTCCGGCGTGTCCCGTTTCCATATGTGAGCCGTCGTTCCTGCCGATGTCATAGACGGCTCTGCCGAAGGTGTAAAGGGCAAGCACCGCGAAGGCGGCGAACATCCCCAGCACGATGCGGCGGCGTGTTTCCGGCGGCAAGCCGTCCAGATACCCTTTGAGACTTGCCGCCAAGCGTTTCCGTTTGTCGTGGAGTTTCCAATACATGCCCCACATTGATTTTCTGATACTTTTCATGTCCTGTTACCGTTTGATAGTCTGTAAATCCTTGTTCTCAATGATGGTGAAACCCTCGATGGTAAAACCGTTCGGGTTGTCATCCGACCGCGATGCGTTCAGCAGGCGGCAGGTGGTCACGAGGCTGCGCTCGGTGACGTTGCTCTGCCGGATGATTTTCTGTGTGGCGTAGGTCACGGCACGGTAGGGATAGGCGTTGAAGTCGCACACCACGCTGTCCACCTTCAGCACTTGGTTGATGTTCCCGGCGATGATGCGGTTGTAGTACCCCTTCTCCGCGAAGTCCGAATAATAGTGGTACACGCTCTTGTCCGCCAGCAGCAAGGCACGTTTCACGTTGTGTTCAATCGCGCTTTTTTCAGGTGATAGCGTGAAGAACATCTCGTGGAAACGGCGCACATGTTCCCGTGCCTCCGCCGGGCGGTTCTGCGACAAATCCTGAGACAAGGCGAGCATCAGGCTCTTGCCGTTGTCCAGCACATAGATTTTCTCCCGTTGCTTCTCTGCGAAACGGTAGGAGTTCCACACGCTCCACACCGTCACCACGGCGCACAGCGAGAGGAAGACGATACCGAACAGGCGTATCTGCCTGAACGACGATTCGATGTTTCTAAGTGATTTGAATTCCATTTATATTTTCCAATTTATGATTGCACATTGATTATTTCAGCAATTTGCCGACACGTCCGACTGCGTTTCCTGCGGCTGCACCCGCCACGCTGCCCGCCATGCTTCCGGCTCGTCCCGCCATCTGGTTCACGTTGCGACCGTAACCGCCCATGCCTCCGGCTTGGATAATCCAGCCCGCAACGGTGGGAATGGTAAAGTAGCCGATGATGCCGATGCAGAGGAATACGATATACACCCCGTCGCTCGAATCCAGCGAGAAGTTCGGGTCTGCCTGCATCCGCTCGATGTCGTTTTGCAGCATCAGAACCTGTATCTTCGCCAGTATGGTGCTGAACATGTCCGATACCGGTAGCCACAGATAGACCTGTATATAGCGGCATATCCACTGCGTGAGCGTGTTTTGGAAACCGTCCCATACCGACAGGGCGAAGGCTATCGGACCGAGAATCGCCAGCACCACGAGAAAGAAGGTGCGGACGGTGTCTATCACGAGGGCGGCGGCTTGGAACAGCAGTTCGAGTATCTCGCGGAAGAAGTCGCGGATGCTCTTCTTCATGTTGTACATTCCCCGGTCGATATACATTCCCGCCATCGTCACCATGTCGGAGGGCGACCAGCCGAGTTCCTCCAGTTGCTTGTCAAATTCCTCGTTGGACACGAGGTAGGCGGTTTCGGGGTTGCGTACCATCGCCTCGTATTCCAGTTTGTCCTTCTGCTCCCGGTATCGGTTCATGTCCAGCGTTTCCGCCTCCAGCATCTTTGCCGTGCCCTGTACGACGGGTGAGAGGATGCTGTTTATCGTGCCCAGCACCACAGTCGGGAAGAACATGATGCACAGACCGATGGCAAAAGGACGGAGCATCGGGAATACGTCTATCGGTTCAGCTCTCGCCAGCGACTGCCATACCCGGTAGGCGACGTAGAACAGCGCACCCAGCCCGGCGATGCCTTTCGCCACACCAGCCATGTCCCCACACAGCGGCATCATCTGCTCATAAAGTGAACGTAAAATCTGATGAAGGTTGTCGAACTTCATAGGCTACCAGTATCTTTCGTTCATGTTCCCGTACAGCCCCATGATGCGGTCGAGGTCGTTCTTCTTTTTCGCACGCAGGTAACTCACGGAGATGTTCTTGTTCGTGTAGTAGCTCACGAGGTTGCGGTAACGCTTCATCTTCGAGTGGCAGCGTTCCACCACGTCCATGCGCTCCTTGTCGGTCATGGAGAGCGTGGTGATGTTCACCACGTTCCTGAGTTCCGTCAACACTTCGTTGCTTTCCTCCAGCAGTTTCGTGTAGCCGAAAGCGATTGCGGAAAGCTCTTCGGGTCTGAAATTCCCGTCACGGAGCATCCGTTGGAAACTGTTCACATAGATGTCTGTGATGTCGCCCACCATCAGGATGGTCTGCTGCACCTTGCGGGCGTCCTTGACCAGATTGTTCACCGATTTGAGGGCATCGTAATACTTCTTGCCCTGCTGATAGATTTTCACCGTCTCCTGAAAGTTGCTCACCATGTTCGTGGCGGTCTTGGAGGTATGGATGATGTTTTTGGAGGCATTGATGATGCCCTGCGCTAGATTGCCCGGATCGCTTACGACCCACTGTGCGCTTGCCCTGCCCGCGAAAAGCAGGCACAGGCAGATAATCATTGTTATTCTTGTTCTCATGTTACTTTGGATTTTAGTGGTTGTTATTCTTCGGTCGGATGTCCCGGCTGCGGCTTCACCCGCACATAGTCCCCGTTTGGCGAGAAAGTCAGCACATCCGTGGCCTCGTTGTAGGACACGTCGATGCGGAAGCCGGTGTTCATGAACAGGTTGCCGTTCTCCTCCTGCAAGAGATAGGTTTCCGGCTTGAGCTTGCGGCGCAGACCGCTACGACGGAACACCGTCACTTTGTAGGCTTCGCCCTCCTTGTAGATAAGCACGTCAGGTTTTCCCTCCACGCTCTCCCAGTTCCCGCACAGCATGTCGCGGCGGTTGTCGGCCACGTCGCAGGATTGCAGCATCATGACCGCCAATCCGATAAGGCACTTGCTGACTTGCAGCATTTTCACTTTTGGTAAATTCATACGCGTTTTTCTTTTTTGGTTGATACATTCTGTTTTTTAGTTATTCCTTGTTTCTCCGCCTTTCGGCAAGCTGCCGGATGGCGGCTTCGATGTCGTCGCCCAGCTTCTCCGCCAGACGGTAAACCTCCACTTTTTCCGTTTCCTCGGTGGTGTACGCCAGATACTCTTCCGCGCTGACCTCCGTGGCATAGACCGCCGACTGCGTGCCGCCCAAGCCTATCCACACCTCCTTGTAGAGCCGTGAAGGGTTGTTCGCCATGTTGATGGAGAGTATCTGCGACTTCTCCTTTTCCGTCAGTCCGAGCAACGCCTGTATCTGGTCGAACTTGTTCATATATTTCCTTTGGTCAAGCAGGATTTTACAATCCGAGTTGTTGATAATGCTCTCTTTGACCACCGGAGAACTGATAATGTCGTCCACCTCCTGCGTCACCACGATTGCCTCGCCGTAATATTTTCTGACCGTCTTATACATATAGCGCAGATATTCAGCCATGTTCGCCGATGAGAGGGCCTTCCAAGCCTCTTCCACGATAAGCTGTTTCCGCACGCCTTTCAGCCGCCGCATCTTGTTGATGAAGGCTTCCATGATGATGATGGTCACGACGGGGAACAGTTCGCGGTTTTCTTTAATCGAATCTATCTCGAAGACGATGAACCGCTTGCCGAGCAGGTCGATGTTCTCCGTGGAGTTGAGCAGGAAATCGTAACGCCCGCCCCGGTAATACTGCCGCATGGTGGTGAGCATGTTGTCGATGTTGAAGTCGGACTTCTCCACCTTGATGTCACGCTGTGCCAGTTCCTTGCGGTAGTCGTCACGCATATACTCGTAGAAGGTGTTGAACGACGGCACGATGCTACGGTCGGATTGGATGCGCTCAATATAGGCACTCACGGCACTGCCCAGCTCGCCGCTCTCCGTCTTTGTCACCTTGTCGTCCTCCGACTTCCAGAGCGTCAGCAACAGGGTCTTGATGCTGTCCTTCTTCTCCACGTCGAAGATGTAATCGTCGGTGTAGAACGGGTTGAAGCTGATGGGCTTATCTTCCGTGTAGGTGAAATACACACCGTCCGCTCCGCCTGTCTTGCGTCGGATCATGCCGCACAAGCCCTGATAGGAGTTTCCCGTGTCCACCAATACCACATGTGCGCCTTGCTCATAATATTGGCGCACGAGGTGGTTCATGAAGAAAGACTTGCCGCTGCCCGAAGGACCCAGCACGAACTTGTTGCGGTTGGTCGTGATACCTCGCTTCATGGGCAGGTCGGAGATGTCAAGGTGCAGCGGTTTTCCCGTGAGCCTGTCCACCATCTTGATGCCGAAGGGCGAGAGCGAGCTGCGGTAGTTGGTTTCCTCTGTGAACAGGCACACCGCCTGTTCGATGAAGGTGTGGAAACTCTCTTCCGCCGGGAAGTCCGCCGCATTGCCGGGTATCGCCGCCCAGTAGAGTGTCGGGCAGTCGATGGTGTTGTGGCGCGGCACGCATTCCATGCTTGCCAACTGGCTGCCCACGTCGTTCTTGATATGCTTCAGTTCCTCCGCATCGTCGCTCCACGCCATGACGTTGAAGTGTGCCCGTACCGAGGTCAGTCCGTAGGAATGGGCTTCGTTCAGGTATTGGTCTATCCACTCGCGGTTGATGCTGTTGCTCCTTGAATAGCGAGATAGCGACTGCATGTTACGGGCGGACTTCTCGAACTTCTGCAAGGTTTCCTCACTGTTGTCTATCAGCACATACTGGTTGTAGATATGGTTGCAGGAGAGCAGAAGCCCCACCGGGGAGGCGAATGACAGTCGGCAGTCACTCCGGTCGGTGGAGAGCTTCTCGTAACGGGTGTCGGTAGCCACCTTGCCCGGCAGGTCTTCCGCGTCGGAGAGGGTGTGCAGACACAGGCGGTTGTCGCCGATGCGCATCTCCCTTGCCGAAAGCTCGATGTCCTGCAAGGTGGTGTCACCTTCCGGCATGAGCGAGAAGTAGCGTTCAATAAGTCCCGTCTTTCCCTCAGTACCCACAATCTCATCGGTGGAGAGGCGGCGCAGCCTGACAAGCCCGCTGTCGTTCATGATGCGCTCGAACTGTTCGCAGGCTTCCAAGAACTTGGTCGTGGTTTCCCTGTCCAGCTCCTTCGGGATGATATGTCCCCGGCACAGCGTGCTGAAATTGCTCTGCATCCGGTTACGCTCCTTTGTTGTCTTGGTCAGGTAGAGGTAGCAGGTGTGTTTCAGGTACGGACGCTCGTTGAAGTGACGCTCGAAAGAGCGGCTTAAAAAGCTCATGTCGTCCTTCTGAAGCTCCGGTTTGTAGCGTTCCTTGATGAACCAGTCCTGTTTGTGGACGACGGAGTAGTCCGGCAGCACCTTGATAGCCTTGCACCAGCAACTGTGTATCGCCTCGTACTCCGCACCCGTCACGGTGTAAAGTTCCGGTAGTTCCACCTCGAAAGCCACCGTGATGTCGGCGTCCTTTGAGATGATGCAGCCATGCTCCACCGCTAAAAGTGGGAACCTGTTTTCCAGTGTTGTCATTTTCGATGTATTCCTCATTGTCTTTCTTCCTTTCGTTGTCGTTTGAACAGACGGGTTATCCGCCGCCGGTTGATAAGGTATCGGGGATGGCTCCGTGCCGCTCCTAATTTCATCAGCCCGTGTTCACCGTACCGGGCGTTCAGCGCGAAGGTCTGCCATACAAGGAGGGAGGACGATGCCGCGCCGAAGCCGATACATATCCACTGGTCGATACCGACCATGTAGAGGATGACGAACAGGACGAAGAGAGCCAGCAGACCTCCGCAGAAGATGAAGAGGTACTGTGCCTTCAAGCCCTTGAACTCTACCGGACGGCCGATACCCTTGTTGATTGGGTATTCAGCCATACATTATTTATTAAAGGAAGAATGAGCGCAGGATGGTGGCGGCAACAATCAGGAAGATGCACGCGCCGAACCACGAGGCGGCTGTCTTGCTGGTGTCGGGGTCGCCCGATGAAAACTTGCCGTACACTTTTACGCCCCCGATAAGCCCGACGACTGCACCGATGGCGTATATCAGTTTAGTTCCGGGGTCGAAATAAGAACTCACCATAGAGGTGGCTTCGTTGATGCCCGCGATGCCGTTTCCCTGCGCGAAAGCGGAGGCGGTTGCGGCGATGACAAGTGCCGCGGAGAGGATTGCTTTTCTGTTTTTCAAGATGTTCTTGTTCATAAACTGTTCTTGTTTTTTGCCGTCAAAAGGGTGGATGGTCCTTTGTCGGGCGGTTGATACTTTGTTTCTTTACTTTGGTTTTAGTGGATGCCCGTTTGTTTCCACGGACGTGGGCGTGTCCGTTGCGGATGGGGATGCGCCTTGCGTTTCCTCGCCGCGTGGGTTGATGTCATTCTTTCATGTTCATTTCTTTTATTGTTGTCATACATAGTTGCGAATGTCGAACTCCTCGATGTTGTCCGGCACGACGAACTCCTTTTCAGATTTCTTCAGCCGAATCTCGATAAGCCCCTTGATGCGGATGCCTATCTCCGAAAAGCCTTCCATCATTTTCTCGTACAACTCCGTGCCCTCCATGTCGGTGAACACCTTAGCCGCCTTTTCACGTTCCGCCTGTGTCGCGTCCGGGTTTTTGGCGGTCTTGCAGGCGTCGTCAATCTCGTCAAAGCTGCTGCCCGAAGCCCGTGGCGTGTCCGAGGCGTCCTCTTCCGGTTCGTCGTCCCCGTATCCCAGTTCCTCCGGCGGTATGCTCGTGAAGGTCTCATCGAGTTTTTCCTCCGGGACTTGTGCCGGGCGGGATGCGTTTCCCGTTTTTCCGTCGTCAAAAGTAGCCTCTTCCTCCGACAGCTCAATGCCTTTTTCAATAGTGGCGGCTTCTTGCGTCGGTATGGCAGCGGTTGTCCGGGTGGATGCCATCCTGAAACGGCTCTTGCCGATGATGTCCGCCTTTTCCGCAGGGACTTCCTCGTGTGCCGCTATGCGTTTAGCCTCATTCCCGTCCAGTGACCGCCATAATCCGACAATGCCCTTGAAGAAGCGGACAATCCGCGTGTCCATGATGCGCTCGTAAAGGAGCAGGAACAGGAACCAGAGGTTGCAGCCGACCGATACCGCCAGCAGAATGTCTGTCATGCTGATTGTGTAATTCATATCCTTCCGTTTTTGGTTAGAATACTGAATTGTAATTTCGGGCATAAAGGCTCTTTATCGCATCTTCGCACTGGTTGAAGTGGTGCGTCAGCACATGGTCGATGTAAGCGGACAGCGTAAGCCGGTCATGCCCGATTACACGGGTGATACGCATGATACGCTCGTGGTACTCCGGGCGCACATACGCCATCTTCCCCTCACGTGCCTTTACTTCCGGGTCGCGGATGAACAGGCGTTCATAGTCCTTCTCACTGCATTTGCCGCTTACCGGGACAGGCGACAGTATTTCCACACTCGCCTGCACTTGGGTAAACATACCTCCGCAGTCTTGCTGTGGTCTTTTTTCATTCGGTGTCATTTCTTTTTCCATTTTCAAATCAGATCTTCACGTTGTTTCTTGTACAGTTCGTTGATTCTCTCCTTGTGCTGTTCCAGATGCTGGCGCAGCACGGTATCCACATATCCGCCTACTGAGATTTCCCCTCCGGCGATGTCGTTCACGATTCTGAGGATCTTGCCGTGGACGTCACGGCTGATATAGACACATTGGCGGGTCTTTATCTCGTTGCGGCGCAGGAATAGCTCGTTGTAGTCCTCGTCCTGCCTTTTCCGGCGTCCACTTTCCCTCTGCGCTTTTTCCCGTGTTACGGGTTGCACAGGAGATGGTTCCGGTGCGGCGGTGTCCTCTTCGGTCGGTGCAGCTGCGGGTACTTCCTGTGCGGGGCGCAGTGTCCCGTCCTGTGTGCGCCGCCCGATGGAGGCTAACAGCAGTTCCTCGTCGATGCCTTCCGTGTTCACTTTCCTGCTGCCCATGCTCACTGCGGTCTGATGATGTCGCTTATCTCTTCGGAAAACTCCCGGATGCCACTCCCTTTCAGCAGTGCCGTGTCCATCGGGAAGATGGTGGAGCGGAAAACGCTCTTGCGCTCTTCCGAAAGGTCACGGCGGAACTTCTTGCTGTCGGGCAAGCGGGTGGAAAGTACCGGAAAGCCCATTTCGGCTATCACTTCCTCGTAGATGCCGTACAAGTCGTTCCTCTCCCTGCCGTCCACCATCGTCCAGAACAGATGCAGCCCCTTTGTTTTCGCCTGTCCGGTAGTCATCAGCCTGTCGCGGAACATCGTGACGAATTTCAGGGTACTCTCCACGACAAAGCGGTCGGCACTCAGCGGAGTGAAAATGTAGTCCATCTGCGAGAGCGTCTTTATCACGCCGTTGCTTCGGAGTGTGCCGGGCATGTCGAAGAACACCACGTCGGGTTTCACGTCCTCAGTGGCAATCATCCTCTCGGCATCGTCGAGGGCGTTCACCGCATTGCTTTTGACGATGGTGTAGGCGTTCTTTTTGATCCGGCGGAAATGGTCGCAAGCGAGAGCCTTGAAGTAGGTGCTGCTGTCGATAAGCCCCATTTCGTGTTCGCGCAGCCCGTGGATGCTGTGCTGCGGGTCGTCGCAGTCCACGACGGCGACATTGTAGCCTTTCACGTTGTGCAGGTAGCTGGCGGCAAGTGCCGTGACAGTGGATTTGCCGATGCCACCTTTCTGTGTTGCGAATGCAACGAAGATTTCCTTACTCATAGTTCCATTTATTTTAATTGTTGATGATTTGTTTTTCTGTTTCCATACGGATTTGGCTGTCGCACCATCCGCTTCCGTGACTACACACGCAGGCGGGTCGTCGCGTATCCGGTTCTGTGGTGAAGCGGTGCGTCGGACAAATGGTGATTGACGACATTGCGTCATGAAGTCATTGAATCCATACGTCACCGAATTGTCGGAGAACCGGGTTTCCGACGGTTCGGGTATCCGTTTCGGCAAGTATCCGAAGAAGCGGATTTCCGGGTATTTGAATGTTCCGTTTATCATATCTTCAAATCGTTCGTTTCTTGAATCATGCTGCAAATAAACAAGTATATTTTGGAACCTGTATCACTTCTCCGGCAAGTGGCGGCACGTTGCGCCGGTTGGCAGTCATTGACCGGGTCAAGCATCTGTCCGATACCGCTTTAAGGGCGTAACTTTGCACCCGGACAGCAGGGTTCGCCGATGACGCGCGGCCCGGAGTCCTGAAAGGTATTTTCCCAATCCGTCCCCTGACGGATTTTTATGTTCACCTGAACATAGCAAGATGTCTTTTCAGCCGCTCAAAATATTTTGAGCAGCCACGAAAAGCACTTGCCCTTGCAGGGGGCGGGCTTTCCCTCCGAAGTCGGGAAGCCTTTCAGAACTGCGGTGCTGTAATCCGAAGCGGCGGCTTATGCCGTCAATCCGCTAAATCCAAAGTAATATGAAAGAGAAAAGGAAAAGCAAATCAGGGAGAAATCCCAAACTTGATCCGGCGGTGTACCGGTACACCGTCCGTTTCAACGAGGAGGAACACAACCGTTTCCTCGCCATGTTCGGAAAATCGGGTGTCTATGCACGGTCTGTTTTCCTCAAAGCGCACTTCTTCGGGCAACCGTTCAAGGTGCTGAAGGTGGACAAGACGTTGGTGGACTATTACACCAAACTGTCGGATTTTCATGCACAATTCCGTGCCGTGGGTACGAATTACAACCAAGTCGTGAAGGAACTGAGGCTGCATTTTTCAGAGAAAAAGGCGATGGCGTTGCTCTACAAATTAGAGCAACACACCGTCGAACTCGTGAAACTGAGCCGCCGGATTGTGGAACTTTCAAGGGAAATGGAGGCAAAATGGTCGCAAAAATCAGTGTAGGAAGTTCGTTGTACGGCGCGATTGCCTACAACGGGGAGAAGATTAACGAGGCGCAGGGGCGGCTTCTCACCACCAACCGCATCTACAATGACGGTTCGGGAACGGTGGACATAGGCAAGGCGATGGAGGGTTTTCTCACCTTCCTGCCACCGCAGATGAAGATCGAGAAGCCGGTGGTGCATATCTCTCTCAACCCGCACCCGGAGGATGTGCTGACCGATATTGAGTTGCAGAATATCGCCCGCGAGTATCTGGAAAAACTCGGTTTCGGAAACCAGCCTTATCTTGTATTCAAGCACGAGGACATCGACCGCCACCACCTGCACATCGTGACGGTCAACGTGGACGAGAACGGGAAAAGGCTCAACCGGGATTTTCTCTACCGCCGCAGCGACCGTATCCGCAGGGAACTGGAACAGAAGTACGGATTGCATCCGGCAGAACGTAAAAATCAGAGATTGGATAATCCGTTGCGCAAGGTGGCCGCATCGGCAGGTGATGTGAAGAAGCAGGTAGGCAACACCGTGAAGGCTCTGAATGGGCAGTACCGTTTCCAGACGATGGGCGAATACCGTGCGCTCCTTTCCTTATATAATATGACGGTGGAGGAAGCGAGGGGCAACGTGCGCGGACGGGAGTATCACGGGCTGGTCTATTCCGTCACGGACGACAAGGGTAACAAGGTGGGCAACCCGTTCAAATCCTCGCTTTTCGGGAAGTCCGCAGGCTATGAAGCCGTACAGAAGAAGTTTGTCCGTTCCAAATCGGAAATCAAGGATAGGAAACTGGCAGACATGACGAAACGCACCGTCCTTTCCGTGCTGCAAGGCACTTATGACAAGGACAAATTTGTATCCCAACTCAAAGAGAAGGGCATCGACACCGTACTGCGCTACACAGAGGAAGGGCGCATCTATGGGGCTACCTTCATCGACCACCGCACGGGATGCGTGCTGAACGGTTCGCGCATGGGTAAGGAGCTTTCGGCGAATGCCTTGCAGGAACACTTCACCCTGCCATACGCCGGACAACCGCCGATACCGCTATCCATCCCTGTGGATGCTGCGGACAAGGCACACGGGCAGACCGCCTACGACAGTGAAGATATATCGGGCGGTATGGGCTTGCTCACTCCCGAAGGTCCGGCGGTAGATGCCGAGGAAGAGGCTTTCATCCGGGCGATGAAGCGCAAAAAGAAGAAAAAACGCAAGGGCTTGGGTATGTAATCAGAGTATCAACAATTAAAAAATCAATGTATGTCACAACAAGAAGACGATTTGAGGGCATTGGCGAAAATCATGGATTTTCTGCGTGCCGTGAGTATCATTTTAGTGGTCATGAACGTGTACTGGTTCTGCTACGAAGCCATCCGGCTGTGGGGCGTGAACATCGGCGTGGTGGACAAAATCCTTCTGAACTTCGACCGCACGGCGGGGCTGTTCCATTCCATTCTCTACACGAAGCTGTTTTCCGTCCTTTTGCTTGCCTTGTCCTGTCTGGGTACGAAGGGTGTCAAGGGTGAGAAAATCACTTGGGGGAGAATCTGGACAGCATTTGCCGTCGGGTTCGTGCTGTTTTTCCTGAACTGGTGGTTGCTGCCCCTGCCGCTGCCGCTTGAAGCGGTGACGGGACTGTATGTCCTTACCATTGGAACGGGCTATGTCTGCCTGTTGATGGGTGGTCTGTGGATGAGCCGCCTGTTGAAACACAATTTGATGGAGGATGTTTTCAACAACGAGAACGAGAGTTTCATGCAGGAAACGAGGCTTATCGAAAGCGAGTATTCGGTCAATCTGCCGACACGTTTCTATTACAGGAAACGCTGGAACAACGGTTGGATCAATGTAGTTAATCCCTTCCGTGCGTCCATCGTGTTGGGTACGCCGGGCAGCGGCAAGTCCTATGCCGTGGTAAACAATTTTATCAAGCAACAGATTGAAAAGGGCTTTAGTCAATACATCTACGATTTCAAGTATCCCGACCTATCTACTAT
Organism: Xylanibacter rodentium; assembly: GCF_013166575.1. GTDB lineage: Bacteria > Bacteroidota > Bacteroidia > Bacteroidales > Bacteroidaceae > Prevotella > Prevotella rodentium. The sequence goes on from NZ_JABKKE010000020.1 coordinate 16,605, forward strand.
TGCCTACAACCATTTGCTGAACCACCCGGACGGCTACAAGGTAAAGCCGAAGTTCTATGTGATCAACTTCGACGACCCGCGACGCTCTCATCGGTGCAATCCCATTCACCCGGATTTTATGGAAGATATTACGGATGCCTATGAGAGTGCCTACACAATAATGCTCAACCTCAATAAAACGTGGGTGCAAAAGCAGGGCGACTTCTTCGTGGAGTCACCTATCATTCTGTTTGCCAGTATTATCTGGTATCTCAAAATCTATCAGAACGGGAAGTTTTGCACGTTTCCCCATGCTATCGAGTTTCTGAACCGCCGTTACGAGGATATATTTCCGATACTGACCTCTTATCCGGAGCTGGAGAACTACCTTTCGCCGTTCATGGATGCGTGGCTTGGAGGGGCTGCGGAGCAGCTCATGGGTCAGATAGCGTCGGCAAAAATCCCGCTTTCGAGGATGATTTCACCGCAGCTCTACTGGGTGATGTCAGACAGCGAGTTTACGCTGGACATCAACAATCCCGAAGAGCCGAAAATCCTCTGCGTGGGTAACAATCCCGACCGTCAGAATATCTACGGTGCGGCACTCGGTCTGTATAATTCCCGTATCGTGAAGCTCATCAACAAGAAGGGGATGCTGAAGTCATCGGTCATCATCGACGAGTTGCCCACAATATACTTCAAAGGGTTGGACAATCTTATAGCTACCGCCCGAAGCAACAAGGTTGCCGTGTGTCTGGGCTTTCAGGATTTCAGCCAGTTAGTGCGTGACTACGGGGACAAAGAGGCGAAAGTGGTGATGAACACTGTCGGCAATATTTTCTCCGGTCAGGTGGTGGGGGAAACAGCCAAGACGCTCTCCGAGCGGTTCGGTAAGGTGTTGCAGAAACGGCAGTCCATCTCCATCAACCGGCAGGATGTTTCCACCTCCATCAACACGCAGATGGACGCGCTCATTCCACCGAGTAAGATTTCCGGGCTTACGCAGGGAATGTTTGTCGGTTCTGTATCCGACAACTTCAACGAGCGTATCGAGCAGAAGATTTTTCATTGCGAGATTGTGGTGGATGCCGAAAAGGTGAAACGGGAAGAAAGTGCCTACAAGAAAATTCCCGTCATTACAAACTTCACGGACGAGGACGGCAACGACCGCATGAAGGAAACGGTGCAGGCGAACTACCGGCGCATCAAGGAAGAGGTGAAGCAGATTGTGCAGGAGGAACTGGAGCGTATCAAAAACGATCCGGTGCTGTGTAAACTGCTACCAGATAATGAGACTGTCTAACAAGTCCCCAAAATTGAAAATTATCCCTATCGAAGTTTGAAGTGACCCCCAAAAGTTGGATACAATTTTTTTGGGGGGGCACTTCAGTTCTGACGGGTAAAATCGTAAAATTCGGACTTGTTAGACAAATACTTACGCGGTTTCAACCTCAGGTACTGAATCTATCGAATTGACAAATTTAACCAATTGCGGATCTGAATCTTTTTGTATGAGGTTTCGGAGACTCTTTTTCAATTCATAAGCATCATCCCCTGCTGTATTTATTAAATCCATATAAAAATCTTTGTTTTGCAGAATCAATGAACGGCATGCCCCATCGGAAATTACAGGTTTCACTATTTTATCAATAACGTCTCCAGCTTGACTTTTCAAATTACCATGCGATCTAAGCCATGTTTCGAAAAATTGAAACTTTATTGCATTGATAGTCTTTTTACCGATGCAGAAATCATTTCTTATATCGGTAACTGTCGATTTAATTTTTCGTTTATCCAATCTTTCAACTATATTCTTGAAACAATTAGGGAAAGGATTCAAACTTTGAGTTCCAGAAGCAATATCCATCAGAATCTTTTTGCCAAATTCAGTCAAGTTATCTGGCAAGGATTTGATTTTAGCCAGTAAATGTTTTATTGCGACAAACCAATAATATGATGTATGTGCTGTTCTTTGGGCGTATAATGTATCAACACTTATTTCAGACAACGCTTCGAACGCTATTTTATTGATATGATCGGTCAGGACATTGCTTATTTTAGTGGTCAAATCGTAAAAAGATGCGTCAGGAATTACATCTTTAATATTGTTCTTAGTGATATACTTATCCAAATCGGTATTCCACTCTGCTAAATGCTCGATAAATACCTCATCCGTTACACCTATTCTGTTCTTAATATCTTCAAATTGGGGCAATATGTCTGAGAGCAATAATTTATAGCCAAGTTTATGATTTACCATGTATTGTAGTGTTTCATTTAATAGCGGTATATTCCATCCCACACTATTTACTAATAAGTCTCCATGATCCACATAATAGTCCATGAGTTCTGCAACATATTTTATATCTCCACCCTCTATTAAGGAAACGGAATGACCATGTGCCAATTGCATGGCGACTAAATCGTAATATCCAGACTCTTTAATGTTTCGGCCATCAGTTTCTAATTCAGAATGCAACTGATTTATGTAGGTTGAATCTAACGTTACAGGTAAAGGTCTTTCTTCGTCAGATGCCAATAAACGATAGGTTGTAAATATAGCCCCTATATTATCTTTATTTACATTCTGTTCATCAATGCAATTCGTGATCGCTTGCAAAAGCGTTGGAAACGTATAGGTAGAATTATCTTTTAACGTTTTTACAATATCTGCATGGTCGAAATTATCGGGTAGTAAGTTTGCCAAATAATTATCGAGCGCCTCCGAATTTGTTGCTACTTGATAATATTTATATGCTTTAGTTGTCGCGTTATCCCGATAGGCAGCATCTGTTGCATTTGCAGCTTGAATATAATCGATAAATGTATTTGGCTTGACTGTTTTTGCTTCAATCAATGACGTAAAATCGCACGCCAACTTATTTTGCGCAATAAACCTGTCTATTGCATCTAACGTTTTGAAATAGTCGCCGCCATTGAAGTCATTGAACCGAACTATCTTCTTATATAATTGAGCAATCACATGGTTTTGGCTTTCCGTGTCTAAATGCAACAGCAGTTCTTGGTATTCGACAGGGAACACCTGCTTCTCTATGGATTCTTTTAATTTCAATTGTGCTATTCTTTGCCATACACGCAGAATAACATCGCTCTTTCGAGTTAATTTATGCAAACAATGTATAATCTTATCGATAAGCGCATTGTCCATACATTGTATAACTTCTTCTAATACAGTGTCAAATTGTTTATTAGTCTCTGCATATTGATTTATGTCGTGGTCTTCTTCTCCGTTGATGCAGCCTTCAATATATTTTTTCAATGGAATTTGTCGAGCATCTTCAACATCGACACCATATACCAAAGCTGCAATTTCGCGTTGTGTTTGCAGATCATTGTTAATTATTGTTTGAATGCCATTCAGATAGTCGCCGGACAATATTTGTTCTACTGGATTTGCCAGAATATCCGTCTTCTTCAAACAGAACAATGCTATGTTTATCATCAAAATTTCGTTACACCACTCTTGTTTAAGAGCGACCATCTCATTGATATATGATATAATTTCCCTAACATTGGCATTAGGATTTACCAATCTGAATATCCGATTTATAGTTTCTTTCGCTTCATTTTCTGTTTCTCCAAATGCTTCAACAAACAGTTTGTTGAATATACTTCGATAGTCGGTAATAACAGGAGGAGCAACACGATAAACAATAGGGAAAGTTTTATTGATAAAATACTTGGTCAGTTGTTTCGTTTGTTCGTCGGTCTCATCTCCGAATGCACAAGCTAAATGTGTTTCATCGAAAGGAATAACAGCCCAAACATTTTCAAAACCGCTATCGGCGAAGAACGTATGGATAGAAGACCATAATTCTTTTACTTTTTCAGCGGGGAGACGATCCATGTTGTCAAAAACAAGGACTAATTTACGTTGTCCTTTTTCCTTGATAAAATCAGAAATGTCTTGCATCCATGTTTTGAACTCGTAAACCGTTGGTTCGTCTTCGCTCAAAGTCTCATAGCAAACGTCCTTTTCGACTTTATCTTGATAAATAGCTAACATATAACTCCATCCATATTTATGATCTTTGCTATATGCCCATTTCCAAACGCACAATGCAATAAGAACTGGCAGTGCAGCTATGATAATAGACAATAAAGAAAACCACCATGTTGTGGGTGTAGGTTTTACTGCATACGCAATAAATGTAAATATCGGAGTTAAAACTGCAACCAAAAATGCCGCAACCATACCATTACTGATAAGGGGATATTTTTCGGTTACGGTCTCCGTTTTACGGGCTAATAAATATTTCAGCTTTTCAGACCATGATACGGTTTTCGTACCTCCACCTTTGACTTTTATTGTTGCATTTCCAGATAGGATACCATCATCAATAAGTTTGCTTGTAAGCAATTCCAATATAGAGCGGCGTTGCAAGTCCTCTTGATGTCCCCATGCGTCATACTCAAAAAAGTAATATTTTAACCACGTTGGATTTTCCAGATCCCCAAATACCTTCGATGCCGATAATTCGAGGTAAAGTACATTCCTCATCCAATGAATCATTCTGACAAAAATGGCGAGCAATAGTTTTTGCCAACCTTTCTTGCGAACCTCCATCGAATTTGTCAATACCACACGGTTTATTTTGGATAAACCGCGGATATTGCTGTTTGGATTGTAGTTTTGTTTCCATATACGTAATTTATTGATTATACGAACTCCAAATAATTCTCCCGATTTACCACATGAAACTCGGCATAGGGATAGGCTTCTTGGAAGGCTTTCGGTGCGGCCGGCATTTTATTTCCCCACTTGAACTCCAAGGCGGTAAGACTGTCGGCACTCTCCTCAATCAGGTCGATTTCCTGTTTGTCGTAGGTGCGCCAGAAATAGAACTCCCTGTGCAGTCCCTCATTGAAGTTCGCTTTGCGCCGCTCTCCGATGATGTAGTTCTCCCACAGCGCACCGACATCCTGCCGAATGGCCAGCGGTGAGAAAGCCCCGATAATGGCATTGCGAATGCCGTTGTCGTAGAAGTACCACTTGCCAGCTTTTGTAACCTCCTTGCGTAGGTTACGCGAATAAGCCCCCAGACGATAGATAACGAAGACCTTTTCCAATAGGTCGAGGTATTTTTCAACGGTCGTCTTGCTCATGCCGAGTTGTTTACCTAACTCTTCGTAAGAAACTTCGCTGCCCAACTGAAAAGCTATCAATCGCAGTAGATCGCGCATCTTGCTCGAATTTTTTAAGCCGTCAATTGCTAAGATATCTTTAAGCAGGTATGCACCGACAATATCACGTAGGTAGTCTGTTTTACGTTCATAGTTCTCCATCATTACTACTTCGGGATAGGAACCGTAAATCAAGCGCGCTTCGAGGTTCTGGCGGGTTTCAAGTGCCGTTTCCGTCTGTGCGATTTCCCGTTGCGAGAATGGTGTAAGGAGAAATTGCGTACTGCGGCCGACCAACGGTTCACCAGTCTTATTCAGCAAATCGAATGACGAAGAACCACTTGCCAAGACACTTATTCCCGGTATTTCATCAACTATCAACTTCAGAATACTACCGATTTGTGGTATGTTCTGTGCCTCATCAATAGCCAGCAAATCAATACCATCCAATAAATGCCGATAATTGGCTATTGAGCGATTCTCCAATAGTGCTAATGTGTCGTAGTCTTCGCCGTTGAGCATCATCGTCCTACCTGAATAGTTGTCCACAATTTTACGCATCATTACCGTTTTACCAACACGGCGAGCACCAAAAATCAGTACTGCTTTATTGGGCGCGATTCGTGCTGTAATCTTCTCTTGAAGTATTCTATTTACTGTTTCCATACCTTATAAAATATAATGCAAAGATAATCATATTTTTTTAATTGGCGAATTTTACAAAAAAAACGGGCTATTAAATGGCGATTTTTACAACCACAATCTTATGGAAGTTGTTTCATTGTTTTTAGTAATGATATATGTTCATACTATGATGACTCAATAATTTACCAGACATACGTTTCTGAAATTTGTCCTTATAGGAATGAAAAACTCACATATATTGTGCTAATTAATATATAATTAAATGAAAATAAAAAGACAGGATACGAGTATTCCTGTCTTCTCATATGTAATGGATATTTTTTTATTTTCTCATCCGCTCCAACTCCTCATCACGCAACATTCTCTCGTTCAGTTTTTCCTGCATCCTGTCAATGAAATAGGTGCGGCTTTCGTTCTTCCGGCGTTTGATATCAGTGTAGAAGCGGTAGCAGTCTTTAGAATCAACCCCGAATATCTTATAGAGAAGTGGGGCGAGCTGTTTGAGCGGCATATTGCCGTTGTTGATGCAGCCCATCACGTCTATGCCGTAGATAAGTTCCACGAGGTCGATGGCATTGCCCGTCCATTGAAGAAGGCTGGCGGTGGTTTCTGTTGCGTTGTTGGCGGATATTAGTGGTGGCACTTGGGGCGTGGCAAGGAATTTCTGCATCTTTCTTACGAAAGACAGAGCCTTGCTGACGTAGGCGGCAATCTCTCTTTTTTCTTCTGACAGATTACGTACGGGATGGTGCTGCAACTCGATTTCGATGTAGGCAAGCGCGATGACGGTAAGGTTCATGTCCATGCCGCCGTTGCACAGTTCGATCACTTGGGTGGCGAAAGCCGTGTATGCCGTTTCCATATTGCAGTCGCCGGCTTCGTTTATCAGGCGGAAAAAGTCGGTTTCCGCCAGCAAGAAATAATTCATGGTTCTGTCAATTTTGAAAATTACACTTTGTTTTCTGCGTGCGCACATGAATATAATTGGCAAAAAACGCGGCAGAAAATAAAAAATCCAACACTCAATTTTACAAAGTGCTGGATTTCAGAGGTATAAAATTCAGTATTTTTTCACAAGGACAAATTATCTCCGACTTAAATTGTTTGTAATCGGAACATTTATTCTATTCCTGAAAATAGAAATGTATGCTTGCCGCACATTTTGGCTATCTTGCTTTTTTATCAAGGATATAGATAATGCGACATACACCGTTGGGATAGCTTTTCAAAGAGGAAAGCGTCCAGTGTTGCTCTGGCAGAGCCGACTTAAAAAAATGTCGTCCGCTTCCGGATATGAAAGGAACGGTGTATAGTATGATTTCATCCACAGCGTGCATCCGCAGCAGTCCGTTTATATAGTCTGCCGTGTCCGGTGTGGCTTCCGCGAGGTAACGGATGTTTGTGCAGTCTTTTCTCCATTCGTGCAGCATTGAAATGGAATAGTCCGGTGTCACACGGTAAAAGGCTTTCTTCCTGATTTCATCAAGACCGCAACGGTCAAGGCACAAATCCTGATGTGCTTTATCATATAACTCTGAAGAAAGACATCCGTCCATCGTCAGTACGGCGAGAATCTGAACTTTACCCATAATCGTTTCCTTTCGTTAGGCAAGGGTAAAAAAGTAGCGTGCAATTCACACTACCTTCAAGCGATGGCTCTGGTAAAGCCTTTACGGAGAGTACGTGAATGCACGCTATGCGTAAGCATAGCATAAGCATCACGCAATCGTCTCCGTAGTTCCAATTTACCAGATTTTCGCTTGAAACGCCTTGCGGTCTTATCCTATATGTTGGCGGCGAAAAGCTCCTGCCAATCGCCGTTTTTCTCAAATGTTATGCAAAGATAGCCAAATTCAGTGAATTACGGGCTATGATTGCTTGAATTTATATTTAAGTCCATACTCTTCAAGTTTGCTGTATAGTGTTGTCCTGCCTATGCCGAGCAGTTCTGCGGCGACACTCCGGTTGCCGTTTGCCTGTTTCAACGCACGCAATATCCGCTCCTTATCCTCCGCGTCATTGCGCAAGGCGAAGCTGACAGTAGAGGTCGGTTTCGTCACGGCAAGTTCCAGATGCTCTTTCATGACAACACCTTCCTGCGCCTGCAATACAGCACCCATAACTTTCTGCCGAAGTTCCCGCACGTTGCCCGGCCATGCGTGTGTCAGCAACGCTTTACGTGCTTCGGAACTGAACCCGCTCACGCTACACTCCAGCTCTCTGTTTGCCATATCACGGAAGAACTCTGCCAGCGGCATAATGTCTTCTTGACAGTCACGCAACGGAGGAACGGTTATCCCGAAGTCGTGCAGGCGGTACAGAAGATCCTGCCGAAAACGCTTTTCATTCACCGATACCTCCAAATCTTCATTGGTAGCAGCGATGATGCGGACATTGAAATTCCGGTCTGCCTTGTCTCCGACCGGGCGATACCGCCTCTCCTGTATGGCACGGAGCAACATCTGTTGGGTTTCCAACGCGAGGTTTCCTACCTCGTCCAGAAACAACGTGCCGCCTTCCGCCTCATGGAAATATCCTTTCTTGGCATTGTCCGCACCTGTAAATGCACCTTTGACGTGTCCGAAGAAAGCCGACGGTGCAAGCTCTTTGGAGAGTGAACCGCAGTCCACCGCCACAAATGGCTTGCCTGCACGTTTGCTCTTGTCATGCAACAGGTGGGCAATATGCTCCTTGCCCGTGCCGTTCTCACCAAATATCATCACGCTCATATCGGTGGCGGCTACCAGCCTTATGCGGTGCATGATTTTCTGAAAGGCGGAACCTTCACGGGCGAATATAGGCATACGGCGTTGTCCTGCCTGACGTTCTTTCAGTATGGAACGGATCAGGGGGACAAGTTTATCCTCCACAAGCTGTTTGGGAATATAGTCTATCGAGCCGAGTTTCATGCTTTCCACGGCGGTATTAACTTCGGCGTAGTCGGTCATAATGATGAAGGGCTGCATCTTTCCCTCCTTTCGCATCCAGCACAAAAGGTCTATGCCACTGCCGTCAGGCAGACGCAGGTCGGCAACCACGATATCATTATCTGTTGCCTGTTGCAGATGTTTCTTCGCGGTTGAGAGGTGGTAAGCCTTCATATTGCGGTAGCCCTCCCGTGACAGCATATTGCAGACATATTCGCAATACACGATGTTGTCTTCCACCACAATTATTTTTGTCTTATTCATCTTCGTATTTTCTCCTTTCCTCTTCTGCCAACCGTATTATTTCCACTCCCTTATCCAGCACGGCAGTCACGGCATGGCTTAACGCTTCACCATCCGGGAGAGCATCGCCACGAAGCAATCCGTAAAGTACATTCAGCGGTTGGTCGGCACGGAGCACCTCCCACGAACTGCGCAGGTGGTGGATCAGGGAATCCAGCTTTTGCAGGTCTTTTTCTTTTGCTGCATCCCGTACCGCCTGCATTTCCTTTTCTGTTTCAGTTATCAACTTTTCCAGCATGACGGCTTCATTGCCATAGGACAATAAGGCGGAAAAGTCCGGTTTCCCGTCCGGTGTCGCTTTTATGGCACACCTGTCGGAAACCTCCATCAGTTCCGATATGGAGAACGGTTTGAACAGGCATCCGGCAAAGCCTTTTGCCAATAGTTCCCCTTTGTTACAACTGCCCGAAGCGGTTGCCACAACCACCGGGATTGTTGGTGAATTGCCCACGTTGGACGAACGCAACAGTTCCAGCAATTCGAAACCGTTTATATCGGGCATATTCAAGTCTGTCAGCAACAGGCTGTATTCTTTCTGGCGTATCATTTCCATCAGTGCCGCAGCATCGGTGCAAGTGTCGCAGTGTATTCCTTCTTGGGAATACATCTCTTTCAGCATCAGAAGTAATACCTCATCATTGTCAATGGCGACAACATCATGGAATTTATTGTTATGATAAACAGGTGTATTGCTTGTATATCCAAGCTGTTCTTCAGCTTCCTGCATAGAAATTTCAACTGTGAAACGACTGCCTTTCCCTTTCTTGCTGTCTAAACGGATTGTTCCGCCAAGCATCGACACAATATTACGCATTATGGCAAGCCCAAGCCCGAAACCCTCCTTTGCGGCGGCATTTGATAGACGTTCAAACGCACCGAACGCTTGTTTCTGTTCCTCTTCTGTCATGCCTGTACCTGTATCTTCAACGACCAGTGTCAGAACTCCATTATCATATTCAGTAATCAAAGAAACACCGCCTTCTTCTGTGAACTTGACAGCGTTTGACAGCAGGTTATTCCCGATTTGTATTATTCGCTCTTTGTCGGTCAATACAATGGCATCGTGTCCAGTCTTCACGGACAAGGACAGCCCTTTGTTCACGGCAACAGGCATGAACTCCGTTTCAAGTGTGTGCGTGATTGCTGAAATCCGGCAGGGTGACAGACGGGGCTGTTCCTTGCCGTTGTCCAGGCGGAAGAAGTCAAGCAAAGTGTTAAGCATATCCCGCATACGGTCGGAGGATTGCAGTATGTTTTGGATATACTGCCCGGACTTATCCTCACACTGTTCTTTCCGTATCAGTCCGGCATAGCCTGTTATTGCTGTCAGCGGTGTGCGCAGTTCATGGGTGATAGTATGTACCGCCTTCTTCCTTGACGTTATCAGTGCCTCGTTCCGTTGTACGGATTGTTCCAGTTGCCTTATCAAATCAGTTGTCTTGTGCTTGTATTGTTTAATGCTTTTTGCATCACGATGTATGATGATGTAGGAAATTAACAACAATAGAAGAACGAATCCCATTAAACCGCCTACTTGCATAAATGACTTTTCACGCATGGCAACTATTTCGTTTTCCCGGCTTTGCAGTTCGGTTTGTACCTTTTCTTCTATTTGGCAAATCAATTCTTGCAGTTGTCTGTTAAGTTCTGCATTACGAGCTGCAAGGCTGTCGGCTTGTTCCGACAATTGGCGATCCTGCACTTTCTGTTCGCTGATTACGTTTCTATTGACCGAATGAAGGATAGTGGTTGATACTGCTGGAGTTACTTCCTTTTTTTTGCCGAATATGCCTAAGAAACCTTTTCGTTTTGGCTTTTTGGACTGTTCCTGCACACTTTTCTGTACAATAACCGGAATTTGATTGGCTATCTTCTTGTTAATAGATTGTTGTTCATCCATTAACCGGACTATCTGGAACATCTGTCGTTCCTTATCCTCTAAAAGACTGCGCACACTATCGATGCGCTCTGCTGGATAGGTGGCCTTGAAACGGCAGAGCATACTGTCCATTGCCATACGCCGTGCATGGTAATGCTCGATATCTTTATCGTTCCATTCCAGTATTGTTTCACCCAATAGAGAAAATTTTATCATTTGAATATTGATATTGTTTATTTCTTTTCGGAGCTCGTCTATTTTTTTATTGCCAAGTTCTAATGCTTCTATCTCCTGCCATTCATAGAGGCTATTATATGCCATACATCCGATAAGAATGGAGATAAGTATATATCCCAACCGTATTGCCTTATAGAAATTTCCTGACCGCTCCATTATTTTAATGACATTGATTTTTGGAACATGAATAAAAGTTTATCTTTTTCGTTCATGCGGATATTATCAGAATAACCGTCTTTTGTTATTTGATACCCACATGGCTTAACCATAAAAATGCCTAAGCCCTTAGTGTACGAACTTACTTCTGAGGCATAGTCTTTACTTGTATTTAATGGAACTTTCCCTTTAATATGACACCACTCATTATTACAACTGATGTCTTCAATCTCAGACATCAGTTTTTGCAAATCTGTAATAGCTTTGGAACTCGCTACTTGGGGTATCTGCAACTCAAAACAGAGCATCGGTTCGAGAATGTCCACACCTGACTGTTGCAAAGCCAGCCTGAAGACATAAGGGGTCAGCTGTCTGAAATCAGCAGGTGTACTTACCGGGCTATAATACTCGGCTTGAGTAAAAGTTACTTTCAGATCTGTCACTTCCCATCCATGTAAACCAGATTGGCAAGACATACGAATCCCTTCAAAAACGGCATTTTGAAAAGAATGGTTCAGATAACCATAGGAGATGTCACTTTCGATTTGCAACCCTGCCCCTAACGGTAAGGGTTCAAGAGTCAGCCCTATTGTGGCCCAGTAAGGGTTGGGTGGTACTTCGATCTGAATAATCTTATTGACCTTTTTTATAGGTCGTTCTTTGTAGATAGTCTTGATCTCATCAAAATGGACCTTTACGGAAAATCGTTCTTCCAGCAATGTCTGTATGATTTCCTTTTGGGTCAAACCATATAACGAGATTTCCAATTCATCACTATATGAGTTTATGGAAAAGGACAAAGACGGGTCTTCAATCCACAATGTATTCAGAGCGGATATCACCTTGCTTCTCTCTTCGGGCTTATTTGGCCGGACGGAGGATTTGAGAGCGGGATGCTGATGAGATAATCCTTGAATCAAACAAGGTTTAGCACCTAAATAATCTCCGATTCGAAAATCTTCTATATCTTCTACAATCGCGATATCATTGGCACCCACTTCATCAACATTTATCTCTCTGCCCTGATAAATAGTCTTTAGATTTTTAATCTTGATGAATTTTTCCGAATCGTTGATTCTTACAACGTCTCGAAGTCTCAGACTTCCGTCAATTATTTTAAGAAAACTTCTTTTATGCCCTTTGGGGTCATGCTCTATCTTATAGAGATAAGCTGAAAGTCTGTTTGAGACTGATGCCGGAGGAAGTATAAAAGAAGAAATGGCGTCCAACAACTCATTGATACCGATATTGAACATTGCTGATCCATGTAGCACCGGATAGACTTTGGCTTTTGCCACAAGAGCGATTATCGTATTCCAATAATCAGCCGGTGAAATTTCGCTATCCGCCAAATATCGTTCTAATATATCGTCGTCATGGTTGCATACAAATTCTTTGTATTCTTCCTTTATATATGTTTGGGAGCAAACCGGATAAACCGATCCATCGACAACAGTTTGCATAAACAGGACATCTTGCGACAGATTTGTTTTTATATCCATATACAAACGCTCCAAATTCACACCGGCACGGTCAATCTTATTGATAAATATAATTGTCGGGATTTGCAGCTTTTGTAAAGTACTGAACAGCAACTTTGTCTGCGCTTGTATGCCTTCCTTTGCGGATAAGATGAGGACTGCTCCATCAAGCATTTTGAATGTCCGCTCCACTTCCGCAATAAAATCCATGTGTCCCGGAGTGTCAATGATATTGCATTTCACTCCATTCCAGATAATAGATGTCGTAGAAGCCCGGACAGTAATTCCTCTACGTTTCTCTATATCCATAGAGTCCGTTATGGTGTCACCATTATCCACACGGCCGCACTTTTCCGTTGCTCCACTGGCAAACAGCAGATTCTCGGTTACGGAAGTTTTTCCTGCATCAATGTGAGCAAGAATTCCTAAATTTATAATATTCATTTGGATTAAGCAATAATATACTACAGTAGATGCATTGTCGAAACGCACCTTTTAATACCTCCTCGTAGCATATGAGAACTACAGGATTACTAACTCGTATTAATATGTATATTATTACTGCCGCATAACGATTACAAAATTACACAAAAAAATATATCTAACAAAAGTGGGAGGATTTTTTAACTTTTTACCATAGACATTTTATTAGGGAAGCGTAGGTTCAACTGGCAAGTACAAATAAGTAGAAATGTTTGAACAACACCGTTTTAGGAAGTTGAAAAATCAAGTTTCTCTCTCGGTATAGCGTTTATTTTGGCCAATATCTTCTTTAGTTTAGCATTTGTGTATTTCCCATTCGTGTTCTATTTAGCTCCTTATTATGAGTATGTAGCAAGTTACTTATCAAATTCAGCCTCTTTGAGGGTCAAATATGGTTTTGCAAATGGTGACTGACAAGACATAAACAAGGTCAGCAGGAATTTTTTACATAAATGGACATGAATGTATATAACCTAAAATAAGAATAAATTTTAATAAGGGCTGCCCAAAAAGAAAAAAATGCAGTTGCCATCCTATAGATACTTGCAGAAAGGATAAAATTTACTTTTAGACCTTTTGGGATAGCCCTTATTAATACTTCAGATAAAATTCCTTAGGTTATATTTTCAATCCTTTGGACCGGGTTTCCTCCTTGGCATACAGTCCCGGACGCCCGATTATGACATGGTTGGCAACGATACTATCCGCCGGACTGCGTATCTGCGGCGGTGCATTTTCGGGATATTGCGCCTGCCTGTTCCTCACATCTTCCGCTTCCGGCTTGAGCTGTTGCCCTTCATTCTCCTTTTCTGCGACTTCGGGCGTGGGTGGCGCAAGCTCCAGCTGAATTTTTCGGTCAAGGGCGGCAAGTTCGGACTTCAACTGCTTCAGCTCGTCCTCCTTCTTCCACACCTTACCCGCTATCTCCTGTAACTGCGGTATCTCCATCTCCAGCACCTCGTTCTTCGCCTTGTACTGGTCGATGATGGAGGGTATCCTCTCCATCGCGTTGAGGAAGTTGCGGGCGGCGGCCAACGGGTCAGCCATCGCCAGATGCCCGTTGTTGTAGGTGTACTTGTAGTTCCCCTCGACCACGAAGCGGTTGTCGGTGAACTCCAATCCCTCTTTGAGTATCCTTTCGCTCACCACCTTTATCGGAAAACCGTAAAGTTCACCGACCTGCGTGTACAACCCTCCGGTCGTGGCATTCTTGGCTATCTCCTGCAAACGCTTTCCGATGACCTTCTCATCGGCGGAATCCACTCCGTCCACCTTTATTATATTAAGGCGGTTGCCCTCCTTGTCGGTCTGCACCACCGACAGGAAGCGGTTCCAGTCCTCCGTCATGGCATCTATGAAAGCCGTGTTGTTGCGCAACTCGCCGGTCTTTGACTCCAGCTTGAACTCCGAATCACGCTTGCCCTTGTTGAACGACTTGCGTTCCCCTTCGAGCGATGCGATCCGCTTTTCCAGTTTCGCCTTGTCCAACAGGTCGGTATTGCCGGAGAGCAACGCCATGTATTCCGAGAAATTCATGCCCGATTTTTCGTCCATTGCCCCCTCGTCGATGGTACGCGCACCCATCGCACCGCTTTTGAGCTGGCTTATGAAAGTCTGCTTGCAGTGCAGGAGGTTGAACTTGTAGCTGTCCAGTGACTTCTCCACCGCGTAGATGATTACATCCACGTTGTTCCCGGCGAAATGTTTGGCAATCTCATTACCTGCCCTAACTCCGCGTCCGTCACGCTGTTGCAAGTCGGACGGTCGCCACGGCGTATCGAGATGATGGATAGCCACACACCGTTTCTGGGCGTTCACACCCGTTCCGAGCATAGAGGTAGAGCCGAACAGCACACGCACCGTCCCGGCGTTCATGGCGTCTATCACCGCCTTCCGCGCCTTGTCGGTCTTGCACTCCTGAATGAAGCGCACCTCGCTTGGCGGTATACCGTAGTCCTCCGTCAGTTTGCGCTTGATTTCCGAATAGACGTTCCACCCGTCGCCCGGCTGGTATGTCCCCAAATCAGAGAAAACGAACTGCGTGCCTTTCTGGGCGTCGTATTTTTGATAATACTCCGCGATCATCTTGGCACAGTGACTCGCTTTGTTGTCGGGATGATCTTCGTAATTCGGGTCTATCATGCGCATGTCGAGTGCCATTTTCCGGGCATAGTCCGTGGCGATGAGCATCTTCGCCTTTTCTTCCGTTTCCGAAAGCGGCAGCCTGCCCAACAAGGTGGCATCGCCCGTCTTGGCGAACTGCATCAGTTTCTGTATGAAGTCCTCCTGTTCCGGCGTGGGCGGTATATGGTGCAGTATCTCGTTCTTGGCAGGACGGTCAACGCCCACATCCTCCGCCGTGCGGTAGTCCGTGATTTCATTATAGAAGGCGGCAAGCTCCGGCACTTTGATGAAGTAGCGGAAACGCTCCTTCTGGACCACATTGTTCGTCACGTTAAATTCAAAATCCGTCGTCTTCTTGGCAAATATCGCCGCCCAAGCGTCGAAACACCTTATGTCCTGCCGTTCCAGCTCCTTCGGGCGCAGGTACTTGAACAGCAGGTACAATTCAGTCAGTGAGTTGCTGATAGTCGTGCCGGAGAGGAAGGTCGCACCCAAGTCTTTTCCTGTGCGCTCCTGTATGGTGCGTATGGCAAAGAGCATGTTAAGTGCCTTCTGGCTTCCCTCGCTGTTTCCCAATCCCGCCACACGGTCGTGGCGCGTGTTGAAAGTCAGATTCTTGAACTGGTGGCTCTCATCTATGAAGATGTGGTCGATGCCCATCTGCTTGAAATCCACCACGTCGTCCGTGCGTGACTTTATGGCGTGTTCCACCTTCTCCAGCTTCGCTTCAAGGTTGTGCTTGCGCTTCTCCAATCCTTTCAGCATCGCCCGCGACACGTTCTTTCCCTGCTGCCGTAGCACTTCGAGGTTTTCCTCCACCGTGTCAAGCTCTGCTTGCAGGATGCGCTGCTGCAATTCCGGCGACTGCGGTATCTTGCCGAACTGGTCGTGCGACATGATGACGCAATCGTAGTCGTTGTTCTTTATATTATTGAAGAAGCGCACACGGTTGGCGGTCGAAAAGTCCTTCTCCGAAGCGTACAGAATACGTGCGTTGGGATATGCCGCCTGATAGGTGGCTGCAATCTCCGCAACGTTGGCTTTCAGCCCGATAATCATCGGCTTGTGTGCCAAATTCAGA
The DNA here is from genome assembly GCF_013166575.1 of Xylanibacter rodentium. GTDB lineage: Bacteria > Bacteroidota > Bacteroidia > Bacteroidales > Bacteroidaceae > Prevotella > Prevotella rodentium. The sequence goes on from NZ_JABKKE010000020.1 coordinate 33,045, forward strand.
CGCTTCATCTCATGCGCGGCGATGCACATTATCAGCGTCTTACCGGTTCCCACCTCGTGGTCGCAAATTCCGCCGCCGTTCTGTTTCAACATCCAGACGCAATCCATCTGTGAGGGATAGACGCTCTTGATACCCCGGCTTGCCAGCCCTTTCAGGTTGAGGTCGGGAAAGGTCTGATGGGAGCCGTCGTAGCGCGGGCGCACGAAACAGTTGAACTTGCGGTTATACATCGTCACAAGCCGCTCCTTGAACTGCGGCGACTGCTCTTCGAGCCATTCGGAGAAGCCGTTTCGTATCTCGTCAATCTTGGCGTTGGCGAGTTGTATTCCCTCGCTGTCGCGCATCTTGATGTCGTTGCCATGCTCGTCCTTGCCGATGGACTTCATCATGTCAGGGCAGGTGTTGTGCAGGGCGTGTTTTAGGAGGTGCATACCGTCATAGTTCCGGTAATACCCCTTCACCAGAAACTCGTCCGTGATTTTCATGGTGCGGTAGCCGCACACCACCGAAAACTCGTCCATGCTTGCGGAATAGGCGATTTTCACCTCCGTGTCGAACAGCCGGCTCATGTAGGCGGCATAGACACCCGTCGGAATCCAGCGTTCCCCGAAATTGAAGTCCAGATCCTCGAAGGCGATGCGCTGCGGCTCGGCATCTTTCAGAGCCTCCAACGCCTGCTTCACCTCCGGCATACGCTCATTTTCGGGATTGTCACCCATCCATGCCTCTATGCGTTCCGCTTTCTCTATGACATTTCCGGCGATGAAACGGTCTTTGATTTCGTAACCGGTCACGAGCGGATTGTAGTAGATGCGCCCTTGCAGGGCAGTGAGCAAATCCTCCGCCGTGCTGTCGGTTATCTCCCGCATATAGTCGAGATTGACCGTACCATATTTGTTGAGCGACGCAGACAGGGCTTCTTCGGGAGAGCCTACGTTGGCATGGCTCTCCACCGCGAAGGAAACAGGATGCTCGAAGATGTCCGCCTTGACGAACTTTCCGTTTTCCATCCGTTCCAGCGAAAGGATGTCGCGCCCGCCCGCATCCATCATCACTAACTTCACGTTCTGCTTGGCGTTGAGGTTGCCGTAGCGCATGACAAACTCATCGTAACAGGTATTCAGATGCTCTCGCCACGGAACATTTGCCTCGCGCCGGAGCGATTCATAACGGTACAGACGCTCGTAGGCGTCACGCAGCGACACATACAACAACGCCTTTTCCTTCTGGTATCCTTTCAGGTCGAGCGGCTGGAATGTCGCCCCGTATGGCGTGATGTCTTTCAGGTAGCCGATGTTATGACGCCCCCGGTCAGCCACCAGCGACCCTTCGCGCAGGTGCATCTCCGGCGTGCGGTGGTAGGCACGCGGAGAAAGGTCCACGACTTCCTCCTTCGGCTTTTCCGCTTCGATGTCGGGGAAAAGGAAAGTCCCCACCGCTTCCGATGGGGTATCTGTAACGGCAGGTGCGGCGACTGCCTCCGGCTGTGTTTCCTCCTGTCGTGGCTGCTCACGGGAAGTTTCCGGCACGGCTTTCACTTCCGTCTTTTCCGCCACTTGTTTCTCGTTATGCTGCCTTGCCAGTTCCCGAAGTTCTTTCCTACGCTCCGGCGTCAAACCCATCATCATTTCATAGAAACCGTTGATGGGAGGATTGGTATCCCAGTCCAGTGTGGCATAGATGTCGTCCGGGTCGGCAGGCTTGGCGGTGTTCTCCGCTTTCACCTCCTTATTCTCCATTGCGGGTTTTGCAGTTGGAGCTGTCGGTGTAACCGTGACTTTCGGTTTGGGCGGAGTGGACTTTGCCGTAACTGCCTTTTTCACCGTCTTTTTCTTTTTGGAGGTTTTCGGTTGGCTGACCTCTTCCGTCATCCCCCAGAGGTCAAGCAGGGTGAGCTGCACGCCTGCGGAATATTGCGGGCGCGGTTCTATCTCCGGCTTTTCATCTGCGGGTTGCGGCTTTTCTGTCGGAGTTTCCACCGTCTGCGCCGAGGATACTGTTTCCAATTTTATGGCAGGACGCTCTACTTTATTTTGAACGGCAACTTTTTCTTCCGTTCCTGCCTGCCGGATTGAACCCGAATACAAGCGCATGGCAAGCCTGTAATGGAAATCCTCGTCGAGCATACGGCGCAAATCCCCGGCGATGCCTGCTGCCTTGCCCTCGTGCAGATAAACCATAGCGGGCTTCCCGTAGGGGTCTGTGTCAAGTTTCGCCATCGTATGCACGATGCGTTCCGGGTGGTGGATGAAATAGGCGTTGTCGGTCAGGGCGGTTTTCGTGTCCGTCTGTATCACGGTCATCAGCCGCTCGTCCTGCGACATTTCCTTCTTGCTGAGGTTCTTTTGCAGGACAATCAGGTCACTGCCCACCTCCGTGCCCGCGTTGTCCGTGAACAGGTTGTTGGGCAGGCGTATCGCGGATACCAGATTGGCCTGACTGAACAGCTCGTTACGCACGGAGGTCTTGGTGCTATTCAATACCCCTTGCGAGGTGATGAACGCCACGATACCGCCGTCACGCACGGCATCCAGTCCTTTGAGAAAGAAATAGTTGTGGATGGTTTTCTGGGCGGAGCGTCTGCCGAAAGAGTCGCTCCGCTGAAACTCCGCGTCGAACACGGCAATGTCACCGAACGGAATGTTGGACACCGCCAAGTCGAAATAATTGTTGAACGGTCTTTCGATTTTCTCAAAACCGCAGGTGCGCATTTTCTGGTCGGGATAGAGATGCCTCAAGATTGTACCCGTGAGCAGATCCTTCTCGAAAGCCATCACATCCGCATTGGGGCTGTGCCGCAGCATGGAATCCACGAACACGCCGACACCTGCCGACGGTTCGAGCATACGGGCGGGGCGGACGCTGTAATCTGCCAGCACGTCCGCGATGGTGTCGGTTATCTCTTTGGGGGTGTAGAAAGCGGTCAGCACGGACGCTTTCAGCGAATCCACAAACCGCTTGTACTCTGTTTCGTCCTTGCTGTTCTCACGGATAAGCCTGTGCAGCTCCACCGTCGGGGCGAACAGTTCGAGGTCGGATTTCGCCCACCGGACGGCATCCGTCAGTTCCTTTGCAGGGTTGAGGATACATTTCAGACCGCCGAAACCGCAGTACCTTTGAAGTATGGCACGCTCTTCGGTTGTCGCTGTCCTATTTTCCCTGTCAAGGATGAATGCCGTCCGTATCGCCTCGATGTTGTCCCGCAGTTTCTGTTTGCGGTTAAACGCCATATTCGTCTAAGTAAAGGACGGTTGCTCCCGTCAGCTCCGTGTAGAGCAGGTCGTAATCGGAAGACAGGGCGAAATTGTCATCCGAGAGGTCATAGACGGAGAACACGTTGCCGACAAGCGGCAGCAGTTTCAGGACAAAGGCTTCACGCTTCTCTTCCGGCACTTCATCGGCAAACTCGTTTTCCACGACTTCGCGGAGGATGGCGTAACGGGAATAATGCAGCCCGCGCAGCAGCGTGTCCATCGCCAGTTCCTGCGCACCATCGGCGGGATAGCCTTCAAGCCGTGCCCTCTCATACGTTTCGGCGGCACGGTCGGCCCGTTCCCGTATGAAAGCGGTGTCGTCAGCCTGTTCAAACTTGTTCGTGCGGAGATAGTCCAGCAGGTACAGACCGTAATAGGAAAAGTCGGTCTGACCCTCGTTTTTCTTCTTGTTGTTCATTACTTTGGATTTAGCGGATTGATAATTAACGGGATAATCGGTTGGAAAAAGGAAGAAAAAGGCACTCGGTATCCCTCCGAGTGCCACCACTAAATCCAAAGTATGAGTGTAATCCGGTATCGAAGAACAATTCATTACTCTGAACAAGTGGCAAAGTTAATACTATTTCTTCCGTCCTGAAAATTTCTTGTCCTTTTTAGCCTCCGGGAACACAAAAGTCGTGTTATATTCCCCGTCAAAGGCGACAACAGCATCGAAACTCTTGCCCTGTTTGCTCTTGAACCCTTTGAGCAGCTTGGTATGCCCTTCGGTGAGCAGGTCTTTGATTTCATCGTCGGACAGGGTGCGTCCCGCTTTCAGCCGGAACACGGGCAGTCCGCACTCCGTGTTGTCGCAGCGTACCACCTTGCCGTAGAACCGCATCCTGCCCGTGCCACACTTGGGACACGCGCAGCCGGAGTCACGGCTGCCGAAGAGCTTGTCGCACGAGATCAGTTCGGAGGTTATCTCACGTGTGTACGCCTCTATCTCCTTGCGGAAGGTGTCGTCGGACAGTTCCCCGCGCTCGATACGCGCCAGCTCCTTTTCCCATTCGCCCGTCATGGCAACATCGGCGATGCGCATCGTCTTGACGACGGAATTGAGGGCAAGTCCTTTTTCGGTGGGAACAAGCGACTTCTTGCAGCGTTCCATGTAACCGCGCTTGAAAAGCGTTTCGATGATGGAGGCGCGTGTGGCGGGAGTACCGATGCCACAGTCCTTCATCGCCTGCCGCAGTGCGTCGTCCTCAATTTCCTTGCCCGCCGTTTCCATTGCCGAGAGCAGGGTGGCTTCGGTATGCAGCGGCTTGGGTTTGGTCTTTCCTTCGGTAATGGACGTGCCTTTCGGTGTCAGCGTGTCGCCTTCCTGCCAGCCGGGGATGGTAATTTCCTCTTTTTCCTCGCCATAGACGGCACGCCATCCGGTTTGCTTCACGACGCTGCCTTTTACGGTAAACTCCACTCCGGCACATTCCGCCGTGACAGTGGTCACATCCTTGACGCATTTCTCAGAGAATGCCTCGACCATGCGCCCGGCAATCATCTGATAGATGGTATTGTCCTCTTTGGAGAGGAAGAGCGGTTTCTCACCCGTGACGAGCAGGGCATGGTGGTCTGTCACCTTGCCGTCGTCCACGCTGCGGCGTGTCGGGGCGGCTTTTGCCCGCACCTTGTCTTTCCATTCGGGCTGTGTGCCGATGAAAGCGAGCAGTTTGGGAATTTCGGCAAACACGTCTTCGGGGATGTAGCGGCTTCCCGTTCTCGGATAGGTTATCAACTTCTTTTCGTAGAGTTTCTGCGCGATTTCAAGCGTCTGTTCCGCCGTGAAGCCGTGCTTGGCGTTGGCTTCTTTCTGGAGCGTGGTCAGGTCGTAGAGCAAGGGAGTTTCCTCCGTCTTCTCCTTGCGCTCGGCTTTCGTGACAGTGGCGCAACCTGCCGCCTTTACCTTATTATATAGTTCCATCGCCGGTTCTTTCTCTTTCCATTTCTCGGAGGATGAGAATTTCACGACTTCGCCGTCGCAACCGTCCGTTGCGATATGGAGCTGCCAGAATGCTTCGGACGTAAAGCGGCGGTTCTCCCAGTAGCGTTCACATACCATAGCCAACGTTGGTGTCTGCACCCGCCCCACGGAATACGTGCCGTGTCCGGCGGCGATGGATAACGCCTGTGTGCCGTTGATGCCCACGAGCCAGTCGGATTCGCTCCGCGCTTTGGCGGCGAGGTAGAGGTTGTCGTATTTGCTGCCGTCTTCGAGTTTCCGCAGTCCCTCGCGGATAGCTTTGTCGGTGAGAGAGCTGATCCACAGGCGCACGAAAGGAGTGGTGCAACCCGTATAGTGGTAGAGGTAGCGGAAGATAAGCTCTCCCTCGCGTCCGGCATCGGTCGCCACGATGATATGTTCGCTTGTGTCGAACAGTCTTTTGATGACTTTTATCTGCGACACCACGCCGCTGTCGGGCTTGTAACCTTTCTCCGTCCTGACCTGACGGGGGACGAGCGTGAATGTGTCGGGAATAATCGGGAGGTTGTCACGGACAAATCCGCGCACGCCGTAGCCGTCGGGCATGGCAAGCTGAACGAGGTGTCCGAATGCCCATGTCACGGCATAACCGCCTCCCTCGAAATATCCTTCCTCTCTCTTTGTCGCGCCCACGATGCGGGCGATTTCACGTGCCACGGAGGGCTTTTCTGCAATGATTGTCTTCATGTCTTCTTCTTTTTTGTTGATACTTTGGATTTTATTTTGGATTCAGTGGCGGACACGGGATTACATTTTCATGCCCTTGCCCGTTTTCTTCTGCGGCTTCTCCTGCTGCTGTTGCTGGCGGGCGTCCTTCGGGTTGGTCTGACCTTTCTGCAACGGCTCTCTCAGATTCTTTGTAGCCTCGTTGGTCTTGCCATCGTTGTTCACCGCCACCTGCGTGCGGCTCTCGTTGGACGGAGCAACCTGCTGTGCATTGTCAGGGTTCGTGTCGTAGCGGTACGGGCGTCCCTTCTCCGGGTTGAACTTGATATACATCGTGGCATGGAAGCCCTGCTTGTCGGTCACGTTCTCCAGCTTCACGGCTTTACCCGCCACATAGTCGGCTTTCTGCTGGTCGGTGAAGCTCACGCCGCTCCATTTGCTGATGGGGCGGATGCTGCCGTCCTCGTTCGTCCACGTGTTGCGGCGTTGCTCCTTCTTGGTCTGTGCGGCATTTTCCCCGCCCTGCGCCTGACTTTTCGATGTGTCGCCTTTGGTTTCCTGTGTCTGTGCGGTACGGGGCGACTTGCCGGTTCCCGGCACGAACTCCACGCCGCGCTGCTCCACGTTCACTTGCAGGGTGGTGACGAACTTTCTGCCGTCGTTGCGCTCGATGAGCTTGTCGCGTACGGGCAGTCCGGCGCGGAGCATGTCCCGCTCCTGCGTGGTGATTTCCGTCTTGCCGATGCGCTCCGGGATGCGCACCCTGCTTGCCGGAATGTCCGTGATTTCATTCGTCTTGCGGTCGATGCTGATGTAGGAGGGGATGATCTCGCCCGTTTCCCTGTCCACAATGTCCACGACCCTACCGAGATTGCCCGTTTCGCGGAGGTTCTTCCGGTCATTGTCGGAGAATTTGTGTTCCTTGTACTCATCCAGCTTCTGCTCCTTGCGGATGAAGTGCGGCACGAGGCTGATGTTTCCCTCACCGTCCTTCTTGAAGGAGAGGCGGGCGTCCAGCTCGAATGATTCGCCGCCGAAGGTCGGTTTGACCTTTACCAAGTCGGACTTGCCATAGTTGAGCATCTTCGTAAGGTCGCCGGACTTTTCAAGGTTGTCCCGCTTTACGCCCCATCTGTCCTCCAGCTCCTGCCAGTTGATTTTACTCTCGTCGATGGGCTGGTAGCCACGTTTGCCCTGCATCTGTTCGGATTTGTCCTGTTGCTGTTCTTTCCGTTGTTCCATGTTCTCCTGTTTTTGAGGTTCTTGTTTCTCTGTCTGTTGTGCTGCCATCTCTTCCTGCACCTTCTTCTCATAGTCGGAGGTGTCCACCTTGTGAGGGGCGAGCAGCTCCTTGTTCGCTTCGGGGTCTTTCAGCAGTTGCTTCATCACCTCTAAGAGATTTTCAGCTTGGTCTGCCGCAATGCGGTAGAAACCGAAGCGGCTGGGTTCCTTGCACTGCCGGAAGAAGTTCTTGAAGAAGTTGTCCAGCACGTCGCCATGTCGGTCGAATTGCAGGAAACTCTGCGCGTTCTCCGCTTTTGCGGGGGTGCGCTTGGGTGTGCCGTCCGCGTTCAGCCCGGCTACCACGCTGATCTCGCCTGTCTTCTCGTCACGGACTACCAGCACGTCCTTTTCGTCTTTTTTCTTTGCCATCTGAAAAATGTTTTAATGGGTTATTTATGAAAGAAATTATGGATACGAGCCTTGTAGAAGGCTATATCTTCCTTTTTGAAGTCCTTGATATGGTTGGAAAGGAATGTCAGCACGTCCTCCTCGCTGTAATAGGTCTTCTTGCCCAGCGTCTTGTAGGGCAATGCGCCTACGCTGCGGTAGCGTTGGAGGGTGCGTTTGCTTATCTGGAGCAACATGCACAAATCCTGATTGTCGAAAAGGCGGATGCTTTCCGTGATAGTGGGCTGTTTCCCCTCAGCCTTCATCGCCAGCAGCAGTTCGTCCTGACGGTCGAGCCGTTCCATCAGCTTCTGCATCCAGCCCTCGAAGTTGTTTCGTGTGAGCAGTTCCATGACCTATGTCCTCCTTCCTTTTGGTTTGCCGCCCGTGCGCAGCGTGTGGTTGTGGAACAGGGTGTCTATTGTCCCTTCCTCGTTCCTTACTGTGTTGTCCTCCAATAGCCGCAGTATCTCGGAAAGGCGGTAGCGGCAGCTTCCGCGTACCACCACATACTCGATACGGTGGTCGGTGCGCATACGCTGCATGGTGCGCTTGCTCACGTTGAGCATCTTCGCCGCCTGTGCCGTGTCAAGCAGCTTGTCTTCGGTTTCCCGCTTCCGTTTCTTCTCGTCCCTTGCCTCGCGGATGTACCCTGCGATGTTCGCAATCTGCGCCATCATCTCCTTGTAGGCGGAACTTTCCATTGTTATCACTTTCATGTTCAGTCCTTTCTTTTTGTTTCTGCGACAAAATTCGGCAATAAACAAAAGGGGCTTTAACAACTCACTACGTGACTCACGTAAGATTTTTGCGGAAGATGGCTCCGTAACCCGGTCAAACGGCGCAACAGGCAGCCTTTCAGCGGAAAACGATACGTCTTGTATGCCGTTTCGTTACCTTTGCGGCAAACTCTAAATGACATGAATATGGAAATAGTATCTATCGAGAAAAAGACTTTCGAGATGATGGTGGCGGCATTCGGCGCACTCTCGGAGAAGGTCGCCGCCCTGAGGCGCAAAAGCGACACGGGGCGCATGGAAAGATGGCTCACGGGCGAGGAGGTCTGCGGGCAGTTGAGAATAAGCCCGCGCACGTTGCAGACGCTGCGTGACAGGCGGCTTATCGGCTACTCGCAGATAAACCGCAGGTTCTATTACAAGCCAGAGGAGGTGAAGCGGCTGATACCGCTTGTCGGCACGCTCTATCCGCACGGCAGATGATTTGATTTATTCACCCACTGAATCCGAAGTTATGATGAACGAGAACAACGATGTTTTTACGATGGAAGACGAGCCGATAGCCTCTGTGGTGCAGGATATGCGCAAAGGCTCGAAATGGCTGTCCGCATTTCTGGAAAGCTACCGTCCTCCGCTGGACGGGGAACGTTACCTGACGGACGGCGAGGTGTCGGAACTGCTCCGTGTGAGCCGGCGCACCTTGCAGGAATACCGCAACAACCGCGTGTTGCCCTTCATACTTTTGGGAGGGAAGGTGCTTTACCCGGAAACGGGGCTGCGCGGGGTACTGGAAGCGAACTACCGCAAGCCGCTGGAGTGAGGCGGTTTCATGAAAAAGTAAACGGGTGACACCTTTTGTGGTGCTACCCGTTTACTTGTCTTATGGGGTATGTGCAATCAGCAATACCCGGCTTTTCCGTTCTGTATGAACATCACGTATGTCTGCCGTTTCTCTTGTGAGAGTGCCTTTCCCACCAGCCATGTGCGGAACAGGTGGGTGTTGTAGGTATTCACCCTGAAAGCGACCGGGATGATGATTTCAAGGGCGTACACGTCCGCGTGCAGCCCGTTTTCAAGCTGCATGTAGCGGCACACCTCGTAGTCGTTCAGCACGTCCGACTTGCGGACGGCTCTGATGGCGGCGTTCACTGCCGGGACGGTCGTATGGAACAATCCGGCTATTTCGGTGGCGGTCATCCACACGTCGTTACCGGTTACGCTGACTGCCTTGTCCTCGATGATGATTGTGTCACGTTTCATGGCTTTTCTTTTTAGATGGTGCAACCTGCAAATTCCTCGACGCCGTTCAATCTTGCGGCAAGGTTCTCCATGTCCTGATTGAGCTTCTCTTTGGTTATCTTTGCGTAAATCTGCGTCGTCTTTATGCTCTTGTGTCCGAGCATGGAGCTGACCGTTTCGATGGGAACACCGTTGGAGAGGAATATCGTCGTGGCTGCCGTGTGGCGGCTCTGATGCCACGTGATATGCTTGGTGATGCCGCAACGCTTGGCGACGGCACGGATACCGGCAAGGCACGTGTTATAATGCGGAACGGGAAATATCCTGCCGTCCCCGCACAGTCCCCGGTATTTGCCGATTATGCGGTTGGCGATGTCGAGCAGGCGGATGTTGGACACCACGCCCGTTTTCTGGCGGTTGATGTTTATCCACTCGTGTTCGTCGAAGTAGGTGCGGATATTCTCTTCCGTAAGGTTGCGCATATCCGCGAACGACAGCCCCGTGAAGGCGCAGAACAGGTAGAGGTCGCGGTACAATTCCTGTTTGGCGTTTTTCAGTTTCCCCTCCATCAGCAGGCGGATCTCATCTTTGGTCAGGAAACTGCGTGTTGTTTCCTCCTTCTTGATTTCATACTCGCGGAACGGGTCGCGCGTCAGCCACTCGTTGTTGATGGCGATGAATACCATCGTCCGTAACGGGCAGACGTACAGCCACACGGTATTGGTGCAGCAGTGCTTGTCCGTGCGCAGGAACATCTCGAAGTCGGAGATGAAAGCCGGGGTAAGCTCTTTTAGGGCGATGTCCTTCACATGGTAGCGGATGTCGAGGAACTCTTGCATGTGCTTGTAAACGGTGCGGTACTTCAGCAGCGTGCCTTTGGCTTTCATGCCTGCCTCCACCTGCTTCTCGTAGTCCTCGTTGTGCTGGCGGAACACCTGCATCAGCGTGTGGTAGCGGTGTTCCAGTCCGAGAAAGGCGTTCTTCACCTTCTCCGCCGTGACGAAGTTGTCACGCTCCATGATTTCCTGATAATGCCTGTTGATGCGTACCCGCATCTTGTCAAGCATACGGTTCGTTTCGAGTGCCGCCGTGCTTCTGCCCGTGACACGTCCACCTTTGGTGTCCCACAGTTTCGGATCGACAGTCAGTTTGCAGCTGAACTGTGTCTGGCTGCCGTCCACCGTGATGCGTCCCATGACGGGAACTGTCCCGTCCTTTTTCACTACCTGACGCTTGAGGTAGTAGATTACTGAAAATGTACTCTTCATTGTCCTTAATTTTTGGGTTTCAAAATTAGTTGGTGAAGAGTCCGGTGTTGGTACGCAAAACGGGGAGGAACGGCGCAATCTTTTTCCGTAACCTGATTTTTCGCATGAGTTATGGATAACTCACTATTCCTTAGAGCCTTGTTTCGCTATTCGTACCCGTTTGTCGCATTTTCGGGCATGGTTACGAACAAGTAACGTAGCGGCGTCAGGATTTGGCTTCGGCAGGGATTGTAATGGCTTCACGGATTATCGCCACTTCAACCAAAACCCTTGTAACTCAATTCTATCACTATATCTTTCCGCATTTCACTTTTTTGTAGTAACTTTGCACTCATAACCGACAACAGTTTCACACAACAAACAGTTTTTATATGAGAAAACGAATAATGACAATAGCGCTCGCCTGCATGACCATGCTGACGGTGGGAGCTCAGGAGAGCGGAAAGAAATCCAAGGACCACAACTTCGAAGTGGCAAAGAATCTGGATATATTCAACAATATATATAAGAATCTCGACCTTATGTACGTCGATACTCTCAATGCCGCCGAAGTGATAGGCACCGGCATCAATGCCATGCTACGCAGCCTCGACCCCTACACCGAATACTATCCCGAGGAAAACACCAAAGACCTCAAGATGATGCTTACAGGAAAATATGCCGGTATGGGGGCGCTCATACGATACAACCAGAAACTGAAGCGCGTGATAGTGGACGAGCCGTATGAGGGCATGCCCGCCGCCGAAGCCGGACTGCGTAAGGGCGACATCATCCTTAGCATAGACGACTCTGTAATGACCGACAAGAACGTAAGCCACGTAAGCAGCTGTCTGCGCGGAGATGCCGGCACTAGTTTCATACTGAAAATCAAGCGCCCGTCGACAGACAAGACCATGGACATCAAGATAACGCGCAAAAGCATCAAACTGCCCGAGATACCTTACTACGGCATGAGACCGGGCCGCATCGGATACATCAATCTCAACGGTTTTCCCGAAGGATGTGCCCGCGAGATGCGCCGCGCATTCATAGACTTGAAGAAACAGGGAGCCAAGGGACTTGTGCTCGATCTGCGCGGCAATGGCGGCGGCTCGCTTCAGGAGGCTGTCGACATAATAAACATGTGGGTGCCGCGCGGACTGACGCTCGTAGAGACACGAGGCAAACTACGCCAGTCTGACCATAAATACAAGACACGTCTGGAACCGGTAGACACGGTAATGCCAATCGTGGTGCTGGTAAACGGAGAGACAGCCAGTGCAAGCGAAATCACGGCCGGCTCGTTGCAGGACCTCGACCGCGGCGTAGTGATGGGCACACGCACCTACGGCAAAGGACTGGTACAGTCACCCATGATAGAACTGCCCTACAACGCCAACCTGAAAATGACCACCGCCAAATACTACATACCGAGCGGACGCTGCATACAGGCCATCAACTATAAACACTCGGACGGAGGCTACCGCGAACGCATTGCCGACAGCCTGACACACGTGTTCCATACACGCGCCGGACGTGAGGTGCGCGACGGCGGAGGCATCAAACCTGACATGGAGATTGCAGCAGACACGCTGCCAAACATTGCCATATACCTTGACCGGATAGACTCCACCGAGGTGATGTTGGACTACGTGATCGACTATATAGCCGCCCACCCCACCATCGCACCGGCCTCAGAATTCCATCTCACCGACGCTGAGTTCGACGACTTCAAACAACGCGTGCAAAAGAGCGGTTTCACCTACGACCCCATGAGCGGAAAAAAACTGGAAGAACTTGTCAAACTGGCACGCTTCGAAGGATACTATGACGACGCGAGCGCCGAGTTTGAAGCGCTCAAGACAAAGCTCAAACACGATGTGGCGCGCGACCTGGAGCGCAACAAGGACATAATCCGCCAGATGCTCGAGCAGGACATCATCTCTGCATACTACTATCAGGCCGGAGCAGTAGAAGCGGCCCTCAATGACGACAAGCAACTGAAAGAGGCCGAACGGCTGCTCAACGACCCCAAGGAATACGCCAAAGTGCTGACACCCGCAAAGAGCAAATAACCCCAAGGCATTCACGACATAACATACAACGACTATGGAGCAGCAACTGAAACGATGCCCGGTAGGCATACAGACATTTTCTGAGATAATCAACAGGAATCTGTTGTATATAGACAAGACTGAGTATATATACAATCTAGCACACTCGGAAGCCAAATATTACTTTCTGAGCCGCCCGCGCCGTTTCGGCAAGTCGCTGCTTATGTCCACCTTCCGCAGCTATTTCGAGGGGTGCCGCGAACTGTTCAAAGGCCTCGCCATCGAGCAGTTGGAGACGGAGTGGAACGAATATCCCGTGCTGCACTTCGACATGAGCCGTGCAAAGCATGTAGACAAGGAGACATTAGAGGCCATGCTGCGCTTCCAGCTCGGCCGATACGAAGAAAAGTATGGCATCTTCAACGAGGCCGTAACGCCTAACGACCGGTTGACTTCACTGATTGAGCGTGCCTACGAACAGACCGGACGTCAGGTTGTAGTGCTTATCGACGAGTACGACGCACCACTGCTCGACGTGATGCACGAAGACGGCGATCTGCCGGTTCTGCGTAACGTGATGCGCAACTTCTACTCGCCGCTAAAGGCTTGCGACCCATATCTGAGATTCGTCTTCCTCACCGGCATCACAAAATTCTCGCAGCTCAGCATATTCAGCGAGTTGAACAATATCAAGAATATAAGTATGGACGAGCCGTTTGCCGCCATCTGCGGCATAACGGAAGACGAGATACGCACTCAGATGAGCGGACATATAGACAATGTCGGCCAAAAGCTCGGCATCACTCACGACGAGGTTATGGCAAAACTGAAAGAACGTTACGACGGCTATCATTTCACATGGCCGTCGCCCGACATCTACAATCCTTTCAGTCTGATGAACGCCATGGCCGACATGAAATTCAAAGATTACTGGTTCGGCAGCGGAACGCCCACATACCTAATAGAGATGCTGCGCAAGTTCAATGTGGCACCGTCGCGCATTGGTAATTCCAAGGCGCTTGCATCAAGTTTCGACGCTCCCACCGAGCACATGACGAGCATAACTCCGTTACTTTACCAAAGTGGATACATAACCATAAAAGACTATGATGAGGATTCCGACCTGTACACGCTCGATATTCCCAACCGTGAGATACGCGTGGGGCTGATGCAGAGCTTGCTGCCGAATTACCTCAACGAGAATACAGAAATCGGACTCACCACAATGGCCGAGATGTCTGCGGCCATACGCCGCGACAACATGAACGAGGCTTTGCGCATGCTACAGGAGTTCCTGCTCACCGTGCCTTACTGCGACAACACCGACTACGAGGGCCACTACCAGCAGATGCTATATATCATATTCAGTCTGTTGGGCCATTATGTCGACGTGGAGGTGCGCACACCGCGCGGCCGCGTAGACATGGTACTGCGCACAGCCACCACCTTATATATAATAGAACTCAAGCTCAACCGGTCGTCCACAGCCGCCATGCATCAAATTGACCTGAAGGACTATCCGTCGCGCTTCGCACTATGCGGATTACCGATTGTAAAGGTAGCCATCAATTTCGATAGTGAGAAACGGACGATTGGAGACTTTTCCATAATTGACAGTTGACATTACCGGGTAGGTTACTGACATCAGTTTCACATGGAGGTCTTACGTCCATTTTATTGTAACAGAATGGACAATATGGAGCAATAAAGTAATGAATACGGATATTTTTATGCATATTTTTTGAATAACATTTGCCCATTAACAATATTTTTCGTATCTTTGCAGCGTTCAGTGGAATGAGGGGCTTTTCGAAAGCTCCTCATTTTCATTTTAATAATCCCTAACAACACGTATGATAGACAGTAACGTAGTTAAGACCATCGTTGAGGAATGGCTTCAGAAAGGCGAATATTTCCTTGTCGATGTCTGCATCACTCCCGACAACCGCATCATCGTCGAGATTGACCATGCCGACGGAGTGTGGATAGAAGACTGTGCGGAACTGAGCCGGCTGATACAGGAACGTATCGGCGACGAGATCGGCGAATATGAGCTCGAAGTCGGTTCGGCCGGAATAGGCCAGCCGTTCAAGGTGGCCAAGCAGTACGAGAACCACATCGGCAAAGAAATTGAAGTACTAACGGACGAAGGCAGAAAAATGCAAGGCATACTCCGCTCGGTAGAAGGCAGCAGCTTTGTGGTGACGGTAAAGGAGAAACAAAAGGTGGAAGGCAAAAAACGCCCCGTGATAGCCGACGTTGACTACACTTTAGATATGAACAATGTAAAATATACAAAACACCTATTAAGTTTCAAGTAAAGAGCTATGGCAACAAAGAAAGATGAGAAGGGACCAAGCATGATTGAGACCTTCCAGGAGTTCAAAGAGACGAAAAACATCGACCGCACCACGCTGGTGAGCGTTCTGGAGGAGAGTTTCCGTAACGTGATTTCCAAGTTGTTCGGAAGCGATGAGAACTTTGACGTGATAGTGAACCCCGACAAGGGCGACTTTGAGATACACCGCAACCGCATGGTAGTGGCCGACGGTGAAGTTCAGGATGAAAACAAACAGATTTCCCTGACCGACGCACAAAAGATCGAACCCGACTATGAGGTAGGCGAAGAAGTAAGCGAGGAAGTCAATTTCAGCAAGTTCGGTCGTCGCGCCATCCTTAACCTGCGCCAGACATTGGCATCAAAAATCCTTGAGCTGGAACACGATTCACTGTACAACAAGTACAAAGACAAAGTTGGAAACATCGTCAGCGGCGAAGTATATCAGATGTGGAAACGCGAAGTACTACTCATCGATGACGAAGGCAACGAACTACATCTGCCCAAGAGCGAACAGATACCGTCAGATTCATACCACAAGGGCGAAACGGTCAGGGCCATCGTGTTGCGCGTAGACAACGAAAACAACAACCCGCGCATCATCCTGAGCCGTACCAGCCCCCAATTCCTGGAACGCCTGCTTGAGGCCGAGGTACCTGAAATCAACGACGGACTCATCACCATCCGTCGCGTGGCACGTATGCCGGGAGAGAGAGCTAAAGTGGCAGTAGAGAGCTATGACGAGCGCATAGACCCGGTAGGTGCCTGTGTGGGTGTGAAAGGAAGCCGAGTGCATGGTATTGTACGCGAACTATGCAACGAGAACATCGATGTCATCAATTATTCAAGCAACACCCAGCTCTTCATACAGCGCGCCCTCAGTCCGGCCGTGGTTTCGAGCATTACGCTCGATACGGAGAACCGTAAAGCCGAAGTATATCTGCAACCCGACCAGGTATCGCTTGCCATCGGCCGTAGCGGAATGAACATCAAACTGGCATCCATGCTCACCGAGTTTACTATCGACGTATTCCGCGTGGTTAGCGACACCGAAGCCGATGAGGACATCTATCTGGACGAGTTCTCCGATGAAATCGACCAATGGATCATAGACGCCATCAAAGCAATGGGGCTCGATACGGCCAAGGCCGTGCTCAATGCTCCGCGCGAAATGCTCATAGAGAAAGCCGATCTCGAAGAGGAGACGGTCGACTATGTACTCGGAGTGCTCAGAGCCGAGTTTGAATAAAGGTAAAAAGGTAAAAAAGTAAAGAAGGTAAGAAAACAACGCTATCAGACTAACACGGTAAAATAAGTATAAAGCTAAAAGGCAGACGCGAAAAACTCACACAGACAATCGCCGCCGTCTTACCTTTTTTACTTTTTTACCTTTAAAATAATAAAGTATGGCCATCAGATTAAATAAAGTATTAACAGAATTGAATATAGGACTTCAGACGGCAGTCGAATTCCTGAAAAACGAGAAAAATCTTGGCGAAATAAAAGACGACGCCAACATGAACACCAAAATCACCGACGAGCAGTATCGTGCGCTCGTACAAAAATTCAAAGGTGACAAGGACGTGAAGAGCGAGGCTGAAAAAATATTCGCCAAAAAGACCAAAGACAAGAGAGCCGACAAGAAGGTCACCAAGGCAGAGGAGTTGCTCGAGCAGCGTCCGCTGTTCAAGCCATTGGGAAAGATTGATCTTGACAATATGGGAAAGAAGACCTCAAAATCATCCAATACGGAAACTACAGAACCTAAGAAACAGTCTGCCGACATCAAGGTAGAAGAAAAAAAAGCCGAAACCACAGATCTGCAAAAGGCAAAGACAGCAGAGGCATCTGCAACAAACTCCACCGTGCAAACACAAGAAAAATCACGAAAGGAGGATAAACCTGTAGCAGAACAGCCTCAGCCTAAAGCTGCAGAAGCGAGAAAGCCTGAGGCCAAGCAACAGAACGAGAAAAAATCCCAACCCAAATCCACAGAGGCAAAACAACAGCAAACAGCAGAACAGCCCAAAACGTCTGTTGAAACAAAAGCAGAATCCACAAAACCCAAACCTGCAGAAGAGAGCGGTACAGAGAAACAACAGGCAAGCAGCGAGCCGAAGATATTCACCCTTAAGAGTGAGGCAAAGATGGCTCCCAAAGTGAACGTGTTGGGAAAAATAGACCTTGACGCACTCAACCAAAGCACTCGTCCGAAGAAGAAATCGAAAGAGGAGCGCCGCAAAGAACGAGAGGAGAAAGCCGCACAGCAACGCGGCGGAGCTGAGCGCAAAAAGCGTGTACGCATAGGAAAGGAACGTGTGGACATCGAGGCTGCCGCAAAGCAGACAAGCGGACAGGCCACACAGAACAAGAAGAACAAAAACGGCAAGCCGGGAACAGGAAATGCAGGCCCGCAGGGCAACAACAATCATGCCGGAGACCGCCAGAACAACCGCAAAAACCGCAAGAACCGCAACCAGCCGGCCAAGCCACTGGAAGTGAACGAAGAAGACGTGGCACGCCAGGTTAAGGAAACGCTTGCAAGACTCACAAACAAGGCTACCCAAAACAAGAAAGGCGCCAAATATCGTCGCGAGAAGCGTGAAGCCGTCCAGGAACGCCTGAACGAAGAGATGCGCGAAGAGCAGGCAGAAAGCAAGACTCTGAAACTTACGGAATTTGTAACCGTGAGCGAACTTGCAACAATGATGAACGTACCTGTAAACAAAGTCATAGGCACGTGCATGAACCTCGGCATAATGGTATCGATCAATCAGCGTCTCGATGCGGAAACCGTAAATATAGTAGCCGATGAATTCGGTTTCAAGACAGAATATGTAAGTGCCGAAGTCAGCGAGGCTATCAACGAGGAGGCCGACGACGAAAGCGACCTGCTGCCACGCGCCCCCATCGTGACCGTGATGGGACACGTCGACCATGGCAAGACATCACTGCTCGACCACATACGCAATACAAATGTCATTGCCGGAGAGGCAGGTGGAATCACCCAGCACATCGGTGCATACAATGTGACACTGCAGGACGGACGCCAGATAACGTTCCTCGACACTCCAGGCCACGAGGCATTCACGGCCATGCGTGCCCGTGGTGCACAGGTTACCGACATCGCAATCATCATCATCGCGGCCGACGACAGTGTCATGCCGACCACACGTGAGGCCATAGCCCACGCACAGGCTGCCAACGTACCGATGGTATTTGCCATCAACAAGATAGACAAGCCCGGTGCAAACCCCGACAAGATACGTGAGGACCTGTCACAGATGAATCTGCTCGTAGAAGAATGGGGCGGCAAGTATCAGTGTCAGGAAATCTCTGCCAAGAAAGGTATCGGTGTGGACGAACTGTTGGAAAAAGTGCTTCTTGAAGCGGAAATGCTTGAACTGAAAGCCAATCCGAACCGCCGCGCTTCGGGCTCCATCATCGAGTCTTCGCTCGACAAGGGCCGCGGATACGTGTCGACCGTGCTCGTGAGCAACGGTACGCTCAAACAGGGTGACTACGTTGTGGCAGGAACAAGCTACGGCCGTATCAAAGCCATGTTCAACGAACGTAACCAGCGCATAGATAAGGCTGCTCCGGCTGAACCCGCGATAATACTCGGTCTGAACGGAGCACCTACGGCAGGTGACTCATTCCATGTAATGGAGACTGAGCAGGAAGCCAAGGAGATAGCAGGCAAACGCGAGCGTCTGCAACGCGAGCAAGGTCTGCGCACACAGACACGCCTCACACTGGCCGACATCAGCCACCGCATAGCCCTCGGCTCATTCAAGGAGCTCAACCTCATCGTCAAGGGAGACACCGACGGTTCTGTCGAGGCTCTGAGCGACTCGTTCATCAAGCTCTCCACAGAGAAGATAAAGGTGAACGTGATACACAAGGCCGTGGGACAGATTTCAGAGAACGACGTGCAACTGGCATATGCTTCAGACGCTCTAATCGTGGGCTTCCAGGTGCGTCCGTCGGCATCGGCACGCAAACTGGCCGACAACGAAGGCGTGGAAATCAATACTTACTCCATCATCTACGACGCCATCGAAGACATCAAGTCTGCCATGGAGGGCATGCTTGAAAAGATAAAGAAAGAGGTTGTCACCGGTCAGGTTGAGGTCAGACAGGTATTCAAGATATCCAAAGTGGGAACTGTTGCCGGTGCGATTGTCACCGAAGGCAAGGTACACCGCAGCGACCGTGCCCGCGTGGTGCGCGACGGAATAGTTGTACACACAGCCGACATCAGCGCACTAAAACGTTACAAGGACGATGTGAAAGAGGTGCCCACAGGATTCGAGTGTGGTATCAGCCTTGTCAACTTCAACGATATTCTGGAGGGTGACATCATCGAGACATTCACTGAGATCGAAGTACAGCAGAAACTGTAATCCGACAGAAGAATGTTATCCTTATGGAATCTCTTGCAGAGACTGTATAGAAAGGGTATGCGGTAAACTTGACTTACCGCATACCCTTTTGTCTTACTGTCATCACCAGACACAATATACCACACCCCACCGACACATCTCCCACTTTCCGATACGTGCATTTTGCGTATAGCCCCAAACACAAACATATGTCAATACTGAAAAAAGCAATCAAAATCCTCTCAAGCCTTTTGCTCGGCGGCATTATCGGCATGACTATATCCACTGCAGCCATAGTTCTATTCACCGATACCACCATTCAGGAATTCATCGGAAAACTCACAAGAATCGACATCACCGATGCCATTGTATCTGCATCGGTCGGGGTGCTCTGTTTTATTGTCTCCATCCCGATTCTAATTCTGCTGCACGAGGCCGGCCACCTTGTCTGCGGACTGCTTACAGGCTACAGATTTGTATCATTCCGGATATTCAATATCACGTTCATTAAGCACAACAACAGAATACGCATAAAGCGTTTCAGCGTAGCCGGAACCGGCGGCCAATGTCTGCTAACACCTCCCGACATGTCCGAAACCAAGATGCCCACGATGTTATACAATGCCGGAGGCATCATAGCCAACTTGTTGGCACTCTTTGCCGTCTTGCCCGCACTGTGGCTGCCGTCACACCCATTCGTCAAAGAGTTTGCAGTGATATTCATCATTACAGACATATTCATCATTCTCACAAATACCATTCCGATGAAAATCAACGGAATAGGCAACGACGGTCACAATATCCTCGCACTGCACAACAACACTAAAGGTAAGCGGGCATTGGCCCTGCAACTGCGGCTGAACGCCTTGCTACAAGAAGGTGTACGCCCCAAAGACATGCCAAAGGAGCTGTTTGGCGAAGACAACGATACAGACTATTCCAATCCGATGGAAGTGGCCATCCCTATCGCCAATGCCTCGCGGCTGGTCGACGAGATGAAATGGCACGAGGCCCTGTCGGCTTTCGAAGAGCTATACTCACACAAAAGCGAGATTATCAAACTATATGCCGACGAAATCGCATGCGAACTCGTCTTCCTGTCACTGATTACCGGAAACACCGAAAAGGCTATACAACTATACAGTGACGAACTGAAGAAATACATCAGCGCCTATCGCAAGGTGATGTCGTCAAAAGAACGGATACTATGCGCCATAGCACTCTTCATGGACCATGACGAGCCGAAAGCCCGCGACATATACGACAACCTCGTGAAACGCAAGGAGGCCTATCTGCTGCAGGGTGAAGTAAAGAGCGACCTGGCCATAATGGAAAATATGCTGGGCATCAGAACATCCGGTAATGAAGAGACAGAAACCACGTAGCAAATCCATCCCGACGCTTTGAAACCATGTTATGGAAATCGTAAATCTATAACAGCATGATCTTTTTACCTATATGGCAATGGTGCCAATCCCTTTCCAGTGGCCCTATTGGCGTCGGAAAGCAGCAAAATGTTATTTTGCATGATCCATAAACAAAGCCCAGCCATAAATGAACAGAAAGACAGAACATTATGGATATGACAGTCCAATCGGATATCCATCATTTTATAAAATGGGCAACTGCAAAAAGAGTCAAAACTCTAAACGAAAAAATCGCGAATAATCTATTCTTAGATTATTCACGATTTTTTAATGTGGTGCCACCAGGAATCGAACCGGGGACACAAGGATTTTCAGTCCTTTGCTCTACCAACTGAGCTATGGCACCAACTGCACTTTTGCTATTTGCGAGTGCAAAGGTAGGTGTTTTTTATGGAATCTGCAAATTTTTCTCTAAAAATTTGCATTAGTTTCAAAAAAAAGCCGTAACTTTGCACTCGCTTTTAGGAAATCGGGATGTAGCGCAGTTGGTAGCGCACTACGTTCGGGACGTAGGGGTCGGGCGTTCGAGTCGCCTCATCCCGACCAAAAGAAAAAGAGGATTGATTTTTCAATCCTCTTTTTTGTAACTGCAAAATGAGATTCAGAGGCATTGGATTTTGGGATGCCCTATCTTTTTTTTGGGGGGCTGCGAATACTTGACTTTACTGTTTGCATCCATTATACAACCAATAGAAACAGAGCGGATCAATGAATCATCCTCCACCCCAAGTGCCATACCCTGAAAAACGGTTCACATAGAGCATGTTCGGGATAGCCGCGCACCAATCCTGCAATACGCTTCAGTTTCCATATACCATGTTTTATTGTGCCGCCATTTTTCAATGCCATACAACGCATATCGTATTGTCCGAAGTTGCCACCTCGCATTATTTCATCCAGTAACCTCCGCCCCTCCTTCTCGTTCGGCTCACATATATAATAGCGAGAAGACATTGCAAAAACTTCATGCAGCACCCACATCACAGCAGCCGCAAATTTTGCCACGCCAAAAGATTTCAGCGTATGCATCACTTCTTCCTTTGACATGCAGTTCTTGCCTATTCCCTCAGCCAACAGTTCATTAAACTGAGTATTATTACTATCCATGCAGTCATTATGCCATGCCATCAACACAAAGTAATAGTCCATCAGTTGGCGCAATCCCAATCCTGTCTCAAAATAATGCGAAAACAGATGGCACATATGATACACCACATTAACCGATGCTGTAGGAACGGAAAAGCCCATACATGTCCTATTCTTCACGCATTCATCCATGTTGAATGCAAACCAACGCTGCAAACGGATATTTCTTAACGGAGAATACATAAACGCAGGCCTATAGTGCACCTCTATATGCGTCCCGTCAACAGATGGGGCCTCTATGTGATGGTAACAAATCTTCACCCTCTTACCTGCAGCCGACTGACGGTACTGGTTTCTGACATATCGAATCACGTCTCTACAACCATAGCATGATACAGATTTTGCATCGTTTTCTACCACCATACCTTTAATGGAATTTTCAGAACACATGCCAGCCTCCGTCCCTGCATCTCTCATAAAACGAGAACTCACCCACAAGTCTATATCACCGGGATTACGTCTATATCTTATATTCTCAGAATAATTCAGCAGATTGCCTTGTCCTTTAAGTACACAACACCCGAAACCATCGTTTTCAATCTGTGCAGTCAGTTCACGACATTGCATATTCAACTTTTGGTTCAGTGTTTCTATCCTAACGGCATACCCATACCATTTCATCCATAAATCCAATGGACAAGACTCCCCCAAACCATACAATTTCTCTACACCGGAAAAGCAGACTCCCAACAACGCCTGCCGTTTGCAGAAGATGAACATCCGTTGCCAATCGTTGTCGGATAAAGACCGTGACAACATCTTCCTCTCCCCTATAGCTATTTGCAACAGTTCAAAATAAATATTCGCCATATCTAACATTAATGCTGGCCATAAATATACATACTCAAAAGAAGCTACGGAAAGGCGAATCCATCCATATGTGAGTTCGACAAAACAGCATTATGGAATTCCGATAATCACGAACTTCTCGGTTACTTTGCGGTAAACAAAAAGTCTATATAGAACTCAATGGTTACCAAATACAAAGTTACGATTTTTCTTGTGTTACTGGCAACTTCTGCAAAGTTTTTGATATCCATATTCAAAATAAGCATTTATCAACCATAAAAAGCGTTTTCAAGAACACAAAAAATAAGAATTTATACTAATTACTCAATCCTGACACATATATTGAGGAATGTAATAACTATATTTGCAGAAGAGAATGCCGTTTTTATCAAACATGGTGGATAAGAATACCATTTAACAACTTTGGCATTCCGGAAAAATGCAAAATAAAACAGAATTAAAAACGTAGACGACATACGGAAAGGAGACAAACAATAACTGAAAGGAGGTAAACATGAACGAGACAAGAAAAATAGAAAAAAGAAAAATGATGGGGCCTATCACTATATTGATGGCCATGACAGCCGTAATGATGATAGTTGCGGCCATAATAATGGCGTCGTGCACCACCGTAGACAGTACTGTAGGATATACGACAGGGCAAAATAACGAAACTGCGGAAAAGACGGCAGAGGATGTATCAGTGACAACATCAGGCAAATCCGTATGGATGGCTGACACCACAGCCGTCCGCAACTATACAATCAACGTGCAAACAGCCTACACCGCACGAGGACGTATGATTTCACTCACAGGCATATATGAGCTGAAAGTGGACGGCAACAACGTCGTGTCGTATCTGCCATACTTCGGACGTGCCTACCGCACAACATTCGGTATAGGCAGTCCGCTCGATTTCCAAAGTCAGACAATGAACTACAGACAGGAACGCACCAAAAAGAACATCACACGCATCGACTTCGATACAAGAAATGAAGATGACCGTATACACTATCACATCGAGGTAACCGACGACGGCCATGCCACTATCGACGTGACAAGCATGTACCGCGAACGAATCAGATTTGACGGCGACATGGAAATCAACTTATAGCAGGATATAATAACGACACAACATCAGGCCAGTTGCCAATATGTATATAAAATAAGGGAAAGCACCAGGCTGAAACGTATTCTAATCATAGCAAACAATTTAAAAACACGGATTAGAAAATGAACATCAGAGACATCTGCATTGCCGCCCTTATGACAACGGCAATCGCTACAGCTAACGGGAATGCCATGGCAGGCAACATTAAAACATACCGGTCTGGACCGGTGAACATAACGGTTGAAGAACCGGAAATACCGGCACTCAGCGTGTCGATAACAGACTTCGGAGCCAAAGGCGACGGACTTACACTATGTACCGACGCCTTTGCTAAAGCAATAGCCAGCCTCTCTGAACGAGGCGGAGGCACACTCAGAGTCCCCCACGGTGTGTGGCTCACAGGTCCAATCGTCATGAAAAGTCACATACGCCTGCAATTAGACGATATGGCCGTGATAAAATTTGACCCGCGCCTCAGTCTGTACAAATCGCTTGGCGAACTCTTCGGCTCCAATGAAGAGACAGGAAACGGTGGAAGCGAGCACCGCCAGTCACCACTATGCGCATACGGCGCCACCGACATCGAGATATGCGGACATGGCATCATAGATGGTGCGGGCGAGCATTGGCGTCCATTCAAGCGCAACAACGCCACCACACACGAATGGCGCGACAGGACATCCCGCGAAGGAGTGATGAACGCCAAAGAGGACCGCTGGTATCCTATGACGCCCGACGAGCAGGAATACGCCCGTCAACGCGTAGGCGAAGAAACCGGCCAATGGAAAGAATACAAGGACATGGTACGTCCGGAGCTGCTGCACTTCATACGCTGCAGCCGCATAAGATTGGATGGGGTAACGTTCCAGAATTCACCGATGTGGAATCTGCGGCCGGAATTATGCGACAATATCACCATAAAAGGATGTACCGTACGCAACGACCATAACGCAGCCAACGGTGACGGTATTGACCTCGAATCATGCCGCAACGTCTACCTGTCACGCTGCGTGTTCGATGTGGGTGACGACGGCATTTGTCTGAAGTCGGGACGAGACGAGGCCGGACGCCGCCGCGGAGTTCCAACACGCGATGTCATCATCGACAGCTGCGTGGTGTATCATGCCCACGGCGGATTTGTAGTAGGCAGCGAGATGTCTGGCGGCGTACGCCGCGTGAGCGTGAGCGACTGTCTGTTTATGGGAACCGACAACGGACTGCGATTCAAGAGCAACCGCGACCGCGGAGGCATAGTTGACAGTATCTTTGCCCGCAACATCTACATGGAACGTATCAAGAACGAAGGAATACTCTTCGACATGTATTACTTCAAGCCATCCGAGGGCCGCGCATTCCTCAAGGACATGCACAACTACAAGGTAAGTGATGTGCCCACCGTGGACGAGACGACGCCCACGTTCTGCAACATATTCATCGAGAATATAACGTGTGCCGGAGCCGACCGCGCCATCTACATGGACGGACTGCCTGAGCGGCCAATCGACGGCATAACCATCAGCGGGTTCCACGCCACTGCCACAAACCCGTCGCTCATATCAGAGGGAACAAACATCACCCTCAGCGGCATCACCATCACCGACAAGGCCACCGGCGGCTCGCTCTATCTGCACAACACAAAGGGTGTGGACGTGAGCAACGACGGCGGACGGACGAAGATAGAACGCTTCGGGAGCAGGAAATAGACTTCTACGTATACGCACATACAGTCTATGAAGACGACACAGCCGCTACGGTTCATTTTTAAGACGTTATAGGATTTTCATCACTGTAACGTCTCAAAAATGATACGTTACTAAGAGTATGTAGATTATAAAAAAACGCCTATTCAGTATGCTATAATGCCCAAATTGAAAAATCCTCTAAGCAAAATCACCACCAACACGATTTTTTGTCTTCAAAAAGCCATATAACAACAGCCACATAACAAAAAAATCGCTATATTTGCAATCGGAATATAATATATGGAGGGAACGACATGACACTTATGCAAATCAACGCCGAAATATACCGCAGTCTCGGCGCGATAGCCGAAGACGAGGGTCTGATGAAGCGGGCCGCCAAATACCTGAAAAAGCTGGCCACTCAAAAGGAAGACGACACTCTGATGACCAAAGAGGAATTCTTTGCAAGGATAGACGAGTCGCTGCAACAGGCAAAGGAGGGGAAAGTGAAGACATTCACCGATATTGAAGAAATGAATGCTTGGCTTGACAGCTTATGAAAACCATGTATGAAATAAGCTATACCGACAAGGCCGAGAGCGATTTGAAGAAGCTGAAACGCAGTGAGCCTTCCGCATTAAACAAGGCTGTACGTAATTTTTTGATATTTACGTACAGCCTTTTCTGACTGCAATGCCTATGTCCGCACAACAGTCATTCACAAAAAACAGGTTTAAGGAACGACAACCTTACCTAAAGGAATGCCTTTCCAACTTATTGCATATACCCCTGAAGACAGTTTTATGTCGCTACGGCCAACGGGAACCGTATCGCTATATGCTGACATGCCGGTCAAAGAGACGATTTGAAGCAAGCCGCTTTCAGACGCCTCGACCTCCAATGCGCCATTCCTTGTACGCAATATGCAGCCGTCTGTCTTGCAACCGGATACCGCTGAAGACATTGCAACAGTACACGAAATGTCCATCATACCCGATACTTCCGACGCATGATGGACAAGTACATAAGTAATGTCCGAGGTAGCACGCATACCAAACGTAACCTTTCCATCCGCTTCATTGTGTGCTTGAACTTTTATCCTACTTCCGTCAGAGGCATATATATCTACATCGCACATCGGACTTACAGTCCACACAAGACTATCGCCTGCAGCCGCATGCATACGGAACCCGCTGACATATCCCGCTCCAGGTGCATCGAATGTAACGACTTTACCATTGTCAAGGTCGATAAAGTCCGGCTTTACCGGTACTGTCATCAGAAATTCATCCGACAACACCGCCTGAGTAGACCGGCCAGTCATGTCGTAAGCCTCAATGCCGAAGAATACATTGTCATCACAATACACCGTTTCCTTTTCTGCATCAAATCGGTAGTCGGAAGGAATCTCATTGGGCACGACATCTTTCACGTCTATCCATAAGTCTGATATGACAAGGGGATTTCCCGGTTCCACTTCCACATACACACGCGGCCCCCTGTTGAACCAATATGCATATGAGGATATTGCATTGTCAGCCGGTAAGGTGTCAGGCACTACAAAGAAGCTGACACGAGGGTCACTCCACATTCCTTGACTGTCGTTCACCCTAAGCGTAAGTCTGTGCAGACCGGCACGTAGTGATTTGAGGTCCAAATCCAATGCTGCCGCGCCTCCGACAACACTGCCTTTCTTTCTATTGGCGAAATCATCATCTATCCACATTTCATATCCTGCCGCAGCATTACCGGCAAGCGAACGCCCGGTACGCAGAAAGTAGCGCGTCAACGGCACGCTCCAACGCCCCTCGCTGTCAGCCGCCCGGAAGCTCAATGTATGCAGTCCTTCGCCAAGCTCCGACATATCCAAATAGGCCTGCCATGTTCCGGTCGTAGCCGCTGTTCTCCTACTGTCAAACTGCCGGTCTGTCCAGTATTCGCACATCCGTACCGCGACATCCTGCGCTACAGAATACTGCACTGTCGACAGTCCACTGACAGCAAGAAACATAATTTTTACCAGTCTCTTCATAGTCTCAGTCTTTTGTCTGTGCCTCAACCTTGATATTGACTTTCAACTTTCCATCGGCCGATGTCCGAGTATCAATGTTACTCTCCACTATTCGCGGCATTGAGGGTATCTTGTTCCACGGATAGTTTCCTCCGTGCAGTCCCACCTGTGTGCCATCGTTGCCAATATATTTATTGGGATATTTCAGCTCAAAGGTCTTGTCCTTAGCATACGAGCCGTCTTCACCCTCAGCAGCCCATACGCCGGCATTGGCAACCGAAGTCCAGTTGTTATCAAAATCCTGAACATCATCTCCTATCGAAGAGTTAAGGCCTACGAATATATTGTTCTTTGCTGTCGAACCGGCCCTAAGACTACTGTACAGTATACTGTTGGTGGCAAATAGAATGGCGTGTTTGTTTTCTTCTGTAACAACACTATGGTCCACTTTGATTGTACTTGTTGAAGCGAAACCGCCTATATACGAGAAATGAGAATTGGTGACATATAAATTCTGAATCGTGATACTATAATTTTCACCCATAATCCTATACGGATTAATTCTCCAAAACACACACTGCCTTATTGTGAAACTGCTTACAAAACCGTTTTTCTTATTCTCTTGAATATAACTTCCTGCTGTAATATCACCAAATTTACATTTTATGAATGTTATGTCATTCATCCCATTTTGGATATTTATTTCTTTATTCTTAAACGATATTCCCTCAAATTTACAACCGTCCGCCTTACGCACATTTACAACCGGATTGCCATCATCGTCATAACTTGTTATTTCCTCATTGCCTATGGTCAGACCATTGTTTACCACCGTAGCTTTCGTTCCTGTTGCCGCATCGTCTTCAAATCCGGCACCACGCACTGTAAGCGATTTGGAAAAGGGTTTCGCCCCATTAATAGTAAAATTAAACACACCCGATGACAACGTTATCACATCGCCTTTGTCACCGGCTGCGGCATACGCCGCCGTAAAAGCATCGACACCCGTAAACACCAATGTCTGATCGCCATGTTCCAACGTTGCCATAGGCAATTCATTGTTCTGAGCCTTTGCCATAAAGACCGACACAACGGTCATTATAGCCACTAAAAAATTTCTTTTCATAACTGTAAAAGTTAGTTTTCAGCCTCTCCGACTCCCAAGCAAGAAGATGATAATAATAATGATTTGATTATTGTAAAACTACATTTTCATTTCACCATACAAAAGAGCGTGGGAATCCGACCACTGTCACCCGTTCCACGCATTGAGGCTCTCGCATTTGCCCGGTATAGTAGAACGAGCAACGCAGAACCCACGCCGATGATTTATACAATAATCCCATACATCATACCCCTGCGCACTGTGACACACAATGGCATGAATACAACGATACGGGAATGTCTATAAAACATCCCATGAGCATCTACCGTTGCCATGTTCATGACTATACCTGAAATTTGCGAGATTCCAATGCGTCAGGAACAAAGCGCATGATAAACGCTTTTCCAATATGGCGGTCCCCTTCCCACCGCATCCGTCACCGTCAATGTCCTTTGCAGTAACATATCACGGCAACTTCGGCATGGGCTCTTCTGTCATCCGGCACAACCGTCTCTTTGTCCGGTCAAGCCTTATGACAAGATTATTCGAGAACCGATGGCAAAGATACACAATATTTTTCAATAAACAAGTATCATATAACAAATTATAGAAAAGAGCCCGACGTTTTCATTAATCAACGATAAGCAGAGTGAAACTTGTTTCAGCTCTGCCATGGCGAGAAAACGCGCATGGATATGAACACTTTAAATACATCAATCGAAACATTTCGGACGCACAAATCAGAATAAAACAAAAAAATTCCCGCAACACACATCTCACGATGTCGTTGCGGGGTGATTCTGATTAATTATTATGTTATAGATTTTGTCTTTAGAAATCCATCTTGTCCAACGAGTCGTTGAAATCCTTCGGCTCGTTGTTCTCCTGAGGCATGATGTCGCCCAGTGAAGGACGCTGCGGAGCACGCTCACCACGGTCCTGACGCTGACGGCGGTCACCTCCACGCTCAGGACGTTGACGACGTTCTCCGCGCTCGGGACGGTCGCCACGCTCACGGCGTGCGGGACGCTCCACATAGTCGGCAGGCTTCTCGATAAGAACACGGTGAGAGAGTTTGTACTTGCCCGTCTTCGGGTCAATCTCCATCAGTTTCACCTTTATCTTGTCACCCTCCTTGATGCCGGCTTCCTCAACCGTCTCGAGGCGCTTCCAGTCAATCTCGGAAATGTGCAGCAGACCGTCCTTACCGGGCATAATCTCAACAAAGCAACCATAAGGCATAACCGAACGTACCGTTCCTTCATATACCTCGCCCACTTCGGGTATGGCAACGATGGCACGAATCTTGCTTATCGCAGCGTCAATACTTTCCTTGTTCGGTCCGCTCACTTGAACCTTGCCTACACCCTCTATCTCGTCGATGACGATAGTGGCGCCCGTATCTTCCTGCATCTGCTGGATAATCTTTCCGCCCGGGCCTATCACGGCTCCGATAAATTCTTTCGGAATCTCCATCTGGATGATACGCGGCACCTGCGGCTTCATCTCGGCACGCGGCTCGGCGATAGTCTCTGTCAGCTTTCCGAGAATGTGCTCGCGCCCGGCCTTGGCCTGCATGAGAGCCTTCTCAAGAATCTCGAAACTCAGACCGTCGCACTTGATATCCATCTGTGTGGCTGTCAGACCGTCTTTCGTTCCGGTAGTCTTGAAGTCCATGTCGCCCAAATGGTCCTCGTCGCCGAGAATATCCGAGAGCACGGCATACTTGTCCTCACCTGGGTTCTTGATAAGTCCCATGGCAATACCGCTCACGGGCTTCTTCATCGGCACACCGGCATCCATCAGAGCCAGTGTTCCGGCACATACCGTAGCCATCGACGACGAGCCGTTGCTCTCAAGAATCTGGCTCACCACACGCACTGTGTAGGGGAAGTCCTCAGGTATCTGACCTTTCAGTCCGCGCCATGCCAGATGTCCGTGACCGATTTCGCGACGGCCTATACCACGCTGAGCCTTGGCCTCACCCGTACAGAACGGTGGGAAATTGTAGTGCAGCAGGAATTTCATATAGCTCTTGTCCAGCACATCGTCCACCAGCTTCTCGTCGAGCTTGGTCCCGAGCGTACATGTAGACAGGCTCTGCGTCTCGCCACGTGTGAATATTGAACTTCCGTGAGGCATGGGCAGCGGACTTACCTCACACCATATCGGACGTATCTCGTCAGTCTTGCGGCCGTCCAGACGTATACCCTCGTCAAGGATGCAGCGGCGCATGGCATCGCGCTCCACATCGTGATAGTAGCGGTCCATCATGGCGCATTTCTCCTCCAGCTCATCCTCTGTCAGCTCGGTGTGGGCGGCAGCGTAAGCCTCCTTGAAGTCTTCCAGAATCTTCTCGAATGCCTCGGCACGTGCATGCTTGTCAAGAGCCTGACGTGTCACGTCGTAAGCCTTGCCGTAGCATTCCGTCTTTATCTGCTCGCGCAGCTCCTCGTCGTTCACCTCGTGGCAGTACTCGCGCTTCACATCCTTGCCAAGCTCCTTCGACAACTCAACCTGCATTTCGCACATGGGCTTGATAGCGGCCATGGCTGCCTTGAGGGCACCTATCATATCCTGTTCTGAAACTTCCTTCATCTCGCCCTCCACCATCATGATGTTTTCGGCCGACGCACCTACCATGATGTCCATGTCGGCCTCTTTCATCTGCTCGAAAGTGGGGTTGATAACGTACTCGCCACCGATGCGGGCCACGCGGCACTCGCTGATGGGGCACTCAAACGGAATATCTGAACAAGCCAAAGCGGCTGAAGCGGCAAATCCGGCCAATGCATCGGGCTGGTCTACACCGTCGGCGCTGAGAAGCATCACGTTTACGAACACTTCGGCGTGATAGTTTGAGGGGAACAGCGGACGAAGCACACGGTCTACAAGACGGGATGTAAGAATCTCGTTGTCACCCGGCTTGCCCTCGCGCTTGGTGAATCCGCCGGGGAAACGTCCCGCAGCGGCATACTGCTCCTTGTAGTCAACCTGCAAAGGCATGAAATCGGTTCCGGGAACTGCATCCTTTGCGGCACAAACAGTGGCCAAAAGCACTGTGTTGCCCATACGCAGAACAACGCTTCCGTCAGCCTGTTTTGCCACTTTCCCGGTTTCAATCGTGATGGTTCTTCCATCAGGCAATTGAACACTTTTTGTAATTACGTTCATCTTTATATTAAAAACATCTAAAAAAATAAAATTCGGACAAAGATACTTAAAATCAACGGAATAAACGAACAACTGTGCATTTATTTTTATTTTATTATGATTCGACCGACAATACTTTTTATATACCGCCTACACAAACAAGGCATGCGGAAACAACAGCCACACTTACCGGCCGTCACTCCCGCATGCCATCATCGCATTATCTCTGCCGTCACCGTCAGGCCATCGCCTGAACCGCCCCCGTGGCACCGAGAACTGCCGTTTGAAAAGATTCTTGCCGATGTACCCTTTGTCCGCAACCAATTTGCCATAGATAAATTCGATAAAATACTAGTATTCCAATGGTTCCTCTCATCCACATCTCCCGGAGTTATTATGAAGTTTAGTAATTCTCCTTTCTCGTTGCAAATCAGATGCAGTTTGAATCTAAAGAACCATTCCATAGAGCATTTATAGCATCAAAAAAACCTACAAAAGTCATCGGCCATACAAAATAATTCTATAACTTTGTCATCGGTGAACATAGCGATTATTGTTTGTAATACTTTGTAATTCAGCACTATAAAGTTAAAACAATTTTCGCTAATCACTAAATTTAATATACATACAAAAACATTATTTACGGTTTTTCTATGGACTCGCAATCACATTGGCGTCCTCCGCCATCATGTCTTACCGGCTGATTGTACGGATAATTGACTATATACTTCATCCTGTCCAATTCTTCTATGGTAAATATATACCGCTTGTCATAAATATAGTTTTCCCTTATAGAATCCCAATCAGACTTCTCCAATGTAGATTGCTTTACGATGTATACAACCACTCTACATCTACCCCATCCGTGGTAAGTATCATCAAAATCTTGATAAGACATTTCTGAAACATAACTACTATTGGGAGCTATTTTTATTCCACCATATCCCATTAAGTCCTTATATATAGTAGATAATTCCGATGTATCTTTAAATTCAAAAAAATCACAAAATATAGTATCACGTGAATGGTTTCTCACAGTAAAAAAAGGTGGGAACGGGTAACATGCCGATATTCCACAGCACATCACCAACACAAAAAATATTTTTACCAATGCTTTCATATACGTAAAGTTTCAAAATACAAACAATAAAGGAAATCCCATGGAAACTCCCGGAATAATATAATCAGAACAAGAACCACGTGAACCTGTTATAGGAAATTTTCTTTTAATATTATAATTACCTTCTCTCGGATTTATATATGGAGATCGCGTTTTTTCTTTATAAAAAGAAACTATATCAAAATAGTTCTTATCACCTTCAACATATCCATCTGCGCCTCGACCATATTTTTTGTCAAAATACTCGGCACCAAGTTTACTG
>NZ_JABKKE010000021.1 GCF_013166575.1 Xylanibacter rodentium
GCCCCGGGCTATGTGCTTGTTGCCCCTGCGGGGCGCGTTCTTCCAGGGCGCGTTCTGTCCGTACGATAATGTAGTTTAATTTTGTTGACTAACTTATTCTTTAATACGAGACAACATCAAGACTTTATGAAAATTACAATAAACAACAGTCAGACAGAGTTCCCCGACGGAACAACTCTCCGCATCGTGGCCGACGAACACCGGCTGCCGGGGAAGGGTGTGGCCATGGCCGTGAACAACAATATGATTCCACGCGACAAGTGGGATTCGCACGTTGTGAACGACGGCGACAATATAGTGATACTTAAAGCATTTTGCGGAGGATAGGCCAATGATGTTCAGTGACGTTATAAGACAGATAAGCTGGGACGAGACGACGGAACGCATCATGTCCAAGACCGACACCGACGTGCGGCGCGCGCTCGCCAGGCAGCACTGCGACATAGACGACTTCATGGCGATGATTTCGCCGGCTGCAGACAAGTATCTTGAACAGATGGCATGGCTCAGCCGCAAGTATACGCGCGAGCGTTTCGGCAAGACCATCAACATGTTCATTCCTATATACATAACCAACTCGTGCTCCAACTCATGCGTATACTGCGGATTTCATGTGCAGAACAAGATGCCGCGGACAATACTGACCGAAGAAGAGATAGTTCGCGAGTATGAAGCTATAAAGCGGCTCGGCCCGTTTGACAATCTGCTCATCGTCACGGGAGAGAATCCCGCCAAGGCCGGTGTCGGTTACATAGCCCGTGCACTCGACCTCGCCAAGCCATACTTCAGTAACCTGCAGATTGAAGTGATGCCGCTTTCAGCCGAGGACTACGCCCGTCTGCGCACGCACGGTCTTAACGGAGTGATCTGTTTCCAGGAGACATACAATGAGGCCCGCTACAAGACATACCATCCGCACGGCATGAAATCCAACTACGAGTGGCGTCTCAACGGATTCGACCGCATGGGGCAGGCCGGCATCCACAAGATAGGGATGGGAGTGCTGATAGGTCTGGAAGACTGGCGCACCGACGTGACCATGATGGCACGCCACCTGCGCTATCTCGAGAAGACATATTGGCGCACACAGTACAGCGTGAACTTCCCCCGGATGCGCCGTGCGGAAAACGGCGGTTTCCAACCCAACGTTGAGATGACCGACCGCGAGCTGGCACAGGTGACATTTGCCATGCGCATCTTCGACCACGACGTCGACATATCCTACTCAACCCGCGAAGAACCGCGTATGCGCAACAATATGGCCACACTCGGTGTGACGACGATGAGCGCCGAGAGCAGCACCGAGCCGGGCGGATATTGCTGTTACCCCAACGCTCTGGAGCAGTTTGAGGTGAGCGACGCCCGCAGGGCCTGGGAAGTAGAGCGAGACCTGAAAGCCATCGGCATGGAACCGGTATGGAAAAACTGGGACAGAGCGTTCGATTTTAAATGAAAAATGAAGAATGAAGTACGTTTCCGTTCTCACCATTGCCGGCAGCGACAGCTGCGGAGGCGCAGGCATACAGGCTGACATCAAGACTATGTCGGCACTGGGGTGCTACGCGGCTTCGGCCATAACATCGATAACAGTACAAAACACACTTGGCGTGACTGCCATACAAGCCATATCTCCCGACATCGTTGCCGGACAGATACGTGCTGTGATGGACGATATATGTCCGAAGGCTGTCAAGATAGGAATGGTGAACGACGCCGACACTATCCGTGCCATTGCCGCAACATTGAAAGAATATAATATCGGGCACGTCATTACAGACCCGGTGATGATATCCACAAGCGGCACAAGGCTCATGCAGGACGACGCACTCGACGTCTTCCGGACAGAGCTTCTGCCCATGTCGACGCTCCTGACACCCAATGTGCCCGAAGCCGAAGTGCTATCAGGGATGGCAATAAGCGGCAAACCGTCGATGGACAATGCCGCCATGGCGATGTTGCGCGACGGTTGCAGAGCATTGTTGATAAAGGGCGGACACATTGCGGGGCGCAAGACAGACCGGCTGTATCATGCCGCCTGCAGCGGCATGACATCACGCGAATACGTTTGCGACGATGTGCCTACAGCCAATACCCATGGCACAGGCTGCACCCTGTCGTCGGCTATAGCGGCATTCCTCGCTCTCGGCTTAACGCTTGACGAGGCCGTCGGCCGGGCCAAGGACTATGTCACGCAGGCCCTGCTGTACGGTGCCGATGTGGAAACAGGCCGGGGGCACGGACCCGTAAACCATTTCTTTGACCCGAAAAAACTTGTTAAGATATGAAACAGATACAGTTTATAACACATCAAAACCATCGTTACTCATATGTGGACAGCGCGCGCATGGCCCTTGAAGGCGGATGCCGGTGGATTCAGCTGCGTATGAAGGACGCCACCGACGACGAAGTGCGCAAAGCTGCGTCCGGCATTCAGCCTCTCTGCCGGGAACACGAAGCAGTGTTCATCATAGACGACCGTGTCGAACTGGCCAAAGAGTTAAAGGCCGACGGCGTGCATCTGGGCCGTAACGACATGCCTGTTTGCAAAGCGCGCCGCGTGCTCGGCGAAGAATTTGTCATCGGCGGCACCGCCAACACGTTCGACGACGTGGAGCGACTGTGGCGCGAGGGCGCCGACTATATCGGTTGCGGCCCATTCCGTTTCACCACTACAAAAACCAATCTCTCGCCCGTACTCGGCCTTGACGGCTACCGGAACATCATCACCCGTATGGCCGCATCCGGCATAGACATTCCTGTAGTAGCCATCGGTGGCATACTGTACGATGACATACCCGCTATAATGGCTACCGGAGTGCATGGCATCGCACTGAGCGGGGCCGTGCTCAATGCCTTGAATCCTGTTGAGGAAATGAAAAGGATAATCAAATTATAAAAATCAATATGAACGACAACATCAAAATCACATATCCGTCGTCCGAGAAGGTATATATGAACGGACGGATATACCCCGACCTGCGTGTCGGCATGCGCCGCGTAAGCCTGACACCGACAGTGACAATAGAAAACGGAGAGAAGAAGATGACGGAGAACGCCCCTGTCTATGTATATGACACAAGCGGACCGTACAGCGATCCCAATATCGAGACAGACCTGAAACGGGGATTGCCCAAACTACGCAAACCGTGGACAGACGCCCGCAAGACCGGTGATACGCTTATGGCGCTGGCCAAGCGCGGCATCATCACTCAAGAGATGGAGTATGTGGCCATACGCGAGAACATGAACTGTGCCGAACTGGGCATCGAGACACATATCACACCCGAGTTTGTACGCGACGAAGTGGCTGCCGGACGCGCTGTCATACCGGCCAACATCAATCACCCCGAGGCTGAGCCGATGATTATCGGAACAAACTTTCTCGTGAAAATCAATACCAACATCGGCAACTCACATCAGAACTCAAGCATCGAGGAGGAAGTGGAAAAGGCCGTATGGAGCTGCAAATGGGGCGGCGACACGCTGATGGACCTGTCCACGGGTACCAACATCCACGAGACGCGCGAGTGGATATTGCGCAACTGTCCCGTGCCGGTAGGCACCGTGCCGATGTATCAGGCGTTTGAGAAAGTGAACGGCAAGGCCGAGAACCTGACATGGGAGATATTCCGCGACACACTCATCGAGCAGTGCGAACAGGGAGTGGACTACTTCACCATACACTGCGGCATACGCCTAAAGAACGTGCATCTGTCACAGGGCCGCCTCACGGGGATGGTGAGCCGCGGCGGAAGCATCATATCAAAGTGGTGCATGGTGCATCAGGAGGAGAGTTTTCTCTATGCCCACTTCGACGACATCTGTGACATCTGTGCCCGTTACGACGTGGCCATATCGCTGGGCGACGGTCTGCGGCCCGGCTCCACACACGATGCCAACGACGCGGCACAATTTGCCGAGCTCGACACCATGGGCGAACTCGTAGAGCGCGCATGGGCGAAGAATGTGCAGGCATTCATCGAAGGACCGGGCCACGTGCCCATGCACAAAATCCGGGAGAACATGGACCGGCAGATAGAGAAGTGCCACGGTGCCCCGTTCTACACCCTAGGACCGCTCGTCACGGACATCGCCCCGGGCTACGACCATATCACAAGTGCCATCGGTGCGGCCATGATAGGATGGTACGGCACGGCCATGCTATGCTACGTCACACCGAAAGAGCACCTTGCCCTGCCCGACAAGGACGACGTGCGCACAGGCGTGGTAACATACAAGATTGCCGCCCACGCCGCCGACCTGGCCAAGCAGCATCCCGGCGCCACCATCCGCGACAACGCGTTGAGCAAGGCCCGCTACGACTTCCGATGGAAAGACCAGTTCAATCTGGCCCTCGACCCGGAACGTGCACTGGAGTATTACAAGACATCGAACAAGACCGAAGGTGAGTTCTGCACGATGTGCGGCCCCAATTTCTGCGCCGCACGCATCAGCCATTCGCTGAAAGATTGCGACAGATAAGCCAAGAAAAAAGCGGATGTGCCAAATGCAGACATTGCACAACAAACGTACGATTTGCATTCCGGCACATCCTCTTTTATTTCCATGATATGAAATTTATCGTTATAACATCGCCCTGCCCTATGCCTGACGAGGCACAGAGAATAAAAGAGCTCTTCGATTGCGGCATCGACATGTTGCATCTGCGCAAACCCGGTTCGGCTGTTGAAGACTGCGCCCGGCTGCTTGACTCCCTGCCCGACAAGTATCTGCGCCGCATTGTCGTTCACGACCATTTCCAGCTCTGCCTCGATTACGATCTTGCCGGCGTTCATCTTAACCGTCGCAACCCGTCGGTGCCGCCGTTCGTTGCGGCAGACCCTGACCGCTATACTGTCTCGGCATCATGCCATTCCATTGCCGAGGCGGCAGAAAAGAAAGCCGATGCCGCCTATATCTTTCTCAGTCCGATATTCGACAGCATATCCAAACAGGGCTACCGGTCGTCATACTGTAGCGAAGAACTCGGTAAAGCTGCCGGAAACGGCATTCTTGACAGCCGTGTAATAGCCCTTGGCGGCATTACGCTCGGCCATATTCCGATGCTCCGCCGATGGCATTTCGGCGGGGCTGCCTTCCTCGGTGATGTATGGAAAAGGGCGGGACATGACGAATTCATTGTCAACGCCCGCCTGCTGTCATGTGCATTGCACGAGAACAAAGGATGACTGCTTACGGCTACAGTCGGACTTCATTCCAGAATCTGGGCTGCGTGGTCCTTCACCTTTATCTTCTTCGGCTCGATGACACGTTCGATCGTTCCGTCTTCACCAATGATGAATGTTGTACGGAATGTGCCGAAATATTTGCGACCGTACATGCTCTTCTCGCCCCACACGCCGAACATGTCGGCCAGGACATGTTCCGTATCGGCGATGAGATGGAAAGGCAGTTCGTGCTTTGCAATGAACTTCTGATGGGATTTCTCGTCGTTGATGCTCACCCCCAGCACTTCGTAGCCTGCGCCTTTCAGTGTTTCATAGTTGTCACGCAAGTTGCATGCCTGACTTGTACAGCCGGATGTCATGTCTTTGGGGTAAAAATACAACACCAGTTTCTTCCCTGCAAAGTCGTCAAGCCTTACCTCACGGCCATTCTCGTCGCGCCCGAGTATTTCCGGCGCCTTGTTTCCTGTTTCCATATATTTGCGTATTGTTTTGTTGTGTTATTATTGTTGTGTCACTTCATTGTCTTTGCCGTTCCTCCTTTATCATGTCATTGCCAGCCATGCCGATGTTCGTGAACTACAGCGGCCTTATCGGCCGGCAGAGCTATCCGTGACAAAGATATGAAAAAATAACGAGAATCATACAATCGGCAAATAAAAAAGAATTCGGCCATCCGGCGGAAATATCACTGTCGAAAGGCGCGCCGTTGCGTCTGTCCTTGCCATATGCCAACACATAAGCATGATTGCCATTCCGGTACAAGGGCGCTGTACTGTCAGTACAAGGCCGTTGAACCGACAGTACAAGGCCGCCGAACCGACAGTACAAGGCCGCCGAACCGACAGTACAAGGCCGCCGAACCGGCATCATACCACCGTACGATATTGTCTGTCGCTGTCGGACGGCACGCAAATCCCAATGCTGGCTTGCCGCAACTTGCCTGCGTCCTTCATCTTATATCGGACTCACGCTACATCAAAGCCGACACTGCGGTCACTTCCGCTGCACGACAGGCTTTGCAGTATTTCAAAAAGTCTATTAACGTTTTATAAAGATAACACTTGTTACGGTTTGCCAACTACTATGCTTACTTTATGCCTTTTAAACGGCTCTTTTCCTTAACACATACGTCATTTGTCTAAAAAGGAATAAAGGATTTGCATAAACGACAGTTTGTGTATACTTTTGCAGCAGTAAAAAGATTGTTTCAGGATAACACTACGACACGACTACATCAAAACAAGAACGTGTCAGTGAAAAGAAAAGAGAAAGAAGACAACGACATCTAAATATTCATTACTCAAAAAAAGAAATAATAAACTATGGAAAAGAAAAGCAAGAAACTGACCAACGAAGTGGGCGCCCCGGTAGCCGACAACCGAAATTCGCAAACAGCAGGACCACGCGGACCGATGGCCATGCAGGACGTATGGTATATGGAGAAGATTGCACACTTCGACCGCGAGGTGATTCCCGAACGGCGCATGCATGCAAAGGGCGGAGGAGCATACGGCAAGTTTACCGTGACACACGACGTGACACAATACACATGTGCATCGATATTCTCGGCCATTGGCAAGGAGACAGAGATGTTTGCGCGCTTCTCGACCGCAGCCGGTGAACGCGGAGCGGCAGACGCCGAACGAGACATCCGCGGATTTGCCCTCAAATTCTACACAGACGAGGGCAACTGGGACCTTGTGGGCAACAATACTCCCGTGTTCTTCCTTCGCGACCCGCTGCTCTTCCCAGACCTGAACCACGCCATAAAGCGCGACCCGCAGACCAACCTGCGGTCCAAACAGAACCAATGGGACTTCTGGTCGATGCTGCCCGAAGCGCTCCATCAGGTCACGATCAACATGTCGGACAGGGGCGTACCGGCATCGTTCCGCCACATGCACGGTTTCGGTAGCCATACCTACAGCCTCATCAACAGCGACGGGCGGCGTGTATGGGTGAAATTCCACTTTATCACCCAACAGGGTATCAAGAATATTACAGAGGAAAAGGCAGAAGTGCTCAGGGGCAAAGATCCCGACAGCAGTATACGCGACCTCTTCGAAGCCATCGAGCGAGGAGACTTCCCGCGATGGACGCTTTATTTCCAGATTATGACCGAAGACCAGGCACGCACACACCGCGACAACCCGTTCGACCTGA
This sequence comes from Xylanibacter rodentium, assembly GCF_013166575.1. Classification (GTDB taxonomy): domain Bacteria; phylum Bacteroidota; class Bacteroidia; order Bacteroidales; family Bacteroidaceae; genus Prevotella; species Prevotella rodentium. The sequence goes on from NZ_JABKKE010000021.1 coordinate 7,353, forward strand.
CAAAGGTATGGTCGCACAAGGAGTTTCCGCTGATAGAAGTGGGTGTGATGGAGCTGAACCGCAATCCCGAGAACTATTTTGCAGAAGTGGAACAGTCGGCCTTCTCACCGGCACACATTGTTCCCGGCATAGGATTCTCGCCGGACAAGATGTTGCAGGGACGCCTCTTCTCATACGGTGACGCACAGCGCTATCGCCTCGGGGTGAACCACGACCTCATTCCGGTGAACCGCCCGCACTGTCCGGTGCACACATTCCACCGCGACGGACAGATGCGCACCGACGGCAACAAGGGAGCAACAACGGCATACTTCCCCAACAGCAAGGGCGAATGGCAGGACCAGCCGCAATATCGTCCTGTACCGATGGACCCCGACGGCGCCATCGACCACTACAACCCTTACGACGAACCGGAGGACGACTGCTTCCGCCAGCCGGGTGACCTATACCGTCTGCTCACTGAAGACAAGCGGCAACTGCTCATCGCCAACACCGCCAACGACATGAAAGACGTGACTGCAAACATCAAATACCGGCATGCCGCACACTGCTATCTTGCCGACCCGGAATACGGCAAGCGACTGGCAAAAGCTTTGGGCATAAACCTGAACCGAGTGAAAGAACTGGCATCACTCGACGAAACGGAACGTCTGAGACAAACATGCACCGAATAAAAACATAAGTTAGTCAGCAAAATTAAACTACATTATCGTCCGGACTAAACGCACCCTGTCCAAACTGAACACGCCCTGTCCGAACAGAACGCGCCCTGAAAGGGCAACAAGCCCACAGCCCGGGGCAGAGCGAAGCGACACCCCGGGAATCAAACATCGACAATCCACGCGCCCTGAAAGGGCAAAAGCATTAAACACAAGGAACGCACGAATTGTAAGCATCTGATAATTAATGCTTTTGCCCTTTTAGGGCGAATAGGCACAATCGTGCTGTTCCCGTCGAGCCGGACGGGCGAAAGGGAATTGTTGAGGATGTGTCGAAACGCAAATATCACACAACATAGGGACGTATTTGCATTTTGACATATCCTCAATATAGTTACTATGGCCATGTGAAAACACACTTTTTCCCGATTTTCTTGGCTCTTGCAGAAATTTAATTTAACTTTGCATCATATAATAACGAAAGAGACAGACTATGAGCAAAATCACAGACATCGCACGAAAGAATATGAACAAGCAGCTATATAAAGACTTCTTCTTTATCTGCTTCGGAATAATGCTTTACGGTTTCGGATATACGGCTTTCATCCTGCCCGAGCAGGTAGTGATGGGCGGTGTGGCCGGTATATCGGCACTGCTGTTTTATGCTTTCGGATTTCCTCCTGCCATATCCATCTGGGTGCTCAATGTCTCACTGCTCCTGATAGCTTTCCGGGCACTGACACGGCAGTTCACCATCCGCACCATCATCGGTGTATCGATAATGTCGGTAATCATCGGTGCTCTGCAGCCGTTTTTCCAGGCACACCCCATCATCACGGCCGGAGAAGACAAGTTCATGCATGTGATTATAGGAGGAGCCATGAGCGGAGCCGGTCTCGGCCTCGTATTCTCGCACAATGGTTCCACTGGCGGCACCGACATCATCATAGCCCTGCTCAACAAACATTTCCGCATGAGCTTCGGGCGGGCGATGCAGTTCATCGACATAACTATCATAAGTTCGTCATACTTCCTTTTCCACAGCACGGAGACCATCGTATACGGTGTGGCATTCACGCTGATAGCCAGTTATGTGTGCGACTATGTCATAAACGGTTCTCGACAGACAGTGCAGTTTATCATCATATCAAAAGAATATGAAAAAATTGCCGACACTATAAACACAAAAGTAAACCGCGGCGTGACTCTAATCAAGGGACAGGGATGGTATTCAAAGCAGGAATCGGACATATTGATTGTGCTCGCCCGTAAATATGAATCGCAGGAAATTTTCTACTACATCAAAAGCATTGACCCATACGCACTCGTGTCGCAGTCGTTCTGCAACGGAGTGTTCGGGCAGGGATTCGACTCTCTGAGAAGTTGATTTTTCGGTAACTATTCAGCGGATAATCTGGTAGGGACATATTCTTGTATTTGTCCGTTCATAATATATTGATATTCAACATATATATGGCGGACAAATACAAGAATATGTCCCTACCAAAATGATTATGTCGCAAAAAATGTCCCTACTCTATGAACTGAAGATTATCCGCTGAATAGTTACATTTTTCGGGAGGTATTCTTAAAATTCCTTTAACTCCTTAAAAAAGCGATGTCATTTTGTCATACTCCTCTCATCGGCACATTATTTGTCCCATTCCTTTCGGATAACAAAAAGAAAGGAGACAAACATGACATTAGACAAATTTACCATCAAAGCTCAAGAAGCCGTACAGGAAGCCGTCAACACGGCAAGGACCGGCGGTCAACAGAGCATTGAGCCTGTACACCTGTTGTACGGTGTAATGAACAAAGGCAAAGACGTGACGAACTTCATCTTCCAGAAGCTCGGCGTAAATACCGCACAAATAGAAAGCCTCATAAGCCGCGAGATACAGCACCTGCCACGTGTACTTGGTGGCGGACAGCCATATCTGAGCAACGAAAGCAACAGCGTGCTCACCAAAGCTCAGGACATTGCCAACAGAAACGGTGATGAGTTCGTATCAGTAGAACCTCTGCTGACGGCACTGTTGACAGTCAATTCCACAGCATCGCGGATAATGAAAGATGCTGGAATGACAGAAAAGGACATGCTCGCCGCCATCGACGAACTGCGGCAGGGACGAAAAGTTCAGTCGCAAAGCGCCGACGACAACTATCAGTCGCTGTCGAAATATGCCAAGAACATGGTGGAACTGGCACGCGCCGGAAAGCTCGACCCTGTGATAGGCCGCGACGACGAGATACGCCGCGTGTTGCAGATTCTGTCGCGCCGCACAAAGAACAACCCTATACTGATAGGTGAACCGGGAACAGGAAAGACAGCCATCGTAGAGGGACTGGCCGAACGCATCGTTCGTGGCGACGTGCCGGAGAACCTGAAAGACAAGCAACTGTATTCGCTCGACATGGGTGCACTGGTGGCCGGAGCGAAATATAAAGGCGAATTTGAGGAACGGCTGAAGAGCGTAATCAACGAGGTGACACAGGCCGAAGGACGCATAATACTGTTCATCGACGAGATTCACACACTTGTAGGTGCCGGCGGCGGAGAGGGCGCCATGGACGCGGCCAACATCCTCAAACCGGCACTGGCACGCGGAGAACTGCGCTCGATAGGTGCCACGACACTCAACGAATATCAGAAGTATTTCGAGAAAGACAAAGCCCTGGAACGACGTTTTCAGACGGTGATGGTAGACGAACCCGACGAACTGAGTGCCATCAGCATTCTGCGCGGACTGAAAGAGCGTTACGAAAACCATCACAAGGTGCGTATACAGGACGACGCCTGCATAGCAGCCGTGCAGCTGTCGGAACGGTACATAAGCGACCGCTTCCTGCCCGACAAGGCTATCGACCTGATGGACGAGGCTGCGGCCAAACTGCGGATGGAACGCGACTCTGTGCCTGAAGAGCTTGACGAGATTGAGCGAAAACTCAAACAGCTGGAGATTGAACGAGAGGCCATAAAACGCGAGAACGACACTGCAAAACTCGCTGCGCTCGACAAGGACATAGCCGAACTGCGCGATCAGGAAAAACAGTATCGCGCAAAATGGGAAGGCGAGCGCGCACTCGTGAACAAGATTCAGCAGAACAAACAGCGTATGGAGCAACTGCGCTTCGAAGCGGAAAGGGCCGAACGCGAAGGCAACTATGAGCGCGTGGCGGAGATACGATACGGAAAACTGAAAGTGCTGGAAGACGACATCAGAAACATACAACAGCAACTGCACAACGCACAGGGAGCTGAGGCCATGGTGAGAGAAGAAGTGACAGCCGACGACATCGCAGAAGTGGTAAGCCGGTGGACTGGCATACCCGTAACGCGTATGATGCAGAGCGAACGCGAAAAACTGTTGCATCTGGAAGAAGAACTGCACCGCCGTGTCATCGGGCAGGACGAAGCAATACGGGCGGTGAGCGATGCTGTACGCCGGAGCCGCTCAGGTCTGCAAGATCCGAAACGCCCGATAGCATCATTCATTTTCCTCGGCACCACAGGAGTAGGAAAGACTGAACTGGCAAAGGCATTGGCAGAATATCTGTTCAACGACGAGACCATGATGACGCGCATCGACATGAGTGAGTATCAGGAGAAGTTCAGCGTGAGCCGTCTCATAGGAGCGCCTCCGGGATATGTAGGCTATGACGAGGGCGGACAACTGACCGAGGCCGTACGCCGCAAACCGTATTCTGTGGTGTTGTTTGACGAGATAGAAAAGGCTCATCCCGATGTATTCAACATTCTGCTACAGGTGCTTGACGACGGCCGGCTGACCGACAACAAGGGACGCACAGTGAACTTCAAGAACACGATAATCATCATGACGTCGAACCTCGGCAGTCAGCTGATACGAGAGGAGATAGAGAAAAACGGCGGAACAATGAACACAGAGAAGCAGCTCAATCTGCAAAACGCTCTGTTCAACCTGCTCAAACAGACCATACGTCCGGAATTTCTCAACCGTATCGACGAGACCATCATGTTCCTGCCGCTCAACAAGAGCGAAATCGCAGAAGTGGTGCGCCTGCAGATGAATGCCGTCAAGACGATGCTCGCATCGCAGGGATTTACCCTCGAAATGACAGAACGGGCCGTCGAAACTCTTGCCGACGCCGGATACGACCCGGAATTCGGTGCCCGGCCTGTAAAGCGGGCCATACAGCACGAGGTGCTCAACGAACTGTCGAAACGCTTGCTGGCAGGTGATGTTCAAAGCGACAAGCCTGTAATAATAGATGCGGAGAACGGGGAGTTGACGTTCAGGAATTGATTCTTTGTATAGGAGTTTTTTATAGGAGTTAAAAGAGTTAAAGTGATAACTCCTATAAAAAACTCCTATACAGATAATTAATTCCCTTTGACTTTTATAGCTTCCGCTACAATCTCTGCAATCTTCTTTGCACCCTTTGCCGTCGGATGTATGCCGTCACGCTGCATCTCGTCCGTCTTGATTTTAACAACAGGGCGCAGGTCTATCACATCGAGCTTGTTCTTCTTTGCAACCTTTGCCACAGCCGGTATCACACCGTTGACAATGGTAGAGTCGATTATCATACCCTTTTCGTTGAGGTCGCCCTTAGTGTCAGCAGCAATGGGGTTGCAAAGATATATCAAAGGCTTTGACGGCAAGGCCTTCAACTCATCTATCATCTGCTGCATGGAGGCACGGAAATCCTTGTCATTACCGGTCCAGTTACGGGGCTTGCTGTCGTTGGTGCCAAGTTTTATCACCACAATGTCCGGACAGAAAGCTTTGGCATCGGCCCATGCCTGCTCTTTCATATACGGACGGTCGCCGCTGTTGAGCATCGTACGGGCACTTACACCGTAGTTTCTGACACAATAGTCGCGGCCCAACATGCGCTGTAACTGTGCTGGGTAGCCATCCGTATCAACCATGTCGATGCCATAACCATCGGTAATGCTGTTGCCGATGCAGGCTACGCGATGCGCTCCCGACTTGGGCAATTTGAGATTTTCGAGCCACGTGGTAAGCTCATCGACCATAAGGTCGTGATATGCAAACGACGTACGGAAACCGAAACCGTGACCGCCCGTAGGATATATGTGCATGGCAGCCGGTATGCCGGCCTTGCGCAAAGCCATGTAATAAGGCAGGCCGTTGGTCATAGGGGGCACGGCACGGTCGTCACCGGCCATGATGATGATGGCAGGAGGAGTCTGATGCTTGTGCACCTGCTTGTCGTTGGAAAACTCGTGTACGAGCTTTTCGTCACCACGCTTGTCACCAAGAAAACCCACCACAGAACCTTTATGCGTGACACGTTCGTCCATAGAAATGACGGGATAGAAAAGTATCTGGAAGTCAGGACGGGATTCCTGAGGGGCATGCGTGGCCGTGGTCGATGCGAGATGACCACCGGCCGAAAAACCCATGATACCCACATCATAAGGACTCACATGCCATGCTTCGGCGCTGTCGCGTACCGTGCGTATGGCGTTCTGCGCATCACTCATAGGTATGCTGCGGTCTCCCTTGGGCATACGATAGGTGAGAACACAGTAGGCTATGCCCTGCTTGTTGAAATACTCCACCCAATCAGTTCCCTCGTTCTGCATCGAAAGATGCGAATAGCCGCCACCGGGGCACCCCACTATTGCGCGGCCTGACGGCTGCTCAGGCAGAAATACCTGCATGTTGGCAGCTCCGTCGGGTGTAAGGTTGACAGTAAACTTACGTGAGGTCTGCGCCTGCATCGCCACACTGAATGCCGCAAAGGCAAAAAGGAATAATGCTTTTTTCATATTGACAATCGGTTTAATCAACAGTTGTTTACACAAAATCAGCCCCATACCATTACGGGTGCGGGGCTGATTTTCATTGAATATTCTTATCCAAAACAGGACTTGTATTTAGTTGAACGGCAGATACCAGTTTGACTCTATCTCAAGATTCTTAACAGGATTCTTGAAAGCCAATTTCTTGGCCAGCCAGCGACCACCGAAATTCGAACCATAAGAGGCCGGACTTCCTACAAACTCACCGCTGCCTTTACCGTTCTTGTTACGTGCCAGACGCATGAGATCGGCAAAACGATTACCCTCGAATGCGAACTCCATTGCATACTCATCGCAAAGGATATCCTCAACAGCGTTGATAACGTCTCTTATGTCGTAGTTGCCCAAAGATGCTTTTTCCTTAAGAAGTTTATTCATCCGGGCATTCAATTCAGCAAGTTTCTCCGCTTTGGTTTCTTCATCAAGCGATTCGTCATTGAGAACATTCTTGATTTCATCATCAATGCGAATAGAGTCTGCCACACGGTCAACGGCAGTGAAAGTGATTTCTTCGCCAAAAGATTTCTTAAGAGCGACAATCTGTTTTACCACCTCGTCTGTCATTCTATAAAGCGACTTGTCACCCGATGTACCATAGTTGTCACTGCAACCGTGACGATGGATACCATAGTTATGATTGGTGCCACTGCCACTGAAAACAGTCGACTGCTCGCTTCTTCCGTCTTCAGAACAGAACGGAAGCGTAGTAGTCAGCAAATTCCATGTCTCTTCACGAACGTAGCTGTAACCCTTCATGTTGTCGGTTATACCATCCTTAAGAATAGCAAAGGCGGCATCGGGATAGCCCATACGGTTGAGAGCCTCGGCAAGATGAAGCCAGATTGTGGTTGGACGATAGAGAAATACATAAGGCGATTCTTGGACATAAGTACCCAAAATCTCATATTTCACATTATTAAGGGAATAACTTCCAACTCGTGAGCGTGCACGCATATCTCCCATGCCTTTCATTACAGACATTTGAGGATTTGTAGGATTATTTGTCTGATAGTAATAATCAGTACTGTCGGCAATAAAATTATAAGCATCAGAAGGTACTATTTGCTTTTTCACAAAAACACTGTCATACTCCTCTGCAGACAATTTATTAAAACTTCCGCCATGTGAATTAAGATAATACGGATTGTATCCGAAAAGTATCGACAACTCTGACGTATATCCCATCAAACTGGTCGAAGCCATAGGAACATATGTAAGAATACCGGTATCCATTGTTGCATCAAACGGAGAAAGCACAGTGGATAGTGAACTAATCCAAGAACTCCAACTACGTGTACCACTGCCAAAAGTTACTCCACCAAAATCTCTTGGAATATTCGCATATAAATGTTCTTTCGGACTAAAACTTGATATAGAATTTCTTGAGAATATCTTGTTCTTGAAAAGGAAATCGTAATAATTACAGGCTGCATTGGCATAGTCACCGGCTTCCAGATAAAGATCGCCAAGAATCACATCTACAGGAATGCATAAACGAGACAATATTTCATTGCTACCGCCGGGAAGAAGTTTGCCACTATACGGAATTTCCGCGCTCTTGAACCTGATTAACTCCGGTGCAAGCGCATTGGTTATACCATAGATGTCAAGTTCCGGAGAATTGTTATTCTGTATCTGCGACAACGATGTCATGGGCTCTGTGAAGAACTTGACCTTACCATAAGTGCGTGCCAACTGGAGATATGCCCATGCCCGGAACGACAATACTGCAGCATACTCATCAAGGGTGACATTGGTAGCACCATCATAGAGAGCGGTGTCACGATGTGCAAGATAGTAATTGCAATTGTTCACCACCTTATAATATACATAGGCACTGTCGTACTTATTGGCAGAAGTGGCAGAGAAATCTGCCAGCTCCTGCAAGTTCCTGTCAGAATGTATTGTCGTTGTAGCCAAATCGCCACGCAACTCATTCTGAATCACATAAACCTCAGCTGCATGCTGCATGGCCTCCATGATACCGGCCACATAAAACAGCGAGTCCGTCTTTTGAGTCAAATCCGGCATCTCCACCTGACGTCCGCCATCCACATCGAGCATATCGCTGCATGACGAGAAGCCCAACGCCATCATACCGGCAAAAAACAATATAATCTTTTTCATATTTTCTGATTTTATTTAGAGGTTTATCTTTAGTCCGAAAGTAAAGGCACGTCCCTGTGCAAGATTGCCACAATCAATGCCCTGATACATCACACCATTGTTTATACTGAACTCAGGGTCATTGCCCAGATAGTTTGTCAGTGTGAAAAGATTTATGGCCTCTGCCCAAACGGTAAGTCCCTGCAACCATGTTGAATTGACGGGAACTCCATATGACAGTTTAAGCGATTTCATACGCAGATAGCTGCCATCCTCTATCCAGCGGTCGCTGAAACGATTGTTGCCCATGGGGTCATTGAAAGCTACACGCGGCATATCGGTCTGCTGTCCTTCATAGCGCCAATGGTTGGTCACGGCCACCTGCTGATTGTAGAAATTGCTGCCAGAGTTGAGAATCATACGCTGATAGTTGAACACGTCATTACCGAGACTATAGTTAAAGTTCATACTGAGCGTGAAGTTCTTCCAATTGACTGTCGCAAATATATTGCCATAAATGTCAGGATTTGGGTCACCGATGATAAAACGATCGTTATCATCGATTATGCCATTACCATCCTTATCAACAAAACGCATATCACCGGCCTTGAAATAATGCTTGGCATTAGTGTTGTCCAGCATATAAAGATATCCGTCATCACCGGCGGCCTTTGCATCTGCATCCGTAGCAAACACACCGTCAGTCTTATAGCCATAGAACATGGCCACAGGATTTCCTACAGACGTGAGAATATTGTCACGACCATATATAGACGATGTATAATCTCCGTCAGGCAGTTTTGTCACTTCATTCTTGTAGTGGCCTACACTTGCACCTAACTCCACATTCCAGTTCTTGGTAACAACGGGCTTAACTGTCACCATGGCCTCAAAACCGGTATTTTTCAATTCTCCGCCATTAGTCCAATATCTGTTGATACCGGCAATCGGGCTTTCAAAAGTCTTGATAGTAAGCAAATCGGTTGTCTTGTGGATATAATAGTCGAAACTCACTCCTACACGATTGTGCAACAAATAGCTTTGGAAGCCAACATTAAACTTATGTGTCTTCTCACTATGAATCTTGTCATTACCCACATTCACCATCTGCACTCCGGGGAAGCCGTTAAACTTGGTCATGGCATATACTGTTCGTGAAGCATTATTTGCAATATCATCGTTACCGCTGATATCGTATCCCGCGTTGATGCGCAAATAATTGATACCCATATTCTTGGGGAACCATTTTTCATTGGTAGCCACCCATCCGGCCTGAACACTGGGATATATCTCCCACTTCACACCAAAGACATCGAGTCCGTCACAGTTCTCTCCAAAACGACTGTTGGCCTCACCAAGAAGCGAAAGAGTAAGGAAATATCGGTTCATGTAATTATAGTCGACATTGCCATACCACTGCATCTGTTTCCATTTGTCATTGTCACCACCGGACGTATTGATGTTGGAGCTATTGGCATCAATATGCGGGTTCTTGTCGTCCTGACGGCTTGTGTACTGTGTGCTTATGGCATCACTGTCGTACGAGAAATAATTATAGCGGAAACCGGCAAAAGCCTTCAACGCATGTGCACCGAATATGTGAGAATAGTCTACACGGGTATCGCTGACGATATTGTTCTCATTTGAAAAGAATGTCGCAAACTGGTTATATACCGGTTGCAAGTTAGGCATTCTGAATCCGGGAACACCTGTACTGGGACGGGTGTAACGCTGCGAATTACGGTTAAGAACATAGCTGAACATCTCAGTTATGGCCCAGTCACGTCCTAAAGTCAGCGTTGGGGCTATCATAGCCTGAAAATAGGTATTTTCAGTATAGTTACGGTTCACTCCCTCCGCTTTGTTCAGTATAGCCACCGGATTGGCCAAAGAATAATCCGAGCCGAGAGCATCAAACAGATCGTCTGCCTCACTGAGCAAATCGGTAAAGCCTCCGCGATGCACGCTATACTGATAAGGTGTGACAAGCGGCGACTTGATTAAGGCAAGGAATGTAGGCGAAGTGGGAGTAGCTTTAGAGAAATCCTCTGGTACTCCGTCGTTCTGCGAGTTGGTTGTAGTACGCGCAATAGACATATTGAATTTTGTCTTAAGATTCTTCAGAATTTCAATATCCGTATTGAAACGCACGTTCATTCTTGTATAGTCATTGCCTTTTGCCGTGCTTTCGCCGTCTACATATCCCACAGACAGATTGTACATGCCGACGTTGTCGCCACCCTGCACATTGATGCTGTAGTTTTGCGTAAGAGCTGTCTGATACACAGCATCCTGCCAGTCAAAGTCGTTATGATACGTATGATAATAATATCCGTTGGGGTCGTCATTGAGGAAATTGAGCGCCGGAGTGTACTTGTTCAATCCGTCGATGGTTCCCATTATCTCAGTGACATAATTGCGATATTGCGAAGCATTCATCACAGTCTGGAGCCTCGGCACCAGATTCAGACCTACAGATATGTTTGCATCAATGCGTGTTGCCATGCTATGTCCACGTTTGGTATCGATAAGTATGACACCATTTGCACCACGAGCACCATAAAGTGCCGTCGCATTCTTCAGCACGGTAACTTTCTCAACATCAGCCGGCATCACATTGGCCAACATATTGTTGAAATTTCCGCTATGCAACATGTCACGGCTCAACTGCATATCCATCTCTACACCGTCTACGATTACAAGCGGCTGTGCATTGGCATTGATAGAGTTCATACCGCGCACAAACATTGTATTTCCAAGACCGATACCACCCGAACGCTGTATGGCACGGAGATCGCCCGACAGATTGTTCTCTATCTCTGAGTCTATTGTATAATTATGACCGCTATTGGCAACGAAATTGCGCGATGCCGTAATCGTTGTAGCATCATCATACATCGGGCGGAACTTATCGCTAAGCATATATACTACAAGATTATCTTCCTTGTCGCCTATGGCAACCTGCTGCGCAGAAAATTCTTGCGCATATACGTATAATGAGGAAGTGAATGCTGGGACCTTGATTGTAAAGGTTCCGTCATCATCAGACATGGCCGTGTAACGGCTGTTGCCGAGCGCTTTCACCTGAATACCTCCAAGAGGCTTCTTGGTAACTTCGTCAAGAACAACACCCTTCACCACTTTCAACTGATACTTCTCCTGCTCTACTTTCGGACGTTTCGGCGCCTTAGCTTCCCCATCGTCTGACCAGTCATCCTGAGCCATGGCAGGCATAGCCACACCGAGCGCGATGAGACAAAGAGCGTTTCTATTGAACGCCTTTTGAATATTATATATAATGCTCTTCATAATTACTCTTTATTTGTTAAGTATTCTTCATATTCTACCGGAACAAGAATAATACCGGCGATACGCAAAGTCTGACTGTAATTCTTCTCTGTAGAACTATAGTTGTTACGGTTTATCTTCATGTGAAGATACGGCTTGGCAGTTGTAGATACGTATGCATAAGGAAATGTTATAGTTTTGTCAGCATCTGTACTAACTCCCTTGGGATTCTGAACTTTGACAATATTGATTTTGTTCTTGGCGTCTCCCTCAAAAGCTTTCAATTTTGTAAAGCCCCATGACTTTATCTTACCGTCTTCTCCCATATAACTGATATCTACATCAAATTGGGTAACTTTGTTCTCGCTACTTTCACGATTCAACGAATCCGGCAACAATATAATATACACACCGTATGATGCCGCACGTATTCCGCTCATATTGAAATATATCTCAGGCTTAGAGTTGTTTCCAATGGGTTCAAGCGACAAATACCGTTCATATGGCCAATACTCTGCTCTATAGTTATTATCTATACGCTTTATAGTCGGCGGTTGGCAACTTGCAGAAAATGGATATACTTCCTGAGAAGCTTTTTGACCGAACAAATCAACAGAAACTCCAGGACACCATACATCCCATGAATATACGGCCAGACTATCTATCAAACGTGCATATCCATTGCTCTGCGTGCGAACTTCACCTACAGTATGTTTTTTTATAAAATCCATACCGTTAGACAAATAATAGTTGTACGATGAACATAACGTGTCGCCCTTATCCTGATAAGAACCTTCGAGAACATCATTTTCAGGCAGCGATGAATTATAAGTATTTCCATGACTGAACACAAGAGTACGGGCTATCTGAATTCTTGCAATAGAGTCTGTCTGAGTATCCGATTTCACCTGAACAACCTGTTCCTTACCGACTCCTTCTGAAGTAATCGGCTTGTATTTAATTTCATTTGAACTCGGATAACGATAGTATTTTTTCACTGTTTCGTACGCATTCTTATATGCCTCATCTGTGGGGATAAGCAATGTATATGTACTATCTTCATTAGCCAGTTCGGCATTTATCAATCCTCCGTTATAAGTAAGTCTGTTACGCTTTACGATTACAGAGTCGCTATATGTCTGACGTCCCAAAGAGTCAATCGGACCGATAACACTCTTTGCCGCATCGAAATAGTCATACTGAAAATGCTTAAAATACTTTGACAAACTGTCTACACCCGCTTCAAATATGTATTCGTAAAGATTGGGATGATACTCGGCATAACCGTCAATCACATGCAATATACCGTTTACACTCGGCACATTCTTAAACTTGGGATCTATCGTCAGACCGGCATAAGTGCCATTATCCAATATCATCGACTTGTCGTTGAGAGTATATACACGACGCTCACCAGTCTCAGATATGTTATAATTGTAATTGGCAATGTGATTCTTGATGAATCTGTCCACCAAAGAATCCTTGCTCATTGCCATCAGACTGCTATAATCGGATATGGTTCCGTTTTTTGGAGCCCACACCGTGTAGAATCGAGGACTGTTGAGCACTTCATCGTAGCCACCTTTCTTCAGCAATTCCGAGAACTGTGACAATTCGGGATTTCCTGAAATATTCTCCCAAAGACTCAACTTACTCTCCGCATTGCCCGTTACATAGGCTTCGTTGTAATCATCGAAGTCGGAGCATGATGCGGCAAACACTGTCGCTGCCGCCATCATGCAATATACCATTTTATTTAGTCTCATATAAAAATTCTATTTGTGTTTTGCTGAATATTAATACATATCCTCCAGATAACGATCGTTCTGAGCCACATTCACCGGAACAAACTCAACATAGTCAATCTGGAACTTACGTTGTGTATTTCCATCATCAAGCACTGTCTTCAAACGCATCCAATAATCCTGTTGTTTCAATGTACGTGTATCAAGGATTCTACGGATCTGATAAGCTTTAAAGCGTGATATCATGTCCTGAGCACTTGATTTCACAGTAGACAATGGTCCGCGCATATATTTATGGCTACGCATAACCCTGTCAGATTCCAAACCGCGATCGGCATAAGCATCCGGATTGTTGTTTTGATCATTTATATCAATACATCCAATCTCTATCAACCGAGGCTCATTAAAATTACTGTTCATTCGCATATCCAATGGAATATCAAGAGCCTCCATGGCTGCAATAGCAGGAGCTTGTCCAAGATAATACTGAAGCATTGTGCCATGTTGCATACAATCCAAATTAATACGAATCTCATAAACACCATCCGGAACAGGAGGCAACTTTATTGCAAAGTCAAAAATACCCATACCCTGGAAACTATCTCCACGATAAAGCAGATAGTCGTTAGGATTTGGTCCTCCGGCAAGAATATTCATATCAATCTGCGTATTATTACCATTATATACAACAAGATTGTCAAAATAGTCTATCGGGAAACGTGCACGACCAGCAGTCTTACCACCGTTAAGAACAGTCAACTCGTCAGTTTTCATACCTCTGAAACCATTGGACATCAACTCTCCCAGCATTGTAACCGCGTCAATACGTATACGCTCGTTCAGCACACCCATAGGAACCTGAGAATCATAAAGCAAGATATCATCAATTGGATATATATAACCATCCAAAGGAGATATAACATTGCTTTTATCAACCTCACATCCCTTATATATCAGTTCGTGCATAGCAGCAGAACCTATCGTCTCAACTCCATCTGTAAGGGTGTTATTTGCAACATACCTATTGATATAAGTCTTGTTCTCTTTCTTCACCCACCATACTTTCATCAATGTCTTGGGAAGCATAGTCTCATAATAGTCATATGCATCACCGGGATAGCCATATCCCGTCAATATATTATGATCAAGCGTCAGAGCGTCTCTTGACAAGGCATAATTCAGAATGTGATACCTCATGAACATATTCAAGGTATTATGTTCATTGGTATAGTCAGTACCGGTACTCACTTCTATCTTATTGTTACGGTAATAGTCATACCAACCTTCCGTCTCGGTACGTCTGTCACCGGTTGCTGCTTTTCCATACCACTCGTTCGCATGGCGTTTCAAATCATCAAGTGTCTTTATACCATGAGCCGCAAACACCTCATTTGTCTCTGCAAATATTGTAAAACCACGTTTGCATTCTTTGGGAATGTAATATTCTGCTACTGGTGCAGGCTTCTCGGCTGTCAGTTCTTTATCTACAGCATCCAACTTTTCTACAAGTCCGGTTTCTTCCAAAGCTTGATAGAAAATGCTGAATTTCTCCGTATTCAATTGAAGTTCTCTTACAATAGTCTTATTAGAACGCGGAATTACCTTATCTATTACATGAACTACACCGTTGACGCAATCGTCATGACTGTCGATTATGGCAGCAGCATCGTTCAATACCATACGCGGTTTACCATCAACCAATTTGGTATCAGTGGTTATCATACGGCCAAGAAGAGTCCGCAGACCGGAAGAATTCATATCTGTAGTCAGTTTCTTGGTTCCCAACACATGGAAAAGCGTAATGTCCATGCACAAACTGTCGGACAATCCTTCCAGTGAGTTTTCCGTCATACCATTATGCTCTATCTTACTTTCCTTATCATTATACAAACTGTCGATATATTCAGCCACAGCAGCATTGTCCGGAACGAAACATGTGTAGTATTCCTTCGAACCACTCCCATACGTACTCAAGATTCTATCATATCCTGAACGTGTAAGTATATAATTAAAACTGCTGAACTGCTCACTATTGTTTGAAATGAAGTCTTCAATGGTCTCTCCTGTAAACGTATAGAGATCCGACTCATCTATATCCTCGCTACAAGACGACATAGTGATGCATGCCGGAATCAGCAAAAATCCCGCAGCCCTTAACAATGATTTAAATATATTCATTTTCATAATTACTTGTCGTTATTAGTTCTTATCGTAAAGATTACTCTTCTTATATGCCGGATTCTGCTTCAACAGTAAATTGGCTTTCAATTCACTCTCCAGAACCGGGAAATAAAGGTAAGGTTCTGTGTGCATAAGCAATCTTGCAGCACCACCTCCGACAGACATACCACGAGTCATCAGATTCATCATAGAACCGTTGTTCTCTACCATTACATCTGGATCTTCATTGATATCGGCAAGAATCTTATCCGGCTGTACCCCATCTACATGACGATAGTTATATCTTAACAAATCGAAATAACGCTTTCCTTCGAAGCACAATTCGCGCAGACGCTCGGCAAGTACAAGTTCTTCCATAGCTGCCTTATTGCTGTATGTACTGAATTTCAATGTGTCGGCATCTGTCAAAGTAGCCAAGGCTATGGAACGCTTATTGACCTCGTTTACAAGACTGAATGCACTGCGAAGCACATTTTCAACATCCTTATCCGCAGCGTCCTCACTATCCGGTGTAAGCTGGACCAAAGCCTCAGCCTTCATCAGCATGACATCAGACAAACGATAGAATATCCAATTTTGGGCAACTTCCTCATAACCACGTGACAAAGGCGTCTGTGGCTTTAAATTACCCTCAACATTACCAGTCTCCATCAAAGACACCATCTTGAATATATCCAATTCCTCCTTATCTGAAGAATTAACGCTATAGCAACTTTCATACCATCTGTAATCCTTATCGGATATATAAACTTTATCTGCATTCACTTCATTGAAAATCAATGACGCATTCATCAGTCCGTTTCCTCTGCTCTTTTCATCATAGTTCCAATAGCAATTGCGAAGACCGAAGTTGTCATCATTCTTTCCGTCCATCTGCAACTCGAAGATACTCTCCAAAGAATTGCCGGAAATGAACTGTGCCCGATAGTTAACAGAACCATCATATACCAAATTAGACCATGGTCTTCCGAAATCAAAATAATCAGCAGTTGCAGCCCTTTTTGAGTCAAGCACTATATCACAATATTCCACACATTTCTGATAGTCTGCGGAATTATGAGTCATGGAACCACGCCACAAATATACATCGGCAAGCAATGCTGCAATACCCTCTTTGTTCATATATCCCACACGTCGCCAATCCGTAAAGCCATTAGGAGAAAGCGGGGTCTTTATCGCCGTCTCCAAATCCTCTATACATTTATTGAGAACTGTGAGCGGAGCCTCCTGAGGTATTTCAAACTCTTGGCTGCTGAACTTATATGCCCCTGGAGTTACGGGAATATCACGGAATGCGCGTACAAGATAAAAATAGCACAACGACCGCATGGCTAACATCTGCGATATATCCGTATTCAAAGTGGCCTCTGTATAAGCAGGATCACTCTCTACGACTTCCGGTGCATGCTGCAACACGAGATTGCATCTGTTTATAACACCATAAAACGCCGACCAGTCCGCATATGTATTGGTTTGGGTCATATATCCGGACTTAATATCTTTAAGTGCGTTTTCCTTGCCATTGTTGAATGTCTGCACGATAGGATTCATCTCGTCCGAGCGATAACTTCCCCACACAATACAACGTTCTATAATGGCTTCGGAAGTCATGGCTTTGTATACACCGTTGACCATTCCCTCAACATCCGATTTGCTCTTCCACATATCTTCACCTATAGTGATGTCGTCAGGCAACACTACGGTATCGATACATGAAGTTGTCAACAAACCGGACAATATGAATAACATATATTTTTTCATTGTCTTCATCTTTTCTTTTCTAAAACTCAAAATCATCAGAATCCCAAATTAAGACTGAGTGTGAACGACTTTGCACGAGGAGTCTTGGCCTTGTCCTCAGCAAATCCCCAACCGCTCGCAGAATGCTCCGGGTCAGAACCGCTATACTTTGTCCAGCAGTAAAGATTGTTAGCAGAAGCAAAGACCTTAAGTTCGTTCAGACCTATCTTCTTCAGCGCTTTCTTTGGAACATCATAAGAGAGCTGCAGATACTGGAAACGCACAAAAGAACCGTTCTCCACATATCTGTCCGAACCCATCCAGTTGAAAGCAGTCTCATCACCGTACATGGCTCTCGGAATCGGGGTCACATCGCCATCCTTGCGCCAACGATAGTTCACTGAAGCACATTGGTTGTATGCTGTAGACATCTTCTCAAGCTCCATACGTGCATAATTCACTACCTTGTTGCCGAAACGATAGTTGAAGTTGGCTGTCAACTTAAACTGACCATATTTAAGGTTGAATCCAAAACCTCCGTTCACCTTAGGCATAGAGTTGCCAAGATAAACCACGTCAAGCTGATTTATCTGTCCGTCCTTATTAACGTCTTCGTAAATAGCATCGCCACCCTTGAACTCGTAGTTTCTTGTAGCATAGTCGAACACCATATGCATCGGAGTTCCGTCAGCATTCATCATAACCTTGCCGTTCTTGTCAATCGCCACAGGGAATGTCTCGCCATTGGCAAGACGTCTGTTTATTTCCGACTCAAACTGAGCTGCAGTCCATTTGTTCTCTTGCTTCAAATTAGCCAAATATTCATAAGAATACTGGTAAACACCCTTATATCTGTATCCATAAATGGAACCCAAAGGATTGCCCACCTGTACACGGTTCAGATAAGTGCCGTTCTTATTAGACCATTCATTGTTGATAGAGGCCAGCACTTTCTCGTCCATTTCCGTTATCTTGTTGAAGTTCTGTGAAACATTGAAGTTTGCACTTGCCGAGAACTTGCCTTTCTTTATGAAATTGTTAAAGCTGACATTCAGCTCCCATCCTTCATTGTTCATCTCACCGACATTAGAATATGCCAAAGTTGCATAACCGGCAGTAGAAGGAATACGCACATCTTTCATCAACAAGTCTTTTGTTGTCTTGTTGTAGTATTCAAACTCTGCTTCTATCTTGTCGTCAAACAATCCGAGATTAAAGCCTAAGTTGTAACTCGTAGTTGTCTCCCACTTCAGATTGTCAAGTTTCAGACGTATCATATTAATCGTCGGCACTCCGCCATTGGTACCATAGCTACCGGAAGACGTATTATAAGCCTCATAAAAGAGCGACTCCGAACTCGGTGCATTACCCACCATACCCCAACTGGGACGGAAAGCGAGCATGGACACCACCTTGCGCAACGGTTTCATGAACGGTTCATCGATGATATTCCATCGCCCTGACACACTGGGGAAATAAGCCCATTTGTTTTCCGGACCGAACTTGGAATCACCATCGGCACGCAAAGTGACACCCAAAGAGTATCTGCTCTTGTAAGAGAAATGTCCGGTATAGCTCCAACTCTGCGATCTTGACCTTCCTGTGCTACTGCTTGTCTGTACCTTATCTTTACTGTCCTTATCTATCAATATACCGTCTGAAGGAATGTCAAATCCTGGTGGTGTAAGATATCCGGTAGCAAACTGCTGACTGCTGTTGCTTGTCTTAATCTGATAACGGAACTTCATTGTCGCGGTCCAATCCTCATTCTTGAAATGCGGAGTAAAGGTCAAATCATTGGTAAAGGTAAATCCCATGGAATTACTCTCAAAACTATACGATCTGTTATAGTTTTGAGAACTCATATCATCTGTTGACAACTCAGCAGGATAATAACTCGGCTTGCTGTTTGCATATATATCGAAATAAACATCACCTCTATATGTCAGACGGCTCTTACCTTCTTCAATCCCAAGCAATTCATACTGCAGACAGAAATCAGGATTCACACGGTAAACATTCTCCTTTGACATCGCAAGATTTGCTATAGCCACAGGATTACCCAATGAACGTATATCCCTCATTTCATACGAAGTAGGATTTTTCACCGTAGCAACTCCTGCCTGATTTCTTGCAGGATTCAATATGAAATACTCGTTAGTATTCTCACCATTGGCATTCTGACGATATATACTCATATTAGGCGCTATTTTCTGTGCCAGTCCCAGCAGATCGCTATAACTCTTGTTGTTATTTGTATAAGTAAAGGCAAATGTTGTTATGAACTTTATACGCTCACTCACAAAATAGTCAAGAGACATACGTGTTGTAAAACGGTTGAGAGTCTGCTTGATGATAGTACCCGTCTGATGATTATACCCTGCAGATATACGGAAAGTTGCCTTTTCGCCACCACCGGTCAGGTTAAGGTTGTAATCATGACTCTGTCCGAACTGTGTAACTGCGTCCACCCAGTCGGTATTGTTGTTCCAGTTCTCATAGTCACCCCAACTCTTCACATAGTTAAGCTCATTGATATTGGTAGTGGCATTAGACTGCTGCTTGGGGTTGTATATAGACTCTTTCATAAGCATGGTGTAGTTGTCACCATTAAGAAGTTCATAACCCTTAGGCTGCCAGCTACCCTGGAACTTATAGTTGAATTTTACCCTTGTCGGTCCACGCACACCACGTTTTGTCTTGATTTCGATTACACCATTGGCACCACGCGATCCCCAAATAGCTGTAGAAGCAGCATCCTTGAGTACGGTGATGCTTTGAATATCCTCAACATTCACCGAAAGCAGTGACGCATAGTCTTCGTCGGTAGCATTTTCCACATCGAAGTCGGGAGCATCATAAATCTGATCGTCCACTACAATCAACGGATTCTTGTTACCATTGATAGATGTCACACCACGCAGACGCATCTGTGTGCCGGAACCCAGGTTACCCGAACCCATCACAATGTCAAGACCGGCTATCTTACCCTGCAATGCCTCGTCAGCACTGGTAAACGACAGGCCCTCTACTTCCGACATATCCATCGTTTGCTGTGCTACAGACACCTCACGCTTGGGTATAGAAAGTCCTCCGGTATTCGAACGGCGTTTTGATTTTACGGTAACCTCGCTGATAGTTGTTTTGTTGGCTCCCAATTTCTCATTGAACTTGACACGCGAGCCTATTGCCAACACCAAAGGTTTTGAACCTACATATGAAACGACCAACTTGTTCTTTGGGTTCTTTATCACCATTGAGAAATTACCGTTAATATCCGTCACGGCAGCCGTAACAATACGGTTGTTGGCGTCACGCTCAACCACATTGGCTCCCATTGTCGGTCCGAAGTCATCGGTAATAGTACCGGAAATTCGTTGCCCCTGTGCCATCACTGCCTGAGTCATCACAAGCAACATGGCTATAAGCATTAATTTAAACTTTGGCATAATTATATTTCTTTACTTTTTGTTACTTACTTTGAAGTTCTCCCATCCGTAATTGCCATTTTTATTATAGCCCAAAGGCTCGGATATCTCATGTACAACTGCGAACGATGAAGAATTTGAATACAAAGCTTTCTGTGCATTCTCCATTACAAACTCATAGTCACGTGCCATCATATTGACAAGTCTGGAATCAGAAACCGAGACTTCCTTTGACATACCGGTTGCATCGGTAATGACTATCTTTCCATTACCACCGCTAATATTCAGTTCCTGGCTGATATTGTCGTTATTCACATAGAACGTCACAAAGTTGCCACTCTCCACCTCATTGTCAGCGAATACAGAAACATTCATGAAATGATAACGTGCAAATGCACTGATAGCCTCTATCTTTGCACGTACTTCTATCTTTGCTTCATCTTCTGTAAGTGCCTTTCCTGGACAATCATTGCCACAGTCATGATCATCTTGAGTAAAGTGATGGAACAAAGGCATAACATCCTTCTTCCAGCTTGGCAAACCGTTTGCATAAGCCTTGTCCATCGCAGCTTTGTTCGGTGCAAAAACGGTGTAGTTGTAATTGCTGAAGAATTTCACATTATTATCCATACAACCTTTTTTATTGTTTCTCTGTATAGGGTTGTAGAATATCTTGTATTGGTCAACCTCATAGATCTGTGTTGTCGGATTCTTGTCCTTGGAAATGCCTGCCCAGTCCATCACATCATCATCAAAGCCTTCACAAAGTTCAAAGAATGTCTCTTTGGTATTCTCATCTGTCGACGACTCAAAATTTTTCAAAACGCCATAAACACTTTGTACAGGTCCCTGGATAAGATGGTCTATAGCATAAGAACGGCCATTACGCTGTACATACTCATCCTCAATTTTTGATACAGGCTGAAGTCCGTCTATTTGGGCACCCGAAGCAACAGTCTTGTTGTTCATGTCCACTAAAACAGCACCACCATGTTTGGTCTTATAATAATTGTTTTTGCCAAGTGTCTCTCCTTCTTTCAGCACTACTGTACAATACTGCATCAAATCTTGAAGATGAGCCTTGCATATCGGCCAATTTTTCGCATTATTGGCACCATCCACATCAATTATAGTAGAATCATTGGGATTTTTTATTGCTTGCTTTGCAATATCATACTTAAATGTCGATATTCCAAGACCTGATTTTGATGACGGATTGTAATAATAGTGATATACAAGTGCATTTTCATTGACATAATCACCATTTGCCTTCTTTATAAGAGACGCCGGATCAAGATAATATGCATCAAAGGCCTTGTCCCTCGGCAAGAACAGAGCATAGTTTGATGCCATTGTCAGCAAGTAAGCATAGAAGTCGAGATTAAGTCCATATACATTATTATATGTCACATTCTGAATCATCCAGTTTATCACATGCATATCCTTACTGAACAAAGCCGGAGCCGACACGGCCACATAAGCTTTAGGACCGAATACGGTCTTAGTGGTATATATAACACCGTTGTTGGCTATCTTTATGTCATATCCGCTTCCGTCTTCTTTCTTCTTGATGGCGTCTTTGGTCACTCCCATCAAATCCTTGGCATCATCCATTATATTGTCGAACTTGCTAGGAACAGAAGCAGCAAACGAACTTTTCAACATATTTGAAACAAATTTTGCAAGAATATTTGTAGGTATATCATCAAGATTACTCTCCAGATTCTCAGCCGTATTGGGCTTGCGGCCGAAAGTCTCGATAATTGATTTTCCTTCCTCTTTTATAAAATAGTTTATAAGTGCAGCATTGTCAGGAACAAACATTACCTGAAGATCGGTAAGATATGTTTCCGGTTGTCCGCTTTGGGTAGGAGCTATATAAAACTCATTCCATCCCGGGTCAAGGTTAAGAAGATTCTCTGCTATCACTTGTACTTTATTAGCATCGATGTCGAAAGGAAGATTGTCCTGTGACACGCGACTAAGATAACGCACCTCAAAAATAGAATCGGGATTATTGACGCCCGTCATGTCCGTAACCTCAGACTGTGCCCTATACCAATCATGATAATCATTAGTCACCTTAGAATTATACACCGGCACGGCAAAACGATCCAATATATGGCTGAATATAGAGAGGTCGGAAGTTTTCTTCAATACTTGAGCCATATTTCCTGGAGGCACGACAACATTATCCACTTGATGGATATATCCGTTCTGACATGTAATGTCCTGTGCCGACTTGGGAATTCTGTTACCAAATATGTAGGCATCACCCTCTTCATAGTTACCGCCAGTGATTATAGAAAAGTCATTATCTTCTCCGGCAGTGGTAATACCATTGTTAAGCATATACTCACGTGTGAAATGCACAAGCATAGGACGGGTTGCATCTGTAACAACAGATACTCCGGCATTAAAACGCGACCAGTTGGTATTGTTTTCACCATAGGCCGACATTGCTGACATTGCGGGATAATATGTCACAGTATCTATAACGCTGGCAGATGTAAGGTGCTTCAGGGCACGTCCTTGCACCACACCGTCCGACGAACTTGTATTTGACAACATACCTATAAGAAGTGCATTGTCAAGCATCGATGAGTAAAGAAGCATTTTCTTCTGAGCGTCAGAAAGATCTTCATATCTTTTCACGCCCGGCCATGTTTCGTTGGCAAAGAAACGGGCAAAAGCCTCGTCGTTTGCCGGGAAAACAGTCTTACTACCGGTACGACTCAGTGTTTCGGCATACCCCAGGTCGTCCACCAAACGAAGATATGTATTGAAAGAACCGGTAAGCCCTTTTGAAGCATCAGGATTTTTCAGCTCGCCGTAAATACTCGAGCCCAGCCATCCCGGCACCGATTCTTCATCCACAAGTTCGTTCTTGTCCACACAAGAAGACAAAAGTCCCATGCAGACAAAAGAAAAACAAAAGATGAGTTTTCTCATAATTTTTTTGATTAGTTATTATTTATTGTTACTTTTATTTTAGCAGTTTGAGACAGAGCACAATACTCTCTTATTAGTTTTGCCTACAAAGATAGGCAAAATTCAATTTATACGCAACAAAAATATAAATAAAATTAAAGATTTTAAGAATTAACTTATCAAACAATTTACAACTGCCGAACAACAAGAAAATCGTATAAAAAAACAAAAAGCCGTTATTTTTCATTTAAGTGAAAAACAACAGGCTTTATTATTTGATATTTGATTTTATACTGTATTTTATGATTTATCCCCACCAATCAGGGCTCCACATTCCATACCCTATTGTTGTATGACTTTTCAACGTAGTAATATAGTAACATTCAAAAGATTCACTAACCTTAGTAAAATAACTAATATCACCAGAATGGGCTATCAAATCTTCATTTGTATACTTTTCTTTACTCGCAAATATGGCTATCCGATCTCCTATATTAGCATCGGAATAAACAACTATATCATTCTCGACATCATAAGATTCTGCTACAGACATCGTAAGTCCTCGTTCGTCAAACCAAACTTTTGAAGAGCCGTGATACAAAGTATATAAAATAGGGTCGGCAATAACCACCGGTTCATCATTATCATCTTTATCATATAAAAAGGGATCTCTATCATAAAGAGCGCATCCCTGCGCATTCAATACAAGAAAAGTATAATACTTCTCATCACCATATGCTTCAGTATATATGTCAAATTCCAAAAAATACGGATACATTGAAGAACGTGATAACACACTATCACATATCAAAGCATCAGCATATACCATATCGTCACTTCGTTCTTCTATAGATTCATAATAATCAATATCATTGCATGATGAGTAAAAGAATACTATAGACAATAAAAATAAAAAATGCTTCATTCTTACAGTTTTATTTTCAGTTAACAAACGAGGGAACAAGATTTTTTCTTGTTCCCTCGGTTATATTAAATAATCTTTATCAGATATTATTTCACGACATACTTCTTGCCGTTCATGATGTAGATACCTTTTGACAGGCCTTTCAACGTATTTGCATTTGCACGTACCTTAACACCATTGATACTGTAAACATCACCGCTGTTGATTCCGTCAACCACATTCACATCTGTAATGCCAGTCTCATAATCAGCGATAGAACCAAGATAATAAAGATGGCAAGAACCGATGTAAATCAAGTTCGGGAATATTGTCTGGCCTTCATTCTTGCATGTAAGACCTACGCGGAGTTTCTTATCCTCATAAGAATTTATATCCTGAACTTTAACAACCTTCGAGAATCTTGTTACATTACCAGGATAGTCCTGACTTGGATTGCTTGAGTGTGTCTTGCTTGCATCCCACATTGTATACACTTCGGTTGAATCTGTTCCGGCAAATATATACATCTCCGTTGAAGCCTCCTGAGTTGCATCACCCATATTGTGGTTACGACATATTATTTCAGCAGAGAATTCATAAACTCCATTCATAGGAAGTTCAACATCCTGATAAATATACTTGGAATCTTTAGCACTCGAACCACGATTATAATATGCGCAATATCCGTCTGTAAAGTCACTATTGCTCTGATACTTCCATACTCCGTTGCCACCTACACCGTCAACCGTCCAGCCAGTAGCATTCTTGGTTGAGAATGAGCCGTTAACCATATTGATATCAGCAGGAGCACTTATAGAAGCATTGGTCAAACCATATACGAGACGGGCTTTCATAAGGGTCGAGTCTGTCTTAACAAGTGTCAGCGAATCACGGCTCTGGTCTGTCTGTGCACTATAATAGTTCTCTGCAACATTGATAGCAGCGCCAAACACATCTTTACCCTTAGGACGATTCTCATCGGCAAGTTCGGTCTTGCAAAGTTCAATATCACTTCCTAACTTGACATATTCTGCATTTGCTCTTGTATAAGCGCGCACAGCCTTGTCCATGTTCTCTTTTTGGGCAACAAGAATATCTATATTTTCCTGTGAAGGAGAAGTTATTTCTGCGAGAACCTTTTCCGAAACAACAATAGAATCACGCAATACAGAGTTGAAGAACACATATTTCTTGCTGTCGGCAGCCTCTTTGGCTGCATCGATAGCAGCGGTAAGATCTGCACGCTTGTCAGCAAGAGTCTTCTTGAGGAAATGGTTCTTTACATCATCGTCAGTCAGACCGAGAATACGAATCTCCACATTGTCAAAACGGAACGTTCCACTACCAGTATGAGCTGCGGGGGGGGCAGAACCGGTATCAGCTCCATCGATTGTAGGATATGCAAAACCGATAGTCTGTATACCATCTTCCTTAACATCAAATATATTCGTATACATCTTGGCATAAGATGTTTGGAAATCCGTCATATCAACAGAATCGTTATTTACGAAATACTTCACACCCTCAATCTGTGAATAGTAATCGGGGATATAGTAATTATCTTTCGAACCTTTACCATTGTTACCCATCTTATAACCTAATCCACGAACAATGTAGAGATACTTACCGGCTGGCAGATTAGCACCCTGAGACACTGAACTTGCTTCCAATTTATCCTGAGCTTTGTTATCAGACTTGAAATGATTGGTTGTGAAGTTGAAAGAAGCCGCATTAACACCCCAACGATTGTTGGTTGCGGTCCATCCTTTGGCAGGAGTTGTTGTTTTGCCGGTACCCTGCTCTGCAGCCTCATCCAATGTGAAGTTGGTATAATATGAAGAGACATCAGCAGAGTTAGCATTGAGGAATGCTGTAACAGGACCGTCAGGACCCATTATTCCGTTATACATATCTTCAAAAGATATAACATCCAGATCTGAACCAATAGCGCCACGTAAGTCCTCTACTATAGCACCCAACATTTCACGCTCACCTTCCGGACCATCATTGGGGAAATTTACTTTATCAGCAATCAGCATCTCAATAAACGAAACAGCGTCCTTTGCCATACGGTCGTCAAACACCTGCTTTGCCTCGTAAATACCGAAATCGGCATAACTGTCATTGGGCACAAGCTCAAAGAAAAGCACACTCATGGTCTTGCTTTCTTCAGCTCTATAATCCATGGTACGCTCTTCCCACTGATCCGAGCACGAAGAGAATCCGAAAAGGCCACCACTTAGCTTACCGGACTCATCGCCATCACCACCTTTCAAAGGATAAACACCAGGAGTGTTGGGGAAAACAAAATTCTGGTGATTGTAATAACGTCCGTACACACCAACACTCGACATATTGGGCACAAAAGCCCTCACCTTGTATGTACATAGATAAGTCGTGTTCTCAGAAAGAGTCACATCCTGTGCAAAGTTCGCACATTGCGGACCATAGTTGGATACGCTCGTAGCACCCTGCAGTGTTGTGAGACAGTTTCTACCGTCAGGACCATCATTAGTCACAGCAAACGTGTCAGGCGAAAGTGGCTGACAATAAAGGTTTGTCCAATTGTTCAATCCGTCCGTGAAGTCACCGTTTTTGACAAGGTTCGCACCTATAATCTGAAATCGGCCATTCGGAGTGTAGACAAAATCTCCCACTTCATAAGCGAACGAACTTGCCGCACTTAACGCGGCGGCAAACATAAAAAGTAATCGCTTCTTCATTTGTTTTGTATTAAGTTGTTAAATAATATATTATATGCTTTTATAAAAAAGGATATTTTAGTAGTTATTTCGTTGCAAATATACGTAAAAGAATCCATATTACATTATCATTAATTGTTTTTAACACATTCATCCGTCTGCAATAGCGTATTTTGCTAACTGCAGACGGATGAATAAATATCACATTGTCTCTACCTTAATCTGTTGACAAGACAGACACTATTACTTGATAACAATCTTTATATTTTCAGTGCCTGTATCCGAACCTACTCGTACGATATATGTTCCGCCAGCCAACCCCTTGGAACGCATTACTGTGATCACATCATCTGAATAACATTCAAAATCGCACACATATATACCATTAAAAGTATATACCCGGCACTTCACCTTGCCACCATCCATAACCGAAGATATACCGGTCGGATCATCGAGGACACGTAATATTCCCGTAGCGTTTAACAAATCGGAATCATCCCACTTCAATCCCAATGGCAAAACGGGCAGATTGATTACCGGATCACCGTTGAATGAAGCAGCTGTCCACAAAACAATCTCATCTCCCTGTGCCGGTATATATGTACTGCTCAGTGTGACATTGAGCACTCCATTTAGCGTAAGTGCCGTACCGACCTTAAGGAACGAACGTGAAGAATTACTATTGGCCTTGCCCTTGATATTGAGGTTGACCACAGATTCCGCATTGGCTGTAAGAGCACCCTGTGTCGCAACAAATCCTGACACGTCATCAGTAGTTGTACGCCCAGGAGTAAGTTCGGCACCACCATTGAGAACAAGCGCTCCGAGCGTACCGGTACCCTTGACAGAGGCTCCGCCATTCACTGTAATACCCTTCGAACCGGTTACCGATGTCGTCGAATTATAAGTGTCAATATACAGCATGCCTTCGTTGACTGTTATCGTCTTGGCATTTTCGAGTTTACCCGATGTTGTCAGATACCATATTCCGGCCCCTTTCTTTTGTACTGCAGAATTAATGGCGCCACGGAAACGGATATCGGCACCATTGGTACCTATTATATATGTACCAGAACCGGCAAGTGTACCAGAACCGGTGATGTTCCCTATCTCCACATTCTTGCCATTGTTGTTGAATGTGACGCCTGCATCCATCTGGAGCGTGGCCTTGGGAAGTCCGTAGGAATTGTCGAAAGTAAAGTCAGGGTCATAACTGCCGCGCTTTGATACGCCTGGAATGACAGTGCCTTCAAACTGGCTCCAGTTACCCTGGAAATAGTCACGTATGCCAGTTCCGTATACCCGGAATGTACCCGAACCGGTAAGACGTCCCTTGTAGTT
This sequence comes from Xylanibacter rodentium, assembly GCF_013166575.1. GTDB lineage: Bacteria > Bacteroidota > Bacteroidia > Bacteroidales > Bacteroidaceae > Prevotella > Prevotella rodentium. The sequence continues at coordinate 36,196 of NZ_JABKKE010000021.1, forward strand.
GCAGCGCGGATCGGAATAGAATGTACCCGTACAGTTCTCCGGCACTACAAAGTTGACATTGTTCGTTGAATACGAGTAGTCGCTTGCCGGATCGTAAAGCGTTCCGCCACGCAATTCCACCGTTGCCGGAAGCTGGATTACGGCATTTGTCTCCGAAGCGTTTACCACACCCCGCTCTATCACCAGTTTGGAAACACTGTTGCCGCCACCCATATTGAGCGTACCTGTACCGGTCTTGGTAAGCACTGTACCCGAACCTATTGCGCCCACACCTTTTTCAAGAGTAAGGGTCACACCTTGGGGAATGTCAAGCTGTCCGCCACCCTCACCTACGAATATCTTCTGTCCGGAGGTTGCGGTAGCGCTCAAGCTGAGTGCGGCATTATTATATAGTGTGAAAGTCTTGTCTATCGTGCCCAACGAACCCACTTCCTGTCCTATTTCATTGGCAAATGCGCTGACAGTGAGTTTTCCGCCATTGACAGTGGTCTTTCCAGTACGGTTGATACTGTTTACTGTAACCGAAGCCGTACCATTCTTGACCAGTTCGCCACCGCCCACGATACTGTCACCCGTGATGGTAAAATTCTTCTCTGAGTTGTTGAAGACAATGGAAGCCGGAGCCACATGACCGCTCACGATAATATCGGTAGAAACTGCACTGTCGTCGAATATCACGTCATCGCCCGGTACAAACGAACGGCTTACGCCTGTTTCGGCAACAATAAAGTTAGGAGTACCGTCTATATTCCATACGCCATCGACATTGCCGGTCCAAGTCACAGAACCTGTTTCGAAATTGGTAATGGTGATATAGAGTTTGCCGTTTTCAAACGAAAGCTCGGATTTCTGACTGTTGAGCCCCTCCACCTTGAAGTCTGCAATGTTGCCGACAACAGTGCCGAACTCACCGATGAGATAACGGCCGTTGGCAATATTCGACTCACCGGCAGCAACATGCTTCACAAACCGTAGGACAGGAGTATTATATTCCGGTCCTCCGGTCCAGTTCTTCTTTTCTATTGTCAGCACTCGCGCTTTTACGATATCGGCCGTAACATCCTCGCCATACAGGTCGATGAGTACGGTCGAACCGAAATTGAGGATGAGCGAGTCTGCCTCAATATTCCCCTTGTTGTCACGACCTCCGGGCACGATTGTAGCGCCATAGTCGGCTTGTATACCTTTCATAAACTTGCCGCCGTCAGATACGAGAGAAGCAAAACGGTTTAGCCACAAACGACTCGACTGTAATGTACCGTCAAAATTGACCGTTCCTGCCCAAACCTCCGTCGGACCGGTATATGTTTGGGTTACAGCCGGCAGATTGAGCACACCGTCACCCTGCTTCACCAGACGCATAGAGCCGCCGAAGGCACCGCCGGTAACAGTATGTGCGTAAGTTGTTGTAGTTATATTGTTATTGTTGTCGTGACCCTGCACCCATGTCGGAGCATTGACAGTCAGTATGTACGGGCTGGCTCCGTCTGCTACGTTGACAGTCATGTCACCTGTCTTACACATTATTATATGTTTGTCGTTCTCAGCCGTACCTATGGTCGAGCCGTCAACAATCTCCGTACGTCCTGTCATTGTCAGTGGTGCAGGCGCCTTGGTGATTCCTTCCAATTCGCCAAGGAAATAGCTCACGTGAGGAGTCTGATTGTATCCGCACATCTGCCAAACCATGGCCTGACGGTACTGATGGTCGTGCCACAGAGTGTAGTTTCGCCATTTTGTCTCTACATTTGTGGTATAAATACGGATATTATTGTCGGCCGTACGCATTATCACTTCCTCACGCCAGTCACCGAGAATATCTCCCTGATAGCACGGTGTGCCCTTGGTATCATTGTTGGTCATACTTCCCTCGAGAGTGGCTATCGCGCCTTTTCCCACCTTATATATAGTACCGGCGGTATTCTTCCCGTTGGCATAGTCAAAAGTCTCGGAGCAAAGGTCTCCGTCCCAATATATACGGAAATTCTGTGTTATGTTGCTCTTGGTCCCTCCCGGTATGGCCGCATGTGTCACAGAACTTATAAGACTGCCGTCTCTGCTGGAAACACCTTGGGCACCGGGATAGTTATTGTAAAAGTTGCCCATGTTTGCACGTCCGTCATCGTTACCTCCTGTGGTTCGGTAATAAATCTTTGACGTGGTGGCATCGCGGAAATTATTGTTCGGCCTGTCCTCGTTGCAGGCAAAAATCTCCTGACCATGACTGTACGGATCGAAATCGCTGCAATGCTGCGAGTCGCCGTGGCCGAGTCCTGTCGTAGAAAGTCCCTTACCATTGTCGTCGATGACCATCGAGCCGAAAACGATCTCGTCACGTCCGTCCCAGTCGACGTCGGCAATGCCGAAATTGTGGTATCCCTGGCCATACCACTGCGAGCCGGCCGTATTGCAGTTCCAACGCCAACGTTCGGTGAGTTTGTGTGTAGCCGGGTCAACGTCGAGAGCAATCATCTTATGGCGGGTATATATACCGCGGGCAAGGAAAATACTCGGCTTGCGTCCGTCAAGATACGGTGCTCCGAAAAAATGCTTCGTAGAACGATGACCGTAGCCGTCGCCCCAAGCCTTGTTAAGGTCGGTCTCTCCTACTTCAAGACGCTTCAGCGGATATTCCATCTGCTGATATACCGCTCCGGTATGTCCGTTGAGATAGAGCAGATACTCCGCGCCATCGTGTATGAACCACTGGCCCGAATAGCCGTTCGCAGCACGGTAGTTCTTAGTTTTGTCGCCCACCACATGTGTCGTGCCGTCGGCCATGTGTATTGTAGTGCCGTCAGCAGCACGCAACAAAGCCTCAGCCTTGCCGTCACCGTCCCAGTCGTAGGCCACGATGTTGTTCTCATTGTTCTGAAAGTCGGCCATGTTCGGACCGAGATCTATCCACCATAGCTTTGTTCCGTCGAGCTTGTAGACCTCGATGATGGCATACTCACCGTTGTGTCCGGCTGGCTTGTAGCTGTTGGCTGCGTCGCTGGCATTGTCAAACTTGAGCAGTATCTCCAGTTCGCCGTCACCGTCAACGTCAGCCACACAGGCGTCGTTGGGTATGTACGTGCTCGTGAGCGTACCGTGGTTCATCTTTATTTCCTTGTAATTCTTTGCCCACGGGGTCACAATACTGCTCTTGACCTGTGCCTTGCCGCGCACAACAGCTTCAACAGCATACTTACTCGACACGGTACCGCTCTTGTCCGTAAAGTTGGAAACAGACAGCGGCTCGGTATTTATCTTCGTTCCGTCGCGATAGATATTGTACGTCACGTCATAGTATTCTTCAGCAGTGACACGCCAGCTGCAGAATATGCCGCTGCCGGTCTTCACCGCCACCAGTCCCCGGTCTATGACATCGGTGGTGCGCTGTGCCCTACCCGACATTACAGTCATTCCGAGAAACATCAATAGTAAAAGTTTTTTCCTCATACGTAGTTTATTTTCAGTTATTAGTTGTTATCTACATTTTATATATCAAGTAGTTTCTGTATCCTACGGCCATTCCTCAAATCGTCCACGACATTCCATCGTCATGGCAATGTATTGGCCACCCCTAATGTATATAATTGTGCAAATTTATATATAAAAAGCCATATAAGATGTATTTTTTCACAAAAAAAACTTAAAAGGCTGCGTTATTGACGTTACGGACAGGCATGGATGTTTCCGTCAGACTTGACTATATTTCATATCTCCCAAAAGGGATATCATGGTCCCTTATCCGGACATGATGAAACAATACACGTAACGGGGACGTACAGGCCGCTTTTATTGTACGAAAAGCATTGCCGATACAAAAAGAAAAAAACTTTAGACAATCGAAAAAGCGTGTGGCAGACAAACGGATTACCTTTGCTGACGAAGAACGTTAAAAGAAACAAAAGCCTATGAAACCATCATCATCTTCAAGAAAGTGCAGTGTCGAACATGTATTCCGGAAAATGACAGCAAGAGTTGTCATGATCGTTTTTACCGGTTGTTTCATCGAAGTGGAATGTATGGCCCAGGCATTACAGTACCAAAACCCTGAACTTACCGCCCGCGAAAGGGCCGCCGACTTGTGCTCGAGACTTACATTGGAAGAAAAGGCTTCCCTTATGCTTGACGATTCGCCGGCCATCCCGAGGCTGGGCATAAAGCGTTGGCAATGGTGGAGCGAGGCTCTGCACGGAGTCGCCAATATGGGTGGTGTGACAAATTTTCCCGAACCGATAGGCATGGCGGCTTCGTGGAACGATGCTCTCGTATTCAGAGTCTTTGACGCCATCAGCACCGAGGCCCGCGCCAAGTGGAACGAGCTGTTATCACAAGGCAATGATGTGACACGCTTTCACGCTTTGTCTGTATGGACACCTAACATAAACATATTCCGTGACCCGCGTTGGGGACGCGGGCAGGAGACTTACGGTGAGGACCCCTATCTGACTGGGGTGATGGGCAGTGCTGTTGTGCGCGGCCTGCAAGGCCCGGAAGATGCCAAATACCGCAAACTATGGGCCTGTGCAAAACATTACGCAGTGCATAGCGGTCCGGAATGGAGCCGACATACTGCCGACATTGACAATATATCGGCACGCGACCTGTGGGAGACGTATTTGCCGGCTTTCAAGACTGTTGTCGAGGATGCAAAGGTGAGAGAAGTGATGTGTGCTTATCAGCGTTATGACAACGAACCGTGCTGTTCGAATACACGTCTGCTGCAAGACATACTACGCAATGAATGGGGGTTCAAGTATCTTGTGGTCAGCGACTGCGGTGCCGTGACAGACATTCACGCAAACCACAAGGTGGCCAGCGACGCCGTACACTCGGCTGCCCGTGCCACATTGGCAGGAACCGATGTGGAGTGCGGTTTCGACTATGCCTATAAAAGTATTCCGGAGGCTGTACACCGTGGTCTGATAAAAGAATCGGAAGTGGACAAACACGTTATACGATTGCTGGAGGGCCGTTTTGACCTTGGAGAAATGGACGATCCATCGCTTGTTTACTGGAGCGACATACCTACCTCGGTGCTTGAGAGCCGCGAACACCGCCGGCTGGCCCTTGAAATGGCACGCCAGACCATCACACTGCTGCAGAACCGCAATGGCATACTGCCTCTGAAGAAAAGTGAGAAAATAGCCGTTATCGGTCCGAACGCCGACAACAAACCGATGATGTGGGGCAACTATAACGGCACCCCCACAACTACCATAACGATACTCGACGGTATACGACGCGAAAACAGAAAAACCGTATACCATCAAGGATGCGATCTTACAGACAGCCGCATTGTGACACCGTTGTTTTCCGAATGCAGTTTCGACGGCCGCAAGGGTTTCAAGGGTACATTTTGGAACAACACCAGACGTGAGGGGAAACCCGTTGCTACAGAATACTACACACAGCCTTTCACCAAGACCACAGCAGGAAATTATCAATTTGCTCCGGGTGTCAACCTTACGGATTTCAGCGCACAGTATGAGACGGTATTCCGACCTGCAAAGTCGGGCGAAGTCGTTATCAACGTTGAATCCGTCAGCCGCTTCGATGTTGTGGTGAATGGAGAGGTAAAGGTAAAGCATGCCACATGGCGAACCACCCCCACGAGAACTCCGATACTGGTAGAGGCGGGAAAAGAATATAAGATAGAGATACATTTTGCCCACATGCCCACTTACGGAGCAAACATAAAAGTGAATATCGGAACAGAATCGGAAATAGACTATACAGACATCATCAACCGGCTGAAAGACATTGACAAGGTTGTGTTTGTCGGAGGAATAGCTCCAAGCCTCGAAGGTGAGGAAATGCCGGTGGAAATTGACGGCTTCAAGGGTGGCGACCGTACACACATCGAACTGCCAGCCGTACAACGCAACTTCCTTAAAGCTCTCCACGAAGCCGGCAAACGTGTCATATTCGTATGCTGCTCTGGATCGGCAATAGCCCTTCAACCTGAAACAAAAAATTGCGAGGCTATAATTCAAGCATGGTATCCCGGAATGGAAGGTGGCACGGCTGTAGCAGACGTATTATATGGCAAAGTATGTCCTTCAGGGAAATTGCCTGTGACGTTCTACGCTTCATCCGACCAGCTCGGTGACTTTGAAGATTATAGTATGGAGGGCCGCACATACAGGTATATACGTGACTTCGAACCACTATTTCCATTCGGATACGGACTTTCTTATACCACATTCGACATCGGAAACGCCAAGCTCTCATCCACAACAATAGGACGTGAAGGCATAAAGATGGAAATACCCGTAACGAACACCGGAAACCGCAACGGTGCCGAGGTCGTGCAGGTGTACGTCCGCAACCCGCAGGATCCGCAAGGTCCGGTAATGCAGTTGCGTGGCTACAAACGACTTAACGTGAAAACCGGAGAAACCGCTACGGCAAACTTTCTTCTTACCCCAAAGTCGTTCGAATGGTTTGATGAACAGACGAACACCATATGTACCAAACCGGGCACATATGATGTGCTTTACGGAAATTCATCGAAAGGAAACGCTCTGAAGAAAGTTACAGTGACAATAAATTAGATATGTATAGAAAAGTTTTTCAAATAATGGTTGTGGCGTCATGCATGTCTGTCGCCCATGCCCAAAATCCCATAATCCGTAATCAGTTTACGGCCGATCCTACGGCACGGATATTCAACGGACGCATATATCTCTTTCCTTCACACGACATAATAAGTCCGGTAGAACCAGAGAAGCGTTGGTTTTCGATGCCCGACTATCACATGTTCTCATCCACCGATCTCGTAGAATGGACCGATCATGGCGTCATCCTGTCACAGGAGCAGGTGCCATGGGGAAATCCGAAAGCATATTCCATGTGGGCACCCGACTGTGTGGAACACAGCGGGAAGTATTACTTCTTCTTTCCAGATACTCCAAAGTCAGATACCGGACAAAAACGTGGGTTCGGTATTGGTGTCGCCATTGCCGACGGACTGTTCCACCCCCAATTCGTGCCGCAGGAAAAACCAATTGCCGGTGTATCCGGTATTGATCCCTGCGTCATGAAGGCCACCGACGGAAAACACTATCTGTTCTGGGGTGGTGGAGGCCTGAATGTAGCACCGCTGAAAGACAATCTTCTCGAACTGGACGGTAAACCGCAACGCATAAACGGACTACCGGAAGGATTCAAGGAAGGACCGTTCGCTTTCGAACGTGACGGCAAATATTATCTTACCTATCCTTGGGTGAGAAACAACGGTGGCACGGAGTGTCTGGCCTATGCCATGGCAGACACCCCAATGGGACCATACACATACAAGGGCATCATAATGAAAGAGTCGGCAACAGGTTGTTGGACAAACCATCACAGCATATTAAATTTCAAGGGTCAATGGTATCTTTTCTATCATCACAACGACTACAGCCCATCATTTGACAAAAACCGTTCAACATGCATCGACTCGCTTTTCTTTCGCCCGGACGGTACTATAGTGGAAGTCGTGCCGACAAAACGAGGTGTGGGAATAAGCGATGCCCGCAAGCCGATACAACCGGACCGCTACAGTGATATCGGAAATGGCGCCATCATTGAATATAACGACACTACCGACTACTTCAAAGGATGGAAAACGGTATTTGCCAAACAAGGTGCATGGGTGAGATACAACCGTGTAGACCCAAAAAGCAGTTGTGCGGAAAACGTATGCTTACGTGTAAGAACCACAGGAAAGACACGATTTATACTGCGTTTGGGCAGTTATGAGACTGTTCTTGGCGTTGACGACACCCGTGGAGAATGGCAGGAGACGGATATCAGAGTCAGTCCTATGCCGGAAGGTATCAATGACCTGACACTTATTCTCAAAAGCAACGGACCTGCCGAAGTTGACTGGATTTCACTGACAGAAAATCCGCGAGAGAAATATTTCATGAAGCCCGCTGCCGGCAATACAACACCCGATAAAGACGGATTCATACGCCGGTGGATGTTGTTGGAACCTATAGACAAGCCTAACCGCAGCAATACCGTGTTTACAGACAGCTATCTGAAAGAACACCTCGGCCGCACTTATTACGACGGACAGAATAACACATTTCCAGAAGACGGACAAAAGGTAATAGCCGGAGAACAGCAGCTTACATGGCATGCCGTGGAGAGCAACCGTTTCAATGTAAAACTGTTCCGTTTTGCCACCGGGCTTGAAAAACGGGAATACGGGGTGCTGTTCCATGCGGCAACCATAATAGACTGCGAACATGACATTGCAGATATACATCTGTCTGCAGGCTCTAATTCCGCTTCAATGTGGTGGCTGAACGGGAAAGAAGTCCTGCTGCTTTCCGGCGACCGCAGAATGGTGAAAGATGATGTGGTATCGCCAAGGCTCAAACTGAAAAAAGGCCGGAACATTCTCCGTGGAGCAATCATAAACGGACCGGGGATGAGCGATTTTTGTGTACGGTTCATTGATACCGGAGGACAGCCTGTAACCGGCTACAAAGTGACATTAGAATAAGACGACAGGTACTAAAAAAAACAATCATTCAATAGAGTATCTTAGATATTCAAACTTAAAAAAAATCCAAATATCCGAACCCCAATGAAAAAGATATTTTCAATAGTATTTCTCGGACTGCCACTCTTGTCAACAGCGCAGACAGGGCAACCATGGATTCACGACCCTTCGACACTTGCAGAGTGCAACGGTAAGTATTATACCTTTGGCACCGGTGGCGGCGGACTTATCAGCGACGACGGATGGTCGTGGCACGACGGAGCTGAGCGTCCCGGTGGGGGCGCGGCACCTGACGTAATAAAAACAGGCGACCGTTATCTTGTCATATACGGAGCCACCGGTGGTGGTCTTGGCGGAGGCCATAACGGCCGAATACTTACCATGTGGAACAAAACGCTCAACCCTTCCTCACCGGATTTCCGATATACAGAACCTGTAGAAGTGGCATCATCAGACGGATTGGAAGACAACGACGCCATTGATCCCGGTGTGCTGCTCGATCCTACGGACGGGCGTATGTGGGTGTCTTACGGTACTTATTTCGGCAATATCCGTCTTATAGAACTGGACCCCAAAACAGGATGCCGCATAAAAGGCAACAAAGCCATAGATATTGCCATAGACTGCGAGGCTACAGATCTTATATACCGCGAAGGCTACTATTATCTGCTTGGCACTCACGGCACATGCTGCGACGGCGTAAACTCCACATACAACATTGTGTGCGGAAGAAGCCGCCAGGTTACAGGCCCTTATATAGACAATGTCGGCCGCTCAATGATGGAAGGCGGCGGAAAGATGGTTGCAGGTGCCGAACCGCGACGTGTAGGTGCGGGCCACTTCGGTCGTACGGTAATCGACGATGGCGTGGAAGTGGCATCATTCCATTATGAGGCTGATTTCGACCGTGGCGGCCTTCCAGTGCTGGCTATACGTCCTTTGCTTTGGAAAAACGGCTGGCCGTCGGTTGGTCATCCGTTTCAGGAAGGTACATATTCCATATTATCCTGCCGCCGTGAATATGCTTTGGAACTCGCTGTCGACTTTGTGCGGATAGAACAGAAGAACCGTATGGGATGGCACAATATAGATCCTGAAAAGCCGTTGGAGATTATTCCAGACCTGACTCTTGATGAAGTACGGGCTACTTGGCCCGCAGGTGAAATAGGTGTGCGCACCGGCGACAACATGTATCGTCCTCACCAGTTATGGACAATAAAGGCAATGCCTGAAACCGGAGGATATTTAAGTAATCCTTACTTTAAAATCACCGTTGCCGGAACAGACAGGGTGCTTTGTGCCACTGCCGACATGGAAGTAACGTCCACACCCGTATTTACAGGGGCAGACAGCCAACTCTGGAGAATTGAACAGCTGACCGACGGATCTTTCCGCATTATGCCGAAAGCTATTCCCGGAAAAGAAGGGCTCAACAAAAAATATGTACTTTACTCTATAGGAGACAGCACGCCGACATTAGCCCCTTACGATTTCGGGACCGACAATTCCAAATGGAAATTCTTTTAGACATAAAGACATACTTGTTCTCCAAGCATAAAGACAATATCTTTCCTTTCAGACATAAAGACAAGTGATTTCGATATACTAATATCTGTTTGTATACACATCCATGGTGTATACGCCTTAAACATTCATCTGTTTCGTACATTTGCAAATAATTACAGGAAAACGTAATAATGTTAAAAACTCCTATCTTTTACTAACAAACCAACACAAAATCCAATATTTATTAGTAAGTTTGCAAAAATATAAATAGAACTAATCATTTTATAAATAAACTAATCATAATGAACAAAGCAAAACTTTACGCATTAGCCATGCTGACAGCAGGAACTACAATAGCTGAAGCACAAAACACACCTGTAAGCCAAATGGAAAAGCTGACACGTGGTGTGGTTGTTGTGCCGGCTGCATCGGGTTCAGGACAATTCATAAGCTGGCGACTGTTGGGAACGGACAACGACGCTACAACATTCGACATCCTGAAAGACGGAAAACTGCTAAAAACAGACATTTTCGACAAGACCAACTTTGTCGACAAGACAGGATATACCAACAGCAACTATCAGATAGTAACAAAACAGAACGGAGTGGCCACAGACACTACCGCCGCCGTTACATCATGGGGCAACATATACATGCAGTTGCCATTGGACAGACCGGAAGGCGGGGTTACCCCTGCCAAAGAGACATATACCTATAGCCCTAACGACTGTAGCGCCGGTGATGTCGATGGCGACGGCGAGTATGAAATAATCGTGAAGTGGGATCCAAGCAACTCCAAGGACAACTCACAGAGCGGATACACAGGCAATGTATATCTGGACTGCTACAAACTTGACGGCACCAAGCTCTGGCGCATAGACCTGGGCAAGAACATCCGCGCAGGAGCACACTACACCCAATTCATGGTCTACGACTTCGACGGTGACGGCAAAGCCGAAATGATGTGCAAGACAGCACCTGGAAGCATCGACGGTGCAGGCCAATACGTAAGCGAGGCTGCCGACGACGAGACCATAAAAAAGGTGAACAACACTTACGACTGGCGCAACACGTCAGGCAAAGTAAAGGGCGGTCAGGAATATCTCACCGTATTCGACGGATATACCGGAAAAGCCGTACACACTGTGTTCTACCGTCCGAACCGCGCGCCCAAAAGCGATGCTACGCCACAATGGGGCGGAGAAGCGAAATGGACATTCAACTGGGACGACCGCAGCGGAAAAACCGACACCGAATATGGAAACCGCGGCGAACGCTATTTGGCCGGGGTGGCATATCTTGACGGTCCTAACAAAAATCCGAGCGGAATATTCAGCCGCGGATACTACACATGGGCATATATCTGGGCGGTAGACTTTGACGGAGAGAAGCTGAGCACAAAATGGCTGCACGCATCGGTATCAAAGGTAAAAGAAATTGTATACGACGGTGACGGCAAGGCCATACACACCAAGACACATGCCAAGAACACCAATCCCGAAAACAAGGGAAGCAAGACTATGTACGGCAACGGCAACCACAACCTGTCGATAGCCGATGTCGACGGAGACGGATGTGACGAAATAATATGGGGTTCGGCCGCCCTCAACAACGATGGCAAACTGCTCTATGCCACCGGCTACGGCCACGGGGACGCCATACACGTGAGCGACCTGCTGCCCGACCGTCCGGGTCTGGAGGTATTTCAGGTGCACGAAGACGGCACATGCGGATACGGATGGGACCTGCACGATGCAGCCACAGGTGAAGTGATATACAGCGCGACAAGCAGTGGCGACAATGGCCGCGGAATGGCAGCCGACATCGACGGTGACCACAAAGGATTCGAATTCTGGTCGGGGGCTAAGGACGGAACCCATCAAGCCGGCAACGGCACAGCCTTCACAACCAAACAAGGCTCTGTAAACTTCCGTGCCTATTGGGACGGCGATCTGCAAGACGAGTTATTGGACGGAAATCAGATGGACAAATGGAACGGCAACGGCACAAACCGCATATATCCGCTAACAGGCAAGAACTTCTACGACATCGCCAACTCATCCACATGCAACAGCACCAAAAAGACTCCGAACCTCCTGGCCGACCTCTTTGGCGACTGGCGCGAGGAACTGATATTGTGGGACGGCAGCGACGCCGCACATCTGAACATCTTCACCACCAATGTGGAGTCAAGCTACCGTGTGCCCACACTGATGCACGACCATACCTACCGTATGGGCATAGCATGGCAGAACACGGCCTACAACCAGCCGCCCCACCTTGGCTACTACCTGCCGGGAAGTTTTACCACACGATATGTGCTGACAGGCAAGGGCGCTTTCGAACAGACTGTGGTACAGGGTGACAGCATCACAACCATAGCATTCAGACCGATAAACAGCGGACGCCCGACACTGAGCAAGGTAATATTGCCCGACGGCACGGAAACGACCACAGCTCCCGAAGGATTCAAGTTCAACGCATCAAGCTACTACACAACCCGTGAGTTGAGCCTCGAAGGCAAGCCTATGATGATAGGCACCTACGAGTTTATACTGAAGAGCGGAGCCAACGTGGTGGACAAAACCACACAGACGGACACCATCCGCATATACAGCACCGACCCGACAGCCATTGAAAGCGTGACATCAAACGAAACCGGGGAGTGGGTGAGACTGACAAGCAGCTCGTCTATGACCGACGACATCGAACTTACATTCTCGCTGAAAAAGGCCCAAAACGTACGAATCGGCATTTACAGCATGGCCGGAGCACAGGTGGTCAACGTAAATCACACCGCCGTAAACTCTGCCCCGCTGAAGATTTTCGGTCTCAGCCGTCTGCCGGCAGGCATCTATATGCTGAAAGTTGAATCAGGCGAAGGCACGTTCACCAAGAAACTGCTGAAGCGATAATAAAGCGAACGGCAACAGAATAAACGCTGTCCCGAACAGTAACCAACATATCTGCTGCCAAAGCTGATACATACAAATCGGACGATAGTCACGATTTTCGTACGAAATTCCCATATTTTCACGGTTTATTTGCCGTATCTTTGCACAAAAAGGCAGCAATCATGCTTATATATTACAAGCCTTCTACGCAAGATACTAAAAACAAATAACCGAGAAAATATGGGAATTAACTTTAAACACCTCATGTTCGCGGCCGTCGTTGCCATTGCAACCGGTACACATGCACGCGACACCTACAACTTCAACTCCGACTGGAGAATCGACAAACAGAAGCGCACCGTCACCCTGCCTCACGCCTGGAACGAAGACGAAGCCTATAAAGTGGGAATAAAAGATCTGAGCGATTCAGTCATATGGTACCGCAAAACATTCACACTACCCAAAAACGCTGATGGGAAACGCGTGTTCATAGAGTTTGAAGGCGCGCGTCAGTCTGCCGAGGTTATAGTAAACGGCCATAACGTGGGACTTCACGAGAATGGCGTGATGGCTTTCGGATTCGACCTTACACCTTATATTAAAAAGGGCAAGAACATCATAGAGGTGCGCACGGACAACGACTGGCACTATCACGAGAAAGCGACGGGGGCTACATTCCAGTGGAACAACAACAACTTTAATGCCAATTACGGAGGCCTGCCAAAGAATGTATGGCTGCATGTCACTGACAACGTTTATCAGACGCTGCCATTATACAGCAACCTGAAAACCAAAGGTGTATACGTATATGCCAAGGACTTCGACATAGAAGGCCACTCCGCAACAATATGTGTCGAGAGCGAAGTGAAGAACGATACGGACAGTCCTGTGACACGTCGTCTGCATGTGTCGGTGGACGAGACAGACGGTAAAGGCAACATTTGCCGGTTCGTCAGTGACGAAGTAACCATTCCTGCCCACTCCACAGCTATCCTCAAGGCACAGTCACAAGCCTACGGTCTGCACTTCTGGAGCTGGGGATACGGATATCTGTACGACGTGACGACAAGTCTAACTCAGAGTGAAGAAGTAGAAGTGACGAGGTATGATTTGCAACATAAAGGCAAGGGCGATGCAACAAAAGGTAATCATACCTCTTCACTCACAACTCAGAACTCAGAACTGAAATGTTCCGACCCCGTCGTCACCCGCACGGGCTTCCGTAAGACAGAGTTCAAGAACGGAATGATATATCTCAACGACCGCGTACTGATGGTGCACGGCTATGCACAACGCACAAGTAACGAATGGCCGGGCGTAGGCATGTCAGTACCGGCATGGCTGAGCGACTACTCCAACGACCTGATGGTGAAGAGCGGCGGCAATGTAGTGAGATGGATGCACGTGGCACCATGGAAACAGGATGTCGAATCGTGCGACCGTGTAGGACTGATACAGGCCATGCCCGCCGGCGATGCGGAGAAAGACGTCGAAGGACGCCGTTGGGAACAGCGCGAAGAAGTGATGCGCGACGCCATCATCTACTTCCGCAACAATCCGAGCATCATATTCTATGAATGCGGCAACCAGAAGATTTCGGCCGAACACATGATCTCCATGAAAGACATACGCGACCAATACGACCCCAACGGAGGCCGTGCAATAGGCAGCCGCGAGATGCTCGACAGGCCCGAAGCGGAATATGGCGGCGAAATGCTCTACGTGAACAAGAGTGATACAAAGCCTATGTGGATGATGGAATACTGCCGCGACGAGGCTCTGCGCTGGTATTGGAACTCATGGAGCTATCCCTATCATAAGGAGGGCGACGGCCCACTCTACCGCAATGCACCCGCCGACGCATACAACCACAACAACGACGAGTTTGCCGCACAGCTCGTGGAACGCTGGTATGACTATTGGCGTGAGCGCCCGGGAAGCGGCACGAAAGTGAATTCAGGCGGCGTAAAGATTGTATTCAGCGACACCCAGACACACGGCCGCTCGGCCGACAACTACCGTGTGAGCGGCGTTGTAGACCCGATGCGTGTTCCAAAAGACGCTTTCTTCGCACATCAGGTGATGTGGGACGGATGGGTCGACGACCTGAAACCGCGTACATACATCGTCGGTCACTGGAACTACGATGCCGATTTCACCGTACCCACCATATACGTAGTTTCTACGAGCGACAGCGTGGTGCTCGAGCAGAACGGCCGTCGCATCGCTCCCGACGAGCACAAACACCGTTTCATGTACGTATTCAAGAATGTAAAACACACTGCCGACAAACTCATAGCACGAGGACTTGACAAGAACGGAAGTGAAGAATCATCATATACGCTGGAGACAACAGGAGAAGCAGCAAGCCTGAAACTCACAGCCATACAGAACCCGACAGGCTGGAAGGCCGACGGAAACGACGTGGCACTGGTTCAGGTGGAAGTGACAGACAAGCAGGGACGGCGTTGTCCGCTCGACAACCGTCTGGTGAAATTCTCGCTTAGCGGCCCTGCCGAATGGCGCGGCGGCGTGGCCAAGGGCAAGGACAATCATGTGCTCTGCGACACCCTGCCCGTAGAGTGCGGCATCAACCGCGTGATGCTGCGCTCGCTGACCAAAGCCGGCACCGTAACGCTCACGGCACGTGCAAAGGGTATGGCCGACGCAAAGATTACACTGACTACCAACCCCGTCACCGTCGAAGGCGGACTGACCACGTACAAACCGTCGGACGGTCTGAAGAGCGTGCTCGACCGTGGCGAGACTCCGCGTGAACCGTCATTCCGCCAGTGGCGCAGAGGCGTACAGATAGCCTCGGCCGAGGCTGGAAGCGGCAACGACCCCCGCCTGAGCTACGACACATTCGAGAACACATCGTGGGAAAGCCGCAACGACCTCGACTCGGCATGGATAACATATACACTGGCCGAAGACACCCGGATAGATGAAATCTGCATGAAGACAAAGGGATTCCGCATGACCACCTACCCCATCGCCGTATATGCCGGTAACGTGAAAGTATGGGAAGGATGGACACCCAAATCGCTGAGTTACATCCACATTCCGCTCAAAAACGCCCCCAAGTCACGCACATACACTATACGCAGCGTGGGGTCGAGCACTACAAAAGATGCCTTCGGAGCCGTGCAGGAACTGGACAGCCGCAACAACGACAAGAAGGTCAAAGGCAACTATTCGCTGAAGATTATAGAAATAGAGTTCTTAAAAGAAATCCTTTAGGAGTATTTCAGCCCCAAACCAATCGTGCTAAAAGCAATTTTTCCTTTCATAAAATAAATTATTGCTGTCCGCTATCCATTCTACTCCAACAAAATCCATATCTGCAACACCTGTCTATCGGTATTGCGGATATGGATTTTGTTGGAGTAGAATGGATAGCATTTGCCATATCAAAGTGCTCTGTGGATATACAGAATATGCTTACTCCAAAGATTAAGAATGTAGGTATATGTATGTGCTTCATTTCTTCTCAAAAGCAGGGCAATTCTCGAATGACCAATATTCTACTTTCGTAACCGACTTCGGCAAACTGATATGCTTCAAGTTCTTACAGTTCTTGAAAGCACACAACCCTATTGTCTCGACACCTTCCGGAAGACTTACAGTCGAAAGACTGTAACAATTATTAAACGTGAATTTCTCAATGGTCTTGACCGGAGAAAGAATCTGAACTACGGCAAGATTCACGCAATCAGAAAAAGCCCCTTCACCGATTGAATGTACCGACTTGGGGATTATCACTTCCTCCACAGCATTGCAATGACCGAAAGCAGATTCGTCAATTTTCATGATTGTCTCCGGTAGATGAAGAACAAGATTAGGGTATCTGCCCCAAAAAGCACTTTCCCCTATAGTTTCAACTCCGTCAGGAATGACCGTAGAGCGGCATCCCAACAACAGTGTCTTGCCGTCTTTGCTCAACAAGGCGTTGGAGCCCTTTGGAGAGATGAAATCAGGATGGTCGGGCGCAACTGTTATTTCATCTATACCATAACACCCTACAAAGGCTGAACCGGAAACTTTAGCCACCGTCTTGGGTATATTGACCGAATGAACAACTGTCCCGTAAAGACATTCACCATCAAGAATACTTATGTCATCACCTATCATCGTTCTTCCACAAGTCGCCACCAGTGCCGAATCGGACTTTCTTACAATAGCATCGTTTTCAGGACGTGAACGATAATAAAGATTATCATTGTCCACCATTATCGAAGAAAGGCCGTTACACCATGAGAATATATTCATGCACCCTATTTCAGAGACATTCTTCGGAATATATATCGTCGCAAGCGAATTGCATCTATCGAATGCGTTGTTCCCTATTTTCTTCAGAGACTCCGGCAGTGTGATGGATTTAAGGCTGCTGCAATTGCAAAAGGCAGAGCTACCTATAGACTCCACACCCTCGGGAATGACCAATTCTTCCAGCGTAGTGCAATTTATGAATGCCATCTCACCGATTGACCTGACTGAGTGTGGTATACGAGTGGACGGACAAGCCACCAGAAGTTCATCATTGTCCACGTCTATAATCGCGTTTGAACTGTCGCGGGAATCAATATATTCGTTCCGTGTATCTACAACAAGAGAACTCAGACTATAACAACCGGCAAAGGCGCTCGGGCTGACGCCCTCAACAGAAGTCGGAACATATACTGACTTCAGATTGATACAGCGCGCAAAGGCGTTGTCATTGATAATGCTGATGCCGTCGTCGATGATTACATGCTGCAGGCAGGCAAGACCGCTGAAAGCATCATGCCAAATCCGTTCCACTATATATTTTATACCGTCGTGAGTGACAGATGCAGGAACATGAAGCGGCTGGGAATAGTCCACGGACGGAATCGGATGATAACCTGTAACCACAAGCGAACTGCAATCACCAGCTCTTAACAGTCTGAACTCAAAGCCATTTTCACAAAAGGTATCATTAGCCTTCGCCTGACATATAACCACCAGCCATAATAATGCAAGCATCAAATGTTTCTGTATCATTGTTTCATTTTTAATAATATGGTAATCTTGAAGACTGTCGGAACTAATAACCGTAATAAAAGCATACACACAAGACAAACATATTTCCTAATAATTACAAATATGGGGAATGGAGATTTTTCCTTAATTTTATAGTAATTAATAGTTTATATTTCTTATGTATCAAAATTCTTTGATAAAAGTAGTTCATTTATACTTAATACACTTTGTCATTTGTTTCAAATTGTTTCATTTCCGTATACAATCAACATTAGAGTACATTCTTACGGTAACTTGCTCCTAAAAGCAAATTAAAAACATTGGTATATATACGTGCTTCATCTCTTTTCAAAAGCAGGGCAATTCTCGAATGACGAATATTCCACTTTAGTTACCGATGACGGCAAACTGATATGCTTTAAATTCTTACAATCAGAGAAAGCCAACCCCTCTATAGTCTCAACACCTTCAGGAATACTTATGGTCGAAAGACTATAACAATTATTGAATGTACCACACTCAATAGTCTTTACCGGAGAAAGCATCTGCACTACAGTGAGATTGCCACAATCAGAAAAAGCATAAGGCTCTATGGTTTCTACCGATTGGGGGATTATCACTTCATACAATCCATTGCAATGACCGAAAGCGGAATCGCCTATTTTCATGATTGTATCAGGCAGACGAAGAAGAAGTTTAAAGTATCTGCCCCAAAAAGCAAAATTCCCTATTATTTCCACTCCGGCCGGAATGACCGTAGTGCGACATCCCAACAACAGTGTCTTGCCGTCCCTGGTCAACAAGGCATTGGAGCCTTTCGGGGAGATAAGATTAGGATGGTCGGGCGCAACAGTTATTTCGTCTATACCATAACACCCTACAAAGGCTGAACCGGAAACATCCTCAACAGACTTGGGGATATGGACCGAACGAATCAATGTTCCGTCAAAACAATTACTTTCCAAAACACGTATGTCGTCACCTATAGTTGTTGTACCGCAAGCCGACAACAATGCCGAATCGGACTTTCTTACGATACCATTGCAGCCGGAGCGTGAATCATAACAAGGATTGGCACTATCCACATGTATTGAGGTAAGGGCAAAGCAGCCGGGAAAAAGGTTGTGGTTGTCTATCTTTGCAACATTCTTAGGAATGACAATAGAGGTAAGTGAACTGCACTCTTCAAATGCACTCCAACCTATTTTTGTAAGCGACTCCGGCAGACTTACAGACTTAAGACTGCTGCATCCATAAAAAGCATGGTCGCCGATAGTTTCCACTCCTTCAGGGATGACCAAATGCTCCATCGTGTTACAATGATAAAAAGCCCATTCGCCTATAGACTTCACGGAAGAAGGTATCACTGTTGAGGAACATGCAACCATCAACTCATCATCTTCTGTATATATTATCGCGTTTGAGTTGTCGCGCGAATCAAACGTTTCGTTGTTTGCATCGACAACAACCGACTTCAGACTATAGCAACTGGAAAAAAGCCGTGTACCCAAGCTGCCAACCGAAGCAGGAATATATATTGACTTCAAGTTTACACAATACCAAAAAGCATCGTTACAGATTCTGTCTATACCATCTTCTATCAAAACAGATTGGATTTCTGTCACTCCCTTAAATACCTTGGGAGATATTTCCTTTACAAGATAAGTCTTGCCCTCGTATGTGACCGATGACGGAATATGAAGCGGCTGTGAGTAATCAGTAACAGTATCTGCCTGATAACCTGTCACCGAAAGAAAACCGTCACCATATCTCAATATAGCATACGTAAATCCGTCCTTGCTGAAGAATGTTTTAGCATCAGCAAATGCCTGCACAAAGACTGTAAACAGAAATAATACAGTCAGCACTTTACTTTTTCCCATACATGCGGTTTCCATCGTTCGTAAAATCATTGCAAGCATCACCATAGATGCCAAAATCGATTTTCTCACAATTTTATAGTAATTAATAGTTTATATTTCTTATGTATTGAAATTCGCTGACAAAAGTAGTTCGTTTATACTTAATACACTTTGTCATCTGTTTCAAATTGTTTTATTTCCGTATACAATCACATTAGAGTACATTCTTACGGTAACTTGCTCCTAAAAGCAAATTAAAAACATTGGCATATATACGTGCTTCATTTCTTTTCAAAAGCATGGCAATTCTAGAATGACCAATATTCCACTTTAGTAACCGATGATGGCAAACAGATATGTCTCAGGCTTTTACAACCATAAAATCAGACTCTCAATAGACAAACTTCCCGTCGTCCGTGATTCCGGCCACCGACACCTTTATGCGCGTCTCCTTGCCATTGTTGAAGAATGTCGCCATAAAGCGTCCGTCGGCATCCGTCCTCGCATTCGGATTCCAATATAGCGTACGCCGATAGTCAGCCGGAGCATCGGGCTGACGAGAGCTGTAGTCGGGATTGTAGAAATCGGCAGGCTCGTTCACACCATACAGCACGATGTGACGGTCGCGGAAAACAGGCTGCACACCGCCGTCGGCAAAGGGCACCATCTCGACCGTCACGTCGGGCGAAGCGCTTTCCTGCACCATCGGCACATCCTCGTTGCGCGGTTCGTAGTCGGTGAACACACGTATCTTGTGCAGACTCTTCAGTTTCAGCTTGTTATAATACGCCCGCGCGTTACGGTTGGTCCACACATTGGTAAGTCCGCTGACGGCCGCGTCAATGTTTCTGTCGGGATTGAACGTGCGGTAATACGTAAAGCGGTCGATTCGTCCGGCCACGTTGTAACGGTTGTAACGCGCCATATTGCCATATAGGAAACGCGCCGCCTGCACCGGAAACTGCCTCATGTCGTACATTCCGAAACTCAATCCGTAGTCGGTGATGTCGTTGTACAGACTGTAGGCATCGGCTACATAAGCCGGCTTCTTGTAGTCTATGGCACGCTTGCCGCGCCGCTTTCCCTTCACCTTGAGATTGTCAAGCCGGTGGTCGTCGTCCGTCAGCGACGAAAGTATGGAGTCGCCCAAAGCATCGTCGTGCACCGTATATTCGGGCGTATGCGTCTGATAGTAGCTGTACTTCGACGTGAATATCGGGAAAAACATGTCGCGCTTCACGAAAAAGTCGGGATAGGCATCCTCGCGGAACACCGTCTTGTCGAGCCGCGACATCATGTTCTTCTGTGCCGAATCCTTCTCGTTGTAAGCCTTCATATTGAGTATGGCCGTACCATAGAACGGAGGTATCTCGAACACGTAGCGCCCGCCGTCGCGCGTAAGCTGCGTAGCGCCCACCACCCCGTCCGAGAACGACACTTCCGCCTCGACCATCACCTCATGCTTCAGTCCGCCGTGGTTGACCCCATTGGCGGCGTCGGTCTCGCCAATCCTCACATACTCGATATTTGTCTCCGGCACGAACACATCCTGTGCGTTGTTGCCGTCGTTCGTACTGGACAGTCCGCCGTCGTCGCTGCCCACCACATCGTCCAGCCCTACCGACGACGAGGCATCGACATTCTCGTCTACCTTGATTCCCGCCATTCCGAGACCATAGGCCCACGACTTTATCTCGTCAGGCTCCACCTCGTTGAGCGACAGCATCTTATATACCGCGCCCTCAACCGTCAGCGACCTTTCAGGAGCATAGCGCCGCCGGGCGCAAGCCGTGTCGGCCAGTTCGGTCCACTTGTATCTGCGCCATCCCTGCACCATCATCAGCACATCGAGCGCCTCGGCGCGCGCAGGGTCGTCGGACGCGAAATAGTAAGCCGGATTGGCTATGAATCCTTTCAGTTCGCTGCCGAGCAGCATGTCGGTCATGATATTGCCGTCATCGTATGTCGGGTCGTCGGTGGCGGCATCGCGCACAGCCACGGAAAACAATGCCGGCCCGGCCACACCGTCACACTTCATGCCGATGCTGACTTTCTCGTAAGGCGCATACGACCGTGTCCCGCCGCCCTCTACTGTCATGCGGCCACAGTCGTAGTCGTGGTTGTTGACGAAGAACAGACGGTCGGCAACGATACGCCCGCGGCTGTCAAACAGCGTAACGTCGTTGACACCCGTGGGCAAGTCGGCCGGCAACGTCACCGAAGCGCAGCCGTCGGCCCCGAAAGTCACTTCACTGAAATGGCACAACACTCCGCGGCACATCACCGACACGCCGTAACGGCAATCGGCCGGCAGATTGCGCGAACGTATATCCAGCACGCCTCCCGAAAGCTCTACAGTAGCCCCCGACGGCTCCGCCTTCGGCAAATCGAACGTATATTCCTTGCCGCCGCTGCTGAAACGTGCCTTCAGACGGCCGGCCCCGGGTGTCACCGTGAACACCCCCCGGCCCATATATCCCGCCACGGCGTCGGCCACAGTGGCGTCGCCGTCGGTGATACGCCCCGAAACCGACACGGCTGCTCCGGCACGGTCGGTCAGTTCGAATGCCACGCGGCAAGGCACGCCCTCTACCATCCGCCCGCCCTCGGGATAGAATCCGGCCTCAAGTCCGGCCTTGGGCGCCTTGACAACATGCTGCTTCGGCCGGCTCACCATCTGCTTGTAGGCATAGTCGCCGGGCTTGGCCGGCCGGGCGAATACGGGCAGTACGCGCGAGTACAACCCGTCCCACGTGCGGAAATAGTCGGCCGCCATATCGCGGCTGTAGAACAAGTCGGCATCGTTCTTGCTGTAGCGCTTATGGGAAACGTTGAAGTTGAGCATCCACCGTGTGTACGCCCGCAACTCATAGTAGCCCGAATAGAGCGAGTCGGTCAGGGCAAACTGTCCGCAGCCGTAGCCGTCGGAACTGACGATAATGTGCTGGCGCTCCACAAGCAGGCCGTCGGGCGTGAGCAGTTCCACATAGACCATGCGGCTGATGTCGGTATATCCGAGATTGTCGGCCCTCGCCACATATGCCTTATACCATATCGTGTCGCCCACGAAATAGCATGTATTGTCGATATGCACATACACCTTTTCCTGGGTTTGCGTGTCGGCCGACGCTTCAAGTGCCATACGTATATCATCAAGCGAGCCGGTCTGCGCGGCAACAGACAGCGGCAACAGTGCAATGATGAGTTTAAGGATTGTTCTTTTCATTAGGATAACGTAATTTTTTTAATTGCTTATACTTATACGGATGCAAATTTACTGCTTTTCGGTGTAATCGTGGCATAAATAAGCAACTTTCTGTCCGAAAGGCTTATACTTGGCGGAAGAGCGCTACCCTTTGTAGTGATAATTCTGAAAAAAACGCATTTTGTTTTTCTCAAACCAGAAAAGCCGTAAGGCTTTCTCTGCTTCTTTGACACACGGTTTTTGACCCGTTTTGCTGCCGTAAGGGCCTCCCGACACTCCCGCAACGGCCGTTTCGCAGTGCAAGGAGGCCTCCGTCGCAATGCAATAACGGCCTTATTGCAAGGCGAAACGGCCCTCTCTGCTTTCTTTACAAAGCCTTATTGTTGTAACATGCTGATAATCAGCACTCCCTGTTTGAGTCAAAAATCGCGATTTTCGGGCAATAGGTCAGAAATCGCGATACGGATGTCGCTTAACATACGTTAAAGTAAAGAAAGTTCTGAGCCGACATTCTGCCTCGGGACAGACGCGGCACAATGTTGCCGCAGACTGTGTGGTGCAGAATGCTACAGCCTGCCGGATGGTTATAATGTATATGCGATGGCATAAAAAAAGTTAAATCCGATATGATAACAAGTGCCGGCTGTCGTTTATTACACGATATATCTTAAATTTGTACATAAATATCAAGACTACAAAGCATAAAGCCTTTATTGACATATACCCATTATAATAAAATACAACTAACATAAAGAAACAAATGAAAAAACTCTTACTGAAACTGATAATGGCATCAGTCCCTGCCATGGCGGCACCGGTGTACGCCACGGCACAGAACCTGCAGAAAGGAGACTACGGCTATCTGTACTGCCATATGAGCGATCGCGGAGAATGGACGGCATATGCGCTGAGCCGCGACGGTCTGCACTTTCACGACCTGATAAACGGCGACTCCATCTTCCCGCCCTCGGAACATGCACGCATCGAAGGCGGCACGCGCGATGCCTATATCTGCCGCAAGTATGACGGGACGGGCTATCTGATGGTGACCACGGACATGTGCGTGAGAAAGAGCCGCAAGTGGGACAACTACGGAATAGACCTGTACACGAGCGACGACCTGATAAACTGGAAGTCGGTGACATTCGACTTCCGCAAGGGAGCTGCCATATTCTGCGACCCCGAGTCGCCCGACGTATACGGCGACTGGTCCACCATCAACCGTGTGTGGGCGCCACAGACATTCTGGGATCCGGCATACGTGTGGCCCGACGGCAGCAAGGGCGGATACTTCATATACTACTCGATGTGGAACAGAGCCGAAGAGAAATACGACCGCATGTATTATTCGTATGCCGACAAGTCGTTCACCAGGCTCACCAAACCCCGGCTGCTGTTCGACTGGGGCTACGCTACCATCGACGCCGACATCAACCTGGTCGAAGCCGACGGCCTGTATCATATGATGATAAAGAAGGAAGGCGGCAAGCCCGGACTGTTCACATCCTATGCCAAGGCACTCACCGGCCCGTGGAGCGAGCCCGTGGACGACGACTACATCAGCTTCGAAGGCAACAAGAAGTGTGAGGGCGTGTCGGCATTCCAGCTCATCGGCAGCGATACATGGCGCATAGGATACATAGAGTATTCGTCCAACCCGAAGCATTACCGTATCTGCAAGGCCGACAAGTACATGCGCAACTTCACCGACCCCGTGGACATAGAGGGGGTGAACGGCCCGCAGCACGGCTCGTTCATGCGGATAACCAAGGAGGAGTACGACCGTTTGCAGGCATGGAGCGACGCACGCGAGGC
>NZ_JABKKE010000022.1 GCF_013166575.1 Xylanibacter rodentium
CCGCTCATATAACGTTCATTTTTGAAATACAATATAAAAAGTCAATTATTTAAATATCATACAGTTATTGCTAAATTTAATGCTATTTTGATACTAAAAATGAACCACAAATTATGGGCACCCTACCCGCCACGCCTCTATCCGTTTCCGCAGTGTAAAATCGGCTATAAACTCAGTTTTTTGTAAAAATCACCGTTATAATCGCAAAAAATTGTACCTCGCTCCGGTTTTAAACTCAATTTTTTGTACGGTGATGCAATTTATGGGAATAAATTGCATCACCAACCATAACCAATTTCAGATAACATTGAAATTCTTTTTATATTCGTTCTGTATCAGCGGTGATAACAAATCTTTAAGTTCATCTAATGCATTGCAAGACTTTAATCTTAGGCTTGATTGTCCCCACCAACCGCTATATAGTCGTTTATAATAGCCCTCGATGCTTCTTCTCGGAAATTCCCCCACAAAACTATCAAATAAATTATTATAGGTTTTTACATGGTAGTTAGTAGGTTGAATGAAGTCATCCCACGTATCAAGCAATTCTGACTCAGGCTTTACATCAATAATTTCAATTTGGTCATAACGCCTAAACGTAGAAGAAAATGCTGTTTTCATGGCTTTTATGGCTTCAACATCAGTTTTTGGCGCACTATAACCAAATACCGTCAATATGCTGGCATTTTTAATTATTTCCAAAAAGCCATTCCAAGCGTTGCTTATATATGGATCTAAATTGTAATTTTTCTTTTTTACTGGAAATAAAAGTTTGGGGCGATGTAGTGATTTGTTATCGCATTTATAACAGTGTGAGTTTCTATATGCCTGTATCGCTCCACATTCACCACATATACCAACTCCTATATTTCCATGCAAAAACACTAATTGCGGTAAATCATTTGTAAAATGACAAACTCTGTTATATGCTTGAATTAGAAGGTCATCCCAATTAAACGTAAAAATGTAATCTTTTGACCTTAATGACAAAATCAAGTAATCATATATAGTAGGTTGGTCGGGCAATTCATACTGGGAAAACTTTTGTATTATTTTATTTTCCAATTCATCCTTCACCGATGAATATTCTGACATAGTATCCAACTCCGAGTAAATATCCTCCAAATTGGTACTTGTAGTTTTTAATTCTACGCCAGACAATATATGCGATAAATCCAATTCCTCAAGAAAATTATTCATAACGGAGCATTTCAACCCGTTCCTATCTCCATTAGGAATTGCCGCAATAGTCGCGCCCGCACCCAAAATAAACACATGAGGACGATTTAAGATAAAGTCATGTATGTACTTTTCAATTTCTGCTTTGTCTTCCATTTC
Source organism: Xylanibacter rodentium (assembly GCF_013166575.1). Classification (GTDB taxonomy): domain Bacteria; phylum Bacteroidota; class Bacteroidia; order Bacteroidales; family Bacteroidaceae; genus Prevotella; species Prevotella rodentium. Next base: position 1,339 of record NZ_JABKKE010000022.1, read on the forward strand.
GGTACAACCGATCTATTTAGTATCTACAATCTCAAACAATTTCGGCAATCTGCTATATGACTCTCCTTCCATACCTACTATATTAGCATTGGCTATTGCTTTATCAAGACGATTATCTGCAAGCAATTCCGATACCCATGCTTCTTTTGAAAGGAATGATTGGTGTTTACTGAAATTGGGCATATATCGGTGAAGGACATCAATCACATCATCCGATGTTGCGAAATATCGGTTGGTGTTCAGATAGTGCAAAAGAAACCAGAACTCAATTGACGGCATACTGTCACACAATATGACCACCGGATTGTCAGCATACTTACGCCTCATATCCTCAAACTTTGCTTTTTCTGCCGGTCGTGTACGGGTAACATCGGCATCAAAAACACATACGGCAATTCCATTGTCAGCAAGCACTCGTTCTATCTGCTTCTGCATTTCATCAAAAGTCTGTTCTGTGAAATTTCGCGGTTTGCAGACATAGTTATATCCACGCAGTCGTTTGAGGTGGGTGAAATAGTATCGCTCGGTCGCCCCTTCTCCGATAATTGTGATTGTCGGATTTTTGAGTTTACGCTCCTTTATTCTTCGTGCCATAACTTTACCTCTTACAATACATTCGGTAATGCGCCAAACTGACCGTTCATATATGCCCGATGGATTGACGACAACTTGTTAAGCCCTTTGAAATCAACGAGAGAAAACAGCGTAGTGTTACCGTCTTTGCCCTTTTCGGTAAACCATACGGAGTCCTTGCCAAACAAATCATCAATATCCTTCAATATCGGATCATAATGCGTCGATACAAGCAATTGCGATTGATTGTCCGGGGTATTTATGAATTTGGCGAGGATGTATTCCATCAGATTTGGGTGCATAGATGCCTCGATTTCATCAATGCACAAAAACGCTTGCCGTTTCAACTGTGTATATATAAGCGATTCAAGTTCGACCATACGTTTTGTTCCTGTACTCTGACAGTTCTCAGGCAAAACATAGCTTTCGCTCCCGGCTTCGCTTTTTACGGTATGACCGAACAATGCCGCCATTTTCTGAATTTTGATGTCGGAAATATTGAAATCAGCTTCCTGTGCGAACTGCATAAGGTTTTCCCGGAAATCTTCGCTGTCGGCAATCATCTTCTTAGCTCCCTGCGACAATGAGGATAGTGAACCGCTCTGCAATGGCAGCATACGGTTGTCAATCCAGCGGCGCATATTGTCAAGATAAGGCACGGCGATATTGACTTTCTTCAATACAGCAAGAACCGACATATTCCGCAGGCAGTTCATTGTCATAATATCTACTTCCGCCGGCGAAAGTTTGGCGACAGTTGGATTAAATATCAACTTTGATACCCCCTGCACGTCCTCACGGCAAAACACCTTTGTCGGGCGGTTTGTAAGATAGACAAACAATGCCTCCCGGCATACTTTTTCGGGATTTACCGTAAGCTGATACCAATAACGTATGCCATCCACATACAGCTTGATTTCAAACTCCGTGTCATACGACAGCGCGGACTTTCGCATAAGAAATGGCTGGACATTCGTGCCGTCATCATTCGTTGCCGGAATATTATTCCAAAAATCACGAAGGAACTCAACAGCATCCAAAAGGTTTGACTTGCCGCTGGCATTGGCTCCGAAAACAACTGCAAAACGGAGCAGTTGTACCCCGTCGGGCATCGTTACAACGCTGTTGTAACGGTCATCTCCTGAAGGCTCGAAACTTAGTTCAACCTCATCACGGAAGGACTTGAAGTTTTTTATTTTCAACTCTTGTATCATCGTAGGTGGATTTAATTTGACAAAGTTAGCCATTAAATGCGACACCACCAAAACAAAACGACGATATTTCAAATTTTAATTCCAAAATAAGAGCAAAAGCAGCCAAAAGAGAAATTAAAATTAAAATATAAGTTGATTTAGCAAGCAAAAGGGAGCCGAAAAACTCCGTAAATCCACAACCAAATTAGTGAGGGAGCAAGGATTAGCGAAAAATGGGGCAATAAATAAGGCTTATTTAACGCTCTTAATTGCCGAAAATCAGTGAATTATTACTACCTTTACATAGTAAACGAAGAAGAACATTGAAATATCGGGGTGCGCAAAAAGGGAGCATCACGATTTTTGGAGAGCTAAGTATTTGATAATCATATAGCATACGCCTGTGACATAAATACCAGGCGGATCACAGAGAAAAACGGCAAGATGCCGCAAATCGCTGAAACTAAGATAGTTTCAGCGATTTTTGTAATGCCTCTATCCGGCAAAATGACGCACATTGTAGGTCACCCGATAATTTTTTATGCACTGCACACTTGATTACTCCGGCTCAGCGGGCATTTGTTGAGAAATATGTTTTGCTCTTAATATCATAAACGAGACCATCGCGACAATTAAAGCAAAAACAGCAATTCCAATAAATGATATATTTAAACCATATTGTTTCCCAACGAATCCAATTATTACCGGACCGAGGAGTATCCCCGAATATCCGAAGGCATTAATAAAACTGATAATGTTATGTACAGCCATACCTTTAATGTGTGCCGCAAAGGAAACCAATTGAGGGACAACATTGGCGGCACCGCAACCGACCATCGCAAAGCCAACGACAGCAGCAATGGCACTATCAACCAATACTACAGTCATAAAACCGATAGCAATAAGCAAAGCTCCCCCGACCACAACAATTCTTTGTCCCAACCGATCTACCATTTTGTCTCCACAAAGTCTCATAATTGTCATTGTTATGGCAAAAGCTGTATAAAAAAATCCGGCCATAGACATTTCAATGCCACGCTCTTGACTAACAAATATTGCCGACCAGCCCATTACAGCGCCCTCCGAAGCATACATGACAAGGCACAACAATCCAACCACGACAACCATAGGAGGAATATATAATTTACCTTTCCTTGGTTTCTCAACAGGCGTGTCTGGCTCAAGTTCCTCTTTCGGTAACAAATCCTTGCATCCTAATACCAACGCAATAATTGTGACCACCATACAAATGATGACAGCCCATTTAGGTATGAGTCCCAAAGTAAACAGTACGCTCATTGTTCCGGCACCAATCAGTGTCCCCAACGAGTAGCCGCCATGAAAGCTTGACATAAAAAACCTGCCCGTCTTACGCTCTATGGCAATACCATTCACATTTGCCGCAACATCAATGGTTATGGTGCAACCTCCGAAAATCATAAGCATCACGCCTGTCAGCCATACATTTACAAGCAGGCTTATAGCTAATAATGCAAATGCCATCAGCAGTCCAGACACATAAATAACTTTCTTCGCGCCATAACGATTTACCAAAAAGCCGGAAAGCGGAAGAGCGCAAATAGAACCAAACCCACTACACAGCATAAGCAATCCAAGAGAACCCTCATCTATTGCAAAAGCGCTTTTGACATATGGTACAAGCGGTGCCCATGCAGCCTCAAGAACCCCTATTACCATAAAAGCGACCCGATTAGCGACAAGCAAATGCTTATGTTGGCTGTGAAGTATATTCATCTCAAGTTAATTTTAAACATCATATTGAGCAGGCAATCATTTTATTGATTGCCTGCTCGCTTTTCATTGGATTGCAGTTTATTGGTTTGCGGTCTGTTTGAAACCTGTGTCTTCTGCTGACCAAGACTTCCATTTGCACTCTCCGACTTCCATTTCAGAGAACTGTGCGGTGAATGAATGCTCAACCGGGCTTGCCGCATATATTCCGAACGAAATTTCTCCATCACCCTTGTCTAAATGAAATGTGCGCATCTGGTGGAAAGCGATACCGTCAGTGCTCGTTTCTATATAATAGTCACTTCCCCGGCGGCTAAGACGATACCACATTTCTCTTATGGAAGATGGAATGTCATGTGTGGCCCAGTCGGAATATCCGTTGTTTGTCACCACACTGCCCAGTCTTTGATATTCCTCATTCTCGTATTCAATTGACGCCTTCATCCAATTATCACTGTCAAGATAGATTGCAATACCGCACTGGTCAAACAAGGCAGAACTGTTGAACGATGTCTTTACGGTGAAAGAAAAGAACTTGTTAGAAGTTTTCATTTGCAGCACCGGAGCATTGTCATTGCTGAACCCATAATAGGTGCGCTGCCATAGGTCGGTGTGAGGCTCTGAAACGATTGTAATCAAAGAGTCCGTGATTGTATATTGTTTTGGTTGACGAATCCAAAACAAGTTTTCCGCCACAAATGGCTTTAAGATTGTGTCTTCTTTTTCCATATTCGATTTGTTTGTTGTTGCTGATTGTTGTCTCTGCCCATTTTGACATGATAACAGGGTGCATGCAAGTAGTGACAATGCTATGAAAATTTGATTTCTGTTCATTTGTTGAGATATTAAACCTGTTTATAAAGTCTGATTATAGTGTAATATAAAAATCTTATTCCTTGTTTAGTTTGCCTATGCGAAAATCGGGGACAGCCTCTTGCTTAAGCGATACTTCCGTGAAACAGCAGGTGTGTTCATCGTCTTTAGGACTTTGGGAACTCAGACCAAGAAGCAACTTCTCAGGAAAATCATTCTTGTAGAGGCGAGCCATATGCCATATTTTCCCATCTTCTGAAAAATAACTGCCAAGAGTGGTGCCATCGGAGGATAATCTCATATAAACATACGGACCGACAATTGCCTGATGATTATTGTCATCAGAGGTACCTATTGTGCGAACTGACACTACCCGATGGTCACCATATTCGTCCTGCTCGAAACATAGTTTTTGACAATGAGTGTCATTCTCGTATGCGTATAACACACCAGCCGAATATGTTCCGGTTTCAGTGAAGTCCGGCTGTACTTTAGCCGTAAAAGTGAAAGGCCTGGTATTGTCAATCTCTGTGAAAACGACCGCAGAACTATTAACGACGCTTCCGTCCGGTGAACGGAAATAATCAGTTTGTGGACCGGCTACAAACTTGATGGTGTCGCCCGCGAGTGTAATGCTTTTCTCTGCGCCGTTTTTAGACTTTGTAAAACGGATTCCGCCTACATTGATGTCACATGGAGCGAGTTCAACGGTTTCCGCCATAACTTTTTCGCCCAAACAGCCTGTCTTTTTCCCGGATTCTTTCTGAGTGCATCCAGTCATTGCAAGACTTGCAATGACTGCGATAAATACCATTTTTTTCATTGTGATATTGATTTGATTATTATTCATTTGCAACTTCCTTGTAAATTGTTTGTGGTTGCAAAATTAAATAGAATGCAGGATGTGCGCAATACTGATTTCTAACCAATTTTCGCATCAGTTAAATATAATTACTAACCAATAATAACTGGTGCAACACTTGTTTTTTAACCAATAATTAAGTGGACAAACCTATTAAATAAGGTTCATTCTTAATGCAATTTCTACTGCCGCTGCAGTATTTGCTACTTTTAATGCCGCCAAAATATCCTGACGATGACGATTGACAGTATAAATTGAGATGTTTAATTTATCAGCGATCTGTTTACTTGGCACTCCTTTTGCCATCAAGGACACAATTTCGAGTTGTCGGCGGCTAAGAATTTTATGGTCACTCACTTCGTATATGTCTCGTCCAACCGTCTCTCCTGTCAATAGATTGACAATGATTCCGTCTTGCCGGTTATGAGAAACGGGGTATGGAATGTAAGTGCATAGACCGAGTAAAACACTTCCGTTGGCACTACAGCCAAAATATCTCGTTGTATGGAGTATTTTGACTTTTTCATTGCCTCCGGTCCGATAAAAACTGAGGATGCATGAAGCTGAAAAATTTGTCTTTTCTTTTACTGAAAGTTCTTTTATGAAGTTAAAGAAACGAAGTTCCAGCACATGACGTTCAATAAGTTCGTCTTCTTTTGCATGACTGAATACTATGTCCTCAAAAGCTGAATTACGGTTTACCATATATTCAGGGAGATTCATTATAGTTTGACCGAATTTCCCAGAGAAAATATGGCATTCGTTGTTCTGAAAATCAGACACAACTGCTATACCTTCTGTTGCAAGCGCATAACCATTAGCACATGCTTTTGCTTTAGCAAGTAAAATGTCTCTATTATCCGAGGACTCAAACTGTTGTTCAGTCAAAAGCGATTTTAGTTCATGTTCTTGCTTCATTGTGAATTGAATTAGTTGTTATTCACCATTGCTGGGTTGTGCCATTTGACCTGGATTGCGGAACATCCCATCCCTCTCCATAAAAAACACTTCAAACAAAAAAATCCTGCCTCCAAAATCTTGGATTGCAGGATTAACCTTTTCCCTTTGTGGGCGCTGACGGATTCGAACCGCCGACCCTCTGCTTGTAAGGCAGATGCTCTAAACCAGCTGAGCTAAGCGCCCTTACTTCTTGTAAGCGATTGCAAAGGTAGTGCTTTTTTTTGTAACCGCAAACTTTTTTATTCATTATTTTACCGAATGATAAAAAATAATTCAAAAACAACTCAAATAACCGATTTTGAATCGTATCTTACATACAATATACATCTTAAAGATGAAGATTATCCTAAAAAGCATTTCCGTATCTCCTAAAAATAAAAAAACAATAACATAAATAAAAAAAGAGACTGCATTGTGAGATCATCACGACACAGTCTCCGTTATGTCAATTCTACATTCTGTTTTAATAGAATACCGATATCCTATTATTAGTTAGTGCCAATACCTCCGGAGTGTCCTGTAGTATCGTAAGTAACGTTAAGAACATCCACCCTAATGGCACCGTAAACAGTTGCTGTAAACTGTGTATTGCCTGACTTGTATGTTATAATTTTCTTGGTCTGGATGACACGGATACGAGCCGAGCCCTCGCCAGTAGAAGAAAGAGTTCCTGTCTTGGCTACATTCGTAAGTTTTGAACCGAACTGACTTATCAAGAATGTCTCTGCAATACCATTACGGTTTGAAGATACACCTGCCTTTGCCGTATAATTGAAAGCATTGCTGCCTGCATGTATCAGAATATCTCCATCAAAAAGAACTTCTTCCTGCTCTTCAATCTTGATTACACGAGCCATCAGCGAGAATGTCCAGTTTGAGAAGTGATCAACCTTAGCCGAAAGTGTATTTTGTCCGACACTAATGCTCTTAGCAGGATCGCCTTCTTTATCGTTAGTACACTCGAAACTCAAACCTTCAGCATTCTGAGCTGCAACAGATATTGTAACAGGCTCGTCAAATCTGGCACCATCGGGCTCGCAGACAGCAACAAGCACATCGTGAGGCTTGTCGTTTTCTACCTTATCCTCTGTAACTTTAGGCTCTTCAGTAACGGCAACTACATTATACACACCGATACCAAATTTAGCATCATCCGATACACTTTCGTTTGTTTGGGTTATACCTGCAGGGATAACAATCGAAGAGTTATTGTTACCGTTTACTTCTGTTTCGCTTGTACTGGCTTCTGCATCAGCAACAGAAGTATTGGAAGTAGGTTTCTTAATCAGAGTAACATCAAGTACAATGTTCTTGTTTTCACCAAGAACAACGTTGATTGTCTGTGCTACATAACTATCATCAGCAGAAACAACAAGTTCACCATTCTCTTTTGTAGTGAATGTCTTGTCAACAGGCTTACCGTTGTAAGTCAGTTTTGCATCAGCAGGGTTCGTCTTCACTGTAATTGTGTAAGTAGTCTCAGCAGAAGGAAGAGTTACTTCCGGTTTCTCGTCGAAAGTAGGATCACTAAAACAAGAACTGAGCAAACTTGTGCTTGCTGCAATCGTAAGGATTCCTAAAAGGAACTTGATTTTTTTCATAACCTTTTTTTATTTTAAAAATTAATACTAAGAATTCTTTATATTCAGTCATCTTGATATACCATTCAGGTATCGCTGCAGATTCTGCTCTATGTATTCGGCCTGAAAATATCGTGCCGAACGGTTTTCGTCTGCGCGGACAGTATATTCACGCCCCATATTTTCATTGGCATACCTGTAGTTCGAAACCATACTGTATTCCCAATTGAAATATTCCGGCATCCTCAAACGTATTCTCCCGTTGCGCTTCTGCCGTTTGCCCATCATCGGAATTGCAAAATGGAATCCGGCATTGTGCTCTCCATCTGTCAGAACACCATATACACCTATTGCATAGTCACCGAAATGACGTGTCACGTCCATCCGTCCTCCATAGTCACCATAAACGAACCTGCCGGCCGTAAGCTGTACTTGCAAGCGAGAGAATCTCTCATAATAATCAGCTTTTGCCAAAAACGTGAGTTTGTCAGGCTTGACGAAATGATAGCCTTTGTTGTCCACATAAGCCTCGCCCAAGTATCCCACCTTAAGTTTCAGTCCCAATGCGTCTGTCAGTTGACGACCGGCCTCGACATTCGCTCCCATGAAGTTAGAGTATAGGATTCCAGCCGCAGCCTTCAGACTCCAGCGTCCTCCTTTCATAAATTCCTGCTCAATATCGGCTATACCGATACGGCAATATCTCAACGTGTTGTCCTTCCGCAGATTACCGCCTATCAGCGGTATCACCGGTTGGACCGTTATCCTGCTACCACGCCATAAGGTCGTTTCTATCGACGGTGCTATGGCTACCGCATATTCGTATAGCACATCAAAACGATGGTTGTCAATGGACACCTTAGGGTGGAAGGTCACATCTATTTTACCAAACGAATTGCCGTTTTCATCCGTATTGTCAAGGATAGCCATTGCATTCTCCACCTCATAGTCAGCCTCCAAAGACCACCTTGAATCTACATGGCTTGCATGTACACATACCTTAGGCACTTTTGAATCGAGTACCACTATTTCAAATCTCTCCGCATCGAGATAATATTGCGACAACTGTTCGAGCATGATGCCAAACCCGCGATATGTTCCACGGTAAACAGGATCTTCAAAAGCGGCATAGACCACATTGTCTTCCACGCCTACCCTTACATTCTCAAATCCCATGTCCACAAGTCGCGACATGATGTCAACATCCGACTTGGCCATGCAGAGAAATGTCTTCAACAGCAAAAGAACCAATATGCAATATCTCTTCATCTTCATATAATGTCAATATTTAATTGTATAAAGATAGCTGAGACCTCCACACACTCCCTCAAAATCGCGTGTAAGACACATTGCTCTAAGATGTCGGAAAAGCACGACCGATGCCCCGACATTGATTCCTCTGGTATCGTATTCTGCCATTATCTTCAGATTGTCAAAAGATATCGGCGAGACAGAAATGCCTCCAAAGACTCCATCATACGTAACACCGTCATCTATAGGATGTGCATAACCCAACGTTGCTCCTACGTTCACCATGCCGCCCAAACGGACATTCTTGGTAATCACTCCGTATACTGCAGCATATTCACTGTTGCCGTGATCGGAATATATATCATTTACTCCTACCACAACACTCGGCCACCATTTACCATCCTTCTCTCTCACAGGCCGCAAACGAAGTGTTGTAGAACGGTCTTGTTGGTAATATCCCATTTTGGGGTTGGTGGCACTTTTTCTTGTTTTCCGCAATGTCTCACGAAAAGTTAGTTCGACAAAAGAAAAAGGTGTAAAATTTATATAATAAAGTCCGGTATAGTAGTCATATACGTCTACCATCATCCTCTTCTGAAGAAGATTCATCCCTCCTTCAAAAGTTCCTTCCGGATTCATTTCCGCAGACGGTATGTTCATTAGTCCTTGTGTTCCTATCAACTGCTGAGACATTACGGGTAATTGAAATACCCAAACAGTCCACAAAACAATAAACCACCGGTTACGGACAAATTTTGTCATAACCTCTTTCAACATGTAATTTCTCATTACAAACGGAGCAGACATCAAAATATCTTACTCCTACTTAATTCATATTGCCGTTGCAAAATTACACAATTAAATCCGAATATATTCCATTAGACATTGTCTTTTTTTATCCTTTCAAAAAAATATCCGCAATTAGCTATATTTTACAAACAATTTGGACAATGCGTAAGAAAAAGACCGGTACGGACAACATCCGCACCGGTCAAAATTATTTTTATTTTTATATGTATACAATATTACTTCACAACAACAGTAGCACGGCGGTTGTAAGAAATCGGTGACAAGGTGTTAACACCACCTGCAGCAACAATCTCAATGTTATCGCGGTTCACACCCATCTTAACCAATTCATCAGCAACGGTCTCAGCACGCTTCTTGCTGAGTTTCTGGTTGAATGCAGCACTACCGGTTCTGCTATCGGCATAACCTGTAACAACAATCTTAGAGTTGTTGTCCTTGGCAAGTTCAACGAGATCCTTAACATTCTGAAGATCCTTTCTTGAAGCAATCTTAGACTTACCTATGTTGAAGAATACAGATACCGGAGCAGCTGCAATTTCCTTAACGACCTTAGTAACTTCTGTCGGTTTCTGATTAGCCAGCATATCCTTCAACTTGGCATTTTCAGCCTGAGAATCTGCAAGCTGTGCGTTAAGGGCGTCAATCTGGCTCTGTGACAGAGCTTTCAATGCCTCTACATCAGGAGTCTTGCTGAAACGTGTCTTACCGATGTTGTAAGTCAAACCTACCTCGACATTGAACATCTGGTCACGGCTGGCAAGTCCCTTCTTGTTCTCACCCTTGGCACCGTTGTTAACGCCGTCCATGCTTGTCTCCCAAACACCGTAGTTCACGTCAAGGTTAACAGCAAAACGATCGCTAAGACGGAATGTGTTGAGGATACCACCATTCAGACCCATGGCATAAGTATTTCCACTCATATTACGGCCCACACCGGCACCTATGTAAGGAATGAAGTTCCAAACACGCTTCTCATTGTATCCATAGAGCATGTTGCTCAGATTGAAAAGAGCCTGCTCGCTCAATGTCCAATACTTGTTGCCGTTATCCTCTTTATCGACTGCAACACCCTCTTTTTCAGCCATTACAGTACGACCCCATACACCATTGAACTTCGTACGGAGACCGAGTCCGGGAGTAAACCACTTACCGAGAGCTACAGAAAAACCGAGATTGTTGCGGAAACCTTTGAACGGACTCTTGTCAAGATCCCAACCACGCTCCTGATTGCTATAGAAAGCAGTACCTACTACGTTTGCCTGAACAAACCAATTGCTCCAGAATGAATTTGTAGCAACGCTATACTTCATTTCCGGTACAGCAGTCTCAGTGTTCTGAGCCATTGAAGCCACAGAAATGCCGGCAAAAGCCAGCCCCATTAATAACTTTTTCATACCTATACTAAATTATACATTAAACAATATGCACTTTTGGTTGTGCAAAAGTAAATAATTATTTTTGAATAACCAATTAAATAACAAGGAAAATCATTTTAAGTCACAATAAAAAATCATAAAAGACCATTTTATATAATATGTGCATATTTTTTTTGAATATCATTCGACAATTTAGAATGTTAAAGACGACACCAACACAAAGGATTCCGGTGTTCATGTCTTGAAATAATATATAAGTTGGTCAACAAAATTAAACTACATAATAGTCCGGATATAGGATGGATGCGCCTTGAAAAGGCAGCAAGCACATAACCCGGGGCTGAGCGCAGCGGCACCCCGGGTATCATGTTCAATTATCCTATTCGTCTTGAAAGGGCAAAAGCATTAATTATCAGATAATTACATTTTTCATATCCCATATGTTTTTATGCTTTTGCCCTTGCAGGGCGCAGGGATTGTCGATGTCGATTCCCGGGGTGCCGCTGCGCTCTGCCCCGGGCTATGTGCTTGTTGCCCCGTTGGGGCGCGTTCTGTCAGGGAGCTTTCTGTCAGGGTACGTTCTGTCCAGAGGATGATATAGTTTAATTTTATTGACTAACTTCTTTTTATTTCCAAGCAAACCATATGAAACTCTAAAAACTTGCGACACCTTATCCCCATAAAGCCCTAAAAACTACCCTAAAAGCTTCTCAATATCACGCTGAGGGAGTATACATATGATAGATTTGCCATCAGGGGTATAATTAACATTCGAGCATGCAAACAATTCGTTGACAATGCTCTCCATCTCCACATTGCCGAGCACCTGTCCATGCGGAATAGCCGCAGTGCGTGCAATGCACAAAGCCAGCGACTTGTTTATCTCTTCAAGTGAAGTGCTTCCGCTGTCCACCGCATCACTAACCATATTATGAAGCAACGCCACGTAGTCCAATCCCTCTATACCGGTAGGAATGCCGTTGACGGCATAACTGTTGCCTCCAAGGTCGGTAAGTTCAAATCCGATATTGGCAAGTTCCGGAATAATCTTATCAAGTACAATCCTTTCCGACGGCGAGAACTGCACCACTTCTGGAAACAAGACCCTTTGGGTGCTTGACGCACACGACTCCATTCTGGCCAGACAGCGTTCGTAACGTATACGCATATCTGCACGTTGCTGGTCTATAATCATCAATCCCGACTTCACGGCTGTCATGATGAAACGTCCCTTATACTGATAATGAACCGGCGATTTCTCAGCTATCAAATCATTGGCGTATTTATCGGCCGGCAAACCATATTGTAACGGTTCTGTCGGCATACCGGCCGGCAACTCGTCATATCCTACATCAGTCAAAGGTTCACCGTTACCGTCATCGCCTGTATACAATCCGCCGAAGATGACATTTCCGTCATCGGAATTCATCCCTTCCGATTCGTTTTCCAGACCGGAATATCTACTGCCGACAGCCTCTGCCCCAAACAAGTCTATATCCTTTGGCGGTTCCTTACTGAGTCTTTCGTACATATCGTCGTTCCAACTCTTAGACGACTCTCCCCGTACGGAAACACGTGTCTGAAAAGGATTGTAAGACGAATTGTATTCCGGAGACGGCGGTTCGACGTCCTTTGTCGGGTCATATACAGGAATCTCCGGTTTGCCTTCCGTATCAAAATCAATCGACGGCACTTCGCAGAATTTTCCTATAGAATCCTTCACTGCAGCAGTGATAATCTGCCATACGGCCTGCTCGTTCTCAAATTTGATTTCCGTCTTTGTGGGATGTATATTTACGTCGATATCGGCAGGATCAACGTCAAGATAAATAAAATACGGCACTTGCGTACCGGCAGGAGTCAGACGGTCAAAAGCGTTCATCACAGCCTTGTGAAAATAGGCATGCTTCATATATCTGCCATTTACAAAGAAATACTCGTGGGCACCCTTCTTGCGGGCAGATTCCGGTTTACCCACATATCCGCTGATACGGCATATTGCCGTGTCCACACCTACGGGTAATATGCTATGCCCGAAACGTTTGCCGAAGACGTCTATGATTCTCTGACGCAGACTGCCGGCACGCAGGTTGAGCACCTCATTTCCGTTACTGTGCAGAGAGAAGCTGATTTCAGGATATACCAATACGATACGTTCAAAGGCCGTCATGATGTTGTTGAGCTCCGTAGCGTTGGTTTTTAGAAACTTACGGCGTGCGGGCACATTAAAAAAGATATTCTCCACAAGAAAATTACACCCTACAGCACATGATACCGGCTCCTGCCCTGTCACCTTCGATCCCGAGATGGATATATGCGTACCTACCTCGTCACTCTCCATCCTTGTCTTCAACTCTACCTGAGCCACCGCTGCAATAGAAGCAAGAGCCTCGCCGCGAAATCCCATGGTATGCAGGGCGAACAAATCGTCGGCCTTGCGTATCTTCGACGTGGCATGACGCTCAAAAGCCAGGCGCGCGTCGGTCTCCGACATGCCTTTGCCGTCGTCTATAACCTGAATAGATGTACGCCCGGCATCCACCACAAGCACGCGGATAGTATGTGCACCGGCATCAATGGCATTCTCCACAAGTTCCTTAACGACCGATGCCGGACGCTGTATCACTTCACCGGCAGCAATCTGATTGGCCACCGAATCCGGCAGCAGTTGTATAACATCACTCATTGTCGAATCTTTTTTATTTCACATAAACAAATCCCCCGTAATCAGCCAATGCATCAACAGCAACATAGCCGCTATAAGAACAATAAGAACAATGTTGTTCTTCCGGCCTTCACGCTCCTTGATGCGACGCAAATGTCCGGTGCTTCCGGCAAACACACCACGCAGCCTGTCCCTGTCCGCAACATCCGGCCGAGACATACCGAGTTCACGCATGGCACGCTCCTCCAGGGCCTTCAACCTTTCCTTACGTTCATCAGAATATATCATCACATGATGATACCCCCTTGGACGTCTGTTACAGAATATCCCCATCGGCAGCGGTCTGTTCGGATTTGTTTGCAGGAGTTTCATCTTGTTCCGCCGGTTCTGACACAGCCGTGCCTGCCCCGGCCGGCTCTTTATCCGCAGCACTGCCATTGTCCCCAAATCTCCTCAGCGGTGCCTCACGGCGTTTTTCCTCTTTCAGTTCCGTGCCGGCTTTCTTTCCGCGCCAGTTGAATATATCATTCTTGTCAATCGGACGAATATAATCAAACCACGCATAGTTCGGCAGAAATTTCCTTTCGGGAGGAATCTGCGACATAGGATACAGAGTTCCCTCGGCCTTTGGCATCCAGATACGCTTCATCTTACGGTTCTCAAGAAACATCCTCAGTTTGCTGGTCTCCGTATAATTAAGTCCTATAAGCATACTGTCGCTCTCGTCGACCGGATAATACACTATCAGCACATTATCGTCAGCCTCTGCCTCATATATCTCTCCGTTTCTGAAAAAGGCAAACATCTCTCTCGACGCTACCTGATTATAATGTACCGAGTCAGGCATCTGCTCCACAGAAAGCGCCTGTCCTATAACGTGGGCACGGTCTATCGTAGAATCACGCATATACACCTTTATCACCTCGCCAAGCAGCTGCTGGCTGAGATTCCATACAATGGGGTCGCGATACATCGTAAGACACGAGTCCTGGCTGTTGAACACCATTGAGTCGCACACAGCCTGCACGTCGGTACGGTACGCCCGCACCTTGTTGTAGGCATGAATCTTGCGGTATACGGAATCGGTATTGATGTTGAACGTATAAATCTTGAATGTGTCGGCGTGCATATACAACGTGTCCGCCTGCGAGAAATCCATAGCCACGGCCCGCTTGGTCGACATGCCGTAACCCGTCTGTTCATTATAGAAACAATAATCACCTGTGAGTCTGTTACGGTTTACCGTATCTGTATACACTACATTTCCAAAAGCCTCGCTCGTGCCGTTCACCTTGTCGTAATACACGCTGTCCCCGATGATTACCTTTCCTCCGTCGCGCACCACCGACCGCCCGTACAGTTCGGCCTGTTCGCTCTTCGTGTTGTAATATCCGTCCTCGGTATATATACGGCTGCTGCCCGACACCACCTCCGACGGGCCAAGCACATGAGCCCTTGAAATGTTCATGTCGTAATAAAGAGTATCAGACGTAAGCACATAGTCCTTACCGCGCAACTTCACACTATAGTTGAACAATGCCATCTTCGTACCTGTATTATATTCTCCCCAGTCGGATGTAAGAACACTGCCGTTGTCCACGAGTTTCCCCCCCTCGAAGAAATAGCCTATGCCATATAGCCTGTCAAAATTAAGACTATCCGTATAGAGCGTAGACTCCCGGTTTTTCAACACCACATTGTAACGTGCCTGACACATCTGCTCGTTGCCGTCATAGTAAGCATAGTCACTGAAGAGTGACAGAGTGTCCCCTTGATACATCTTCACATTGTTGAAAGCCTCGAACGAGTTTGTATTCTCGTAAAAATGGGCACTGTCACAATATAGTATGGCTCCCTGATGACGGAATGACACGTTTCCGTTCAGAATCTGTGCGTCAGGGTTGATATACTTGTTGTAGCTCAATTCGTCCGAATGCAGCAGATAAACCCTGTTGTCTTCATATTTGGGTGCGGGGGGGGGGCCGGTGCGCTTTTTCCTAACCGGCTGCCCAGACCAGACCGTACATAGTCCAAACAGGCACAGAATCACTACAAGAATGACTCTATGCCCGCAGAACAAATAATTTGTCATTATTTTCAATATCATCTGATCCAACCTTGATATTCAAAATCGCAGTTCTTGTACTTGTCGTTGATACGCACATATGTAGACTTTATCTTGTCGACCACCCACTCGTGCAGAACTTCTTCCCTACGCTTGTTGAGCACAACATCCTTCATGACCTGAAAATCCTCGGTTATCGTAGCCTTGTGCCCGTTAACCCGGTTTTTCAACTTCACTATCGCACACACAGTCTTTCCCTTGCCGTCTATCATCTCAAACGGAGCCGACACATCGCCTATCTCCATTTTTTCGACGGCTCGCGCCACCTCCGAAGGCAAATCCTGCATTCTGAATTTTGACGTCCGTGCTCCATCCATCACATTGGCCATCAGACCATAATTGTTGCGCGTGTCCTTGTCGTCGGATATGACCGAAGCACCGGCCTCAAACGTAAACTTACCGTCTACAATGTCGGTACGGATCGAGTCAAGACGCTCCATTGCCTTTGTCATGGCATCAGACGACACTTGAGGCTTGCGCAGAATGTGGCGCACCTTAACCTTGTCACCACGCTTGTCTATCAACTGTATTATGTGATAACCGAACTCCGACTCGACAATCTTCGACACCGTCTTCGGATCTGTAAGGTTGAAAGCCACTGCTGCAAAGGCCGGATCAAGCATACCGCGGCCGGTATAGTCCAATTCACCGCCACGGCGTGCCGTACCGGGATCTTCCGAATACAATCGGGCAAGCGTGGCAAACGAAGCCTCGCCCTTGTTCACACGGTCTGTATATTCACGCAGTTCGTCTTTCACACGGTTTATTTCCTCAGGCTCTATCCTCGGCATCTGCGTGAGTATCTGCACCTCTACCTCTGTCGGGACAAAGGGAATGCTGTCGGCAGGCAGATCCTTGAAATAGCGGCGCACCTCGGCCGGCGACACCGTAATGTCCTTCACCAGCTGTTCCCGCATCTTCTGCATTGTCTTCCGGTCGCGCAGAGCGTCACGCAACTCATTGCGCAACTGGCTGATAGTAGCTTTCTTGTATTCCTCCAGTTTCTCACGGGAGCCTGCCAGATTGGTCCAATAGTCAAGATACTGCTCCACGTCAGCCGAGATCTCCGCATCAGTCACTTCGATACTGTCTATCGCAGCCTGATGCAAATACAGTTTCTGAACGGCCAACTGTTCGGGAATAGCACAATCGGGATCACCCTTCCAGCGCGTCCCCTCTTCTTCCGCCTGCTTTCTCATTGCCTCCACGTCCGACTTCAATATAGCTTCGTCTCCTACCACCCATATCACTTCGTCCACTACACTCTTTCCGCCTTCCACAGCAATGCTGTCGACCGGCAGTCCCGTGGCCATGAGATTTGTGAATGCCGTCGTCAGCAACGCAAGCATCCCCATGCGTATCTTGCAAGTCATACCCATTCTGCCTTATTTGTTTTTATTTACAGTCTTCAATACTTCGGTGTCCACTTCAACGGCATACTTCTTGCGCAACGCAGCCACCCATTCCTTCTCAAGCATCTCCTGATAGTCGGCCGTCACCAGTCCGCGCACATCGGTGTAGTCCTCCGGTCCCTTTTTCAACACTTTTCCGAAAACAGCGTCGATAGGATAGTCTTTCATCGGCACCACCGTAGTGTCGGCCTTGAACACCTCCCGATCCACAAGGGCGTTGTCACCTTTCTTGAATATGCCTTTTTCCACGCGTATGCGGATTATGGAGTCGTTGTTGAACGTTTTCCGCAGAGCGTCAGCCCATTCTCCGAATGCCAGTTTTTTCACACAGTTCTTCACTGCCTTTACATCGCCCTTTGTCTTCACATGATAAGCCATTCCCTTGAAACGAGGCTCATCCCAGGCATACTTTTTCCTGTTCTTCGCAAAGAAAGCAGCCAAAGCAGCATCGTCTTTCGACGCCTTATCCCACACCTCACGGTTACTTATCTCGTAGAGCAACAACCCGTCATGATATTCACGTATCAGGTGTTTCATCTCGCTGTCAACAGCCTGAAGCGAGTCAGAGCGATGGTTCATGAAATCCTCTTTCGACACACCATCTGCCGCAGCCAGTACGTCAATCTTGCGATCGATGATCTGCTCACGAAGATTGCGCTGCTCGATGTAGCGCAGTATATTGGCTTTCAGCGAGTCAAACGGTTCCAGCTGTTTACGTTCGTTCATCAGCACGATATGATATCCTGCAGGCGATATGAACGGCTCGCTCATCTCTCCCGGCTGCAGGGCATATGCCTTGTCCTCAAACTCTTTCAGGGTCTGACCCGGACTTATCCATGGCAGCATGCCGCCCATACGTGCCGAACCGTAATCCTGAGAGACAGCCTTCGCCAACTCGGCAAAGTCAGCTCCCGCCTTCAGCGCACCATATATTGAATCTATGCGCACCTTTGCCTTGTCTATCTCTTCCTGAGGGGCTTTCTGGACCAGACGCAGAAAGATGTGCGAAGGGTGTATCAGTCCGCGCTCACCTATACCGGCCTTGGTTGTCTCATATATATTGCGGGCTTCCTGCTCCACATCGGCATCGGTGATTATCGTAGGACGTATCTGTTGGTCACGATACTGCGCAAACTCTTTCTTGAACGAAGTCAGTGTGTCAAGACGTGCGTCAAGAGCGGCAGCCACTTTTAACTTGTAGTTGACAAACAGTTCCACATACTCGTCTATTGTCTTCTTGTCTATCACACCCTCGGTGTTGTTCTTGTTGTAGGAATACTCAAATTCCGAACGCGAAACGGGCTGACCGTTGATGGTCATCACGGTGGGATCGTCCTGAGCGCAAACAAAGCCCGACACCATCAGCATCGCGGCAAGCAGATATGTCTTTTTCATTCGAACCTTTTTAGTTGTTTTTTATTGTAAATAATAGAAAGACGTGTGCGGTAAGACTCCGTTTTTGACGACGGAGTCTGCCGCACATTCTTCTTTGTATTCTTGCATTATCAGTCGTTGGGACGCGAATAATTGGGTGCCTCACTCGTAATCGATATGTCATGCGGATGACTCTCCATCACACCGGCATTTGTAATGCGGGTGAACTTTGCATCATGCAGATTCCCTATGGTCTTTGCACCGCAGTATCCCATACCCGAACGCAGGCCGCCCACCATCTGGTATATCACCTCCTGGACAGTACCTTTGTAAGGCACACGACCGGCGATGCCCTCAGGCACGAGCTTCTTCACTTCTGTCGTATCGCCCTGGAAGTAGCGGTCCTTCGAACCGTTCTTCTGTTCCATGGCCTCCAACGAACCCATTCCACGATAGCTCTTGAACTTACGGCCGTTGAAGATAATCGTCTCTCCCGGGCTTTCCTCCGTACCGGCCACAAGCGAGCCTATCATCACCGAGCTTCCTCCGGCGGCGAGAGCCTTGACCACATCGCCCGAGTAGCGCAGGCCGCCATCGGCTATCAGGGGGACATCGGTATCACGAAGTGCATTATACACATCGTAAACGGCGCTCAACTGGGGAACACCGACACCGGCTACCACACGTGTGGTGCAGATCGAACCAGGGCCTATACCCACCTTTACGGCGTCGGCACCGTTATCCGCCAACAGCCTGGCAGCAGCGCCTGTAGCCACATTACCCACAACGATGTCTACGCCAGGGAATGAGGCCTTGGCCTCGACCAGCTTCTCGATAACATATTTCGAATGTCCGTGAGCCGTATCTATAACGATGGCATCGGCACCGGCATCGACCAATGCCTGCATGCGCACCAGTGTATCGGCCGTGACCCCCACTCCGGCTGCCACGCGCAGACGCCCCTTGCTGTCCTTGCAAGCCATGGGTTTGTCCTTAGCCTTGGTTATATCCTTATATGTAATAAGACCGACGAGGCGGCCTTCCTTGTCCACCACGGGCAATTTCTCAATCTTGTTTTCCTGCAATATCTGGGCGGCGGCGGCCAAATCGGTCTGCTGGTCGGTGGTGACAAGGTTCTCCTTTGTCATCACCTCGTCAACGGTCTTGTCCAAATGACGCTCGAAACGCAAATCGCGGTTGGTTACGATACCTACCAGATGATTGGCTTCGTCAACCACGGGTATACCACCGATATGGTATTCTGCCATCATGGCGAGAGCATCTTTCACTGTCGAACCGCGACGTATGGTCACAGGATCGTAAATCATACCGTTCTCCGCACGCTTCACAATAGCTACCTGACGGGCCTGATCTTCTATCGACATGCTCTTATGAATCACACCTATACCTCCCTCACGGGCTATGGCGATGGCCATGCGCGATTCCGTAACGGTATCCATTGCCGCCGTAACAAAAGGTATGTTCAAGTCGATATTACGAGAGAACTTTGTTCTTAACTCGACTGTCTTGGGCAACACTTCTGAGTAAGCGGGGATTAAAAGGACGTCATCATACGTTAAGCCGTCCATTACGATTTTATCTGCAATAAAAGATGACATATAAATGATACTTTAAAAATTATTGCGTGCAAATTTAGCACAAAAAATCCACATAAATATCAATTTCCATCAATTTCTTTGTTAATTAATGTAAGTTAACGCTAACTCCGAACTTGTTTTCATGAATACTTTCAAACGGTAAGTCAGTCAAATGAAACCATAGATTTTCCAATTACGCAAAGGGATAACCGCAGGAAGCCGCGGCAACTTGAAAATATATTTACTTTAACGTATGTTAAGCAGCCTCCAAAGAGCAAAATCCGACATAGGCCCCAAATACGGCGTATTTTGCCTCAAACGGGGAGCACTGAAAATCAGCGCGTTACGACGGCAGGACTTTGTCAAGAAAGCAGAGAGGGCCGTTTGACGTTGCAATAAGGCCGTTATTGCATTGCGACAGCGGCCTTATTGCAACGTCAAACGGCCCTTACGGGAGTGTCGGGAGGCCCTTACGGCAGATTGGACATGCAAAAAAGGTGTGTCAAGAAAGCAGAGAAGGCCTCCCGGCTTTTCTATTTCGAGAAAAAAGAAATGCGTTTTTTTCAGAATAATAATGACAATGATTTCATATACAAAACCCTTGCCGGTATGCTTGTCCCAGACCTGACGACAATAAATACACCAAGACAAGACATACCGGCGACAGGTCTGATGCTTCCGGAACCATTGGTATATACCATCGACAAAGTAGGGGCATAATCCTGCTTTGTCCATTATACAATCATTGAACACCAATGTGCACTTAAGGCAAAACAAGGTTACGCCCCTACCCGAATGACATGATTTATCCTACACGGTCTATCTGTCACCGTCAGACGACATTTCCATTATCGGCAGCTGACGGCTGATAGCTTGATTGAACGATATGATGGTCTCGCTTCGCGCCAGTCCCAAAGGCTGCAACTTGTCGTGTATTATGTTCAGCAAGTGATGGTTGTTGGTAGCGTAAATCTTGATGAACATGTCAAAATCTCCTGTGGTATAGTGACACTCCACTACCTGGGGAATCTTTTTCAACTCTTCCACCACAGAATCAAATGCCTCGGGATTTTTCAGATTAAGCCCTATATAGGCACATGTCTCGTAACCTATCTTGTCGGGATCTATCACATAATAAGAACCTTTCAGAATACCGAGATTTGTCAGTTTCTGTATTCTCTGATGGATGGCCGCACCGCTCACATTGCATGCACGTGCCACTTCAAGAAAAGGTATCCGCGCATCTCCTGCTATCAGCCGCAGAATCTGCTTGTCAAGTTTGTCCAATTTCTGATATACCATTTGTTTTTATTTTATGGCGCAAAGGTATAATAAAATTCCGACTCTCACAACAAGTATGTAAGCAATATTTGATTTTTAATGATAAATCGTAAATTTTACTGACTTTATTTATCCTTATTATCAGCAAAATATACGATATTCAGAATATCGGCCTCACGTATGGCCTGTTTCACATCCATTATTATTCCCATTGGCGTATCCCTGTCGGCCTTGATACATACGCTCATTCCGGCCATGTCTTCCGGAGCCATCCGTGAACGTTCTTCGGTGAGATAGCTCACGATATCGGACGTCTCCACCAACCTGTCGTTCATCTGTATACACATCTCCGAATCGTTGCCGCCGTACTCCGGCGGGCGTCCTATATGTATGTAGGTGACGGACGACTTCTTGGTAAGCCGCTCCAGTTCTTTTCCTTGCGGGACCTTGTATTCCACTTTCAGCTGCACCTCGCGCATGTTGGTGACAATCATGAAGAAAAACAGCACGGTAAATATCATGTCGGGCATCGACGACATGTTGAGTCCGGGCATCTGTTTTTTTCTGCGGCGGCCGAACATGCTCATAGCCGGCCCTCCTCTCTGCCGGAGGATTCCGGCACTGTTTCTGATATGCGCTGCGGATAATACCGGCCTATGGCTTCCCGCTCCTCTGCTGTACATTCGGAATATGGGTGCCCGAAACGGCTGCGCGACAAACGGTCGCGCAAGAATATATAAGCCTCGGCTATGGTGTTCTGCATCTTGAAATATACATCATAGCCGGCCTGGCGATCCACCTGTATTGCTATAACGTGTCTGTCGGTCACAGCACAACGCCCCAGCATAGGTATGTCGCGCAGATGCTTCTCCGGCAACTGCGGGTCGTCGGCCTTGTTGTCCACAAAGTTTTCAACAACGGCCTTAAGCTCGCCTAACGTCACTTCACGCCCGGAACAAGTAATACGATTGTCTGCTGCGACAGATATGTGCAACACATTACGCGGTTTGACAACTTGTTCAACCGGCTGCTCCTTGTCGCGTGGCATCGGCGGCAGTCTTTGACGCAAGCCCTTGTCGCTTTCGATCGACGTGGTGACAAGAAAGAATATCAGCAACATGAACGAAATGTCGGAAGTGGACGTGGTGTTAAGCGCCGGAACATGGTGCCGATGGCGGTTCTTGAACATAAGCTAAACCTTTTTTTTATTGTGACCGCCCAACCTGCGGTTGAGTCCTGACATGCCGTAACCCACCGCAGCGACGGCTATGACACCGAGCACAATGGATGTATTGATGAACATGTCGGTAAGTTTTAGCCAAAATGCCGATGTAAACCGTCTGCCGTTTACAATCAGAGGTTCGGAAGAACCGAACAGAAAAGTAATCAGAAGACTTGACGCAAGCAATACGCCGATACACCACGCAATGCGCATGGCAGGTATGCCGTTGGACAAGCGGTCGTCACCGGCATGCATCCGTATGCCATGAATCACGGATATCACGGTGACAACAACGGCCGCAACAAGCAACGCATAGGAAAACCAAAGCACAGCATCGGTAAGAAGCGGAGCATTGAAACGCGGATCTTCATCATAAGGAAAATCAAAGCCCACAAGATAGAACAAGCCAAAGAGCAGCACCGACATTATGACAAGCACTGCCTGCACACGGCCCGATGCCCTGTCAGACGGCAACTGCCTCTGTTCATTTCTGCCGAATATCATCTTCATTGTGGGTGAGCTTGAATTTCATTATCATGTCGAGCACGGCAATGGACGACTCTTCCATCTGTGACGTAAGATGCTCAATCTTCGAGATAATATAGTTGTAGAACAGTTGCAGTACAAGAGCCACAATGATACCGAAGATGGTGGTTATCAAGGCAACTTTCATACCCGAAGCCACTATCGTGGCACTTATATCGCCGGCCATCCGTATCTGGTCGAAAGCCATCACCATGCCTATCACCGTGCCGAGAAATCCCAACGACGGGGCAATGGAAATAAACAGTGTTATCCAAGAACAGCCGCGCTCAAGATTGGCGGCCTGCACGGAACCATAGGATACTATGGAACGCTCGATATTTTCTATCGACTCGGTAATACGCAACAGACCTTGATAGCATATCGAAGCTACCGGTCCGCGAGTATTGCGGCAGATGTCTTTCGCTCCGTCTATATCACCGGCTGCAATCTTCGCATCAATATCTTCCATGAATTTCTTTGCATTTATTTCCGACAGTGTCAGATATATGATACGCTCTATACAGAACGCCAGGCCGAGCACGAGGGCAAGGGCCACAAGTGACATGAAACCGGCCGTACCTTCGATGAACTTGGTTTTAAGGATATTATGAAACCCGCCTTTCTCCTCAGGTAATACTTCTCCGCTGTCAGTGGTTTCCGGCAAGCCGACAGCACTAATGGCAGAATCTTCCGAGGCCGTCACGACCGTCTGGCTGTCTGTCGCGTTTGTTATGATTTGAGTGGAATCTTGCGAAACATTGTTTTGCGCCATAACCGTATGGCCGCACAACAGTAAAACATTAATTGCCAAAAGTGCAATTACTTTCTTCATTCCTAAACAAGGGTATATTATAGTTATACTTCGGATCTGAGAAAAACGTTGCGGAGAGAGGGGGATTCGAACCCCCGATACGCTTTTGACGTATACACGCTTTCCAGGCGTGCCTCTTCAGCCACTCGAGCACCTCTCCCTGCGTTTGCGGTTGCAAAATTATCTCTTTTCTGCCGAA
This sequence comes from Xylanibacter rodentium, assembly GCF_013166575.1. GTDB lineage: Bacteria > Bacteroidota > Bacteroidia > Bacteroidales > Bacteroidaceae > Prevotella > Prevotella rodentium. The sequence continues at coordinate 25,721 of NZ_JABKKE010000022.1, forward strand.
ATACGATATATCGGGAATAATTTTATATTTCTTTAACCCCCGCCACCGCGTCGGTGTAACTGTTCTGAGCTGATTTTAACCGCTGTGTTCTTTGGCTGTTCCGTTTCTTTGGTGTATCTTTGCAAAAATAACCGCCGTGAAATTCGCGGCGGTGAAAATTCAACACCGGATATGAAGTTCTATAATAGGGAAAAGGAGTTACGGCAACTCGCAGAAATAAGACAACGCAGTGTAGAGCATGCTGCCAGCACCTCTCTCCAACGGCACACCGGCATATTTTCAAAGCCACAAAATGTTTTCTAAAAAACTCGCTGCACACCGACACCGGATGTGCAACGAGGAGTTAGGTGCTTTCTTTATTCGGGTACATATATTATCTGCCCGTTTTCAAGCTGGTAGGCCGTGCCGAGCCGTTTGCCTTGCCTGCCATTCCCGTCGGCACTCTCACCCAAAGCCTTGTAGGTGTTTATTTCCTTTCCTTCCTTTGTGATTATCTCCATATTGTCCTTGCCAGGGTTCTTCACGATGGTGTAGTCCTCCTTGCCGAACACTTCGGTCATGTTCATGTGCATCACCATGGCCACCATGAGCGACACAGCAAACACCATAGCCACATCGAACAGGTTTACGACAACGCTTAACGGGTCGCCGTCGTCCTCGCCAAGAAAGCCGCCTCTATGTCTGCGTCTGCTCATGCCTGTGCCTCCTTCTTCTGGTCTATTGGCACATTATTGTTTGCAGAGTTGTTCACGCTGTTGACAATGCGACAAACACGGTCGAGATTGTTCACGTCCTTGGCATACCAACGCTGCTTCAGCTGGCAAGTGGCCAGACCTACGGCACTGATTACAAGACCGACGACGGTCGATGCGAACACCACCTGCATGTTGTAGGCCATGCCCGAGATGTCGCCCGTTGACAGTCCGACGAGAGCCGGCGACATTGATATGAGCGTACCTACAAGACCGAGCACCGGACCGAGCTTTGTAAGCAGCCGCGACAGGTTGATGTCCTTCTGCACCTCAGTCTCGTAGCGTGCCAGGATATAGTCGGAGTAGTCCTCGGTGTCGTCGTTGTCGAGGATGTCGGCAAGATACTGTGTGAATACGGAGTTGTGCTTCTCGGGTAGCAGTGCCTTCAGCCCGGCAAGTCCAGCGGGCGTTAGCGACTTGATTTTCTCGTCAAACACACGCGCATTCCTGCGCCGCACCATGAAGTTGTTGTACGTGCCGCCCACGAGAATGAGGGAGCGGAAGAAGAATACGATGAGGAGTACTACGTCCGGTATGAGCAGTGAGTTGGCTATGCCGAACAGGGCTTTTGATATGATTTCCATTGTGTTTTGTTTGTTATCGTTTCAGTCTGTATTTTATTCTGTCTATTACTATTCCCAAGGCAAACAGCACAGCGAACACACCGGCGGACAGTGCTATCATGTGCCAGTCGGCAGTTGCCTCCTGCACCTTGTATACTATTTTGCCGCTTTCCGTGGATATCAGCCCGAGCACGCATACGAAGCAGCCAGATAGCAGTTGCATCTCCACGCGGCCGTCACGTTCGGGCACAGGCCACTTGCAGCCTTCGGCAAGGAGCGGCAGCCCTACAAGGCAGGCAATGGCAAAAAAACACACCGTAGTGGAAAAATCAACGCCTACGGCAACGAACAAGGTCTGCGTAAAGGCGTAGAACGTTACTGGAAACACCAGCAGCGAGGGATACCATTTCAAGATGGTGAGCCACCATCTGCCCCGTTGTTGATCTGTGACGTACATGTCCTGGAAGTGGCAGAACGCATAGCCAAAGCAGAACACCGAGTCGACGGTAACCACCACTGCCATGTTCTGCAAGGCAGTGACATTGGCGAGATAATCGGCGAGCTGCGTCTTCGACTGCTGCACGGCATACCGCTCGCTCCACGCCACAAAGGCAGCGAGCAAAGCGCCGAAGACTATCCGCGCAGTCCATCCCCACTGGCTGAGCTTGAAGGCACAGCCCAGGAGGACGAAGACAATGAGAGTATAGATTAATATTTCCATATATTGGTTTAATTTGAGGTAGAGGCCGACGGCCTCCGCGACTTTTGCCTACAGTTTCTTGCGCTTGTTGCGGATGATGACTGCAAATGCGATGAACACCACGAGCACAATGACCACGACATACAGGCCGTTGAAGCCCGTCTTCTCCATCTGATCCCCGTTCTGCACCGTCTGTTTCTTCATCACCATACCTTTCCTGTCCCGGTCGGCAACGGTCTGCTGTTGCCGGCGCATATCTTGGCGGTAAGCCTCGGCAGCGGCAGCGGCCTTGCTTACAATGAAGTCCTGCAACTTGCGGTTGCCGCCCTCGAACGACGAGCCGCTCGCACCATATTTCCTTGTGAACGCCGTGTGCACCTTGGCTATCTCCTTAAGCTGCTCGGGCGTGGCCTTCCAGTAGCCCTTGCGTGCCGTCTCCATCATGGTGGCGGTTATCTCCTGCATGGCGGCGGGGTTGGAGGTCCCCATCTTCTCATGCACACCGAGGTTGTACTTGTCCTTCACATACACATCGTATATCTCGTTCCACATGTCTTTCGATATGGCCTTCGGCTTCATAACGTTCCAGCCGTATGTGTTGCGCACCATCTCGGCCAAAGCGTCGGCAGACGTCGCGCCGCCCTTGAGCGACTCCTTCACATACTTCTCGTTGAACAACTTTGTGCGTGCCTCCACGGCGATAGCTTCTTTGGAATCCTGCACACGGTAGTCGTTGCGGTTGCGGTAGTCAGCAAAGTATGCTTCGGGGTCCTTGCCGGTCACCTGTCGCACAGCGAGGTTCATTCCACCCATGAACTCATACACATGGTCGAGACTCAACGCGCCCCACGTATTGTTCTGTCGCGGCTGCATAACCACGTCGGTGCGCGTCAGTGCGGCTCCGAAAGCGTCGGCGGCGTAAGCCTCCCAATGATCCCGGTCACCGTAGAATGCCCCCATGTTACTGATGTACCGGTCGGCTATCTGCTTGTCGTTGTCCCATGAGTCACCTTTCTCTACCATATTCTGTATGCCGGTGCCATACCCACCCTGCACACCGCCGAACACACGGTACTTGGAAATCTCTCGTGCTTCGGCCGGCGGCACACCTTTGTCGATGAGATAACGCTCCGACTCGTCCACACCGTCCTTAACCATATTGCCGAAATCGTCGTCAGAGGCGGCAGCCGCCATCTGCACGGCGCGGTTGATGAGGAACAGACGCGAGGCGGCGAGGTCGCGCAGCTGGCCCGAAGTCTGCACCACCACGTCGATGCGCGGACGGCCGAGTTCTTTCGACGGAATGAGCTTCAAGTCGTTCACACGTCCGTAGCGGTCGCGCACAGGCTCAACGCCGAGCATGTAAAGCACTTGGGCTATGGTGGCCCCACCCGTCTGTATGAACTCGCCCGACCACAACGTGTAGCTCACCTTGCGCGGAAACTCGCCCTTGTGCGCTTTCCGGTAGTCGGCAATGGTAGCCTTGGCAAGTGCCACGCCCTTATCCCAAGCGTCCTCCGTAGGAGTCTCCTCTGCATTTATGGCGAACAGGTTACGGCCGGTCGGCAGGGTATTGGGATTCACTATCGGGTCACCACCGGGCGACGGGGCCGTGTAGCCGCCGTTCAGTGCGTTGCATATAGAAGCCAGTTCTGCCTGTGGACAGTCGTGCAGCATCCGGCGGTAGGCACCGACATTCTTCAGTGCTGTCTCCACCTGGCTTATAGCCTCAGCCATTTCCACCTCCTTACGGTCGTACTTAGGCTTCGACGAACCGCCGGCCATGTCCATGCCGCCAGACTTCTTTTTGGTCATTGCAGCGCCCATCTTCTTCAGAGCCTCTTCAGATCGGGCCACGTCAATCATCTGCGACATATCGCCTTTGGCGAGCATCTTTCGCATCCGGTAGCGCATGAACTTGGCCATCGGGGTGTTCTTGGCCTGTGGCACTTCGTCTGATGCCTTTTTCATCTTGCCCGTCATTCCAGCCATGCCGTCCTTCCCGGCTTCCTTATCTCTCTTTGACATAGCCATCATCATGGCGAGCATGCCCTTGGGAGCGTTTTTCCATTCTATCACCTTGCGCGACTGCTGCAGTTCTGCATCGCTAATGCCTGCAATGTCGCATATTGTCCGGTCGCTCACGCCTGATTCGTTGTCATAAAGACTTGTCACAGTCTGCTTTGCCGTAGACAGGTAACGGTCGTTGAACGCAGCCTTACCAAGTTTGCCCACACGCCCCTTCATGCGGTCGAGGTTGTAGCGACAGTAGGCTACCGGATCGGTGGTCATTGCAAACACCGACGTGCGTATGTCCTCGTCGTCGTAAGGCACGCCCATGGTGTATGGTGTGCCGGTCACCTTCTCGTTGGTTATCTCCTCGGCATAGTTCTCTATCTGTGCCACCTCGTCGTCGGTAAGGGGTTTCAAGAGGTTTGTGTCGATATCCAAGTCCTTGCAGAGATCGAGTTTCACGGCAAGTGTCTTTATATCCTTGCGCAACTGCTGCTTGTCGCCTTGGGCGGTATCGAAATCGCGTATTTTTTTGGAAAGCTGCTGATAAGTGTCGCGCAGTCCGCTCTCATGAAACGGCGGAGTGAGATAGCTTATGATGTCGGCATACGCGCGTCGTTTGGCAATCATGCCCTCACCAACGTTGTCAATGCTGTATATATAGAAATGGGGCAGTGCACCCACGAGACGGTCGGGCCAGTCCTTGTCGGAAAGAGCCACCTGCTTGTGCGGAGTGAACTCCAGCGAACCGTGCGTTCCGAAGTGGATAAGCGCGTCGGCCCGGAATCCGTGCTGAATCCAAAGGTAAGGAGCTATGTATGAGTGGGGCGGACACTTGTCGGTGCCGTGCACAATCTTGAACTCGTCCTTGCCCTCGCCGGCCATCGGCTGAGGCAGCAATGCCACGTTGCCGTATCTGATGCAGGCGAAAGCAAGACGCCCGTCGGCGGTCTTCAAGAGGTTGTCGTCGCCGGGAAACGCCCCGAACGCCTTGTCCACCTCGGCCGCCTTGTCCTTGCAGAGCGACTGCGCAGTCCATGCCTCATACTGATTCCTGGTCACAAACTGGGGATATCCTGTCTTCATGAACTTCTCCGCATCCCCTGCGGCAAATGAGTTGAACAACATTCCGCGTTGCCTTATCTGCGCGGCAAACTCTGATACCGTGGCCGGAAGACCTACAACACTATATCCCTCGGCTTTCAGACGCGTCAGCATATTGTAAAGCGACGGCACCACATCCATGCCACTTGCCACGAGCGATGCCTGGCCGGGCCCCTTGAAGTAAACCACAGCCACACGTTTCTCGACATTGGGCTTGGTGCGCAGGGCCATGTAGTGGTCGAGAGTCTGTAGGAACGTTGCGAGCCGTTCGGGTATGGCATAAGGCCGGAGCAGCCCGTTCTTGTCCTTGCGCTGTGCAAAGAGGGCCGATGTGCGTATTGCGCCGTCGATTTCGGGCATTACCACACTCTGCGACATGAAGCCGCCGGCCATGCCGAGCTTGTCCGCTTCCCAGTTTTCCTTGAGGTCGTTTATGGTGAGCGGATCAAACAGCAGCGTGTTGGTTTGCTTGAGCCATGCCACCATATCATCGCCCAAGCGTCCGTGCGCGAGGTTGATTATGGCTGCAGGGCGTATTTTCCCGGCATATTCCCGTAGCCTTGTCATCGAAGCTATGGGATAGACGTTGTACCTGCCCGTCTTTGCGAGGGCGAGGATAAGGTCCGACGGGTCGGTAATCTGTCCTGTGACGATGATTTTCTGCGCCCCGTCGTGCCACAGACCGTTCTTGTGCATGAACTGCTCATATTCGTCAACGGAGAGAAACTCATGCTCGTCGTCGCTGCCGTTCTCAGCCGGATAGTACAGATAGTTGTTTGGCTTGCTCTGCGGTTTCTCAGCTTTACCTGTGAAAATTATCTTCCCGTCTATGTTGTGGCGTATGAACGACAGCAGCGAACGGCAGTTCTTCTTGCCGCCATACATCATGTACTCCTGCACCATGACAATCTCATTGGTGGTGAGGTTTGAGATGTTGTTGTCGGGATTGGTGGCCATCGTCGTGTAGATGGGTTTTCCGTCTTCCGCGAGTTTCTTTATATACTCGCGCTGTTCGGCTGTTATGTTCAGTCCCATGCCGTTGACAAACACGATGTCGTAGTTGCCGAGCTTCTTGATGTCCTTGACCGGCACGTCGCTGAGCGAAATCATCGGGTTGTCGTTGGCCTGCGAGAATCCTTGCAGCGCGATGGGCTGAAAGTTGACAAAAGCTATTCTTGTGCGGCTTAGCCAAATGGAGTAGAACTCCACAAGGCACAGAATCAGCACAGCGCAGCCAATGACAGTGAAAATGCGGCGGCGTGTCCAATGCACGGTTCTGATTTTACTGATGATGTTGTTTGCTTTCATTTGTTTCGTTTATTAATGACCGGGAAAGGGATTGCTTTCCGGTTACTTCTTCTTGAAAATCTGCTCCACATCCACTGACGCCCCTAAGGAGAACGATGTGCCGCCGTTGAGCGGCGAGTTGTAGGCATACTTCTGCGGACGATAGTTGAAGATGTTGTCCACCGACATTATGAGTCGCCAAGCCTGGAAGAAACGTTGTGTGAGCGTAAACTTCCAGATGGAGTAGGCTGGTGACGATGCCTTGATATATGTGTCGTACCGACCCGATTGAAGCTCATGGTAGTTGGCAGAGGAAAGATAGCGGCCCGTCAATGCTGCATCAATCTCGTAGTCGCGCAACGTCTTGTGGTAGTCAAGGCGTGCCGTGATGGAATGCGGGCGGGTGTCCGACATATTGGGCGTGCCGTCGCGCGTGTACTCATGAAAATAGGAGTACGAGAGTTTTCCGCCTATTCCGCACGGATAGCGCACAATGAGCGACACGTCAACACCGAGGAGGTCGCGGCCTTCGATGTTCCGGTATACCATTGCGCCATTGCCGTTCTCAAGACTATTGTCCCAGATGGTTGTTATCTCGTTGTTTACGATGTTGTAGTAGCCGGTGGCGGTAAACGAGTAACGGCTTTTGGCATATTCACCCGAGAGAGCGAACGAGTGCGAGTTTTCTGCACCGAGGTTGGAGTTGCCGTAGATGTTGAATATGCTGGCCATATTAAAGTCCATGTACATCTCCTTGAGTGTGGGCGCACGAAAACCACCCGAGTACGAACCGCGTATGTTGAGATGTCCGGTGCGGTACATGGCAGCAATCTTAGGCGTCACTTTCCAACCCGTTTCGGAAAAATAGTCGGCACGTGCTCCGGCAATGATGTTCCAGTTTTTCGACAATGCCCAATCAGCCTGCGCGAAGGCATCGGCAGTGTACTGCTTGCGGTTGCCGTCGTCGGTAAACTGATAAGTCATAAGATAATCAATCATCGCGTCTCCACCGACAGTCAGTGCGAGGTTGTCCTGCAAATGGTGCGTGTAGAGTGCGCGCAGCGAATTCTGCACATTCTTGTAGTCGATGACGTCCTTCTTTATCTCCTTGTAGTAGTCGCTCTTGTCGTAACGGTCGAACGTGTAACTTATGTCGAGCTGGTTCTTGTCCGCGAGCGTGGCCAGAAAGCGCAGACCTCCGCTGAAGTCGCGTGCCCGGTCGTTGGCTATTGCCGACGAGTTTCGCTCGTGAAAGTAGTAGCCGGCACGCCCTGTGAGCGACATGCGATCGTTGAACCGGTATGTCAATTTCTCTTTGAAGTTCCACTGGCGTGTGCCGTATACGGTCATCCGGTCGCCCTCGTCCTTGCCGTTGAGCGTATAAGTGTGGGTGCCGTCAGTCTGCACGTTGGTCAGAGAATTCCATTTGCCCGACTTTATGCCAAGCGCACCACCGTGACGCTGCCCATTGTGTTTCGAGCCGAAATGGGTGTTGAGGTTGAGCGACCACGGGTCGACGGCTTTCTTGGTGATGATGTTTATCACTGCGCCAACCGAGTTGGAGCCGTACAAGGCCGATGCCGCGCCTTTGACTATCTCGATGCGCTCGATGTTGTCGGTGGATATGCGCTGGAAGTCTATGTTGTCGAGTGTCTCGCCCGCCATGCGCTCGCCGTCGACAAGGAATAGGATGGCCATGCCACCGAGTCCCTGCATGTTGAGCGACACCTGCTGATTCATCGAGAGCGTGAACTCCAGGCCCGGCAGTTCGGTGAGAAGCACGTCCTTGATGTTGGTGGCGTCGGTCTTTGCTATATCTTCGGCGGTGATTATCTGTGTGACTACTGGAGTGTTCTCAAGAAGTTTCGGGGTGCGTGTGCCCGTCACAGTGACGGTATGAAGATTAATCATGTCCTCTGTCAGCGAGAAGTCCACCTTAGAATCGGCTGCCGCCTTTATATATTTCGACATGGGACGGTAGCCAAGTAGGTTTGCCTTGAGCTCATAGTGCCCCTCGGGCAACTGCAGAGTATAGTAGCCGTCCTTGTCGGCCTGTGTGGCATATTGCTTGCCCTCTACGCGCACATAGGCGTAGGACAGAGCCTCACCATCGGCAGTGGTAACACGGCCTCGGATGGTGTAAGGCGAGGCGAGAACCGAAGAGTAAGCCATTGCCAATAAGGCAGAAACGAATATATTGTTCATGAGAATTTACTTTATCCTATCATATTCAAACGAAATGTAACCCTTCGTGTTACTTTGGTATGGGTTGGAGTAGCCCGTGAACCGGATGGCATACACGTTGTCGCTTTTTGTGCGAACAAGATACACATTGCTGTCCATCGCATAGTCCGGTGGCATCGACGATGTGTCGACGTTGAGCCACTTGCCTATTACATTGTTTATATTGGCGTCGGCATAGTCGATGTAGCCGTCCATCATGTGCGACATGTCAATGGTAATCTTAGACGGCTCGTCCCGAGTGAACTCCGAAGCGTCGGGCATGGGAAACGTACCCGTCTTTGCTGCTGTCTTCACCTCGTCGAGTGACGTGTAACCGGTGCGGAAGGCACTGCCTGAATTTGTCTTGATGTCGTAGCGATGAAGGGCGATGGTCCAGTCGGCCGGTATGTCGGCAGTGTTGTCGTATGGAAGTGATGTCTGTGAACCGTCGGCGAAGTTGAGATATACCCAAGTAGTGTACGATGTGGCGTCGACATTGGTGTAACAGTTCTCCTTGTCGTTGTTCGACGGTATTTCCGACAGGTCGTCGTATATGTTGTCACAAGAAGAAACAGACAACAGCGACAAGGCTACCATCCCGATGAATCCGGTAAACTTGGCTATATGAGAAATTCTTGAAAACATAGATTAAGCGAATTATAAGTTCGCGGAGGCCAAAGACCTCCGCAATTTAAGCCCTGCCACCGACTCTTCGGCAGGTGCCTCTCCCTGTGCGAATGTGATTGTCAGTCCGCCCATCACGGCAGGCATATTGAAAGCGATGCTGTAAGTCTTCCTGTCGGCAGATATTGTACCGGTGAGATTGCAGTCGTAATCGGTCTGTTTGTCGCCCATGCCCATTGCGAACTTGCCCGAGCCGCTGAGGTTGAAGCCGTTGCCGGTCTTTTCGACCTTCACTCCATGAATCGTTGTCTCGCCCCACATCTGCGAGGTCAGTTTCACATCTATGGTGCCGTCGTCATTGCTGCTTATGGCAACACTCTCACCATTCTGCGTGCGGTTCTTGAAATACTGGCAATCGCCCTTGGTCCATCCGCTGTACAAGCCGGCCACGAGCTTGGCCGCCGGAGTATTGTCTTCGTCATCGCTACTACATGAAAAAGTGGTAAAAACAGTGAGCACCAACACTAGGAGGCCCAAACTCTTAAGAATTTTGTTCATAACTATAAAAAATAAATTGGTTTATAACTTAAAAATGCGCTGCAAAGTTACGCCAATGCGCCAAATGCCGCAATACCTAAAAAATGCGATTTTTCCGGCACCGGAGGACCATTTTATCCTAAATAAATTGTAATTATGCGTAGAATTGGGATGCTTCAAAATCCAGACTCGCGTTAAATTTCCCAACGATGCGTAAACCATACCCTTAAAGTGGGCCAGGGGTGTTGCACTGCACGGCAAGCAAACAACATCATGTCGCGACACAACGAGAAAGACAACACAGCGCAAAAGACGATTTTGCGGTTGGCGAGGAAGAAGATCGTAAAAAAGAATATGTAGCGGACGGCCACCTATAATCCACCAAGTAGGGAGTATTGGGCACATAACTCAGTAGGGGCAAAATACATATTCAAATCAAATGCCCCTACTTGTGCGATATTTGCATTCTGCAACATCACCACGCGTGTATCATATCCCGAACACACGGTTTACATTGGCACACGTCACTTCGGCAACGGTTTCATCGCTCACACCGTAGCACTCGGCCAGACGACGCAACACATGCAGGACAAAAGCACTCTCGTTGCGTTGTCCGCGCATGGGAACAGGAGCCATATACGGGCTGTCGGTTTCGAGCACGATACGGTCGAGCGGCACACCCGAGGACAATACTTCAGGCAGATGAGACTTCTTGAACGTTAGTACTCCGCCGATTCCAAGCACAAAACGTTCGAAACGCAACAACTCCGCAGCCTCGCGGCCGTTGCCGGTGAAGCAGTGGAACACACCACCGGGCAGGTCATTCTCATAATGACGCAGAAGAGCCACCATCTCGTTCTGGGCCTTGCGGCAGTGTATCATGAGCGGTTTGCGTGTTTCCACGGACCAACGCACCTGTTCCTCAAAAGCCTCAAGCTGCTCATGCTCAAACTCACGACTCCAATAATAATCAAGTCCTACCTCGCCAATGGCGATGAAACGGTCGTCAAGCATAGGGCGCATGGACGACAAAACGTCATGCCAATCAGCCCTGACCTCCTCAGGATGCAGACCAAGCATAGGAAAAGCATAGCCTGGATAACGGGCACACACGGCAAGCACGCTGCCAACAGACTGTAAATCGATAGCGGGCAGAAAAATACGGCTAACACCGGCTTCACGGGCACGGGCCACAACTTCGTCACGATCAGTGTCAAATTCGGTGCCGTCAAGATGGGCGTGGGTATCAATGAAGTTCATATCTTTTATTTTTTAACTCCGTGACTCCTAAGGAAAACTATTTCTCACGTTTCAGAAGGTTGGCCATGAACTCACGAAGCTGCGCCTTACGTTCATCCGCCACAGCAACAAGAGCAAGACATTTTTCGCTCTCGGCAAAATAATGGTTTATACGAGCCTCACAAATTTCACGTATACCAAGTTGATTGTATATATCCGTAACAGCTGCAATCTTTTCGGCACGGTCAAATTCGCGGGCATTTATCCAACGGTCGAGTTCGGCACGCTGAAAGGCGTCGGCACGCTGAAGGGCATTGATAAGCATATACGTCTTCTTATTTGACGTGATGTCGCCGCCAATGGCCTTTCCAAACACCTTAGGATCACCATATACATCGAGCAGATCGTCTTGTAACTGAAATGCTAGGCCAAGCTGCTCGCCAAACTTATACAACAAGTCGGCATCAGCGGCAGGAGCATCGGCCAAAATGGCCCCTATCTTCATGGCACAGGCCAAAAGCACGCTTGTCTTGAGACGTATCATCTCTATATATTCATCTTCGGTCACATCGTTGCGGCATTCAAAATCCATGTCGTACTGCTGTCCCTCTCCAATCTCGAGAGCCGTCTCGGTGAAAAGGTCGAGAACGGGTTTGAGCTTGCCGGCATCGCACTGTGCCATGCGCTGATAGGCCACAACGAGCATCGAATCGCCGGAAAGAATGGCTGTGTTGGCATTCCACTTGCGATGTACGGTAGGCACTCCGCGGCGTACATCGGCATTGTCCATAAGGTCGTCGTGCAACAATGTATAATTATGATAGGTCTCAAGGGCACAGGCTGGCATGAGTATGCTCTCGGGATTATCCTTGTACATATTGTATGCAAGCAGCATCAGTACCGGACGAATGCGCTTCCCTCCGATGGAAAGCACATACTTTATGGGTTCGTATATTGTTTCCGGTTTACGATTGTAGGTCAGACCATCGATAAACCCGTTGACTTTATCCAGAATTTCCTTGGGTGTAAACATATTATTATAAGAATTATAGATTATGAATCGTAGTTTTTATCAGAAGAATTTACAGAATGTACTACAACTTGAATACTACCGGTATACGCACCATTGTACGACAAGGTCTGTCATTCTGCATGCCGGCATTCCATGCCGGCATTTTCCGTAGCACACGCAACACCTCACGATCGCAGTTTGGTTCGAGCGGTGCCACAATCCTGAGATCGGATATGGACCCGTCGGTGCCCACGACAAACTGTGACATCACCCTGCCCTGCACCTTGCGCCGACGGGCCGAATCGGGATATTTGAGATTGAGCGTAAGCCATCTCATAAACTCGACAGGGCCTCCGGGATATTCTGGCAGTTGCTCTACTATACGGAAATTGAGCGGATTGTCGTCAATGTCGGGATTGAGAATCGGAGGCATATCCTCGGCGTCATCAGGCTGCGGCGGTTCAAACTTTGCTATATCCAATATTTTGTCTGCATCACCGTCGGTGTCGCTGCCCTTCTCCTCGGGCATTACAATCTCTGCATCATCGTCAAGAATCTTCATGCGATCGGACACCGACTTTTCATTACGGGCTTCAGGCATCTTTAACCGGACAGGCAGGACAAGTGGTATCATATCGTCATCCTTACGATGCAGTTCGTCAAGCATGCTCATATCGGTATCTATCGTGCCACTGTCGTCAGAAGAATATTCGAAAGCGACAAAAAAAGCTGTCAGCACCACGGCAAATGACAAGAGAAACCTCGCAGTTCTCTTATCCTCCAAGTCGGCTTTTTTACTCTTCTTAATCTCCATCCAATTATAATATTCACCGGTATTTTGCGTTATAATATCATGAATATAACGATTTGCTGCTACAAAATTAGCGCAGATATTTGAAAAAAGGCGTATCTTTGCCGACAAAATAGTTTAAATGGATGAAAAAAGTCGTTTTTGCCATACTTTTCATATTGTTTCCCGTCATCACACAGGCACAGGAGAGTCGTACAGACTACAACTTTCTGCGACTGCCCATGAGCGCACATGCCGCAGCATTAGGCGGGGACAACATCACTATAATCGAAGACGACCCGACCTTGATATTCCACAACCCGGCACTTATCAGTTCGGTAAGTGACAAATCAATCAACCTGAACTACATGACATATATGGAGGGTGTCAAGACCGCAAGCGCATCGTTCGTGAGAATGGCCGGTGAAAAAGCCACATGGGGCGTATCGGCACAGTATATGGACTATGGGACAATGAAAGAAATGACACCTGACAACATACAGACGGGAACATTTTCAGCCAAGGACATAATGGTGGGCGGAACGTTTGCATATACCCTGACCGACAAATTGGCCGGTGGAGTGACAGGAAAGTTCATCACATCAGCCATCGGTGGATACAACTCCGTAGCCGTTGGCGTAGATTTGGGGTTGAACTACTATTCGCCCGAAAACGAGCTGTCCATATCGGCTGTGGCCCGAAATTTGGGAGGACAGGTAAAAGCGTTTGATGATGAGTTCGAGAAGATTCCATTCGACCTACAGATTGGTATCAGCAAAAAACTCGGCAATGCCCCACTCCGTTTCTCGGCAACGATGACCGGACTGAACAACTGGGAAGGACGCTTCGCCGACCATTTTGTAGTTGGTGCCGATGTGATGATAACAAGCAACATTTATATTGCCGGAGGATACAACTTTCGCAGAGTGAAAGAAATGAAGGTGCCCGAGGAAGAAGGCGAGAGCAGCCACGGAGCCGGCCTGTCTATAGGAGCCGGTCTGCAACTCGAACGGTTCAAAATGCAAATGGCATACGCGAAATATCACGTATCGTCAACATCACTGCTGTTTAACGTAACATATACATTATAATAATGTTTTCTTTAGGAGTAAAAAAGAAAGATTTATGAAGAAGATAACAATCGCAATCGACGGATTCTCATCGTGCGGCAAGAGTACGATGGCCAAAGACCTGGCCCGTGAAGTGGGCTACATCTATGTAGACACCGGGGCAATGTACCGTTGCGTAACACTATATGCACTGCACAACGGACTTTTTGACAAAGACAACAATATCGACATTGCAGAGTTGGAAAAACGTATGCCACAGATAGTACTGTCGTTCAGCCTCAACAACACAACAGGTATGCCGGAAGCATGCCTCAATGGTGAGAACGTAGAACTGGACATTCGCTCTATGGAGGTGTCAAAACGTGTAAGCCATATAGCGGCCCTGCCATTTGTGCGTCGTGCACTCGTGGAACAACAAAGACGGATGGGCAAGGAGAAAGGCATTGTGATGGACGGACGTGACATTGGTACAACGGTATTCCCCGATGCCGAACTTAAAATTTACGTCACTGCCAATGCACGTGTAAGGGCACAACGCCGTTATGACGAACTGAAGGCAAAAGGCATTGAGGCAGACTTTGAAAGTATACTCCACAATGTGGAAGAGCGCGACTACATTGACTCCCACCGTGAGGTTTCACCACTGACCAAGGCCGCCGATGCCATCGAGCTCGACAACAGCCGGATGACTCTCAGCGAACAGAAGCAATGGCTTCTCGACAGATTCCACGAGGCGACAGAGCAATAACCCCAAAGCGAATAAAAAGGCAAAATAAATGGAGAATTATGACAGCCGCCAAGGCCGTACATAATTCTCCATTTATTATTATTTGTATATACAGACAACCGGACCGCCTGACCGTGTCAGTTGGCCATCTCGGAGATGAACTTTATCCTCACAAGGCGTATCTCATCTTCCGAACAGTCCTCTCCCAGCTCGTCGATTGCAGTCTCGAGATCGTCGGTCTCCGAATTCCGGAAATAATCATATATGTCATCGACATGATCCTCGTCCATCACTTCTTCAAGGAAATAGTCAATATTGAGCTTGGTACCGGAATAAACAATGGCCTCCACCTCGTCAAGCAGATCTTCAAACTCTATACCCTTGGCATTGGCAATGTCATCAAGAGCTATCTGGCGGTCAATGCTCTGAATTATGCTGACCTTCAACACTGATTTCTTGGCTACCGTGCGCACACGCAAATCAGCCTGCCGCACAATATCGTTCTCGTCGCAATAGCGTTTTATCAGGTCTACAAACTGCTTGGCATAAGGCTGCTTGATTTTACCCTCACCAACACCTTGAATGTTTTTCAACTCATCGAGCGTTACCGGATAGTCTGTAGCCATCTGTTCGAGCGACACATCCTGAAATATCACGTATGGAGGACGCCCCATCTTTTTTGATACCTTCTTGCGCAAATCTCTCAACATGGAGTTTAGCATTGGATCGAGCGCACTCGTACCACCGTCGTGCTCCAATACAAAATCTTCGTCTTCGTTAAATTCTTTATCCTTTACAATCATAAACGGCTTTACTTTCTTTATAAATTTCTTGCCTTCCGATGTTATCTTGATCAAACCATAATTCTCTACATCTTTTTTAATGTAACCTGCAATAAGAGCCTGTCTGATGAGTGGGCTCCAAATGCTCTCATCTTCATCCTCACCAGATCCGAACAGTTCGAGTGTATGGTGCTTGTGGGCCAATATTTCCTCGGTCTCACGTCCGGTTATGAAATCTATAACATAGTCCGAACGGAAGTTCTCCTTGATGGCAGCAATGGCATTCAGAGCTATCAGCAACTGTTTCTCGGCCTGTATCTTCTCCTTCGGATGACGACAGTTATCGCAGTTGCCGCAGTTTTCCACATCGTAGACCTCACCAAAATAATGCAGTAGCATCTTCCTACGGCACACTGAGGTTTCAGCATATGCCGATGTCTCCTGAAGCAGCTGCCGGCCTATGTCTTGTTCTGCCACAGGCTTGCCTTCCATAAACTTGTCGAGTTTCTGCAAATCCTTATGAGAATAGAACGTTATACAAAGTCCCTCACCACCATCACGACCGGCACGTCCGGTCTCCTGATAATATCCTTCGAGACTCTTGGGTATGTCATAATGTATAACGAAACGCACGTCCGGTTTGTCGATACCCATTCCGAAAGCTATTGTGGCCACTATAACGTCTATTTTCTCCATCAGGAAGTCGTCTTGTGTCTGCGAACGCGTCGAAGAGTCAAGACCGGCATGATACGCCGCTGCCTTTATTTCGTTAGCACGGAGAATAGCTGCAAGCTCTTCCACTTTCTTACGAGAGAGACAATAAATAATACCACTCTTTCCACTATGCTGTTTTATGAACTTGATAATGTCTTTGTCCACAGCATTAGTCTTCGGACGCACCTCATAATATAGGTTAGGACGGTTGAAAGAACTCTTGAATTCCTGTGCATCGGGCATCCCGAGATTCTTCTTGATGTCCGTTCGGACCTTGTCCGTAGCCGTAGCGGTAAGGGCTATCACCGGAGCCTTTCCAATCCCGTTTATGATAGGCCGTATACGCCGGTATTCCGGCCGAAAGTCGTGCCCCCATTCCGATATGCAATGAGCCTCGTCTATGGCATAGAACGAAATCTTAACAGTCTTGAGGAAATCCACATTATCCTCCTTGGTCAGTGACTCCGGAGCCACATACAGCAACTTAGTATGTCCGGCCCGTATGTCATTCTTAACCTGATCGATGGCCGCCTTATTTAGCGACGAGTTAAGATAATGTGCCACTCCATCGGTTCCACACAGATTACTTATGACATCTACCTGATTCTTCATCAAGGCTATCAACGGAGAGATTACTATTGCAGTGCCATCCATAAGCAATGACGGTAATTGATAACATAACGACTTACCACCTCCCGTGGGCATGAGCACAAACGTGTCTCTGCCAGCGAGAACATTACTTATTATGGCTTCCTGATCACCTTTGAACTTGTCAAAGCCAAAATATCTCTTCAGAGATTCCGTGAGATTAACCTTATATGCCATATTATCGTGATATAGATTATTTATGTGTGTTACGCTTCCAACTGATGAAGGTGGGATTTGTCAAGTTGCCTACGGGCATAGTCAAGAGTAACATTGAATGTCTTGGCCTTCTTCGACGGCACTTCAAACATGGCGTCCATCATAATGCTCTCCACAATCGAACGCAGTCCGCGAGCTCCCAACTTATATTCAACCGCCTTGTCTACCACAAGGCTGAGAACCTCGTCACTAAACGTAAGTTTGATTCCGTCCATGTCAAACAGTTTGACATACTGCTTGATGATAGAGTTTTTGGGTTCCGACAATATCCTGGCCAGAGCCTCCCTGTCAAGCGGATTCAGATATGTGAGAACAGGCAGACGGCCTATTATCTCGGGTATCAGTCCGAAAGACTTCAAATCCTGTGGCAAAACATACTGCATCAGGCCACTTTTATCTATCTTACGGACATTCTGAACCGAGTTGTATCCAACAACATGAGTATTCATGCGCTGGGCTATCTTCTGCTCTATTCCGTCAAAAGCTCCTCCGCAGATGAACAGTATGTTCCTTGTGTCCACATGTATGTAATCTTGATCGGGATGCTTCCGCCCGCCCTTTGGCGGTACATTGACAATAGTACCCTCAAGCAGTTTGAGCAGTCCCTGCTGCACGCCCTCACCACTAACGTCGCGCGTTATTGACGGATTGTCGCTCTTGCGGGCTATCTTGTCTATTTCGTCTATGAAGACTATACCACGCTCCGCAGCCGCAACATTATAGTCAGCCACCTGAAGCAAACGCGAAAGTATGCTCTCCACGTCCTCACCCACATATCCGGCCTCTGTGAACACCGTCGCATCGACAATGGTAAACGGTACATCAAGCATCTTGGCTATAGTCCGGGCCAGAAGAGTCTTTCCCGTACCAGTGCTTCCCACCATTATTATGTTGCTCTTCTCAATCTCCACACCACTGTCATCCTTCGGCTGTTGCAAACGCTTGTAATGGTTGTAGACTGCCACCGAAAGAAAACGCTTGGCCTCGTCCTGACCGATGATATATTCATCGAGATATGACTTTATATCCTTTGGTTTGGGAACTTTCTTGATATTGAAATTCCCGTCATCATCCCCTTTTGCCGATACGTCACCAGCTGCCGGTATGGCGGATTGGACTATCTGATAAGCCTGTGTGGTACAGTCCTCACAGATAAATCCATTAAGCCCTGTGATGAGCAGGCGCACTTCCTTCTCCCCACGTCCGCAGAAGCTACAAACTTTCTTCATCGCCACCACTTCTTACTTTTTCCTCGTCAACACGTTGTCTATCATGCCATACTCCTTGGCCTCGTCGGACGTCATCCAGTAATTGCGGTCAGAGTCGTTCCACACTTTCTCATAAGGAGTATGCGAATGGTTGGCGATAATGGTATACAGTTCCTTTTTGAACTTCATTATCTCCTTGGCCTCTATCTCGATATCCGAAGCCTGCCCCTGCACACCGCCCAACGGCTGATGTATCATAACACGACTGTGGGTCAGCGCCGAACGCTTGCCCTCGGCACCTGCCACAAGCAACACGGCTGCCATAGAAGCAGCCATACCCGTGCATATGGTGGCTACATCGCTTGATATGAACTGCATCGTATCGTAGATGCCCAGACCGGCTGTAACACTTCCGCCGGGCGAATTGATGTATATGGAAATATCCTTACCTGAGTCCACAGAGTCAAGATAGAGCAACTGTGCCTGCAAGGTATTGGCCGTATAGTCGTCAATCTGTGTTCCCAGGAAGATTATACGGTCCATCATCAGACGCGAGAAAACGTCCATCTGTGTAACATTGAGCTGACGTTCCTCAAGTATATACGGGTTAAGATACTGAGCCTGCGAGCTCACCACTTCGTCAAAAACAAGGCCGTTGATGCCTAAATGCTTGGTCGCATATTTTCTGAAATCTTTCATCATTTTTGTTTCCTTTCTATATCCAAACCGAAATAAAAAGGGAGGTTATCGACCTTTTTATTCGTTCGTTGGAACAAAATTAATAAAAAAAGTCGATAACCTCCTTAATTGTGAGATTATTTTTTAGAAAAAACAAATTATTTTTCCTGCATCATCTTGTTGAAATCGTCGAGTGACATAGTTTTCTCGTTGAGCTTGACTATGCCCTTGAGAGCGGCAATAAGTTTCACATCAATGGCACGGTCAACGAGAGAGTCGATATTCTTGCGCTCCTTCAGCATATCATCGGCATACTTATCGAGATATTCATCGGGCACGTTTGTCATACCATACTGTGCAAACTGTGCACGGGCCGACTCTATAGCCACATTCTTGATATCCTTGTCGTCAACCTTGATCTCGTTGGCAGCGACAAGCTGCTCCTTGATAAGATGCCACTTGAGTTCCTTTATGCTGGCCTCGTAGTTGTCCTCTACAAACTTCTCATCCTTGTCCTTGTTATTGTTCTGCATGATACGCTTCAACAAAGCGTCCGGGAACTGCAGTTCGCCCACTTTATTCTCAATGTAAGCACGTGTATCAAGCAAGAACTTATAGTCTGTCTCAACTGCGAGCTGCTCCTTGATGCCTTCGGCTATCTTCTGACGGAAAGCGGCTTCATCCTTTACCTCATCCTTACCGAACACTTGATCAAACAGTTCCTGATTTACCTCTGCCTTTACGAAACGCGAAACTTCATTAACCTGGTATGTAAAGTCAGATGTCATTTCTGCCACTTTCTCCTTGTCAATCTTCAGAAGCGAAGATACCTCGGAATCGTTGTCTGGATAAGCCTTGCGGGGATTGAATGTGATGATGTCACCAAGTTTGGCACCGTTGAACAGATTCTTCTGCTCTTCCACCTTGATGTATTCCGGCATCATTACGGCACCCTCCACGGTAATACCGTTTTCTTTCACATTACCTTCAGCGTCAAGTTCGCGCAAGTCGCCTTTCAACAAGTCACGCTGTGCGGGATCGTAAGCCTCCACTTTCTCATGATGGCCTGTACGTGAGCAGAACATATCCACCTGCTTTTCCACGAGAGCGTCGTCAACCTCAATGTTATAGTAGTCAACCGTATCGTCGGCTGTCATTTCGGCCTTAAACTCAGGAGCCACAGCTATATCGAACACGAACTCCATAGTCTCGTCCTTCTCAGGGTCAATCATTTTCTGCTTGTCACTCGGCAGAGGTTCGCCAAGCATCTGTATCTTGTTCTCGCGTACATATTCATAAAGTTTCTCGCCAAGCAACTTGTTCACCACGTCCATCTTGACAGAAGTACCGAACTGACGTTTAATCATTCCCATTGGAACCTGACCGGGACGGAATCCGGGCACATTGGCCTTCTTGCGATAGTCTTTCAACTGCTTGTCTACAGCTGGCTGATAGTCCTCCTTCTCGAAAGTCAAGGTCATCAGACCATTGATTTTGTCGGGGTTTTCAAATGAAATATTCATCTTAATTTTATTATTATTAATGTATTAGTCGTTTTTTTCGAGGTGCAAAAATACGGATAAATGCCGTAAACTCCTAACGTTTACGATTTTTTAACTATTTCCAAGAGCCCCTCCCGGTAGGGTGGCCATAATTTGTCTGTCATTTTTAGTATCAAAATAGCATCAAATTTAGCAATAACTGTATGATATTTAAATAATTGACTTTTTATATTGTAGCTCAAAAATGAACGTTATATGAGCAGAGTCGTTAAAATACAAAATTACTCAATTGCAACAATGTCATATTCTGTATTTTAATAAGTTGGTCAACAGAATTAAATTAGAACGCGCCCCAACGGGGCAACAAGCCCATAGCCCGGGGCAGAGCGAAACGGCACCCCGGGAATCAAACACCGACACTCCGCGCCCTGCAAGGGCAAAAGCATAAAAACACAAGGGATGTAAAAAAAATGTAAGTATTTGATAATTAACGCTTTTGCCCTTTCAGGGCGAATGTATGAATCGTATTATTCCCGGGGTGCCGCTTCGCTCTGCCCCGGGCTATGGGCTTGTTGCCCCGTTGGGGCGCGTTCTGGTTTAATACTGTGACTAACTTAATATATTTTTGACTATGATTTCAGAAATGAACAATAAGTTTTGGACGCCCTACCCTCCTGGGCTCCCCAAGGGGAGGTGAAGCCGCATGGGGATTTATCTTGTGCGGTCGGTTCCTCCCCTTGGGGAGGTTAGGAGGGGCTTACTCCTGGAAATCTTTCTTACGCAAAACGAAGTCGCGTCCGAGATATTTCTCGCGAACAATCTTGTTGGCAGCGAGTTCCTCCGGATTACCTTGGAAAAGTATCCGCCCCTCGAAGAGCAGATAGGCACGGTCGGTGATGCTCAGAGTCTCGTGCACGTTGTGGTCGGTAATGAGTATGCCAATGTTGCGGTCCTTCAACTGCCAGACAATCTTTTGAATGTCGCCGACGGCAATGGGGTCGACACCGGCAAAAGGCTCGTCGAGCATGATAAACTTAGGATTTATGGCCAGACAACGCGCTATCTCTGTACGGCGGCGTTCACCACCGGAAAGGCGGTCACCGGTATTCTTGCGCACTTTCTGTAAACGGAATTCGCTTATAAGGCTCTCAAGCTTGTCGAGCTGCTCCTGGCGGTTGAGTTGCGTCATCTCGAGCACAGACATGATATTGTCCTCCACGCTCAACTTACGGAACACGCTGTTTTCCTGTGCCAGATAGCCGATACCGGCCCGAGCACGTTTGTAGACGGGATAGTCGGTGATCTCAAGATCGTCAAGATAAATATGTCCGCCGTTAGGCACGATGAGCCCCGTCGTCATATAGAACGACGTGGTCTTTCCGGCTCCGTTGGGACCGAGCAGGCCCACAATCTCGCCCTGACGCACATTTATTGACACGTCGTTCACCACTGTGCGCTTGCCGTAACGTTTCACCAGACCCTCCGTACGCAGTGTCATACATTCCTTGGCAGCCGGTGTGGCAACCGTATTGTTGTCTATGCTGTCGCTCATGTGATTAAGTACTTAATTGTTTAAACGGCACAAAAGTACATCAAAAAAACGAGAATACGGACGATTGGAGCGAAAAACAGATATAAAGATTAGATAACGCGGCATAAAATGCCGGCTTATAATCGCACGAACATTAAACCACGAGCGTGCGCGAAGAAACCTGCAAAATAGTTGCACGATAGAATAACTTTCATTACCTTTGCAACATGAAGCGTCGGATATTGACATACGGTGGTTACTTCGAGGCATTCATGAGAACCTTGAAGGAAAAGGAACAAGAGAAAATCCAATATGGTCTTCTCTTGCTCAAAAGCCAAGAAAGACTTCCCAAGAAGTTCATCAAACTAATCAGGGACGGACTGTACGAGTTACGTACTGAATATGGAAGCAACATCTTCCGGGTGTTTTTCATATTTGATGAAGGAAAAGTCGTTGTCTTGTTCAATGGCTTTCAAAAGAAAAGCCAGAAGACACCGCCAAATGAAATTGAAAAAGCATTAAAGATAAAGGAGGCATATTATGCAGACAAACAATCATCAAATAGTTGACTACGACCTCGTACTTGACCGGAAGTTTGGCAAGGAAGGGACACAAGAGCGTATCAAGGCAGAAGAAGACGCTCTTTCTTTCTACTCCGGCCGAATACTGCTTGATGCACGCAAGGAGGCAAAAATTACTCAAACGGAACTGGCAAAGCGCATCAACTCCACCAAGTCCTATATATCCAAGGTAGAGAATGGAGTAATAGTACCCAGTGTCGGTGCGTTTTACAGAATCATCAACGCACTCGGAATGAGGGTGGAAGTCGTCAAAACGATATATTAGGAAATACCAGCCAAAGACAATGAAGGGTTGTGTCAAAGTGCTATGATTAAATTTTGACAATAATGAGATTATACACTGGCATGATAAAGAAAATGATTTTTTTTAGAAGAAAGATAAGAAAATAAATCCACAACACTATGACTTCGTATAATATTTTTATAAAGAGGACGTACCGTGGTTCCAATCGGTTTATACTGTGCCTTGATGGATCTGTGCCAAAACAGGCTCAACCTCTTAGAAAAACCAATTAATTATTTTTACAAAACACTTTCTCGCTCATCACAAAATCGCATTTTCCCGCCAACACCCCGAAAAACACCATTTTTCGGTCAAAACAGGACACACTGATAATCAGCAAGTTACGCTCACATATTCATAACAACACCTTGTAAAGAAAGCAGAGAGGCCCTCGCGAGGTTGCCGTAAGGGCCTCCCGGCCCTGCAACGAGGCCGTTGCGAGAAGACAACTACGCCGTAATGGCATCACCGGGAGGCCCTTACGGCAAGAGACAGACACTCGAAATGTGTGTCAAGAAAGCAGAGAAGGCCTCCCGGCTTTTCTATTTCGAGAAAAAAGAAGTGCGTTTTTTTAAGAAAAAGCGAGACAATACTACTTTTTCCATACACTGTCACCAAAAGGCATCCGCCTTGCCATATTACTACAGGACTGACGAAGTATCGGAGCCGGCGGAGTATCCGGATTAATGGCGAAGCAGAATCAAGAGCAAGACGGTGATGCCCCGTAATGAAGCATATTCTCTCATAAGCACTTAATTAGATAACGCACGTGAAAAAACTCCAAAAAAGACTACCACCGGCAGACAAGACGATGGCGAAAAGAATATTTTCAGTATCTTCGCACCATGAGATTGCAATTGTATCTGCAATTTGGAATACAACCAATCTGATGTCTAACTAATAAAACAAGGAGGATAACATTATGAACTATTCAGAGAAAAAACACAATGCAAGCAATGAAGAGAAGACAACCATCAAAGACTATCCCGAGATGAACCAGGGACTGCCCGTACAGCAGGTGATAACCGACGGGGAGGAGCCTACAGCCAAGGAGTTGAGAGACGCCACACGCGAGATGGGCATAGACATTGACACGCCCGACCGCGGATAACTTTTAGTTAAGAGTGTAGAGTTGTGAGTGCAAAGGTATGATTACCCTTGGTGGTTGAGCTATCATAAGGTAATCATACCTCTGCACTCACAACTCTGACATCTTCACTTTAAGTTAATATCCGTTGTTATTTTCAAAAACTATTCGCGATATTGCAGTTTCTTGGGTATTTTGGTTATTTTTGCACAGTTAAAATCCAAAATACCCACAAAACGGTCTGACGACCGATGAAATGGGGCAAAACAACAACACATCAAAATGTTACTGTCTAAATATCTTAACACGCTGGGACGCTACTTGATGCTCATGGGACGTACATTCCAAAAGCCGGAACGAATGAGAATGTTCTTCAAGGAATATATCAAGGAAATGTCGCAATTGGGGGTCAACTCAATAGGCATCGTGCTGCTAATATCGTTCTTCATCGGTGCTGTTATCTGCATACAGATGAAACTCAACATACAAAGCCCATGGATGCCCCGATGGGTGACGGGCTACACCACAAGAGAAATTATGCTGCTTGAGTTCTCCTCGTCGATAATGTGTCTGATACTGGCAGGCAAAGTGGGGTCCAACATTGCTTCAGAGATAGGCACAATGCGTGTTACGCAACAGATAGACGCCCTTGACATAATGGGTGTCAACTCAGCCTGTTACCTCATACTGCCCAAAATATTGGGACTGATAACCATAATGCCGTTTCTTGTAATATTCAGCTCAGCCACAGGCATACTCGGAGCCTACGGAACGGCATATATAGGGCACGTCCTGAGTCCGGAGGATCTGACATTGGGACTTCAGCACACTTTCAACCCATGGTTTGTATGGATGAGCATTATCAAGAGCCTGTTCTTTGCGTTCATCATATCGAGCGTGCCGTCATACTTCGGCTACACGGTGGAAGGCGGGTCGGTCAATGTGGGCAAAGCCAGCACTGATGCCGTAGTGAGCAGCAGCGTATTGATATTATGTTCAGACGTGTTCCTGACGCAGTTGTTGTCGTAGTTTTTTTCAGGATTAAAATTAGTTAGCGGGAGTTACCGCTCCTTACGGCCGCTCAGTAGTCAAAGACAAATGTCTTATAAAACCATCCACAGGGCCGTTGTCTTTAAATCCCGAGTGGGCACAGCCCACGATAACTCCTCTAACTCCCTTTAACTCCTTAAAATAAAAAAAGAATATGATCGAAATAAAGAATCTCTGCAAATCATTCGAAGACAAACAAGTACTGAAAGACATCAGCGCTGTGTTCGAAAACGGAAAAACCAATCTGATAATAGGACAGAGCGGCAGCGGAAAAACAGTATTGATGAAAAATCTCGTGGGGCTGCTTGACCCTACAAGCGGCGAAGTACTGTACGACGGTCGCGACTTTGTAGCAATGTCAAAGAAAGAAAAAATCATGCTTCGACGTGAGATGGGTATGATTTTCCAAAGTGCAGCATTGTTCGACTCACAGACCGTGTTGGAAAACGTAATGTTCCCTTTGGACATGTTCTCAAACATGAACCTTCGCGAACGCCAACAGAGGGCACGCACATGCCTCGACCGGGTGAACCTGGTGGAGGCCGAGCGCAAATATCCCGGCGAGATATCAGGTGGCATGCAGAAGCGCGTTGCCATAGCACGCGCCATAGCGCTGAATCCGAAATATCTGTTCTGCGACGAGCCAAACTCTGGATTGGACCCGAAGACATCGCTCGTAATCGACGAACTACTGCACGGCATCACACAGGAATTTGACATTACGACCATCATCAACACACACGACATGAACTCGGTGATGGGCATCGGTGAGAACATCATATACATATATGAAGGGCAAAAGGAATGGCAGGGACATAGCAAAGACATCATGGAATCTACCAACCGCAAACTTACCGACTTCATCTTTGCCAGCGACTTGCTAAAACAAATGAGGGCCGCAGTAAGAGGAAAAGAATAAAAAAAACGTCAAATCTGATTTTCATTAACGTAAGATATCATAAACTATTCAAAACACACATTGTTTGCACTTTCTTAATGCGTATCTTTGTCTCGTAAGTATATAATTAATGTATAACATTCTGACTAAATGATTATCACGACTATGAGACAAAGACTTTTTTTTATCATCGCATCACTGATGATGCTCGCACATGCAACAAAAACGGAAGCCTGTACCGGTATCACACTCAAAAGTATGGACGGCCGGACAGTAGTGGCACGAACCATTGAATGGGGAGGCAGCAGTCTGGAAAGCAGCTACGTGATTGTGCCTCGGGGATATACACACAGTTCTTACATCAACGGCCAAAAAGACGGGATGCAGTTTAAAGCCCGATACGGATATGTGGGCATGGCCGTGGAAA
The DNA here is from genome assembly GCF_013166575.1 of Xylanibacter rodentium. GTDB lineage: Bacteria > Bacteroidota > Bacteroidia > Bacteroidales > Bacteroidaceae > Prevotella > Prevotella rodentium. The sequence continues at coordinate 51,967 of NZ_JABKKE010000022.1, forward strand.
CAGAAGAAAATGTAACCGAAGGACTAAACGAAGCGGGACTATCGGCCGGTCTGTTCTACTTTCCACATTACGGAATGTACGAGAAATTCGACCCAAGCAACAGACATACAACCATAGGAGACCTTCAAGTTGTAGCATGGATTTTAAGTAACTTCAAGACTATAGACGAAGTTAAAGAAAGCATCAGAAATATACACATAACAACGGCAGATCCACGATCCTCTACCGTGCATTGGCGCATAGCCGAGCCTTCGGGACGACAGGTGGTATTGGAAATCGTTAATGAAAAAGTGAATTTCTATGAAAACACTTTGGGGGTTCTAACCAACTCTCCGGGATTTGAATGGCATATGACCAACCTGAACAACTATATCAATCTGCGGCCCGGCACAGAAGAGCCGCGCGAATTCGCCGGGATTACAATGGCCTCGTTCGGGGCAAGCAGCAGCATGCTCGGTCTGCCGGGCGACGCCACTCCGCCGTCAAGATTCGTAAGGGCCGCATTCTACAAGGCCACAGCGCCACAAAAAGCCACAGCCAATGAAAGCGTGATGCAATGTTTTCAAATACTGAACAATTTTGATATACCTGTAGGCATAGAGTTTGCCGGTGGAAAAATCCCGTCAGACATCCCCAGTGCCACTCAATGGACCGTAGCAACAGACATGAGCGGCAAAAAGATATACTACCGCACAATGTACAACAGTGCCATACGATGTATAGATCTAAATTCAATTGATTTCGGAAAGGTAAAATATCAGTCGGCTCCACTTGACAAAGTAAAAACACAGCCGATAACGATGATAAAAATAAAATAGTTAAATTGAATTAAAAATCGGGGGGGGGTAAAACGTGTATAAATATTTTTATTACCTTTGCAAGCAAAGCTGCCGTTTTGTTGAGAAACGGGTCTTCGCTTGGCAAAATGGTACAATATAGGTTAAAAGAAGACCCACTTTTAATATCTAAAACTCGAAAAAACAGTTTATATATGACAATGGCGGTATCAAAATCTGGAACATCCCAGATTTGATACCGCCCATATATTTCATAAACATGTATTGGGAAAACAGTTCTATCTCATCTTCCAAACTCCATCATGCTCAATCATCGGCACCACAATCTCTTCCCGCACACTATCACCGAAGCACAGCATGAGATACACCAATGTATGTCCGGAGATGGAATCGGTCTTGACCCGCAATACATCCACGCCACTCATACCTTTATGTTCACGCTGCTGAATGACAGCAAACATCTTGGCATTGGTTGTCAACTGCTCACGGTAACCGTCAGGAATGGTGTCAGGAACATTAAGTCCTGCTACATATTCGGCATAACGCCCCGCTATAAGATGGTCGTAATATGTCTTCGCCGCCCGTGCTGCCAATTCCTCGGGTGCTGGCTTCGACTCACCGCATGCTCCAAAGAATACAGGCACAAACATCAGCGTGCACATTGACATATATCTTGTCATGGCATAAAGCCTTAGGCTAATGACACTCAGGCAATGGCTACGCATCTACTTCTGACGTATGAAGATGTTGACAGGCGTGCCGGTAAGTGTCCAGTTCTCGCGCATCTTGTTCTCGAGGAATCGACGGTATGGCTCTTTGACATACTGCGGCAGATTTGCATAGAACACAAATGACGGTATCTGCGTGTTAGGCAACTGTGTACAATACTTTATCTTGATATACTTTCCCTTGATAGATGGTGGCGGATAGGCTTCTATCAGCGGCAGCATCACTTCGTTGAGCTTCGATGTCCCGATCTTTGCCTTGCGGTTAAGATAAACTTCTTTTGCAGTTTCAAGCACACGGAAAATACGCTGCTTGGTGAGTGCAGAGGCAAAGATAATCGGGAAATCGACAAACGGGGCCATACGCTTGCGAATGGCTGCTTCGAACGTATCAATGACTTTCTGGGTCTTGTCTTCCACAAGATCCCACTTGTTGACCACAACCACAAGCGACTTGTTGTTCTTCTGTATCAACTGAAATATGTTCATGTCCTGTGCTTCGATACCTCGTGTGGCATCTATCATGAGTACACAGACATCGCTGTTTTCTATGGCACGGATGGAACGCATCACACTATAGAACTCCAAATCTTCAGTAACCTTGTTCTTGCGGCGTATGCCGGCGGTATCGACAAGATAGAAATCAAATCCGAACTTGTCATAACGTGTATAAATACTGTCACGTGTGGTACCGGCAATCTCTGTCACGATGTTGCGTTCCTCACCGATAAAGGCATTTATCAGACTGCTCTTTCCTGCATTTGGGCGCCCGACAATAGCAAAGCGAGGTATGCCGTCTTCTATCAGTTCGCCGCCATCGGTGGGCAACTTGTCGAGTACAATGTCAAGCAGATCGCCAGTGCCACTGCCTGTGGCCGCACTTACACAGTAAGGCTCGCCCAAACCGAGTGAATAAAACTCGGCGGCATAATACTGATGTACATTATTGTCGGCCTTGTTGGCCACGAGAATTACAGGCAACTTGGAACGCCGCAGGATTTTGGCTACATCCACATCGAGATCAGTAACACCGTTTGTCACATCAACGAGAAAGAGAACCAGACCGGCCTCTTCTGTGGCTATGATTACCTGCTTGCGTATTTCCTCTTCAAAAATATCATCGGAATTGACCACCCATCCGCCGGTATCCACTACCGAAAATTCGCGGCCGTTCCATTCACACTTGCCATACTGGCGGTCGCGAGTGGTACCTGCCTCGTCGCTCACTATCGCCTGACGCGACTTGGTGAGACGATTGAAAAGCGTAGACTTGCCCACATTGGGACGACCTACTATAGCTACTAAATTATTTGCCATAATCTATGTATATTTATTATTAGAAACAACCCATACCAAATAGTGGGAACTGCCGCTTAAAAGCACCAGACACAGCATGACTTAATATTCAAGGCTGTTTCTATATTAATCACTGTTCTATCCATCTTATTCCGGATTGTATCCGAAATTATTAAGTTCTTTCTGCGAACTGCGCCAATCCTTATCTACTTTGACAAATACTTCAAGGTAGATGCTCTTGCCGAAGAATTTCTCAAGTGATTTGCGGCTTTCTGTACTGACCTTCTTAAGTGCCACGCCTTGATGGCCTATGATGATACCTTTCTGCGAGTCACGCTCCACGTAAATCACAGCACTGATATGTATGCGGCGGGCATCTTCCTTGAACTGCTCCACACTCACCTCCACCGAGTAAGGTATTTCTTTATCGTAGTAAAGCAGTATTTTCTCACGGATTATCTCACTTACGAAAAATCTGGCAGGCTTGTCTGTCAGCTGCTCTTTGTCGAAATATGGAGGACTGTCGGGCAGAAGTTCGCGTATGCGGTTGAGCAACATATCCACACCAAATTTGTTCTTTGCCGATATTGGCAGTATCTCTGCTGTAGGCAAAAGCCCATGCCAACGCTCCACAATGTCGCCCAATGTCGTCTGATCGCTTTGGTCTATCTTGTTAATAAGCAGTAATACAGGCACATTCATACGTGCCACCTTATCAAGGAAATCACGATTCTTCTCCGGATCTTCCACCACATCAGTCACATATAGCAAGACATCAGCATCTTGTAACGCCGATTCCGAAAAAGCCAGCATTGACTCTTGCAATTTGTAATTGGGCTTGAGCACTCCCGGAGTGTCGGAAAAAACAATCTGCATGTCGTCCGTATTTACTATGCCCATAATACGATGACGCGTCGTTTGGGCTTTAAAAGTGGCTATAGAAATACGCTCACCCACCAATTGGTTCATAAGCGTTGATTTGCCGACATTGGGATTTCCCACTATGTTCACGAATCCGGCCTTGTGCATAAGATATATCTTTAGTTTTAATTGACAAAAAAACGCACCTTAATCATAATCGTTAGGATGCGTTTTTTTGTTCTGTGTCTGATTTAATTGTCCGTTATTTAGCCGCTGCAGCCGAACCGTCATACGCCCACTTATAGTAAGAAGCTCCGTGAACAAATCCGGCTCCGAAAGCAGTGAAGATCAGATTGTCTCCCTTTTTCAAGCGATTCTCGTTTTCCCAAAGAGCCAACGGGATGGTGGCTGCACTTGTATTTCCCAAATGCTCTATATTGACCATCACATTGTCCATTGACAAGTCAAGACGTTTGGCAACGGCCTCAATGATGCGCATGTTGGCCTGATGGGGCACAACGAAAGCAATATTATCTTTGTTCAGTCCGTTACGTTCAGCTATGAGGGCACAGTCGTCGCTCATGTTCGTCACGGCATAACGGAACACCGTACGCCCCTCCTGATAGAGATAATGCAGACGATGGTCTACTGTGAAATAAGACGGAGGACAAACAGAGCCGCCGGCCTTCAGATGAAGGAAAGGCAGACCTTTGCCGTCGGTGCGGAAATATGAGTCTCGCAAACCGAGTTCCGGTTCGGTAGTACCTTCCACAAGTACAGCGGCAGCACCATCTCCGAAAAGAGCACACGTGCTACGATCCTTGTAGTCAACTACCGATGACATCTTGTCGGCACCTATAACGATTATCTTTTTATAGCGGCCACTCTCTATCATCGAGGCTGCCGTATCAAGCGTGTAGAGGAATCCACAGCATGCGGCCCACATATCAAACGCATATGCGTTTTTCAATCCGAGCTTGCCGAGTACGATCGAAGCCGTTGAAGGGAACTTGTAATCTGCAGTAGATGTTGTAACTATAAGTGCGTCTATAGTATCAGGATCTACACCTGTTTTCCGGAGCAACTGTTTCGCTGCCTTACGCGCCATGTACGAGGTACCAAGACCTTCTTCTGTCAGAATACGACGTTCCTTGATGCCGACACGCGTCATAATCCACTCGTCGTTGGTGTCAACCATTCTCGACAATTCCTCATTATTGAGTACATAGTCGGGAACATAGCCACCTATACCGGTGATTATCGCGTTGATCTTCTCCATTATTCAGCTACTTCTTCCTTTACGATAGCAATCTTACCCCTGTAGTAACCACAAGTCGGGCATACAGTATGATATACATAGTAAGCACCGCAGTTAGAACATACTGCCAATGTAGGTGCTACTGCCTTGTCATGGGTTCTTCTTTTAAGTGTGCGAGTCTTTGACTGTCTTCTTTTAGGATGTGCCATAATTCTTTAATGTTTTAAAAATCTTTTAATTTTTCAGTTTCAATAATTCGCTCCATCTCGGGTCTATAGTCTTCTCATCCACCCCACCGCTACTTCGGGTAGCTGAATAATGCTCTGTGAGCATCTCTATCATCGCACGGTTACATTTTCCAGGTGCATGCACGTGCTTAATGGGAATGTTCAAAACTACAAATTCGTATACGAACCATGATATATCGATAATACCTTCGTTCTCGTCAACTATCACGAGTTCATCCTTTTCCGAATAATCCTCACCGAAACGAGCCACGAGATGAGTGTCTGTTTTTATGTCCTGAGGGATATCGTCAAGACACCTGTCACACGGCACAATCACCTCGCCTTCAATGTGAAAGTCCAAATCAAAATAGCGCTCGGCAACTTTATGAATAAGCAATCCGACACACACTTTACCTTTATGCACTTCTGATGACCCGACAGCCTCAAAAAAGCCATCGTCAAGACTGAACTCAAACGTCGTATCGCCGTCTTTCAGCCCTTTCAAATCAATCTTAAAAGGTTCTAAACTACACATTTCGGGATGCAAAGGTACTAATTATTTTTCATATAAGACAATCTATCCGTATTTTTTTGGATCTTTTGCCAATAAAAAACAATAAGAAAACGGTGATTATCTGAGTTTTGTATTCAACAAGAGCATTTTACAAACCACTACATAAAAACCATAAATACCAATGTGCAGATTTGAAAGCATACGTCAAATTGTCCGCCACATAATCAAGTTCTATTCTGACAATGCACTATATCCTAAGTTCTATTCTGAACGTTGTTCCCTTACCGACTTCCGAACTCTTTACGTATATCCTTCCATCGTGATACTCTTCAACAATACGCTTGGCAAGCGACAGTCCCAGCCCCCAACCTCGTTTCTTTGTGGTAAATCCCGGCTTGAACACATTTTTTATGTCCTTGCGCTTTATTCCTTTACCAGTGTCCGAAACTTCAACAATAACCTTTCCACCTTCCTGAAATAATGCCAACACTATACGCCCATGCCCCTCCATTGCATCAACAGCATTCTTGCAAAGATTCTCAACAACCCATTCAAAGAGCGATGCATTCATCCTTACCGTCACATCATTATCCGGAAAATTGCGTACAATCTCTACTTTAGATGAAGTACGTCTGTCCATGTAATCAATCACATGCCCCAATATTTCGTTCATACTGCAATCTGTAGCCTCCGGCAGAGAACCAATCTTCGAAAAACGCTCTGCTATGCGCTCCAAGCGTTTCACATCCTTATCCAACTCGGGAATCAGAGTGTCGTCAGGATAGCTCTCCTTCAATATCTCCACCCAAGCCATAAGACTGGATATCGGCGTACCCAACTGATGAGCAGTTTCCTTAGACAAGCCTACCCATACCTTGTTTTGCTCAGCACGCTTTGACGACAGTAATGCAAATATAGCCACAACAACAAATATCAAAACTACACCAAGTTGTACATAAGGATATGAAGACAGACGTTTAAGCATGGTTGATTCATCATAACATACAAGCTGATAATCCTTATTGCCCTCACCTATATTTATCCGTATGTACTTTCCAGAACGGAACATATGACGCCCCAAAGCTGCCACATAGGAAATACTATCTGAAGCATTACCGGCCTGAATGTTTATGTTACGATAATCCATAACATTGCCACAAGGATCAAGCACTATCACCGGAATAGTATTGTTACCTTGAATTACATTAAGAATTAGAGTGACATCCGTATCTTCATCGGCATTGTTGAGAGCATGCAACGCCTGAGCCCATACCTCCATCTTATTACGTTCCTCATCGGAAAGATCGCGTACAAGGATATGTGAAACCAACAACGACGTGACAGCTATAACTACAGCCACCAGTACCAAAATTATCTTCACTTGCCTGATTCTGTCAGTCCATTGCATGAGATTTATTCTTTAATCATCTAATTTATTGAATACAAATTATCAATATTCAATGCATATATCTTTCGTAGCCATAACTAACACAAGACATATCCGATGAATATTTCCTAATAAGGAAAACGCAGATACAGCTTTCTTATTGCATCTCTCATGTAACGAATTGAGAATTTCATTAATTGCCAATTCTCAATTTCACATTATTCCCGACCGACCGTCCAAAACAGCCGGATATCTATCACATGGCAAGGCCACGGCCCCGGCAGGGTCCCACCCATACCATACATCCCACACAAACACAAAAAAAATCTCCCCCGCCCGTTTCACCGGACAGGGGAGACATAAAGAAAAGAAGGCGGCCTCCTACTCTCCCGCATTGCATTGCAGTACCAT
>NZ_JABKKE010000023.1 GCF_013166575.1 Xylanibacter rodentium
ACCTATCGTAAAGGCACGTCCACCGGAGGTCGCTCCTGAAAGCGCGAGCATACCATCCAGCGATGTAACACCGTCAACATAGCCAACGGTATTATACCCTTCCGAAACAATATTACCTATCAAGGAATTTACTCCACCCCATGTCCATTTGTTCAAAATCTGCCAAACATTCCCTCTAAACATACCCATGTCTATTTTCCATGAATTTACGGTTCTCTTCCAGTTATACTGACTCACATTAAAACCATGATTGAAAATATTGCCAACAAAATCAGTAACGGCATTGAATATTGTAAACAAAAAGAACTCACCATCAGGGTCATTATATTTCAAAGGATTATTCATAGCATAAGTATACCGATTGAAATTTTGAGACATTTCCGGCATCTGGATATAAGGATCGGGAGACAATAAACGCCCTAATACAGGATCATATAATCTGGCATTCATATTGATAAGTCCGAACAGAACAAGATGTTCGTGCCCGGTATATCCTCTCCCTAAGAACAATTCTGGTTCCTGTCCCTGTTGGTAGACCTGTTGAGTAACAGGATTCCTCAAACGTCCCCAGGCATCATAGCTCAATTCCTGAACTACAGTTCCATCTGAAGCCACAACATGTGTTATGCTACCCAAATAGTCTCGAAGGATATAGTATACCCCCGATGAAGATTCGTCCTTTACATATACCGCTGCCGCATTGTAATAATCACCAAACAAATAAAGTTTTTCCTTTGATGAATATGAGGTTTGATCCAGCTCATAACAATTTCCCAAATAATAACGGGTCAATATGTTATCTCCGTTTCGAGATAAATTCATCTTTACACGTTCATACTCCCCATTATAGTTAAATGTTGCAGTACAATTGTCATAACATATTGATATCGGACGCATGAAAGAAGCATAAGTAACTTTTTGGTTACAAACCAGCGGAACGTCACTACCCGACAATGTCATTCCGGAAACCGCATAAGGCTTTTGTGGAAATGTATATTCAAAAGTTCCTATATCACTTTTACAAGTAATATTACCTTTTACATCATACTGTGTCACTTTATCTGCATACGATGTCAATCTGTTCAAATTATCATAACCGAATTTTTCCGTAAGTCCTCTTGTCATATCTTTTCTTGATGACAGATTGGATGTCGTTACATCAAATACATACGAAAAATTCTGTAAACCGACTGACTGTCCGTTTGCACTTCTACCTGAGGGGAATCCATAAGCCGTAAAATCATATTTACGTGTTATTCTGCCTGTAACCACTTCCGTAGGCTGTCGGAACGAGTTTTCTTTAGACAACTTGAATACTGTTGTTGTTCCATTTAATTTGGCTTCGCTCAAATAACCGTTTGAATAAATATAATTTTCTGTAGCCAAAACACCCGATAGAGTTCTGTATTTTATTGTGTTTACATTACCATCCGCATAGGTATACTCTTTCTGCAACCACTTGCCATCAACAGCATTTTCTTTACAAACAGTCAACCTGCCATAAACATCATAAGAAAATGATTTCGACGTTCCATTGTCTGTAGAGATTCCTGTAAGTTCGCCAATATCATTATACTCATAGGAAGTCACAAATTCAGGAGTAATGGTCTTTACCACTCTGTTATATGAATCATATTCATTTTGGATGATATCACCGTCAGGATATTTTTCTTTTGCCAAATTTCCTGCTGCATCATATTCATATGATATAGTTCCCCAACTCGGGTCAACCAAACTTGTTTGTCTTCTGTACTCGTCATAGCCAAATGAAGTTACGACATTTCCCGGAGCCACAATAGAAGAAAGCTGTCCGTCTGCTGACAAATTATAAGTTACAGTTCCAGCAGAATCTTTAACAGAAATCAAATTATCTTGTGCATCATATTCCTTTGTTACAGAAATATTATCAGCAACAGTTGTCACTGTGTTTTCTTTATAACTATATACTGTCTTTTTACCTGAAGCCTCTGTACAAGACAAAATACGGTCATAAGCATCATAAGCATACGTATTCCATAATGACGCTGCTTTTCCGGTAAACGGTAACGATACTTTTTCCAAATTACCGTAAGAATCATATAGTTTATCAATACTTATTACAGAACCGTCAAATCGTATTTCACTATTTCTTACTTCCCTATTCAAAGCATCATAAACATCTATTGTTGACCGCTGATCTGTATTGATACGAGTAATGGAATAAAGTCCATCAGGCCCTGTCGACGACCAGGCATACTGGATTTTTTCTGTCGTACCATCAGGGTAGGTCACGGATATCTTACGTCCAAAAGAATCATAATCAAATCTCGTTAGATTTTTTTTATGGTCTTCTATTACCAGTAGTCTGCCAAACATATCATACCAAAATTTCTTTGTCAACTCCATTGGACTTGTGATTGCATAAATACGTCCATTAGAATCATACTCGTATACCGTTTTTAATTCATCAGAAGATGTGTATTTTTTTACAATTTCAGATATAGGATTTCCATAACGGTCATATTGGTATGTTTGCACTTCAACCTGTTTACCATTCTTATAGTAAGCTCTAACATTAAACAAACGTAAACGTGAAGAATAATCAAGAAGGCACATTCGTTCTGTATATGAGGAACCGTCACGTGTCACCGTGACAAGCTGATTTGTCAAGAATCCAAGATTATATCCGTCATCCACTTCCGGATTCGACGAATAAGTGTTGGACTTATGTACAGTTATATTTCCTGTATAAGATGTGCTTTCTTCTGTTGGATAACCATAATCATCATATTCATAAGAAGTGGTGGCTGAGACATTCTTAAGCAAATCAGTCTCCACCTTAGCTTTTAAACGGATCCTCGCTATTTTGTTTGACAGTGTTTTTATGTCATAAGTATATGACCTCTCGTAAGTTGGAGATTCTTCCTTTGTCAATACACAATAACGATACGGGCTATAAGTTTTATTTGTAAATTGTTCTCTTTTATCACAAATACCCATCATTTCAAATCCACAAAAGCCAAGCCCTTGTTGATGGAAAACAGCATTCTTATATTGAAATCTGTCATTTTCTATTCTATTACCATTTATATATGTCTCAGATGATGCTATAACAGGTAATGGCTCCAATATATTCACATAAGGAAAAACAGCATTTGACCCTTGCGTATATAAACCACCTCTATCATCGTTAATAAAACGGTATTCATTCTTTTCAACTACTCCAAAACTATTTATCATACCTGTAACCATAACATCTTTACCATCATCACGAGAGAATGAATATTTTGTCACAATATCCTTATTCAAACTTACCAACTGTGTAGAATTATTGCAAGTATTAATATTTGCAGGTACAATAATTGATTTGGAAGACGGGAATTTTGTATAAAATATATCATTACCAACCTTATTGTTACTTACAAGATATGTATAAAAACCATCTGTATCGTATTTGATTAGGTCAGTCTTTCCATCTCCGTTGACATCTTGTACAATGAAGCCGTTATCATCGGCATTACTATTATACGGTCCAACAAAACTTGAATAATCGAATTCTCCATTTCCTTTAGAATTATACATAAACCAGAGATTATCGTTAGTAGAAGTATTTGGAGGAGAAAGCAACAAATCCATAAGTCCATCTCCATTAAATTCTCCCAATATCACATCTCGATTGATCAAATTAGTTTTTTTCAAATTGGTATAGGTTGCCACCTTTCTTGCTGTCAATACATCTTTAACTACATCAAACGTATAAATATTTGTCCCATTTTCATTAATATGACATATATCTGTTTTGCCGTCACCATCATAATCCATTACCATCAATCGGTCTGTTTTGTTCATTGCTTCTTCAGGGTCAGTTTGATCTGTACCTAAAAATTCAACATTATACGCCAATAAATGGTCCTGATACAAAATTCTATCATTGGCTAAATCAAAAATATAACATATGGAAGGTTTGTTTGTATCACCAAACGGCTGATGCACGGAAACAGCGAGCACTTCCATCTTACCATCACCATTAAAATCACCTGTATAATAAAACTTCGGTTGTATACTCTTTCCGCCATCGGCATCAGTATATACTGTAGAAAAATTATACGTTCTTGTATAGTTTAAAGGAATTCCCATATAATGGGTATTATAAACAGCAAATGTTATTTGATCTGTATTGTTGACAACAGAATTGTTTATTTTTACAACACACTCCTCACGGTTCCCTTCTATATCCATACATAGAATATCAACAAAGCCTTTCTCTGTCAGAAGATTACGCACAGGAGCCACCATACGATCCTTCAAGTTTGTGAACAAGAATATTTTTTCATCCCCCGTAAATAAATTGTCGAATCTTTTTTGAGAATGGCGAAACGCTGTATGATGACGATGATGTTTCCAATAAGGATTCAAATTAGGTAGACATATCAATCCTTCTGATCCATTATCATAGTCAAACCTACCTTTTAACAGTTTTATATTATTGGGAGTCTCTGCAACATAATGTTCCAATAAATTTGTATTGCTATTTGTATAAAATGAGACTGTTTGCCCGTCACCATAATAAAAACATAACGGATTATAAGATTTTTCAGAAGCGATATAGTCAACCTGTTTCAATAACGAAACAGAATTCCGGGTCAAATAACTCAATTTATATGTACCCAATGCTACGCCCTTAAGCTTACACACAATACTTTCCAACAACTCTGATCCGTTTATCTTCAGACCTCCGCTATATGACAATAACGGGTCTTGGCGAGTAGTATATTTAAATTCTACAGAGACGTTATTATAAGATATATTCTTTATATTAAAATGATTATTTGAATATGAATATGTATAACTAATTTTGTTGCCATTCAGATCAGTTAAAGAAATCATCGGATAAAACAAATAATTATGCGTTCTTGATGTACTACCGAATATTCCTTTAGTACCATCAGGATAGTAAACTTCAAAATACTTCATTAGATTTTCTTTCATATTTATATACCCGACGACTTTGATATTTCCTTGTTCTGATTCGTATTGGATATAGGCATTCGTCCTTTCTGTTTTAATCAATCTGATACCATTTAACAGAAAAGAATCACTATTATCCATAATAACGCCTTGAGACTTCCCATCATAATACATAGACTTTCCACTACGTGAAATCATCGGCAATCCGGATATCGTCCACCCCATACCACACACGGAATTACCTTGTTGGCTATTATATACCAATGACAAACTGGGTTGAAAATTTTTCATGCCCGGATATAATTCTATAGGTATTTCATAAGTCCGTGCGCCTGTAGGTGAGTATCCTTTTTATAACTATTTGCCCCACCTCCTTGGACTTGTCCAAATCAACGGCGTTCGGTACATTATAACCAGATACAGGATAGCGTTGTGACGATGTGTCCGTATTAACGATTTGTCCCAATAAAGTTGTATCTGTTTCCTGTACAGTCACAGGAGGATACAAATTAGCCAAAATGGAATCTTCGTATTCTTCATACTGTTCATCCGTCCAATCTTTAAACATGTCATCATCTTCAATGCCGTCAGTCTCTTCAAGCACAGTGGCCTCCACTTGAACATTACATGTAAACAATATACAGATGAAATACAAAAACCTTTTCATAGACATTATCAATTTTTTTTGTGTGTACATTCTATATTTCCTCAAAACAGTATAAGAATTCTCTGTATCTGCTGATTGAAAATTTATTTATACACTACTGTTACTTCTATTCTATTCCCATTTGGGTCATAATCGTATTTATATGATTTTACAGGTCTACCGACAAACAGAGAACCACCTTTGGCCACTTCAAATTCACCTTCAAGAGATACATATTTTGGAGCCGCCAACATAAGAAATCCATTATCAGTAACAAACACATCCTTGACATGCAGCGTATCATTTCCTGTTACCGCCACACTCGCTGAAACGACCTTATCTACATAAGATTCTACATCTTTTACATTTTGTGACAATACGGAAACACCACCGCATATCGTCAGTAGCGCGACACAACAAATTCTTTTTAATTCAAAATAATCCATAATACTACTACTTTGTCAGTATCATCTTTCTCGTATTCACCAACTTGCCGTCCGCTATCAGACTGTACAGGTACATTCCGGCTGTCAGTCCCTCAGCCGTCACCGATACTGTCACCTCGCCGCGGTCATGTATCACCTCACTGCGTATCTGCTTGCCGCTCATGTCGTAGACGCAAAGCATGGCGTCGGTCACCGTCTCGGGAATGAACATACGCACAGCTGTCGCGTCAACAAACGGATTGGGATCGTTCTGCAAGAGCGACGCTACGGAAGACGACACCGTGCCGCCAACACCCGAAGTACCGCCATTTCCAACAGAAGAATCACTCTTAGGAACTGACATCATACGGCTGCCGATATTGCCACCCTGAAGAGATACTATCTGCGCCCGAAGCTCCTTTATAGACTCGACAAGCAAAGGAATCATCTCTATATAGTTTATCACTTTCGTCCCGTCATCTTTGGTATACACCAAATCCGGATATACAGCCTCGACTTCGTCCACCGACAGGGCGTAATGTTTCTTATTGTCATACTGTAACTCCATGGAAGTATAATCAACTGCAACCAGCGTAGAGTCCAAACCCGGTCGATTTACATAATCCCCAAGGCCATCTTCTGGCAGTTCACCCACTATGGGCACAAACGTGGAAAGATTCTCGGAAACAGCAGGCATGATGCCACCGGCTGCGGAACCGGAATTGGAATGGGAATCTGACAACGGGATACCATGTGAAATACCCAAAGGTACATACTCCTCAAGCGAAGGGCAGGTTAGTATACCGTCAATGATTCCCCTGACAGTTAGATTGCCGCGCACAGACACCTTGCCGTTGAAGTAGCCGGCATAGCGGTCTTTCAGTTTGCGGCCGTTCTCTTTCTCGTATATAGTTCCATATACTGCGGCACCGTTGCCCTTGCCCACAATACGCCCGAACACACCATAGTTCCAGCCCGATGTAGCATTGCCCGCCGTACCCATCACACCGAAAGCACGGCCTACATTATTATCAATACCATCTGAAGATGTGGCATTGCCGCTGACACCGACAAACATTTTCCCGCTTGCGGTTACCACACTCGACATGTTGCCACCATAAAGCCACGTGCCGCTACCGCCCATTGCCTGACTGAAGATTCCGCTGCGGTTGTCTCTCAGATAAAAACTGTACGTGCTGTCGCCAACTCCAGACATCGTAAAACGAGAAAGAGGGACACCGGTAGACAAGCCCATGGAGACATTGCCGTTGCTGTGAACCTTGAACTGCGGAAAAGCCGCTACACACTGAAAGGTAAAGACTAAAATCAAAAACAGGTTTTTCATAGTTTTTTTGGTTTAATGGGTTCATACTCATGCGCGTTCTCTCGCCATGGCAAAGCTGAAACAAGTTTCACTCTGCTTATTTGGCATAACGAAAACGTCAGCATTTCTTTTATATCGTGACAAATATAACAATTATAACGACAGATTATAACTTTTTAAGTAAAACATTAACTATATTTAACCTCGAAATAAAGATACTTTTTATATATTGGCCACACAAACAAGGCATGCGGAAGCAACAGCCACAATTACCGGCCGTCACTCCCGCATGCCATCATCGCATTATCTCTGCCGTCACCGTCAGGCCATCGCCTGAACCGCCCCCGTGGCACCGAGAACCGCCGTTGCCACTGCTATCAATACTTTAAGTATCAATGACAAATTGAACTTATTTTTCATCGAATATGGATATTAAATAATTGTTTACTATGCGACCCTTTTTCAGGCCCCGACCTCAGTCCCACTTCCGGGCTCATCGGTACCGGTGCCACCCTTCTCCACCGCGTTCGCAGGAAGCTCAGCCACACGGCATCCGTCGAGGAACGAGCGTATCCTGCGGCCAGTAGCGTCGATGCGAAGCTCAGGCTGGAATATCACATGCACACCCTTCACGTTCTGCTTGACGCTGAAATCGCCCGCGCTGTCGCTGCCCATGGTGCTCAAGCCTATCTTGAAAGCACCGAAACGGTCCAGTTTCACACGCTTGGAACTCTGAAGTTCCTTTTTCATCACGACAACAAGTTCGCTAAGCACTGCAAGGATGTCCGCACGCTTAACCGTACAGTTGGCCTCTATCTCCGCGGCAAGGTCGTCGGTGGTCACCGTGCCGAGAGCAACCGCACGGCCGTACCACTTCTTGTAATGATTGCTCTCCGAGTTGTTGTTCTGGTAAAGTCTGTAAAGCACTGCCATAATTCTCTTTCCTTTCTTTGTTTTTAATGGTTATAAATTATTGTTGAATCACTGTGTCTTTCCGGAAGACAATGCAAAGATACTACATTTTGATGCCCAATTCAAGCTTTATCAGGGTATACAACGCTATATACATGACGGTATGACACAGCCTTGGAACCCGCAAAAGAACAGCAAGAAAGAAACACAAATCCCCGGAAAGCCCTTTATTTGCAGGCTTTCCGGGAATTTATGCACCGATTACAGCAGAGTCTTCTATCGTTTCTATTTTATACGGTTTTACTATTTCACTTCACCAAAACCTTGCGGCCGCCTTTTATATATATTCCCCGGCGAGGTGTGCCAGTCACCTTGCGCCCGCTCAAATCGTAGAGCGAGGCATCTTCCGAAAGGGCCTTGTCCTTTTCCGACACTGCCACATCTTTGATGCCATCTGTTGACGCTAGGAAATCATCCGCCGTGAAAATACATACACCATCCTGAAAACACTTGACCATAGAACACCAATAGCCTTCACTACCTGAAATTGGCCACCCGGGGTGCATATAACAGTCTTGTACGTTCGCGCCGATACCTTCCACCCAATAGCCAAGATTCCCAAATTTGTTCCCCAAGGTCAATTTGCGACGTTCAATCCCACAAACATTTATCGTCTCTTCATTCATAACCTCAAACATAAAGTATGTGTAACCATAAATGGAATTATGATATACCGAGTCACCGACATGTAAGTTAAAATCCATACAATGACAAAAGCATAGACTGTCATAATTTTCAGGATGAGAACCATATTCATAAATAACCCCTTCCTCTTCCAGATAAATTTTATAATGATGAGGCTCTTTGGGAACACCCAACGAATCACCTATCAAAAGTTTCTTTGCATGGTGTCCGTCCACTATTGTATCTTCTACAACTGTTTCTGTCCAATAAGTTGTATCTTTCTTATAGTAAAATCCAATAGAATCCCCATGGAGTTTATAATGATGGCGGGCCCAAAGCCACGACTTGCCATCTTCAAAAAACTTGTTCTGCGAACTTGACTCCTGAGCCTTGGTCATGGTTGCAATAACACAAACCAGACTTATTAATATCAATTTAATGTGTTTCATAACTCTCTATTCTTTATTGTTTATTACTAATTCCGCACCTTGCTCCACTGTTATGGAATCTATGATAACATCAGAAGCGTTGATCGTTGTTGTTCCGCTCTTTATAACAACCGGTCCGAAAGACTTTTGAGAAGTCAGCGTATCTGCTATCTTCACTATATCACAATCGTACACTTTATTATCTGATATTGTTTCACCTTGGATAAGACACACTCTATAAATATCAGGAATATATCCCTGACTTGTTATACTTATTGTACTGTTGACAGGAAGATCCGTTAACGGTATTTCATGGCCGCAGTAATCTACCTTATAATAAGAAGCTCCGTCATCATCTGCACTCATGGCACACATGTTATATTCGTAATGATTGACGTCAATAGTAACAGGACCACTTGAATACATCGATTCTATTCTCTCAAAATGTTTCGGGGCTGAAATATAAATTGGCATTTCGGGGTCACCAATAGGATTGAGTCCAAACTGTACCCATCTTTCTGCATTATATATTGAAGAACTTGAAATCATGGCACTTTTGGCCAATGCTGCTATCTTGCCAAAATTCTTATCTTCCATGCTGTTTGAAAACAATTTCTTATAAAATGCCGATTCATATTTAAGATCAATACTGCCAGAAATATATGTAAGATGATACCAATTTTGTCTGGAACAACCAAGATATGCAACAACACCACTTGAAGAATTACGAATCAAACTTTCACTAAGACAAGGGTCTGCCGGACCGCCTTCATCAGATTCGTCAAAAGCGTTTGTCAAACAAGCTGTGGTTGTTATAATAGTTGAACCACAATTATTTTGCGTCATACCTTCATTAATTGTATATCCCCATCCCTTTTCCAAAATCCACCAACATTGTGAACCATGAGTTATCATATCCATGAAAGAATACCCCAACGACATCTGATGAGTAAGACTGTCAGCGTCCAATTCATAATCGGCTCCAGTTGGAAAATCTGTATATGTATCATAGAACTTTACCCGTATTCCATTCCAATAAGGTGCTATGTAGTTGGAATACAACTCGTCTCCTCTAACTTCCGCGTTTTTGATATCGGGATTTGTAGAATCATCATTCAATTTGTTACCACACATCAGAATATTATTATTCCAATGCAGTCCTTGTTCATAACATATCAATTTATCGACAAAAGCCGTAACATGTTCAGGCAGCCTAACAGGTAGACGTGTAACATAGATGTCCGGATAAAGATTTATATTGTCATCCGTCTCTCCATATATTCCGTTATTATTGCCGTCCCACTCAAAATTCTTTCCGAAACAAGCGTAATATAAATCAGTGGGGATTGTTAGATCTTTAGTTGGTGTATTACCGGCTACTACTTCACCATAACACCCCCTGACAGGAACAACTGTATCGTCACCGCCAAGTAATACATATTGCAGCCCGTTGTTGCGATAAAGTTTATAAAGGCAATTCTTCAGTTTTAATTGAATACCGTCACCCTCATAATCAGATTCGATATCTTCCATCGTTATTATCTTGGAATACAGCCCCTTCATCCGCTTCCATTTCAACAACGGCTCGAATGAAGACACCAACGAACGTTTTGTTATTATAACATAATCTATAGGATCTGTCACGTCATTACAGGCCGCCGGCCCGTATTGACAACAAAGAATCCACGACGTCGGGATTTTCGACAAGGCTTTTTATCATTGCGCCATCCATGCACCCACGTCGCATGGAATTGTTGGATTGACTGTTGCCCAATGTAATATCCAATTCTATCGAGTCTATGAAATAGAGATTTTTCTCTTGCGCGTCATACACAAAGGGACATGAAAGAAAATGCAGCACCGTAATGTCACCACATTCACTGGATGCCACATAATTACAATTTGACGCAGGATATACCGTCAATGCGTAAGGAGCCGAGTACGTAACAGGCGCGTCAGGAACGCTGTTAGTGGGCACAGGGAACGGGCTTTGTGCAACACGGACATTTGACCGGATTAATCTTTTGGTAAACTTAGGATATGACGATATGTACGGACTGTTACCGGAAACGGCGATATCCGTTGAGAACAAAGGCAGACACGGTTCATTGCTCGTCGGCAGGGTCGCCGGTTTGACGGGCGCAATCACCAGACATCCCTTTTCGTCGTAAGACAACTGAAAATCTTCTTCAGAAAAGGATATACTCACCTTTTCCGTTTTCAAAGCCGCTGACATTGTCAGCGAGACAAAAAGAAACAATAATATATTGAAGTATCTCATAAGCCCTCATTTTCATTTATTATAAGAATGTTTTCATGCGTCGAAAAATGAATGTATCATTTTGTCAGTATCATCTTTCTCGTATTCACCAACTTGCCGTCCGCTATCAGACTGTACAGGTACATTCCGGCTGTCAGTCCCTCAGCCGTCACCGATACCGTCACCTCACCGCGGTCATGTATTTCAGTGCGACGTATCTGCTTGCCGCTCATGTCGTAGATGCAAAGCATGGCGTCGGTCACCGCCTCGGGGATAACCATACGCACAGCTGTCGCGTCAACAAAGGGATTGGGAGCGTTCTGCGAGAGCGACGCTACGGAAGACGACACTGTGCCGCCAATACCCGAAGTACCGCCATTTCCAACAGAAGAATTACTCTTAGGAACTGACATCATACGGCTGCCGTTATTGCCACCCTGAAGAGATACTATCTGCGCCCGAAGCTCCTTTATCGACTCGACAAGCAAAGGAATCATCTCTATATAGTTTATCACTTTCGTACCATTGTCTTTGGTATACACCAAATCGGGATATGCCGCCTCGACTTCATCCACCGACAGGGCATAGTGGGTCTTGTCCTTATATTGCCTTTCCATTGAAGTAATATCATCTTTTGCCTTTAATAATAAGCTGTCATAAAGAATATGTTCCCAATCATCAGGGATATTTATATTACCTGATTTAATGTTAAAAGTAGAAATATTATCGGAAACGGAAGATGTATTATCATCCATACTCAAGGGACTCAAAACTAAAGAAGTACACTCATCCAACGACGGTCCTACTAATATACCGTCAATGAATCCTCTTACCGTAAGGTCACCACGAACCGACACCTTACCGTTGAAATACCCTGCGTAACGGTCTTTCAGTTTGCGGCCGTTTTCACGTTCATTAGTAGTTCCATATACTGCGGCACCGTTGCCCTTGCCTACAATACGCCCGAACACACCATAGTTCCAGCCGGAGGTGGCGTTACCCGCCGTACCCATAACACCAAAAGCACGACCCGCTTCATTGTCTATCCATCCCTTTGAAGTGGCATTACCGCTGACACCGACAAACATTTTCAAACTTTTACTGACCACACTCGACATGTTGGCGCCATAAAGCCACTTGCCACTGCTGCCACTGCCCGTTGCCTGACAGAAAATGCCGTTTTGTCTGTCTCTCAGATAAAAACTATACGTGCTGTCGCCAACTCCAGACATCGTAAAACGAGAAAGAGGGACACCGGCAGACAAGCCCATGGAGACATTGCCGTTGCTGTGAACCTTGAACTGCGGAAAAGCCGCTACACACTGAAAGGTAAAGACTAAAATCAAAAACATGTTTCTCATAAAAATTTAGTTTTTAATTGGTTCATATTCATGCGCGTTCTCTCGCCATGGCAGAGCTGAAACAAGTTTCACTCTGCTTATTTGGCTTAACGAAAACGTCAGCATTTCTTTTATATCGTGACAAATATAACAATTATAACGACAGATTATAACTTTTTAAGTAAAACATTAACCATATTTAACCTCGGAATAATGATACAGACTTTCCACATGTGCTTGCAATACCTCGGACTTGTTTTCAACAAAGAGCAAGCTGTGAATACGGCACAGATATTCGTGATGAGATTATGTACCGAGCGGTGTCCCGAATGCACAAATCCAAGTGCAAGCCCAACAGTGCCAATAGGCGCCCCGTCAACAATCGCCCCGAATGGGGCAGCAAGCTCATAGCCCGGGGCAGAGCGTAGCGGCACCCCGGGAACAACACGATTCATACATTCGCCTTGAAAGGGCAAAAGCATTAATTATCAAACACTTACAATTTTTACATCCCATATGTTTTTATGCTTTTGCCCTTTCAAGGCGCGGGGATTGGCGATGTTTGATTCCCGGGGTGCCGCTTCGCTCTGCCCCGGGCTATGAGCTTGCTGCCCCATTCGGGGCGCACACGTAGGAACGTTTTCGTCAAACCAGATGAGCAGAGTGAGACTTGTCTCAACTCTGCCATGGTGAGAAAACGAAAGATGAAATCCAACGTTTCCGCCAAACAAGAAGCCCGCTCTGTGTGTACGTACTATCATGTCTGAGGAAAGAAGGTAAAGGGCTGAACGGCCGATGAAACATGATAATACGGACACACATAACGAACAATCTGATGATAATTAATTTGGAGTACCTACTCTTTAAAAAACTTTACTTTAACATATGTTAAGCGACATCCGAATCGCGATTTCCAGGCAAGGCCTCGAAAATCGCGATTTTTGCTCCAAATGGGGAACGCTGATTATCAGCATGTTACAAAAACGGGGCTTTGTCAAGAAAGCAGAGAGGGCCGTTTCACCTTGCAATAACGGCCTCGTTGCATTGCGAAACAGGCCTCGTTGCACTCCAATAAGGCCGTAATGGCGATGCCGGGAGGCCCTTACGGCGAGAAGACATGCATAAAAACATACATAAGGGAAGCCAAAATGGCTTTCAGGAGTTTCCAGTTTGAGAAAAAAGAAATGCGTTTTTTCAGAATAATCTTTATCTTTCGAGCGACACACACATACCATTCCGCATAACTTACCGTCTATGTACCGAAAAACAGACCATAGCCTTGCTGAAATAAAAAAATAAAGATTAACTTTGTGCTTTGATAAAAGCATAAAAACAAGAACATACTACGATAATGGAAATGAAACATTTTGCAAAGACAGCGGCAGCCGCAATCGTCGCAGCAGGACTGGCGGCATGCGACGGAAGCGACAAGTTCCACATAGAGGGCAGCATCAGCGGAGCCAAAGACTCCGTGCTGTATTTCGAGAACATGAGCCTTGAAGGCCCCGTAAAGCTCGACTCGGTGAAACTCACCGAGAGCGGCGGGTTCAGTTTCAGCGACAAGACCGGAGGCGCCCCCGAGTTCTACCGCCTGCGCATTGCCGACAGAATAATCAACCTTGCGGCCGACTCGACGGAGACAATCACCGTAAAGGCCGACTACAGCACGATGGCAACCGGATACGATGTGGAAGGCTCGGACGACTGCCGGCGCATAAAGGAACTCGCCGTCAGGCAGATAGCACTGCACCAAAAGGCCATGGCACTGGACAGAGACCGTGCCCTGAACTACGAGGAGCGCATGGACAGTCTGATGAGGATGGTGGCAGCATACAAGGAAGAGGTGAAGCGCGACTACATCTTCCCCGATCCCAAGGCCGCATCGTCCTACTTCGCGCTGTTCCAGACCCTTGGCGACTTTCTCATCTTCAACCCGCGCAACAACCGCGACGACATCCGCGTATTCGCCGCCGTGGCCACGGGCTGGGATACGTTCTACCCCGGAGCCGTGCGCGGAGAGAATCTGCACAACATAGCCATTGAGGGCATGAAGACCGAGAGAATAGTAACCGCCGGACAGAACAAGGCGATAGATCCCGCCAAAGTGACCGAAGCCGGACTGATAGACATACGTCTGACGGACAACAAGGGCCGGGAACGCAGTCTGACAGAGCTGCGGGGCAAAGTGGTGCTGCTCGACTTCCATGCCTTTGCCATGGGCGATTCGCCCGCCCGCATACTTACACTGCGCGAACTGTACAACAAATATCACGACCGCGGACTGGAAATATATCAGGTATCGGCTGACACCGACGAGCACTTCTGGAAGCAGCAGACAGCCGCCCTGCCGTGGATATGCGTGCGCGACGACAACGGCCCGGCCGCCCAATGCCTTGCACTGTACAACGTGCGCAGCGTGCCGGAATTCTTCCTCATCGACCGCAACAACACCCTCATAAGCCGCTCGGTGCAGATAAAGGACCTGGAGGCGGAGATAGAGAAGTTGCTGTAAAGGGGAGAGAGGCCCCTCCTGACCTCCCCAAGGGGAGGAGCCCGGTGCGCAGGGTAAACCGAGAAGCGCATCCCTACGATTTGCGGGGCATTTGATTATGTTTGATATGACCGAACTGATTATATCTCTGATGATTTGCGGTGTTCCCGACGTCCCCCTTTGGGGGATTGAGGGGGCCGCTTCCATCCATTACCTCATCCTCACCACTGACTCCACCTGCGACCGATGGGCACTGCCCTATCCCGTATACAGATTGGAGACGGGCGATGTCGACGGCGACGGCAACACGGACGCACTGGTGGGCGTAATAAAGGGCACGCGGTTTCATCCCGAAAAGGGACGCAGGCTGTTCATCTTCAAAAACCACCACGGACTGGTACGCCCGTTGTGGCTCGGCTCAAAACTCGGCGGACGCCTCATCGATTTCCGCTTTACCGACGGGCGTATACGCAGCCTTGAAGCCGCATCCGACAACATATATGTCGTGGCAGAATACGAATGGGACGGATTCGGACCTGCCTTCTACAGATATATCGTGCGCAATGCCGACGAACAGACGGCCCGCATGGCTTTTTCCCGGACAGATCCGGCTCTGCCACGGCAAGAAAACGGAGAATGAAATCCGACCTTAGACACAACGAGAAACATACATCACATCTCCCATCAATAAAAACAGCCGCAACATGAAAAAGATACTCACAATCGCGTTTGCCTCACTGCTTGCCGTGGCAACAACGGCACAGCAAACCATCATCGACAACAACGGCACACATACCGTAAATAAGACCGTGGGCCGGATCGTCATTCCCGGACCGGGACGCATCGACGTGGAACAGCTCAACCGCAACATCGACACCGACATGGACATAT
The DNA here is from genome assembly GCF_013166575.1 of Xylanibacter rodentium. GTDB lineage: Bacteria > Bacteroidota > Bacteroidia > Bacteroidales > Bacteroidaceae > Prevotella > Prevotella rodentium. The sequence continues at coordinate 16,349 of NZ_JABKKE010000023.1, forward strand.
CGCAACTCACGCTCAGCGAACTGCGTGTGCTGCGCAATGCCTTTGCCGCACGTCAGGGCTATCCCTTTGTCAGCTCTGAACTTCGCTGCCTGTTTTCCGCCACATCGTGGTACGATGACATTTTCTGGAAGCGCTACTTCAGAGTCGATTCCACCGAATGCCCCGACGCTCCACGCGACACCACCGACTGGCGCAACAACTACATGCTGCAGGACGCTTTCCTCAACCCGCTGAAGCTGTCAAAGGCCGAAGAGGCTTTCGTGGCACGCATCAAGACACGCGAGCGAGAACTGCTCCGCCACAACTTCAAGACTGCGGCGGGCGAACGTGTGAACATGGACAACATCATCAACCGGTACCAGCTGGCCGAATGCCCCGACGAACTGAACGACCGGCTGGCACGCAACGGATTTGCAATAGTGCCGGCACAAAACCGCCAGATGTTCCATGTCTACGAACGCAACGACTACCATGTCTTTCCCAACTTCATCACCACCGACATCTTCATGCAGCTGTTCCATCTTTACTTCGACTGCATGATGCGCCAGGTAGAGCAGAACGGGCTGTTCGGTGCCACCGAAGACCTGTGCCGTGCAATGAAAAAGGCCATGGACGAGAAAGCGGCCGTCAGCACGGGCGATGTGAAGGATGCCGCCGAGTATTGCTCGGCCTATTTCACCATTGCCGGGAATCTGCTTAAAGGAGACACCGCCACCGTAGCCACGGGCAGATACGGCCCGCCGGCGGCCGGTGAGATGAAGAAGATAATGGAAGCGGAAGACGCCACATCCGACTTCATCGACGGTTACGACGAGGTCAGATTCAGCTACTCTCTGTTCCGTCCACGCGGCCATTACACCCGCAACGACAGTCTGGGCCGCTATTTCCGTGCCATGATGTGGCTGCAGAGCGTGCCGTTCGGAACCGACAGCGACCTTCAGCTGAAACGTGCCATGATGATGGCCGACGTATTGTGCGGCAGCGAGGACATGATGAGACTGTATCTACGCATCGACCGCCCGATAACATTCCTGATGGGAACACCCGACAATGTGACCGTTGTACAACTCGCGGAAGAGATGGGAAAGACAGGACTGACTGTGGAGAAACTGTTCAGAAAGCGGTCGGCAATGGCACGGGTGCGCAGAAGTATAGAGGAAATCGGAGAGCGGCAGACACGTATAAGACCGAAATTTGAAATTACAAGCCGATGCAAAATCAATCTGATGCCGCAACGGTACATGCCCGACGCCGAAGTGCTGCTGGAGATGGTTGACTACAAGAGCGCAACCACCCTGCGCGACACTCCGCGCGGTCTCGACGTGATGGCAGCCTTGCGGTGGAGCGCCGCCGAGCGGATACTGACCGAGGAAATGGGCGAAAACGAGCGGTGGAGCGGTTTCGCGAAGACTCTCGAGCGCATGAAACTGCGCATGGACAGCATAGAATGGAGCGAAACGGTGGCCACACGGTGGATAGAATCGCTCACCGCACTGGGCGAGACCAACCCCGACATGCCTTACTTCATGCTCACTCCCGAGTGGCAGAAGAAGAGCCTCAATGCGGCACTGGCCTCATGGAGCGAACTGAAACACGACGCCATACTCTATGCCAAGCAACCCATGGGCGCCGAATGCGGCGGAGCCGGTCCGCCGGATCCGGTCACAATGGGTTATGTCGAGCCTAACACGGCATTCTGGACCAAGGCTATACAGCTGCTTGAGGCTACTGCCAGAGTGATAGAGGAGCACCGTCTGGGTTCGGAGAGGATAGCCCATATGACGCAAGTTGTAAAGGAGGAGGCCGAGTTCCTGCTCAGAATAAGCATGAAAGAACTGCAAAAACAGCGCATCACCAACGAGGAATACGACCAGATACGTGTGCTCGGCTCACGGTTCGAATATCTCTCGCTCGACATGCTGCGCGACCCCGACCAGTATCTCGACAGCTGGGACAATGTGCAAGGCCCCGACAAGAACATTGCCGTAATAGCCGACGTATACACGGCCAACGCCCTGAACAACCCACCCGACAGGCGCTCGATACTGTACGAGGGTGTGGGCGATGCCGACGAGATATACGTTGTCGTAGAAATCGACGGCTATCTGTATATCACCCGCGGCGCAGTATTCTCCTACCGCGAACTGAAGCGTCCTCTCGGTACGCCACGGCTTACCGACGAGGAATGGCAGGACATGCTCAAGAAAGCGCCCGATACGGGTCGTCAGGAGTGGATGAAGGATATAATCGTACCGCTGAAACAGCTGCCTAAGGACGATGAGCGCGTATTTTACAGTACAGGATGCTGAGCATAGACAGGTTGACGACAAAGGTGGCGGCCGGCATGATTGTTGCGTGGGTGGCCTTGACAGGCCATGCCGGGATGCCGCCGGCACGCGGCGACACACTCACCGTAACAATCACAGGCGACATCCTGCTCGACAGGGGTGTACGTAACATCATCAGGCATTACGGGACGGAGAGCCTCTTCACGGCCTCCACCGACTCTGTCCTGCTGTCATCGGACATTGTTGTGGGCAACCTGGAATGTCCGGCAACCACCGTCAGGCAGCCCATGTTCAAACGCTTTGTGTTCCGCGGCGAACCGGAATGGCTCGATGTGCTTCGCAGACACGGTTTCACCCACCTCAATCTTGCCAACAACCACTCCATAGACCAAGGACGCGCCGGACTGACTGACACAAAGGCGAACATCGAACGCAGCGGAATGACGCCCATTGGAGCCGGCAACCGCATGGAAGAAGCCGCACGCGAGGTTTTGCTCGACAGCACCCCGCGGCGTGTATACATGTTGGCCTCACTGAGGCTGGCTCTCGAAAACTACGTTTATCTGCCCGACCGGCCCTGCGTAAGCCAGGAGCCGTTCGACTCGTTGCTCTGCCGCATCGCCACACTCAGACAACGGGATCCCCACTGCTACATCATTGTCAGTCTGCACTGGGGTGCCGAACATGTGCTCACACCATATCCCCGGCAACGCGACGAAGCCCGACGCATCATCGATGCCGGTGCCGACTGTATGGTGTGCCACCACTCACATACGCTGCAAACCATAGAGACATACCGCGGACGATGCATCTATTACAGCATAGGCAACTTCATTTTCGACCAGCAAAAGCCGCCCAACACAAAGGCATGTATGGTGAGGATAAAGATAACGGAAACCGACGCTGCCGTGGAGACGATACCAGTGAAGATAGAAAGATGTGCCCCACAGGTATACGAATCTGCAAGAAGGTCTTGCAACAACATAGAAAACAAGTAGATGAAACATACGTTGATAGTCATGGCTGTCTGGCTCCTTGCCGCTTGTTGTACAGACAAGAAGCAGGAGGAGATAATGCGACGCCGTATGCTCGAAGCGAAAGTACAGAATGAAAACTGTCTGCCATTCACAACCGACAGTATAATGAAAAAGGCAGCAGGATATTACGACCGTCACGGTTCAGACAACGAGCGGATGATGGCCCATTATCTTTTGGGATGTACCTATCGTGATCTCGGCGATGCTCCACGCGCACTGCAATGCTACAATGATGCCGTGAGCAGGGCCGACACAACAAGTCCCGACTGTGACTACACTACAATGAGCCGCATATATGGGCAGATGGCTGTTATGTTTTCTGACAACGAAATACCTCAGAATGCCATTTCGTCTTTAAAGAATGGTATATATCTGCTTGTTCAAGAAAGATCCGTCAAATGAAGAGACATTGTTTATGCAGCCGGGCATAGCCAAAGGCTCGGTGATAAGATATATCGGTAAAAGTGCGGATGACTTTTTTGACATGTGCGGATGGAATGATTATCCCATAGCAACAGGTATAGGCTCGTCCGGACTGCCGGAGATAACTCCTGCCTCTACAGGAGATGTCATACCTTTCCAAGGAAGTCAGAAGAGCAACACAGTCCAAAAAGTACCAGCAAAGTCCCAGTCGGATGAAAATGAGTTGCAGGAGTACATATACAACATGGCAGAATTGGGTGCGGCAGGAAACTTTGTATTGATGAAAGACGGTTCATGGAAAGAATACTATGATTATAGAGATTTTTCTGAAAATGAAAATTATGCACGAACGAGTGATGGATATGTAAGGCTGAAGCATGTATATTATACTTATGGAATAAACTACCAATATACCAATGCGCATGCAGAATTTGGACTTTATTCTTTCCCTCCGCAAAAACCGGAAGCATCGATGAACAGCTATACACGCAGTACGGAATTTAACGCAATGCAAAGGTCACCAAGAAAGAATACAATAGTGACACGAGCGGATGATGATGAATATCTCGATGTGGAAATAGGATTCAAAAACACGGAGGGCTGTACGGAGATTCTTGTTGAACAGACCGATTCGGATTATCCTGTGCCATACACATATTTTGTAGATGTCAATGCGGGATGTTTTACGGCCTATATGAACAGAAAATATCCATCTACGTTCAGATTGACATACTATAATGAGGCCGGGGAGAATATTGGAGAGCCGTTTACCATCGACCTGAGAGGAAAAATCTCACATAGATTTGACTGGGAAGCTACTATATTGACTGAAGACGAACTGAAATACAAATTCACAGATGCGGTTGCAATTGAGTTGTCCAAAGCGGATTATATTCTGACTAAGATAGACGACCCTATAATCCGTTTAAAAGGTAAACTGGACAAAACGGAAGGCAGTATAGACATAAGCAATCTACCTAAAGGAGCATATGTATTTACTGTCATTGTAGAAGGAGAAGTGTATTCATATAAACTGGTAAAATAAAATCACATCCTGACATTGCACATCTATTCCATTAATTAATATCCAAACAGACCCGTTGGCTGAATAAATTATGCCAACGGGTCTGTTTTATTTCTATTTCAGACTGTCTGTGCCTCTACACCCTACTTCTGTATCAGCTTCATTCCATCACCGGTTTTCTTGACTGCCATCTTAGGAAGGGCCAACTGCTTCGCACCATCTTTGGCCGCACCGGCAATACGCTGCTGCATACCGTTCCTCATAACCTTGGCTGGAGCGGCCTTCGGAGCGCCGGGAGTGGTGAACTCCTTGGTTGCGAGCGGTCCCCACTCGTTGTTGATGTTCTTTGCAGCAACTGCCACAATATATGTCTTAGACGGGTCTACATACCACCCGCTGTTATCAACTCCATACATGTCCCAATACTGGTCCCAAGGATTGTCCGGATTCTTGTCATTTACCAAATACTCGAGCATTGTAGCATCGCCACCGTTCTGCTCATATTTGTCTTTTTCCATAACCGCGGCATGATATAAAGACACATTCTCGTTGGGAGTGATTGTTACAAGCTGATATGTGCGTCCTTCATCGTTAGCCTTGAAGTCACCTATACTGATTTCCACCTCTGCAAGTCCCGGTCCGCCGTAAGCCTTGGTCATTACCGGTATAAGGCTCATGTCTGCATTCACGCCATTCACATCCCACGGCTGTACAAACAAGTCGTACTCCTTGCCGGCTTTAAGGTCAGGGTAAGTATACGTATATTCACTCTCACAGGCTATACCCCATGCTCTGACCATCTCACCGATACTCGAGAATCCGAACATAGCACCGAACTGCTCATACTGAGCTTGAAGCTCACCCTTATCGAACAGGCAGTAAGAGTAGCCTCCGGTATCCTCGTTGGGACGGAACGTTATTGTCACCGTGTTGTATGTTACATCATCAATGGTATAATCAACCTGCGGATTTCCTGTCACCGGAGTCTTTGGCGTATGGAAATCGACACGCGAAGCACTACAACTGATACCGAACTTGTCTAATCCCGACGTAAAAATAGTGTAATCGGAATTTTCCTTGAACGGCTCGTCAAAACCCGTCATCTCGGCATTTGTAAAGTTGTCGTAAAACAAATTAGGAGCCTTTTGTTCCAGATAGCTGCCTACGGCCGCATCGGTATTGAGACGATTAGCCACTGTTGTGGGAACTACCATTATACGATAGGCCACACATTTCTCGGTACGTGTTACGGCCAGCCGAATGGTATCTCCCGTCTCGCCTGTTGAGTATCCCAAGAACTCCAGATCGGCAGCCACACGGCCTTCTTCTTTGTCAAAGAAAATGCTGTCGATGTTTTCTACAAGATATCCTTTCAGATTTCCTGTTGTCTCACGTACGAGAAGTCTGTTAGGATTGGTCTGTGCAAAAAGTGTCATGCTGAATATGCAAAGCATGAGCAGAGTATAGATTCTTTTCATTATTTCGTGAATTTAATTGTTTTGTTATTTACCTTAAATATATATACACCGGCAGGCAAATCTGCCACTGAGATAGGTGTTCCGTCCCAACGGGAGGCAGAAATCATACTACGGCCGCTGACATCGAATACCGTTGCCGAAACGGTACTGCCGGGCACAAATCCGGCTACTGTAAGCACACCACTTCCATACATCAGTCTCAACGTCGCATCATCATCAGATTTAGCCGCATCGATAGAAGCAAGCATGTCATCCTTAAACTTGATGCTCTTTACATCCGGAATACGGAACACACCCGATTGTGTCACACTTGCCAGACCGACCGTCATATCGTCACCCGCAAAGGTAATCTTTCTGATATCATCAAGAGAGATCTCCTGCGGGCCGTCACCTGTCGAAGCGTTCACCACAAGCATGGTCTGCGCTGCCGTCACACCCCGGCCTAAAGCCATGGCTATAAACAACAGCAAGGTTGTCTTGTTTATTCTGTTCATATTAAAAATGTTTAATTACCCTGCAAAGATAGACAAAAAGTATTATATTCAACAAATAAATATTGCATTTTGCATAAAAAAGCTTGTAAACACCAGTCAAGTTGGCATTACAGCGATTTTTTACGCCACTTTGTAATTCCGAAATACATATTACGCACACAACTTCATTAAATTTGTTGTCTTATCCAAAAAAACGTTCAGCGAGTTGTGGCAGCGGATTTTTTTTCGTAATATTGCACGCAGAAGCAACTTTTATATAACATCATTGAATATGACAATAGACATACATCCGTTAGAGAAATTCAAATATTGTCCGAAATGCGGAAGCAAGCATTTCGACATAAACAACGAAAAGAGCAAGAAATGTGACAACTGCGGATTCACATACTATCTGAACCCGAGTTCGGCTACGGCGGCATTCATACTCAACGACCGTGAGGAATTGCTGGTGGAACGACGCGGCAAGGAACCGGCAAAAGGCATGCTCGACCTGCCCGGAGGATTCTGCGACAATGACGAGACGGCCGAGGAGGGTATCGCCCGCGAGATATTGGAGGAGACCGGCATCAACGTTACATCCACGGAATACCTGTTCAGCTTGCCGAACGTCTATCTGTACTCCGGACTGGAGATACACACACTCGACATGTTCTTCCGATGCACCGTGCCCGAAGGGGCCGAGCCTCAGGCCGCCGACGATGCCGCCGAATGCTTTTGGCTGCCCTTGGACGATATACACACCGAACAATTCGGCCTGCGTTCAATACGCCATGCCCTGCGCCGGTTTCTCGACACTTACAGAAACGGGCACCGACATTGAAACCCTGACGTGCCATAATACATCATCTGTCAATTAAACATCCTGATAAAAGCAAGGCTCTTACACCGTGATAGGATTAAACCAATTATTGACCAAAAAGAACTATAACCCCTATAACTTCCAAATAAAGTCTAAAACATTAAAAAAGCAGAAAAATTTCTTATTATATAATGTGGAAGAAAAGTTTTTGCTTATTTTTGCACCCCAAACAACTGTTATTTAACGATTATGCAAAAGAATCTGGTTATAGTCGAGTCCCCTGCAAAGGCAAAGACTATAGAGAAATTTTTAGGCGACGACTTTAAAGTAATGTCAAGCTATGGTCATATACGCGACCTGAAAAAGAAAGAACTGAGCATCAATATAGACTCACTGGAACCTGACTACGAGATACCCGAGGAAAAGGAAAAACTGGTGAAAGAACTTAAAAGCAACGCAAAGAAAGCCGAGACGGTATGGCTGGCATCCGATGAGGACCGCGAGGGAGAAGCCATATCCTGGCATTTGTGCGAGGTGTTGGGACTGGACGAAAAGAAAACCAACCGCATAGTATTCCACGAAATAACAAAACCCGCCATACTTGAGGCTATCAGCCACCCGCGCCGTCTTAATATGGACCTCGTCAACGCGCAGCAGGCACGCCGTGTGCTTGACCGCCTTGTAGGGTTCAAGCTCTCCCCAGTATTATGGCGCAAAGTGAAACCCGCCCTCTCTGCAGGCCGGGTGCAGAGTGTGGCCGTAAGACTGATAGTGGAACGCGAACGCGAGATACAGGCATTCAAAAGCGAGACTTACTATCGGGTGAACGGCATCTTCGCCATCACCAACCCGGACGGCTCAGCCACCGAAGTCAAAGCAGAACTGGGCACACGCTTCAAAACACACACCGAAGTGGAGAATTTCCTCGAACAGTGCAAGGACGCCACATTCGCCATCGAATCCATAACCCAAAAGCCCCTAAAGCGCACACCCGCACCTCCATTCACCACATCGACACTGCAACAGGAGGCCGCCCGCAAGCTGGGCTTCACCGTGAGCCAGACCATGATGGTGGCACAGCATCTTTACGAGAACGGACGAATCACATACATGCGTACAGACTCGGTCAACCTGTCGTCTCTCTGTATCAATGCCAGCAAAGAAGAAATAACCAGGCTATGGGGCGAACGATACAGCCGCCCACGACAGTATCAGACACATTCCAAGGGTGCTCAGGAAGCCCATGAGGCCATACGCCCTACATATATGGACGCTACCGAAATAGAAGGTACGGCACAGGAGAAGCGCCTCTACGACTTGATATGGAAGCGCACGGCCGCCAGCCAGATGACCGATGCCGAAATAGAAAAGACAACGGTCGTGATAGGCATAGAGCAGACTTCGGTACCGACCGGCCATCAGTTCATTGCTACGGGCGAAGTAGTGAAATTTGACGGTTTTCTGAAAGTATACCGAGAATCTGACGGTGATGACGACCGGCAATCAGACGACACCATGTCTCACCACCTGCTACCGGCCATGCACAAGGGACAGGAACTGACACGCCGCGAAATCACAGCAACAGAAAGATTCAGCCAGGGGCCGTCGCGGTATACCGAAGCCAGTCTGGTACACAAACTCGAAGAACTGGGCATCGGGCGCCCGTCAACCTACGCTCCCACCATCAGTACCATACAACAACGCGAATACGTACACAAAGGCGACCGCAATGGCGAAGAGCGCACATACACCGTAAACATATTGAAAGGCAAGACCGTAACCCAAAAGACACGCACGGAAATGGCCGGTAGCGACAAAGGGAAACTGTTGCCAACGGACATTGGAATCGTAGTCAACGATTTCCTTATGCAATATTTCCCCGGCATAATGGACTACAACTTCACAGCCAAAGTCGAGCAAAAGTTTGACGAAATAGCCGAAGGTGGAGAGAAATGGACAACGATGATGAAAGATTTCTACAACGACTTCGAGCCTATCGTGGAAAAAACAATGAACACACGCTCTGAACATAAGGCTGGAGAACGCTTGTTGGGTACCGACCCGGACAGCGGACGCCCCGTATTCGTGAAGATAGGACGTTTCGGCCCTGTGATACAGATAGGATCGGCCGACGAAAATGAGAAACCGCGATTTGCCCAATTACCGTCGGACAAAAGCATGGAGAGCATCACACTGGAAGAGGCTTTGGAACTGTTCCGTCTGCCGCGTGAAATCGGCGAATATGAAGGTATGAAGGTGACCATAGGCACCGGACGCTTCGGTCCCTATGTTCTGCACAACAAGAAATATGTGTCGCTGCCCAAAACAGAAGACCCTATGACCATAACACTCGAAACTGCTGTAAATCTGATCATCGACAAGCGCAAACAAGAGCAGCAACGTCACATAAAGGCTTTTACCGAAGAGCCCAAACTTGAAGTACTCAACGGACGCTACGGTCCTTATCTGGCATACGACGGAAAAAATTTCCGCCTGCCAAAGAACATGCACGAACGCGCAGCAGAGCTGACACTGGAAGAATGCATGAACATAATAAAAGCCGGACCTACAAAGAAAAAATAGCATGTTACCCGGAAACCATCGGGACTGACAAATCGTGACAGTATGAAAAGAATAATAATAATAGGCTACATGGGAGCCGGAAAGACTACCGTTGGCAAGGCTTTGGCCAAAGAGTTGGGGCTGCAATTCTACGACCTCGACTGGTACATAGAAAGCCGCCGCCACAAGACAGTACCCCAGATATTCGCCGAGACAGGCGAAGAAGGTTTCCGCAAAATAGAACACGACATGCTGCACGAGGTCGCCGAATTTGAAGACGTGGTGATAAGTTGCGGAGGCGGCACACCATGCTTCTTCGACAACATCGACTACATGAACGGCCAGGGACAAGTAGTGTATCTGAAAGCCGAGCCGGAGGTTCTGTGCAAGCATCTGAAAATGGGCAAGACAGAACGCCCGCTGCTGAAAGGTAAGTCGTCCGATGAACTGCTGACATTCATCAACGAACAGCTCAGCCGTCGAACACCGTTCTACGAAAAGGCCCGCTACCAGCTCGACGTGAGCCTGATGGACAATTATGAGAAAATTAAGATATCTGTATCCAAGCTGAGAGAGCTTGTAGGGATATAAAAAACGAAAGCCGAGAAACAAACTAAAAAAGAAAGAAAAGAAAGAGAAATGAAAAAGTGGACTATCGAAGACTCGAAGGAGCTCTACAACATCAACGGGTGGGGCACCTCCTACTTTGGCATCAACGACAACGGCAATGTCTACGTCACACCCAGCAAAGACGATTCGCAGATAGACCTGCGCGAGGTGATGGACGAATTGGCGCTGCGCGATGTCACAAGCCCTGTACTTCTGCGGTTTCCCGATATTTTGGACAATCGCATCGAAAAGACAAGCAGCTGCTTCAAAAAGGCAGCCAAAGAATATGACTACAAGGGCGAGAACTTCATAATCTACCCTATAAAGGTGAACCAGATGCAACCCGTGGTGGAAGAGATTATCTCTCACGGACGCAAATTCAATCTCGGCCTCGAGGCAGGCTCGAAACCCGAATTGCACGCCGTGATAGCAGTGCAATGTCAGAGCGACTCCATAATAGTGTGCAACGGATACAAGGACCAGAACTATATCGAATTGGCACTGTTGGCACACAAGATGGGAAAACGCATCTTCATAGTAGTGGAGAAACTGAACGAACTCGAAATCATAGCACGCGAGGCAAAGAAACTGAACGTGAAGCCCAATCTCGGAATACGCATCAAACTGGCAGCGTCGGGCAGCGGCAAATGGGAAGAAAGCGGAGGCGACGCAAGCAAGTTCGGACTTACCAGCAGCGAGTTGCTCGAAGCGCTCGACATGCTCGACAAGAAAGGCATGCGCGACTGTCTGCGGCTGATTCATTTCCACATCGGAAGCCAAATAACAAAGATACGGCGCATACAGGCTGCATTGAGAGAAGCGTCGCAGTTCTACACACAGCTACACAAAATGGGCTACAAAGTCGACTTTGTTGACTGTGGCGGCGGACTTGGCGTGGACTACGACGGCACGCGCTCACCGAGCAGCGAGAGTTCGGTCAACTATTCCATACAGGAATATGTGAACGACTGTATATACACCTTTGTGGACGCAGCCAACAAAAACGGACTGCCCCACCCCAACATCATAACCGAAAGCGGACGCTCGCTCACGGCCCATCACTCGGTATTCGTAATCGACGTACTCGAAACGGCATCGTTGCCGGAAATGGCCGAGGAATACGAGCCTGACGAGAACAGTCATCAACTCGTGAAAGACCTTTACGAGATATGGGACAACCTGAACCCGCGCACCATGCTCGAGGACTGGCACGACGCGGAACAGATACGTGAAGAATCCCTCGACCTGTTCTGCCACGGCATAGTCGACCTGAAGACACGTGCCGAGATTGAAAGCATGTACTGGAGTGTGTGCCATGAAATAAATATACTGGCAAAGCATCTCAAACACACGCCCGAGGAACTTATCAACCTTGACAAACTGTTGGCCGACAAATATTTCTGCAATTTCTCACTCTTCCAGTCGCTGCCAGACTCATGGGCTATCGACCAGCTGTTCCCTATCATGCCGATACAGCGCCTTACGGAACGCCCCACACGCAATGCGACACTTCAGGACATCACATGCGACAGCGACGGCAAGATAGCCAACTTCGTCACCAACCGCAACAACTCGCACGTGCTGCCTGTGCATTCGCTACGCCGCAACGAGACTTACTATTTAGGCGTATTCCTCGTCGGTGCATATCAGGAAATTCTCGGCGACATGCACAATCTGTTCGGCGACACCACCGCCGTTCATATCAGCGTACAAGACGGACACTATCACATAGACCAGATTATAGACGGCGAGACCGTGGCCGAGGTTCTCGACTACGTACAGTACGACCCTAAGAAACTCGTACGGCAGCTCGAAGTATGGGTTACCAAAAGCGTCAAGCAGGGCAAGATAACCCTCGAAGAGGGCAAAGAGTTCCTTAGCAACTACCGTTCCGGGCTTTACGGATACACTTACTTGGAGTAAAGAATGCGGCCCCTCACAGCCTCCCAAAAGGGGAGGTGCCGGGAGCATAGGTTATAATACAACATCAAGATTATGAATACCAACAATATCCCGCCTAAAGCCCCGCTGACAGTAGTAAAAGTGGGCGGCGCAGTGGTCGAGGACGATGCACAGCTGTCACAGCTGCTCCGCGACTTCAGCGCCATTGAAGGACGCAAGGTTCTTGTACACGGAGGAGGACGCCGTGCCACACAAACGGCCGCGCGTCTCGGTATAGAAAGCAAGATGATAGACGGCCGGCGTATCACAGACCGCGACATGCTCGAGGTAGTCACCATGGTATATGGCGGACTCGTCAACAAGAACATCGTGGCACGCCTGCAAGCCTCAGGAATAAATGCCATCGGTCTGACTGGAGCAGACATGAACATCATACGCAGCCGTAAACGGCCATTGAAAGACGGCATCGACTTCGGATTCGTCGGAGATGTGGAAAAGGCTGACGGGAAAGCCCTCATGCGGTTGATAGAAACAGATGTGACACCGGTAGTGGCTCCGCTGACACACGACGGACAAGGCTGCATCCTCAACACCAACGCCGACACGATGGCATCGGAAACAGCCAAAGCCCTCGCCGCGTTCTACGACGTTACACTGATATACAGTTTCGAAAAACCGGGAGTAATGGCCGATCCTGACGACAACGACAGTCTGATACCCGTCATCACTCGCGAATCGTTTGCCAAGCTAAAAGCCGACGGCACTGTCAGCGGCGGCATGCTGCCGAAGATAGAGAATGCGCTGGCCGCTGTGGAAGCCGGAGTAAGCCGTGTAATAATCACCAAAGCCACAGCCATCGACGGCCGACACGGCACCTTGATTGTCTAATATTGGGAAGTTTTTTTCTTTTAGGAGTTAATTTTTTTAGGAGTTAAAGACAATAGCAACATAAAGTATTCGAGCCAATAATTTCTTGGAAGCTATTGTCTTTAACTCCTGAGCGACCGCAGGGAGTGATAACTCCCCTTAACTCCTTTAACTCCTAAAAAAATATCCCCATCCTGTAACTTTTTCCTTTCCCAATCGTCTTAACTAATAGAGAGGATGAAAAAAATCAGTTTTCGGAACGATGTGCTGCCGCTGAAGAATGAACTCTTCCGGCTCGCCCTCCGCATTACTCTCAATAAAGCGGAGGCCGAGGATATTGTGCAGGAAACAATGATAAAGGTGTGGAACCGGCGCGACAATTGGAACGACATCAACTCCATTGAGGCTTTTTGCCTGACGATATGCCGCAACATGGCATTGGACCGTTCAAAAGCCATGAACAGCCGGAATATGTCGATAGACGATACCCCAAACGAAATGCCGGCCGATCACTCATACTCATCCAATCCAGAGGAACAGACGATGATGAAAGACCGTATAAAACTGATACGCAGCATCATAGACCATCTGCCCGAAAAACAACGGAGTGTGATGCAGTTGAGAGACTTCGAAAACAAAAGCTACAAAGAAATAGCAACGATACTCGACATCAGTGAAGAGCAGGTAAAAGTGAACATCTTCCGCGCACGTCAAGCCATAAAACAAAAATACATAGAAACAGAGAACTATGGACTATAAGTATATTGAACAGCTATTGGAGCGCTATTGGAAGTGCGAGACCTCACTTGAGGAGGAACGCATCCTTCAGGCTTTCTTCAGCCAGAAGGACATACCCGCCGCACTCCGCCAATACCGCGAACTCTTCGCATGCCGTGAAGAGATGATACGTACGGAAGTCCTGGACGACAACTTTGATGCCAGAATTCTGTCAATGATAGAAGACAGGGACAATGCCGGCACAACCCCAACAGTAAAAGCCCGCACCATAACGATGAGACACAGAATGAAGCCCCTGTTCAAAGCTGCCGCCATCGTAGCGATAATAATAACGTTGGGCAACGCCGCACAATTGTCTTTCAAAGACAACAGTGCAACAAGTGAAGACATCAACTACGCCGGATATAAAGACACGTTCAACGATCCGGAAATGGCATACGACAAAGTGCACAACGCGCTTGAACTTGTATCGGAAGGATTCAGTCAGGTACAGCAGACAGACTCTGCCATAACCGTAACGACACACGATGTATTCGACTCAACAATGACAGAATGAAAAAGATAACAAGTCTGCTCATAACAATAACGATGCATGTGACAATGTGCTTCGCACAAGCCGGACAGGACTTTGCCTCGAAGTTCATGCAGCAATGCAATGAAGATACGGCCGTACAATGTATAACCGTCAGCCCCAAGATGATGGAGAAACTCACCAAACAGGCCGGTGCCAACCACAACGAAAACATTGCACAAGCCATACAGAAACTCAAAAGCGCACGTATAGTAACAGCAAGCACCAACGGAAACGAATACTTTCATATGGCCGAGGAACTGTTGAAAAAGAACCGGCAACGGTTCAGCCGAGACAAAGACTACCGAAACGGAAATCATCACGGCACATTCTACACCCGCAAGACAAAGAACGGAGACACAGTGGAACTGATAATGCTGCATACCGACACCGTAAAAGGAAACACTGTAATAGTCAATCTTACGGGCGATATTGACA
The DNA here is from genome assembly GCF_013166575.1 of Xylanibacter rodentium. GTDB lineage: Bacteria > Bacteroidota > Bacteroidia > Bacteroidales > Bacteroidaceae > Prevotella > Prevotella rodentium. Next base: position 31,579 of record NZ_JABKKE010000023.1, read on the forward strand.
ACGATTTTATCAGTCACCTGACAAAAACATTCAGCGAACGCACCGGCACCATCAAAGAATGACAACACCGGACACGCTAAATACAAAGATATGAACATTTCTATGCTTTCTCTGATAAATCAATAATCATGTTTAGTAAAACAACAACGAAACTGTGAAGTTTCAATTCTCTCAAATTTTTCATAACATACTAACGTAGAGAAGCCGCTCCTTTTGCTTTGGAGCGGCCTTTTTTATTGTCCGGCAAAGGCTGAACGACCGAAACCCAAGCCGAACAATATTGCAGGCTCTCTTACAACACTTGCAATGAAGAAAAACATTCTCTTTATTATACCGGTGCACGACTCGCATTTCTTAAGTTAAGTTAGACAACAGAATTAAACTACATAATCGTCCGGACATCGGATGAACGCGCTTTGGATGAACGCGCCTTGGATGAACTCGCCCTGAATGAACTCGCCCTGAATGAACTCTCTCTGGAAGAACGCGCCCCGCAGGGGCAACAAGCACATAGCCCGGGGCAGAGCGTAGCGGCACCCCGGGATTTATATCCAATTGCATATATTCGCCCTGAAAGGGCAAAAGCATTAGTAATCAGATAATTACAATTTCTATGTCCATATGTTTTATGCTTTTGCCCTTGCAGGGCGCGGGTATTGGCGATGTTTGAATCCCGGGGCGCCGCTACGCTCTGCCCCGGGCTATGTGCTTGTTGCCCCTGCGGGGCGCGTTCTTCCAGAGAGAGTTCATTCAAGGCGCGTTCTTCCAGGGCGCGTTCTGTCCGTACGATAATGTAGTTTAATTCTGTTGACTAACTTAGTTATAATATGTAATTTTGTTGACTAACTTATACATTTACACCGGATATCGGTGTATAACTCGTGTTTTTGTTGTACATTTGCATCAGATATCAAAGTCAGTTTATCTGTCTCTCACATCCCGACATGAGAATCCCACCAAACGAAACATACCTATACCTCATAATAATGTACAGAACAAGACATACATTGCTACTGACAATGCTGCTGCTCGTAATGACATCGCCCACGGTCATGGCACAGAACGGCATAACAGACAGCAGATTCACGCAAAGACATACAAGCGTAACAAAGAGCAAGAACACCGCCACAACCCAAAAACAGCCAAATCCGACAGCCCGCAAAATGGCGGCACAAGGGTTTGTAGACATAGCAAAAGTTGACCCCACGATAAAAGTAAGTCTGATGTACGCCCGCGCGGACAACTTCACGGGCCGCATACTCTACGACGACCTGCGCGAGGCTTATCTGCATCCGCTGGCGGCCGAAGCGCTTAAGAAGGCACAGGCACGGCTGAAACAGTTGCGCCCCGACCTCAGCCTGAAAGTGTATGACGCGGCACGCCCGATGTCGATACAGCAGAAGATGTGGGATGAGGTGAAGAACACCGGACACAGCTTCTACGTGAGCAACCCGAAGAACGGCGGAGGACTGCACAACTATGGCCTGGCCGTAGACCTTACACTATGCCGTCTCAACGGCGACACCATACCGATGGGCGTGAAGGTGGACAACATGACCAGGTTGTCGCACATCGACCGCGAAGACGAACTGCTGAAGCAAGGCAAACTCTCGCGTGAGGCATATGACAACCGCCGGTTGCTGCGTGAGGTAATGCGGTGGGCCGGATGGAAACCACTGCGCACAGAATGGTGGCACTTCAATCTGAGAACACGTGAACAGGCAAGGAAATATTTCAAAGTGATAAGATGACAATGATGGACCGACAGACGGCCGACTTCATAGCCGCCCATCGTGACGACGATGTCCGGCATCTGGCTTTATGCAGTGCCGGATACACCGGTGTGGACATGCCTTTTGCCCTCAACCAGATAGCCGGCCGACAGGCGGCACGCCGCAAACTCCCCACATGGGCCTCGACCGACGGAATAATATATCCTCCTCACATCTCGATGGAACAGTGTTCGAGCGAAACCACGGCTGTATATAAGGCTGCCGTGGCCCGACGGCTTGTGGCCGAAAAAATGAAGTCTGCCGATACCGGGAGCAACACGGAAAAAGCCAACAGAGACACTGTCTTTGTCGACATTACTGGCGGATTCGGTGTCGACTTTTCATTCATAGCCCGACTGTTCGGCCGGTCCGTATACATAGAGCGCCAACAACATCTGTGCGACATTGCCGAAGAGAATTTCCAAAGGCTCGGAATCGACACGGCCGAGGTGGTATGCGGTGACTGTGAGGAGTGGCTGCGCTGCAACACCGGCATGCACGCAGACCTGATAATGGCCGACCCGGCACGCCGCGACGCGCACGGCGGACGCACCTTTGCCATCAGCGACTGCACTCCTGAAGTGACAGCCTTGAAAGAGTTGCTGCTCGACAAAGCCGACTACATAATGATAAAACTATCGCCGATGCTCGACTGGCACAAAGCAGCCGAAGATTTCGGCCCCGAAGTGCGCGAGATACATATCATATCGACAGGCAACGAGTGCAAGGAGTTGCTCATCGTTGCTTCACGCTATGGTGAAAAGACAGACGAAGACAAATACGTCAACAAATCACGTCCACGGTTATTCTGCGTCAACGACAGCACAGTAGTTGAGGTTACAGCGGCGGGATGTGGTACAGACATGAGTGAAAGTGATGTAAAAACACCCGTAAAACCAGTCAAAGACCTCGTTTTCTCAACCCCGCTCTATCTTTACGAACCAAATGCCTCGATTATGAAAGCCGGATGCTTCGACATCATTGAACAACGCTACCATGTACGGCAGATAGACAAGAGCAGCCACCTCTTTGTGTCCGACAGCCCCGTGAACAACTTCCCGGGCCGTAAGTTCTCCGTAACGGGCATAACAACCATGAACAAGAAAGAACTGAGAAAAACGCTTGGAGGAATAGACAAGGCCAACATCACCACCCGCAACTTTCCATTGACCGTAGCCGAATTGAGACACAGGCTCAAGATGAAGGAAGGCGGCGACAAGTATATATTTGCCACTACAATGCCCGACAAGAGCCACGTTCTTCTGATATGCACCAAAAACGATTAGCATTATACCTCCATACACAGGGAGGAATGGTTGCACATAACCCATTTTCATACAAGACCGAACCGGCTTTACAATAAAACAAAATAATTCGTATTGAAAAGTAAAATAAGTTATATTACTTTGCAATATAAGTTATATTACTCATCAATATAAGTTATATTACTTAAGTTAGTCAACAAAATTAAACTACATTATCGTACGGACAGAACGCGCCCTGGAAGAACGCGCCCTGAATGAACTCTCTTTGGAAGAACTCTCTCTGGAAGAACTCTCTCTGGAAGAACTCTCTCTGGAAGAACTCTCTCTGGAAGAACTCTCTCTGGAAGAACTC
>NZ_JABKKE010000024.1 GCF_013166575.1 Xylanibacter rodentium
GATATACCAACAACTTCAGAAAGTTCGGATATGACCCCAGGAAAATCGCATGCTACTATGGAATAGCGCCATTCGGAAGGGATTCGGGGACAAGCAGGGCGAATATATGCAATTGGATATAAATCCCGGGGTGCCGCTTCGCTCTGCCCCGGGCTATGTGCTTGTTGCCCCGTTGGGGCGCATCCATCCAAAGCACATCCATCCAAAGCGCGTTCATACTATATTCGTAGGATAATATAGTTTTTATTTTGTTGAATAACTTATCTAATTCACGTCATATTATTGTTGATAACAATGTGTACAACCATGTTGATAACCGTGTTGATAATCCGTGTATTATCAACACAAACCACAACACGCCCGTCAGGCATGGGATATCAACACGCTTATTAAAGGCTTTTAATCAAGTTTTCAACATATTTTTGGCAGAAAAAGATATAAACTTATTATATTTGCACCGAAATGTAAAATTGTTGATAAGATGAAGATAACACTCATTTTCAGCAGATAACAATCAACATCTGCTGTTAGTAACCGTATGGCAGATGTTTACAACGGAATATGCAAGAAAACAGGTATAAAGTTTTCAACGTATCAACGGCATATCATACTAAACATTTCATTTTTAAATTAAAGAAAGAAAAAGATATAAATAATGAAAGCAATGCTGAAACCGGAATGGAAAGAAAAAGGATACATCGACGAACCCGTGAGTAAAGATGTAGACCTGAAGACGGAAATAAGACGTATGTGCGAAGAAAAGAAAGCCGTGATACTGGCCCACTACTACACGCACGGTGAGATACAAGACGTGGCCGACTTCATCGGCGACTCGCTCGCCCTTGCCCGCAAGGCTGCCGAGACAGACGCCCGGATCATCGTGATGTGCGGTGTGCACTTCATGGCCGAGACATGCAAAATACTCAGTCCGGAAAAACTTGTGCTTGCACCCGACTTGAACGCCGGTTGCTCGCTGGCCGATTCATGCCGTGCCGAGGACTTGAAACGTTACAAAGAAGAGCATCCCGGATACAAAGTGGTGAGCTATGTCAACACCACTGCGGCCGTAAAGGCGCTTACGGACGTTGTAGTGACGAGCGGCAACGCAAAGAAGATAGTAGACACATTCCCGAAAGACGAAAAGATAATATTCGGCCCCGACCACAATCTGGGGTCGTATATCAACGAGGTTACAGGCCGTGACATGCTGCTGTGGAATGGCGGCTGTCATGTACATGAACGCTTCTCGGTGGCGGAGATATTGAAGTTGAAGACCTTGCATCCCGGTGCCAAAGTTCTGGCACATCCCGAATGCAAGGGGCCGGTGCTGGCCGTGGCCGATGTGGTAGGCTCCACTGCAGTGTTGCTCAAATATGCCGTGGAGAGCAGCGACAGCGAGTTCATCGTGGCTACTGAAGCCGGAATACTGCACGAAATGACGCGTCGCTGTCCCGACAAGACGTTTTTGCCTGTGCCGCCGGAAATCGGCGAGGGCGGCGTAGGATGCTCATGCAACGAGTGCGACTATATGAAGATGAACACACTGCTCAAGATTTACAATACGCTGAAATACGAATGGCCTTCGGTCGATGTCGATCCTGACGTGGCCCGCGAGGCCGTCAAGCCTATAGAGAGGATGCTTGAACTGAGCTGACACAGGTTTTTTCATACAGTTTTACAGGTTCTCATACTGTTTTCCATGTTTTGTCAGACCTTTGTGATGAGGGTTTGGGAAAGCATGGATTATTTTGCTGTTATTTTGCTGATGATGTATTTTTCCGTCGGATATGTGATATAACTCAACAGGGTTGTCACTGTGAATGCCATCGGAGCATAGATAAGGAACTTCACAATATGCGAGTCGATGCTGTCAATCCAGCTGTAGGTTATGGCGTAGACGATGGCATGACTTACGGTCTGATACAGATATATGGTATATCCGCGTTCGTTCCACAGCCTTAGGATATACGTGTAGCGTATGTCGATTCTGCGGAATATAATCGTGAGCAGGCACAGGCTTGCCGTGCCGAAGATGACGAAAAAGATGTCGGCCGGGAATTTGTGGCTTTGCATAGGCACCATGTTTCCTGTGATGAAGCATATAATCGTCATTATGGTTGCAACGGTTGTGACGACAGTGAAAAGACGTTGCTCACATCGTTTGTAGTAAAGGTAGCCGGCAATGTAGAAGAAATTGTATGCCGGTATGTGCTTCAGCTCCATCTCTCCCTTGAAGTGTAGCGGACTCAGCGCAAGCACCACGGCGGCCGTCAACGCAAGGTATGCCGAACCGGGAATGTGCCGGAGCAGTTTCTGCTGTATGGGTAGCGAGCAAGATATAACGAGATATACGGATACGAACCATGTGTATCCGTAGAATGGAAATACGGTGCTTCCGCCGGTGAGCAGCACTTTGGCCAGTCCGGCCGCCGTAAACCGGCTCAGGTCTATCGTATAAGGATGTATATCCGTGCCGGTTGCGGTGAGGGATATGGCTGTCGCGAAGGTGAAGAAAAGGAATATGTATAGCGGCAGAAGGATTCTTTTGGACCGGTTGATGATGGTCTGGATGATGTTTCTTTTCTTTTCGGTTACGGCCTGCGACGCACCGGCAATGAAGAATATCACGGGCATCTCGAAAAGCATGGCCGACAGCAGCGGTTCGGTGCCTACGGCAAACCAGTATGTGGTGTGAATCACACATACGGTGTATATCATGATCATGGCTCTGTAAGTGTCGAGCCGTGCGTCTCTCGGAGTTGTCGGTCTCATATGGCGGTGGTATACATATTTTATATATGGCATAGAGCTGTTGCTGCTTTTCACCTTATCACGTCCACTGTGTCGCCGTGAACGAGCCATACCTTGTCATATCCTTCTTTCACGGCATGGTCGGCAATGCTGTCCACCAGATGCATATCGGTCACGTGTATGGCGGTGTCGCCGAACACACGCGGCCATTTGTATCCTGTGGCGGCAAAAGCCGCATGCCCCCATCCGAAGGCGTCCGACGGCAGAACGCAGAATGACGAGTATTTCTTTTCGTCGTCCCTCACAGATATGCTGTATGCTTTGTCTACGGGGTGGCCCGTCTTTTCTATGGCCTGGCGACCCATGTCCTGTCCCATGAGGCCGGAGCGATAGGCTTTATGCCAGTGATGGATGTCGATGAAGATGCTCGATATGACGTATAGGGTGAAGAGAATACGCAGTGCGGCCGGTCGTCGGGACCTGTCGGCCAAAAAGGCTACGATCAGCGCCGCCATGCCAAGACCGGCATAAGTGTGCATCACGGTGAAAAGCGTGAGCAGATGTGGCAATGCCGCCATACACATACATGCTGCAAGCGAAAGCAGCGGACGCTGTACGATACGGCCGCGCCTGCCGGCAAACAGGTATGCCATGAATGGCATGGAGAGCAGCAGTGTGGCAACGACGACGGCCGGATTGCGGCTTGGAGCATGTACAAGGCTTACGTAGTCCACGGCCACCCATGTCATGCCGATGAAGGTGCCGATGTGTTTCAGCTTTGAAAATATGGTGTTGTCGAAGTATTCTTCGTTGAAATTGACATCGTGTGGTGTCAGAGAGAATCGTGCGGTGAGATATGCTGCGGCTGCCGTTGCCCCTATGATGGAGTCGCGCACAAACTGTTGTCTGCATGTCCGGCCGAAACCGAACGCCATGACTTGTGGTATGAAGAAGAACATTATTCCGTTTTCTTTTGAAAACGTTGACATGTATGTACACAATATCCACAATGCGTATTTGGGCCTGTGCCCTTTGTTGAGATAGAACCAAAGGCCGAGCAGTCCCCACATCTGGGCATAAGTCTGGTTTAACGAGTCGATGCTGAGCACAGTTCCAAGCATTCCAGGGGATATGAAGAAAAATATGGTGGCTGTGTTCCGGGCAGTCTTGCCGAACGAAAGTGTGCCGGATAACTTGTATATAAGAAAGGTTGACACTAAGTGCCCGGCATATACGAAGATGTGGTTGAGCAACGGGAACAGCCTGTAGTCTCTGCCGAGCACCCATCCGAAGATTACGTCAAACGGTCGCCACCAGCTCCGTTCTGGCAAGAGATTGTTGAGTGTAAGTGTGCCGAAGTATGGTGTAGTGTAGTATGTCCAGTCGTCGAATGTAGGCAGCAGCAGAGTTATGGCATATAGGATGAACGGTGACAACAACAGTATCACCGTGATGGGTGTAATATGCCTGGTGATGTTCTTGATGATGTCCATAAGTTGTTTCTTGTATTGTCGTACTTGTATTGTCGTTGTTGCGGTTTTATCTTATTATCGCTACATTGCACACCGTACCTTTGCTTCCGTCGCTCTTTGCCGTTACCACGTGGTATACGCCCGAAGCTACCTTGCGGCCTTTGAGGTCGCGGCCGTTCCATGTGAATGTGCCGCCATTGCTTTTCCCTTGTGCTACCAGATATCCGGTGGCCGTGGTTATCTTGACGTCGGCATCGGCGGTCAGTCCGGATACGGTTATCAGTCCGTCATATTCCGGTCTGACAGGATTAGGATAGGCATAAACGCTGTTTTTGTCCATGTCTTCTGCCGGTTCGGTCGCATCGCCCATGTATGAGCAAAGGCCTTGGTCTGTGCCGAAAAACACTTCTCCCTTGTCGTTTATGGCAATATCCATTACGTTGTCCGACAGCAGTTTGCTGTTGTCTTTGGTGAAGTGATGAATCTGTTTTTCATTGTCACTGCTTATGAGATATACCCCGTTGCCTTTTGTACCGAACCATTTTCTGTTGGCTCCGTCGATGGCAATTGACGATATTTCCACGTTGCTGAGCAGATAGTCTGCCAGATTTGTACCGTCGTTGCGCGGCACTTTGTACTGGTTGAGCACCGTTATGTCTTCATTGCTTGTTGTCTGTGACGGTGTTATATATACGGGACCGATGTTTGTTCCCATCCAGATGTTGCCGTCTTTGTCTTCCGTCGGTTCTTTGATGAATGACAGTGTGAGTTTCTTTCCGTCTTGATTTGTGAATTCCTTTTTGTATACGTACAGGTTCTTGTCCGATGGCGAGTATTTCATCAGTGCCGGTGTGCGGAAGTAGTTGTTGCTGAACCACATCAGTCCTCTGCTGTCAAACATCAGCCCGTTCATGCTCTCGAACGAAGACAATACTTTTCCATTTTTTGTCGGAACTTCAGTCATCAGGCGCTTGTCGTGGTGCGAAATCCATTCGCCTTCGGGTGTTATTTCAAATAGAGAAGTAGACGGACTTATGCTGTTGGCAAGCCACAGATGGCCGTCGGCATCGAATTTTACGGTCGGCACTATTACATAATTCTTGTTGCCGTAATCTACCGTGGTAGCATTTTTCAGCGGACTGTTGTCTATGTTATATTCCTTTATGAACTTTCCGTTTCTGAATTCATACAGTCCGGTCTGTCCGCCTGCGAACACGTGGTTTTCGTCTTTCGGGTCAACATCGCACGATATGAGGTTTACGAATCTGTGTCCGGTCTGTCCGGTAATGTCGTTTTCGTATACGGTCCAGTCTTTTCCGTCATATATTTGCAGGCTGGCTTTGCCTTCCGTGGCGGACAGTCCGTTTGCCGTATACAGTTTGTCTCCGGTAAAACGTAGGAATCCTATGGTGTTGTAATGCGGTCCGCCCGGGTTGAGTGTGGACACTATGGGATAGTATTTTTCATAGTCGGTGTTGTCTTCGTCGAATATCCCTTGCGGATAGTTTGACGTTTGGGTCCATTTGTTCTTGTCTATAAGGTTGTCCGACACGGACGCAGTGAGTACAATGTTTCCTGATGTCATTGCATATATGCTGTTTCCGCTTACGGCCACTTTTCTCGTGTCACGTTGCAGATTGTAGGATTCGCTTATCTCTTCATTGTACATATTGACTTTCACTATTCCGAATTTTGTGGCAAGATACGCATATCTGTCGTGTATGGTAATGCTGTTTACGGTCTTGTCAGCATTCATCGCTTTTTTGTAAAAGTCTGATATATTGGTTATTTCTCCATTGGTGCGTATCATATCTATGTTACAGTTGGCATATACGGCTATAAGTTTCTTTACCGAACTGTTCCATGCAATATGTCTGATATTGTTGTCGTTGAGTCCTTTTATCTTGTCGTAGGTTGTTATCGAGCCGTCATTGGTGTTATACATATACAGGTTGTTGCTTGCAAGTACGAAAATGTCGTTGCCGGCAGCTTTTATCTGTTGTATCTCATAATAGGCCATATAGTTGTTCCATGCTCCTATTTCAGTCGCATGCGCTTTTGTACAGAATATACATTCTATGATGAAAGTATAGGTTAAAAGCTTTTTTATCATGATGTTTATGTTATGTTCCCGACTTTCTGAGATATTCCACCAACCGTGCCACAGCCCGTGCCCTGTGACTTATCTTGTTCTTGACGTCGGGTCCGAGTTCGGCGAAGGTGCGGTCGTATCCTTCGGGTTGGAATATAGGGTCGTATCCGAAGCCCTCTCCTCCCCTTCTCTCTTTTATTATCTCTCCACGGACAATACCCTCGAATAGTTTCTCGGTGATATTGCCGTTGCCGTCTTCTTTTAATATTAACGCTATTGCCGTGCGGAATCTTGCCTTGCGATTGTTATTTTCTCCTAATTCGCCGAGCAATTTTGTCATGTTGGCCTCGCTGTCGTGCCCTTCTCCGCCGGCATAGCGTGCGCTGTATATGCCGGGTGCGCCTCCGAGTGCGTCCACTTCGAGACCCGTGTCGTCGGCAAACACGCTCATATTATAGTTGTCGTATATATAACGGGCTTTCTGCATGGCGTTCTCTTCGAGTGTAGAGCCTGTCTCCGGTATGTCGGCGTGGCAGCCGATATCCTGAAGTGACACTATTTCAAAATCGCTTCCGAGAATGTCGCGTATCTCGGAGAGTTTGTTCTTATTGTTGGTTGCGAATACTATTTTCATATATTCTTATTCTTATCTATTATTGTCATTTGTTTGTTTTATAAGCCGTTTTATCTTCATCTTTCTTTCCCAGGACAGCGACTGTATGAAGAATTGGATGATGTTATATGTCCAATATTTCAGTTTCCACTTGATGAAGTTGTTTATTTTTGTTCCATTAATTATCTCAGTCATCATCTGTCGGCATAGGTATTGTTTGTCTTCCTTGTGATTGAGGAGTTCGCAGGGTACGTTGTTTCGTTTTGTTATGACAGCGATGACATGTTTGTCTATACCTGTGCTCACGGTTATGTCGGCAAATTGAGAGATAAGGGAATTGATGTCATGACGTTCGTTTTTGTTCCATATTATAAGTTTTCCGTTTTCATTGTTTATATTATACTGATGAAATCCCTTATAATGTTCTGTCTCAGCCTCGTTAGGATGATGGTTAAGATATAGTTTTCCACCCGTTTTCAAACATTCAATAGCTTCCAAAAGTCCTTTGATGGGCAGGGCGGAATGGTCCAAAGCATTCTGTATGATGGCGAGATCTACGGTGTTGTGAGGATAAAACGACGAAATATATTCCACCATGCCGAATTCAATGTCAGGCAACATATATCCTAGTCTTTTTTTTATTCTGCTGGAATATCGTTTGAGAATATCATTGAAAAATGGTGCGAGCGGGTCAACATAGTGTATGTTGACAGCTCGTTGTGCTCCGTTTTCGGGTTTAATATAGTTTCCGGTGGTGTAACTCATACCGCAACCAATGTCCAGAACATTCGGTTCGGTTTGACATGATGTCAGAAAACGGTTGCAGTCGAAATTCTCAAGTTTTATAATTTGACAGTGGTTGGACCACCCCATCATACCGGAAAACGTGTTTTTCCATCTGTAAACATTGTTCCAAAACGCTATTTCATAGGCTATACCTTCCGACCAATGTTTGATTTTGTTATTGGGATGTTCTTTATATTCCATCTTTTATATTTATTTTATGCTGCAACATGGCTTTCCTAAATTGAAAGCTATGTCGCAGCATAGAGGGTTCGGGTATTCTACTTTACGACGATGTTCACCATGCGTTTTGGAACGATGATGACCTTTACAATCTGTTTGCCCTCAAGATACTTCTGCGAGCGCTCGTCGACCATGACAGCGGCTTCTACGGTCTTGTTGTCCGCATCGGCGGCAAACATCATGTCGAACCGGCATTTGCCGTTGAAGGCAACGCCGAGTTTCACCGATGTCTCAACGAGATATTTCTCGTCGTGTACGGGCCATTGTGCATCGCACACACTACCCTCTCCGCCTGTGGCCTCCCACAGTTCCTCGGCGATGTGCGGGGCAAACGGTGCTATAAGTACAACGAGAGTACGGAGCAGTTCGCGGTTGGTGCACTTCAGTTGTGTAAGTTCGTTGACGCATATCATGAATGCGGATATACTTGTGTTGTAGCTGAAGTTTTCGATGTCTTGCGTCACTTTCTTTATCAGTTTGTGTACAGACTTGAGCTGTTCGGGAGTCGCTTCACTGTCGTTCACCGTAAGTTCGTCGGTGCCTCTCTTGTAGAACAGTCCCCAGAACTTTTTCAGGAAGCGGTGACATCCGTCTATACCGTTGGTGTCCCATGGCTTGCTCTGTTCTACCGGTCCGAGGAACATCTCGTACAGACGCAGTGTGTCGGCACCGTATTTCCCGACAATCATGTCTGGATTGACGACGTTGTACATCGACTTCGACATCTTCTCGACAGCCCATCCGCAAACGTATTTGCCGTCTTCAAGCACGAACTCGGCATCGTTGTACTCCGGACGCCATGCCTTGAATGCCTCCACGTCGAGCACGTCTCCACTTACGATGTTCACATCGACGTGTATAGGCGTGGTGTCGTAATTGTCCTTGAGTCCGAGCGAGACGAATGTGTTGGTGTCTTTGATGCGGTATACGAAGTTGCTGCGTCCCTGTATCATTCCTTGGTTTACGAGTTTTCCGAACGGCTCTTCCTTGCACGAATATCCGCAGTCGAACAGGAACTTGTTCCAGAATCGTGAATATATAAGGTGACCCGTAGCGTGTTCCGTTCCACCGACATACAGGTCTACGCTCTTCCAGTATCCGTCGGCCTCCTTTCCGACCAGTGCCTCATGGTTGTGTGGGTCCATGTATCGCAGATAATAGGCTGAAGAGCCGGCAAATCCCGGCATGGTGTTGAGTTCGAGCGGGAACACGATGACGTTGTCAATGAGTGCGTTGTCCACCACTTTGTTGTTTTTTGTGTCCCATGCCCATCGTGTGGCGTGTCCCAGCGGCGGCTCTCCTGTCTCCGTGGGTAGGAACTTGGCCACTTCGGGCAGCTCGAGCGGCAGACATTCTTCGGGAATCATATACGGCATGCCTTCTTTATAGTAGACGGGGAACGGCTCGCCCCAATAGCGCTGACGTGAGAATATGGCGTCGCGCAGCCGGAAGTTTACCTTCACACGTCCCATGTCATGAGCCTTTACAAATTCCTTTGTCTTGGCGATGGCCTCCTTTACGGTGAGTCCGTTGAGCGAGAAACCGTCGATGGCCGTCTTGCCCTCGGCCGGCGAGTTCATCACGACGCCCTCTTTGGCGTCGAAGCTCTGCTCGCTTACGTCGGCACCTTCAATCAGCGGGACTATCGGCAGGTTGAAATGGCGTGCAAAGGCATAGTCGCGCGAGTCGTGTGCAGGTACGGCCATGATGGCACCGGTACCGTAGCCGGCCAATACATATTCGGATATCCATACGGGAATTTTGTCGCCGGTGAATGGGTTGACGGCATATGAACCCGAGAATACACCTGTCACGCGGTGGTCGCTGATACGGTCGCGCTCGGTGCGTTTCTTTACATAAGCTATATATTCGTCTACGGCGGCACGCTGTTCGCCGGTAGTGAGCTGGTCGACAAGTTCGCTTTCGGGGGCCAGAACCATGAATGTTACGCCGAAGATGGTATCGGCGCGGGTTGTGAAGATAGTGAAGTCGATGTCACTGTCGGCCACTTTGAACAGCATCTCGGTACCTTCCGAACGGCCTATCCAGTTTTTCTGTGTCTCTTTCAGCGATTCGGTCCAGTCTATTGTCTCCAGACCGTCAAGCAGACGCTGTGCGTATGCCGATACTCGCAGACACCACTGGCGCATCTTTTTCTGCACGACCGGGTAGCCGCCGCGCTCACTGACACCGTCCACCACTTCGTCGTTGGCCAGTACTGTGCCTAGCTGCGGACACCAGTTGACCATCGTCTCGCCGAGATATGCTATGCGGTAGTTCATCAGCACCTCCTGCCGGCGCTTCTCGTCCCACGAGTTCCATTCGTCGGCCGTAAAGTGCAGTTCCTCGGAACAGGCGGCGTTGAGTCCCTCGTTGCCGTATTTAGGGAAGGCGTCGGTAAGTTCATCTATTGGCCGGGCCTTTTTGCTGTCGTTGCAGTAATAGCTGTTGAACATCTTCTGGAATGCCCACTGTGTCCAGTGGTAATATTCAGGATCGCAGGTGCGTATCTCGCGGTCCCAGTCGAACGAGAAGCCTATCTTGTCCAGCTGTTCGCGGTAGCGCTTGATATTGGCGTCGGTAGTGATGGCCGGATGTTGTCCGGTCTGTATGGCGTACTGTTCGGCAGGCAGTCCGTATGCGTCGTATCCCATGGGGTTGAGCACGTTGAATCCCTGCAGACGCTTGTAGCGTGCGTATATGTCGCTGGCAATATATCCGAGCGGATGGCCAACATGCAGTCCTGCTCCCGACGGATAGGGGAACATGTTGAGCACGTAAAATTTCTTCTTGTCCTTATCTTCCTTTACCTTATAGGTATGTTGCTCCACCCACCGGCGTTGCCATTTCCTTTCGATGTCTGTGAAATTATATTCCATATTGTTCTTTATAGTTGTTTTTGTCGTCCCTTATATTTAATAATGTGCAAATGTACTACAAAAAAAAAAGAATTAAGAATAAAAGGGGAAAAAAATGGAAGCCCCCTATAATCCCCCAAAGGGGGATATTGGGTGAAGGGTCTAAGATAGATGATATTGATTATCATACCCAATAAGTTGGTCAACAGAATTAAACTACATAATCGTCCGGACATAGGATTGGTGGGGAACTTTACGAAAAATTAGTGGGTTTAAATTTGCTTATTAGATGGATGCGCCCCCTACCATCCCAGGCAGGAAAGTATGCGCTCTGTATCCCCTTTGTGGGATTATAGGAGTATGAACATGTTTGATATATCTTTTACAATCTTCTTCGTCGTTCGTCACGAAAACAACTTTTGTCGGCTACGGCCCGAAAAAAGCCATTTTTTCGTTAAAATAGGATGCGCTGACAATCAGACTGTTACGGCTATATGAGCGAAATAAGGCCGTGTCAAGAAAGCAGAGAGGGTCTTTTCACCTTGCAATAAGGCCGTTATTGCATTGCGACGGCGGCCTCATTGCAAGGTGATAAGGCCGTTGCGGGAGTGCCGGGAGGCCCTTATTGCAAGTTGACAACTCCGAAAACGTGTGTAAAGAAAGCAGAGAGGGCCTTACGGCTTTTCTATTTCGAGAAAAAATATGTGCGTTTTTTTAAGAATAAAAATAACAAACTGAGGTTTGTTTACGCAAATTATGGCTGTTCTCCGTATTTGTCGTTGCAATTGGGAATATTCACGTTAATTTAATGAAACAAATGTTGGACATATCGTATTTTTATGTAATTTTGCATTATGAGATAAAAATATAAAGTCGTTAATAAACAAAAAGAAATTGATTATGAACAAAATTTTACGCGTTTCTCTGATGGCAGCATTCATGCTTATCAGTAGTTTTTCTTTTGCCGATGCCTATAAGGTATTGACTTTTCCTGATGGAAACAGTAAAGAGATAAGTGCTTATACAGAGACATGGTCTGTTACACTTGAAAACTTTACATGGACCATTGAAAACTTCAACAACAACAAGAATGCCTGGGCGTACATCAAGTGCGGACGCAAGAACAATGCGTCGGTGGCACATATCAGTACTGCGGATGCCATGGACAAAGCTATAGGAAGTATTGTCGTTACTATAGACCAGATGACTGTGAGCAAGGTCAATTCTATTTCGTTGACAGTGGCTTCGGACAAGGATTTCAATAATGTTGTTGAGAAAATGGATGCTGAGACGATAGCTAAGGGTGACCTTACGTTCAAAGTAAGCAAGACGGCTGCGAATCTGTATTATAAACTTACTTTTGACTGTCAGGCGGGTAGTTCCAATGGACTGATTCAGATATCCAAGGTGTCATACTATGAGGTTGGTAATGATCCTATTATCGTTGACATAACAAATACTCCCGAGACAGCTTACAGTGTAGCTAAGGCTCATGAGCTGATTGCTGCCGGAGAAGGACTTGCTGCAAATGTATATGTAAAAGGTTATATATCGGAAATATCCGAGGTTTCAACTTCTTATGGAAACGCAACATATTACATCAGTGACACCAAAACTACTGATAACCAGCTTTATGTGTTCCGTGGTTACTATCTTGACGGAGAAAAGTTTACGGCTGAAGACCAAATCAAGGTAGGCGATGAGGTTATCGTTTACGGTCAGCTCTCTATTTACAACGGTAACGGCCAGATTGGCACTGGAAGTTCCATTTATTCCATCAACAACGTAACTGCCGGTATAGGCAGCTTAGAAGTTGCCGATAAGGCTGACGCCATCTACAATCTGTCGGGCCAACGTCTGTCAAAGCCAGCGAAGGGTATCAATATCATCGGCGGCAAGAAAGTCGTTGTGAAGTAATGTACAGCAGATAAATAATCAGGGGCAAATACTTGTATCTCCCGTTTTTCATATTGATAGGCAATATCAATATTTCGGGCAGCAGATACAGGTGTTTGCCCCTGTTGCATCCTATTTACAGATATTTGTTTATGAAAATACAATCTATACATTTTATTTTTGCATTGGTATTCGTGCCGCTGGTGTTGTGCACGGTCAACGTAAGGGCGAATGCTTTGTCCTTTGTCACTGGAGCAACGGGTATTGAAAAAGCCGATGCGGCCGCCTCTCCGGCAGTGGAGATAACACTTGAAAAGATGCCTGCGGCCGCCTCTCCGGTACCTATAAACACCACCACCGTGCTGTGCAAGTTCAAGGTGGTGGCCACAGATCTGCCGGCCGCCGCGCCAATCTATCTCACCGGTGGCGACGCAGCTTTCAGCACGAGCCACACGGAGATACCGGCCGGCACGTCGACAACAGAGGTTGTAGTGTCTGTAACCCCATCTACCTTGGGCACGCACAAAGGTGGCATAGCGTTCGATTTCGACGGTATAAATCCGGAGTTCAACCAGGCATATTCGCTGAATGTCAAGGCTTACGACCCGGACCATCTGCCCACGATAACGCTCAGCCGCAGCGAGGTAGAGCTTGAGGCGCGTGTTGGCTCTTCGGCCGAGGCCGAGCTGACGGTTACACCCTCATACTGCTTTGACTATATCAACGTGAAGGCCGGTGAGGCGCAGAACACAGGGCTTATAGTCAGCAGTACGCTGTTTCTGCCCAACCTCGGTGAACAGAAATTCCGCATCACCTTCCGCCCAAAGACCGAGGGAACCGTCACACAGACATACACATTCACCACGACCATGGGCGAGCCGGTAGTGCTCGCCGTGACGGCCCGTGCAACGGGTGACATCGAGCCTGAACCTGTAGAGGGCGACGAACTGGTGCTCGACGGCTCTGCACCGTTGGCGTTCTACGAACAGACTTTCGACGACGTCGCAGAGCACAACAAGCCTCTGCACATAGCCGGATGGACCAACGTGGCCGAGAACGGCACACGTGCATGGTGGGGATATACGTCTTCTGGTGACGAACCGTTCACTGCTGCCAAGGCCACTCTCTACGACTCGAAGGTGGCCGAGACCGACGGCACCGCGGCAAGCATGCTTCTTGTCAGTCCGGCACTCGATTACAGGAATGCAAAAGGAAAGATGCTCGAATTTCGTCTGATGGGGCAGTTCCTTCATGACGACCAGGAAGAAAAACTAGATGTATGTCTCGTCGAACTGATTGACGGCAAGCCGTATATATATCCAATGCAGGGTTTCGGTATTCCGGCCAAAGCCGACGAGAGCGGCAACTGGATACCTTACGAGGTGGATTTGAGCGTGGTTGAAGATATGCCCGACGTGTTCTTCATCGGATTCCGCCTTTCCGCCAAGCGTTGCGCAGCTTCGTCGGCAACATATTATATTGACGACTTCAAGTGGGGCAGGGAGAAGACCGCTGACGGTATAATCTCCGTAAAGGGCGGCACATGTGACGACAATGCCGTATATAATATGCAGGGTGTGCGCGTTCTTGACAAAGCCACGCCGGAATCGCTGCATACCCTCGTTCCGGGAATATACATATACATGGGACAGAAGATAAGGATTTAAGTTTTTCTTTTTGGGAGTTATCGGAAGTTAAAGGAGTTATCGCTCCCTGCGGTCGCTCAGGAGTTAAAGACAATGGCAACATAAAGTCTTCAAGCTTGATGTCTTGAAAGCATTTGTCTTTAACTCCTGAGCGACCGCAGGGAGCGATAACTCCTTTAACTTCCGATAACTCCCAAAGAAAAACTCCCAAACCTTTTGCTATCCAGTTGATTTTCTTTAATTTTGCAACGATTATACGAATTTAACTTAATTATAATATACATAATATGGCTTATACACGTATGACAGCTGCCGAAGCCGCAGCACTGATTAAGAACGGAGAGAATATCGCCCTCAGCGGATTCACCCCATCGGGTGCCGCCAAGGCTGTCACCAAGGAACTGGCGAAGGTTGCCGAGGCAGAGCATGCAGCGGGACGCAACTTTCAGGTAGGTATTTTTACGGGAGCATCTACCGGACAAAGCACTGATGGTGATCTGGCTAATGCCCACGCTATCCGTTACCGTGCCCCTTACACTACAAATTCCGACTTCCGCAAGCATGTCAACATGGGTGAGATAGCCTATAATGATATTCATCTGAGCCAGATGGCGCAGGAACTGCGGTACGGATTCATGGGGCAGGTGGATTGGGCCATACTCGAAGTGTGTGACATCGAGGAGGGCGAGACCACGTGTAAGGCTTATCTTACGTCGGCCGGAGGTATAAGCCCGACGGCAGCACGTCTGGCCAAACATGTCATTCTGGAGCACAACACGTTCCACAGTACGGGTGCAAAATATCTGCATGACGTATACGAGCTGCAGGATCCGCCGTTGCGTCAGCCTATTCCGCTGACAAACGTCAGTGACCGTATAGGCAAGCCCTACGTTGAAATTGATGCCCGAAAAATAGTAGGAGTGGTAGAATGTAACATTCCCGATGAGGCGCGTGCCTTTAAAGACCTTGACCCGGTGACGACAAAGATAGGTATGAACGTGGCCGAATTTCTTGTAGCTGATATGAAGCGCGGCATCATTCCCCAGTCGTTCCTGCCACTGCAGAGTGGTGTAGGCTCTACGGCCAATGCCATTTTGGCCGCTCTGAGTCAGGACAAGAACGTACCCGATTTCAATATCTTCACCGAGGTGCTTCAGGATGCCGTGGTGGACATGATGCTCGAAGGACGTGTCAAGGATGCTTCGGCCTGTTCGCTGACGGTGACGAACGAGAGTCTGATGAAGGTGTACGATAATATTGACTATTTCAGAAAGCATCTTACGTTGCGTCAGAGCGAAATTTCAAATTCGCCGGAGCTTATCCGCCGTTTGGGAGTCATCGCCATCAACACTGCCCTTGAGGTTGATATCTACGGCAATGCCAACTCAACTCATATCAGCGGCACGAAGATGATGAACGGCATCGGCGGTTCGGGCGACTTCGAGCGCAATGCCTACATATCAATCTTCACTTGCCCGTCGGTGGCGAAGGGTGGTCTGATAAGTTCTGTGGTGCCGATGGTGAGTCATCATGACCATTCGGAGCACGATGTCAATATCATAGTCACGGAGCAGGGTGTGGCCGACCTCAGGGGCAAGAGTCCGATGCAGCGTGCCGAATGCATCATCGAGAACTGTGCACATCCTGACTATCGCCAGTTGCTGTGGGATTATCTCAAGATTGCTTGTGGCGGACATACCAGACATTGCCTGTCGGCTGCTTTCGCTATGCACGACACGCTGGGCCGCAAGGGCGACATGCGTCTGACGGACTATGCGGAGTATGTGAAGTAGGGTCTTTTAAGTTCAGAAGCCAGAGTGATGAGTGAAGAGGTATGATTACCTTTGTTTAAGGATGGATGTATTACATAAACAAAGGTAATCATACCTCTTCGTTCTTCACCCTAAACTCTGAACTTAAATACTGTCTATCTGTTCCATAATATCACGGTATTTACGTTGTATTTTCTTGTGCATGGCGAAGCCCGCGATAGCACCGATACTTCCGCCTATGCCGGTACTTATGGCAAAGTATGTGAAGTCAGGCAGTGACATAGCCTCAATCTCCATCCATGCCAGCCATACTATGATGAGCGGTATGCCTATTTTCAGCCAGTCGGCATCCATCTTCATGGCACGTGCTATCTCTCGTCCGGCTTTTACAAGATTCTCTTCATATATGAAGTCGCGGTTGAGTGCCCGCATGTTATAGAATGTGTAGATGGCGGCGATAAGCATGAAGATGCTCGTGAATATCCATAGATATATGGAGAAATTATAAATCCGTATCATGAAAAAGTAGCAATATGGTACCATCAGAACACATACCGTCATGCATAATATATATCTTCTGCGTATCCACGATGAACTGTTTCTCATTGCGCGTCGTAATATACGGTCGTTGATTATCGTCTGTTTGTCGAGTTCTTTTCTAAGCTCGGCCATATTACGGCGCATATCTTCCATTTCGTTTAAGTTTTCCATTGTGTTCAAGTTTTTTTAATGTTTGACTATATTAATTACAGGTGCAATGAGCCGGAACGTTGATATGGGCTGCGCAGCTCTTCGTTCATAATCTGCCTGAACACGGCTCGTTACTTCTGTTTTTTTTATTCTTTTGATGTTTGTTGTTGTGATGAGTATGGAAGAATCACATTTTTTTCAGTTCTTCCTTTATTCTGTATAATCTTACGGATACGTTTTTTGTCGTTATTCCGATGATGGCGCCTATCTCGTCGTAACTCATATCTTCAAGCCAAAGTAAAACGATGGCACGGTCAAACGGCTTCAGACGGCTGATGCGGCTGTGAAGGAGTGTGGTCTGATTGCGATCCGAGCTTTTCTCGTCAAACAGGTCGATGTTCATATCGAGTTGTGCCGCAGCCCTGCGTTTTTTCTTTCTGTCGGCTGATATACATGTGTTGAATGCCACACGATATATCCATGTCTTCACATTGCTGTGCTTCTTGAAGTTGGCGAAGCCTTGCCAAAGGTTTATCAGTACCTCCTGAAACAGGTCGGCCACTTCGTCTGCATCGTTGGAGAACATGTAACATACGGTATATATGGTGTTTTTGTGTTCACGTACCACCTGTGCAAATTCTTTTTCTGATATATTCATATCCGTATTGATTTTGATGGATTTCTATATATTAGACGTCGTATCAGATTGAAAAACTACGTTTGTTGTGTACAAAATTACTGATATTTGAACATAATTACCATGGAAAGATGTTTTTTATAGGTAAATTTGCACTTGTGTACCGAATGGCGATAACCGAAAACAAATACAATTATATAAAATGAAGAGAAATCTATTATTACAATTCAAGACAACATTGGCTGTAATGTGTTGTATGTATTCCGTCAATTCGTCGGCTGTCGATATAGAATGGTATGACGGTAGTACGTCAGTTACATACAACGTACAGAAAAGTGTAGACCCCGTGGTGCTTACGGCTCTTGATATGTTCGGCAGTGACATGCAGGCCGTAACGGGGCGTAGGGCTAGGCCGGTATCGGTCGACGGTGCCTCAATAAGGATAATCGAGGCAGACCGTGCTTCCGGCTCCGTGCTCAGGCGGCTTAAGAAAGAGGGTGTGCCCGTAGACAGTCTGATGACATTGACCGACGGGTTTCATATATCTGTCATCGGCAGGCAGATTACCGTGGTGGGGGCCAACGGCCGCGGAACGGCTTACGGCGTGCTTGAACTGTCGCGTATGGCCGGTGTGTCACCGTGGATATGGTGGGGCGATGTGTTGCCCGAACGCCGCAACCGGCTCATAATAGACAGCGGTTACCGGACGTTGCAGGGTGCGTCGGTGGAATATCGCGGCATATTCATTAATGACGAAGACTGGACTTTGCGTCCGTGGAGCTACGGTACATACGAGCCGGCAGAGTTCGGGCAGATAGGTCCGCGTACGTATAAGAAAGTTTTCCAATTGTTGCTTCGTCTTCGTGCCAACGCCATCTGGCCGGGCATGCACACCGGGACAAAGGCGTTTTTCCGTACGGAAGGTGCCAAGGCTGTTGCCGACAGCTGTGGCATAGCCATCGGCACGTCACACTGCGAACCGTTGCTGCGCAACAATGTGGATGAGTGGAATGAGAAGCAGCGCGGACGTTACAACTATATGACCAACCGTCAGGCTGTCCATGACTATTGGATAGAGCGGCTTAAAGAGGTGAAAGGCTCGGCCGGCGGCAACATGTTTACCATAGGCATGCGTGGCATACACGACGGTTCGATGGAAGGCGTGAAGACCATGGATGAGAAGCAGACGGCACTGCAACAGGTGATAGACGACCAGCAGGAGTTGTTGCGGAAGTATATAGGTGCACCGGAACGGCAGACACAGGTGTTTGTACCTTACAAGGAAGTGCTTGAGATATACGAGCGCGGCCTGCGTGTGCCCGACTATGTCACGCTGATGTGGTGTGACGACAACTACGGATATATGACCCGTCTGTCGAATGCTGCCGAACAGAAGCGTACGGGTGGGGGAGGAATATATTATCATCTGAGTTATTGGGGACGTCCCCACGACTATCTGTGGCTCACCACCACCCAGCCCGGACTTATATACAACGAGATGCGCGAGGCATACGATCATAACGTGCGCAAGGTGTGGATTGTCAACGTGCACGACCCAAAGGTGGCCGGTTACGACCTTGAACTTTTTCTCGATATGGCCTGGAACATTGACTGTGTATCGTCGTCAACCCTGAACGACCATTATCTTGCATGGCTCTGCCGTCAGTTCGGTACGGAGGCAGGCAAGAAACTGTTTCCCGCCATGCACGAGTTCTACCGTCTTTGCGGTGAGCGCCGTCCGGAATTCATGGGGTGGAGTCAGGTTGAACTTGACAAGAAGACATATGCCCGCGGACTGAGTCCGGTGGTCAACACCGAGTTCAGCACTACGGCTTTCGGCGGTGAGCTTGACCGCTATCTGGAACGCTACGCTGATGTAAGACGTACTGTCAGTGATGCAGAGCGACTGATACGTCCGGAATTGCGCGATGCCTATTTCGCCGCTGTAAAGTATCCTGTTTATGCCGCCGATGCGCATGCCCGCAAGATACTGGAATCTCAGCGTGCACGCCAGTTGGCAACGGGAAGCACACAGAAGGATATGTTTGCTTCGAACGCAGCCCTTTACACTGCCGTGGCACGCAGTCAGAGCGCCTATCAGGAGATACGTCGTCTGACGGAATACTACAACGAAACCATGTCGGGAGGCAAGTGGCGACGTTCTATGAACATGCGGCCGCGTGACCTGCCTGTATATGCGGCACCGTCGCTGCCGACATTGCTTGACGACAGGGAAGTGGCGGAATGGCTTGGCAAGGCCCGGCAAGGCCAGTGCCACGAGCTTGATACCGAGGGAGCCATCGTGCGCAATGCTTGCGACTATTCGTCGGCATCGGCCGGAGTACGTGCCGTGCAGATGCTCGGTCACAGTATGAATGCCGTGGCGTTGCCAAAGGATGGCACTCTTACTTACGACTTTGTGGCTGAGCGCGACGGCAAAGCCGTTTTGCGTACGGCTATGATTCCAACGCAGCCAAATGACAATGGCGACCTGCGCTACAGTGTCAGTATAGACGGTGGCGAACCTACGGTATATACGCTGAAGGAAAAGTTCCGTTCGGAAAGATGGAAACAGAATGTACTGCGCGGTCAGGCCGTGCGCGAATTGCCTGTAGACATTGCAAAGGGCCGTCACACGCTCGTCATCCGTGCGCTCGACAACCACATCATTGCCGACCAATGGATGATAGATTTCAATCCGCAACGCAAGCACTATCTGTTTCCTGTGAAATAAATAATGAAGAAAGGCTGAAAATGACAAAATCAATCATAACGTCGCTTTTCATTCTGTCCGCAACCTTTTCATTCGGAGAGGGCCGGAATGTCAATAAGGATATTTCAACAGCTGTCATTTATTTGTCGGGTCATGGTGCGGACGATGCGGTGGAATGGGATTTCCGTTGTTCCGGTGGTATGAACAGTGGGCGATGGCAAAAGATAGACGTGCCGTCATGCTGGGAGCAACAGGGTTTCGGAGAATACACATACGGCCGCTACTACAAGAAACCAGGCGGTCGTGCGAGTGACGAAAACGGACTTTACCGACGCACATTCCGTGTGCCGTCAGCATGGAATGGCCGTAAAGTGGAGATTGTGTTTGAAGGAGTGATGACCGATGCCGCTGTCACTGTAAACGGCATTTCGGCCGGCGACGTGCATCAGGGCGGATTTACGGCCTTCTCTTACGACATAAGCGGTCTTTTGCGTTACGGCAAGACCAACACACTTGAGGTAATGGTAGAGAAGCAGTCTAAGGACAAATCGGTAAACTCAGCTGAGCGACGTGCCGACTGGTGGCTTTTCGGTGGAATATACCGTCCCGTTTATCTGCGGGCTTTGCCTGCGGTACACATCGCTCATGCAGCTGTAGATGCCCGTGCCGATGGTACACTGAACGTAAAAGTCGGCACAGAAGGAGTCACCGCCGGATATACCTTGCAGATGTCTGTAGACGGAATGGCACCGCAGTCGGCACAGCTGTCGTCTATTTCCAACAGGTCGGGAGAATCTTCAGTGACAACCTCTTCCGTCACTTCCCGTTGGCCGGGAATATCACTATGGGATCCTGAACATCCCAATATGCACACTCTTATTCTGCGTCTTGTAGCTCCTGACGGTACGGTGGCACACGAGACGACGCAACGTGTAGGGTTTCGTACAGTTGAATTCCGCCGTCGTGACGGATTCTATCTTAACGGCCGCAAGCTGACGATAAAAGGTGTCAACCGACATTGTTTCTATCCTGAGACCGGGCGTACAACGAGCCGCCGCCTCGACGTTGGGGATGTAAAGCTGGTGAAGGCGATGAACGCCAACGCCATACGCTCGCACTATCCGCCTGATGCTCATCTGCTCGACATATGCGACTCGCTCGGAGTGCTTTATCTCAACGAGTTGCCAGGATGGCAGAACCATTATTCCACAGCCGTTGGCAGCCGTATTGTACGCGAGATGGTGATGCACGACGCCAATCATCCATGTATCTTTGCCTGGGCCAACGGTAATGAAGGAGGTTTCAACACGGCTCTTGACACACTCTTTGCATGCTATGACCCTCAGCGCCGCCATGTCATACATCCTTGGGCACTGTTCGACGGTGTCGACGCCCATCACTATCCGGCCTATCAGACGGGCGTCGGCCGTTTGGCCAACGGCAACGAAGTGTTCATGCCCACTGAGTTCCTTCACAGTCAGTATGACAAGGGGGCAGGCACGTCGCTCGACGACTATTGGGCCAATTGGAGCCGTAACCCGCTATTTGCCGGAGGATTCATCTGGGCACTCATAGACGAAGGTGTGGCCCGTACCGACCGTGGAGGAAGTATAGATACCGACGGTACCAATGCGCCCGACGGTATTGTCGGTCCGCACCGCGAGCGGGAAGCCAGTTGGTACACCGTGCGCGATGTGTGGTCGCCCATACAGATAGCTCCTGTGGCAGTCACGTCATCTTTTGACGGCACATTCCGTGTAAGCAACAATTATCTTTTCAGTCGCCTTGGCGAATGCTGGATGAAATATGAACTGCTGTCGGTTACTTCGCCGCTGGCGGGAGCAGGCCGCGACGATGATAACGTTGCGGCACGTACGGTGGCTTCGGGTTGTGTTGGCTTGCCCGACGTGGCTCCGGGTGAGACAGGTACGGCCCGAATGACATTGCCCGATAACTTTGCTGCCGGCGACTTGCTTAGGTTGACCGCTTTCACTGCATCCGGTGATACCGTCAATACATGGTCGTATCCCATACGTCATAGCGATGAGTATTGGGCTAAAGAGAGATTGGCAATACCGGATGATGCCGGTTTGGGCATATCTACGGTTTCATGTTCTCATGGTGCGCCCGTGGTTCTCGAGTCAGCCGGTGTGCGTGCCGAGTTCAACCGCGAAAGCGGTATGCTGGTCAATGTGAGCATGGACGGGCGTACTATACCTTTCGGCGGCGGTCCGCTGCCGGTGGGCATGAAGATGCGCCTGCTTGATATCAAGTCTCGTCAAGACGGCCGTGACGCACTGTTGGTGATGACTTATTCCGGTGCTGTCGACTCTATCGTGTGGCGAATGACGGCCGAAGGACTTCTCGGCATGGATGCCGTGTTGCTCAACAGCCGTGACGGCAAGCGTTTCGGTGGGCAGTTTTTCGATACCGACGTGCGCAACTTCGGATTCAGTTTCACATATCCTGAAACTCTGTGCACGGGTATGCAATGGTTCGGACGTGGTCCATATCGTGTATGGCGCAACCGTCAGCGCGGCCAGACGATTGGATTGTGGCAAAAAGAATATAACAACACCGTGACAGGACAATCGGACGGTCGTCTTGTATATCCCGAATTCAAGGGTTATCATGCCAATCTCTATTGGGCAAGGATGCTGTCTGCCACGGCTCCGTTCACCGTATACAGCGAGACCGACGGCTTGTATTTCCGTGTGTTCACTCCTGAAGAGCCTACCGACAGTGAAGGCAAGAAGGTGCATACCATGCAACCATTTCCCGAAGGTGACCTTTCGTTCCTGTTCGAGATACCGGGCATGCGGTCGTATAAACCTATCGAACAGCTTGGTCCGCAGGCTCAGCCCAGTCACATCCGCATCAACAAGGGTGACGAGGGATTGCGGATGAAGCTATGGTTCGATTTCAGATAATAATTTCCATGTAAAAAATGAATAGGATGAAACGAATATCAAAACTGTCTTTTATTATCAGCATAATGTCTGTAACGGTGTCGGCGCAGACAGATATACGCGTGGCACGATATTGGGGTGACAGGGCTGCGGCCGTCAGTTATACGTTTGACGACGGTCTGGCAGAGCATTATACCAAGGTTTATCCGCAACTGAAGCGTCGCGGGCTGAAAGCCACTTTTGCCGTGATAGGCAACAGGGTGGGAGATGAATGGAAAGGTACACCATGCATGACATGGGAACAACTCAAAGAAATGGCTGCCGACGGACAGGAAGTTACCAATCACGGATGGAGTCATTCCGCTGTAGACCGACTTACGGGAGAAGCCTTGCGGCATGAGGTGCAACGTTGCGACACGGCCATATACGAGCATACGGGAGTGATGCCGCGCACGTTTGTATATCCCGGCAACCGTAAGACACCCGAGGCACTGGCTCTATGCAGCCAGGGACGTACCGGTACGCGTACGGAACAGGTCAGTATAGGTTCAAAGCGCGATTCGACATGGCTGCGACGGTGGGTTGACGGACTTGTATCATCAGGCAGCTGGGGTGTTGGCATGACTCATGGCATCACCTGTGGTTACGATTCTCTTGGCGACCCCACACGCTTTTGGAAACATCTGGACTATGTGTCGCGCCGGCGTGACAGCCTGTGGATAGCACCGCTGGCCGATGTGGCGGCATACGTGGCCGAACGTGACAACGTGAAGTTGAAAATAAACCGTCGTAAGGACAAAACCGTCATAAAGCCTCGAATGTCGCTTGACAAGGCTGTTTACAGTCAGCCGCTCACGCTTGTCGTGACGTCCGACAAACCGCTCGTGGCCGTGCAAGACGGCAGGCAGCTCTATGTAAGGCGTCGCGGTAAAAGCCTCATGATAGATTTTCTGCCGGGTGGCGGAAGTATAGAGATAAGCCCCATGGAAGGTTGCGAGGCGGGTGGGGCGGCACCGGTGTTCCTCACCGCAGGGCAGTCAAATACTGATGGCCGTGCGTATGTATCGGACATGCCTGAACGTCTGCGCAAAAAATACAATCATCTGCATTTTGCAAATGTAACTACCAGGCGTACCGGACATTTCGGTGACCGGACATTTGACGACAGAAAAGGCCGTTGGGCCTACTGCGATGTGGTCAACCGTCTGTTGGACGGCACCCTCGGCTGTGACTTCTATTCGATAAAGGCTTCTGTGGGCGGAACGTCGATAGATACCGTCGCGGGTGGGCCCAAGCGTCCGTCATGGTATGCCGGTGCAGGATGGCTGGCTGCCAACAAGGCATATGACGGTGATGTGGCTACGGGCCGTTCGCTCACCAAATCACTTACAGAGGGTTTCGCTATGTGTGTTGACAGCACACTCGTCAGTCTGCCCCAAGGGTATGATGTGAAGGCCATAATGTGGCATCAGGGTGAGAGCGACCGTCATGCAGCTGCCGACTACTACAAGAATTTCAAGGATATGATATGCTACATACGTGAGTTTATAAGCCTTAAGACAGGACGGGCCGAATACCTTAACATACCTTTCATCTTCGGCACCGTTCCTCATGCAAGCCGTCAATACAGTGCCGGCGTGGAAAAGGCCCAAAGGCGTGTGGCTGCCGAACTGCCTGATGTGTATTGCATAGACCTGAGCAAGGCATGGCTCGGCCGTGACAATCTGCACTTCGCTGCTGACTGGACCGAGCGTATAGGTCAGATGATGTTCAACGAGCTTGTACGCCTCGGGGTGGTTCGTGACAACGAGGTAGACACAGGTATGTATTGACAATATACTTGCAATAAAAATTTGGATAAAGGTCCAAGATTGCGTAACTTTGCCGGCAAAAGGATTTTTCAGACAAAGCAAACGGCATGATGAAACCAGAGAAAGAGACCATACGTCTTGACAGACTGAGCATAGGTTATCGTGGCAAGGACGGGGTGACAACGGTTGCCGGCGGCATATGTGCGTCGATACGTTGCGGCGAACTGACATGTCTGCTCGGGGCCAACGGAGTGGGAAAGAGTACGTTGTTGCGTACTCTTTCGTATTTTCAACCTTCGTTGAGCGGAAGTGTATATATAAACGGCAGGGAAATGAGTACGTTCGGTGATCGCGAACTGGCCCGTACCATTGGCGTTGTACTTACCGATAAGCCTGACACTGTAAATATGACAGTACGCGAGCTCGTCTGTCTCGGACGCTCTCCATATACCGGTTTTTGGGGAACGTGTTCGCAGGAAGACATGAATGTTGTTGCCGAGGCAATGGCGATGGTTGGCATTGACTCGCTGGACTCGCGTATGGTAAGTACGCTGAGCGATGGTGAGAGGCAGAAAGTTATGATAGCCAAGGCGTTGGCCCAACAGACTCCTGTGATATATCTTGATGAGCCGACGGCATTTCTCGATTTTCCGAGCAAGGTGGAGATAATGCAATTACTCCATCGTATCAGCCATACCATGCAGAAGACCGTGTTTCTTTCAACTCATGATCTTGAATTGGCTCTTCAGATTGCAGATACCGTGTGGCTTCTTTCTTCAGGTGGTGCGCTGACTATAGGATCACCGGAGGATATGGCGCTTGACGGCAGTCTGTCGTCATTCTTTTCCGGTCGTGGAATATCGTTTGACCAACAGACTGGGCTTTTTACAGTCACTGCCGATATTGTCCGTCGTATACATATTTCCGGATGCAATGGTCCGCGGATGGCAATGGTCCGCAAGGCTTTGCACCGCCGTGGCATAGAGACTACAGATGAAGTCTTGTCCGATGAAATATCAATAGAGGTTACTATGTCGGCATTCCGTATTGTTTTTAAAGACGGCAGCAGCAGTTATGTGAGTACGGTGGCGGAACTTATGGAGTTTGTTTAGATATTGTTTTGTCACGACGTTTCGAAACTAATATATATATGCCGTGTGACAATTTTAGTTCGGCTCATTCGTTCGAATTGTATAATAAAAGAAGCATCAATTGCCGTACTATGCAATTGACGCTTCTTTAAGTGGGCCATCCAGGGCTTGAACCTGGGACCTCCAGATTATGAGTCTGTTGCTCTAACCAACTGAGCTAAAAGCCCGAAAAACCAATTGTTGATTGATTTCGGGTGCAAAGTTACATAAAAAAATCAAATTACCAAATATTTTTTTGTGAAAAGAAACTAAATTAATTCTATATACTTGGTTGACATGGCCTTTTTAGCTAATTTTGCAGAGAATAAATACCTTATAAGGAAGGAGTATGTCAAATGGATAATAAAACAGACGGATGTGATATAAACCGTACTGGACTTACTGGTGTGCAGGCTGCGGAGAACAGGTTGAAGTATGGTGATAATGTTCTCACGCCTCCTGCACGAACGTCAATGTGGCTACTTTATATTGAAAAGTACGACGATCCCATTATACGTATTTTGCTTGTAGCTGCAGCCGTGTCGTTGGCATTGGCTTTTGTAAACGGGGAATTTGTCGAAACTGTGGGTATCTTTTTTGCCATCTTTCTTGCCACTACAATAGGTTTCTTTTTTGAGCGCGACGCAGCACGTAAGTTTGATGTACTCACGGCTATAGGCGAGGAACAGCCGGTAAAGGTTGTTCGTGACGGTAAAGTGTGTGAGATAGCACGTCGTGAAGTGACCGTAGGCGATGTTGTGATGGTAGAGGTGGGCGATGAGGTGCCGGCCGACGGCTTTCTTTTTGAGGCCACGGATCTGCAGATAGACGAATCGGCTCTTACGGGCGAACCTGTGACGGATAAATACGTCAATGAAAGTCACGTCAGTACTGCCGCCGTATCGGAAAACTCTTCCATCGACAATGTGATGCGTAATGCCGACGAGGCTGCATATCCTGCCGATATGTTGTTGCGTTCGACGATGGTGATGAATGGTAACGGTAGAATGGTAGTGACGGCAGTGGGCGATGGCACTGAGATAGGGCGTGTGGCCCACGACGCCACGGAGCTGACAGCCGTAAAGACACCGCTCAACCGCCAGCTCGACCGGCTTGCCTCGATGATAAGCAAAGTTGGGGTAACTGTGGCTATGGCAGCTTTTGTTGTGTTTTTGGGCCACGATGTACTTACACAGCCGTTATGGCATACAGATGATTATGTGCAGATGGCCGGAGTGGTGCTGCGCTATTTTATGATGGCTGTCACGCTGATAGTGATGGCCGTGCCTGAAGGTCTGCCGATGGCAGTGACGCTGGCTTTGGCGCTCAATATGCGCCGTATGCTCAAAAGCAACAATCTGGTGCGCAAACTCCATGCTTGTGAGACTATGGGGGCTGTGACCGTGATTTGTACCGACAAGACCGGCACGTTGACGCAGAACAAGATGAGGGTGAACGAGATAGAAGTACTGCCGGTTGGAGACGACAGCAAATCAGGATATTCATTCCCTTCATTGGCCCTGTCTTTCGCCCTCAACACCACAGCCGAGCTCGATGACAGCCGTGGCATAGGCAACCCTACGGAAGTGGCTCTGCTGAGGTGGCTCACCGGTCACGGCGCCGACTATAGGGCATTGCGGGCATCAGTACCGATAGAAGAGAGGTTGCCGTTCTCCACAGAACGTAAATATATGGCTACGTTGTGCGATGTGGATGGTGTAAGGTGGCTGTTTGTCAAGGGTGCACCTGAAATTGTCATGGCCCGTTGTGTAATGACTGACGAAGAGCGCACCCGTGTTACAGGAATGCTTGCGGGGTGGCAGAACAAGGCTATGCGCACATTGGCATTTGCATGCCGCAGATGTGACACTATGGAGGTGAGTGATATGACACTTCAGTGTGTGGCCGCCATCAGCGATCCTCTGCGCGAGGAGGTGCCCGATGCCATACGCAGTTGCATCAGTGCCGGTATAAATGTGAAGATAGTTACCGGCGACACCTCGGCAACGGCTATGGAGATAGCACGTCAGATAGGGATGAGCCTGACAGCGGAATCAGTCATTACCGGTCCGGAATTTGCAGCTCTCGGTGACGATGAGGCTTTGGAGCGTGTGTCGGAAATACGGGTGATGAGCCGTGCGCGGCCTGCCGACAAGCAGCGGCTTGTCAATCTGCTGCAGCGGCGTGGCGAGGTGGTGGCTGTCACCGGCGACGGTACAAACGACGCTCCCGCACTCAACCATGCTCATGTAGGACTGTCGCTCGGTTCCGGAACGAGTGTGGCCAAGAATGCAAGCGACATGACACTCATCGACGATTCTTTCAACAGTATTGTCAGTGCTGTAGAGTGGGGACGCTCGCTGTACAACAATATACGCAGGTTTATCTTTTTCCAGCTTGTTGTCAATGTCACGGCTCTGCTGCTCGTACTCGGAGGCTCTTTTATAGGTACCGAGATGCCGCTCACGATAACGCAGATACTTTGGGTCAACCTTATTATGGATACTTTTGCTGCGATGGCTCTTGCATCATTGCCGCCCGAGAAAGAGGTGATGAACGACAGGCCGCGCAGTCAGGCCGACTTTATAGTCAGCCGTTCCATGGCCCGGGCCATAAGTGTTGTGGGTGCAGTGTTTTTTGTAACGATGCTTTCGCTGCTCTATTATTTTGAGCATATAGCCGGATTGTCGGACGAAGAGCTGACGGTGTTCTTTACGGTCTTTGTAATGTTGCAGTGGTGGAACCTGTTCAATGCCAAGGCTCTCGGCAGTTGTAAACCGGCATTGCAAGGCATGTTGAAAGACCGTGGGCTGTTGCTCGTGCTTGCCATTATCATAGCGGGACAGTGGATTATAGTCACATTCGGAGGCAGAATGTTTCGAACAGTTCCGCTTGATGCTTTCACATGGCTGTGGATAGTTGCCGCAACATCACCTGTGCTGATTGCCGGTGAGCTGTGGAGATGGATGATGAGAATAAAACGGACAGGGAAACATTAATAGAACGTTTTCGTCAAGTCAAATGGGCAGAGCGAAATTTGTTTCAACTCTGCCATGGCGAGAAAACACAAGATGAAATCCAACAATAAAGTTAGGGACTATGAGAGTGATAATACCGGCTGAAGGCATGAAGCCCAAAGGGCCATGCGTTGGTACGATTGGATTCTTTGACGGTGTGCACCGAGGTCACCGTCATCTGATAAAACAGGTGAGGGAGATAGCCGCAGCGAATGGTATGGAGTCGATGGTGATCACCTTTGACCGTCATCCGCGTGAAGTGCTGCATAGTGATTTCCAACCGAGGTTGCTCAGCACTTTCGGCGAGAAGAAAGAACTGCTTGCGCAGACGGGGGTGGACAATTGTGTGGTTCTGCCTTTCGACGAGACTATGGCTGCACTGTCGGCACGCGACTTCATGAGCGATGTGCTTTGCGGACAGCTGGGACTGAAAGCTCTTATAACGGGCTACGACAACCGCTTCGGACATAACCGCAGTGAGGGATTCGGCGACTATGTGGCTTACGGACGGGAGATGGGGCTCGATGTGCGTCAGGGTGACGTTTTTGTGCTCAATGGTGTCAACGTCAGTTCGTCGGTGATACGTTCGTTTCTGCAAGAGGGTGAAGTGGAGATGGCCCGCCGTTGTCTTGGTTACCCGTATACATTGTCCGGGCATGTGGTGTCGGGTGAGCATGTTGGTTGCAGTATTGGTTTTCCAACGGCAAATCTCGAACCCGACGACAACCGCAAACTTATACCTGCATCCGGTGTTTATGCCGTGACGGTGGCTCTTGCCGGCGATGCAAGACTGTATCGCGGAATGATGAACATCGGCACACGTCCCACATTCGACGGCACACGTCAGACTATAGAGATTCACATATTTGGATTCTCGGGTGATGTTTACGGTATGTCTATGGGTGTGTCGTTCGTCAAGAGACTGAGAGAAGAACGGCGGTTTCGCGATGTTGACGAACTGGTACGGCAGTTGAACAAGGATAAAGAGATGACCGAAGAGATATTCAAGGATTCCGGTAGTAAGGTATGATGGTAGGAATTTCAACCTTAAAAAGGATAGAAAAAATAAGAGATTTATGAAGAATGCTTTGATTTATTTAGCAGTGTTTCTTGCAATTCAGGTCGGTGTGACGTCCGGTGTGCAGTTGTTGTGGCGGTTGGCAAGCGGTTCCGGGGACATGACAGCGATGATGCTCATTGTGGCATCCGGTGCGTTCAGCATAGTGACCATGGTCGTGTTTCTGCTTGCACGGTGGGCAGTGGTGTCCCGCAATTATGTACGTTCTGGACCATGGGACGTCCTCTTCTGGTGTGCTGTAGCTGCTTTGGGGGCCATAGTGCCGTCATTATGGATTCAGGAACGGATGCCGGAATTGCCCAATCTTTTGGATGTCCATATGGATATGGTTCTCAGAGAGCGCTGGGGGTATGTGGCAGTGGGGTTGTTGGCCCCGCTTGTAGAAGAACTTGTGTTTCGCGGCGCCATACTCCGTGCTCTGTTCCGTCAGTGGAAGTCCCGGCCGTGGTTGTGCATCACTGTCTCGGCCGCGATATTTGCTGTGGTTCACGGTAACCCCGCACAGATGCCGCATGCTTTCGTCATTGGTATTCTCCTCGGATGGATGTATGTCCGAACGGGCAGCATTGTCCCCGGAGTGGTATATCATTGGGTGAACAATACCATTGCTTATGTGTTGTATAACATCTTTCCCATACCCGATGCTCAACTTATCATGTATTTCGGCACGGAGACACGCGTTGTGCTTGCTTTGCTTTGTTCGTTCTGCATGCTGATTCCGGCGCTGTTCCAGTTGAACAGGAGGATGTAAAGCCAGCCCCCTATAATCCCCCAAAGGGGGATACTGAGTTCCCGTGTCTTTGGGTGGTTATCAAATATCCCCCTTTGAAGGATTATAGGAGTGAAGTTGGCACATCAAGTAGGATTATATTGGTTATCAGGTATCCCCCTTTGAAGGATTATAGGAGTGAAGTTGGCACATCAAGTAGGATTATATTGGTTATCAGGTATCCCCCTTTGGGGGATTATAGGGGGGCTGGTTCTATAGGAAACCCAAAATTCTCTTTATCTCTTCAAGATTTGTAGCTGTGACGATATGGTCGCGCCACGAGCCGCGCACGAATCCGCGCTGCTGCAAGTCGTCAAGCATGGCTATGAGTGAATCCCAGAAACCGTCGACGTTATACAGAATAATGCGCTTTGAGTGGTATCCGATGGTGGCCGATGCCGCCACGGTGAATATCTCGTCGAGCGTGCCGATACCGCCCGGCAGGGCGATGAACACATCGCTTTGGGTCATCATCAGTTCCTTGCGGTCGCTGAGATTGTCGCAGGGAATGTGCACGTCGATGTGGCGGCTGGTGCGTCCGCGTTCCTCAACCTTAGTGGGTACTACTCCTATCGTTCTTGCCCCGTTCTCACGTGCGGTCCGCCCTATGCACTCCATCAGTCCGAGGTCGCAGCCGCCGAACACCACCGTATGGCCTTTTTCCGCCATCCAGCGTCCCAACTCCTCGGTGGCGGAGAAGTAGGTTTTGGCTATGTTGCTGTTGGCGGAACAGAATATACATATTTTCATGATTGTGCAAACTTACGACAAATCTGTGTAAAATACGAATTTCGGTCAAGATTTGTTAGGGATATATCATTATGTCAGCTGACTTTCCTTTAAGGAAAGAATCATTTCTTTATTCTGCCGTTATGGAAATCACGCCTTTTTTATGTACATTTAGATAGAGATTACGGAGTGACGATGTCTCATCACGTTGAAAGTGATTATCTGAAATAGTCGTGACAACGCCACTCCCGTTTCAGTACAACGGCTTTGTACTGCCAGTACAAGGCCTGTGTACCAATAGTTCAAGGCCGTTGTACCGGCAGTACAGCGGCCCCGTACCGGTATATGTGTGCTCCTGATATCTCGCTTTAGCGTAAAAAATGCGCGTTTTTTCATTGATGTGTATTACTGTTTGTCTTAAATTTCATAACTTTGCACACCGATTGTGCATGCCGCAGGCATATACACAGTAACAGCAACTACACAACAATACATACAGCAATGACCGGAACAAACATATCCGATTTTGAGATAATGGCCCCCGTGGGTTCGCGCGACAGTCTGGCTGCGGCCATCAAGGCAGGGGCAGGCTCGGTGTATTTCGGCATAGAGAAACTCAACATGAGAGCTCACTCGGCCAGTACGTTCACCATTGGCGATTTGCGCGAGATTGCGGCCACGTGTGCCTCGCACGGTATAAAGACATATCTCACCGTCAATACCATCATCTACGGAGAGGATCTCTGTCAGATGCGCGAGATAATCGACGCAGCCCGCGAAGCTGGCATATCGGCCGTGATAGCCAGTGACGTGGCCGTGATGATGTATTGCCGCGAGGTGGGGCAGGAGGTGCATCTGTCTACGCAGCTCAACATCTCCAACATTGAGGCGCTGAAGTTTTATGCTCGGTTTGCAGATGTTGTGGTGTTGGCCCGCGAGCTCAACATGGACCAGGTGACCGAGATATACCGTGGCATATGCGAGGAGAACATTTGCGGCCCCTCAGGCCGTCGGGTCCGCATAGAGATGTTTTGCCACGGCGCACTGTGCATGGCCATCAGCGGCAAGTGCTACATGAGCCTCCACGAGGCCAACCGCAGTGCCAATCGCGGAAGCTGTGTTCAGATATGCCGACGCTCGTATACCGTTACCGACAATGAGACGGGCGAGCAACTGTCCATTGACAACAAATACATCATGAGTCCGAAGGACCTGAAGACTGTACGCTTCATCGACCGCATGATGGAGGCCGGTGTGCGGGTATTCAAGATAGAAGGCCGTGCCCGCGGACCGGAATATGTGAAAACAGTGGTGGAGTGTTACCGCGAGGCCATAGCGTCAGTGCTCGACGGTACGTTTACCGAGGAGAAAAAAGACATGTGGGACGAGCGTCTGGCCACCGTCTTCAACCGCGGATTCTGGGACGGGTACTATCAGGGGCAGACGCTTGGCGAGTGGAACCGTCACTACGGTTCGTGCGCAACCGAGCGCAAGGTGTATGTGGGCAAAGGTGTGAAGTATTTCAGCAAACTCGGAGTGGCCGAGTTTACGGTTGAGGCAACAGAATTTGCTCCTGGGGACAAACTCCTCATCACCGGTCCTACTACCGGCGCGCTCTATGTCACGCCCGATGTGGTGCATGGTGACCACGGTCCTGTAGAACGTGCCCGCAAAGGCACGCGCATAAGCATAGCAGTGCCGGAGAAAGTGAGACCGAGCGACAAGCTGTTCAGGATAGAAAAAGAAAGTTCCATGTAGTCTTCCCAAAGGTGACGCCTGCGGATAGCAGCAAGGGACATATAAAATATAACAACAATAAAATAATTACATAACTATACTCACAGGTGTCCCCTTTTTTTGGGGGGGGACCATAGGGGGCTTCTCATTATGACAATAAACGAACTTCAAGACGAAATCATCGAGGAATTTTCTGATTTCACAGACTGGATGGACAAGTATCAGTTGCTTATCGACTTAGGCAACGAGCAGGCACCGCTCGACGAGCGCTACAAGACGGAGAGCAACCTCATCGACGGCTGCCAAAGCCGTGTGTGGCTGCAAGCCGACTATGAAGACGGCCGTATCAACTTTACAGCCGAGAGCGACGCACTTATAGTCAAAGGTATCATAGCCTTGCTTATCAGAGTAGTAAGCGGACATACGCCTGATGAAATATTATCGGCCGACCTGTATTTCATCGACCGTATAGGTCTGAAAGACCATCTCAGTCCAACGCGCAGCAACGGACTGTTGGCCATGGTCAAGCAGATGCGCATGTATGCGCTGGCCTTCAAGGCCAAGGAAGGTGTATAAGACCATGATTGGAAGAATTGCTGTGCGGTCGTAACAGCCTGCCTGTTGTTTATGAAAGGATAAAAGCGCTAATTATAAGATACTTACATTTTTATCCCATATGTCTTTATGCTTTTGCCCTTGCAGGTAGGGTGGCCATAATTTGTGGTTCATTTTTAGTATCAAAATAGCATTAAATTTAGCAATAACTGTATGATATTTAAATAATTGACTTTTTATATTTTATCTCAAAAATGAACGTTATATGAGCAGAGTCGTTAAAATACGAAATTACTCAATTGCAACAATGTCATATTCT
>NZ_JABKKE010000025.1 GCF_013166575.1 Xylanibacter rodentium
CCGAGTGATTATGTAGTTTGATTCTGTTGACTAACTTAATATATTTATTTGACTATGATTCCAGAAATGAGCGACAAGTTTTGGACACCCTACCTTGCAGGGCGCGGGGATTGGCGATGTTTGAATCCCGGGGTGTCGCTACGCTCTGCCCCGGGCTGTGTGCTTGTTGCCCCGTTGGGGCGCATCCATCCAGAGCGCATTTTGTCCAGACAAGGCACATTCTGTCCGGACAATAATGTAGTTTAACCTTGTTGGCTGACTTACGTATCGTTGTCTTCTCAATGGAAAATGATAGGTTTGGTTAGGGTTGTATTTTAAATGTGGGTTTACCTTTGAATTTTTATGTCTTTTTTCATTTTATTTCTTCTTGTCTGAAAAAGAAATTGTATATTTGCAGAAAATAAATATTGCTACCATATAACATGGCAAAACTATCAAACTGGTCTGATGATTATTGGCTGTTGCTCATGCAACTTTACCTGCGTAACCCCGTGGGTGTAAAGCCTATGTACAGCAGGCCGATGGTAGAGCTGAGCCTTGAGTTGCACATACGTCCAGCATTGCTGTTTACCCGCATGTGTGCAATAGCTAATCATGAAACACCTTATATAGAACATCTGTGGGAGACATACGGCAGCAATCCACGGCGACTGTCGGCAGCTGTAAAGAGGTTGCGTGGCATGAGTGGTTTTTGTAATGCCGAGGCTTTTTATGCCGGTGTGAATACCGTCGAGACATTTGAGCGGGATTTTCGTCCGATATGTGAAGACATTGACGTAATTCCTGTAATGCTTATAATGATAATAGATCTGTATTTCCGCCTTACTCCGGCCACGATGGTACCCGAGACCCCTGAGGTGATAGAACTGGCGCGAGTGATGAGGATTTCGCCTGACGTGGTAAATGATGTGTTGCAACTATACCAGCATTTCGATCCTTATCTGAGTCGTCCGGCTAATCTTCGACTCCTTTCCTCTCCGTTAATGCCAGCCTGTCGCACTATATGGCAACGTTTCGGTAATAGCAGTATTGAGGGTCTTGCATCGTATGCGAGGGAGTTGAAGGAGTTTTTTTTATAAACGGTTTGGTTCTTCCTTTAGCGAATTTTGCCAACTATAATTCTCTTTAACTCCTAAAAGAAAACTCCTAAAGAAAATAAATAAAAACCATTAAGTTTTTCTTTATTCTTTTTTTTATTTAAATTTGCAGACGAAAAAAGACACGATAATTTCATTTTGTTTATGGCTCAAAGTCAGGTTCAGG
Source organism: Xylanibacter rodentium (assembly GCF_013166575.1). GTDB lineage: Bacteria > Bacteroidota > Bacteroidia > Bacteroidales > Bacteroidaceae > Prevotella > Prevotella rodentium. The sequence goes on from NZ_JABKKE010000025.1 coordinate 1,264, forward strand.
AACAGAAACAGGAACAAGCGCTCAGGCAGACACAAAACTTCTCGCAACAGCAGCTGTTGCAAGCCCATCTGGTGGAACTGCCCATCAATCAGTTGATGGAGCGGATAAATGCCGAGATGGACGACAATCCTGCGCTTGAGGCGGAGTCACCGGGAGATGACATTACATCAGGAAACGAAATCTATGATGATGGTCCAAACGACGACACTGTTTCGGATGACGATTTTGACACGCGCAATGAGCGCGAGGAACGGCAGTCGGCGCTTGACGACGCTTTGAGCAATATAGGGCGCGATGATGAAGATCTGCCAGTGTATCATGGCGGAATCAACACGCAGGATGAGCGTGAGGACATGGTATATGGTGAGGCGGTGTCATTCTACGACCAGTTGAAGGAGCAACTGGGCGAGATGGATATCGATGACAGGCAACGCCAGATAATGGAATATCTGATAGGCTCGCTCGACGACGATGGATTGCTGCGCAAAAGCATGGACGGCATCGCCGACGAACTGGCCATATATCAGGGGTTGGACGTGACGGCCGACGATATAGACCGTGTGCTCGGCATTATGCAGCAGTATCTCGACCCGCCCGGCATCGGAGCCCGCAGTTTGCAGGAGTGTTTGCTGTTGCAGGTGAAGCGCAGACCCGACTCACGGTTGAAGAATCTGATGCTCGATGTGGTTGAACGTTATTTTGACGAGTTCACTAAGAAACATTGGCATCGTATACGGGCGGCACTGTCATTGACGGAGATGCAGGCCGATGTACTGATGGGTGAGTTACGAAAGCTGAACCCCAAGCCTGGAGCGTCGATGGGTGAGACTGTAGGCAGGAATATGCAGCAGATAACGCCCGATTTTATAGTTGACACGCATGAGGACGGCAGTGTGACGTTCTCGCTCAACAGTGGCGATGTTCCCGAACTGCATGTGTCGCAATCGTTTGCCGACACGTTGCGCGAATATCAGGAGAACAAGGCCGGAATGAGCCGGCAGATGAAGGAGGCGCTTCTGTATACCAAGAAGAAAGTAGAGGCGGCACAGGGATTTATTGAGGCTGTGAAAATGCGTCGACGTACGCTTACGCTTACCATGCAAGCCATAATACACTGGCAGCACCGTTTTTTCGAGGATGGAGACGAAGCCTCGTTACGTCCGATGATTCTTAAGGACATAGCCGAGAAAACAGGTCTCGACCTTTCTACTATCTCACGTGTAAGCAACAGCAAATATGCCCAGACACGGTGGGGGACTTTCCCCTTGCGTCATTTCTTTAGCGACAGCTATGTCACGGAAAGCGGCGAAGAATTGTCGACACGCCGTATAAAAGCCGCTTTACGGGATATAGTTGATGCCGAGGACCGTAGCCGCCCGCTGAGCGACGACGCCTTGCGCGATGAACTCAACAAGCGCGGTTATCCCATAGCCCGTCGTACCGTGGCCAAATACCGTGAGCAGCTCAGCATACCGATAGCCCGTCTGAGGCGGATTCATTGAATGAAGAGTTAGGAATATCTGCCCAATAATAAAACAAATAAAAAAGATGTTACACAAAGAACATCAACAAAGGCTTTATCCTTCGGAAAGGCATAAGAGCACACGTACCAAGAATATCATTCTTGCGGCACGGTTGTTCAGTATGCTGTTTGCGCCGTTCTATCTGCCTCTTGTGGGACTGATAGCATTGTTTCTGTTCAGTTATCTCAGCCTGTTGCCGCTGTTCTACAAGATTTTTGTCCTGTCTTTGGTGTGCGTATTTACAATATTGATTCCGACACTGCTAATACGTCTATACCGTCATTATCAGGGTTGGACGCTTATAGAATTGGGACACAAGGAGCGGCGAATGGTGCCGTATGTAATATCTATCATGTGTTATCTAATGTGTGTATATATCATGGAAAGGTTGCACATACCCCATTTCATGGGAAGCATCATTACAGCGGCACTGATGATACAGATTGTCTGTGCCATAATTAATGCATGGTGGAAGATCAGCACCCATACGGCGGCTATCGGCGGTATGGCGGGGGCATTGTTCTCGTTTGGAGAGATATTCGGTTTCAATCCCGTGTGGTGGATGTGCCTCGTTTTTCTGCTTGCCGGATTGCTCGGTACGAGCCGAATGATTCTGCGCCAGCACTCGTTGGCTCAGGTTGTTGGAGGATTCTGCATCGGTATGGTATGCTCGGCACTTACCATATTGTTCGTGTAGACGTTGTTATGGAAAAGCCGTATTGAATGAATATTTGCAAATATAAAAAGAATATGAATCCAGTAGTAAGTATTATCATGGGCAGTACGAGTGATATGCCCGTAATGGAAAAGGCCTGCAAGTTTCTTGACGAGATGCAGGTGCCGTTTGAAGTTAACGCACTGTCTGCCCACCGCACGCCGGATGCAGTGGAGCAGTTTGCCCGCGGAGCCAAGGATCGCGGTATAAAGGTGATAATAGCCGGAGCTGGCATGGCTGCCGCGCTGCCAGGGGTGATAGCGGCTTCGACAACGCTGCCCGTTATCGGAGTACCCATCAAGGGCATGCTTGACGGGCTTGACGCCATGTTGAGTATCATACAGATGCCTCCGGGAATACCTGTGGCCACGGTGGGAGTGAACGGAGCGCAGAATGCCGCAATCCTGGCCGTGGAGATGATGGCTTTGGCTGACGAGGCTCTGGCCGTACGCCTTGCCGAGTTCAAGAGCGGGCTGAAAGCAAAAATAGAGAAGGCCAACATGGAGCTGGCTGAGGTGAAATACAATTTCAAGACCAACTGATTCATCGGAATCAGTTTAGAGTGCAGAGTGATGATTGCAGAGGTATGATTACCTTTAGTAAATGAGGCTTGAGGGTAATCATACCAAGAGAGTAAATAAGAATTGTACTAAAAGAGGTATGATTACCTTTAGTAAATGAGGCTTGACGGTAATCATACCTCTGCACTCATCACTCTACACTCTTCACTAAAAAAGATATTGTCATGATAGACTTGTTTAACTACTCACGCCGCAAGGCATCTGTCGTCAACGTAGGCAACACTCCTCTCGGCGGCGACAATCCTGTGCGTGTGCAGTCGATGACCACTACGCAGACTACCGACACCGAAGGTTCAGTGGCTCAGACAGAACGCATAGTGGATGCCGGAGGAGAATATGTGCGTCTTACCACGCAGGGCGTGCGCGAGGCCGAGAACCTGAAGAATATCGGTGAGCGGCTGAGAGCCGACGGATATGCAGTCCCGATAGTGGCCGACGTGCATTTCAACCCCAACGTGGCCGATGTGGCTGCACTCTATGCCGGGAAAGTACGTGTGAATCCGGGTAACTATGTTGATCCCGCCCGTACGTTCAGACAACTGGAGTATACCGATGAAGAATATGCCGCCGAACTTCAGAAGATAGAACAACGTTTCGTGCCGTTCCTCAATATATGCCGCGAGCATCATACGGCAGTGCGTATCGGCGTCAATCACGGTTCGCTCTCCGACCGCATCATGTCGCGTTACGGCGACACGCCCGAGGGCATCGTTGAGAGCTGTATGGAATTTCTGCGCATCTGCAAGCGGGAGAAGTTTGACGATGTGGTCATCTCCATAAAGGCAAGCAACACTGTCGTCATGGTACGTTCGGTACGTCTGCTTGTCGACGCCATGGAGCGCGCGGACATGTACTATCCGCTGCACCTTGGAGTGACCGAGGCCGGCGAGGGTGAGGACGGACGCATAAAGAGTGCCGTAGGTATCGGTGCATTGCTGGCCGACGGTATCGGCGACACCATCCGCGTATCACTCAGCGAGGAGCCCGAGGCTGAGATTCCCGTGGCACGCCATCTTGTAGACTATGTCACGTGTCGTGACGGTCACATGATGATCCCTGCCACGGCATGTGCCGGTTTCGATTGGCTGCACCCCGAGCGTCGCAAGACGACAGCCGTGGGGAATATCGGCGGTGACAATGTGCCGGTGGTGGTGGGACCGGCCCCCCTCGGTCCCCCCAAGGGGGGATGCCCTGCGGGAGACACTGAGTCCGACGAGCAGCCCAATACGAAGTCCGATATGAAGCCCGACTATATATATATAGGTGGCAATATGCCGGCGAATCCGGCGTCCGGCCACAAGTATATCGTCGACTTTAATGTATATCAGGAGCATTTCGGTGCTGCTGCTTCATCCCCCCTTGGGGGGACTGAGGGGGGGGCGGGCTCCTTCTATCCCATCTTCCCCCATACGGCCATGCCGTTCATTGGTACAGTGCAAGCCGATGTCAAATTCCTTGTGCTGCAATACGGTGTGCCGGCAGAGGAGTATACGGCATGTCTGCGCAGGCATCCTGAGGTGGTTGTGGTGTGCGTGAGCAACCATCAGAACCGTCTTGGCGAACAGCGTGCCCTCATCCACGAGATTTCTGCCGCCGGGCTGACCAACCCGGTGGTAATATGCCAGATGTATCGCCACACGCAGGAGGAAAAAGGTGACTTCCAACTTGAAGCTGCCGTCGATATGGGAGCACTTATGTTTGACGGAGTCTGCGACGGAATCTGGCTGATGAACGACGGAACACTGTCGTCATCTGACATCTGTGATACAGCCTTCGGCATATTGCAGGCTGCACGTCTGCGCACGTCAAAGACAGAGTATATCAGTTGTCCGGGGTGTGGACGCACGCTTTACGACCTGCGCTCGACCATAGCGCGTATCAAGGAGGCCACAGCGCATTTGAAAGGTCTTAAAATAGGCATAATGGGATGTATCGTCAACGGTCCCGGCGAAATGGCTGATGCCGACTACGGATATGTTGGCGCCGGCCGAGGCAAGATTTCTCTTTACCGCCGCAAGGAGTGTGTGGCAAAGAATATTCCCGAGGAGGAGGCCGTGGAGCGTCTGCTCGAACTGATCGACAACGACACAGCCATTTAGTTAAGGATTAAAAGTGAATAATCAGGAGTTATGATATGTTGCATAAACAGAGACTGAAGGTCCCGGTGGTATCATAACTCCTGATTATTCACTTTTAGCTCTTAGTTTTTTTATTATTATATTAACGTGAGTTCGATATGAGAAAAGCATTATCTTAAAAAGATTTTTCCCGCATAATTCTCGTTAAATAGAAATTATTTTCTTAAGTTTGCAGAAAAATAAAGCCTATGGAACTACTTCATGATTTTTCATTTTTGGAACAGAGACTTAGAGGCATGTCTGTCCGAAAGTGCATAGCTTTGGCCTGCCCCCACGACACACATACCGAATATGTGATAGAGCGCGCACTTGGCGAGGGCTTCGCGCGCTTTGTGCTTACTACGGCAGGACCGCTCAGTCCGCGTCTTGCGCGTGTGGCGGAAGCCCATGCCGGATTGGTGGACATTGTGGTCTGTGCCGATGCGGCCGAGGCCTCGCGTGAGGCAGTGGCTGTGGTGCGGCGTGGCGAGGCCGATGTGCTGATGAAGGGAACGGTGAACACAGATGTGCTTCTGCGGGCCGTACTCGACAAGCAATGCGGACTGTTGGAACCGGGGCGCGTGATGAACCATATCACGATGAGCCACATACCGGCTTACGGGAAACTGCTGATGTTTTCGGATGCCGCTGTGGTGCCCCGTCCTACGCTCGTACAGTTTGATGCCATAGTGAATGCCTGTGCATCGGCATGCCGTCGTTTCGGAATCGACACTCCCAACATAGCGCTGACACACTGCACGGAAAAGGTGAACCCCAAGTTCGAGCACACTGTAGCCTACGAAGAGATAAAGCGTCGTGCCGCCGCAGGAGCATACGGCAATGCTGTAGTCGACGGGCCGATGGATGTCAAGACGGCGCTCGATGCCGAGAGCGGGGCCATCAAAGGCATATCGTCGCCCGTGGCAGGCTGTGCCGACGTGCTGATATTTCCCAACATCGAGGCCGGCAACACATTCTACAAAACCATTACGCTCTTTGCCGGAGCACAGACCGCCGGGTGGCTTGCCGGTACGACGGTACCGGTGGTGGTGGCCTCGAGAGCCGATTCGGAAGTGTCCAAGTACTACAGTCTGGTCATGGCCGCTTTATGACAATATTGCAGAAGTCACGTTGCGGTATGCCGCCGCACGTGGCAAACCATAAATTAACAAGTAACAACTACTGACTATGAAACCAATTACCGACAACAATACATGCCGTGACGGCTCACGTCCTTACCGCATTTTCGTAATCAATCCCGGAGCAACATCGACCAAACTCGCCCTCTACGAGAACGACCGTGCCGTGTGGATGTCGGGAGCGCATCATTCCGCTGCCGACCTCGTGCGGTTTCACCGTTCCACCGAGCAGTATGAATATCGCATGGACTTCATACGCCGCAGGATGCAGGCCGATGGCATCGCTGTCGGTTTCGATGCTGTCATAGGGCGCGGCGGTCTGCTCAGTCCGCTGCCTGGAGGCGTATATCGTGTCGACGAGAAAATGAAGCGCGACCTGCTTACGGCCGAGATGGACCATGTGTGCAATCTCGGTGCGCTGCTGGCCGACGAACTGGCACAGGAATGCGGCTGCCCTGCGTTCATTGCCGACCCGGTGGTGGTCGACGAGATGCAGACCGTGGCACGCTATACCGGCATACCCGGGATGATGCGCAAATCGGTGTTCCATGCTCTCAACAGCAAGGCTATGGCCCGTCAGTATGCCTCCAAGGCCGGACAGCGCTATGAGGATATCAGCGTGATAGTGGCTCATATGGGCGGCGGCATCTCTGTCAGCGCCCACCGTCGCGGTATGGTCATCGATGTCAACAACGCTCTTGACGGCGAGGGACCATTCTCTACCGAACGTGCCGGCACGCTGCCTGCCGGACAACTTGTCGACCTTTGTTTCAGCGGCAAGTATACCATGAAGCAGATCAAGAAGATGATTCACGGCCACGGAGGTCTGATGGCATATACCGGCACCAACGACATGATAACCATAGCACGCCGTGCCGAGGATGGAGACGAGCCGTGCCGCACGGTTCTCGATGCCATGCTTTATACCGTGGCAAAGCAGATAGGGGCCATGCATGTGGCGTTGCACGGTGAGGAGAAGGCCGTCATCGTCACCGGCGGCATAGCCTACAGCGACTATTGCATGAAGCGGCTAAAGGCGCAGATTGACTTTCTTGCTCCGGTGGTGGTGATGCCCGGCGAGAACGAGATAAACTCACTGGCCTACAACGCCCTGTGTGTGCTCACGGGCAGGATAGAGCCTAAGGACTATTCGGAGATGTGCCGTACGGGCCGATGACCGATAACGACGATGTTTCATGACACGTCATGTCATGAGGCTGTGTGTCTTTTTTGAGTCGATTATCGTTTTTTTTCCTTTGTTTTTATGTCACAAAACTGTTGTTTTTACGTATTACAGGTAAACAACGGGGGGACGTCTCTTTGTGTAATACCGTTTGATGAACAGTTAAAAGATTATGAAAACAAACCAATAACCAGTCAATTATGAACATACGGAGATTATTTATCATTGCTCTGGCCGTGTGCATGTCTACGGCCTGCAGCAGTTCGCGTAAGGCGGCTACAGGCATGGCGTATGCTGACGGCGGATGTAAGGAGAGCGTTTCGGACGACGGTCGGCTTATCAGGCGCACACTTCCGTTGCGCGATTTCAATGAGATAGAATGCTACTGGATAACCACGCTCAAGTACAGGCAGTCTTCCGAATATAGCGTTGCCCTTACCACAACGGCGAAAGGACACGAATTGGCAAACGTATACGTCGATGGCAGCAAACTTTGTCTGAAATGGAAAGGTAGAGTGGAACTGGAAAAGGGGATGGTGATACTGGAAGTGTCATGCCCCAATCCACGGCTCATAGAGTGTTTCGGCGAGACCGTGGCCGAACTGTCGGATATAGATACCGGCGATTTCATACTTACGGCAGGCAGCATGTCAAGCGTCAGCACCGGCCGCATAAAGGGCACCGACGTCAAGATAGACAAACACGGCACCGCCAACCTGAGTATGGGAGCGGTCCATGCCTCCGGCAATCTCACTATCAAGGCCGGAGGCATGGGCAAACTTACGGCGGCCGATGTCAGCGGCAGTAACGTCTCGATGAACAAATACGGCACTGCCGACCTGTGTGTCGGGCCAGTCCGTGCCTCAGGCGACCTTAGGATAGAGGCCGGAGGAATGGGAATAATATCCACGGCCGATATAAACTGCCAAAGCATAAAGATAGACAAGAGCGGAACGGCTAATATAGAATCGGGCAACATCACGAGCAGCGGAACGTTCGATATCTCTTGCGGCGGTATGGGTACATTGGTAATGGGTGACACAGAGGCTCCGGCCATACGGCTGACAGCCACCGGCACGGCCCAGATAAGATCGGGAAAGATGAGCGGCACGACCCTGAGCATAAACCAAGGTGGTATGGGCAATTCGATACTCACATACAAGGGCGACCGGGCGGACATTTCCAGCAGCGGAGCGAGGAGTATGAACATCGGAGTGGATTGCAACAAATTGAACGTTGTCCACACCGGCATGTCGGCCATAACGATAACGGGCACGGCCGACGATGTGAAAATAGAAGGCTCGGGAGCCGCAGCGGTGAACTGCAGCGGTCTGAACAGATATTGAACCGGACCGGCCTGACGGCAGATACACACAACCATTGCCTATGACGGACAGCGAATATATGGAAGAAGCCGCAGTGCTGCGCCCGCGCCTTGTAGGCACGGCATGGCAGTACGTAGGCGACGAAGCTGAAGATGTGGTGCAGGACGCCATGATGAAGCTTTGGGACATGCGCTGCAATCTGCACTGTCCGATGGAGCCGATGGCACGTGTCGTTGTCCGTAATATATGCGTCGACAGGCTCCGCCGCCGCAATGCCGTGACGGTGGTCCCGCTTGCGGGCGATGAAGGCCTGGCGGCCGTTGCAGACCGTTGCTTTTCTGCCACTGCCGTCTGTTCCGCTGCCGCCGCCGTTGACGATTCGTGCGAGCGTGTGGACAGGATAATGGCTATCGTCGACCGGCTGCCCGACCGGCAGCGTACCGTGCTCTGCATGCGGCATTTAGATGGCATGGAGATGGGTGATATTGCCGAACAGACCGGTAGCAGCGAAGAGGCGGTGAGGAAGGCCCTGAGCCGTGCCCGCCAGGCTGTGAGAGACCGTTACAGACAAATGAGAAACAAGCGATGACAATGGAGAAGATGGATGATATAAAGAATGTAAAGATGCTTATGGACCGTTTTTTTGACGGTGCCACGTCGATTGACGAAGAACGGCGTCTATACGCATTCTTCGCTTCGGACGATGTTCCGGCCGAACTGGAGGAGTATTGCGAGATGTTTCGCGACTTCGCACTGCTGGTTCCACCGGCAACGCCGGCTGCTGCCGGTGGAAATACTGCCGGTGAGGAGCCGGATGGGAGAGGAGAGTGCTGTATGCCGGTCCCTCCGCAGACACGCCGGCGCTTTGCCGTGTTGAGGCGTGTGTCCGTTGCCGCCGCTGCTGTAGTGCTGATAGCCGCCGGAATTTTCATTGCCGAAGACATCCGCTACCGCAACCGTCTTTCGTCGCTCTACGGCGGCAGCTATATGATTGTCGACGGTCAGCGTACTGACAATCTTAAAAAGATTCTGCCGCATATAGAGAGTACGCTGCGTATGGTCGAGATACAGGAACACCGTGCCAGTGCCGAAGCTGCTATAACGGCGGCCGAACAGGATGTGCTCGGTGCCATAAGCGATCCAGAAGAGCGCGAGCGCATCCGCAGGTTGCTTGAGTGATAACGTTTTCTTGATTTTGAGTTTATGAAAAGAATATTGATGCTTTTGGTTGTTGTCGTGTCGGTGCTGTCGCATGCGCGCGGCCAGAACACGATAGACAATCGTATGAACATGTTTTCAAACGAGTGTATAGGGGCAAGCACATTCACATCGGTCATAGAGCGAAATCCCGCCACGCACAAGGTCAAAAAGGTGGTCAAGGTGCTCAAGACATCGTCTTACAACGCTGCCTCCTTTGTCGGGGTATTCAGGTCTGAGGCCGGTAGCGGCACGTTCAGCGAGACAGAGGACGGCAACAAGGTGACGATGCTGCTCACGATAGAGAAGAACGATTGTACGCGCATATACATGCTCACGTACGACAAGCGGAAAACTTCGGTATCCGATGGCAGTGTGACGACGATCGTAAAGTACAGGAAGAGATAAGGATGTGGCAAACCCAAAGTTCTGATACGCCGGTATTTAAAAATCTTTACTTTAACGTATGTTAAGCGACATCGGAATCGCGATTTTCGGACAAGGCACCGAAAATCGCGATTTTTGTATCAAACGGGGAGCGCTGACAGTCAGCACGTTATGTAGATGAGGCTTTGTCAAGAAAGCAGAGAGGGCCGTTTCGCATTGCAATAAGGCCGTTGTTGCATTGCGACGGCGGCCTTATTGCAATGCGAAACGGCCCTCGCGGGAGTGTCGGGAGGCCCTTACGGCGAGAAAACAAGGCAAAAAACGTGTGTAAAGGAAGCCGAGAAGGCCTCCCGGCTTTTCTATTTCGGAAAAAATAAAATGCGTTTTTTTCAGAATAAAATTTACTTGGCATTCATTGATTCATAAGTCATTCAACAGAATCAATACGTATGATCTGTTTTTGGGGAGGCTTTGAATGCCTTGCTGTTTCTTTTTGGTGATTTTCATTTTCGTCATCAGTCGTGTGGCTCGTTGCACCCTTTTTTTCTCAAAAGAAAATCCCGCAAAATAATTCCGCAAATCATTTTCTTTATCCTGCCGGTGTATAATCTCACTATTTTATTGTACATTTGCACCTTGATTATATAATTAAGACTTTATGAAAAAACTGTTTATCGAGACCTATGGCTGCCAGATGAATGTTGCGGATTCGGAGGTCGTGGCCTCGGTGATGAAAATGGCAGGATACGATGTCTGCGAGGATATAGCGGATGCCGATGCCGTGTTGCTGAACACATGTTCGGTGCGCGACAATGCGGAGCAGAAGATTTATCACCGTCTTGAAGCACTCGACGCCGAACGCCGCAAGGGCCGCAAGCTGATAGTGGGAGTATTGGGATGTATGGCCGAGAGAGTGCGCGACGAACTGCTCGAGAACCATCATGCCGACCTTGTGGCGGGACCGGACGCTTATCTTGCACTGCCTGATCTGATAGCACAGGCCGAGGCCGGCCACAAGGCCATCAACATAGAACTTTCGACAACGGAGACATACCGCGATGTGGTGCCTCAGAGGCTGCACGCAAGCCGTACGGGAGGATTTGTCAGCATCATGCGCGGATGCAACAACTTCTGCCACTACTGCATAGTGCCGTACACCCGCGGGCGGGAGCGCAGCCGCGACGTAGAGAGCATACTGCGCGAGGTGTGCGATCTGCGCGACCGGGGATACAAGGAGGTGACACTGCTGGGGCAGAATGTCAATTCGTACAGGATTCCTGCCGGCTCATCCGAAGGAGACTTGTCCTTCGCAGGTCTGTTGCGTATGGTTGCCCGCACGGTGCCGGAGATGCGTGTACGCTTCACTACAAGTCATCCCAAGGACATGAGCGACGATACACTCAGAGTGATAGCCGGGGAGCCGAACGTGTGCCGCCATATACATCTGCCCGTACAGAGCGGCAGCAACAGGATTCTGCAGCTGATGAACCGCAAGTACACACGCGAATGGTATCTCGACCGCGTGGCGGCGATACGGCGTATAGTGCCCGACTGTGCCATCTCGACGGACATGTTTGTGGGCTATCACAGCGAGACCGAGGAAGACCACCGTATGTCGCTGTCGCTGATGAGCGAGGTGGGTTACGATTCGGCCTTCATGTTCAAGTACAGTGAGCGTCCCGGTACGTACGCGTCGAAACATCTGCCGGACGACGTGCCGGAGGAGGTGAAGATAAGACGGCTCAACGAGATGATACAGTTGCAGACGGAACTGTCGGCCGAGGCCAACCGCCGCGACGAGGGCCGCGAGTTTGACGTGCTCGTAGAAGGCTACAGCAAGCGCTCGCGCGAGCAGATGTGCGGACGCACGGAGCAGAACAAGATGGTGGTGTTTGACAAGGGCGACAGCCGGGTGGGGCAGACAGTGCGTGTGGTTATAACAGGCAGTACAAGCGCCACTCTGTTCGGGAAAAGACTCGGAATATAAGAATTGAAAGAGAAGGGCGACAGACGTTGTATTCCGCCCGGCCCATTGCCGGTTGCAGGACAACAGTTCCTAAGCGGATACAGTAAGCGGTAGTTCCTTTTTCAACTAACTCCTTTTAAAATGGTAAAAGACTTTTTGAATATAATGTGGCGTTTTCTGCCGCCTTATAGAAAATATCTGGTATTGTCGATAGTGTGCAACATACTGTCGGCGGTCATGAACATTTTTTCGTTTGCGGCATTGATACCCATATTGCAGATACTTTTCAAGGTAGACGAGAACAGGGTGACAAGCCCGATGGCTTGGGGCGACGGGAGTCTGAAAGACTGGGCCTCCGGCAACTTGAACTATTACGTTTGTCAGATGATAGACAGCTGGGGAGCGGTGACGGCACTGTTTGCCATCGGGCTGTTCCTCGTTTTCACAACACTGATAAAGACGAGCCTGTATTTCGGTGCCTCGGCATTTATCGTGCCCATACGTACGGGAATAGTCCGCGACATACGCAATCTGATATACTTCAAGATAACGGCGCTGCCGCTGAGTTTCTTCACCGACGAACGCAAGGGTGACATCATAGCGCGCATCACCGGCGACGTGAACGAGGTGGAGACATCGATAATGTCGTCGCTCGACATGCTTTTCAAGAATCCTATCCTCATTGTGAGCTATGTTGTTACGCTGTTCTTCATCAGTTGGGAGCTGACGCTCTTCACTCTTGCCGTGGTTCCCGCCATGGGATGGTTCATGGGAGTGGTGAGCCGCAAGCTCAAGGCGCAGTCGCTCAACGTGCAGGCCCTGTGGAGTGACACTATGAGCCAGGTGGAGGAGACGCTCGGCGGACTGCGCATAGTAAAGGCTTTCTGTGCCGAGAAGAAGATGAACGAACGTTTCGACCGTATCAACAATCTGCACCGCGACACGCTTAAGCGCATGGTGATAAGGATGCAGCTGGCTCACCCCATGAGCGAGTTTCTCGGCACGGTGCTCATAATGATAGTGCTGTGGTTCGGCGGAATACTCGTGCTCAACAAGTCAACCATCTCCGGCCCGACGTTCATCTATTATCTTGTAATCCTTTACAGTGTCATTAATCCGCTGAAAGAGTTTTCAAAGGCAAGCTACAACATACCGCGCGGACTGGCTTCGATGGACCGTGTCAACAAGATATTGAATGCCGAGAACCCTATACGCGAGAAAGACAATCCGAAGCACATAGACGAGTTCAGGCATACGATAGAGTTCCGTAACGTGTCGTTCGCGTACAACTATAATGCCGAAGACCCTTCGCAGACACGCTGGATTCTGCGCAACATCAACCTGACGATAGAGAAGGGAAAGACAGTTGCTCTGGTGGGACAGAGCGGAGGAGGAAAATCGACCATGGTAGATCTCATTCCGCGTTACTACGACGTGCAGGAGGGCGAAGTGCTCATAGACGGCATCAACGTGAAGGACCTCGGAATATATGACCTGCGCCAGCTGATAGGCAACGTCAATCAGGAGGCCATTCTCTTCAACGACTCGTTCCGCAACAACATCGCCTTCGGGGTGGACAACGCCACGCAGGAGCAAATAGACGAGGCGGCAAGGATAGCGAATGCCTACAACTTCATAATGGAGTCGGAGCACGGATTCGACACCAATATCGGTGACCGCGGCGGACGTCTGTCGGGCGGACAGCGCCAGCGTGTGAGCATAGCCCGGGCCATACTCAAGAATCCGCCCATTCTGATACTCGACGAGGCGACGTCGGCTCTTGACACCGAGAGCGAGCGGTTGGTGCAGGAAGCTCTCGAGAGGCTCATGAAGACGCGCACCACCGTTGCCATCGCACATCGTCTGTCAACGATACACAGTGCCGACGAGATATGCGTGATACACGAGGGCAGGATTGTGGAGCGTGGCACGCACGAACAACTCATCGCTCTCGACGGATATTACAAAAGGCTTAACGATATGCAGACCATATAGGCCATACGGAACTGTTTTAATGATTGGATAAGGAAATATTGCAATCTTTTGATTTAATCGGAAGATTGCAATATTTTTTTGTTGTATGTCTCAAAAGGTTTCCGTATCTTTGCATATTATACTGTAAAACCATATGCAGTAAAAACAGTAAGATTATGAATTTTATAACGGTCAGGGAATGAAAAAGGCATTTTATTACACTGTATTCGGTCTGTGGTATCTCATATCGCTGCTGCCGCTGAGGGTGCTTTATGTAATTTCCGACGGGTTGTTCTACCTGATATATTATGTTGTAAGATATCGCCGGCCATTGGTGCGCAGGAATCTTACAGACTCTTTTCCTGACAAGACGGTCAAGGAGATAATAAGAATAGAGAAGGACTTCTATTCATGGTTCTGTGACTATATTGTAGAGACAATCAAACTGTTCTCAATGGGCGGCAGGCAGATGAAGAAACGGATGCGCTTCGAGGGATTGGAACAAGTGAGGGAAACCTTGAAAAGCGGTCGGTCGTGCGCGTTGTATCTGGGACATTATTGCAATTGGGAGTGGGTGACATCGTTGCCGTTGTCGATAGGTTGCGATGCTGTATGTGCACAGATATATCATGTGCTTGAGAATCCGATGTTCGACAAATTGTTCTATCGTTTGAGAGGGCGTATGGGGGCCATAAGCATACCGATGGCGGAAACATTGCGTTATATTGTGAAATACCGCAATGAGGGAAAGCCTGTAATCATAGGATTCATTGCTGATCAGACACCGTTTTGGAACAATATACATTATTGGACGGATTTTCTGAACCATGATACACCTGTACTGACCGGTACGGAGCGTATTGCACGTAAGTATAACCTTAAGACATACTATCTCGATGTCCGTAGAGAAAGACGAGGACGGTATGTCGCTGAATTCAAACTGATGAGCGATGCACCGCAGGAATTGTCAGAATACGGACTTACGGAACTGTACTGGCGTGAACTGGAAGCGACCATCCGTCGTCAGCCTCATCTGTGGCTGTGGACACATAACAGGTGGAAACGTACGCGTAAGGAGTGGGAGCGGAGGTTTGATTTGCCGGCAAAGAAAAATGAGGCTTGATCGAGATAGACTTGATATCTGCTTAGCGGCTGATAACGGGACGTTCCTGTCTTACAAGTCTCCTTATCGGAGCATATACAAAACCTACGATATACGATGATACCAGCGAGACGGCTACAAGGACAATCCATATCACGACAGGATAGCGCAATGAGTAAATGGCATTGCCGAATATGTAATGAACGAAGAAATAATGGATGAGCCACATATTCGTGCTGTGTCGGCCGAAGTATTCAAACATGCGGTCAGCCCATGCCGGACGTTTGCACACAGCGTACAGCGGTATGAGTATCATCACAAACCATGGATGTATGAGACTTGAGGCGCCGATGCAAAGTTTTATGAACAGTAGTACGGCCGCCGTACAAGCCGCTGTGACATTGATTCTGCCATAACTGTAACGAGAGGTCAGCCGCGACCTCAGTTTTTCTATAAGCCGGTGTCTTGCAAACATCACTCCGGCCATGAACATGAACAGCAACATGAATATCCTCAGCACGTTGATAACCACAAGTCCGGCTGTTCCGGAATGGTCGGGATTAACGGAATCGACAGCAACGTATGCCCCTGCGTACAGCATGAAG
Organism: Xylanibacter rodentium; assembly: GCF_013166575.1. GTDB lineage: Bacteria > Bacteroidota > Bacteroidia > Bacteroidales > Bacteroidaceae > Prevotella > Prevotella rodentium. The sequence continues at coordinate 17,078 of NZ_JABKKE010000025.1, forward strand.
ACCGGGACGAGCATCAGTATTTCATGCTTCACACCGGCTGAATATATCAGTTTCAGTATGCGGTCCGACAGGAGTGTCAGTATCGCATATGGCAGGAGAAACCACCATGCACCGTTCATGGAGCATTTCAGACCGGTAAGATTGAGTGCCGCATCGTATATGCCGGTATTGAAAAGTTGCGGATTGAATGCCAGTCCCAACGGATAGAAAAACAGGAATACGGTCCATAAATTGGCGTATAGGCTCAGCACGCGCCGCCAATTGCGCATACGGCGGCCTTGCGCTACGGCCCGTTCATGGGTTACGGCCAGTCCGTATCCGCCCAAGAATATGTATACAGGCACGCACATGGAGCATATTTTTTTCATCACCGTGGCCAGCGGGGCGCCATTGTAGAAATATACGGTGTTGGCCAAAGTTGCGGTCAGATCTCCGGAACTGAACAGATGCAGCCACAGCATTGACAATATGGCAATGCCTTTGAGTTGGGATGTGGTAGCTTTATCCATCTGATAAATGTTGTCTTGTGGGCAAATGTTCTGCAAAATTAAGAAAATTATGCTGTAACAAGAAAACTTGTCGCGTTTTTTTGCCGTTTTGTTGTAGGAAAGAACTATCTTTGTAGATTAAAAGAAGTTGGCATAGGAACAAAACATATATGATATTTGCAAGAGACAAGGGTAGGATGTGCAATAACATACTGCAATACGGTCATGTCTATGCTTGGGCAAGGGAACATGGCCGGAAAAGCGTATCCATGCGTTTCTGTTACAAATATCAATATTTCAGAATATGTTCCACACCTTATCACAGCTTCCTTACGTACCTCATTGCAAAGTACATGGCTAAATGGGGAATGATGCCTGTCGTGGGATTCCATGATGAAAACATCGATACGACGGAAAAGGAAAGGCTTATGCTGTCGGCTGGCAATGTAATGGTGGAAGGATGGTATGTAAGGTTCTACGACTTGTTCCTGAAATACAAGCCGGAAATCGTCAACCTGTTTTCATTCAAGAAGAGCATCAGTGACGGCATCATGTCATATATGGCATCGAAGACCATAGACGGAGACCTGAATCTCGGCGTGCATATTCGTCGTGGTGACTATAAGACATGGAAAGGCGGACAATATTATTTTGACGACGATACGTACATAGGATATATACGCCGGTTTGCCGGGCAACATAACGACCGGAACATAAATGTGTTCATCTGCGGAAACGATCCGTCGCTGGACAAGACACGTTATATGGAAGAGCTTGGCGGTCCGGTGAAGGCTCATGGGGCGCAAGGATTCTGTCGTAGAATCAGCGTCTTCTTCCCCGACGGCAATCCGGGCGAAGATCTGTGCCTGTTGTCCGAATGCGACTATATAATGGGAGCGCCAAGCACTTTTTCGCTCGTCGCATCCATGTATCACGACCGTCCGTTGATGTGGATTGAGTGTCCATATACAAACGGCGCATATGTAGAGTTTAAAGATTTTGATAATTTATTCCGCAATATACGATAACAATGAATATACTTTACCTCGTATTTGGACGACGGCTTAATGACCATGTTCAGGCCAATCTCTCCATACGCTCATTCATGCGGCAACTCACAGATAATGATACGATATATGTGATAACAACAAATCCGGAGTATTACAGCCGTATCGATACCGTGAGGACGATAACGGTTTCTGAAGATACGTTGAGAGAGTGGAAAGGCCGGCACGGGTTCTTCTGGCGTGTGAAGATAAAGGCTATAGAGCATATTGTAAAGTTATGTCCCGACGAGCATTTGTTGTATATTGACAGTGACACTGTCCTTACGGGAAATCTTGAACAGATAAGGACACTCTTGGACAACGGTTGCGGCATGATGCATCTTAACGAGGGGCATCCCGGCCGTATGAAGTCCAAGTCTTTGAAAATGTGGAAGAAAGTCGCCGGTCATACATATGGAGGGATTACATTGGGCAGGCAGCATGACATGTGGAACGCGGGGGTGGTGGCCATCCCGCGTGACAAGTTGCGTGAAACGGTAGCTTTGACTCTGCGGATATGCGACGGAATGCTTGAAGATGATGTGGAACGGGTAGTGATAGAACAGTATTCTCTGAGCATAGCCTTATACGAGACAACCGTCCTGAAGCCGGCTGAAGACTATATAACCCATTATTGGGGTAACAAGGGCGAATTTAACGACTTTGCCCATGAGTTCTTTCTGAAATCATATATGGCAGGACGGAATGTGGAAGACGAAGTGGCACAACTCGATATGGAGAAGTTGATGTCGATGCCCGTAAGAATAAAGATGTCAAACATCAACCGTCTGCTGACGAATCTTATCAATAATATGTTTCCGAATAAAATACAGACGCCATGATTTCAGGAAAAAGAGTGTTTACTGTAGGAGTGTACGACCTTCTTCATATAGGACATGTACATCTTTTCCGTCGTGCCAGCAAACTTGGAGATTATCTCATTGTCGCAGTACAGGAATCGGATGTCGTGGCCAGATTCAAGCCTGACGCTAATTTGGTTTATTCTACCGAAGAACGTATGTATATGGTTAAGGCTGTCAGATTTGTAGATGAAGTGGTTTCTTATCGCGATGTAAATGATATTGTGCGTGAGGTTGACTTTGATATATTTGTGGTAGGTCCGGACCAGACACATTCAGGATTCAAGAATGCAATACAATGGTGTCGTGATAGAGGCAAAGAGGTCGTGGTACTGCCGCGTACGGAAGGTATCTCCTCCTCATGGCTTAAAGAGCAGATCAAGAATATGTAGTGTGGAACGTGTCAGTTTTGGCTGTTGCGCTTGTTTTCCATCATCTTTGCTACTACCACAAACTGATAGAAACTGTTTAGTGCTGCCTTTATCAATCCGGCCTTGCCGTCGCGCCATGCCCCTTTCAGAATGTACGACTTGAAGAATCTGAACGCCGGTCGGTACAGTAAAGCAGCCAGTCCATAGTTTTTGGCTGCTTTTTTTATTGCCTCGTTGTCTGTATATTCGTTTGTTTTATGTAATATACTGTGTACGGTATCGTTGGCCAGGTGAAGCATTGCAAGGTCGCGCCGTCTTCTCGGTATCTTTTCCACACGTCCTTTCACTACCGGAAACGTATGTACGTAAGGAGGCCATACGGTACCTTCGCGGACGAAGAACCTCAGCTGGTAGTCCGGATATGACAGATGCATCATTTGTGACATGAACATGCCTTGCCTTGGAATGAACAGACCTTGCGGACAGTCTTTATCGGCAATCCGGTCATATAGATATTCACGTAGTGCATCGGAAATGATTTCGTCGGCGTCCACCACAAGAACCCACTCCGACGATGCGCTCTGTATGGCAAACGTACGTGCCGGTTCGGCGCTTTTGTGGCCGGCTTTCGGAAACGTCACGATTTTGCATCCATACCTGCGCGCTATGTCTGTAGTAGAGTCGGTGCTTTCCATATCGCACACCACAATTTCGTCGAATCCTTTTACTGCATCGAGAACCTCGCGCAGATGTTCTTCGGCATTGTAGGTGTTTATCACTACTGATATGGTTTTGTTGTCAATGTTCATGTCTTTAATCCTTTTTGCTTCAGATATTCTTTGTACGGTTGTTTCAAGTCCAGATAATGGAAATTGTGACTCACGCGGTTTTCTTCCTTTGGTATCTGCATGTAGTCTCCAAATTCTCTTGTCAGGTAATCGTCGGCATTTTCTACCCCCATCACTGTTTCTCCTTCAAATTCAACAGGTGTTGGAGCTCCTATGACAGATTTGGGCATAACGCTCGTCATACCGTCATTGAGTGCGCTTACCCATGTGCTTCTGTCGTATGGATATCGTGTCATCACCTGTTTGAACCGTCGCATCGCCCCCTTGCCGGTATATGTCTTGTGTATAAGTCTTGGCAGCCATGAACTTGGTCCGTGCCCGTGCTTGAAAGGATCGCGCAGCAGGAAATATATTATTTTCTTATAATACTCATACTTCAGATACTGTATACGTTGTGCCACGTGCGACGAGGATATTCCGTCGAGTGGGAAAATGTCTATATATACGCCTCCGACGTACTTTACATGGCTCCGTTCTATCAGTGTTGTGCTTGCATCCTGCATTTTGCCGATGCCGCCGAGAAAGTTCTCGTCAGTCTCGTGACAGATAAATTCATATGGTTCGGGAAACCATTCTTTTGCATGCCTGATGAGCATTTCGTATTCCGGACGCGGCAATCCTACATCAATATCGTCATCCCACGGTATGAATCCTTTGTGACGGACGGCGCCGAGCATTGTTCCGAACAGAATATAATAGTGCAGGTCGTGTTCCTTACAGATATTGTGAAATGCCATCAGCATTTCTTTTATATGCAATTGCAGTTCGCGTATGTTGTAGTTTGGCATGACGATCGGGTGTGTTATATTGTCTGTATGTTTGAAATGACAATCGGACGTATTGTGTCTCCGTTTCTCAATACGTCGGCAAAGTCTTTGACGCTTTTCAATATAGACTGCTTTTTCTCTTCCGGCAGGTTTTCCAATGTATTGGCGAGTTCTTCGAGCGAATCCACGACTATACCCAGATTGTTGTCCAGCACATAGTCTTTCAATGCCGATTGGCTCCACAGTATGACCGGTATGCCAAGCGACAGATATAGAGCCGCCTTGTGTGACGAGTTGTACCGCAGATACTTGCCATACATACCGTCACATGTGTCTAATCTTCCACCGTCCCATACCAGTCCCCAGTTGCCTTCTATCACGCCGGGATGCTCAGGCGAGAAACAGCCTTTGTATTCCACGCCGTCACTTTCTTTGAACTCTTCGGCCCCGTTGCCGTAAACGTTGAAGCGCAGGCGTGGTCCTGCGATGCGTTGCAGATGATTTACAAACGGACTTTTCCGGATATTGCCTGCAAAGATGACAGCGGCATCGCTTAGGTTGTCTATGTGATGTATCGGATCGGTAGTTAGATAACAGAAGATGTTCAGTTGTCTTATTCGTTCTTCGTTGATGCCATGCTCTGCCAGATAATGTTTCATGGCCGGTGTGTGTGCTATGATAAGTTCGCAGTTTTTCAGAGCGTTCAGCTCAGTGAGTTTTTTGGCATTGTCATCACTTCTTAGTGAATCGATATCGTGAATCACGCATTGTATTCTGGCTCCGGTCCTGAACAGGTTGTTGTAGAAAGCATCCTTATTGCTATGAATCCATGGAAACTGGAAGAACACTACATCCCTGCGCTTTATCTTCAATCTGAGGCTGAAGATGTCGTAATACCGTTTCAACACACGAAACAATCCTATCCTTGAACGGCTGCCAAGAACGATGGGAGTGTAGCCACATGAGGCAATCACTTTGTCCATATCCGAGCGGGCCTTGAATATGGCATACGAGGTACTGTTCTCTTCTATTGTCTGTATGGAAATATATCTGCCTTTTTTCATTAAATCAAATATTTCACTACAAAGGTACAATAATTCCATATTACGAACAAAATAATAAATGAAATTGTTTGTTACGTTCAGGCGTATTTTCACGGCGGTCAGCAGTATCCGGTAAGAGTTCCTGTCTGTATCATTCAAGCAATATAACCTTGGCTGCGGTGTTGTCCATACCGGGCATTGTAACACCGATTCCGGCACCTATATAAGTGGGGTCGCAGATTACAAAGCTACGGTTGCCCAACCGTATGTAGTCGCCTGTCGTGTTGTCGTCTCCGAAACATACAGCCGAAGCAAGATGACCGGGGTAGTATACCAGGACGACCGGCAGGCCCAGCAAGTCGCGTACAAGGCGTGAGAACAGGATGGAACGGTCCTCACAGTCACAGTATGGATAAAACAATGTCTCTTCCGAAAAGAAAGCCCTGTCGGCTCCCCACACAGTTTCGTCATATTCGTATACGAATGCCGTCTGCACAAAATTGAGCAGACATTCGGCCGCTTCCTTTGCCGGAAGACCGTCTATGGCACGGCGCAATGCCGGATACAGCGAATCTCGTACTGCGTTGTCCATCGCGGTGTTGGCGTACATGGCCCAACGGGTCATGAAATTGCCCGATATTTCCGATGCCGGGTATCCGGAATAAAAGTCAAGAAGGTTTCTGTTGACACTCACTGTCGCCCTCATGTCGGCATAACGTTCCGACTGTAGAGTGCGGGGCGGGGTGGCATTCATGGCAAGAAGCGGGGCAGAAGTCATGTAGAGCGACAATGACTGCTCTTTCGGGAAAGCCGCACCGCATATCTCAAGATTCCTCTCGTCACTGCCTATGGGGTAGAAGTTTTCGCCGTCGACAACGAAATAAGGCCGTCCGTATATCTTGTGTCTGCTGGCCGCAAGCATGCACAGCCGGCTGCCTGCACTGCGGCCGAGCCTCATCCGGTAGCCTGACTGACAATAGATGTAGGCAGCAAGGAGCGTGGCCTCGTCGGTGCCGGTCCCCATGAAGGCCTCGCTCATGCAGCGAAGCATCTGCAGATATGCCCAGTCGCACAGCCCGTAGGCAAGGCGCAAGGCCAGACAGTCGCGCAGCACGTTGTCGAAATCAGGCTGTGAGCAACGGCTCCACGCCTTGGCCACACTGCTCTCGGAACAGTCGGTCAGAGTGAAGCGGTGCGCGTCGGAGAGACGTACGCTCATCGTCGTGCCGCAGTATGTGAATGTGAACGGAACGGTCTCGGGGGCCGGCTGTTCTTTCACCGGCTCCACGGGTGCGGGCTGCGGCTGCGGCACTGGAGCCGGCACCACCTCGTCGTGGGGCAGTTCCACCGGTGTCCTGCGGTCGATACTGTCGTTCCTTATGTCGTAGGGACGCGGCGGCACGGGCTTGTCTTCATCGGGCAGTTTCAGTGCCGGCCGGCTGCTGAAGCTCTGCCAGGCCTGCTCCACAAAGCGGGCATAGTCGTCGTTGCACTTCTGTCTGAAATTGTCGTATTTCTGTCGTGCCGTGCGGCTGTATTCATCGTATTGCCGGCGGTAGTCGTCGCCGGTCTGGGCGTGTGTGCACACTATGGATGCCGCCATCAATACGGCCATTGCTGTCAGTGTCTTCTTCATCGGATGTTTTGTTGTATCACTTGGTTACTTTTATCAGTCGGTTCACCACCACCATATTCTTGTCCTTTACGCGGTTCTTGGTGAGCCAGCGGTGGAAGTCGTCGGCAGACAGACTGCGCGGCAGACGTTCGTCGGCCCGCCCGTCCATAGCCTTTACAAACGGTATGGAAGAGAAGATTATATACACCTCGTTGTGTTCCATTGCCTTGGAGCAGGTCATGGTAAGCTCGTCGGTGATGGCTGCCAACTCCGGTTCGGGAGCCTTGCCGGAATCGAAAAATACATATTCGCGACCGGCTTCCACCGGTTGCTGGCCATCATCGTCACCGCTGTACGGCAGCAGGCAATAGGCCGTCTTCGCGTCGTCTACAAGATATACCGCCACATATCCCGCTACGGGCGATTTGAACAACAGGTAGAGGTCGTCGCCGTCCTTGAACTCTTCGCTTTCAAACTTGCGCTCTTTCCCGTTACGCAATATGAAAGCCGAAATGTCCACGGCGGCCGAGACTATTTCGCGGGCCTTGCCACTCACTGTGACATGCACTATGAGGTTGTTGTCTTCAAACTTTATCTCGTATTCAGGCTGCCGGGTGTCATGCAGCCATTCGCCTTTCACCTCGCTGCTGCCCAACGACAGGAAATCGAGCGACGACTTTCCGCCCGACGTGTTCTTTATCTGCGTTGTGTTGGTCTGGCTCACGGTGGTTCCGAACTCGTCGGCCAAAGCCTGCAGCCGCGCACGTTCCAAGGCTGTGCGTTTGGCTTCGGTCACCGACACATCGGCGGAGGTAACGTAGGTATATTCGGCGCTCACCTCCTTGACGCGCTGCGCCATGCACCTGTCCGCACCGAGCAATAGCAAGAGAATTGCGAGAGGGAAAAACAAAACCTCTCCCGGCTTCCGCAATGCGGAAGTGACGGGAGAGGCAAAATAAGTGAAATGAAATATTGTCATATTGAAGCATTAATGATAAATCATAGTATGCTCTGATTATGTGTGTGCCTTGCAGACATCACCACCCCATGGCCTTGTCGAGCTGGTTGAGCAGGTCGTCGCCTTTGCTCTCCAAGTCCTTGCGCACCGCTTTCTTGGCGGCCTCCTTGGCCATGGCCGAGTTGTAAGCCACACGCACAAGCACTTCCTTGTTGCCGTTCTTCTTCGTGCGGTATACTTCGACTACCGTGATTACACGGCCTATGCTCTGCGAGATGAAATTCTTGGCCCCCATCACCGTCTGTGTCACCGTGGCGGCATCGTCGGCACTGAGCTGTTTGTTGGCCACATTGCTCTCCACCAGGGCCGTAATCTCGGTCTGTATCTGTCCGGCCAGATTCTGCTTGGCCAGTTCCAGTGCCTGCATCTTTGCGCCGTCGTAGTTCTCGCCGATGCTCATTCCCTCGCCCATCAGATATTTTGGGAACATGTCGTCGTCAAACTCCTGCTGCATCATATATGAGCGGTCGAGCTGACGTTCCAACGGCAGTGCACCCGGAGCGGCTTTCCAGTCCTCCTTTGTCAGAGCCTTGGCTTCCTTACGTGCGTCTTTCGATGCTTTCTCTTTCAGTGCGTCACGCGACATTTTTCGCAGTTCCTTGCGTTCTTTCCACGTGTCTTTGTTGTTTTGCGCCATCATCGGTATAGCCGTAATCAGCAATGCCGACAGTATCAAGAATGTCTTTTTCATTGTTCCGTTTTTTTTGTAAGTAGGACATCAGAAACGATAGCCGAGGGTAAGCATGAAGCTGCGGTTCTTGAGGCTGACATCGTAACCGTCTTTACTGTACTCACTTCCATATTCTGCTTTGTACTCATCAAACGTCATATTGCCGTAGTAATATTCGCTTGAGTTATAATCATATTTCATATCGCTTTCCATCGCCTTGTCGGCATCTACGATATTCGACAGGCCGATACCCCAACGGCAGGTGAGCGAGTAGCGCTTGTACTCCACGCCGAAACCAAGCACAAGGCCGGCGTCGAAACGTTTGAACGCATCGAAAGTCGATTCTTCCTCATCGTGATAGCCGCTCTTGCCTCCAAGACCGTATGCGATGTAAGGTCCGGCCAGGGCAAAGGCTTTCAGATCGTTGTTGAGTATAGGCAGCGTATAGGCATACTTAGCCGTGGCCTGAAGCTCGAGATAATTGGCGTTGTATTTTATATCCATGTCTCCTTCATCGAATTTCGCTCCTTTGGCCAAATAGAACAGTCCGCCCATCACCGAGAGATTGGGCACGGCCTGGATGGGATAGTCGTAGGTGACACCGAGAGTGAAGCCGCCACGGCGGTTCAGTCCGTCAGTTGCGTCTCCTCCGAATGTGGTCGACGACAATCCCACTTCCACGCCCCATCCTGACATCAGACTGTTGGCCTGGCTCATGACGATGGGTTCGGGCAGAATGTTCACCACTGCGGGCTGCATGTTGGCGTGCGACACGGTAAGAGTCTTATATTCTTTCGGTGCGTCGATGGAGAACTTTCCGTTGATGTCGGTGGTGGTGGCGATGTCGGTGCCTGTAACTACCACGGAAGCTCCGGATACGGGCTCACCCGTTGTTCCCGACACTACAACAGATTTCACATTGTTTGTCTGGGCCACGGCCAATGTAGCGCATCCGACCAGACCTAATATCATTGTTGCTAACTTGTTCATAGTCTTTTTTATTATATGTTTATGTTGTAATGTTAGAAGTTAAAGCCGAGAATGAAACTTCCCGTTTCCAGCTTTTCAACCGGGTCGCCGTCGTATTTGTAACCACCATAGCCATAATCATTGAATTCATTATAGCTATAGCTACCATTATTATAGTTACCGCCAAAATCGTAAGCATACTCTTTTGCTTCATCACAGAGATTCACGACATTGTATTTAAAGCCAAGGTAGAACCACTTGCCGAAGTTGACACTTATCTTATGGCTCATCATGAAATTGGCTAATTCGCTCCATCCGTCATAATCGACACCGAGGTTGAATGAATAAGACAAAGACACCTTCTTCCAACGCGGGGTAGTCAGCTTGATACCTGTCGTGGCATAAGCATTGACCAGATTCATGTCAAAATTGTCAGTAGTGAAAAAACTTCCGACATTAATCACTTCCCATGTAATGTATTTGCTGAAGCCATGATGCCATCCGAGATTAACTGAAGCATAATTAAAACCTCCATTTAAATAATCCAATCCGTCATACCAGTTACCCATTGCGGCGCCTGTTCCAAGCTCAAAGTTGAAGGCATTTTTCTTATACGGCTTTTTAAGCGTATTCTTAGCATTCTTCAGTGCGAGCTGCCGTGCCTGCTCGGCTTGTTCGGCCGATTCGTAGAGCACTACCGGCTCGCGCTGTATGGCCACTGTCTGTTTCTTCATACCCGAATAAGTCACGGTGACGGTGGTATATCCGTCGGGCACAACGATGGAGAAGTTTCCATCCATGTCGGTGATGGTACTGACAGTGGTTCCCGTAACGGTGACGGTGGCACCCATGATTGGATCACCGCTCTTTGAGACCACCGTGCCGCTGTAGTTCACGTCATCGGCGATAGCCGATGAAAATACGGCCAGGACTCCGAACAGAGTCGTCAATAATCTTTTTTTCATTGCATTTCTTTGTTTTAAATTATGAATAATAAATTGATTGTTTCATTTCTTTTAAAACTGTCAGGGGCCGGTGCATGCCGGTCCCCGACAGTTCCGTACATGCCTATCTGAAACTCCATTTGCGCCATCCCGACTCAACGGCGGGTGCCGCTGTCGAAGTGGGTGTCTGCGACTTGTTGTTCTCCACGATGCTCTTCTTCGACACTTCGCTGTGCACATAGTCTATCAGTTCGCCGTAGCTCACGTCGCCTTTGGTGTCTTTGAGCTTCTTCAGCAGGAAGTAGGTGAACAGGCCGTGCCCTTTCTCTGTGTAGGGATAGGCCGTCTCGTTGCCCGTGGCGGCGCTCATCACCACCATGTTGCCCTTGGGCGTGCTGTTTTTGGCCTTGATGGCCACACCGCGTGCGGCCGACGCCATGTTCTTGCCGTCGCGCTGTGAGCCGCTGAAGCAGGCATCGAGGAACACGGTCACCTGTTCGGCCGGCAGCTCGCCCAGCGTGGCATAGAGCTTGTCGAGGCTGTAGCCCGTACTTACGTCCGACCCGAAGCCGTCCACCGGCAGCAGATAGGCCGACTTGGTGGCCTCGTCGGGAATGCCGTGGCCGGCGTAGTAGAAGATGATGCGCGCCTTGCCTCCGTAGGCGTTGGCCACGGTGGTCATCCAGTTCACTTCGGCCTTCATGTCGTTGAAAGTGGCGTCGGCCGTGTGGTGCACGTTCTTCTCGGGGCATCCCAATGTCTTGATACAGTAGTTGCGGAACGCCTCGCCGTCGTTGTTGGCAAACTGTACCTTCGACTCGCGGCGGTAGTTCTCGTTGGATATTATCACGGCAAAGAGGTTGTCGTTGCTCTTCTTCGACACGGGTATGCCGGTGTCTATGTCCGACTTGCCCACGCTCACGCTGCTGTTCACTATCTTTGCCCCTCCGCCTGCCGGTGCCTTCTGTGCGGATGCCGCTGTGAGGGCGGCCATGTCTACCGATTCGAAGTTGTAGTCAATCTGTGTGTTCTGGTACGTGAGAGAGGCATTGTTGTTGTATATATATTTCTTTCCGGTGTTAGTGCGGAACGTGAGCCGTGCCAAAGTGAGCTTGTCGTCGGAGATGCAGAACTGCGCGTCGTCGGTCTTGACCGTGTTCCACTGCGCCTCAAACTGGCGTGCCTCGTTGTTGGTGCGCGGCACGGGCAGCAGCATGTCGCCCATTTCGGGCGATTTGATTAGGAACACGCCGTTCTCGGCGTCGTAACGCTCCAGCCGCAGATTGTTCCATCCCACGCGCGCACCGTATTCGGCAATGTAGTTGCTCTCGGCCACGGCGGCCAGTTCCTTTATTTTCGCCTCGCGCGTGGCATCGGTCACACGGGCCTTGTATTCGTCGAGAGTCTCGTAGTCGTCTTTCAGCTGCCACTTGTTGATGGCTGCCTCGACATACTTCTTGGCATATACCGAGAAAGCGGGAACGTCGGCAAGCGACATTGTACCACCGGCACCGGCTGACTGCTGCATGACACCGCCGCCCTGCCGATACGCACCTCCGGCTGCCGATGGAGATGCTGACGGTGAGGACATGGCCGTCTGACGGTCTTGAGAGCCTGACGGCGTGCCGAGGCTCTTGACGTTTGATGCCACGTAGGTACCGCCCTGAGCGCGTATCTGGGCCGCAATGCGGTCGGCATCAGCGTCGCGGCCCATGCACTTGTAGGTGTCGGCAAGTGCCGAAAGGTATTTCACCTCGCCGGGATATACCGTCACGATGCGCTCGAAGAGGCCCGCCGCCACTTTAAGATAGGTGTCGGCCTTCTGCCGCTGCTGTCTGTAAAGGGTGGTGTTGTCTATGCTGTTGGCTCCGTTGATGAGCTGGGCGGCATGGTTGTAGGCCACGGTGGCATACATGCGGCACACGTTGAAGTCGTTGGGCTTCGCCTTGTACAGGCGTTCGTATAGCGGCAGCGCCGTGGCATAGTCGCCCTTGTCGGCCATGAGCTTGGCCTTTACCGGCAGCACTTTCATGTCGCCGGGGTTGAGCGATAGGGCACGGTTGACATACGTCTCAAGCCTGTCGTTGGCTTTGTGCTCTATGCAGGCGTTGATGGCCTCGTAGAGGAAGTTGGCCGTGGTGGGGTATACCTTCAGTGCTTCGTCTATGGCGGCAAGCTGTCCGTTGAGGTCGCCGGCAAACTTGTATGCCCTCGCCATATATGTGTAGCTGTTTTCCAGGTTCTTCTGCTCGCCTGTCTGTATGTAGCAGCGGAAACAGTCGATGGCATCGGCAAACTGCTTGTTGTTGTAGGCCGTGGTGGCGGCAAAGTAGCAGATGGTAGGATAGTAGTCGCTGCGGGCGAAACGTTCGTTGCGGAACGCCTCTATCCGCGGCAGACCGATGTATGCCAGTGCATACTCCAAAGCCTTGTCGGGCTGGTTGTTCTGCGAGAAGAAGATGGCTCCGTCTATGAGATAGGGATAGACCTTGCGCAGGCCGTTGAGCGCCGTAGGGTTGTTCTTGTCCTGACGCACGGCATACATGTAGGCGCGGTAGGAGGACAGCAGAGACGCGAACTGCGAAGCGCTGCCTCCGCTCCCGCCATACCCGGCGACAAAGGCGGCCAGGTCGGCATCGGCCTTTGCCAATGCCGGCGACTGTGCCGCTGCTTTGCCTGCCGTCATGGCGAGTGCTATAATAAGTATAGATATTATCTGGTGTCTCATAGTCCACGTTCCGTTACTTGTCGAAAGCATCCATGAAGAGGAACTCCACGTTGATGCGGCGGAACTCGCCTCCGGTCTTGTCCGACAGTTCTATGTTGTACTGATAGTCGCATATCATGTCCTTAAGAGCCGTCAGATTGTTGTCAATGTAGCTCTTCACGCCCACGGCACGCAGGAAAGCCAGCTGGTCGTTCTCGGTTACGCCCGATGCCTTGCTCACGGTGATGTTGGCCAGCTGCCCGTTCTTGTATATCAGCTCGTTGGCAAAGTCGCCGTAGCTGCCGTCGTATGCTATCTTGCCAAGGATAGGAGCTGCGTCGGCACTGCCCGTCACCTTGATGCGTATGCGCTTGCCGGGCTTGATGTACTGCGCGAAGTCGGTGGCAAAGGCCTGCTTCACAATCTTAAGCATCGACATGGCGGCATTGCTCTCGGTGGTCTTGTAACGTCCCGAAGGGAAGTCCTCGCGTGCGGTATACTCCTTTTTCACCTCGTATCCGTAGCTCACCTTATAATTCATAATGCGGTTGCCGGCGGCATCCACGTCGCTGAGCACCTCGGTGTTGACGTTTATCTGCGTCTTGTCCGTAATCTTGTTCTCTTTCTGTGCCGTTTCAACCACCTGTTTGCGTATGTCCCTGAGCTTCATCTCCTCCATGCTCGACTGCTGCACGAGGTCGAGCGGCACGAAGCCCTCGTCCACGGACATGGCCGTGACCGACTTGCGGTCGAGGTTGTCATAGACGTATTTCTTGCCGGTCTTGGCGTTGAGTACCTCGGTGTATATCACTTCGAACTGGTCGTTCTCGTTAACGCCGTAGACAGTGTTAGAGAACGACAGGTCGGCTCCGTTGCCGAACGAGGCCACCTCGTTCTTGGGTATGTCGAGGGCGATGGACGGCATGCCGTCGAACTCCACGGCCAGCAGACTCTTCTGCGAGTTGTAGTTGCCCAGCTTGACGGTCTGTGCGGCAATCATGTCGCCGGCCATCTCCGTTGCAACCTCGCGCTCAAAGGCCAGCTGCTGCTTGGCGCGCGTCTCGTCGTTCACACGTATGCGGTAGTCGTCCATGCTCTCGCCGTCCATCATCTTCATCCACTCGTTCATCCTCTCGTTGACTGAGGTGGTGAGCGCCTGAAGATTGTTGGCCGAAAGCCCCGACAGGGCCTGCAAGACAACGCCCATCCCCGAGGGGTACAGCATGAAGCTCTTGCGGTCGTCCTTGATGTCGCGGACGAAACGTACGTTGGTGACACCACCGTTGAGGCTCTTCACCTCCACACGGTCGGACGTGTTGAGAATGTTCTGCAAGACAATGGTATTGGCATCGGTCACCACACCGAGATACTTGTTGTCCGGATGGAAATAGCACGACACGCCGCTGCCCAGGCCGCTGAAACTGTAGCGCAGGGTGAAGCCGCGTGTCTCATATACATTCACATTGCCGTCGGAAGAAAGTACGGCCAGCATGGAATTGTCACCCGAGAAAGCTATCGAGGTGATCTCGGCTGCAGCCTGCAAAGACGTGCGCAGGGTCTTGCTCTCAAGGTTCCACACTTCGACACCCGTGCCCGAGGCTACGGCGGCGTAATAGTTGTTCTCGCTCAGAGCCAGCATTCCGGGAGCTATGCCTGCCGTGAGAGACACATACGGCTGATACTGCTTGGTGTCGTAGAACTTTATCTCGCCTGTCGACGTGCCCACGGCGAGCGACTTGCCGTCGGGCGAATAGCAGATGCTCAGCATGTCCGTACCGTCCTTGACGGTGGCTACGGTCTTGTTGGTGCTCTCAGCGTCATAGACTTCTATCCACGACTGTACCTTGCTTTCCTGCACGGCACCCTTGTTCTTCAACTGTTTGAACTTCTTCTTCAGCTCGCTCTCTCCCTGACGCACCAGCACGGCACACGTGGCACCGCCGGGCTGACAGGCCATCTGCGACGCGTTCTTCAGGCGCTCGGCCAGTGCGAAGTTCATCAGATTGTACACTTTGCCGTTCGACACATAGAATACCTTGTAGGAATAATTGTCCACAAACGACGGCTGATACTTCAGCTTGAACACTCTCTTCTCTAAAGAATTGTCGGGCTGTGCGACGGTACCAACGGACAATCCTCCGATGCACACAGCCAATACTGCGGTAAATACTCTTTTCATCTTATTATTTGTCTTTGCTTGATTTGTATTATCACTTCCCGCTTGCAAACACTACTGTGACTTGTCGTATTTCTACATCAGTCGGATGTACAAGCAGACACATATATATTTCTATACTTTTCCGGTGCCTATAGATAATCCCAAGATTCGGCTGAACTATATAAAATGAAAAGACGTGGGTATCTGAACTTCTCGCTTATCCCACGGTTTGGCTCTCGCATTGCCCATATCTAAGGATAAGCAACGCAGTTAGCCCACGCCATGGAAATATTATAAAACAGTATATCCATACACATACGTGCACGAACATACAGGATACAATATACCCAGCATGGACGTTCCACCGTTGCGCATCTTCTTAGATATTTGGTTCAATTTGCGAGATTCAACCGTAGAAGATAACGTCCGTAAACGTCCTTTTAACCAAAATGTATCAACCCCAAGCCCTTGCGGACTAACTGAGTCGATGCAAAGATACACATATTTCTGTTAATTCAAAATAAAAAACACAAAAAAATAGGCTTTAAGTAGGTATTCAAGATGATGATTAATCTTGAACACCTACTTATGTTGTAGTATCGGTATGGTTGTGTCGGTGTGTTGGTCTCGTTACAGAGCCGTTGTACTGTCGGTTCTGCGGCATTGTACCGGGTAGTATGCAAAGTCTGTGCTTCGTCTATATTATTGTCATGTTAATTCTGAAATTTTAACTTTTCTTTTTTCTCAAATTAGAAAAGCCGTAAGGCCCTCTCTGCTTTCTTGACACACGTTTTTTGCATGGAAAATTTGCCGTAAGGGCCTCCCGACACTCCCGCGAGGGCCGTTTCGCATTGCAATAAGGCCGTAGTCGCAATGCAATAAGGGCGTTATTGCAAGGTAATAAGGGCCTCTCTGCTTTATTGACAAAATGTCTCTGTCGTAACATGCTGAATATCAGGACTTCCCTTTTGAGCGGAAAATCGTGTTTTTCGGAGCCTTGTCTGGAAATAGTACTTCTGTTGTCGCTTAACATATGTTAAAGTAAAGAAAAGTCATAAGCGTAAAAGCAATAATCAAGGTTCATGTTTTTATAAGTTAGTCAGCAGAATTAAACTGCATTATCGTCTGGACATAGGATGGGTGCGCCTTGAAAAAGGCGACAGGCACATAGCTCCAACAATCTGTATCCTAAGGAGTGGAAGGATGGGTGCGCCTTGGATGGATGCGCCCCGAATGGGGCAGCAAGCACATAGCCCGGGGCAGAGCGTAGCGGCACCCCGGGAACAACACGATTGTACACACTCGCCCTGAAAGGGCAAAAGCATTAATTATCAG
>NZ_JABKKE010000026.1 GCF_013166575.1 Xylanibacter rodentium
ACGGGCGGGGGAGATTTTTTTTTTGTGTGTTTGTGTGGATGTATGGTATGGGGACCCTGCCGGGGCCGTGGAATTGGAATGGGGGATGTCAACTCCCGATTATACATTATCAATAATTCTATATTATCAATTAATGAAATTCAATTGTCAATTAATGGATTCCTCGATTGGTGAAATTTATTTATGACATAAATAAATGGGTTGCACTGCAAATAGTGCAACCCATTTGTGTGGATATATTGGAGAAATATCTTATCCGTATATAATCTTTCCAGTTTCGTCTTCATATGGAGTGAGATCCTTGGCATACTGGTTCATGGCTCTGAGGCTCATGCCCATTGACGAGAATCCACCGTCATGGAAGAGATTCTGCATGGTTACCTTGCGTGTGAAGTCGGAGAACATCATAACGCAGTAGTTGGCACATTCCTCAGCACTGGCATTGCCTAAGGGCGACATCTTGCTGGCGAAGTCCATCAGGTTGTCCATATCTTTTATGCCTTTGCCGGCTGTTGTCGGGGTTGGCGACTGAGATATTGTGTTCACGCGCACATTCTTCTCGCGGCCATAGATGTATCCGAAACTGCGTGCTATGCTCTCAAGCATGCTTTTGGCGTCGGCCATATCGTTGTAACCGAAAAAAGTGCGCTGCGATGCCACATATGTTAGGGCTACGACAGAGCCGTATTCGGCGATGGCATCCTGTTTCTTTGCCACCTGAAGCATCTTATGAAATGATATGGCGGATATGTCAAGAGTCTTTTGGAGATAGCTGTAATCCAAGTCGTCGTATGTGCGGTGCTTGCGTACATTTGGACTCATACCTATGGAGTGGAGCACGAAGTCTATTTTACCGCCAAGCAGTTTGACAGATTCCTCAAAAACTTTATTCAGATCTTCAACGCTTGTTGCGTCGGCAGCGATGATGGGTGCGTTGAGCTGTTTGCTAAGTTCGTCAAGTTCGCCCATTCTCAGAGCCATCGGTGTGTTGCTTAGTGTTATAGTTGCACCTTCTTCAACGGCTTTTACAGCAACTTTCCATGCAATGGATTCTTCATTGAGCGCGCCGAATATTATTCCGCGCTTACCTTTTAATAAGTTGTGACTCATTGTATAAATATAATGCGTTTGATTTATTTCAATGGCAAAATTACCACTTTTACGTAAAACAGACAAATTCTTTGGATAAAAAGATGAATATCTGTCAGTCATTCGCATGTTTTCCGTCAAATATTCGAGACTCAGTCTTTCAGTGAATAAGTGACAGTGGTCACGACTCTCAGTTTCTTTATGTGCGGAGTATTGTCGTCGCGGTCGTCTATGGAGAATTGTCCTTGATCGGCCGTGAGGATTTTGTTTAGCTTGCTGTTGCTGTTTTCAGCAAACTGTTCGGCTGTCTTTTCCGCGTTCTTTATTGCTTCCTGCATCATTTTGGGTTTCATATCCTGGAATGATACGTATTCGTATTTCACGCTGTTGTAGTATCCGCTGTTGACCACGGCCACACCTTGTTTGAGCAATTCGCCCTGTCGTGCTATGATGCCACGCATTAGTTTCACGTTGCGTGAAGTGACAGTGAGTGTCGACGAGGTGTTATATCTGTATGTGCGTTTGTTGGTGTTGTATCTGTCGGCTTCGAAGTCTGAAACTTGTGGCGCTCCCACACTGATTTCCTCTTCCTTTACTCCGTTGTGTTTCAAAAATGCTTTTACTTTATCGGTTGTGGCGTTTATCTTGTTGTAGAGTGTTGGCAGGTCGTTGCCTTGTTCCGATGTTTGTATGGCCCATGTCACTTTGTCGGCCTCCACTTCTTTTTCTGCCAGTCCCTTGACAGTCACTTTACGGTCTCTGTTGGTAAAGTCGTTCATTCCGCTCTTGATGCAAAATCCGAGTACAATGATTCCCAAAGCGATTATCGCTGATTCTTTGATTCTGTTCATAATGATATGCTTTTTAAAGTTACTTTCTTTAATTTGATAACGGATTCAAATATATGAAAGATTTCTGTAAAATAATGAGTATTGAATGTTATTTGCATATAATTAACGTATTTAAGGCGGAGAGTAACCGAAAGTAAGATTCTAATTGCAACAAAAAGAATTTCGATATGATAGGGATATTTAGTTTATGATGTTTTGGCTATTAGCACGGTGGCGTATGCGCTGATGCCTTCCTCGCGACCGGTGAAACCGAGGCGTTCGGTGGTGGTGGCTTTGATGGAGATATTGTCCTCATCAGTACCTATTGTCTCGGCCAGGCAAGTTTTCATGGTTGGAATGTGCGGGTTCATCTTGGGATGTTCGGCGCATATTGTGGCGTCAATGTTTCCTACAATATATCCTTTTGTAGCTATCAGCGCTACGGTTTTACGAAGGAGAATCTTGCTGTCAATGTCAAGTGTATCGGCCGATGTATCGGGAAAATGATAGCCGATATCGCGCATGTTGGCAGCACCAAGCAGTGCGTCGCATATAGCATGTATAAGCACGTCTGCATCGCTGTGTCCTAACAGTCCGAGGGCATGGTCTATCTTTATTCCGCCCATCCACAGGTCGCGGCCTTCGACGAGGCGGTGAACATCGAAACCGAATCCAACTCTTATATTCATACTTTATATTAAATTGACAGGGAAAACTGAAAGTTGAGAATCAAGAATTATTATTTGCAGCTTGAAAAGCCAAAGATTTTGGTGAAATCCGTATGGCAATCATAATTCCTGATTCTCAATCCTCAAATCATAATTCTCAATTTTTAATCCTTGACTCTTTGGATTATCTGCGGAAAAGGTCTTTTATTCCGTCCATATCGAAAGCCAAAGAGAAACGCAATGTCTGGTCGAGAGGGTTGCTCTGTGCTGTGGAGATGACGTAGCCCACATCGAGTGAGAATACATTCATGCGGAAACCACCGCCTACAGTGAAATACTTGCGGTTGCCCTTGTTCTCGCTCTCGTGGTGATAACCGGCACGCAGAGTGAACTGGTCGTGATACACATATTCGGCACCAATGCTCCATTGTATTTCTTGAAGCTCCTCCTTGAAGCCACCGGGTGCATCGCTGAAACTCTTGAATATACCGGATATAGAGCCCACGTCGCTGTATTCACGGATTACACGGTCCTGATAGTCGGATGTGCTCTCACCCTCTTCCTGTTTCGGAACTGTGGGCACAAGCAGCTTGTTGGCGTCGGCGGCGATAGAGAAGCGGTTGTATTCGTCTATGGGAATCATCAGCGATGCTCCCAGACGCATATTTGCAGGAATGAATTGGCTGCGGTCGTCACCGAAGTATGAAATCTTGCTTCCCACGTTACTGATGTTCATACCGATACCGAGTTGGCACTCACGTGGTCCTATGTTGATGTAGTTGTTGTAGTACATTGCAAGGTCGGCGGCAAAAGCCGATGCCGGTGCGGAATCTTCGGTATAGTCGTAACGGAGGTCGGAGTATATCCACCGTATTCCGGCTGCCAGTGAGAATTTTTCGCTTAGCATCAGCGAGTATGCAACGTCGAGCGACATCTCGTATGGTTTTACGGTCATGGCGTTTTCATCATTCGATGTCATCACTTCGCCGAGAGAGAAGTAACGTATGGATCCTGATACGGCGCTATAGTCTCCTATGCGGTAATATCCTGTCACGTATGCCAGATCGATGTCGTTGACAAGTTGTCGCAGCCATGGGGTGTAGTTGAGCGACACTCCGGCACGGCTGATGCAGAACGGATATTTCGCCGGATTCCAGTACTGTGAGTTGACATCGGGATCGGTTGCCGCTCCCACGTCGCCCATACCTGCGCTACGGGCATCTGGCGCTATGGTCTGTGATATAACGGCATGCTCCACAGGATTAAACCGGTTGAGTTTTTCCTGTGCCTTCGCTCCTGTCGTGATGAGAATGCAAATGAATATCAGGATTGTTTTGATACTATTCTTCATTAATCGTATGATATGTTTTATGTATTTGTGATATGTAATTTATAAAACGTCGGGGAGTTATTATTTATTGCTCAGTACAATCAATTTCTTGGCTTTTGACGCATGGCTGCTGTTTTCGCTGCTTATTCGTACCCGATATAGGTATACACCGGTGCTTATGCGTTTTCCGCCGTCAATGGTGAGATCCCAGTCTATGGTCATGCTGTTGTCCGATGGGACTCCTTTTGCGGAATGTGTCCACAGATGGCGTCCTGACATGTCGAATATATCGAGTACAACGTCCAGATCGCAGTCGATACGGTCGTGAAGTATGCGGAACGATGTGCTTGTTGTGGCAGGATTGTTGGTGCATTCCACGTCGAATAATGCTGGTGCAAGTCCTTCGACTACGTTGAATGTCAGTTCTGCCGTCGATGAATTGTTGAACACGTCCCATGCGCGGAATAGCAGCCGGTGTTCACCTTCGGGAAGACGCGGAATACTGTAGCCCACACGTCCGCTCTTGTATGTTCCGAAGTCGAATGTGAAGTGGTCGTTCAGTTCGTATGTCCGTGAAATTTCACCGTCTATAATCAGTTGCATGGAGTGTCCTATGCCACTGCCGGTGGAGTTTATACCGTCGTCATCGAACAGCTCTGCCACGAAATATGGTGTGGCATTGACTTTGTCCCCGTTCGTGAACGACTCTGAGTTGAGATAGCAGTATATCGACGGGCCTGCCGTTCCACCGCCGAAATCAACCGAACCGTTTAGCACTATGCTTTCGTCCGAGCCGTGGGCTGTGCGCAATTTGTCGTCAGACACAGCATATGTGAGAAGCTGTCCGCTCTTGTTGCTGTAATTGATGTCGGCGGGAACTATGAAACTGAATGCAAACTCTCCGCCGCGTATGCTGTCCGTCCCTCTATATATGGTGCTTTGGCGGTCGTAGTATGTTATGGCATTTTCTGTGGTAGGATCGTTCCGTCGTCCTGTCACCAGTTCTTTGGCATCGCGTACTGTCGCAGTTACGAGACCGTTGAAGTCTGTCTGCTTAACTCCGTCCTGTTCCACGTGTCCTTTCACCGTTACCGGTGTGCCGGCCTTCAGTTGTATTCCGTCTGTACCTTCGGCCACTTCCACGTCGTTTACTTTGTCAATCACAACGTCGAGCGACGGTATGGCGAGACGTAGTGCCGGGTCGCCAAGCAGCGTGTATTGCAGCTTGTTCGACGATGTGTCACCTGTTTTGCCGGGGGTACCGTCGCTTAGAGTTATATCGACTGTTTGGTCAACAAGTTTGTTTTTGGCCTGTCTTACGGCTTCTCCGATGGGCATGGCTTTTCCGTCGTCTGTTGTTTTCAGCACTTCGCGCATGAAAGCGAGGTTTATCGTTTCGTTAAGATGCGACAATACGGTGCGGGTGGTGCCAAAGAACGATACGGCTCCTCCGTTTTTGTTGAACAGTGCCGTTTCGCCGATGTTTTCTATCTGGCTGTCAAACGGCATTATGTCACATGATGCCGTTACCCAGAGCGGCATATTGGCGGATTTGGTGTTTTTGAAATCGTTGAGCACAAGCACCAGCTCGTGTGAAACCGTTGCCGGCGCACCGTGGCCGCTATAGTTCATTATGAGCGCGCCGTTTGTCATATACTGTTTTACAATATTCTCTACGTCGGGATATGAGAACCCAGTGGCAGATGCCTGGCGCTGGTATGTGTCCCACATTATCTTTCTGACATCGAGGGTAGGGAAGCGTGACGCAACGTCGTCGGCTATTTTGTTTGCCGTAATCATGTGTGTGTTGTTGTCACCGTCGTCACCCATAAATACCAATGTGTTCTGCCATGCTCCCGCATACTTGTTGTTTACATAGTCTGTAATCTTGTCCATCATGGTCTTGGCTTCTTCTTCCGTACGTACGGGAAAGCGGCCTACGGCCACATCGGCCTTGCCCATGTGTTTGTTATCTCCCGATTCTATGGCTTCTCTGTCGTCGAGCATACAGAAGAAATCGTCCGATACGTACGAATAGACAGTACTTAGTGAGTTTTCGCTTTCGAAGCAAAGCAGGAAATCGTCAGGGGAGTATCCTTTCCAGTCGGAAGAGAGCATGCGGTTGTCCCATGCTCCGTCACCGAACATGACGAGATATTTTGGTATGTCGTTGTCGGTTTCGGCACGGTCGTAGAACATTTTAAGGTAGCGGCGGTAGGCTGTGGCATCGGGCGTGCCGCTCGAAAATTCGTTGTACAGTTCGTCCGCCGGCACTATCCTTACAGTCATGCCGTCTTTTGATTCACGCAGTTCTTTCAGACGTTCGGCCTGTGCCCTCAGTTTCTGTGTGGTGGGCAACAGTATGATCATGTCTGCCGGAGTGTCGGCATGGTGGTCTTGGTTTGTAATGCGGTATACATATTCCGGAGCAGGGAACGAAGCGTTATGCAGATCGGGAGCGGACGAATATTCATTGTTGTGCACCACGATATAGTCAAGGCGCACCGTTCCACCTTTTGTCTGGGTTATAGTAATGCTGTTTGAAACTTGTAGATTGCGTACTCGGAAGAGGGCACGGCCCGTATTGGCAACGGTGTTTGAAGGAAGTTCGTCTACGCTTACCTTGCCCACTACACTGTCGTTTACGCTTACCGTTGTCTCTGAAGGACCGTCTGCCGTCAGTACCACCAATACGGTGCCGTCGGCAGATGAACCTGCGGATGCTACCGTATATTCGCGTGACATGCCTGGTGCGAAAGCTCTTGAATCGTACAGGTTTCGTCCGCTATGATACCATGCAAAGTCATCTACTTCGTAAAGCGCGTTCATGTAGTCGGCGCATGGATAGAAACTGTCTACAAACGACTTCTCGTCAACAGTAAGCGGCTCGTCGTCACTTTCGGTGAGGAAATAATATCCGTAATCGGAATATGGATTGCGCACACGGTCGTTTGTTGTCGACCATGTTACCGGTCCTTGTGCACGGAACAGCCGTCTGCCGTTGACAATACATGTAGGCACTTCACGGAGATCATCCGTGGCTGAAAGATATTCGCCGGTCAGCATTTCCGGTTGCAGGGCTCCGCCATATCCGTATATCTTCACCCTTGATGGATTGGAAAAACCGGCACTTGATATCACCGCATCGCTAAGCTGATACACACCGCTGTTCGGCACGCGGATTTTTGCCCACGAGCCTTTGCGCAGTACAGAATGTTCGGCATAGCGTTTTATCTGATTGTTATTGGATGCAGATTTTGTTTTGACAGGACGGGGGCGCGTGGTTATGCTTAGCTTGAAACTTACGAGTTTCATCATTCGTCCGTTGCGGCATACCAATGGGATGAATGAAATGTCGAGTTGACCCTGTTTGCGTGCCACGGCCATATGGCTCCTAATCACGGGCATTTCCGGCAGCGAGTCGGATGTTATCAGGCTGTAGCGTCTTATGTCAGTGTCAGTCATCGGTATGAACTCCGGATACTCTATAGCAACGTCATACAGAGAGTCGGCATAGTCATATCCCAAGTCGTGAGTGTAGGTAAAGCAAGGCAAAAGAGAATCTATCCTGACTTGCTCGGCTGTCAGGTTGAAGAAGCCTTGGGCGGCTGTTCTCAACATGCCGCACATCAGCACGACAATTATAAGGATATGTCTTCTCTTCATTATTTGCAATTAAATTCCAATACTTTTCTGTCCTCTATGTATCCGGTCAGATGGTCGTCAATGTGCACCGGTCCTATTCCCGCAGGTGTGCCGGTATACAGCAAGTCGCCGGTTTTCAGTGTGAAGAAGCGGCTGATGTAAGCAATAATCTCGTCCACACGGAAGAGCATGTCGCTTGTGCATCCTTCCTGTACGGTGTTGCCGTTGATGTCGAGGTGGAAGTGCAGTGCCTGTATGTCGCGGAACTTATCCACACCGATCCACTCGCCTATGGCAGCCGAGCCGTCGAAACCCTTGCAGAGATCCCACGACAGACGGGCGTCTCTTAGTCTTTTCTGCAAATCGCGTGCCGTAAAATCTATGCCCAATGTCACTGCATCGTAGTAACGATGGGCAAACCGCTCGGGTATTCCTTTACCGAGGCGGCATATCCTGACCACCAACTCTGTTTCGTAGTCAATTTGTCCCATCCAGTCGGGTATGAAAAACGGCTTGCCGTCTTTCAGGAGTGCTGAGTCCGGCTTTATGAATATCACGGGACTCTCTGGTTTATATAACGTTCCGTCCAACTCTTTATTGTGCTGGATGTAGTTCATTCCTGTGGCGAATATCTTCATTATTCATACATTTAACTTTTTAACTTCATATTCATGCGCGTTTTCTCGCCATGGCAGAGTTTGAGCAAGCTCACTCTGCTCATCTGGCTTGACGAAAACGTTGGATTTCATCCTTCGTTTTCTCGCCATGACATAGCTGAAACAAGTTTCGCTCTGTTCATCTGGCTTGGCGAGAACGTCCAATTTGTAGCCGTCAGCTTTATTGGAACCGGAATAAAAAGAAAGCCAGAAAGTAAAGCTCTATGGCCCGACTTCCTGACTTTCCGTTTTTTTATTCTATGCCCCGTTGTCTGGGGACATTTACATCTCTTACTCGGCAACGAGAGTGAAGCGTTTGAAAGCAACGATCTTCAACTCGCTGTCCTGTTGCTTCAGCCATGTTGCAACGTTGATCTTGTCACCGTCACCGAACTGGAACTCCTGGTCAACGAGGCAGTTCTCTTTCAAGAACTTGGCTACACGGCCCTTGGCGATGTTCTCAATCATCTGGGCGGGCAGGTTGGCAGCCTTTTCAGCAGCGGTCTTCTCGCGGATTTCTTTTGCCTTGTCGGCCTCCTCACGTGTGAGCCATCCTTTGTTGATGTTCGATTCGATGTGGTCGTCGGAGTCAACGAGGTTAGGGTTGATGCCGGCTTTCTTGATGGCAGCCACGACAGCTTTCTCAACCTGCTCTTCCTTGGTCTTCTGAACGGCAACATTGTACTCTTCGTCGATGATGCTCTGTGGAACAGACTCTTCGTCAAGAGCCACAGGTTTCATTGCTGCCACCTGCATGGCAATCTTGTGACCGGCCTCGGCCGCGTTCTTGTTTGTCTGAACCATGGTGGCAAGTGTGTGCTTGCCCATGTGATCGTAGACCTCGATGTTGTCACCTTCGAGCCAGTTGTAGCCGTCGAGCTCCATCTTCTCACCGGTTATGCCCGAGCGCTGTGTCACAGCCTCCTGTACTTTCTGGCCGTCGGTCAGTGTGAGTTCCTTGATCTCTTCGAGAGTCTTGCACTTGTTTGCCACCGCAGCGTCAAGGATGTCCTGTGTGAGAGCGATGAAGTCCTTGCCATTGGCAACGAAGTCGGTCTCGCACTTCAGAGCGATAATAGCACCGAAGTTGTCGGCAACCTTTACAAGTACACAACCATTTGATGTCTCACGGTCGCTACGCTTGGCGGCGATAGCGAGTCCGCGCTCACGAAGGATGTCCTTAGCCTTGTCGAAGTCTCCGTCTGCCTCTGTCAGCGCTTTCTTCACGTCTGCGAGACCGGCGCCTGTCATAGCGCGGAGCTTCTTTATATCAGCCATTGATACTGCCATAATCTTTTATAAATTCTAAGTTGTTAATTCTTAAATTGTAAAATTGTGGTGATAAATATGTCCCGACGTCTGCCGGTGGGACACACCCTCAATTATTCAGCGTCCTTGCGGGCCTTGCGTGCGGCACGTTTCGGCTTCTCCTCGCCGGCTTCAGCTTCAGCCTGAGCCTGTGCGGCAGCCTCATCAGCCTTTTCTACCTTACGTTCCTCGAGTCCTTCGGCGATAGCTGCGCAACACGCTGTCAGGATGGTCTCGACGCTATCCTTGGCATCATCGTTTGCTGGAATCACGAAGTCGATGTTCTTCGGGTCGGAGTTGGTGTCAACAATACCGAATACGGGTATTCCCAGACGGTTGGCCTCTTTCACGGCGATGGCCTCTTTCATCACGTCGATTACGAACAGTGCGGAGGGCAGGCGTGTCAGATCAGAGATGGAACCAAGGTTCTTCTCCAGCTTGGCACGCTGACGCGAAATCTGCAGCAACTCGCGTTTTGACAGATTGGAGAATGTGCCGTCGTTCATCAGTTTGTCGATGTTGGCCATCTTCTTCACAGCCTTGCGGATTGTGGGGAAGTTGGTGAGCATGCCGCCAGGCCAGCGTTCGATGACGTAAGGCATATTTACGCTTGCAGACTTTTCTGCTACGATTTCTTTTGTTTGTTTTTTAGTAGCGACGAACAGGATTTTCTTGCCCGACTTGGCTATTTGCTTCAAAGCCTCGGCAGCCTCGTCAATCTTGGCTACGGTCTTGTGAAGATCTATAATGTGGATACCGTTACGCTCTGTGTAGATGTAGGGAGCCATTGCAGGGTTCCACTTGCGGCGCAGGTGGCCAAAGTGGCATCCTGCCTGCAGCAACATATCAAAATTTGTTCTTGACATTGTCTTTAATGTTTTAACTGTTGTTTACTTTCTTTTTTATTCTTTCTTAGAATCAACCGTCGGGGTAGTCGCCACTTGGCTGTTGCCCTTGTGCGGGTCCCTGCGGTTTAGATGCTAAACTTTTGTTTCCGGCTGCTTTGCGGTTGGAAAGAGATATCGGATATTCTCAAGCCACCCGGCATGCAGGCGCATACATAATATATACAGATAACTGATGTATTAACGCTTGCTGAACTGGAAACGGCGGCGTGCCTTCGGCTGTCCCGGCTTCTTACGCTCAACGGCGCGTGCGTCGCGTGTGAGGAATCCGTGATCCTTGAGGTTCTTCTTGTCTTCGGCGTTGATTTTCACCAGTGCGCGGGCTATGGCCATGCGCAGAGCCTGACTCTGTCCGGTGAAACCGCCACCGTCGAGGTTTGCCTTGATATCGTATTTCTCTGCCACTTCAAGCAGCTCCAGCGGCTGTTTTACCACATACTGCAGAATGGCTGAGGGGAAATATTCAGTTACGTCTTTCTTGTTGATCGTAATCTTGCCTGTTCCTTCGCTGATGTAAACGCGTGCTACAGCACTCTTACGGCGACCTGTTGCATTAACTACTTCCATTGTTCCTTAAATTATTTATACTGGTTAATATCTATTGACTTCGGCTGCTGTGCCTCCTGCTTGTGCTCTGCACCCTCGTAGATGTAGAGGTTGTTCATCAGGCTGCGGCCCAAAGGACCTTTAGGGAGCATGCCCTTCACTGCATGACGGATGATTCTCTCCGCACCGTCTTTCTTCTTGCGAAGCTCTGCAGGTGTGTTGAAGCGCTGTCCACCGGGATAACCAGTATAACGGGTGTACACCTTGTCTGTCTCTTTCTTGCCTGAGAATACGATCTTCTCGGCGTTGATGATGATTACGTTGTCTCCGCAGTCCACATGGGGGGTGAAAGTAGGCTTGTACTTTCCACGGAGCAGTTTAGCTACTTTTGAGCAGAGGCGGCCTACAATCTGGTCGCTGGCATCTACAACCACCCACTCTTTCTTAGCTGTTTCCTTGTTGACGGAAATAGTCTTGTAACTTAAAGTGTTCATTTTAACTTTTGAATTTTACTACTAAAAAACATTTTTTCAATTCTTTCTTTCGGCATACCGCCACACGCCTTTTTACAGACTTTGTCATACATTAATATATATGGCATGTGTGCTTTCTGCCGTTTGGACGTCGATTCACTAACCGTCGTGCCCGGCCAAAGACAGCGACTATTAACACTACGTCCGTGGGGGCTCTAAGTGTTCCCCAGAAATAATCGGATTGCAAAGGTACTGCTTTTTCTCATTATTTAATATATGACGGGATGTTAAATATGTTGTTTTTATGTATATTTAACAACATATAACATCTGCAGCACGGTTGTTGGTCAGATGCGCTTCGTTTGTGTCGAGGTTTTTTCATACCTTTGTCACGTGACGGGCGCCGTGTGTGGCATAACCGTCAAGCTGTAGTGTTTACTTATGAGAATCGTCAACGTTAGAAACTGTGCCATAGCCGTTTTGGCGGGCGTCGTGCTGTGCGTTTGTTGCGCGCTGCGCGGCAATGACGGTACAGTCGGTTTGTCGTCGCGGTCGGTACATCTGCGCCTTGGTTCCGACACGGCTGTTGTTACTGTGCGGCACGCCGGGTGGGCGATAGACAGCATTCGGATATACGAGGATGTGGCGGGCTCCCGATTGCTCGACAAGACTTTTTGTTTTTCAGAGAAAGAGAAAAAGAGGATGCGCCGTGGCCGGCCGGTGGAACGGCGCTACGGATGGCTGAACGTCAAGACCGGCAAGAACGCCATAACGCTTGTCGCCGTCGATACGAGGTTGATTGTAAATAAGCGTTGTGCCGTGCTGTATCTGCATCGGAGAGAATGCCGCGACAGCATCCGTGTGGAGCATGAGGGGCACAGGTTCATGGCGGAGAGTGCCGCCTCGGCGAGAATGCAGGTTTTCAAGGCAAAAGCGGCTTCCGGTCGATGCCTGTTGCATACCGGAAGCCGCTTCCTGTCTGTATTTTCTTTGCTTATGCTTCAAGAGGATTCGGGCCGTACTTGTTGTCGCCCGGAGTGCCTGCCGAAACGAGAAGGAACAATAGCCACAGGCCGCCTATCATAGGAACGGCGGAGATAAAGAACCACCATCCGCTGTGATTGGTGTCGTGCAAGCGGCGCACCAATACTGCCAGATTGGGAACGATAAGGCCGAGCAAGGCCAGGATTCCGATTACGACTCCCGCAGTATCGAATATGGAATACAGAAGACCGATGATGATGGCCGGTCCTATTGTCAGGAACAGATAAAACCACCAGTACTCGGAACGGGAGGCACGTCCGCTGAAAGTAGCGTACTTTTTAGTTAAACACGTTGTGATAGATTCGGTAAAGCCCATAATGTTATTTTTATGCACGCTCCCCGGTACCATGGAGCCGCGGTTAATCTTATTTTAAGCGCGGTACCGTATGCCCTGTTTCACGGCTTTTGCCGGTGCCTCGTTGATTTTGTAAATATCAGTTGGTCTCAGCCATCAGTCGTTCATTCACTTGACATAACGCTTTTGTTGCTTAATAAATGTAAATATTTGTAATGTTCCTAATACAAAGGTAGCGAAATAATTCTCGTACAAGATACTCTTTTCTTTGTTTTTTCTTAATTTTTGTATTATTTAACGCACGGCGAATGTTGTAATCTCATATTTATATTTGCAGCTGTAATGTTGTAGTGAAGATATTTTGTATTTTCTTTACTTTAACGTATGTTAAGCGACATCCGAATCACGATTTCCGAACAAGGCCTCGAAAATCGCGATTTTTGCCCCAAATGGGGAGTGCTGATTATCAGAATGTTACGACAATAGGACTTTGTCAAGAAAGCAGAGAGGGTCGTTTCGCCTTGCAATAACGGCCTCGTTGCATTGCGAAACCGGCCTCGTTGCACTCCAATAAGGCCGTTATGGCGATGTCGGGAGGCCCTTACGGCAAGAAAACCATGTCAAAAACACGTGTAAAAGAAGCAGAGAGGGCCTCACGGCTTTTCTGGTTTGATAAAAAAGAAATGCGTTTTTTTCAGAAAAAGTCCGACACATTTTGCCGCAGGCGTTGTACGGGGTGATTTATGCGGAGGAACCTTGCTTAATCCGGCTTGACGAAAGCGCGCATGAAATCCGGCTGCCCGTTTGCATGTTCTTGGATTTTTTTGTGTACATTTGCAACCGGCAGATAAATCAAACGGATGAGACTATGCTTGAACGTGACTATATAATGCGCCTGGTGCGAGAGTTTGCCGAGGCGCTCGAACTGCTCCTCAACAAGAAAGACCGCGACACGCAGCGCGAGGAGATACGGACGATGTACACCCGGTATGTCGGCCCGTACGAGTTTTATCATACGGCGGCGGTGGAGGATGTGATGCAATCGTTCGAGCAGTATCCCGAGGAGGAGCGGCTCAACCGCATGGAGATGCTTGCCGAACTGTATTATGTCGAGACGTCGCTGGTGAGCGGTCCCGTGCGCGAGATGATGCTCGGAAAGGCGCTCGCCATATTCGACTTTGTGGACAGCCACGACCGTACCTATTCGCTTACGCGGATTGAGAAGATGGGAGAGATAAGGAGGGAGATAAAAAAGTTAAGGAGTTAATTCTCTTTCACTACTGAATAAACATTGACGTAAATCTTGTTTTTGTGTCCCTCTCTGTATTTTTATCATCAATAATGTTGTTCAAACCACCCCTTTTTCGTAACTTTGCATTCTCAATTGAATAATGCATTATAATAATTATTATGGCTGAAACAAAGAAGATTAAGACAGCGCTGATTTCGGTTTTTCACAAGGACGGATTGGACGAGTTGCTGAAGAAATTGAATGCCGAGGGAGTGAAATTCCTGTCAACAGGAGGTACACAGACTTTTATCGAGTCGCTTGGCTATGAGTGTGGCAAGGTGGAAGACGTGACGACTTATCCTTCGATTCTCGGAGGCCGCGTCAAGACACTGCACCCGAAAGTGTTCGGAGGCATTCTCGGACGCCGCGACAACGAAGGCGACCGTGAGCAGATGGCACAGTATGATATTCCGGAGATAGATCTGGTCATCGTCGATCTATATCCTTTCGAGGATACAGTGGCAAGCGGAGCGTCGGACGCCGATATCATAGAGAAAATAGACATAGGCGGAATATCGCTGATACGTGCCGGAGCAAAGAATTTCAAGGATGTGGTCATCGTGCCGAGCAAGGCCGAGTATGGCGTGCTGCTTGACATTCTGAACAGGAAAGGCGCCGAGACCGACATCGAAGACCGTCGTATGTTCGCCACACGTGCTTTTGGCGTGAGCAGCCATTACGACACAGCCATACACGGATGGTTCGGCAAATGAATGAAGGGCGCTCAGGATTACATCGGAATACAATAACAATAACGTAAAAAACAGGATGCCGACTGAAAGTGCGGACAGGAGCCCATCGGCTTGCGGAATTCCTCATTCTTCATTCTTCATTCTTCATTTTAAATAATTATGGGATTTTTTTCGTTTGTCCAGGAGATAGCCATGGACTTGGGTACGGCCAATACCATCATTATCAGTGATGATAAGATTGTGGTGGACGAGCCGTCAGTGGTAGCGCTCGACCGACGCACCGACAAGATGATTGCCGTGGGCGAGAAGGCCAAGCTGATGTATGAGAAGACTCATGACAACATAAAGACTATACGTCCGTTGCGTGACGGCGTGATTGCCGATTTCTCGGCTTGCGAGCAGATGATGCGCGGACTCATCAAGATGGTGCATACAGGCAGCCGTCTGTTTTCGCCGTCGCTCAGGATGGTGATCGGCGTGCCGTCGGGTTCCACCGAGGTCGAGTTGCGTGCCGTTCGTGACTCTGCCGAGCATGCCGACGGCCGTGATGTATATCTGATATTCGAACCAATGGCCGCCGCCATCGGTATAGGCATCGATGTGGAGGCTCCCGAGGGCAACATGATTGTCGATATCGGTGGAGGCTCGACCGAAATTGCCGTAATATCGCTTGGCGGTATAGTGAGCAACAACTCCATCCGCATTGCCGGTGATGACCTTACGGCCGACATACAGGAGTACATGAGCCGTCAGCACAATGTGAAGGTGAGTGAGCGTATGGCCGAGCGTATAAAGATACATGTGGGTTCGGCGCTGACCGACCTTGGCGACGAGGCTCCCGAGGACTATGTGGTGCATGGCCCCAACCGCATCACGGCTCTGCCCATGGAGGTGCCCGTATGCTATCAGGAGATAGCCCATTGTCTCGACAAGACGGTGGCAAAGATCGAGAATGCCGTATTGTCGGCATTGGAGAACACCCCCCCGGAGCTTTATGCCGACATCGTCAAGAACGGTATCTATCTGAGTGGTGGAGGCGCGCTGCTGCGTGGTCTCAACAAGCGTCTGACGGACAAGATCAACATCCAGTTCCATGTGGCAGAAGATCCGTTGCACAGTGTGGCGCGCGGTGCCGGAATTGCACTCAAGAATGTTGATCGCTTCTCGTTCCTCATGAGATAGTTTTTTGAGCATTTTAAGCATAGGGAACTTTAAACTTTATGATTTGCCGGTGTGACAAATCTTTCACAGAAGGCGGTCATAAGGTTTAAAGTCGGAATGTTCGGACAGTATATAGAATAGTGCGTAATCTGTTAGAGTTTTTATCGAAGTCGGGCCATTGGCTTCTGTTTGTATTTCTTGAGGTGATAAGTCTGGTGTTGCTGTTTCAGTATAACAGCTATCAGGGCAGCGTGTGGATAACGTCGGCCAATGCCGTCACCGGAAGGATATACGAATGGGAGTCTGCTGTGGAGGCGTTTTTCTCACTGACCAGAATCAATGAGGGACTGACCATGCGAAATTTCTACCTGGAACGTCAGGTGGACCAGTTGTCACGTCTGTATACTGAAGCCACTGATGATACCACGGCTGCCGAGCGATATGGGTTGAAACTGTTGGAACAGTATGAGCTGATACCGGCAAAGGTGGTGAGCAATTCGCTTCACCGGGAGGACAATCTGATAACCATCAACCGTGGTCGTGCCGATGGCGTCAGGACCGACATGGGCGTTGCCTGCGGTTTGGGCGTGGTGGGCGTGGTATACATGGTGTCCGAGCATTATTCGATTGTGATGCCGGTGCTCAACGTCAATTCGCGTGTGAGCTGCACCATACGCAAGCGTGGTTATTTCGGCTATCTGCGTTGGAGCGGTGGCGATCCTACAGTGGCTTATGTGGAGGATATTCCCCGTCATGCACATTTCAAGCGTGGCGACTGGGTCGAGACCAACGGCTATTCGTCGATATTCCCACAGGGCGTGCCGGCAGGCAAGATTATCCAGGTATATAACTCGAGCGACGGACTGTCGTACCGTTTGAAAGTGCGGTTGGCTACCGATTTCGG
This sequence comes from Xylanibacter rodentium, assembly GCF_013166575.1. Taxonomy (GTDB): domain Bacteria; phylum Bacteroidota; class Bacteroidia; order Bacteroidales; family Bacteroidaceae; genus Prevotella; species Prevotella rodentium. The sequence continues at coordinate 16,838 of NZ_JABKKE010000026.1, forward strand.
CAATTTGCGTGATGTGTATGTTCTAAGTGACAAGAGCATAGCCGAGCGTGCCGGGCTTATGGAAGCAGCACGCGACTCGCTGCGGGAAAAGGGCAGATAACCGATAAACAACGAAACAAGAAGATAGATGACAACCGATCTTATAAAACGAATGGCCGGATTTGCGGCACTTTGTCTGGCTCAGGCTCTTGTGTTCAACCGTATGCACCTGTTTGACTGCGCCACACCGTTGCTTTATGTTTATCTGATTATAATATTTCCGCACAACTATCCTCGTTGGGGCATACTCTTGTGGAGTTTCACACTTGGACTTGCTGTAGATACATTTTCAAATACTCCGGGCGTAGCCTCGGCTTCGCTTACCTTGACGGGTGCCATGCAGCCTTATTTTTTCAGCTTGTTCATACCGCGTGAAGCTCCGGAGGATACAGCTCCGTCGGTGGAGACTATAGGTATGGCCAAGTTTGTTTTTTACGCTGCTGTGTTGGTGTTTGTTCACTGTCTCGCATTCTTTACGCTCGAGACTTTCCACTTCTTTGACTGGTTGCATTGGATGGAGTGTGTGGGGGGCAGCACGGTGCTTACGGTATTGCTTATTGTCACGTTAGAAAGTGTGAGAAGAAGGTGAAAGACTACGGACTCGAAAACCGGCGCTTTGTGATAGCCGGTGTGGCCATCACGATTGTTTTGGTATACATAGTGCGGCTGTTCTTCTTGCAGATGATGAGTGACGACTACAAGAAGAATGCCGACTCCAATGCTTTTCTGAAAAAGGTGGAGTTTCCCTCGCGAGGCATTATAACCGACCGCAACGGCCGGCTGCTCGTATACAATCAGCCTGCATACGATATCATGGTGGTGATGCGTGAGGCGCGTGGCAAGACCGATACTACCGCGCTGTGCAAGGCTCTGGGCATAACCCGCGAATATTTTATCGAGCGTATGGAGAAGATAAAGCGCTCGCCGGGCTATTCGTCGTTTACCCAGCAGTTGTTCATGAACCAGTTGTCCGATAAGGATTTCAGTCTTTTTCAGGAGAAGATATACCGTTTCCCCGGTTTTTACATACAGCGCCGCAGTATCCGGCAGTATCAGTATCCGTATGCTGCCCACGTGCTTGGTGACATGGCTGAAGTGTCGCCGGCCGATATCGAGGACGATGATTACTACCAGCCGGGCGACTATATAGGCAAACTTGGTGTGGAGCGCAGCTATGAGAAACAGCTTCGTGGGGAGAAGGGTGTGCAGATATTGCTGCGCGATGCTCATGGCAGAGTGCAGGGCAGCTATCAGAACGGGGCTCTCGACCGTCGGCCTGTGCCGGGAAAGAACCTCACGTTGAGTATCGACCTCAATCTGCAGGCACTCGGCGAGCGGCTGCTCGAAGGCAAGATAGGCAGTATCGTGGCTATAGAACCGTCAACGGGCGAGGTGCTGTGTATGGTGTCGTCGCCCACATACGACCCGCGTATCATGGTTGGACGTGAACGCAGCCGGAATCATGCCCGTCTGAGCCTGGATTCGTGGAAACCGCTTCTCAACCGTAGCATCATGGGACTATATCCGCCGGGCTCGACATTCAAGACATCGCAGGCGCTCACATATCTCAGCGAAGGCATCATTACCCCTGCAACGGCGTTTTCGTGTAACCGTGGATTCTATTTCCGCGGATTGCATGTGGGATGCCACGGTCATGGATCGCCGCTCGCACTTGTCGATGCTATCACCACATCGTGCAACGGATATTTCTGTTGGGGACTTTACTATATGATTGGCAACAAGAAGAAGTATGGCAGCGTGCAAAACGCGATGAACACCTGGCGCGACTATATGGTGAGCATGGGATTCGGCTACAAGCTGGGCATCGACTTGCCGGGTGAGAAACGCGGACTGATACCCAACGCCGACTTCTACGATGATGCATACCGGAAATCGTGGAACGGACTTACAATAATAAGTATTTCGATAGGTCAGGGTGAGGTGACGCTCACTCCGCTTCAGATAGCTAATCTTGGTGCCACCATAGCAAACCGGGGGTATTACCATATACCCCATGTAGTGCGCAAGGTGGAGGGCGAACCTCTCGATACAGTATATACACGCCGTCATTATACCAAGGCGGGCCGTGCGGCTTACGAGACGGTGGTGGCCGGTATGCGTGGGGCTGTGCTGCGAGGAACGTGTCGTGCTGCCAACCGTTCCGACTATGAAGTGTGTGGCAAGACGGGTACGGCCCAGAATCGCGGACAGGACCATTCGGTGTTCATGGGGTTTGCACCCAAAGACGACCCAAAGATTGCCATTGCCGTATATGTAGAGAACGGTGGCTTTGGAGCCGAATACGGTGTACCGATAGGTTCGCTGATGATGGAACAGTATATAAACGGAAAACTTTCGGAAGAGTCGATGAAGAAAGCCGATGACTTCCAACACAGACGTATATCTTATGGCACGAGAAACAGATAAACGGCCGGGAGTGCTGCGTTCGCTTGACTGGTGGACAATAGGTATCTATCTGGCTCTGCTCATCTTCGGATGGCTTAGTGTGTGCGGCGCGAGCTATACATACGGCGACACAGACATTTTCAGTCTCGACACACGTTCGGGCATGCAGATTGTCTGGATAGGCACGTCAATATGTCTCGGTTTTGTGCTGCTGATGCTTGACGATCGTTTCTACGACACGTTCTCGTATATTATCTATGCCGTTCTGCTGTTGCTGCTGTTTGTCACGATTTTCAATCCGCATCAGATCAAAGGTTCGCGATCGTGGCTGGTGATAGGATCGTCGTTGAGGCTTCAGCCTGCCGAGTTTGCAAAGTTTGCCACGGCACTTGCCCTGGCGAAGTTCATGAGCACATACGGCTACAACATACACCGATGGAAGCACTTTGCCGTGACGCTTGCCATCATAATGACACCGATGATATTCATCATACTGCAGCGTGAGACGGGCTCGGCGCTTGTATATCTGGCATTCTTTCTGATGTTCTATCGTGAGGGTATGCCGGGAAGCATCTTGTTTACAGGCGTGGCGGCAGTAATATATTTTGTGGTGGGAATACGTTTGGAGGAAACCATGCTGTGGGATACGCCCACTTCCGTAGGCAAGTTCATCGTACTGATACTCGTGCAGGTGTTCACGGCCGTGATGGTATGGGTGTATTGTCGTGACCGGCGGTTGATGTGGAATGTCATATTATATTGTGTGGGTATCACGGCGTTGTTTTTGCTTTTCTCCGAATATGTGATACCTTTTGATGTCGTTTATGTGCAGATTGCGTTGAGCGTTGTCATGGTAGTCATGCTTTTGTGGCGTGCTTTTGCCACTCGTCTGCCTGCTTATTTCTTCATAACGGCCTTTGCCGTCGGTTCCGTTGCTTTTTTCTATTCGGCAGACTATGTGCTTAACGATGTGATGGAACCCCATCAGCGTGTGCGTATCAATGTACTTCTCGGACTGGAGGAAGACCTTGCCGGTGCGGGGTATAATGTCCATCAGAGCGAGATTGCCATAGGTTCTGGCGGGCTTGAGGGTAAAGGATTTTTAAATGGTACGCAGACCAAACTCAAGTTTGTGCCTGAGCAGGATACCGATTTCATATTCTGTACCGTTGGTGAAGAAGAGGGTTTTCTCGGTTCGGCGGGAGTTCTTTTGCTGTTTCTCGCACTGATTCTGCGTCTTATTCATCTTGCGGAGCGACAACCCTACCGTTTCGGGCGGGTTTATGGCTATTCGGTCCTCTCTGTGTTTCTGTTTCATGTATTTATCAATGTGGGCATGGTGCTCGGGTTGACCCCTGTTATTGGTATACCATTGCCGTTTTTCAGTTACGGCGGTTCGTCATTGTGGGGCTTCACGTTCCTGTTGTTCATATTCCTGAGGATAGATGCAGGCCGTGAGAAAGTGAGAAACTGATCAGTATTTTGTTATCTTTACCCCGATGTCGGTTATTCCAGGCAGAATTTCGCGTTTCATATCGTGGCGTATGCGTATGTGCAATGAATCGCCCTCATTGAGTCTGATGTCTGTAAGGTTGAATCGGTATTGGTAATTGCTTATTCCGGAACCTTTCACGTTGCCGTTAGGTGATACCAGTTGACAGTTGATAGTGTCACTGTATGTGGTATCGATAGGCAGAACAGTTTGGTCGACAATCAGCGTAAGGCCCATGAATGGATATCCTCCATTGGTGCGTAGTCCTATCTCTTCATTATACAGTCCAGTATCCGGTGCCGCCTTGAGATAGAAAATCAGTGTGTCGTCTTTCTCCCATCCTGTGACGGGCGTGTGTTCGTAACGGTAAAAGACAGTATTACGGTTGCATGACATGAATGTCATTGCAACCGTAAGTATTGTTGTGGTGGTCATTGCCGTCAGGCTATTCTTTCGCATCCTGTTGTTGCTGGTTGGTTTTTTGTGGGCGGTTAGGGTTGGGGCGCCTGTTGTTACGGGGTTGTCGCTGGCGGCGTTCGCCTCGTTCGGCGCGCTCTTCATTCTGTGTCTGCCTTCTGTTTTCTGGCTGCTGCCGGTTCTCAGGCTGTTTGTTTTCCTGTTGTCTGTCGTCCTGTTGCTTGCCTTTGCCGCCTCCTTGCTTTGGCTGCTGCTGACGGTCCCCGTTTGCCATCATGCCTTGTCGTTGTCCCTTGGCGTTCGGTTTCTTTTTCTTTTTGGCCTTGTCGAAACGGCTGATGTTCTCGTTGGCCAACAAGTCAACGGTGCGGGATTGGTCGTTCTTCTTGCCGTCTTCCTGAAGCGATTCGGGCTTCTCGCCACGTCGGTTCATTTCTATTATCTGGCGTGCTCTGGCCGCGCTGATAGTCTCGAGGTTTGCTGCCATATTCTTATCTGTGGAATATGTTACCGTTCCGGCCAGAATATCAGTCTTGAACAGATAGTAATCGCTGTCGAGCGTCTGCAGCACTACCTCTTTGCTTGGCAGGCGCCGGCTGGCTTCTACATAGTTGTCTACCTCGTAGTTCAGGCAACATTTCAGTTTGGCACACATTCCTGCCAATTTCTGCGGGTTGAGCGATATATCCTGGAAGCGTGCCGAGTTGGTGCTCACGCTGACAAAGTTCTTTATCCATGTGGCGCAGCACAGTTCGCGGCCGCACGGTCCTGTCCCGCCGATGCGTCCTGCCTCCTGGCGGGCACCTATCTGCTTCATCTCGATACGCACGTGGAAAGTTTCGGCCAGTACCTTGATGAGCTGCCTGAAGTCGACACGTTCGTCGGCGATATAGTAGAATATTGCCTTGTTGCAGTCGCCCTGGTATTCCACGTCGCCTATCTTCATCTGCAGGCCGAGGTCTTTGGCTATCTGCCGGCTTTCTATCATGGTCTCGTGTTCGCGGCTTTTTGCTTCGCGATACTTTTCCATATCTACCGGGCGTGCCAGCCTGTACACGCGTTTTATGTCGTCTGCCGACCGCAAATTGGCCTTTTTCAGTTGCATTTTTACCAGACGGCCCGTGAGCGTCACCACTCCGATGTCGTGTCCGGGATTTGCTTCCACGGCCACAATGTCACCCTTTTTCAGAGGCAGATTGTTCACATTGTGGAAATATCCCTTGCGTGTCTGTTTGAACTGTACTTCGACAAGGTCTGTTGTGTCAGTGTTTCCCGGAACGTCGGCCAGCCAATCGTATGTGTTCAGCTGCTTGTCCTGCCGTCCCACAGCCTCCTTGCAGAGGCCCCGGGCACAGTCGTTGCATATTTCGAAATCCTTGTTGTTCATATAAAAAAGAATGAAGAGTCTCCCGGATGCTCCGTTCCCGTGACTGGGGTAGGGTATGAAGAGTTTCTCTTGTTTTTTAATTGTTTATACTTTGAATATATTTATATAGTTTCTCTATTCTGCTTTTTTATCGATTGCTGTCGTTCTGCATCAGCAGTACTATCATCTGTAGTGCCATGTCGAAGAAGACAATCTTGCCGTTGGCATTCTGTCCGATGTCGCGTATGGCCCTGTTTGCGAGTTCGTTTATCGGTATGATGTTGTTCTCGTTGACGAAGCGTGCGAAATTGTGCGCAAAATCCTCCTCGCGTTGCGACATGTATGTGAGTTCGGGGCATTGGAAGTTGTACATGAAGTTCTCGCGTATGAGCCGCAGGAAATATTCGAGAAAACGTTTTTGCTTCTCCCTTCCCAATCCCTGCATCGTTTCGCTCCATCGTTTCAGGTCTTTGATGCGCCGCATGTATGCCAGTCTCATCAGGGATTGGAACATATCGAGAAAGAGGTCGTTCTCGCTTCCTGTTTCTGTCAGTTCGACGGCTTTCGTCCAGTCACCGTTGGCCATGCGGGCTATGCGTCCGGCAGCATCTTCGCTGATGCTTCGACGTTCGATAAGTGCCTTCCGTATACTTTCTTCGTCAATCTTCCTGACGCGTACGGTCTGGGTGCGGCTGCGTATGGTTTCCAGCAGCTTTTCCGGCTCGTTGCATACCATGATAAACAGAGTATGACTTGGCGGTTCTTCAATCATTTTGAGCAGCTTGTTGGCACATTCTATGTTCATTCTTTCCGGTAGCCATATCACTGATATCTTGTATCCTCCCTGGCTCGATTTCAGACTTAGTTTGCGTGTCAGTTCGTCGCTTTCGCCCGCTGTGATTATGGCCTGCTGGTTTTCGGCCCCAATGGCCCGCATCCACCTGTCCATCGTGAAATACGGACTTTGCATTATCATCGAGTGCCATTCGGCGGCAAAATCTCCGCTCACGGGCTTGTGGTCGCTGCCCATGCCCGGGCGCTTGATGGTGGGGTAGGTGAAGTGCAGGTCGGGATGCTCCATTTTGGCGAGCATAGCCTCGCCTTTTCCGTCTTCTTCAGTTCCGCCACGCAATATGTGACAGGCAAATGCCAATGCCAATGCCATCTTGCCGCATCCGGAAGGGCCGCACAGCATGATGGCATGAGGCAGACGGTTTTCACCATACATTTGCATCAGTCTTTGCTTTGCCTCTTTCTGGCCTATCACATCATTGAACTTCATCTTGAAAAACGTATCAATGTTTTATATTTATAAGACATGTGCCGGTTATCGCATCAGTCTTTCCGCCACCTCTGCTACTGAGTCCACCGCCGATACGGTATAGAAGTGTATGTTGTTGACACCATGAGCATATAGTTCGCGACATTGGTTGACAGCCCATTCCACTCCGAGCCGTCTTGCTTCCTCGTCGGTCTTGCATTTCATGGCCTCTGCGGCCAGTTCCTGGGGTATGTCGCAGTGGAATGTCTTCGGTACTACAGTCAGCTGATTCAGTTTGGCCAGTGGCTTTATGCCGGGTATGATGGGTATGGTGATGCCCATGGCCCGCGCCTTGTCCACAAATTCGAAATATTTGCTGTTGTCATAGAACAGTTGCGTCACGGCATATTCCGCTCCAAGGTCCTGTTTCTCTTTCAGCCGTGCCATGTCCATCTCCAGGTTGGGTGCCTCTTCATGTTTTTCCGGATAACATGCCACACCGAAACTGAAAGGCTTGCCCGGATGCTTTATCGGCGATCCGTCGGCGAAGAAGCCTTCGTTGAATCGCTTCACTTGCCGTATAAGGTCGGTGGTGTGCTCGTGCCCGCCCGGTGTAGGCGTAAAGTGCCGGTCTTCTCTTGCTTTGTCGCCGCGCAGCAGCAACAGATTGCTGATGCCGAGAAATTGCAGGTCGAGCAGCTCATACTCTATGTCTTCAACAGTTACGCCGCTGCATATCACGTGTGGTTCCACCGGAATATTGTATTTCTTCTGTATGGCAGCGGCAATGGCTATAGTGCCCGGTCGACGGCGTATGCTGCTGCGTTCGAGCAGTCCGCCCTCGCGTTCCTTATATACGAACTCGCTGTGATGGGTGGTTATATTGATGAAGGCAGGGTCAAAAGCCTTCAGCTTGTCTATCGTGGAAAAGAGCTGTTCGGTGCCGGTGCCTTTCAGCGGTGGCAGCACTTCAAATGAGAAACGCTTCTTGTCCGACTTCTTGGTTATCAAATCCGTTACTATCATCACTTGCGTATGTATACATTCCGCTGCAAATTTACTAAAAAAATATCTCTTTTCCGCAGGATTGTGTGCTTTTTTGAATAATACTTGATTGGTAAAATGAATATTTAATGGTGGTTGTTTGTATTTTGATTATATCCTCCTGCTTGTGTTATGGTTTTTATTGTATTCAAGGATTTGTGAAAAATGCAGACAATGTGAAAATTGGAGGTGAAATCATTCGGTTGGTATTTGTTGATTGATACCAACATAAAAAGACGAGAACGGAAAACAATAATCTATTGCTTGATACCGCAAAACGTTTCAGTCATAGACTGGTACTATTTTGCACAAATCAAAGTATGTTCTGGATTACTCAAAATGTCTGGGATTACTTCCAAAACCTTGTCGGAATCTGCGAACATCTCCCTCAGAAGTAGGGATATGCGAAAATTTAAGCTACAGCATTCTTTAATTAATGTAAAATTCTATACCTTTGCATCAATAATAAACGATTATGGAAGAACCATTTCGCAATTATGGACTTTTTGAGAACAAAAAGAATGAAAAGATTCTCTGTTTAAATGTAAGCAGAACATATCTTCTATGCGAAAGACCAACCCTTTATGAATGTACAAGGAAATATTGGAGGCTTAATGGTGCTCATGCTCAAAATGCAGACCTTGTCTTTGCAATTTGTCACGGGTATATAGTCGGAGTCTTTAAGCCAAATCGTTGGTATCTGTCTGAAAGGTATATAGGTCGTTGGGAATTTGAGGGGAAGCAAATAGAAGATTCGCCATATATTCTTATGGATATTTCTCACTTGACGGGGAAAAGGCAAAATCCAGTAATGTACATTAATATGTGAATAGAATGAGTATGATTTATGAATTAGATATTTGTCAAGATTATAATGGCTTGTTTGGAGCGAAGAATAGCAAAGGAGATATAGTTATTCCTTTTTTGTATAAAGAGATGTACTCGTTTTCTTGTGGACTCTCAATGGTCAGAAGTCAAAAATATGAATATGGTTATATCAATCAATATAACCAGCATGTTGTACCGTTTGGAAAATATGTCTGGTGTGACAGCCAGTTTGTATGCGGTTATGCTCGTGTCCTTAAATATGATATTTTTGAAGAGAAAAATAAATGGGGAATTATAGATACAAAAGGAAATATTATAATTCCACTGGAATATGACAGAATTTGGGCTCTTAAAGAAGGCTATTTACACGATATCAAAGCTTTTAAAGGAGAGGAAGAGTTCAAAATCAATCTTGTTTTGCGGTCATCGAAATTGGGAGTTTTGTTTGATGGATTAAGTTATATTGCTACATATTCCGTTGAGGAATTCAAAATAAAGTTCCATTGTTCACGAATATACGTGAAAAAGGGGAAAGATAATATGCTTTATTTCTGTTATGGTTGCAATGTCGGTTTTGTAGCTCTTAAAGGAATACCGCAAAACCCTGTTATTTCAATCGTCATAAATAGTGCAGGAAAAATATTTCCTCTTCTGCATACAAAAGAAGATACAGGTAAAACGACTTTCGATATAAGAGTAAAAACTGATAAACAAAACCAAAAGCGCATTTACAGAAAATCTTATCAAAAGACTTCATTTTGGGACTATGAAAATGAGAAGATGAACGATTGTGATAATTGGAGCGATCCTTATGGGGATGAACAGTCATATTATGATGGATGGAACAGAGAAGATATAGATTCAGGTTTAGCAGATGCTTACGAGAATGACATCTCTGCATTGGATAAGTGGTAATGATAGCCATCTGCGATATAAGTAAACTGATGATCAAAGATGTTCGCCGTGTTTTTAGAATTGAAACAATAACTTTCAGATAAAAATGAAACGAATAAAAATATTCATAAGTAGTGTGCAGAGTGAATTTGCGGAAGAACGAGCAATGCTTTGCCATTATATCCGAACAGATGTTCTGTTGGGTAAATTCTTTGAGCCGTTTATATTCGAGGAAGTTCCTGCCAATGAATATCCTACGAGTCATGTATATTTGAAAGAAGTAGAACTTTGTGATATCTACTTGGGCCTATACGGCAATCTTTATGGATATGAAGATGAAGAGGGTATTTCTCCTACAGAACGTGAATATGACTTAGCAGCATTGCTTCATAAAAGCCGTTTAATCTATATCAAGAGTATTGGAGAAGAAGATAGACATACTAAAGAAAGAGCATTGATACGAAAGGTTGAGCGAGATATTGTGCGCAAGACCTTTGTGGATGTTGACAGTTTGCGAACTTCGGTTTATGCTTCACTAATCCGTTATTTGGAAGAGAAAGAATATATTAGATGGCGTCCATTTGATGCGTCCAACGACAATGATGCCACGTTGGAAGATTTAGATGAGGATAAAATGAAAAACTTTATCCATATGGCACGGAAAAAGCGAAACTTCTCTCTTCCTGTTGAGACATCGCCAGTGTCATTGCTTACACATCTTGACTTGATTGATGACAAGGGGAGATTGGCGAATGCCGCAGTATTGCTATTCGGCAAGAAACCGCAAAAGTATTTCATCACATCAGAGGTGAAATGCGTACAGTTTTATGGAAATGTGGTAGAGAAGCCTGTGCCTGCATACCAAATTTACAGAGGCGATGTTTTTGAACTTGTCGACCAAGCTACAGGTTTTGTAATGAGTCGCATCAATAATTGGGTAGGAACACGTGAAGAGGGAGAAAAAGCAGATGTCCCCACACGACCGGAGCTACCCATTGATGCAGTAAAAGAGGCTATAGTTAATGCTGTATGTCATAGAGATTATACAAGTAATGCAAGTGTCCAGATAATGTTGTTTAGAGATAGATTGGAGGTTTGGAATCCCGGAACACTGCCATACGGACTAACAGTACAGAAGTTGCATGGTCCCCATAAGTCGTTACCGGCCAATCCTCTGCTTGCCGACCCTATGTATTGGAATGGGTATGTAGAGAAGGTTGGAACTGGTACAGAAGACATTATTAGTAAATGCCGTGAATATGGGCTGAATACTCCGGAATTTTATCAAGACGAAGATTTTAGAGTCGTTATTTGGCGAGCAGGCAATGGAGAAAGCGTTCCAAAGCGTTCCAATGACGATCCAAAGGTGGTCCAAAGCGTTCCAACGGATGAAGAAAAACTATTAGAGGCAATAAAGGAAACTCCGTCCATATCAAGAGCAGAACTTTCTAAACGATTAAACATTAGTGAACGTCAAGTAAGAAAGATAACGGACTTGTTACGGAAAAAAGGCATATTGATACGTGAAGGCGGTAATTCTGGGAAATGGATTATTTCGTAATATATTATAAAGTAGCGAAACTCTTTGTTTTGTCAAGGAGTTTCGCTACTTTTTATTTCACAAACAAGAGGGTGCCGCAGGCGCGTGTTGTCTAAACGCACGTTCTGCGACACCCTCTTTATGTCTCAAAGGTATTACATCTTAAATATACAAGCGCTCTTCTTATTACTTCTTTACCTTATACAGGCGGAAGCTCAGCGGTGCCAGTTTGTCTTGGATTACTGAAGCCTTCTTTCCGGCTGTCAGGCTGACTGTACCGTTTTTCGGAGTAATCTTTTCCGGCTGGTCGAGCGTGTTCTCGTCGTCAGGGCCGTTGTGCGACAGTGTGATGGTGGCGGCGGTTGTGGCGCCAGTCAGGCCGTTGAGGTTGATGGTCACCGGCTGTTCCGTTTTCGACGTGTTGATTACCTTTACGATTACCGTGCCGTCGTTCTTGTCGACCACCGAACTGGCGAACAGTCCGTCCTGTCCCTCGCGGCCGGCGATGAACTTGCCGTCCATTGTCATCGGCAGGACGTTGGTGCCTCGGTTCATGGCATACATCTGCTGCACGTAGTAGCTCACTGACTTGAATATCCGGGTGTTGTCGTACCAGATGAGGTCGGGGCGCCACTGCCATCCTTCCACATGAGCGAAGAGCGGGGCGTAGGCCGTCATCCATACAACGTCGGCGTTACGCTCCATATCGGTCATGAAGGCGGCTTCGTAGATGGACGCCTCGTAGTGGTTCCATTTCTTGCCTTTGCCGTGGCAGGCATACTCGCCGGCAAACACTTTCGGACCCTTGCGGTCGTAGTTGTCGTAGCGCAGTCCGCTTTTGAGGAACCACTCTTCGTTGCGGTAGAAGTGCTCGTCTACGAGGTCGGCCTTCAGCTCTTTCATGGCTTTCCATCCTATCTCGAACATCTTGCCTTCGGAGTCCGGGCCGCTTGTGCCTACAATCATGATGTCGGGGTGTTTGGCCTTGATGGCCTTCACGAACGGAGCGAGGCGCTCAAAGTATAGTGTGTCCCACTGTTCGTTGCCCACACCTATAATCTTAAGGTTGAATGGCGCCGGATGCCCCATCTCGGCACGTTTGCGTCCCCATGTGGTCGTGGTGTCGCCGTTGGCGAATTCGATGAGGTCGAGGCAATCGTCGATGTATGGCTTCAATTCGTTCACTGGCACGTGCCACTTGGCGTTGTTACGGTTTTGGAACTGGCACGACATGCCTACGTTGAGCACCGGCAGCGGCTCGGCTCCGATGTCTTCCGAGAGTTGGAAATACTCGAAGAATCCCAGCCCGTAGCTTTGGTAATAGTCGGGGAAGAAGCGGTGGGTGAACGTATGCTGCCAGCGGTTGCCGTTGATCGGGCGGTTCTCCACCGGGCCGATGGTGTTTTTCCACTGGTAGCGTGTGGCCAGGTCGGTGCCCTCGACGATACATCCTCCGGGGAAGCGGAACACGCCCGGATGAACATCTGCCAAAGCCTGGGCCAGGTCGCGGCGCATGCCGTTGTCGCGGCCCTTGAATGTGTTGACGGGGAAGAGGCTCACATGTTCCAGGCATACGGTGTTGCGGCCGTCGAGGAATATGCGCAGCTGTGCCTTGTTGTTGGTCTGGTTGGCCTTCAGCCGGACTTCATATTTCTGCCATTCGGCCGATTTCACGTCGAGTCTGACAGAAGCGAAATCCTGGTGTTCGCCCATCGTGGCCGGGTTGATAAGCTGTACGGTGATGCGGCCGGAGCCTTTGGGCGCCTTTGCCCATACGGTGAAACGATATTCTTCGCCTTTCTCCACTCCTATGCCGAAGTATCCTTCGTTGACGAGGCCGGTGCGGCGTTCCACATGTTGCGGGTCGGAGAGCACCACATAATGGGGGCAGCGCTCGAACGGTCCGTCGGCTTTCAGTTCGACATTGCCGAATGTCTGCCATCCCATGAAACTTTGGGGAAATTCAAAAGAGCGGTTCTTGACCAATTCTCCATACAATCCGCCGTCGGCGGCATAGTTGATATCTTCGAAGAACAGGCCGTACATGGTGTTCTGTACCGTGGCTCCGGCTTTCTTCGTGTTTACGTCCATCACGTGTGTGTGCTGGGCAAACGATGACGTAGCCGCCGTTATGGCAAAGGCGTAAGTCAGTAGTCGATGATTCATTGTAGTTTCAGTTAATGTTAATATGCGTTGCAAAGATACCATAAAAAATGATAATATAAGAGAGATTTGTGATAAAAATGACGTGCTACGTTGTTTCCTCGATGATGCCATATGCGAATGCCATGTGTCGCTATATGCCAGTCACGAATCGGACGGTAGATGTGATGCGTATTGTTCTGGCATTGTCCTCGGCTTCTTGGAGGCAATGGAGGCGGCGATTCTTCGGATTTACAAAAAAACATTACATTAACATATGTTAAGCGGCATCGGTATTGCAATTTCTACACAGAGGCCCGAAAATCGCGATTTTTGCTCCAAACGGGGAACACTGATAATCAGTATGTTACGGCGATGGTGTTTTGTCAAGAAAGCAGAGAGGGTCGTTCGGGCTTGCAACGGGGCCGTTGTTGCATTGCCAAACCGGCCTTATTGCACTGCCGAACGGCCGTTACGGGAATGTCGGGAGGCCCTTACGGCGAGATTACCATGTCAAAAACGTGTGTAAATGAAGCCGGGAAGGCCTTTCTGCCTTTCTGGTTTGAGAAAAATAAAATGCGTTTTTTTCAGAATAATATATACATAACGAAATATCCGGAGGAGTAGCTTTACGGTTTCGGCATAAATACATATCAATATGAAAGAGGGCACTGATTTTTATATATAAAGACATATTCATGCAACAAAGACATGACATTCATGATACAAAGGAATGACACTCATGACACAAAGGTATTTTTTTACGTAAGTTTGTCAATAAAGCTAAACTACATTATCATACGGACATTGGATGGATGTGCCCTAAATGAGCGCCCCACCGGGGCAACGAGCACACAGCCCGGGGCAGAGCGTAGCGGCACCCCGGGTACTACACGATTGCACGCATTCGCCCTGTAAGGGCAAAAGCATTAATTATCAGATATTTACGATTCTCATATCCCATGTCGTTTTTATGCTTTTGCCCTTTCTCTAAGTTTGCAGAAGATTGCGACGCAGTCGCATATTTTAAAAAAACAGGAGTTATAATTATGACAACTCAAGACTGTTTCTTACCTTTGTCGTATTAAGGAAGAACCGGTCAGTCGGTGAGGTAACCCA
>NZ_JABKKE010000027.1 GCF_013166575.1 Xylanibacter rodentium
CCAAGACCGTCGTCATCGTCTGTGGTTGAAGGCTGCTGTACCGGAGCCTGAGGCGTATCGCCGAGACCAAGACCGTCGTCATCGTCTGTAGTAGAAGGCTGCCCGGGCGCCGGCACTTCAATACCCGCCGGCAAATTAACCTCACCCTCCGGCACCTCTACACCTTCAGGAATGTTGAGCAGCTCCTCATTGCTTATCTGCAACGGAGCAAACGATTTCTCAAAGAAATCCTCATAGTCCACATAACTGTATCGTGTGCCGAGCATCTTCAGATTCTCCTCGCTGATAATGATGCGGCGGCAACCTTTAAGCCGTTCGGCCATAGCCGCATCGGCATAAAGCTGACGGGCATATTGCAGAGCCTCATCGTAATTAAGGAAACCGCTTATCAGCATTCGGCTGATGCCGTTGTCCACGTCAACTGTGATGTCGAAGTTGCGCACCATGAAATTGGAGAAGTTATATCTGGCCATCTCGAAAAGCAGCTGATTCGAGTTGAGCGAGTCGGCCCTGTAAGCCAAAAGAAATACAAAACCCGTGTTGCGCTCCATGCTCAGCGTATCGGTAATGGTGCTGTCAGCCGCCATGTCCGCCCCACGGCGCGACCATATATCGCCTATGTCAAACTTTCCTCCATACAATGCCCTGCCGGCCTGCACGCCCTTGATAATCATTCCGGCCATCTCCGACACATCGCTGTCGGGATATTTCTCCACCACTTCCTTCATGCTTTTCACACAAGCCGTGGCATCTCCCTCATTGAGACGGCTCAATCCGTCGATGAATATGAACTTCGCCCTGTTGGCTCCCATAGGAAAACGTTCGGCCGACAGGCGCGTGTTGGCAGCCACCTCGTCATATCTGTCAGCCTTGAAAGCGTCGTAAGTGGCGGCATACAGCGAGTCTTCTATATGTACGCCGAAGAGAGCGTTCTCTGCAAAGTAAGGATCACTGAGCAGCACAGTCCATTGGCTCTCCGGATAGTCTGCCTGCATACGTGACAAACACCTGGCCGCAATGTCGTGACGCCCCATCCGCGAGTAAAGCAGAAACAGATGATACCATGCCTCATCGTTCTTCTCATAGTCGGCATATTGCTCAGTGAGCCTTTTGAGAGCTTTCTCGCCAAGCGGCAGATTGTCCAGTTTGTCCTTGAATATCACTCCGGAGTTGAACAGTCCGTCCTTTATTATATTGTCGCTTTCGGCCTTCTGCTCATCCGTAAACGGAATCTGTGCAAGATAATACTCGCGGGTATGGGGGTCCGTCGCAACACTGTCGCTTCCTTCCACATTCTCCCCCGCAGCCACATCGGACGAAACCTCGCTGCCATTCACGCTGACTGAATCTCCGGCCAAATCCTCACTTTCAGCACCTTCGCCTCCCGCCAGATTCACCACAGTGCGGTTGGCACGCTGCCAGTCGTCCACATTCTCGCGCTTGCCCCACTGCTGCTGGAAGGCCGTCTTGCCCTGGTTCACGGCCATTGTATTGTAAAAATACCACGTGCCCGACTTTCCTGCCGCTGCGGTGTTTGCCCCCGTTGTCCTGTTGTTGCCGAATCTGTTGCCTAAGGCAGCCTGCGCCGCCTGCCGCTTGTCGGCTTCGGCCTCTTCGGCAGCCCGTTTTTCCTCTTTCTCTTTCTTCTTCAAAGCCTCTATCACACGGTCGATGGCCGCATTACGCTCGTCCTCCGGCAAACCGGCAAGCACCTGCAACGAATCTTGCAGATATACGGCATCGGTGAAAGGTACCAGTTCGTCGAGCACTTTCGAGCGCGCCGACAGTTCGTCATAGTCGGCACGTTCCTTGTCCAACAGTCCGATGGCTTCGCCATAACAGCGTTGTGCGTCGTTATACTTCTCGCGTGTCCAGTACAGATTGCCCAGTTTAAGCAGCAGCACACCTTTCTCTATACCGTTGCGCACCGATTTCTCGTTGCCTTTCTCGTAGGCGGCAATGGCATTGAGAGTGTCGCGGTCGGCAAGATAAATGTTTCCTATGGCATAGTAGACCTGGTCAAGATAGTCCTTGTTGTTGTCCGAGGCAGCCATGCGGCGCAGCCGTCTTATCATCTGACGCGAGCGTCCGCCGGCCATGACTTCCGTCTGGGCGATGCGGGCATTGAACTCCACCTCGTAAGGCGGGCTCTGCCTGACCACACGACTGTATGCCTTGTAGGCCGATTCCCTGTTGCCCAGCTCCGTCTGAAGCTGTCCCATGAGATACCACATGCGCGCTTTCTGCTTCTTGCGGCGTTCGTGCCTTATGGCTTTCGCCAGATAGGCGGCAGCCTCTTCATATCTGTGGCTACGCACGTAAAATCCGGCGTAGGCATAGTCCCAGTCCTTCACGGCACGATAGTGCATCGTGTCACGCCGCATCTTCATTATCACGTCCTCGGCGTCGTAGAGCCAGTCCAGTGAGGTGTAGCTCCGCGCCAGCCACGCACGCGCTATACCATTGATTTCAGGCTGAGTGGCATACAGACGCGACATGTATGAAAACGTTGCCGCCGCCTCGTCAAAATTGCCTTTCTGGTATTGCGACTTTCCGAGCATCAGCCATGCTTTCCACAGGAAAGGGTTGTACTCCCTGCGGTTGAGCCACTCTATGTCCTTGGCTGTCTTCCTGCGGTTCTTTGTCCATTCCGGACGTCGCTTTATACTGTGCAGCTTGATAGCCTTTTCCGATTTCTCTATCGCCCTGTCGAAGTTGGACCGGCCGAGCTCCCTGCTCGACTTGTTGGCCACGGCATCAAGGGGAATCATCTCGGTAAAGTTGTCTTTATTGCCGTTTTCCTTCTCTATCATGCCGTCTGTAAAGGCCAGACTGCCATTATAATAAGTGTTGTAACGGGCATTGAACGAGTGCCACCACCGGCTCTTCGCCGTATTCTTATGCGACGAACAGGCCGTCACGAGCAGCAGAGCCGCCACAACGGTGACAGTAACAATATATATGTGTCCAAACCTTCTCACATTAAATTAAACTTCAAAACAGCGCTTTTTATTGTTCTCGGTGCCGCATAATTAAGCATTCAAGACACCGGTATGACGTTTTCCGGCCTCAGCCCGCTGCCGCATCGTCCATTATCATCATCATCTCGTCCTTAATCTGGTCGGGCGGCTCTATGCCGCGCAGCGCCATGCTGCGGCTCCACGGAGCCACCTCACAGGGATTCATGGTGAGCATTACTTCGCGGAACATCTCGGCCTCATCGTCTGTATATCCGTCGGAACGGCGGCCGGCAAACATGTCGAGTTCCTCGTCGTCGTAGTACTCTACATCTTTCACGGCCGCCTCCATCATGCAGTCGTGCGCGCACTTGGCGCTTTCGCCGCTGCACGCGGAGCAGTCGCTCTTGGGCTGCACCACCCCGCCGCCGTCACCGCGTGAAAACAGCATGCTGCCCAGCGCCACTGTGACACCGAGCACTATTATTATGATGATGAGTACGGTCACGTCCGGCAGTATCGTTATTCGTGAATGTCTATTGCGAAGCCCGAACTCTTCAGGTCGTTCCAGAAATGCGGATACGACTTTGTAACCACATGAGGATTGTTTATCCTGACTCTGCCCCATTTCATAGCCAGCGGTGCAAAGGCCAATGCCATGCGGTGGTCGTCGTAGGTATCGACAGCGGCATCGGGCAGAGGCTCGCAACGCTCACCGCTCCACACCAGCTCGCGCCCTTCAACGTCGCGCAGCACGTATCCCAGCTTTCCCATCTCCCGCTTGAGCGCCTCGATACGGTCGGTCTCCTTGATTCTCAACGTCTGCAAACCGGTAAACCTGAACGGCACACCAAGCGCGGCGCAGCACACTACGAAAGTCTGCGCGAGGTCGGGCGAATTGATAAAATCGTACTCCAACCGCGGAACACAATGGCCGTTGCGGCTCAGCCTGACGGTAGTGGGAACACCCTCTTCGGTCGTACCGAACGTGGTCTTCACGCCAAGCAGGCTGAATATGTAACTCACCGACGAGTCGCCCTGCTTGCTGCCATCCATCAGTCCGGTGAGCGTCACTTCGCTGTCACGGCCGCCCAGCGCCACCATTTCATACCAGTAGGAGGCTGCGCTCCAGTCGTTTTCAATGTTGTAGCCGCGAGCCGCATACGGCTTGGGGGCCACGGTGATGGTGCTGATATCGGTCCACTCGGCTTCGGCACCGAACTCACCCATTATCCACAGTGTCATGTCGATATATGGACGCGATATTATATCGCCAGTAAGGTGCAGGCGCAGTCCGTCGCGCAGCACGGGACCTATCATAAGCAATGCCGAGATATACTGCGAACTGACATTGCCGGGTATCTCGATACGTCCGCCGTCGAGCGGCCGGCCGGTTATACGCAGCGGCGGATAGCCTTCCTCACCGGCATATTCCACTTCGGCTCCGAGGTATCGCAGGGCGTCAACAAGCAGCCGTATGGGCCGGTGACGCATGCGTTCGATGCCGGTTATGGTGTGCCGGCCGGGCGTAACGGCAAGATACGCCGTAAGAAAGCGCATGGCCGTACCGGCGGCCTTGATGTCTATCACCTCAGGCATGTCGCGCAGGGCCTTTATCATCACATCGGTATCGTCGCAGTCGGACAGATTTTGAGGCAACATGCCGCCACCCGAGAGCGCGTGGATTATAAGAGCCCTGTTGCTCACACTCTTCGACGACGGCAAGTCGACTGTATGGTTAAGTACGGCCGGAGCCGTTATCTCATATTGCATTATGATATTTTGTTATATTAAATATGTAAAGTTGTTGCAAAGTTAGTCGAAATCACAAAGATAACAAAGCAAATAACATTTATTAATAAGGCTGATAACACCTGTTTTGACATCAAACGACGCTGTCTGGCAAACTGCGGAAACAAACGGTATGTACTGTGGAACATTATGAATTGACGGCCAAATGGCAACAACCAAATATCTTTACTTTAACGTATGTTAAGCGACATCCGGACCACAATTTATGCACTAAGGGCCGAAAATAGCGCTTTTTTGCGTCAAAACAGAGTATGCTGACAATCAGCGTGTTACGAATTCCGGCCCGTATTTTTCACGTGTCAAGAAAGCAGAGAGGGCCTTTTCGCCTTGCAATAAGACCGTTATTGCATTGCAACGGCGGCCTTATTGCAAGGCGAAAAGGCCGTTGCGGGAGTGCCGGGAGGCCCTTACGGCAAGATAATCATGTCAAAAACACGTGTAAAAGAAGCAGAGAGGCCCTCGCGGCTTTTCTATTTCGGGAAAAACAAAATGCGTTTTTTTCAGAATTATCTTTATCTTTCTATCGTCGCATAATGTATTTACGCATATACATTTCATACCGGTCGAAAACCGGACATCCGCGCGATGTGCCGACATCAGACATGAGAAAAAATGAAAATAGGCAGAAAAACACAAAAAACATCGTCAAAAATTTGCATTTCTCACTAATTATCTCTAATTTTGCACCCGCAATGCTGAAAGCAACGCAAAGGACGGGATGTAGCGCAGTTGGTTAGCGCACGCGTCTGGGGGGCGTGAGGTCGCTGGTTCGAGTCCAGTCATCCCGACTGAAAAAGAGAAAGCACTGAATATCAGTGCTTTCTCTTTTTACTTATATCCGCCAGCCCGATAGTATGGGCAGAAATCCCATGCCGGGGCAGCGGAATATTGCAAGCGTGCCGGACTGTGCAGCCATTAATTTGTTGCGGCAAAATATACACCGCCGTTGGCTGCCATGCGCAGGTCGTAAAGCCCTACTTCATCCTGAGTCACGTTTATTGTGCCGCCGTCGGGCAGGTATGCCTGTATGGTGCCGTCCTCGTTGAAGCGGAACAGTTCGGTCTCTTTTCCGTCGGCCTTCATCATCCACGAGTCGTCATCGGCATTGTGAACGAAGTACACTTTGTCACCGTCGGGCTTGGTCACCTCGTATCCGTCCTTCATTGTTTTCACCGCATACAGACGGCCGTCCTGTCCCCACACATTCTCCACATGGCCTACACGTGCGATTGGCGACCGTCCGCTCCAGAACTCGACAGTGTTGAGCACCAGCAAATCGGCGACACCGCATACGGCATAAGCCGGAGATATCACGATGAACACAAGCTCGTTCAAGAACTTATTGCCTATGCCCTTGTTCCAGGACAGCAGTTTGTTGAAAAGACCGAACGAGCCTATACACGAACTCATTGTCAGTGTTCCCGCCAATATGTACACGGCGGCCTTGATTGTAACTTTTCTCATAAAGGTTCTGTTTTTCAGATGTATATACTTGAATTGTTTCTCTCTATGCGGCAGCAATGCTTTCACGCATGCCTTTACCGCCGTGCAAATATAGTAATAGCCACTGAAAAAACACCGTTCGTGTATAATATTTTAACATACTTTTCTTACCTTATACATCTTTCAAAACATGTTTATCCGGCATGCCATTGACGCGGCTGCAGTTTAATATGAAATTTTATTCACGCCTACGATGCCTCATATTGTTTTTTTTGCCTACTTTTGCATCATGGAAAAAGAACAGTCATCCGTAAAGGAACGGCAGCGCACCGGCACCGATGAACCGCGCAGATATAAAGTGACGATACACAATGACGATTTCACGACAATGGACTTTGTGGTGATGATTCTCACCACCGTATTCTTCAAGAGCAAGGACGAAGCCGAAAGCCTGATGCTTGCCGTGCACCACAGCGACAAGGCCGTAGTGGGAGTATACAGTTACGACATAGCTGTATCAAAGGTACATAAAGCCACGCGCATGGCACGTGAAGCCGGTTTTCCGCTGCGCCTGACATGCGCGCCGGAACAAGAATAAAGCATAGCCGACAATCATCTTATGGAAATACGATTTTCACCTTCAGTAAACAAAGCATTCAAGGACACGCTTGAGATATGCCGGCGCTTCCGACATGAGTTCATCCTGCCCGAACATCTGCTCATGGCCCTGCTCGGACAACGAGACATGACGGTTGCCTTGGACAACTACGGATGCGATCCGGAACTTCTGAAATCGGACCTTACAACATACTTGGACGGCACAGAGCGCGTGCCGGACACTGTAGAATATGAAATCGAACCGTCGACACAGACAGAGGAAATGATAGCCATGGCCTTCAGCATAGTGGAGTCGTCGAGTGCCAAATGGCTGAAAGTGGCACATCTCGTAAAGAGCATAATGCTACTTGAGGATTCCTTTGCGGCATACAGGCTCAACGAAGGACTGGACGACCTTGCGGACGACTTCATGAGCGAGCTGATATCACGCTACGAAAATGCCGGCGAGAACGGGACCGGACATCCGGAAGGCATGCCGCCGCAACACCACAGACTGCACGATACCACCCGGAATGACTCTGACCGCAATGAAAAACCGGCAGGAAAACAGAAAGAGGAAAACGCGGAGACGGCGGGCAACGACTGGCGCAGTCTCGTGATATGTCTGAACGAGCATATCGAAGGACGCAATCCGCTAATCGGACGCCAGCGGGAACTGGAGCGCACGATACAGGTGTTGTGCCGCAAGGAGAAGAACAATCCGCTGCACGTGGGAGAGCCGGGGGTGGGCAAGACGGCGCTGGTATACGGACTGGCGCGGCTGATAAACGACGGTCGTGTGCCGGAACGCCTGAAAGGCAGCCGGATATATCTGTTTGACCTTGGCACGCTGGTGGCCGGAACGCAATTCCGCGGCGACTTCGAAAAGCGCATCAAGATGATAATGGATGGCGCGGCACAGGAGGGAAACGCCATCGTATATATAGACGAAATACACAATCTTGTGGGGGCCGGAGCCACAGGCGAAGGCTCGATGGACGCCTCGAACATGCTCAAACCGTATCTCGAGGCGGGCAACATACGTTTCATCGGATCTACGACATACGAGGAGTACAACCGCCACTTTGTCCGCAGCAAGGGACTGGTGCGCCGCTTTCAGCAGATAGACATCATGGAACCGGACATAGACGAGGCCATCGGCATACTGCGCCAACTCAAAAAGAACTACGAACAATTTCACGGCGTGACATATGCCGACACAGCAATAGACTTTGCCGTAAGGGCGAGCGCACGGCATATCAGCGACCGCTTTCTGCCCGACAAGGCCATAGACCTGATAGACGAGGCCGGAGCCTATCGCGAGATACACCCGCTCGACAGGCAGAAACGACAGACTGTGGACAAAGCACTCGTAGCCGAGATTCTGTCGAAAGTGTGCAAAGTGGATGCTTTGGCCATGAAAGAGGACGACAACGCCTCACTCAAGACGCTCGGAAAACGCATAAGCGCCAAAATATACGGACAGGATGAAGCCGTAAGGCAGGTGACCGAGGCGGTGCTGATGGCAAAGGCCGGACTTACCGACGGGACGAAACCGCTGGCCGCATTGCTCTTCGTCGGACCGACCGGAGTAGGCAAAACCGAGGTGGCACGGGTGCTGGCCGAAGAGCTTGGCATAGAGCTGGTGCGCTTCGACATGAGCGAATACACCGAGAAACACACCGTGGCCAAACTGATTGGCTCGCCGGCAGGATATGTGGGATACGAAGACGGCGGACTGCTCACCGATGCCATACGCCGCACTCCCAACTGCGTGCTGCTGCTCGACGAAATAGAAAAAGCGCATCCGGACATATACAACATTCTGCTGCAGGTGATGGACTACGCCCGTCTGACGGACAACAAGGGACGGAGGGCCGACTTCCGTAATGTGGTGCTGATAATGACATCAAATGCCGGCGCGCAGCATGCCTCTCAGGCAAATGTGGGATTCACCGGCAACACGACGGCGGGTGAGGCCATGATGAAACAGGTGAAGAAGACATTCAAACCCGAATTCATCAACCGGCTGTCGGCAACGGTGGTGTTCAACGACATGGACCGCACCATGGCATCGCTCATTCTCGACAAGAAACTGAGCCAATTGCAGGAACAGCTGACGGCACGGCGGGTAACGATGCGGCTCGAAGACAATGCACGCGAACATCTGCTCCGGCTCGGATTCACCCGCGAATACGGGGCACGTGAGATTGACCGCGTTATCAACTCACAACTGAAACCGCTGCTGATGCGTGCCATTCTCTTCGGAAAACTCAAAAAGGGCGGCATCGCCGTCATCGAACAAAAGGACGGTTCGCTGGTACTTGGATAACAACGGCATATGCAGACGGGGCAAGACCCGCAGATTTATAATCCACACCCGCATAAGACGAAAGAAACAATTTGGATATATATACATTATGTTTTTCAGACTTGACAATACACAAGTATCCTTTCCCGATCCTCGACTCGGAGAGCCGGACGGACTGCTGGCCATTGGCGGCGACCTGAGCATCGACCGCCTGCTGCTGGCTTACAGCAACGGCATTTTCCCGTGGTATTCGTTCCGCGACTGCGACGAACCGCTATGGTATTGCCCGATGGAACGGTTCGTCATCTTTCCCGAAGAGATTCATGTGTCGCATTCAATGCGCACGCTGATAAACAAAAAGCGTTACCGCATGAGTTTCAACGAAGATTTCGACGGTGTAATAGCGGCATGCAGCAACCTGCGCATCGGGGAACAAGGGGCATGGCTCGGAAACGACATGATTATGGCTTACACCGAATTGCACCGCCAAGGCTTTGCTGCAAGCGTCGAAGTATGGGACAACGACAACCTCGTGGGCGGACTATACGGTGTCTGCATCGGCCGCGCATTCTTCGGAGAAAGCATGTTCTCGCTTGTGCCAAGTGCCAGCAAACTCGCTCTGATATATCTTGCACGCTTTTTCAGCACACACGGTGGGCGCCTGATAGACTGCCAGTTTGAAACACCGCACCTGAAAACCATGGGCGGACGATATATCGCTTATGACGAATATATGAAGATAATCTCGGAAGATTGAGAAATTGAGAATTGAAGATTGAGAATTGAGAATTGAAGATTGAGAATTGAGAATTGAAAATGGAGAATTATGATTACTATTGCTCGTCAACGATATAGCAACAGTAATCATAATTCTCCATTTTCAATTCTCAATTCTCAATTAATATTTATTGTCTCACAACGACCTTGCGCGTCTCGCCATTGCTCATCTTGACAATATTAATGCCTTTCCGAGGAGCTGCCAGACGAGTTCCGCCAACAGTATAACGCGAAACCTCATAGATACCATTACCGTCAGCAAACGGCTTGCTCACGCCTGTAGCATTCTGCACATTTACCATCTCGACATTTGTAACATACTTGTCCTCCAGACTTTCAGAATCCAGCGGACGGCTGATGAAAGCCACCACACGCATGTTTTCATGCTTCCAGCTTGAAGTCCATTTGACAGAATAGTCGTTCTCGTAAGAATTGCCGTTCCAGTTTATGACATCACCGGTAACACTTGTCACACACTTGCGCAACACACAGTTGTGGGTAAACTTTGTAACCCATGTTCCATTATTCAGCTGCCTTGATATAAGTCCATCCTCAACAAGGTATACACTCAACTTAGCATCCTCGCCCATGAAATCGGAGAATTTTTCAACACCGTCTCCAACAACCTTCACATTAAGTTTGCCGGCTTCAGGATCATATATTGCCGACACATTTACCGTGGCAAAGGCAGGATATTTCGCATTGTTGTCATCTATCCATCCACTGAACATCTCAGCCACCTGATCCTTGTATATCTCATTATAACCGAGTCCCTTGACCATCGAATAACCATCTTCATTCTTACTATCGAAACATATACGGTTGAACGAGGCGCTCGGGTATCCTGTCAATTCTTCCAAAACCATTATCTTGTCACAGTCGGCACTGTTATACGGATCGATTACAGAAGGATTCATTATTCCATGGACAGATACACGGGCTATATCGCTACGCTTGGCAGCAAGCGCCTCAAGCATCCGGTCACCTATCGGACAATATGTGCATGAGTTTGAAGTGAAATGCTCGACAAGCTGTTTGCTACGTTTGAAAGTCTCACCATAAACAGTAAAGACTGCCTCATCACTATCGTCGCCTGTATTTACCGTTGGGACGGTGCCGTCAATCTTGTCCACCGCTACGGTAAGGGTATGCTTGCCTAAAGCCAGAGCGGCAGGCAACGTTATGTCATCCGACACGGTTGCTGAAGATGAGGCACTGAAAGATATGGGTGTATTGAATGTCTTGACCACGCTTCCATCTATCGAGACATTGACAGTATATTCTTTGGGAACAACCGTACCGAAGTTTTTCAATGAGAAAGAATATGCAAGTCTGTCACCGACCTTGTTGTAGAAATCTGTAGTCAGGGCTCCCAGTATAATGTCCGTCTTGGGATAACTGTCGCTCTCGACAACAGCCTGGACACTCAGGCTGCCATAAGATTCGGAACCTATATTGTACCATCCCAACCCATCGCCATAATTGCCATAGATAAAAGACGGAGAAGCTGGGCCGGCCATCGACAATGGGTAACACTCGGCATTGTAGGTCTGACCGTTATTGGCATTGCTCTGTACATATTCAAAACCCATTAACAAGACATCAATACCTGTCATATCTAATGTATAAGGAGTGGCAAGGGTAACGGTGTTCCATCCTACGGCCGATGTTCCGGAAACATTTTCCGATACGAGATCAACCCAGCTGTTGCCATTCTTCAACGCCTTTATGAACACACGGTTTACCTGTGCCGGTTCTGTGACGCCATAACGCATGCTTACAACCTTTCCTCCGTTAAACTTCATGGCATAATCAATATCTATCAGAGTCGCTATCGTAATGTTGCCTGCAAGATTGGGCAATCCCAGTCCGTTTCCTTTTCCGGCAATATCATCAGTATCATAAGGGCCGAGAATCTTCTGGTTGTCAGCCAGCTGTATCTTCTTTACAGACGAAGGTTTGTTCTTTTTGACAACCGTCATGCATTCCGGATTCTTCATCAAACGCAAGCCAGCATCAGCCTTTTTCACTGTAAATACCTTGCCATTCTGGGCAACAGCCGCACTTACGAATATAAACACGGCGAAAAGTGGAAGTAGAAATTTACTCATTGTGTTGATTTTTTGTTATTATATATAAGCTGTAAACTGTTATCTCACGACCTTCTTGACAGCGACACGCTTGCCGTCTATTACAGTCTCATGGATATACAGTCCTTTATCGAGCGCCTGCACCTCTGCTTCCGTACCGTTGTCCACAACCTTAAGGCCTGACATGTCATAAACATTATATGTTGTCAAGCCTGTAGCATTGACATCATCGATACCTGTGGGATCGGCATAAATACAATTTATGGTAATCTTCGGGCCGTTGGCCTTGAAAGAATATTTGGACGGAATACCGTCATTCCATTCCTTTACCTCCATTGTACGTAACTGCACAGTAAACCGGGCCGAGCCATAAACTCCTTCGGTGGGCATCCACTCGGACTGAAGGGATTTCCTTTCACCGGCTGTCATAGTTCCTGTTTCAGGAGTGGTATAGTCTGCCGGAACCGTAGGAGGACATTGCACCGGGAAACAGAACTGCAGCGCCCCACTCGACATCTCTTCCGTCACCACACGAGCCCCTACGTATGCCACATCGCTGGTGGTATTCTCAACAAAAATATCAAATTTGGCTTCAACCCGTGAAAGTATTCCCGGTATAAGATCTACCTTTTCCGCCACAGCCGTATAAGTTCCGCCATCGGGAATCTCATTGCCGTTCTTATCCACAAAGCGGAAAGTATTGTCTACTGTCTGTGCGCCAGCTCCTGCAAAACAAGCCATGAAAGCCATGGCTGCAAATAATGTTCTTGTAAAAATCTTCATATACTATATAAATATTATATCCTTGTATTTCTTTACCCTTAAACTCTTTTACCGTCAATTTTGATAACCGTCAAAGCACCGGCTTCACTCTTCGGTGTCACCATCAGAAGTTTCTGTCTTTGCAATGACGGGGGCTTTAACCACGTGCAACACACCGTCGCCATTATATACAAACGCCACCACCGACATGTTCTCCGCCTTCCAATGGTCTGCAAGCACGGCCTCAGCTGTCACGGTCTTGTCCTCGCCCTTGGCTATGGCTATCGGCTCGCCGTGAGCTCCGTTCACCGCTGTGCGAAGCACATGATTGTGCATGTAATTAATATCCGCAGTGCCCGACGGCATAATCTGCGGCGCTACGATGCCGTCCTCTACGAGCCACATCTGCAGATTGCCCGACGCTACCTCCACACCGTATGTCTCGACGCTCACGGTCACCTTGCGTGCGGTTTCGTCGTATACATTGTTTATCTTCAATGCCACCGGCGATTGCATGCGCAGTATGCCCTGTGCCTGAAGTATCCATCTGTCGGGCAGATATGTACCGCCTACACGGCCTATGCGGCCTGCGGGCTGGGCCGGGCTGCCGGCATCCTTGTAATACTGCTCGCCAAGGTCTGTCTGAAGTGCCAGATTGCCAATCGTGGACGGAAATACCATACCGGAATGTATGGCCACAGCCACCACCTTGCCCGGGTAGGCCTCTTCGAGCTGCTCTATCACAGGCACGGCGTTGGGACAATTGACACACATCTGCCCTGTAAAGTCTTCTATCAGCACGGCACGCTGCACCGATGTCGGACGCCCTGTATCGTCAGGATTTTCCGGCGGGGCGACGATGCCCGTATCCACTTCGATGTAACGGTCGGCCTTGTCCACCTCATCGCACGAGGCCAGCGCCAATACGGTGCAGGCCACGGCATATATAATGCTCTTTATCTTCATATAAACTTGTCGGCTTAGAAATTATAGTTGTACGAAACGGTAACGCCCTTCGACGCCGGAACATAGCGGCACACGCCACCCGAACAGTTATAACCGGCACGGGTGCGGCCGTAACCCAGCTGCAGACGGTGACCGCCGTTGGTATATGTGACATATCCCGAATAGTAATGCTCCTTGTCCTGATAGGCACCGTCTATGTCGGGACGACCGTACATGTCGCTTACCGTCACCATGAAACGGGGAAGTATCGACAATTCGAGCAGACCGAACATCCAGTCGCCGCTCTCATGGTCCGTAGACAGATACTGAGCCTCTCCGCGCAGTGTCAGCTTGCGGTTGAACTGATATTTGCCCTCGGCCACAAAGATATCGGAATGTATCATGCCACCGTGACCCTCTACGACGGTCTGATTGTAGAATTGGTTCATGTACATCAGGTTGAGTTTGAACTGTCTGGAAAGTTTCTTCTCCACCTGTACGTCCAAGTCCTGATAGTACATTCCGTCGCCCCACTTCCAGAACGACGAGCCGTAGCCGTCGGAACCGGGCACACCACCGTCGCGGTCAGTGCGGTTGATGCCGTGCACGTGCGAGTAGTTCAGTTTGACCTTAGTGCCATACTTGCCGCCCAACAGGGTGTTCTTCCTGAAGTTGTAGCCCAGCTCTGCCTGATAGGCCCACTCGCCGTTGGCATTGGTGGCATAGGGATAAAGAGCGGCCAATGCGTAGGTATGGTCGAGGGTGAACGCCGGAAGATGGTTGATGAACGACGAAGTCAGTGCCCCTTCGTCAAGCGTGCGACGGCTCTTGAACGCCATATTGTCGCTGCGCTTGGCCTGCAGCAACAGGCTCATGCCGCGCTTTGAGTAAGACCCGGAAAGCATGGCTACATATCCCTTGCGATAAATATACGGATAGAGCTTGTCGTAAACGGGGTCCTGAGTCTTCTGGGCATACTCTGCCAAAAGGTTCAGCCCGCCCTTCTGCAAGCGTGCACGCACATCGAAAGCATTGACATTGCGCGGAAGATTGAGACGATGGTTCACGTCGCTCATTATCACCTCGTCACCGTCGTGCTTGTTGACAAACGAAGCCCCAAGAGTAAGATACGTGCCACTCTCGCCGAGCGGACGAATCAGCCGGTCGAGGCCTATCTCGACGTCGGCACCCGATATGAGTGCGTCGTTGTAGCTCCAGTAGTTGCGCTGCTTGCCGCTGAGGGCCTTTATCGTGACGCCGTCCACGGGCATCACCGTGACACGCCCGCCCAACAGCGAATTGTCGATGCCAAGGCTTCGTTCCTCGTATGTACGGAGGATAAAGCCCGAACCGAACTGCTCGTAGAAATTACCTGCCGTAACCTCAAATTTCTTCATATGAAAGCGGACGTAGGCATTGCCCAGTCCCCAACCCTTGAACTTTTTGTCGAATCCTGGCAGCGGATGTTGAAGATATTCAAGCCGTGCGCCGGCGTCGAAATAGTCGTTGTCGTCATACTTGCTCATAACGTTCACGTCGACATACGTGTTTGTAAGTCCCCAGTCGCTGTATTCGCCGGTACCTATCTTGCTGTCCTCCTGAGGTATGAGGACGTCACTCTGCACGCTTCCGGTCACGGTGAGGGTCTTCTGCCCGTCGTCCTGCGCCTGTGACATAAGTACGGAGCACCCCGCGGCAAGAAGACATAATAGTCTGTTGCTTATTGTCATTTCAATATATTCTGTCTGTCCAAGATTATTTCACGAGCTCCCGCACTTTCTCTATCAGCTCGGCCTCGCCTCCCTCGGTATATCCGTTGTGCTTGTAGACTATATTCCCCTTGCCGTCGACAATGAGCACGTAGGGTATCATCTGTATGCCCAATGCGCGCTTGAAATCACCGTTAGGGTCGAGAAGCACGTCATATTCCCATCCGTTGTTGTCGACAAGCGGTTTGACTTTGTTGATGTTCTGTGCCTGGTCTATGCTCACGGCTATCACTTTCACGCCGGTCTCCTCGCGCCATTCGTCGTAAACCTCGCTGATGGCAGACAGTTCACGGTTGCAGGGTTTGCACCATGTGGCGAAAAATGAGATGATAAACGGTTTGCCATCGTTCGACAGCTGGTCTGTACGTACGGTTTTTCCGTTGATATCCTTCAACTCAACCGACGGCAACTGTGCCGAAGCCTGCAACGCAAAAGCCACGGCCATAAAAATCAGAAATGCGATCTTTTTCATTATACAATAATTTTGCAAAATGCCACTTATATATAAATTACGTTTGCAAAACTACATATTATTTATAACAAGAAAGAACTTTTTCACAAAAAAAACGCAAACACGTCTCTCTTTGTCATTATTTCAAAAAAGGGCATGCCATACTGTCCTCCATTCCTAAAGGCCTTGGGCCCTACGGAAAAGATTAAAGATTATTCTGAAAAAAAAGCTTTTTGTTTTTTCACGAAATAGAAAAGCCGCGAGGCCCTCTCTGCTTTCTTGACACACGTTTTTGAGCAGTCCTGCCCGCCGTAAGGCCCTCCCGACACTCCCGCGAGGGCCGTTTCGCCTTGCAATAAGGCCGCCGTCGCAATGCAATAACGGCCTTATTGCAAGGCGAAACGACCCTCTCTGCTTTTTTGACACGCGGAAAATACGCTCTGAAAATCGTAACACGCTGACTGTCAGCGCACTCTATTTTGGCGCAAAAAACCGCCATTTTCGGGCCATAACCCGTAAATGACGGTTCAGATGTCGCTTAACATACGTTAAAGTAAATATATTTGGTCAATCAGACCGTATTATTTCACGAGTACCACAAGATACTTGCTTGTGCTCCAGAACAACTGCGGATTGGTGATGCGCAGCACATACTGCTTGTTGGAGTTGCGTTCGAGCGTGTAGCTGCCGGCCGGATGTGAAGTGAGCATCTTTGCCGAACGCGAATAGAGCTTTATCTCCTTGTCAATGCGGATGTCTATCTTGGTGAAGTAGTCGCGGTTGAAGTTGGACTGAAGCACCTTGCCGTCCACAAGTATCTTCTGATCTTTCAGCTCGTCCTTTGTCCCGAAGACGAACCATGCGGTGTTGAGCTGCTTGTCCTGTGCATTGATAGTGGTGGTCTTCTGCGACGACTCTTCCTTCAGTTCGGTAACATTCGTATTCAGACCGGCTATCTGTTCGTCAAGCTCGGTGATATGTATGTCCTTGGCGTCAAGTTCGGCACGCAGTTTCTGAAGCTCAGCGTCTTTTTCAACAAGTTGCTGTGTCAGGTTTTCAATGGTGCGCTTGAGCTGGTCGCCTTTGAAAGTGCTCTCGCGGAGCTGCTGCTGGAGCTTGTTTATGAGTTCACGGTTCTGACGCATTGTCGACTGTATGAACTGTACATTCTCGCGTATGAGCTGTTTCTTCGTGGCCCCCTCTCCCTGTTTGGCCACGCTAACACGATTCTGAGCCTCATTGATTTCGCGGAATCCTTCTTCAATCTCGTTGAAGGTGGCAAGCATGTCGTTAATCTCGTTGTCTCTCTCCGTTATCACCTGATTGAGAGAGTCGCGCTGACGGACGGCCTCCGTGTCTACCTTAGGCGCTTCCTGCCTGCATGACGCTACGGCCATCAGGCACAGACCTATAAATAACAGTTTTTTCATATCTTCTCTTGTTTTAAAAGTTTATATTCCATTAATCACCAAAAGCTAATGTCTCTTCGATTTGCGATCACGCCTGTGACCGTCGTCGTTTATCGATGTGCCGAAAATCAATTCGCGGGCACTCGGGGCGGTTGAAGTTGTACAGCCCTCTTCTCCTGCATTGACATTTTCGGTATTTTCTCTGTCTCTGTCGCCGGCTCCGGCCAGAACGATTACTATCTCGCCGCGTGGCTCTGCAGCCATGAACCGGTCAATGACTTCGGCAAGTGTACCCCTGACGCTTTCCTCATGCACCTTGGATATTTCGCGGCACACGCTCACCCGGCGGTCCGGCCCGAATACATCGGCAAACTGCACGAGAGTCTTCACCAGACGATGGGGCGACTCGTAAAATATCATTGTGCGCCGCTCACTGCTCAATGCGTCGAGACGTGTCTGGCGGCCTTTCTTTGCCGGAAGGAATCCCTCGAAGCAAAAGCGGTCGCATGGCAGCCCGCTCGAAACCAGAGCCGGCACGAATGCCGTTGCTCCCGGCAGACATTGCACCTCTATACCGGCCTTTACTGCCTCGCGCACAAGGTAGAAACCGGGGTCGCTGATGGCGGGCGTGCCGGCATCGCTCACCAAAGCTACTGTCTGTCCGCCGCGAAGACGCTCCACCACTGCTGCCGACGTGCCATGCTCGTTGAACTTATGATGCGACATGAGATGATTCTGTATGTCGTAATGTTTCAGCAGCACACCCGATGTTCGGGTGTCCTCGGCAAGCACGACATCGGCCTCGCGCAGCACCCGTACGGCCCTGAAAGTGATGTCCTCCATATTTCCCACCGGAGTGGGTACTATATACAATATCCCCATATTGCTGACAAATGTAATGAATTCTCTGCTATCCTCAAAAAAAGAAGGTTGAATCTTTGCAATTTTTAAAACGTATTTGTACATTTGCACCCAAATGACAGAAAACTTAAC
Organism: Xylanibacter rodentium; assembly: GCF_013166575.1. GTDB lineage: Bacteria > Bacteroidota > Bacteroidia > Bacteroidales > Bacteroidaceae > Prevotella > Prevotella rodentium. The sequence continues at coordinate 18,317 of NZ_JABKKE010000027.1, forward strand.
ATGGGAGGCCCACCGTCCAGGAAGAATAGAGGTGGTTTGCGGCTCGATGTTCTCAGGCAAGACAGAAGAGCTGATAAGACGCATGAGACGTGCAGAATTTGCCCGTCAGAAAGTTGAGATTTTCAAGCCCGCCATGGACACGCGCTATTCCGACGGCGATGTGGTGAGCCACGACCATCATTCCATCCCGTCGACGCCGATAAGCTCGTCGGCCGAAATATTGCTGATGTCGTCGGACATAGATGTGGTGGGCATCGACGAAGCTCAGTTTCTCGACAACGGTCTCATCGAAGTGTGCAACGATCTGGCCAACCGTGGCATACGTGTAATAGTGGCCGGTCTCGATATGGACTACAAGGGCATACCGTTCGGACCTATACCGGCGCTATGTGCCATTGCCGACGATGTTACAAAGGTGCACGCCATCTGCGTGAAGTGCGGCTCACTGGCTTACGTGAGCCATCGCATTGTGGAAAGCGACCGCCGCGTGCTACTCGGAGAGACGGCCGAATATGAACCGCTATGCCGCGAGTGCTACCGAAAGGCTACGGCACGATGAAGCGCGGCGCACATCATATATTGCCTGTTGCCTATCAATTATATACTTATACAACAATTAGAATATTCTGAAAGATGACCATTACGTTCGACAGATTCATCAGGTGGATGCTCGGAGCGTTGCTTGCCGCAGCCATCATCTATATGGTAAACTATCTGAGCAATGTGCTGCTGCCGTTCTTCATTGCATGGCTGCTGGCCTATCTGCTCTACCCCACCGTCAGATTCGTGCAATATCGCATGCACGTACCGGGCAGAGTTCTGTCTATCATTGTCACGCTGGTTTTCGTGACGGTTGTCATCGGCTGTATCGTCTGGATGATTATCCCGCCGATGATAGAACAGTTTGAAAGGCTGGGATATCTCCTGGGACGCTATCTGCACGACACCATACACGTTAACAACTTTCCCGCCGCAATACAGTTGTGGCTGAGAGAAAACGACGAGACTATAACGAGCCTTTTCCGAAACGAGGACATCATGGAGGCTGTAAAGGAGACAATGCCAAAGGTATTTGCCGTGATAGGAAAGACGGCAAACATTATAATGAGTATCATCGCATCGCTGATTACATTATTGTATATGTTCTTCATACTTAAGGATTACGAAAAACTGTCAGCAGGATTCATTCGACTGTTCCCGCCAAAGAACCGTCCTTTCTGGCGGGAACTGACGGACGACGTGGAACGGGAGCTTGACAGCTACATACGAGGTCAGAGCCTTGTGGCTCTATGTATCGGCGTTCTTTGCTGCATAGGATTTACCGTCATCGGATTTCCCATGGCCATAGGTCTGGGTATAATGATAGGACTGATGAGCCTGATACCTTACGTCCATTCGCTCGCGCTGATACCAATCGTTTTCCTTTCGGCCTTGAAAGCTGCCGATACGGGGCAGAACTTCTGGGTGGTACTCGCATCGGCCCTCGCTGTATTTGCCATCGTACAGGTAATCACCGACATGGTTCTCGTTCCCAAAATAATGGGCAAGGCTATGGGACTGAATCCTGCCGTGCTGCTGCTGTCACTGTCGGTATGGGGCTCGCTGCTCGGTTTTCTCGGACTTATCATAGCTCTGCCACTGACCACGCTCATAATCGCATACTATCAGCGATATGTTACAAAAGAGGGGCAACATGCACAAAAAGACATAACCGCCACCTAATCCGTTACATTTGATAAGGCAATAAAGCGAAGGATACGCTCAACGAGCATTTATTTGAGCATTTATTGAAAAATAAACCGGCAAAAATTTGGCCGTTACAAAATAAAGCATTACCTTTGCACTCGCTTTTACAAACATACTTGTAAACAGTCGGGATCCGCTAGCTCAGCAGGTAGAGCACAACACTTTTAATGTTGGGGTCTTGGGTTCGAGCCCCAAGCGGATCACCAAAGAAGGTCTTCAGCAATGAAGACCTTTTCTTTTCAAAGACACTCGCCGCCTCTGATGTTCAATCAGTTACCCATTCTTTTGAGGCAGTATATAAGGTGGTAGCACCATCAAAAAAAACGAGAAAAAGCGACACACTTGGACGTAAAAAGCCCCCTCGGGACGGTTTTTGTGTTACCGTAGCTGTGTTACCAATCTCACAAATGTGTTACCATTATGAGTAAGTACGTAAGATTATTCTTCAACCGGAAGAAGAAAGCCACAACAACCGTGGCAGGAGCTATTGAAATCGTTGTTTGCTTACAGAGAGAACGCTGTTATTTTCATTCAGGGCATAACGTTACCCTTGACCAATGGGAGAATGGAATGGTGGTAAATCATCTGCGTGCCGTTGTTATCAATGAGGAAATTCAAAAGAAAGTAACAGAGTTCGAGCATATCCTTATAGCCATGCAGGTGAACAAGGATGACATGACTATCGCCCAATTCAAGACATACCTAAGTGCAGACGGTGGCAATCGCCGTAACTTTATGGCATGGCTCAGGGAACGTATCAATAATCGTCCGCTTCGCGAAGAAACTCGAAAAGGGCATTTAACCACATACAAGGCACTAGAACGATTTGGCAAGTTCAAAACCTTTGATGATGTAACCTTGCAACATATCTATCAGTTCGACCTTTTCATAAGGGAGGAACAAACCTGTACGATGAAAGGGAAGCCAATCATCAGAAGTCAGGCTGCCATCCACAACTACCACAAACGGTTTAAGTCGTATGTGGCCGAAGCTTTCCGTCTCGGGCTTATCAAGGAAAATCCATACGAGCGTTTTCAAGATAAACGTGGGGAGAAAAGCGACCGTCCTCACCTCACCGAAGCACAACTGAAAAAGCTAATCCGTATGCGGGAAGAAAGCACGGATGCCATAATGAACAGGTATCTTGACTTCTTCCTTTTCCAGACTTTTACAGGCATGGCATACAGCGATGCCAAATCGTTCGATTATGAACAGCACATTGTCACTATTGATGGCAAAGATTACATTGACGGGCATCGTATAAAGACAGGAAATGAGTTTGTTACTCCCATTCTGCCAATTACACAGAAAATCTTGGAACGTAACAATTACAAGATGGAAATAACCTCCAATCAGAAATACAACCAGTTCCTCAAAGGCATCGGTTTGGCTCTTAATTGTTCTTTCCCGTTAACCACACATATTGCCCGGCATACATTTGCCTGTACGGTGGCTCTCGGACAGGGTATATCCAAAGAGGTGCTACAATTTATGATGGGGCATACCTCAATAAAGACAACTGAAATCTATGCAAAGTTGCCAATGCAATATGTGTCGCAGAATATTGGGGATAAGATGTTCAGAGCGTGGAAGTAAAAATTCAAAGAGGAGATGGCTAAAAGGCATCTCCTCTTTGTTTGTTATTTATGCAGATGGTCAATTAACGATAATCAATTGTCAAGAAATTGTTCTTTACTATTGGATTTCAGCATTATTTGTGCTTTGAGAACCAATGACGGTACAAAAGACCGTAAAACCACACTTTTAGAAGGAGCTTTTTCGTCCATATCTATCATTCTCCATATCATATTGTGTGAAACTCGGATAATTTACATACGCAAAATACAGAAATTGGCTCAAACATAATAGTTTGCCAAGAAAAATTAGTAATTTTGTACTCGGATTGAGGTAACTCTGTCCAAGACATAATGGAATAAAAAGAAGCGTTATGCTTATCTTGTGAATTGGAAACGTAGGAAATTTCACAATTACACACAAGGGTGGCATAGTGGTTCTCACGCTATAGCGTGGGCTGCTATTACTACATTCGTGTGTACAGGTTTCCTACGACCTCCAATTCAGAACGTGGCATTTGCAGTTCCACGCTTCTGCGTAATTAACGGCCCAATTGGAACTAAAAGAGCCATTGATAAAAAGACAATGATACAAAAGTTTATAAAGTACATTATACCAATCATCGCTATGATAGCACTAATGACATCTTGTGTTTCAGGTAAAATAGTTCTATCTAATGATGCAAACATTAGTAAGTACAAATATGTCATTTTCGGAAAGGAAACATCAGGAGATAGAGAATTGGATGATGTAGTTATGTCTGTTCAAAATCAGATAGCGGAAACCAATCTTATAGTTTTATCTGCCTCCAATACTGTAAAAATTATTGAGTATTCAGATAGTATTCTCACACCTAATATTCATGTCACATCCGAAAAGTGGGATGGAGGGCATACATATATAACAGTAACTTTTTACGATTATAACACTAATCAAAGTGTAGCTGTCATAAAAAGTAGTGGTATAGGAATGACAGTAAGCCATGACCAAAATATAGCCCTAAGTGCAATAAGGAAAAAACTTAATAAGTTGTTCAGGTAGTACAAAATTTTCACAACAAAAAAAATAGAAATATGTACCCAAACGATAATATCTTCAACATATATTACAACATAGGCAAACGAACTCCATTTTTAGTTAAAAGATGCGAGTTGGGGTTAGCACGAGCATCAAGCGAAGAAAGGCGCATAGACCCAAATCAGGATAGGACTTTTTTAGTTGAAACCGTAAAACCACGAGGGAAATATGGCAAAGCGTATGGTAAATGCTTTGTGGATGGTAAACCTGACGATACTTATAGACAAGAATGTTATCCTGATATAAAAGATGAGGAAATTCCTTGTGCTGGGTGTGGAGAGTGGGTTTTGATAGATGTTCCAGGGGTATCACTTGATGAGATATTTCCAATTCACAAGGCTAAAGACATTCTGATGTTCGGGAAATATAAAGGAAAATCTTTCGGTGAGATTTATAAGTTGGATTATCAATATCTTCATTGGTTAGAAACAACAGACAGATTTTTCAAAATAGACTTTGAGGAACTTAGGCGATTGTACCCAAATGTGGAAAACTCCTCTGTTATATCTATAACAGAAAAGATAATTGATTTTGGCAAATATAAAGGAAAAAAGTTCAGTGATATAATAAATGATACATCTTATCTTGAATGGCTTGTTTCTATAGAGAAATTATCTATTGAGGAATTTAGATTATTAACAACGAATAAATACAATTTAGAATGAAGAAATTTATTGCTACACTAACAGTGTTATTTATCGCCATTAACATTATGGCGCAAGAACATCTTACCTTTAAAGGTATTCCTATAGAGGGAAGTATGACCGAATTTTGTCAAAAACTTAAAACAAAAGGATTTACTTCAATAGGACGTGAAAACAATATAACTTTGTTTACAGGTGACTTTACAGGTCGAAAGGCAACTGTAGGCGTGACTGCAACGGATGATGGGAAAAATGTTTTTGCAGTAGTTGTTTTTTTTGACCCAAGTGGTGAGTGGAACACACTTGTTAATACTTACGACTATTATAAAGATTTATATACTCGTAAATATGGTAAGCCCACGATTTCAAAAGAGAAAAATCCAGCCCTCTCAGATTCCAATACCGCATTAATGGCAGAAGTACATCAAGGAACTGTGGTATATGGCAGTGCGTGGGAGGTAAAAGGTGGTGATATACAACTATCTATAGAAAAAACTTCTGGAGTTTATGAGGGTATGGTAATGATTCGTTATAGGGATTCGCAAAATGTCGAGAACAAAATAAAGAATGATTTGGATGATATTTAAAGATTCTTTGATGGTAAAGCATTATAACAATCTGTCTGACTATTGAATAATCATTGATGCCACTCATACCTATAATACTTTTGTTTTGTTTGATAATTGGCATTGCCTATCTCGTTTATATCAAACGAAAAGAACGAGAACTCATCGAACAGGTTACGCCCATTACTCGTGGAGAGTGGTCGGAACGCAGAGTGGTGCTATATTTATTGAAGGAAGGTATCAACCCTAAAGCCATATTTCATGACCTATATATTCAAAAACAAAATGGTGAATATACACAAATAGATATAGCTGTTGCAACAAAAGCTGGTCTTATAGTATTCGAGGTAAAGGATTATAGCGGTTGGATTTTCGGTAACGAACATCAGAAATATTGGACGCAATTATTGGCGTATGGTAAGGAAAAGTATCGTTTCTATAACCCTATAATGCAGAATGCCAGACATATTCAATCCGTTAGGCAATGTTTACCGCAAAATCCTGGTATTCCAATTTATTCTGTTATCGTGTTCTTCGGGAATAGTGAGTTTAAGGATGTTACTTGTAATGCTGAGAACACTTTTTTAATTTATCCTCGTTCTATCCGTCAGGTGGTTTCAGAGATTTTGATGCAACCTGAGGCTAATTTTGGTAATAAATACGAGATAATGAACTTATTCACTGAGGCGGTGCAAAACGGCAATGACCCGATGATAGTATCTTCTCAAATCAACTCTGCCGCATATTATGGTCGCAATACACCTCAGCCAACATATACCACACCTTTCAATTCGTTATTTCATTTCGGAAGATTTTTGCATTGAAGAAGATTTTGGTAATATCAGTGACAATTACATTTTAATGTTGTTCTCTTGTTTGTGTTCAATCTTCCAATCATACGCCCCATTAGCAACATCGGCAACCTCTTTGTAGGTCTGCCGATGTTTCGTTTCATCAAATGGCTGTCGGCTTTCCGCATAGTCGCATAGCCAAGAGCCGATTGCCTGTTGCTGCTTCACTGACTTGCCGTAATCCTGCATGACGCTCTTGATGTCTGCGGCTTCATCATTGCCGAATATGGACTTGTATTTTTCCGTGCCGTAATGGATTATGGCATCAATCGCACATTTGAAAATCTCGCTGGCAGCATAGAGCATATCAGCCAAGATGTTCAAAACCTCCCTGTTGGTTTTCCATGCATTCTGCCAAACACGAATGATTTTATCCTTTTCCGCATTGGCAAGTTTGACTGCATTTTCAACACGCTGCTGCTCGTCCGCTTTTTGTCTGTTGAGTTGTGTTACCGCTTTGTCCCTTTCAATAGTCAGCGTGCGGTTCTGCACTAAAGCCTTGTCTCGCTCGTTTTCTGCTTTCTGTCTTTCCTCGACCAATACTTTTGTTCGCTTCTCTACCTCCCTTTTGACGGCATCGGGAAAGGCTTTTTTCATGCGCTCGTTCTCTGCTGCGAGCCTGACATTTTCCTTTTCGACCGCCGCCGATTTGCCGACCCCTACAAGACTTCCTACACTGTCAAGTATGCTGTCCACCTTGCCTCTGCGGATGTCATCACGCTGTTTCTCTTTCTCGGCAATCTCGTTGTCAAGTTCTACATTGCGTGCCACCTTTGCCTTGTTTTCGTTCTCAATGGAATCACGCTCGTTTTCGGCTTCCTCCTTTGCGGAGAGGGCTGCTTCCTTTTCGGCTTTGGCTTTCTCGGCTTCCTGCTTCTGCTTGGCAAGGATGAAGTCCGTGCGCTCCAGATGTTTCTTGCCTGTCTCAGCTTTGGAGATGCCCCTTTGCATATCCAAACACTCAGCCAAAAGTGTCTGCATCTCGCTCATGGCTTTCTCGTCCAATTTGCAGGACTTCCCTGTATCATGGTTCATCCAGTCCCAAACGATATGGGCATGGAGATTGGGTTTCCATGTGGCAATGTCTTGTGGGTTCTCGTAATGTCCCTCGTCACGGTGAATGAACACTTGCAGGGCTGTGATACCCCAACGCTCCTTGCACACCTCACAGAAACGCTGCAACTGTTCCATGCTGGTATCTTCCTTGATTACCACAACACCCTCTTTGAGTGGGGTGCTGCCACGCACGACGGTCACCTTTCCCGTCTTCTTGTTCACACGCTCACGGTCTTTGGTCTGCATTGCCCGACCTGTCTTTTCCTTGACCATTGCGGCTATCTGATTGTAACGGTCGGTCAGTGAGGTGTCGCCAAAGTCTGGTGCTACCCACACCTCATTTTTCGCCATGAGGTCAGTGCGGATGTAGAGATTTCCCTTGACTATATTTGCGAGGTATTCTGCTGTCCGCCTGTTGTGCGCCTCGCTACAGCCTGTGTTGCAAGGCTTGATGTTGATGGATGTCTTCTGTGCCATATTGCTTTTGCATTTTATGATTATACAAGAGGGAAAAGGTTATTAGGGCAGAGCCTTAATCGGAGGGTGCAGGGAGAGGGTCACTCTTTGGTCGGGTTGCATAGGGCTGAAAGTCCTTGCCGGGTTCTCAGGGCAGAGCCATGAGTGGGACGGGGCAAAGCCCAGCCCCTCGGGAGAGCCCACAACTTCGGGAGCGCAGCGGAGAAGTTATAGTGGGCTATATCTGGGCAAGCCCAGTATTTATCCATGCCGCAAATCCTCTCCTGCAAACACCACCAGCCGGGTAGTTGCTTTCAATCTGGAAAGGGTGCGCTCTCCGTATTTTTCTGCCAGTTGTTCTTTGGTGCAGTTGGTATTTGCAATTAGAAATTTGCCTCTGCGTTCGCAATCATCCACGAAGTCAGGGAACACGTTGAAACGGTTGCCGTATTCTTGATATGGTTCCTCACGCCCTACATCGTCAATGATAAGTAAACGATTTTGCATCACTTCGGTGTAGTGGCGATTCATCTCACGTGCCAAACACATTGCCATAATTTTGTGAAGATAGTGTTGCATGATGCATGGAAGTATCTGCAAACAAATGGTGGTCTTTCCCCTACCGCAGTTGCCCATACAGAACAGTCCAAGCCCTTTGTTGTCAGTCAACCAGTCTGCCACCTTATCATATTCTGGTTGCCATTTGTAATCACCGCCTAAGAAATGTTGCAGCCCTGCATTCAGCACCTCTTTTGCATTGGGTAGATGAATTTGCAACCGTTGTGGTTGCAGGCATATTTTCCGTTCTGCGAAATTGCGCACTGATGCACTGAAGTCTATCATGTCATTTGAATTTTCCATTTACCATTCTGATATGTTTTTGAATTTATTCGGATTATTTTCTGTCAATTTAATCCCCACTTGCTGAGGCGACAATGGTTTCTGCTTGTTCCCCTTGCTGCATTCTTTTTTCATCAGCCAATTCACAAAATGCTTTTGCGTATCGGCAAGCGATTTGAGTTTCATACCGCCAGTTTGCAGATAGAGGAAAAAGCCTTCAAGTCTATTCCCTATGTTTGTTTCATCCAGTTTGATTCCCTGTTTACCGAGATATTCCTTTATACGCATTATCCATTCCCTATCATCACATAGAATATTTTGCAGCCTGTCCAAAGGAAGAGGTTCCTCCATAGAAATAGTAGATTTATTGTCTGCTGTCTTATGTGTCTTTATAATAGTTCCGTCTGCTGTCTCACACGGTGCCACATTCACAGTTCCATTCTGTGTTCCATTTATGGTCACATTCTGCATTATCGAATCTTTTGATTTTATCAGCAATCCATAGCAAGGCACAATGGAATTGTTCTTTCCCTCTTCATAAGTGATAAGTCCACGGTCTTGCAACTTTTTCCTCAACCGGCAGAGTGTTTGACGACTGATGCCGAGATTATTAGTTATTCGCTGCGTGCTGCATCCAAAAGGATTGCGCCAATACTGGCGATTGGATTCCGACAGGAAAAAGAAATACAGCTGAGTTTCTTTTGCGGAGAACATCTGTACTTCATTCTCTCGCCAGAACTGCTTTATGTAATCAAAAGGGCTCGCTTCCATATCGTTTGCGATTAAGTAGGGTTGCATCCACTTCCAATTTACTAAAATAAAGGTGCTTGGCATTGAGATGATACGGTAACTGTTTACGTTGGCAACGCTTACGCACAGCATCAACCGACAGGCCTAAATATTCCGCAACCTGCTTCACGTTCATCACCACATCGGTATGCCTTTCCATACGTTGAACCACATCCTTCACTACTTTGATATAATTTTCCTGTTTCATGTCTTTTTTTTAAGAGTTAAATAGCTTCCGATTGTGGTACCTTCAATCAGGAAGTGACACAAAGGTACAGAGCTGGTCATGAGCAAAACAAATTTCCAAATCACTAAAGGCTGAAACTTAACGCTTATTATTATATGAAGGCGATTTCATACTCACTTTCATACTCAAGCGCTATATTTCAAGTAGTTACAAAGAATATAAGAGAGGTGATAATTTACAGAGAGAAGTATAACCATTGTCGACAAAAAAAGTAGAAGAAAAATAACCATATAAAATGGGCACAGTTTCAAAAGGAAACATTATCTTTGCAAAGAAGACGGACAAAGAGAGTCTGTCATGTGAGTTTATAAATATGTGTTACCACATTGTGTTACTCACTCAAATAGAACGCTACAACTGAATATCGGAAGACTCTGATAATGAAAAGATAACGCTTGATATTTTGCCAATAAAAAAGGCTCAATTCAGATACCAAACGGATCACAATAAGATTTATCAAATCACAGAAAACCTCTGAAAATCAACGATTTTCGGAGGTTTTGCTTTTTACCTCCTACCCCAAATCGGCGCAATATATTGCAATATCCAGTGTGCAAGAAGGGAGCAGGATTTTTCGTAACCAATTTGCTCCCTGCAACGTAGTCATTTCGCTATTTTTCAATGATTTGCGTTGATTGCAGCACCTTCCATACTGCTTCCTTTCGGGAGCAAACAAGGGAGCCGGATATGGGCGATGTGGTACGTTTTTCAAGGTGTACCACGATTATCGGTCGGCTTGTACCACACCTGGCGTTATTTCTGCAAGAAACGGTCAAGCAATTACCGGAAAGAGCAAGTATGTGGGGTCGCCGTGCATGGAGCGTGCGGAATGATCGGCGGCAACCCCATTTTTGCTCCCGTGGGCCTGACAAACGGATTGTGGCGTGACGGCTCAAATTCCATATAAAGAGAAGGCGTCAAGCACACGGATTGGCCGATCGGAGTCTTGCGAGGGAAGCGACGTCCCCGACGCATCCTCACAAGGCGTTGAGGCAAATCCGTGTGTAGCCTTCTCCCGTAGTCGGAGTGTGATCGGATGGTGTCAGTGACCCACCGGATCACCGTCACCATCTGACGGCAAAACCGACACAAACACCGTGAGCCGCCACGTAGGGTTTCCAAAACTTGTCGCTCATTTCTGAAATCATAGTCAAATAAATATATTAAGTTAGTCAACAGAATCAAACTACATAATCACTCGGATATAGGATGGATGCGCCCCGTCGGGGCAACGAGCACATAGCCCGGGGCAGAGCGAAGCGGCACCCCGGGAACAACACGATTGTACACACTCGCCCAGAAAGGGCAAAAGCATTAATTATCAGATATTTACAGTTTATGTATTGTGTGTGTTATGCTTTTGCCCTTGCTCTAAGTTTGCAGAAGATTGCGACAGGGCGCGGGGATTGTCGATGTATGATTCCCGGGGTGCCGCTTCGCTCTGCCCCGGGCTATGTGCTCGTTGCCCCGACGGGGCGCATCCA
>NZ_JABKKE010000028.1 GCF_013166575.1 Xylanibacter rodentium
AACCACCTGATATAACATGACGTCCATCAGAATGACTATCACACACAAGACATGGATACAAAACACATAACACAAAAAAGACACACGGGAAACTCCCTTCAAACGCACCCTTCCGGGTGAACAGGGACAATCCGTCACGAAAACAAGCTCTCGGGCTATTAGTAGCGCTCGGCTTTGACGTCGCCGTCTGTACACCTGCGCCCTATCGACGTCGTAGTCTGCGACGACCCTCATATGGAGTCCTAATCTTGAGGCCGGCTTCGCACTTAGATGCTTTCAGCGCTTATCCGTTCCGGACGCGGATACCCGGCGGTGCACCTGGCGGCACAACCGGCAAACCGGAGGTCCGTCCACCACGGTCCTCTCGTACTAGTGGCGGATCCACGCAAGACTCCTGCGCCCACGATAGATAGAGACCGAACTGTCTCACGACGTTCTGAACCCAGCTCGCGTGCCACTTTAATGGGCGAACAGCCCAACCCTTGGGACCTTCTCCAGCCCCAGGATGTGACGAGCCGACATCGAGGTGCCAAACCACCCCGTCGATATGAGCTCTTGGGGGGGATCAGCCTGTTATCCCCGGAGTACCTTTTATCCTTTGAGCGATGCAGTTTCCATACACTTGCACCGGATCACTATGCCCCAGTTTCCTGCCTGCTCGGGATGTCTCCCTCCCAGTCAAGCGCCCTTATGCCATTGCACTCTGAAAGGCCGGTTACCGATCGGCCTGAGGGCACCTTTGGAAGCCTCCGTTACGCTTTTGGAGGCGACCACCCCAGTCAAACTGCCCGCCAAGCAGTGTCCGCACACTAACGCGCGTTAGACCTCAGACAGCCAAAGGGCCGTATTTCAAGGACGGCTCCACGATGACTGGCGTCACCGCTTCGAAGCCTCCGGCCTATCCTACACATCGGATGACCAAGGTCAGTGCTAAGCTGCAGTAAAGGTTCACGGGGTCTTTTCGTCCCATCGCGGGTAATCGGCATCTTCACCGATACTACAATTTCACTGAGATCATGGTTGAGACAGTGTCCGGATCATTACACCATTCGTGCAGGTCGGAACTTACCCGACAAGGAATTTCGCTACCTTAGGACCGTTATAGTTACGGCCGCCGTTTACCGGGGCTTCAATTCAGACCTTCCCATCACTGGTGAGCCCTCCTCTTAACCTTCCGGCACCGGGCAGGTGTCAGGCTGTATACTTCATCTTTCGAGTTCGCACAGCCCTGTGTTTTTGTTAAACAGTTGCCTGGACCTATTCTCTGCGCCTCACAACATGTGAGGACCCCTTATCCCGAAGTTACGGGGTCAGTTTGCCTAGTTCCTTAACCATGAATCGCTCAACGCCTTAGTATATTCAACTCGACCACGTGTGTCCGTTTGCGGTACGGGTGCCGCAAGGATTGAAGTTTAGCGGGTTTTCTCGGGAGTATGGTTACCGGCACTATCGGCTTTCCCCGAAGGGAACGCCGTACTCTAAGGTTCGGATCTCCGTGTGTACTTCACTGCACGGATCAACTCCTACACCTGTCAACGGGGATTTCCGTCACCCCGCGGCCGTGTCACTGCTCCGTCACCGCATCACTCCTTGCGGCAGTCACGGAATATTAACCGTGTCTGCCATCGCCTTCGCCCTTCGGCTGAGACTTAGGACCCGACTGACCCCGGGATGATTGACATTGCCCGGGAAACCTCGGTCTTTCGGCGGGAGGGAATCTCACCCTCCTTATCGTTACTTATACCTACATTTGCTTTTCCATTGGCTCCACCGCAAATCGTCTCCGCGGATTCCGCGCCGATGGAATGCTCCCCTACCGATACTATAAATCAATATACTATCCCGCGCCTTCGGTGTCTGACTTATACCCGATTATTATCCACGCCCCATCACTCGACCAGTGAGCTGTTACGCACTCTTTGAATGAATGGCTGCTTCCAAGCCAACATCCTGGCTGTCACTGCAACGGGACTTCGTTAGACTAACTCAGACAGAACTTCGGGACCTTAGACGGCGGTCTGGATTCTTCTCCTCTCGGGAACGGACCTTAGCACCCGTCCCCTTACTGCATGGCTACCGAGCATGAGCATTCGGAGTTCGTCAGGACTTGACAGGCGGTGAAGCCCTCGCATCCTATCGGTCGCTCTACCTCTCATGCTGAACGCCAGACGCGGCACCTAAATGCCTTTCGGGGAGTACGAGCTATCTCCGAGTTTGATTGGCCTTTCACTCCTACACTCGGCTCATCCGGAAGCTTTTCAACGCTTATCGGTGCGGACCTCCATCCCGTGTTACCGGGACTTCATCCTGGCCAAGTGTAGATCACTCGGTTTCGCGTCTGCCTCCACTGACTGTACGCCCTCTTCAGGCTCGCTTTCACTGCGGCTGCTTGTGTCATCACAATTAACCTCGCCAGTGACGGCAACTCGTAGGTTCATTATGCAAAAGGCACGCCGTCACATCACAATGATGCTCCGACCGCTTGTAGGCGCATGGTTTCAGGATCTCTTGCACTCCCCTCATGGGGGTTCTTTTCACCTTTCCCTCACGGTACTGGTTCGCTATCGGTCTCACGGGAGTATTTAGCCTTGCCGGATGGGCCCGGCGGATTCGCGCAGGATTACTCGTGTCCCGCGTTACTCAGGATACCACTAGGCCATCTCATGCTTCGCGTACGGGCCTGTCACCCTCTATGGAGACACTTTCCAGTATCTTCCGCTCGCATTCAATGTACCACGGCGTGGTCCTACAACCCCGGCATTGCGTTGACACAACGCCGGTTTGGGCTCTTCCCCGGTCGCTCGCCACTACTGGGGGAATCATTGTTATTTTCTCTTCCTGCAGGTACTAAGATGTTTCAGTTCCCTGCGTTAGCCTCTGTACTTATGCACAGATGTCAGTCCGACTGACTGACGGGTTGTCCCATTCGGAAATCCGCGGATCAAGGGATATTTGCTCCTACCCGCGGCTTGTCGCAGCTTATCACGTCCTTCATCGCCTCCGTGAGCCAAGGCATCCACCATGCGCCCTGAACTACTTGCTTTCATGCTGTCATACTTATAAAGCACGACAGACGCTTTACTACAGATACCTCTCCACGACGCTTTACTACAGATACCTCTCCAAAAAAAAGAAAGGCATTTGCTATGAGTTTCGTACTCATGTATTGTGTGTCAATATGTCAAAGAACGTCTGGAAACCATCACCTGTCCGACATGCGGAAAGGAGCGTCCCAAAAGTGGAGAATAACGGATTCGAACCGTTGACCCCCTGCTTGCAAAGCAGGTGCTCTAGCCAGCTGAGCTAATCCCCCGCAAAGACGGAAAAACCGTGCACCCCTAATTCCGGCGGTACAAGGAGCCGGTAGTCCCAGGCAGACTTGAACTGCCGACCTCCACATTATCAGTGTGGCGCTCTAACCAACTGAGCTATAGGACTTCGTTGCAGCCAAGCGGGGAGGGAGCATCCTAAGGATGATGCGCCGTCTGTCTCCGATATCATAAAACAGACCGACAGAAGTAGACAAGAAACAGGCGGCTCCAATAGACAATGGAAAGTCGCTGTAAAAAAAAACGGACCAACAAATATAAGGCGTCACTCCAGAAAGGAGGTGTTCCAGCCGCACCTTCCGGTACGGCTACCTTGTTACGACTTAGCCCCAATCACCGGTTTCACCCTAGGCCGACCCTCGCGGTCACGGACTTCAGGCGCCCCCGGCTTTCATGGCTTGACGGGCGGTGTGTACAAGGCCCGGGAACGTATTCACCGCGCCATGGCTGATGCGCGATTACTAGCGAATCCAGCTTCGTGGGGTCGGGTTGCAGACCCCAGTCCGAACTGAGGGCGGCTTTACGGATTGGACGTACGTTGCCGGACGCCGACCGTCTGTACCACCCATTGTAACACGTGTGTAGCCCCGGACGTAAGGGCCGTGCTGATTTGACGTCATCCCCACCCTCCTCACTCCTTACGGAGGCAGTCTTCACAGAGTGCCCGGCATTACCCGATGGCAACTGAGAACAGGGGTTGCGCTCGTTATGGCACTTAAGCCGACACCTCACGGCACGAGCTGACGACAACCATGCAGCACCTCCGCCGGCGCCCCGAAGGGCCTCACCATCTCTGGATCGTTCGCCGGCAGTTCAAGCCCGGGTAAGGTTCCTCGCGTATCATCGAATTAAACCACATGTTCCTCCGCTTGTGCGGGCCCCCGTCAATTCCTTTGAGTTTCACCGTTGCCGGCGTACTCCCCAGGTGGGATGCTTAACGCTTTCGCTTGGCCGCTGACAATATATCGCCAACAGCGGGCATCCATCGTTTACCGCGCGGACTACCAGGGTATCTAATCCTGTTCGATACCCGCGCCTTCGAGCTTCAGCGTCAGTAGCGCTGCCGTATGCTGCCTTCGCAATCGGGGTTCTTCGTGATATCTAAGCATTTCACCGCTACACCACGAATTCCGCATACGTTCCGCGCACTCAAGGACTCCAGTTCGCGCCGCAGTGTCAAGGTTGAGCCCCGACATTTCACGGCACGCTTAAAACCCGGCCTACGCTCCCTTTAAACCCAATAAATCCGGATAACGCCCGGACCTTCCGTATTACCGCGGCTGCTGGCACGGAATTAGCCGGTCCTTATTCATACGGTACCTGCAATAAACCACACGTGGCATACTTTATCCCCGTATAAAAGCAGTTTACAACCCATAGGGCCGTCGTCCTGCACGCTACTTGGCTGGTTCAGGCTCGCGCCCATTGACCAATATTCCTCACTGCTGCCTCCCGTAGGAGTTTGGACCGTGTCTCAGTTCCAATGTGGGGGACCTTCCTCTCAGAACCCCTACTGATCGTCGCCCCGGTGGGCCGTTACCCCGCCGGCAAGCTAATCAGACGCATCCCCATCCTTTACCGGCCGAAGCCTTTGGTCATGAAAATATGCATCAACATGACAACATACGGTATTAATCCGCCTTTCGACGGGCTGTCCCATAGTAAAGGGCAGGTTGGATACGCGTTACTCACCCGTGCGCCGGTCGCCATCAGATGTCCCCGAAAGGACATCCATGCTGCCCCGCGACTTGCATGTGTTAAGCCTGTAGCTAGCGTTCATCCTGAGCCAGGATCAAACTCTACATTGTAAATAATTGTATCGTTATCTCTTTTTCTCAATACCATAAAGGCAAAGAGAAAGAAATGTCTGTCCAGGACGCCATATATCCGATTTGAGTATCAACCACCAACAAAAGGTGGATTGACGGTTCGTTTTTTACCCATAGACACTTATGATAAACATAAGCGCATATGCTTCTTGTACTACTACTTATCTGTCTGTCAATATTTCAAAGAACTCTCTCTTTTTCGTTTTTTATGCCTCAAGGCGTTAACCCTGAAAGCGGATGCAAAGGTAAGCACTTTAAGTCAACCCACCAAATGTTTTTGAAGAAAAATTCACGTTTTATAGGAAATTTCAGCTAAAATTGATGTAAATCAAGAGAAAAGAGAAAAAAAATGAGAAATACGGGAAATATGTAAAAAAGGAAAACCGAAATAACAGTTAAAACAAGAATGGGAAAAATGTATGATAAAGATGTCAGGTGATGAAGATAAAGTAGAGGCTCAAATAAATAAAGACAAGATAAAAACATCATAGGAATGTTCATCTTGTCTTTCTTTATACATTTATAATATATCAGATAATACTAAATATTTTGCTCTGCCTGCTTTGACACAACAACACATATAAGGAGATTATTCTCTCTTTCCAAATATCCTGAGCAAATACAAAAAAAGGTTGATAAAATCAAGATATAATGACAATGCTCCAATAAGTGCGATTTTCTGTGCCGTCTCACCGGTGTCTTCCGCCTGCATAAGCATCTGTTTTATCTTTTGCGTATCGTAAGCTGTAAGCCCAACAAAAATAAGAACACCTACATAACTTACAATCAAAGCCAACCCTGTACTCTTCAGAAAAAGGTTGACTAAGGTAGCTATAATCAGACCTATAAGTCCCATCATCAATATCTTACCCATTGATGAGAGATCTGTCTTTGTAGTATATCCAATAAATGCCATCACGGCAAATGTTCCAGCTGTGATAAAAAATACGTTAGCTATCGACGACATCGTATACACAGCAAAGATAAACGATAATGTAGCTCCGTTAATAACCGAATAGAGAACAAAAAGTAAAGTGGCTGTCGCTAAAGAAAGCCTGTTGATAGCACTGGTTATACCTATTACGAGAAGAAGTTCTGCACCAATAAGCCCAAAAAACAAAAATCTATTTGTCGCTATCGTCATCATTATCCCCGGACTTGAAGCCACTCCATAGGCTGTAAAGCCTGTAATGACAAGTGCAAGAGTCATCCATACATACACCTTACGCATCAAAGCCGGAAAAGCTGCCGACATAGACAATTCACGGTCTCTTGACATGCTGTCCATTTGAAAATCTCTGTAACTCATATTTCTTTCTTAATTTTAATATTTACGAGTGCAAAGATATTTATATTTTTCGGATAGCGTTTAATTTGTATCATAAAAAACAATAAAAAGACCGAACGCGACCAAACAGTAACAATAAATTTCACTATATTTGCATTTACATAACAAAATTAAGCACTTGCCTCAAACAACAGATTATGAACAAAAAAATAACACTGCGTCTCGGACGACCAGAAGACGCACAACACATCGCCGGAATGATAATAATGGCCATGACAGAGGAGTGCTGCCGCCATTTTTACGGTGAGCACCACAGCATTGAAGATTTCCATAGACTGATGACACAATTGGCAGCAAGCCCCGGCACACAATATAGTTATGAAAACACCATTTGCGCCATCGATGACAAAGGCCGCATAGTGGGCATCAGTGTGAGCTACGATGGTGCCAGACTGGAAGAATTGCGCCAACCGTTCATCGACAGCGCTATAAGAGAGTTTGGAATAGACCACAGCAGCATGAGCCCCGAAACACAATCCGGTGAACTGTATCTCGACTCGCTTGCAGTCCTTCCTGAATACCGCGGCATGGGCATCGCCAAATTGTTACTGAAAGCCACCGCTGAAAAAGCATACAAAATGGGAGCCTTACCAATCGGATTACTCGTAGACGAAAGTAACACGCAAGCAGAACAATTATATTATAAAATGGGATTCAGACATATCAACAACAATAAATGGGGCGGACACAATATGAAACATCTGCAATTAACAAGTGAAAAATGAATCTATTTACAGTTTTCTATGATTATCAAACAGAAAGACATACATACAACAAATAAAAATCTATAAAAGACTAATGAACAAAAAAATTATCAGCATCGTTATGAGCATGCTTATAACGATGCCCTCAGTGGCACAGAGCGTAATCACCCACCCCTGGCAAGGAAAGAAAGTAGCCTATTTCGGAGACTCCATCACCGATCCGAACAATAAGGCTTCCAATAAAAAATATTGGAGTTTTCTTAAAGAATGGCTCGGCATAACCCCATTGGTATACGGTGTCAGCGGACGCCAATGGACTGATATACCGCGCCAGACAGCACAATTGAAAAAAGAACATGGTAACGACTTCGACGCCATACTAATCTTCATGGGCACCAACGACTACAATCATGCAGTACCTTTAGGCCAATGGTTTGACGAACAGATGGAAAGTGTAGAATACGGCCACGAATACGTAAAGCGTATGGAAAATCGACTTCGACGCCGCCCCGCTATGGATACCCAAACATACCGGGGACGTATCAACATTGCCATCGACTCGCTCAAGCGTGCCTTTCCCGCCAAACAGATAGTTCTCCTTACTCCTATACACCGTGCGGGATTCTACGCCGGTGATAAAAACTGGCAGTGCACGGAGGAATATCAGAACCGTTGCGGGCTTTATCTCGACAGTTATGTAGATGCAACAAAAGAGGCCGGAAACATTTGGGCCGTACCAGTGATAGACCTCAATGCACTATGCGGTCTATATCCTATGTCCGACGAGCACGCACAATACTTCAACCAAGCCGATACCGACCGTCTGCATCCCAACGACCTCGGACACGAACGCATGGCGCGTACACTGATGTATCAGTTGCTGACACTGCCATGCAATTTCTAATACACCAGACCATACATTGATTCAGACAACTACATACACGCCCCTTCACTCTCTTTTTATGAGTCTGAAGGGGCTATAACATTTCATCAAATATGTTAAAGTAACACAAAAACAAGGTCAAAACACAAAATTAAGATTATCGTTTAATCTTTTTTTGAGTAAATTTGCAAGCCTATAATATTAAGAAATTAAATTAAGACGATGCAATCATCAAAACTCATTTGGGTTATCATATTATTATGTGGTTGCCTATCCTCATGTTTCAAAGAAGAGCCGTTGAATGCTGAATGTGACATAGAATCGGTCTGGGTACATACAGACAATCCGGATGACTTTTTTTTCAACCGAACCGACACCATCATTAATGTGCCGTACAGCAAAAGCGAAATAACATTCTATGTGAAACGCAACAGTGACATAACACACATGGCCCCAATGTTCAAAATAACCGAAGGAGCGACAATAGAGCCGGCAAACGGCTCATTACAAGACTTTAGCCGTGGGCCGGTGACATATAAGGTCACATCTCAGGACAAGCAGTGGAACCGTGTCTACAACGTAGCGTTTCAAGAACGGAGCCGCACAGTGACCGACACCCTGAAATTTGACTTCGACAACTATGAACTTGACAAAGAATACGGCAAGTTCTATGTGTGGTACGACAAAAATGAAGATGGCAAGACCACATATCTGTGGGCCACAGGAAATCCCGGTTTCCGATATGCATACTCAACGATGAAAGATCCGGACAGATATCCCACCACTCCAATAGCAGAAGGAATAGACGGTGCATCAGTAAAGCTTGAGACACGCAGTACCGGAGCTTTCGGTGTGATTAACAATAAACGGATTGCCGCCGGCAACCTGTTCTATGGCTTCTTCGATACCAAATATGTGCTTACAGAGACTATGAAGTCTACAAACTTCGGACATCCTTTCGACAAAACACCCATAAAATTTGAAGGATACTACCGTTACAAGTCGGGAGATAAATATCAGGATAAGAACGGCAACGAGATACCCGGCAAGAAAGACCAAGGTTCGATATACTCGGTAATGTACCGCAACCACGATAACGCCGGCAACGAGGTTATGCTGCACGGCGACGACGTGCTCACCAATCCGCACATAGTGGCTGTGGCCCGCATGGTGGACGTGACAGGAACTGAGGATTGGACCAAGTTTGAACTGGATTTCAAGTATTTCGACAATATAGACGAAACCTTGCTCAACAACTACGGATACAATCTCGCCATAGTGTTCTCGTCAAGCTACGAGGGTGACCACTTTGAAGGTGCCGTGGGCAGCACTCTACTCATAGACAAGGTACGTCTGATATGCAAGAAAACAGAATAATCCATACACACAATTATAGCAGACACTGATGAAAAAATTATCTATGATATGCGTGTTGCTGATTATCGCGACAATCACCGCAAACGCAGAGAAACTTACTGACAATCTGAATTACAACGTCCGTTTGGGCTATAATCTCGGAGGAACTGCCCCTATAGGAATACCCTCCTCCATACGCGGCATGGACAGTTACGACCCGGGATGGAACCTGTCTTACGGATTTGACGTTCAGAAAGACATCCGCGGCCCTTGGGGCGTCATGACAGGCATACACCTCGAAAACAAGGGTATGGAAGTGGATGCGAGGGTAAAGAACTATCACATGGAAATGGTTCAAGGCGGACAGAGACTTGAAGGATATTTCACAGGCAACAATGTTGTAAACGTGGAAGAGTGGTTGCTCACAGTGCCCATAATGGCTACATATCATGTTGGTGGCAACGTGAAGTTGAAACTCGGCCCGTATATATCCTATGCCATGTCACACAAGTTCTACGGCCATGCCTACAACGGCTATCTGCGTGAGGGTACACCGACCGGTGACCGCATCAACCTCGGCAACACCGAAGAACAGCGAGGTTCCTATGATTTTTCCGATGACATGCGCCGGCTGCAATTTGGCATAGATGTCGGAGCCGATTGGTACTTCAGCAAGCGTTGGGGTGCCTACGCCGATCTGTCGTGGGGTCTCACCGGAATACACAAAAGTGATTTCAAGACGATAGAACAAACCCTCTACCCCATCTTCGGCACAGTTGGTCTCACATACAAACTTAAGTAACAAACTGTCGGAAACATTATCTGAAGACGCTCTCCGCAGTCAGGAACAAAACCAAACAAACATAACACTATAACATTCATACTAAAAAGAAAGAAAGACTTATGAAAAAACTTTTTACACTGATTACATTATTTGCCGGGACTGTGGCAGCCATGGGCACAGACTATACCGACAAACTGGTAGTGAACATAAACAACACAGCCACCGTTCCCGTCACCACAACCATATCCGTAGAGGAACAACCGGACGGAAAATATTCGCTGCAACTGAAGAACTTTATGCTTACCGCCGGCAAGAATCCGGAAGATGTCATGCCCGTAGGAACAATAAACATTTCCGACGTAGACGGCACATCGGCAGGAAACACCACCATGCTGTCTACAAGCCAAAGCATAAAGATAGAGAACGGAGACACTCCTGGTATAGACTTCTGGATGGGTTCGATGCTTCCCGAAGTGCCCGTTAACGTGAAGGCGGAGATGGCAGCCGAACGTCTGTATGCCCTTATCACCATCAACATGCCTGGCATTGGAGACATTGAAGTGGTGTTCGGAGATGTCTACCAGATGGCCAACTCCGGATTCGAGTTGTTCCATACTGCCACATCAGGAGACGTGACAAGCGACGAACCGGACAACTGGCATTCGTTCATGAGTTGCACAGGCGCTTTTGCAAGTCTGGTGAGCACTGTACCCCATACATTCATAAGCCAAGAGGCGCGTCCCGGATCAGCCGGTACAAGCAGCGTACTCATAAAATCTGGTAAAGTATTAGGAATTGTCGTTGCTAACGGAACAATGACCAACGGCCGTCTGCAAGCAGGTGCGATGTCCGCCACCGACCCGAAAAACTGTGCTTTCATTGACATTACAAGCGAGGACACCGACACAAACGGCGACCTGTTCCACAACAAGTTCTACGGTAAGCCCGACTCGATGAGCGTATGGGTGAAGTTCACGCAGGAGACACCGCAGACTGATTATCCCTACGCAACCGTTACGGCTGTGATAACTGACGGCAGCTACTATCAGGAACCTGTAGACAAAGACTATACCGATATTATCGTTGCACGCGCTGCCAACGCTACTATCGAAAGCAAAGACGGTGTATGGCAGAAACTGACCATACCGTTCGACTACGAGCCATATACAGATAAAGACGCCAAGACCATTCTCATGACATTCTCTACCAATGCCGGAGCGGGTAAAGGCACCGGTAATGACGAACTATATGTAGACGATCTCGAAATGATTTACAACTGTTCTGCCACAGGCATCACCATCAAAGGCACACCGGTAGACGGCTTCGGCACTGCCGCAGACAATGTATATGAGGTCATTGTAGACGGCGACAATGCCGACGTGGACATCGCCGACATCGCCGTTACTACCAATGGCAAGGGTGCACGCGTTACAATGGAGAAAGCCGACGTTGACTGCATCGGTGGAGGCAGCGACGTAATCATCACCGTGACATCGGCCGACCTGAAGAAGAACAACACCTACTGCGTGAAGACCCGCAGCGCCCAGTATGCAGGCATCAACAACGCAGCGATAGGTGCAGGCGGAAAGGAAGAGGTGAAAGCCATATACAATGTTAACGGTCAGCAAATCAAGTCTCCTGCAAAGGGCAGCATCTGCATCGTGAAGTACACCAACGGCAAGACCGTAAAGAAAATTGTGAAGTAATACGTTTGCAAGAAACAAACAAGAAGCAAACTGTACTGAAATAATATGAAAAGATTCGGGAGATAGTCCGCTATGACTGTCTCCCGAATTTGTTCAGTAGGCTTATTACAGTGATTATCTCATCATCGGTGAGAATCTGATTGCACGGTATACTGAGTTCCTCACGATGTATACGTTCGGTTATAGGCAACCGCATATCCCGTTCCCACATTCCTTGATAGCATTGCTGTCTGTGCGGAGGTATCGGGTAATGTATCACAGTCTGCACGCCGTTGTCTGCCAGATACTGCTGCAACTCGTCACGTCGCGGTGTGAGCACAGGGAAGATGTGGAATACACTGTGCCGCCAATAATCGTCCGCAGGCATCACGAGCAACGGATTACTCACCTCGTCCATATATCTCCGGGCCACGATGCGCCGACGCTCATTATCCTCATCAAGATAGCGCAACTTGACACTGAGCACGGCGGCCTGCAACTCGTCCATACGGCTGTTGCGTCCCTTGTACCGGAACACATACTTTCGCTCCGAACCGTAGTTGGCCAAAGCACGCACCGTTTCGGCCAACTCGCAGTCATCGGTAGTCACGGCCCCGGCATCGCCCAAAGCCCCGAGATTCTTCCCCGGATAGAAACTGTGACCGGCCGCATCGCCAATAGAACCAGTCTTTTTGAATGAAGAATGAAGAAGTCCATGCGCCTGGGCATTGTCTTCTATCAACTTTAGGCCATGGCGGCGGCATATGTCACCGATAAGATCGGTATATGCCATGCGCCCGTACAGATGGACAATCATCACAGCACGGGTGCGCTCTGTTATCGCCTGTTCTATAAGCCGGTCGTCTATCTGCAAAGTGTCGGGCCGCGGCTCCACAAGTACAGGCTTCAGTCCGTTTCCGGTTATGGCAAGTATAGACGCGATATAAGTGTTGGCGGGCACAATCACCTCGTCACCCTCCTTCATCACCCCCATCTCCATATAGGCACGCAGAATGAGTGTCAGGGCATCGAGCCCGTTGGCACAGCTCACACAGTGACGTGTACCTATATAGTCGGCATATTCTTTCTCGAAGCGTGCCACCGCCTCACCTTGCAGATACCATCCGCCCTCCACCACCCTGCTCACAGTCTCGTTTATCTCACGTCCGTGGGCGGCGGTAACCTTTTTCAGTTCCAGATATTTTATCATAGCACAATTATATCATAGTAAAACCATCATGACGCAACCGGCACATGCGCCCATCGTCACAGCGTCCACTCGTAAGTGTCGTAGCACACGCCACGC
Organism: Xylanibacter rodentium; assembly: GCF_013166575.1. Lineage (GTDB taxonomy): Bacteria > Bacteroidota > Bacteroidia > Bacteroidales > Bacteroidaceae > Prevotella > Prevotella rodentium. The sequence continues at coordinate 13,225 of NZ_JABKKE010000028.1, forward strand.
CCGCCGAAACCCTCCTTCTGGAATATGAGCGACTCGTTGAGAACGTGGCCGTGCTCAACGGTCGACTTACCGAAGTCGAAACAGCGGCGGTCGGCAAAGTCATGATTGAGTATGCGGTCGTAGATAGCGTCGATGGCTCCGAGGCGTTTGCCCTCATCATCTGCCGAAATGTACTGCGAGTGAACCACATTGCCGAAGTCGTAGAGCAGCGTTCCGCCCACCACGCGCGAGTCTCTCAGCGCCACGTAGAGCTTTATACGGTCGGGGAAACGCGAAGCCAACAGTTCCATCTCGCCCACCGTATGCACCGGATTCACGCCATAGCGGGCGTTGAGATTGCCGGTGAGCACGGTCCAGAAAGCAGCGAGATTGTCGCTTTGTTCCACCGTCACGCCGTTGTTTCGGGCCTTGCTCACACCGCACTTGCGACCATGACTCCACTTCACCCGTGCGTCAAGGAATATCGCGGACGATATGTCGCGCGCCAGCAAACGGGCATTGCACTCGCGGAATATGGCGTACAGGTCTTCCTCGGCCGGCAGACGATGATATATCCACGGCACCGCCTTATACACCACGCGCCGTATACCCTCGGAACGCAGACTGTCGTTAAGTTCGGCAAACAGCCGCACCGTATCGGCAGCCGATGCCGACGCCGAGAGTATGACTCCGCCGTAGGTCAGTCCGCCGTGCGACCACAACGTGCCGTCGGCCGCGATACAGGCCGGCAACAGCGCATAGAGCCGTCCCTCGCGGTATATCATAAGCGAGTGGTCACGAAATCTGTCGGCATGGTAGTCCATGTAACTGCGGTCGAAAAGGAATGTCCCGTTCTTCGACCCGGCCACAAAGGCGTTCCATTCCGCAGCATCGGCAGGTGAATATCTCTTTAGTTCGAACATTGTTTTTTTATAAAAGGAGTTAGAGGAGTTAAAGGGAGTTATCGCGGGCATAGCCCGCTCAGGAGTTAAAAACATATGCTTTGTTGCATGATTATATCGAGCCACTGAGGCTTTTGTCTTTAACTCCTGAGCGACTGCAGGGAGCGATAACTCCCTTTAACTCCTCTAACTCCCTATTACAAAGAATTATACTCCCTCAAGAACTCGTCATAGTCGCGGATGTAGTCGGTCTCATCAAAGAGGTCGGAAGCCAGCACAAGGCATACCGCGCCCGACGAGAAATCGTCGAGCGTGCGCCACACACCGGTATCCACGAGCAAGCCCTGATACGGGTGGTTGAGCAGGAACGTCTTGCGCTCACGACCGTTGTCGAGCGTGACATGAAAACTGCCGCTCACGGCGATGATAAACTCCAGACACTGCTTGTGGGCGTGCCCGCCACGGCTTTCGCCGGCAGGCACATCATACACCCAGTACACCCTCGACACATCAAACGGCACGTTCTTGCGACTCTCCGCCACCGTGAGATTGCCCCTCGGGTCGAATATCTTCGGGAGGTCGATTATCCTCCCCAGCTTGTCGTCGTTCATACGCCTTAGTCCTTATCCATATAGGGGTCGGTGCCGAGCACTGTCTTTGCCAGACGCTTGGCCTTGTCGCGCAGAGCGTCGATGTCGGCATCGGGCTCACCGTAACACAGCGTAACACCCATACGACGGCCGAAGTGAGCCTCGGGTTTGCCGAAAACGCGGATGCGTGTGCGGTCTTCTTTAAGAGCATCGGCAAAATTGTAGTCCAACGGCTTGTCTGACTCAACAGGCGACAGCACCACAGCACTCGCACCGGCATGTTCAAGATGTATGCCGGCAATGGGCAGACCCATCACAGCACGGAAGTGCAGTTCGAACTCACTCAAATTTGTTGTGTGACCGAGCGTCACCATTCCCGTGTCGTGCGGACGCGGCGACAGCTCCGAGAATATAACCTCTCCCTGTTTCGTCAGGAAGAACTCCACACCCCATATGCCGGCACCTGTCAGCGCACGTGTCACCTCGTCAGCCATGCGCTGAGCCTGCTTCAGAGCGTCGTCGGAAATCTTGTACGGCTGCCAGCTCTCGCGGTAGTCGCCACCCTTCTGCACGTGACCGATTGGCGGGCAAAACAGTGTAGGCCCGTTCTTCTGAGTGACAGTGAGCAACGTAAACTCCGATTCAAAATCTATGAACTCCTCGATGATTACTTCCTTAACATCACCGCGGCTACCCTCCATCGCATCGCGGAAAGCCTTCTCCAGCTCGCCGTCGTTGTGCACATAGCTCTGGCCGTGACCAGACGACGACATCAACGGTTTCACCACACACGGGAAACCGATTTCATCGGCAGCCGTCTTGAACTCCTCGTAGGTCTTGGCATAGAAATACTTGGCCGTGCGCAGCCCCAGCTCGCGCGATGCGAGGTCGCGTATGGCCCGACGGTTCATCGTATAGTTCACCGCCCGTGCACTCGGCACCACCTGCACGCCCTGCTTCTCAAAGTCGAAAAGCCTCTCCGTGCGTATGGCCTCTATCTCGGGGACGATGATGTCGGGACGGTGCTTGTTGACCACTGCCTCCAGTGCATCGCCGTCGAGCATGTTGAACACCTCGCGCTCGTCGGCCACCTGCATGGCGGGAGCGTCGTTATAACGGTCGCAAGCAATGACATACTGGCCCGCCCGCTTGGCGGCGATGACGAATTCCTTGCCCAATTCGCCCGAACCCAGTAAAAGTATTCTCTTCATATCTTCGCTTTTATATTTTCAACTTGACCTTTCTATATATATCTATCAGCTATATAACATGTGTCTTGCAACGAATTCGCGTTTGCCTATCTTATTTTTTTTATCATATTCGATATGTAAATTAGACAATCTCACCTTGGATGCAATAACCGATCTCATCTCTTCATAATTTGAATAGCAATCGGGTATGCGCAAAATGAGGTATTTGTCTTTGGTCAACCAAAGAGCGTTTTCACGATAAGTACGAATCCAAAAACTTTTAATTTCCACGGTATCGTATACTGTGTCGAACTCTTTAAATAGATAGACTTCCCGTTTGCGAGGTAAGAAAACACGCCGTGTCAATATTCCATGTTCTGCAATTACAATTTTCTTCAGACTGGGTATTTCTGAAAAAGGCGGAATCCAAAGGCTTGGAGCCACAAAAAGTAAAATGATAAAGAGCGAAAGAAGGAATCCTATTTCTATAAGATCTTCAACTTTTACAGATTCAAATATCATCTGATACAGAAGGGGCAGAAATATGATGGCTGATGTACTAAATTCTACCCAATCAACTTTGGACTCAACAACTATGGTCCCCAATTCTCTTTGTACTTCCAAATCCAAATGCTTCATGATTCCAATTGTTATATATTCTGTTCGCTGTCGTCTTTCATTTCGGCGTCACGGCAATCCCTGACCCCCGTCCTTTCCAGACCTTGCCGGTTACCTTCCTAATGTTATGACTTCGCAATCGCTGAACTTGCTGCCGTCGACGGTCAGCCGCACCAGCGTACGCTCCTTGTGCCATCCCTGCAGCCCGGCGGCACCAGGATTGATGTGCAGCAGATTGAGCGTGCGGTCGTACTTCACTTTCAGTATGTGCGAGTGGCCGCTGATGAACAGTTGCGGCGGAGAGGCATATATCTGTCCGCGTATCGAGGCGTCATAGTTGCCGGGATATCCGCCGATATGCTTCATCAGCACGTCGGCATCCTCACAGCGCCAGCGCAGTTTTTCGGGATACATAAGCCTGAGGTCGCCACCGTCGCAATTGCCGCACACGGCACGTAGCGGGCGGAAAGCGGCCAGACGCTCCGCCACCTCCACAGAACCGATGTCACCGGCATGCCATATCTCGTCGCAAGGCTCAAAGTAGTGCAGATACTTGTCGTCCCAATAAGAGTGAGTATCGCTTATTATTCCTATTTTCTTCATTTGGCAAACCTTTCCTTTATGAAGTCCCTGATAAAATCCCCGGTACGTTCAAGCCCCATTATACCGGAGTCGATGCACAGATCGTAGCTCTCACTGTGCCCCCATGTCTTTCCGGTGTAATAGTTATAATACGCCGCACGGTCACGGTCGCCTCGGGCTATGAGTTCCCTCGCCTCGTCGATGCTGCATCCGTGACGCTCGCACACCCGCCTTATCCTGCTGTCCGGATCGGCCGTTATGAAGATGTTCACCACATTATCGTAGTCACGCAGCACGTAGTCGGCACAGCGCCCTACAAATACACAGGAACCCTCGGTGGCCGCACGGCGTATCGCGTCGCTCTGAAACTTGAACAGGTTCTCCTGCGAAAGTTCGTTACTGTAGAAATTGATGTCGCTGACATGCGGCACGTGCATGTGAAACAGCGAGCGCAGGAATCCGCGGTTTTCATCGTTCCGCTCGAACACCTCCTTGCAGAACCCGCTCTCACGCGCCGCAAGATTGAGCAGCTCGCGGTCGTATAGCGCACATCCGAAGTCACCGGCCAGTCGCGCAGCGATGTCGCGTCCGCCGCTGCCGAGCCTGCGACCCACATTTATTATGATATTCTCCATTCTCATTGATTTTTCAAATCCGACATCCGCCGCGTATATCTCAGCATTATCCCCAACGTCACCAACGAGGATATCGTATCGGCTACGGGCATCGAAGCCCATACTCCGTCAATGCCGAACCGCAGCGGCAGCACAATCAGCATGGGCAGCAGAAACAACATCTGCCGCGAAAGCGAGAGAAAGATGCTGACTCCGGCCTTTCCTATGCTCTGGAAGAAGTTGGTGGCCACCATCTGAAAACCTATTATAGGAAAAGTGCACATTATGATACGCATGCCGCGGGCGGCCATTCCGGTCAGTTCGGGGTCGGAAGTGAACAGACTGACACACAGCTCCGGAACGAACTCCGCCACAAGAAATCCGCTCGTGGTAATCACCGTAGCGGCCATCATCGACAACTTTAACACGCGCATCAGGCGCTCCGTCTGCCTGGCACCGTAGTTGTAGCCAGCGATGGGCTGCATACCCTGATTGATGCCCATCACTATCATGACAAAGACAAAGGCCACACGGTTTGCTATGCCGTAGGCGCCCACAGCAAGGTCACCGCCATACATCAGCAGCCCCTTGTTGATGAATATCACCACAACGCAGGCGCACACATTCATCAGAAACGGCGACATGCCTATGGCGATGATGTTTCTCACAATGGCTGCATTAATCCTGTATATGCCGCGCCGCAGATGGAGAAGCTCGTCCTTGTCGGAGAACAGCTTCATCTGCCACGTCAGGGCCATCATCTGCGAAAGTATCGTGGCAAAGGCCGCTCCGCGTATGCCCATATCGAGCAGATAGATGAAAACAGGGTCGAGGATGGTGTTCATCACCACTGTGAACATCGTAGCATACATAGCCTGCCGCGGCTTTCCGGCGGCACGCAGCACGGCATTCATCCCGAAATACATGTGCGAGAAAACATTGCCGAGAAGTATCACAACCATATAGTCGCGGGCATAAGGTATGGTCTGTTCGCTCGCTCCGAAGAAATAGAGTATGGGGTCGAGAAAGAGCAGTGACACCACACTGAAGAGCACACCGACAATGAGGTTGAGCGTGACTGTGTTGCCAAGAATGTTCTGCGCGGTACCGTAATCCCGCTGTCCGAGCTTCACCGAGATACATGTCGACGCTCCCACGCCGACAGCGGCACCGAAAGCCGCCGAAAGATTCATGAACGGAAACGTGAGCGCCAGGCCCGATATAGCCATCGGCCCGACACCCTGTCCTATGAATATGCTGTCGACCATGTTGTACAGTGACGACGCTGTCATCGCTATGATAGCAGGCATGGCATATTGAAGGAGCAGACTGCCGACGGGCTTTGTCCCCAATTCCAATGTAGCCTTGTTATTATCCATACAATATATAAATGATGTGCAAATATACGGAAAATCTCTGGAAAAGGCTAATAAAAAGGAGAAATTGTCTTCGTAACGTTTATTAATAAGGTGTTTCTCCGTATGGCTGTATTTGGTTTATAATGTCTAACTCATTGATGCTTAATTTTGCAATCAAAAAGACGAGTATAGCAAGAAGCACACTCAAAGTGCTGTTTTACGTGAGAAGAAACGAAAACGAGGTATGAGATTGTGATTTCATAGAACTTCTCAATAGAAATACAAACAGAGGAGAATACGGGAAAGGGACTATCTGGCAAATTATAGACAAGTCAGACAGCCCCTACTCGAAATTATTTCTTGCGACGATACTTCTGATTGGGATCATTGGGCTTTTCGGGTATGGTGCGTTCAAGAACTCCAATCTCTAACAAAGATGCAATATACTTCTGACGATTTTTGGATTGATTGGATAGCCCTATCCTATCCATAATCTCTTGTGCTGTTCTCGGTACCGAACAAAAGTTTCTTATATCTTCTTCTTTCTTGGTTAGCTTGCGAGTAACCAAGTTAGTGCGATGTTGTTTACTCTTATTATCAGCTTGGTTACTTTTATCGGTAACTAAGTTACTTTGTGGTTGAGCTTGGTTACTATTTCGAGGAATAGTGATTACGAACTCATTGGCGGCATGAGTAATATCCTTGTCCTCAACACCGTTGAAGAAAACAGCATTTGGATCGTATTCAAGCGCACGGCGTACTCCACTCCCCGCACCTGTATAAGGCAATAGGTAATTGGCATTCGTGAACAAGAATATATTGCGAGGCATTGACGTACCATTCTTAATATCTTCAATGGTCAATCCGTTAGGTAAGGCTCCAGGACTGTGAATTTCAACACGATTGTCAAATATAAAAATCCGAATAGGAGACTTCATATTCAGCGAGCGGTGAACAAGCGCATTGACCACATACTCGGTCAGGCTCTCGTATGGTATCTCCAACTCTCCAAAAGAATTAAACTCCTTTTCGACCTGCACCTTACGCAAATTGCGAGTAAAGAAGTTCATGATAGTACGGAACTGGTGGAGCAGGTTTCCTTCAATCTCCATATCGTGCATTTTGTCGCGGAACTGAGTCCCACCGACCGAATTTCCTATATAGCTGATACACTTTGCTGTCATGACAGGAAGCCAACGCTGAGTATACTTGCCGAACAATAGCATAGCAGCAACGGTCATCTTACCGTCAGGACGGATAAAACGCAGATTTCTGAGTAACTTCTCTATGGTCGTACCCTTAATTACAAACTCAGCCATTTCGTCAAGCGAAAAGTCTTTCATATTCAACTCATCAACATTCTTTCCTTTGAATACCGGTGAGAAACGGTTCATAAGATAGAGTTTGATGGTATCTGCATCAAGGTCGTCGATAGTGGCATTAGGTACTGATGCCTCATCGGGGACAAAACTACCACATTCACTCATCATCTCGGCAAGCTCCGAGTTGTCGAACACTTTACGTTTGTCTGCTCCGTTTTTCACCCATATAATCCCCTTGTTGTCATGGTACGGTTTATTCTTACCCTCCGGAATAGTCGCGATAACCACAGCCCCACCTGTTACCGATACATTTTCCACATCAATCAGCACATTAGGAATCACATTTTCAGATGCAATACTCGTAAGTAGATTAGTCGTTTCCTGCAATTCTAAATAGGACAGCGCATTAACAGCTCCTAATTTATCATTGATTCCAATAACAAGCCTTCCACCGCGAGAGTTGCTGAAAGCCACCATCTCACAGCCAATATCATAACGGTCATTCGCACGCTCTTTAAACTGCATCTGCCCAGCCTCAGCCAAGTCGCGCATTTGAAGTAATTCTTGCTCTGTCATATCATATTATTCTTTTTATTTATTTGCTATCATGCATTAAATTAATTCGGCTACAGCCTAACATCATAAAAATGAGGCAAAAATCGATATATTCGTTTATATTTTTCTATTTCCGCGAGAGTTAATATCTTTTTGTCTGTCAAATCTTTTTCCCGTTCTTCAATATCCAAGATTTGGTTTAGATATGACGCTTCTCTATATGTTAGATTTGGGATATTGATTTCATATGGTTGTATTGTAGAAATAAACTCAAAACCATCAATATTGAGGCCTTCTTTGTTGCAATCCGTATTAAGTACAATACCACCGTATGTAAACATTTTCGCGCCACGGTGCTCTGCATATTTTATATTATACAAGGGAAAAAACGTTAATTTATCACCAATTAAATTTCTTTCTTTAATAATTCGATGGCATAGACCTTCAATCATACTTTTTATAGTATTACATGTATTAATGTCCGCACAACAATTATCAACAATATTATATGGAACTAAAGAACCATAAAGTTCCTTAAACTCATCATTAGTATATGGAGTATTCCCATTTTTAAGTTCTCTATTACAAGACATTATGATAATGCTACCGTGTGGTATTTCTCTTAAAACAAGTTCTATATCTGTAAACACGGTCATAGAAAGTGTATTATCATAATCAAGCCAGATTATGCTTGGCTTTGATAGGTCAATAGATGATAATTGTTCTGAAGATTGACCATGAAGAATATTGATACATGAATAAGGTTTATTAAACTCCAATTTTAGGGGTTCATACTTGGCCTCTATGCTATACATTTCTTTGATGTGTAGTTCCTTATGGAACAATTTAAAATCAGTGAATGATAGTCCTCCAAAACCAATATATTGGTACTTTAATTTTAACACTCCCATTATTCTTGCAATTGAAGCAAGAAGCATCCGTCGTTCTGCAAATTTGCAAGGACGAGTCTCATAATTCAATACCGTCGCACTCTTCATTTGCAATTTCTTCCAGTTTTAGATAGTAGTCGAATGTCGTTTCTCCAAGTTCTTTGTAACTTTTGGCTTCGGCGTGTTCTTTCGCAGCCTCAGCAGTTTGTTTCGCAACATCATATGCAATGCGAACTGTACTTTTCTTCCTAGCTATTATATCAGTATCAAGTGGAGGTGCGATAAATATTTTCGCAGCGTTGGAGAAATTAAGAGCTTTCAATTCTACAGCACCGATTTTGGAGGTATTTTCCCAAAGCATAGTTCTATAATCATTTGCCTCATCTCCCATCTGAGGAATCTTTTTAAGAAACTCAAAGACTTTAATCATTCCGTTTTTCATCAATGGAAGAATCGCTTTGTATACCTCTGATGTCGCGTCTATACCTTTTTTGGTTGTAGTTAAAGGTAAATTTAAAGTTTCTTCTGAATCTAAAAAAAGAATACCTCTAAACATTACATAATTAATATGCCACTTTGGAATTGGCTGAACTCCCCAACCAGTTATACTGGAAGTATCGGCCTCTAAGACTAACCTATTATTGCAATAGATATACCATCCAGACAATTTAGGTTCGCCAATTCCGCCCAAACCTGCAATTAATTTATATCTTACATTATTTATTATTCCTTCAATATGATAAGGAGTAGTGTTGTTAGACAGCAATAGCTCAACACGCTTACCTGATAATGGTTTCCCATTTAGATGTATCGTAAGACCTTTTTGTAAGCTAAAATTGAGTAGTTTTTGAATATTATCCGCTAAAGTTGTTAAAAAACCTTCATCTGCAAAGAGATTACCAACTTCAGAATTCAAATTAGTGATACTAATTGAGGTGCCGTCAGCTTTACCTGTATTGGGAATTTCTATATACGTAAATGACCAATCGTCGATTATATCTGATGTTCCATCTTCATTTTTTATAGTTCTTACTTTTTTACTCCAGTCGTCAACATCCACTTCTACTTTAAACGCATCCTGTTTGGATTGTGATTCAACTATGAAGTTTTTTCCTATCTTAAACAAAGATCTTTTCATTCCAATTCCAAAGCGACCTACCGTTCCGTTTCCCTTAGGTGCGTCCTCTGGGCGACCAAATCGAAATGCATATCTTTTAGCGGTATCAATAGAAAAACCGCCACAATTATCCTTAATCTCAAAATAATCCTTATTTACGGTAAGATATATATTTAAACCAGAATAATTGCTAGGATTAATTCGATTCGCACCATCAATAGAATTGTCTAATAAGTCTATTATCGCATCTTCTATTGAGATATCCCGAGTAATCATCTCTATAAAGAATTTTTTTGTAGGATTCCCCTCAATTATATTAGTAACCATTTTTTCTTTCTATTTAAGATAAAACATTATCTAGTGCATTAATGTAAATGGGCAAATCTTCATATTCTATTCCGAAATGCTTATCAATCATGAAATCAACAATCATGTTTCCATCTATGAGAATTATAGGAACAGCTCCTGACTTGATTGAGCTATTTTCTGCTTCTTTAGAAAACGAAGAAGTCGTGAAGAATAGTCCTTGTTCATATTCCCCTTGAACTGCGCCACGGAATGCGTCAATTTCCTTTCTGCTAATCTTATTAGAACCCCATCTCTTACATTGAAAAGCAACATTCATATAAGCTAAACCGATTTTGAGCTTACCATGACCATCAATGCCACCATCACGACTTTTTTTAGTGACGATTAAATGATGAAAAACATACTTCTCTAGTAAATTTTTGCAAAACAACTCAAAATCATAAGGGTTCAGTCCTTTTAATTGTCTGAGAATTTTTGCTTTAAATTCATGAGTGTACTGATAATGAAGTTCTCGAAGCCTAGTTAATGGAGTTGTTTCTTTTTTAGTATTATCATGCTTTGTCTGCATATTAGCTAGTCCAAAAGTACGACTTCCTTCATCATACAAAAAATACTTTTTTGAAGATGCCGAAGGATAATCAATCCCAACTGCATGACCTCTAAGTTCTACTCTTAAAACAGATAACGGATCTTGTGCATGAAACTCATACAAGGAATTCTCAATTATTTTCGAATAAATTTCTGAAACAGACAGGGTCTCGTCAGAATGTTTTAAAACTTCTATAGCAGCTTCAATGATTGTCCTTCTCTTTTTCATAATCAAAAATTATTTTTCTTTCCAATACTGAACAACTTCAAACAAGTCGCCTTTTTGCAATTCTTTAATATTAGATACACATTGCCCGTTATCTAATTTTTCAAGATTTCGCATAGTTCGAGAGCCATCTTTTTCACTCAGACCAAGGAATTTATTTATAGCTTTTGTATTGTTAAGGTCATTTATCGGCAAAAGGAATGCTGTTTCACATTCTTGCGAAAAATCGAAATTGCCTTGATTATACTCCGATATGCCTTGAGAGAGAAGAACTATAGAGACTCCATATGAACGAATTTTTCTAAGTAAAACTTCCAAAATCTCCAAAGACTTCTTTTCACGGAATAAATCGTGAGCTTCATCAATCATTAACACATAACGCATGCTTCGGTTACCTTCAATGACTTCTGTTCCACCCATATTGGTAAACACATTGAAGATGTAGTTGATGATAAGAAAGATTGATGTAAATCGAACAGTACTATCCAATTCACCTGATAATGAAAAGTAATAATTGTTGTTTAGGAAGATACTTGGGTCATTGACTTTTGAAGCGAAGAGTTCATACTCACTCAGACGCTCCATAATCTCTGTAAGAGTGTCACGGTTATCACCTACTGATTCTATCACAAAATCATAAATTTCCTTTAATGAAGGATGTTTTCCATCTTTATGTTGAACAAACGCTTCTTTCATAGCATCTTTTAGTGTTTGCTGTTGTTTTTTGCCAATATTGGAGTATTTAGCAATAATATCAACGAATTTATTTATACCTACAAGTTTATTCTTTTCATTAACATTATCAATGAATGAAACTGGATTCAATGGAAATGGTGTATGAGGCGCATTTATACATTCTGTATGAGTTTCTGTAAAGAAATCACTCATTTTATTCCTGTCATCTTCACTTAGTCCCTTAAAATCAAGAAACAGAAAATTGACTTGACCTTGCGTCTGTGTATATAATTGACGAAGAAATTCAAGTGCAAATTGAGTCTTGCCAGAACCAGATTTTCCTGCTACGGCAATGTGTTGATTGTTGTAGCGAGTTGAATCGTTGAAACAACAATATATATCCTCTCTTGTTACGATATTATATCCCACTTTGATTTTAATAGGACCAGAAAACACACTTTTTGTGATGTGTTGATTTCTATTCTCAACGCAATCGAATCTTTCGGGAGTATCTTCAATCATATCAATTCCCTTTCTGAAATATTCAGTTAAGAAATCGAATAAAGTATATTGTGGATTATTTTCAAACAGGTAATTTATCTTTTCTAATCCATGATCAATATGTAGTTTTATATACTTGGAAATAAGCTCGTCATTTTTAGTTATTCCATATGCCTGACAAATTAAGGCAATATAGAAATCTCTATACTGTCCATCAAACAGAATATGGTCCTTGTATTCTTTTCCTTGTGAATCGTATGCAGAAAATTCCTGTTGAGTAAAGCGTTTACCTGTAGACAAAGAATAGCCTAATGCAATACGAGCTATCACGTTTTCTTTTGTACCCCCAGTAAGTTTTTTTGTTAATTGGGTTACAATGGCTTGATTTTCGCCAGATGTTTTGATGTTAATTTGCATATCCGCTATTATTATATTCCTCGAAAAGATTCTCTGGTTTCACTTCAACAAAGTGCGAACCATCCTTTTCATTGTTTATCAAATAGGATTTATTCACAATCGGTTGAATATATTGATATTCTTCTTCTGTCAATTCTTTTTTAAGAAGAGGAAAGAGAATCACTTGCTTTGAAACATTTGGATAGAACTTCGTGAGTACATTCTTTGTATGTTGCGGGTCAAATTTCTGCATTGGACTATCTATGAAAACAGGAAACTCTATTTCTGTTTCATCAACCAAAGCACTTAAAAGTGCAGATGCAAACATCTGACGTTCCCCCATGGAAAGAATGCTATTATCAATTTTCTTATCATCATATCCAAATAGGCAAATGTCAACATCATCACCATTGCCATTGATGTCTACAATGACCTTTTTAACAAGATTAGTCTTGTGCAAATATGATTGAAGTTTTACTTCCAGTTTTTTCGCTAGAGCCTTTTTCTTTTCTTCCTTAAAGCGAATAAGAAATTTTTGTATTGTATTGATTAGGCGTGTAGCTTCATTATCAACTGCTCGGTTTTGATCCGAAACATTTATTTTTTTAGAGAGAATCTCCTTTTGCTTTTTATGAGCAACCACTTGTTCTTTAAGTGACTCTATTTCACTTTGTTTTTTTCCAATTTCTACACCTATAGAATCTATCTGACGGTCGATATTTTCTTTTCGGGTTCTCAAATCCTGAACATAATCACTCTCTGCTTTTTTCTCAGCCTCTCGAATATTCTTTTCGATTGTGTATAATTCAGATTTGGCTTTGGTGTATTTATTAATTAGATTCTCAAAAGAAGATTTACTATCTTTGATTTTTGCAATAAGATGCATAAACTCTTCAATCTGTCCCTGACTAAAGTCATGTAATGTACTAAAATGTTCAAACTTACCTTCATCAGAAACATTGTAAAAATGCTTCTTAATGAGTTGTCTAATTTGCTGTTCATAGAAGTCTCTAGTCTTTATATCAATTGAGAAATGGAGATCCTTCTTTGCTTCTTCAATATCGCCGAGTATGACATCAGTTTTATCATTAACTCCTTCCAGTTGAAGTTTATTCTGTTTATACGCTTTTTCTGTTTCTAATTGTGTTGAGAGTTCAGACATAATACCTCCTGACAAGCCAAATGGAATAAGGCTGTATAAATCTTTAAGGCTGTTGTCTGCTTCCCTTAGCACTATGTCAAGTTCCGCTTTCCTATTATTTAATTTATGCAATTCGTCTACAGACATAGTATCGCCTTCACGAATCAATTTTGATTGAAGTTCGGCTGAATTATGACGTTTAAAAACTCTGTCTTCTTCCAGATTACTAATTTCCTCAGTTAACCTGTCAATTTCACCTTCTTTAAAATCAATATCTGCAATTAGCCCATTAAACTCGCGTTTCTCTTGAGGTTTAGCTGATGACTTTCTATAGTCATCCTGGATTCTGACCAATTCATTTTTTAGATCTTCATATTTCTGTATGCCAAGAACTTGAGAATATGCAAGACTTAAATCCTTTCGTTGTTCTGGAGTATTTATTTGAGCAAATGAAACTATCTTTTCTGCATCAAAGAAAAAGAATTTTGCAATCTCTATTGGAAGTATGTAGTCCCGAATAAATATTTCCTCTTCTTTTGCAATTTCCTCTTTTGACCCCGTGAACAAATCGTTCTTCCGACCATCAATCAGAATTTCTAGCTCGTCATCATAATTCGTTGCACTATCATAGGAACGAACAATTGTTATCTCGGTGCAAGGCGTATCTGGAATTTCTACATCCGTAAATGTAACGGACACAGAGAATCGAGTTTCGCCTTCTTTCTGTGCAGCAAAGTTGAGACTATTACCAATGTATTTACTATAACCTCCTTTTTCGTCAATTTCTTTACGGTATAGTTCATCTACCTTCCCCATGTTCTTACCATATAGGCACCAAACTAATGACATGAGAAAAGTTGTTTTACCGAAACCATTATTACCACTGACGATAATCAGATTCCTATTCCCATCGGGAAAAAGTTCAATCTTATTCTTCCCTTTATAAATTCGGAAATTATTAAGTTCAATTTCGCGTATCGTCATGATTTCTTTTTATTTACAAATTCCTCTAAACGAGACTCAATTTCTGTTTTCAAGCCACGGCGTCGCTGCATGAGTGACTTGCTTTTCTGAAGCATAAGAAGTTGCTCTATCAATTCACCTTCTTCAAGGTTCTCTTGGCAAATTTCTTTCATCAAATCTGCTTCCAATTTGTTTTTTATTTTGCCCTCTTCCATATTTAATGAGGAATTATAGATTTTGTTATATATTTCTGACACTTGATATGCAAAGTTAAAATCTCGATACCAATTCACTTGAATTGCAATCAATTCTTGATCAGTAATGAGTTTTATTTCAGGATTATATTGTTGCAATTCATGTTGAACATTTAACAGTCCTTCCAACATTTTCGCTCTATATATGAAGGTGTAGGGACCCATATCGTTCACAGCTCTTCTCCCATCCCGTCGCAACGGGAACCGATTCTCAATGATATTCCGTTCTTGGTCCAGTTTTAACCTAAAATCATAAAGTGGTTGCATCCATTCTCGCCCATTTTTTATAAGCGAACGCATGGACTTATCATCCTTCACAACAGTACAAGTCCAACAACCGAAACGACTTTGACCACAAGAACCATGACTTTTATCTGTTACAACGGTTGGACATTCGTAATCGTCCGCACTCGCATCAACATAAATGTTAAACAGGATTTTGTTATCAAATCCCCAAGGAGATGGAATGGCATTTATTATATACCAGACTTCTTCTAACATCAATTCTTTGATTGGTGCATAGACATATGTATTCGCCAACAGAGTATGATTGGTAAGTCGCTTGCCATGAATTTCATGTTTCTTAATAGAGCGAGCACGAGTCGCACTTTCTGCTTTTCTTGTTCCAATTAAAATTATAGCTTCCCCACATTCGTCTACTTGTTCTATTATAAAACGAGCTGTAGGCTTAATTTTCATTTTCTCAGTACACCATCTAAATGCTGTGTTAGGAACCGGATACCCCTTTCCGATAACATTTACCCAAAATGAGTCTTCAAGCCTAGGTGTAGTCTTTCGAACAAAAATCGGTAAATCGTCTTCTCTTGCTTTCCTTTCTATTTGTTCAAGAACTTGGTCTACATAGGATGCTATTATAGGATTTTCAACCATTGTATCATTGCACACTACATATATTGGTCTGCGAAGCTGGAATGGATTAGGTAACTCTTTTAACTTTTTGAGTGCTATCCACACAAGCATTAACAATACTGTCGAATCCTTTCCACCACTGAATCCTATAATCCATGGGCGAGCAGACTCGTCAGCGTATGCATACTGGTCGAGAATTTCATCTATTATATATTCAATACGTTTATTTCTCATTTTAGACTTTTATCATAAATCAGACACTTAATCTACTTGCTGAAAATTTATGAATTTCTTATTTACTAAATCGTCCAATTCGACATCTAATAAATGTGATATTTTAACTAAAGTTTCAAGGTCTGGTTGAGAACTATTCGTACACCATTTTGAAACAGTGGACGGGTTGACTTTTAATTGCTCACATAGCCATTTATTTGTTCTCTTCTTTTCAGCTAAAACAACTTTCAGACGGTTTATATCAGTTTCCATATCAATAAAATTTGTTACTTGACTGCAAATATAATGATTTATTTTCACCCGACAAAAGAAACAGATGGTTTTTATAGGCATATCGGCAAAATCAGACTGAAAGGTAGTTTCAACTGGCAAGTGCAAAATTAATGATTTGTTTGAAGAATTCTTCTTTCGGGGTTGAGAAATTTAGTTTCTTTCTCGGTCTGAGGTTCAAT
>NZ_JABKKE010000029.1 GCF_013166575.1 Xylanibacter rodentium
AGTCTTGAGTTGTCATAATTATAACTCCTGTTTTTTTTAAATATGCGACTGCGTCGCAATCTTCTGCAAACTTAGAGCAAGGGCAAAAGCATAAAAAAAATATATGGGATGGGAAATTATAAGTATCTGATAATTAGTGCTTTTGCCCTTGCAGGGCGAATGGGCGCAATTGAACATAAATCCCGGGGTGCCGCTGCGCTCTACCCCGGGCTATGTGCTTGCTGCCTTTTCAAGGCGCATCCATCCTATATCCGGACTATTATGTAGTTTAATTCTGTTGACCAACTTATATAACCGTAATCTAATTTGGGAGTATACTTTACCATCATCTTGTCCGCTCCTGTGTATATGTATTACCATGTATCACAGGTCGTTTTAGGATGCGAAAGTGCCGCTTTTGAGATGCGAAAGTGCCGCTTTTGGGATGCGAAAGTGCCGCTTTTGGGATGCGAAAGTGCCGCTTTGGTGATGCGAAAGTGCCACTTTGGGGATATGAAAACGGCTGTTTGGGATTTGATATGGCATTGGAGGATGATGTTTTTGGCACTTTTGCACGACATACCCTTTCGGCATTGGAGGGAAAAAACGGGCAATAAAGCCGGCGCAGCGGATTCTCGGAATGGTGTTTGGGGGACGAAAAGTGCTGTTTGAATTCTCCGTTTTGTTGATTTAACATATGTTAATGGGTGTTTTGGGACTGTCAATTCTCCGCTTTATTCGTTTTGTACACTGCATAATATGTTTACAGAATAGAGCGGAGTATGCCCTGTAATGTGTTTAAGAAATGGAGAACGGTGGATGTAAATTTATTACAAAAAACGCCTGTTTTCGGAGAATTGAAAACGGAGAATCTCCGAGAACAGGGGGTACAGCCGCTTCTTATATATTATAAGCAAATATTTTATATTTAAATCTGTTATATATAATATATATTATATATAACAGATTGAAATATACCATACGCAAATCGTATGTGGTGTATACCTTGTTTTTCAATTCTCCGAATTCTCCGTTTTTGAATTGCACTAATAATCTTGACATTATCGACGCATGAGGTTGCGGCAGACGCATGACGGGAATACATCTCATTATACGTTAAGATTGCTGGGGCAGGGTGTTTGGCTGTGCATCTGTGCTGTGCTGTGGGAACGAAGGAGGTATGGCGCTGCCGGCAGAAAAACCAACATGCTTCTTGAAAAAACGGAGAATTGGCAGTCCCGATGTACCCATTAACATATGTTAAATCGACAAAACGGAGAATTCAAATCGCATTTTTCATACCAAAATTTCCGTTTCGGAGAATTATTAGTGGGCGGCTGTTGTGCGGGGCAATATAATTTAGAGAATTATTTTCTTTTGTCCCTGTGTTGCGTTGTCTCGTGTTTTTATTGTACATTTGCATTATCTTTTCACCCACTAATGATTGAATGTTATGTTAGAAGTAAAGAAAGCGTCGGTATCGTTGAACGGTAAGCAACTGTTTCGTGATTTGTCGTTTACAGTCGGCGATGGTGAGATATTGTGTGTGATGGGGCCGTCAGGTTCCGGGAAGACCACATTGCTGAATGTTCTGCTTGGTTTCCGGCCTCTTGACGGGGGGCATGTCAGTGTCGACGGTGAGCTGCTCACCCCATCATCGGCTGAAGAATTCAGGAAAGCGATGGCTTATGTTCCTCAAGAGGCTGCATTGCCTGTAGAATTGGTGAGCGAGATGGCAGGTCTGTTGTTCGGACTGAAGATAAACCGGATTGTGAAGTTCTCAAAGGAACGGCTGATGGAGGAGTGGAGAAGGCTTGGACTGGACGCAGGACTTTATGACAGGCGGGTGGCAGAACTTAGTGGCGGCGAGTGGCGGCGTGTGATGCTCTCTGTGGCCGGATTGCTCGCCAGGCCGATATTGCTGGCCGACGAACCTACATCTATGCTTGATGCGGAGGCGACGGCGCTGACGGGTGAATATCTGCGAAGGATGGCTTCGGCCGGGTGCGCGATAGTGGTGGCGACTCATGATGAAAGGCTGGCTGCATATTGTGACCGCCGGATAGTGATAACGGACGGAATGTGTGATGACATGACAGAGGAGGGATGATGTGATGATGACGACAGACATTTCATATATAGGCATGGCGGTGGGGATGGCACTGTTGGCTGTGCCTGTGTGGATTTTTTATAAGTTGGGTCTGGCAAGACAGATCGGTTCCACTCTGACCGCTGTTGCACGCATGGTGTTGCAGCTCTTCCTGACAGGCCTGTATTTGCGTTATCTTTTTGAGTGGAACAGTCCGTGGGTTAATGTCCTTTGGGTATTGCTGATGGTTGCAGTGGCTTCGTTCACGGTTTCCCGCAATACCCGTTTGCGGATGCGCTTGATTGTCTTGCCGCTTCTGGCCGGCTTGTCGGGGGCGGCATTGGCTGTCGGACTCTATTTTCTCTTGTTTGTCTTGAATCTGCCGCATCCGTTTGACTCTCGTTATTTCATACCTGTAATGGGCATACTGACAGGCAATATGCTCGGAGTTTGCGTCATGGGGCTGAATACGTTTTACGACGGACTGCAGCGTGAGCGTCAGTTCTTTTTATATATGCTTGGCAACGGAGCATCGCATGCCGAAGCGATAAAACCCTTTGTACGTCGTGCCATAGAGAAGTCGTTGGCCCCGTGTATAGCCAATATTGCGGTGATGGGTATGGTATCCTTGCCGGAAACGGTGATTGGGCAGATATTGGGAGGTACTGCTCCGGGCATAGCCGTCAAATATCAGATGATGCTTGCTGTAATAATCTTCTCCGCGTCGATGCTTGCGCTTTTGACAACGCTGTTTTTTGCCGACCGCCGTTCGTTTGACGCCTATGTCCGATTGCGCGATGTCCGGATTAGGAAATAAGCGAAACATAATCCGATGTGCAGGGGCTTTGCTGTTTTTTTGCATATCCGGATAATAACTGATTTTTTTGTTTTACTTGGTCAATATTGATAATGAATAGAAGAATATACTTAGGACTGATTTCGATACAGATATTTTTTCTTTCGTCATGCAATTACGGCAATGGCGGCCGGCCTCTGATGGGCGGCAATATAGGGAATGAGAATACATCTGGAGATACAGCCGGTTTGTGTGACGATATTTCCAGTGGCCGTAACGGAACTTCCGCCATTACGGTACGTGACATCGGCCTGCCTGCCATGCGTCCTTCGAGCGGTGAGCAGATATTGCGTCGGACGGCTTATACTGTATCCTACAACAAGGATTTGAAGTTGCCGAACTGGGTGGCCTGGCATCTTACGGCGGCTCATGTCGGCGGTAAATATGGCCGCAAGGGTATCAAGTTCCGTGAAGATGAGGATGTGCCTGAGCCGAGAGCTACCGACAGTGACTATTACAATTCGGGATACGATCGTGGTCACATGTGTCCTTCGGCAGATTGCAAGTGGAGTGAGGAGGCACAACTTGAATCGTTTCTCTTCACCAATGCCTGTCCGCAGGTGCATGGGCTGAATGCGGGAGACTGGAATGAGATAGAGCAGCAGTGTCGCCGCTGGGCCAAGGAGTATGGCGGGCTGTACATAGTGAGCGGCCCGGTATTGTATAAGAAGAGCCGGAACAAGAAGATCGGAAAGAACAAGGTGACGGTACCGGAAGCATTTTTCAAGGTGGTGCTGCGTATGGGCGACAATCCTCAGGCTATAGGTTTTGTCTATAAGAATGAGGCGGGCGACAATCCAAAGTCTTCATACGTAAATACCGTAGACGAGGTGGAACGCATCACGGGGCTTGACTTCTTCACGGCCTTGCCGGATGACGTGGAGTACAGGGTGGAGAGCAAAGCGGACCTGCGCGCTTGGGGGATTGTTTGTGGAATGGCCGTCAGATAAATGATTCAGAAGGTAGGATGATGACGATATGTCAGCTTAGAAAACGATTGTCTGAACGTATTCATGCCGCCGACATTGCCGAATTGTGCCTTATGGCCCAGTGTACTGACGGAAACGGCATGAAAGCCATGCTTTTCAAACTTGCCGGTGATAAAGACAGGCGTGTGGCGTCAAATGCCCTCTGGGTGTTCTCGCATTTCAATGCGTCGGGTAGGAGTTGGCTTCAGAATAAGCAGAAAGAACTGATTGATATGGCTTTGTCTGTGACTGACGTGACGAGCCTGCGCCTTGTCCTCACGTTGCTTGAGCGTCAGACGTTTGAGGCTGAAAGCATACGTACGGACTTTCTTGATTTCTGTCTGTGCCGGATGGTCTCCGATGCGGAACCGGTATCTATACGTTCGTTGTCGATGAAACTGGCATACAAGATGTGTCTTCATTATCCCGAACTGCTCGAAGAGTTGCGCATGTCGGTAGACTTGATTGACAAGACGTCTGCCGATTCTGCCGGATTGAAGTCTTGCCGCAGGAATGTGTTGCGGCTTATTGATGTGACAAATAGATAGCGGGACTGTTATGATTTGCTTAAAAAGTTTTAAAATCAAGAACTTCGGCTTCGTGCTATGCCTGAAAAGTTGTAACTTTGCACAGTTAAAGAATACATAAAAAGCTGAAAAGCGTGAAAATAAAGGAAGTGTTGAGCGCCCTTGAACGATTCGCGCCTCTGCCCTTGCAGGAAGGATGGGACAATTCCGGCCTGCAGGTAGGACTGACAGAGGCGGAGGTTTCAGGGGCTTTATTGTGCCTTGATGTGAACGAACGTATCATTGATGAGGCTATGGATAAGGGGTG
Organism: Xylanibacter rodentium; assembly: GCF_013166575.1. GTDB lineage: Bacteria > Bacteroidota > Bacteroidia > Bacteroidales > Bacteroidaceae > Prevotella > Prevotella rodentium. Next base: position 4,727 of record NZ_JABKKE010000029.1, read on the forward strand.
TAATCTCGTTGTGTCCCATCATCCGTTGCTGTTCCGTGGACTCAAGACCATATCCGATGCCGACTATGTGCAGCGTACGGTAGTGAAAGCTCTCAGGAACGACATCGCGGTGGTGTCGATGCACACCAATATGGACAATGCCCGTAGCGGTGTCAACTGGAAGATGGCGGAAAAGATTGGTCTGACGGATGTGCGTTTCATGGCTGCGAAGACTGTGGACGGCATCGATGGCGGAAGCGGTGTTGTAGGCGAACTGTCGGAAGAGATGGCTGCCGACGATTTTATACTGACGGTGAAACGCGTGTTCGGTGTGGAGTGTGCCATGTGCAACGAATTGTTGCGTCGCAAGATACGACGTGTGGCCATCTGTGGCGGAGCGGGTGATTTCATGCTTGATGATGCGGTAAAGGCCGGTGCGGATGCCTTTGTTACAGGTGAGATGCACTATCATGTCTATTTCGGTCGCGAACAGCAGATTCAGATATGTGTGATAGGGCATTATCAGAGTGAACAGTTTACGAGCGAAGTGTTCCAATCGGTTATAAGAGAAATGTGTCCGGATGTGCCGGTACATATAGCATCGACATGCACAAATCCGATTTTGTATATTTAATCGGGATTGATGCGACTTGTTGTGATGCATGTCAGATACGATCTCGTAGGCGGATATGGTGCGCGGTTTAAGATATAAGTAATTACCAACAATTAAATAATATAATGATTATGGCAAAGAAAGAACTGACAGATTTGTCTGTGGAAGAGAAATTGAAGACGCTTTATATGCTTCAGACGGCTCTGTCGTCGATTGATGACAAGAGAGCTCTGAGAGGCGAACTGCCTCTTGAAGTGCAGGACTTGGAGGACGAAATCGAAGGATTGTCGATACGTATCGAGAAGATACAGAACGAAATAGAGGAATTTCGGCATGCGGTCAGCCGGAAAAAGGCTGAGATAGAAGAGGCTCAGGCCAGTGTGGAACGATATAAGAATCAGCTCAATGATGTGAAAAATAACCGTGAGTATGATACCTTGAGCAAGGAGATAGAATTTCAGACACTTGAGATAGAGCTATGCAACAAGAAGATTAAGGAGGCATTGGTACGTATCTCTGAAAAGGAGAACGAACTGCAGATGAGCCATGAGGCTATCGAGGATCGTAACAATGACCTTGATATGAAGAGGAACGAGCTTGACGAGATTATGGAGGAGACACGCTCGGAGGAAGAGCGCCTGAAGATAAAAGTGAAAGAGTATGAGGCAAAAATAGAGCCGCGTCTGCTCACTTCGTTCAAGCGTATACGTAAGAGCGCACGCAACGGTCTCGGAATCGTTTATGTGCAGCGTGATGCTTGCGGAGGTTGCTTCAATAAGATTCCGCCACAGCGTCAGCTTGATATAAAGATGCACAAGAAAGTGATTGTGTGTGAATATTGCGGACGTATAATGATTGATCCGGAACTGGCCGGAGTGAAGAGCGAGACACCGGTTGCAGACGAGAAGAAGAAGACACGCAAGCGCGCTATACGGAAGACGTCGAAGGAGGCTGATGATGTATTCGAGGATTAAGCCGACTGAATAGACATAGCCATATCATCACTTGGAAACGGAGTGGGGTATGGCTTTTTTTGTTTTCTTTAAGCGGGGGAGCATAAAAGTAAGAACCTCTACCGTATGTTAAAGATTTTTGTATTCGGGAATGTCCCTCAAAAATAAATATTTCTGATTGGCATAGTCCATCTTGCAGCAGTAGTGTTGCATACCGTTGCTTACAATGAGATAGTCTACGTGAAGCAGCAGATTGTATGTTGAAATCTGGTCGAATACGTTTTGTTTCAGTTCTATGGACGGTGCCTTATATTCTATAATCATGCGGGGACGCAATGATGTGTCGTAAAGGACACTGTCGCACCGCAGTCTCTTGACTCCTGATTTCAGTTCTATTTCGTTGGTCAGATATGCAGCGGGGTATCCTTTGTGTTCTATCAGATAATGGATGAAATGCTGGCGAACCCATTCTTCGGGTGTCAGTGCCACATATTTGCGGCGTAAAATGTCGAGTATGTCATAGCGTCCGTGGTTTTCCCTGATTTTTATATCATATTGAGGAAGATTCAGTCTATACATATTATATATATAATGTGATATTTATTTTGTATTCAATAATGTTTGCATTACCTTTGCATGCAAAATTAATAAATAATAGCGTAAAAAGAACATGGCTGAAACTAAAAACTCAACCTATGAGAGTATAATGCGCGATTTGAGGGCACGCAAGTTTGCTCCGGTTTACTATCTTATGGGAGAAGAATCTTATTATATAGATAAAATCACAGAATATATTGCCGGAAACGTACTCAAACCCGAAGAACGTGACTTCAATCAAACGGTGATGTTTGGTTCTGATGTGTCGGCAGCGCAGATTGTGGACGCGGCAAGGCGCTATCCCATGATGGCTGAACGTCAGGTGGTGATAGTGAAGGAAGCTCAGAATCTGCGTAATACGGATGCTATAGATTCTTATCTTAAAAATCCGTCCGAGACAACAGTTCTTGTAATGTGTCACAAAAACGGGAGCATAGATCGTAGAAAGAAACTTGCCTCGGCTGTAGAGAAAGTCGGAGTGCTTTTTGAGAGCAAAAAATTGCGCGAACGCGAATTGCCAGGTTTCATCGAAACTTATCTTCGACAGAATGGTGCAAGTATTGATCCGAAGTCTCAGCAGATCATTGCCGACTCCGTAGGTGCCGACCTGAACAGGCTTGTAGGAGAACTCGACAAACTGATGATTGCCCTGCCGGAAAACGACCGTAGGGTGACGCCTAAGGTAGTGGAGGAGCAGATCGGAGTAAGTAAGGATTTCAACTCGTTCGAGTTGCGTGATGCTATCGTAAACCGCAATGTCTTCAAGGCAAATCAGATAGTGAAATATTTTGACGAAAATCCGAAGTCGGGGAGTCTTTATTCTTTTCTTCCAATGCTATTCAATTATTTCCAAAATCTGATGATTGCATTTTATTGTCCACAAAAAGGCAATCAGGATGCTTTGGTAAAGTGGCTTGAACTGTCATCGTCGTGGGCTGCGAAAGATTATATTACCGGCATGCGAAATTACAGTGGAATGAAAGTTATGCAGATAATTTCTAAAATTAGAGAGATTGATGCCAAAAGTAAGGGGCTTGACAACCCGAATACACCTGTCGGAGAGCTCATGAAAGAATTAATTTTCTTTATTTTTCATTGAAAAAAGCGTTTTTTGGGCTTTTGATTTTCTAGAATAGGCGTTCGTCAAGAACGCTTTTTTTAGGCCTAATTACTATATAAATCAGGCACTTTGCTTGTTTTTATACCCTTCAAAACTCGCGTATTTTCAGTTTTTCGTCCGGTAGTTCAGAATTCTTTCTGTATTTCGTTTTTTCTGTTTTGGTGGCATTAGAAATTTATTGTTAAGTTTATTTAAGATTTATATTTGGTTATTTTCTGAAATGTAAATTGGTAATATCGGTTTGTGAAACTATATATTCTTAATTGTATTTATGTTTGTATTGGCGAATTTAGATTATTGTAATGTAAATATACAAATTACAAAATCAAACTTTTGCTTTGTAAATCAATCTGTATACACTTTGGTTGAATAAATGATAAAGCATTATAAATCAGTATTTTATTATAAAATAATAATCTTTTTTATGGGTTTGAACCATTTATAAGTGCATGTTTTAAACAAAAATACTTGTATAAATATAATATAGCTGTAATTAATTGATTAATAGCCATATAATTAACAAAAAATGTTTTATTAAATATTTGTAATGAATTTACAGTCTAAATATTGTTTTGTAATTCTAAAGTTGTTTTGTTGTTATTATGTAAATATGCAATTGCTTATTTTGATTTGTAAACCAAACATTACTATATTAAATTTCATATACATTTGTTGTCTGTTAGAAAAAAAAGATTTATCTTTGTAAACACAAAGAAGAAGTGGCATTATATGCCCTAAATGTCCTGATAAGGTTATGAAAGATAGAGTAAAACAGATAATGGAGTCAATGCACATGACTCAACAGGTGTTCGCTCAGTTCATCGAAATGTCTCCGGCTTCGTTGAGCAGCATATTCAATGGACGTACCCGCCCTACCCTAAATATAGTGGAAGCCATTAAAAAGAAAATACCGGACATTAATACAGATTGGCTTATGTTTGGTTCCGGGAGTATGTATGTTCAGCAAGGGTCAGGTGTCTCGAAGGATAGTCCGGATTTGTTCGGTAATGATGACGGGCCTGTCAGTGATTCCGATTTTTCTTCCTCGCCAATCATCCAAAGTGAGCATCATCCGTCGACAGACAGCCATTCGGATACATCGTTTGATAACATTGTGCGAAATGTGCGTCCGGAAATCATTCGTGAAGAAATTAAATATATTGACAAACCGCAACGAAAGATAACGGAGATTCGTATCTATTTTGATGATCTTACATATGAGACTTTTGTGCCTTCTAAAAGCAAGTGAAAAGTCATTCTGATGAAGTCGTATCAAAAAGGAGTCTTTGCTTGTTGGGACTTGTTTCTGTACTGAGCTTTTCGATAAATGCGATTATTTAGTTCGTTTAATCAGAATTTAGAGTTATCTTTGCAAGCGGATTGCCAATATTATAATCCTATATACTATTTAGTATTATGTAGGAACAGGACAAGTCGTTATAATTGAAGAATACATATTTATAAAGAATACGAAATGAAGAAATACATCCTCGATCTGACGGTCAAAGCTGTGGAAAGAATCAACGGGAAGTATGTTTTGGTGAGATTGACATCTGACAGTCTTTTACCGGATATGCATCCCGGACAGTTTGTGGAAGTACGTGTGGACAATACGTCCGAGACATATCTTCGCCGTCCCATTTCAATAAATTTTGTAGACCGTGATGCCAATGAATTGTGGCTGCTTGTGGCTGTTGTAGGTGATGGTACACGGCATATCTCCGAGGTTCAGCCCGGACAGACTCTTAATTGTGTGCTGCCACTTGGCAATGGATTTACCATGCCTCATACGACAAGTGAATGCGTGTTGCTTGTGGGTGGTGGTGTAGGTGTTGCTCCGTTGTTGTATATGGGTGCAGAGATGCACAATCGTGGTTGTGAGCCTACATTCTTGCTTGGTGCACGCCGCGTTGCCGATTTGCTCGAACTTGATTTGTTTGGCAAGTATGGGCGTGTGTGTGTTACTACAGAAGACGGCTCGTACGGTGAGCGCGGTTTTGTGACAAACCATTCTGTGCTTGCCGAGCATTTTGACCGTGTGGTCACTTGTGGGCCAACCCCGATGATGAAAGCCGTAGCCCGCCATGCCCATAATGCCGGCATAGATTGCGAGGTTTCGCTGGAGAATATGATGGCTTGCGGAATAGGTGTATGTCTCTGCTGTGTAGAGAAGACGGTAATGGGCAATTTGCGTGTGTGTAAGGAAGGTCCGGTGTTTAATATTAAGAAACTATTATGGCAGCTTTAAATGTAAATATAAATAATCTGGAGTTGAAGAATCCCGTAATGACGGCATCGGGTACTTTTGGTTATGGCCTTGAGTTTGCCGATTTTGTGCCTCTTGACGGCATTGGCGGTATTATAGTGAAAGGTACGACTTTAAGTCCGCGTGAAGGCAATGACTATCCGCGCATGGCCGAAACTCCTCACGGCATGCTTAACTGTGTAGGGTTGCAGAACAAGGGAGTCGACTATTTTTGTAACAACATATATCCGCAGATAAAGGGTATAGACACCAATATGATAGTCAACGTGAGCGGTTCTTCGCCTGACGACTATGCCGAATGCGCCGCACGCATAAACACTTTGGAGCATATTCCTGCCATTGAGCTCAATATATCATGTCCCAATGTGAAAGACGGTGGAATGGCTTTCGGTGTTACGTGCGAGGGGGCGTCGAGTGTGGTAAGGGCCGTACGTGCCAGATATGACAAGACCCTCATTGTAAAACTCTCGCCCAACGTCACAAACATAGCCGATATAGCCCGTGCCTGTGAGGCTGAAGGCGCCGACAGCGTGTCGCTCATAAATACTCTTATGGGTATGTCAATAGATATCGAGCGCAGGCGCTCGCGTCTGAGTATAGGTACGGGAGGACTGAGTGGTCCGGCGGTGAAACCTGTGGCTCTGCGAATGGTATGGCAGGTGGCACGGGCTGTGAAAATACCTGTAATCGGTCTAGGCGGAATTTCTACGGCATCCGATGCCATAGAATTCTTGATGGCAGGAGCCACAGCAGTGGAGATAGGTACGGCCAACTTCATAGATCCGGCGGTTACCATAAAGGTGCGTGACGGTATCGGTGAGTGGCTTGATGTCCACGGATGCAGTTCTGTGACAGAAATCATCGGAGCACTAAAAGATTGAAATTGTGAAGACTGGCTTTCCTGAGATTTTTGAGTATCGTGAAGGGATGAGTTATGGCCGCTAAGGTATATTGTAAGGCTTCTTTCTTGAATATTTGATATAAAACCATAATATCTGATATGCATTTATCGGGTATTATGGTTTTTTGCTAATTTTGTGAATCAAACTAATTAGCTAATAACCATCATTTTTAAAATATGAAAGTTAAAACAACTACTTTATTTTTAGGATTGTTGCTTGCCGGCAGCAGTCTTTGTGCCAATGCCCAACAACTGGCATTCCCCGGCGCCCAAGGTTGGGGACGTTTTGCTACAGGCGGTCGCACTGGTACAGTGTATCATGTAACTAATCTTAACGACAGTGGCGCAGGGTCATTGCGTGATGCAGTGAGCCAGCCTAACCGCATCGTAGTGTTCGATGTAGCGGGAGTTATCAAGATCAACAGTCGTATAGTATTTGCCAAAAACCTTTATGTAGCCGGACAGACGGCTCCTGGCGAGGGTGTGACAGTATATGGCAACGGTGTATCATTCTCAGGTGCCACCAATACCATTGTGCGTTACATGCGTTTCCGTATGGGTAAGGGAGGTGATTCCGGTAAAGACTGTGCCGGAATAGCTAATGGAACCAACATGATATTCGACCATTGCTCGTTCTCGTGGGGACTTGACGAGACATTCTCGATCAATCCTGACGGCAAGGGAGAAAATCCGGAGAACATCACCATCTCAAACACCATTATGGGACAGGGACTCATGACCCACTCTGCCGGAGGGCTGATGCAATCTAACAACATTACGCTCTATCGTAACCTTTATTGCGACAACAGCACGCGTAATAATAAGATAAAGGGAATCAACCAGTATGTGAACAATATTGTATACAACTGGAAAAACGCCGCATACAATATGGGAGGCGACTCTGCCGGTGACAGCTACTGTAACATAGAGAGTAATCTTTTCATCAACGGTCCGGCAAAAGGCGGCGCTGCGTTCACCGGAGGCAACTCAAACTTCCATTTTTATGGGGATGACAACTGGCAGGACAGCAATATGGACGGAAAGTATGATCCAGTATTGGTGACCGATTATTCGGCAGGTGACCGTCAGAATGTGCCTTACAACTATCCTGAACTGGAGAAGTTACCCGGCAATACGCTCGTCGAGAATCTGCTCCCGACAGTAGGAGCATCACTGCCTTACCGTGACTATTCAGACTGTTATATGATAGACGAGGTATATTCTTTCGGTACGAAAGGCGCTCTCATATATGATGAGAAAACCCTCATCTATGGTGCTCCCGACACATGGACTGTGTGGGAAGGAAACAAGCGTGTGGATACTGATGGTGACGGAATGCCGGATGCTTGGGAAGAGGCCAACGGCACCGATCCTAACAAGAATGACGCTATGGCAATAGCTGCCAACGGATATGCAAATATCGAGAATTACATCAACAGCATAACACGTGACGACCGTGATTATTTCCTCCGTGCACCTCTTTGTTTGCAGCATGAGGAGTCAACACAGAATTCCATTACCGTGTCGTGGCTCGACTATTCCGACAATGAAGACGGATTTATCGTCGAGTTGGAGAAGAACGGAGCTTTTGTGGAAGTGGGCCGTACGGCAGCTGATGCCAGCGTGTATACAGTTACCGATGAGTCACTTGAACCGGCCAAACCGTATAATATACGTGTGCGTGCATTTGCCGGTGAGAATGTTTCGGAGTATTCCAATACATTGACAGCCAAGACACGTCCCGTGCCGGTGGAGGTTGTCGATATCGAAACCTTTGCCCCTGACTATACATGGGCGGGAGGCAGTGGCACATGGAGCATGGCCTCCACTAATTGGACCAACGGTGGTACATATACAGACGGCAAGAATGTGCTCATAGCTCCGGCAGAAAATATCAATGTTGATATCGCCGAGGCCGTTTCCCCGTCCGCTGTTGTGGTAAACGGAATGGCTGATGTTACATTGGGAGGGGCTGGCGCCATAGCTGGTGCCGGTTCGCTGAACAAGGCCGGTAGCGGTACACTCGTAGTCAAGACTCCCCAAAAGTATGAAGGCGCTACTGTGCTGCATGACGGAACATACGAGTTCTCAAGCATTGCCAACGGCGGAGTGGCCAGTGGTCTCGGTGCTTCACAGGAGTTCGCGCAGAACTGGATTTGGGGCGGCGGTACATACAAGTACATCGGTGCCAGTGCTTCCACCAACCGTTCGGCTACGCTTGACGGCAACACGACGTTCAATATAGAGAACAAGTCGGCTGCTGTCAGCATGTCCGGTTCGATAGAAGGTGCGGGCAATCTGACGATAGACGGTGCAGGACAGCTTACTGTCAACAATACCGAGTTCTTCAAGTACGACGGCAATCTGATAATGAAAGGTGGAAAGGTGCTGCTTAATGGTGAAATGGTTTCCAAGGCCGGACTCGGCACTGTGAGCAAACTCGTGATGTGCGGCGGAACATTTGCCACAGCCAGCGGCAACGACAAGAATCCCACGTACACATTCCCGATCGAGGCAACGGAAGATACATATTCTTATGTTTCGCTCTTCCGCAACTGTATTGTCAAGTCGGCTGTCAGCGGCAGCGGCACTCTGGAGTGGGAAGTCAATTGGGTTCGTGAATATATCGAGGGCAATTGGGACAACTTTACGGGCCGGGTGGTTGTCAACGGAACGGGTAAAGCCGCCAACAGCCAGTTCGCCGTGCGTAATGGCAAAGGCATTCAGAACGGTACGTTTACCCTTAAGGGAACGGCCCAGATTGTCGGTGGAAAGAACCAGTCGACGTTCTATCTCGGCGGATTGTCGGGTGCGGCAGGGACATTCCTCTCCGGATTTGATGTTAAGAATGCAGGTAGCGGAACATGGATTGTCGGCACGGCCAATACCGACGAGACATTCAACGGTGTCATCGACGGACGTGCACAGGGTGGTAAGGAAGGAACGACAAACATAGTCAAGGCCGGTTCGGGTGAATGGCGTCTTACCGGAAAGAATATCTACAAGGGAACAACCCAAGTCAACGGAGGCCGCCTGATCGTGAACGGCAATAACAGCGGTGCCGGTGCATACACAGTGAATGCCAACGCTACGCTGGCCGGAAAAGGAACTGTAGGCGGAGCCGTATCAGTGAAGAGTGAAGGCGTAATATTGGCTGGCGATACACTTGTGGACGGTAGCACTCTTACGTTTGGCAAGACGCTCAACGTCGCGACAGGTGCCAAGGTTTGCATACCTGTTACGGCTGCTGCATGCAACTCGCTCACTCTTAAAGGCAATCTGACGATAGGCGAGGGTGTGCCTCTTGTACTTGCCGAGGAAGGACTGGACAAGGCCCCTTACGACGCGACGGTATATCAGGTGCTCAATCTTGCCGGCGGAACTATCACCGGTACATTCTCTGAAATCATTCCAGCGACACCCGGTGAAGGTCAGACATGGGATATCTCGTCTCTTTATACTGACGGAACCATCAAGGTCGTTGGCGGAGAAAAGAATCCCGGTAGTGGCGAGGGACCGGATCCTGTGGACCCTGTAGGTGAAACCAAGACAGCTCTGCTCACATGGGGCAACATGATTCCCGGTTCGTACGACGGAGCGAATTCCAACAACATGCTTACCGGTGCGGAGGGTGACGATGCCGAAGGATTCTCGCTCGTAGTGACTGGCAATCTTACCAAAAACTTCAGTGCCGGAGACAAGATCAATGTAGAATACAAAGATCAGGCTCTCACCCGTACCACCATCAAACTGTCGAATGGGGCTGAGGAGAGTGTCTTCATGCCAGAAGGAGCCAAGGCCACAAAGATTACTCTCTGGAGCTATACCAACGTGTCAACGGCCAACCGCACGTCATATTGGGCCAATGTAGCCGGAGTACCATATACAGAGGAAAACTCCGTGATACTGGCTCCCACCAAGGACACCAAGAATCCGAACAAGGTATCGTTTGACCTTGCTGACGTTGCTGATGTCGTGACGTTCAAGAACACCGGCGAACAGCAGTGTGTAATAATCTATCTTGAATATCATACCGGTGGTGGTAGCAATGGCATCAGCACTGTTGTAGGGGGTGACAGCACTCCGGTGCGCGTGGAATACTACACCGTTTCGGGTGAGCGTGTTTCCACTCCCGCTAAGGGAATGTACATTATGCGTGCCACAATGGCCGGTGGCAAGGTCATTACCCGCAAGGTCGTGCTTTGACGGAATATCTCTTTTGTGAACAATAGTGGACAAACCTCATTGTTGTTCACAAAAGCTATAGCCGCTCCCATACATAACTGTATTTCAAAAATCTTTTATCCGGTTTTTGATACGGTTATGTTTGGGAGCGACCTTTTAATACCATTATATCCTTTCCGGCACAAAGACAGTTCTTTATGCGTAGTAAGCAAACAATCTTATGATTTTTCCGTAACTTTCCTTTAAAGAAAAATCATTTCCTTTATTCTGCCGGTGTACAATCTCGTGATTTATGTGTAAATTTGCAGTATGGAAAAGTTAGTAATAGTAGGATGCGGAAAATTAGCCGGTATTGTAGCCGATGCTATTCTCAACGGTTTGTTGCCCGATTATGAATTGGTGGGTGTGTGTTCACGGACTTTGGCCAAGGCTGAGAGCCTTGCAGACAAAATGTGTCAACATGGATTTCCATGTGTTGCATGTGACTCATTGGAAAGCCTGTTGGCGTTGAAGCCGAAATATCTTGTAGAGGCCGCTTCACCGGCAGCCATGCGCGAACTTGCATTGCCGGCTTTGGAAAACGGTACCTCCATTGTCACCCTGTCCATCGGTGCTTTGGCCGATAAGGCATTCTGTCAGAAAGTGAAGGAGAGGGCTAAAGCCAATAATGCGCGAGTGTACATTGCTTCCGGAGCTACTGGCGGATTCGATGTGCTGCGCACGGCTTCGCTTATGGGAAATGCCTCGGCCCGGTTCTTCAACGAAAAAGGTCCCAATGCCTTGAAAGGCACTGCGGTATACGACGATACTCTACAGACTGACCAGCGCACGGTATTCTCGGGCACTGCAACCGAAGCCATCCGGATGTTTCCCACCAAAGTCAATGTCACCGTAGCGGCTTCGCTGGCCTCGGTTGGTCCGGACAACATGCAGGTTACGATGCAGTCTACACCTGGTTTTAAGGGTGACACTCAGCGTGTAGAGATTCGCAACGAACAGGTGCACGCTGTGATAGATGTTTACAGTGCTACGGCCGAAATAGCAGGTTGGTCGGTTGTCAATACCCTTATCAATATCACATCACCCATTGTATTCTGAAAGGTTGGCCAGCACCTTCTCGCTCAGGCGGTCAAACGCTTGACGGGTGCGGCCCGTCGATACCTGCATGCAGCGTACGTGCGGATGATGAAGGAGTTTTTCGTTGCCCAAAGCTCCCAGTGTGTCGCAGAAACATAGATTGTCACTTTCCAGCCATTTTGTGAAAGGCGTTTCGTCCCATGCCGGTGATAGTCCTGTATTGAATAGTATTTTTTTGTTGCCAAGTGCGTCAAATTCTGCCTTGTGCAGTAGTATCGTATTCTTGTTTAGGCAGCAGAACACCACTTCGCTTTCGGATAATAGTTCTTTCAGCGGCAGGAAGCGGTAGCCTTTCCGTGTCGCCTCTTTCTTTTCACTGCGTGCAAAATAGGTTATATCGGCTCCGAAAAATTTCATCGCGTCGGCTATCATTCCGCCTGACTTGCCAAGCCCTACAATTCCGACTTTCAGTCCTGTTATTTCGCGCGCCATACCGTCCCATGCTTCTTCACCGAATCCGTGTAGGCAGCGTACCAGTTCACTCAATACATATTCCACCACACCTTCATCACCGTAGTCGCGGATTCCGGTTACGGTTATTCCGTGTTCCTCGGCGTAGCGTATGTCTACGTTTGCGCTTTCCGGAGAATAGAGCGAGCAACACATTCCGATGTAACGTATATTTGGACATCTTTCCAGCACAAAACGGTTGATTCGCGAAGTATAACTCAGCAATACCGCGTCAGCGTCTCCGATGCGGTTTATGATTTCTTCGTCCGTTGCCGGAACGTCATTGTAAATCGTCACTTCATGTGCATATCCATATAACTTTTTTTCGGCCTCCGGAATCAGACTTACAGGCTCTATGGCTACTAATTTCTGAAACATAGTTCTCGTTTTATTCAATATATATAACAACAAAGAGGCTACGAATCGTAATCCGTGGCCTCCGTAATTCTGTAAGTCGGTATGTTGTACCCGACAGTTGGTTTAGAAATTGAAGTTTACACCAAATTCAATGTCTGTGTTGTTGATATTCAGACCGAAAGCAGAACCTTTTCCTGCTTTTTCGTTTGCTGCAGCATACCCTAAATAACCGAGTTTGCCAATTACGTCAACTTTTTCAGATACAGCCAGTTTGACACCGGGGCGTACTCCAATTCCCCAAACCATACCTTCGGCATCGGCTGTATAGAAGTTGAAAGTAAGGCCACCGTCAACGAAGAAAGAGGCAATACCTGTCTTTGCAAAAGTGTAGCGTGCGTAAGGATTAAGATTGATAATGGCTTTTGTGAAATCTGTTTTCTCAAAATCACTGTCAGCATTTGAAGAAGTATATCCTAATTGTATACCTACAGCCCAATTATCATCAAGATTGTAACCGATTTCGGGCATGATTGAAAATGTTGTTGATGTTTCTGCACCATCATAAGGTTTAATTGATTGGAATCCCAATGATCCACCAACATACACTTGTGCACTTGCTGCCAAAGAAGCAACCATCATGGCTGCGGCTAAAAATAACTTTTTCATAATTTTTCTTTTTAAATAGTGAAACATTTTGTTGACTATCTGTGTGCAAAGGTATAAATATTTTCAACATAAGCAAAAATATATTCAATGAAATACAATAAAAAATATTACTTTCTTGACTTATGGATATAAAAAAGGTAAAAACAGACGAAATCTTCATGTATTATGAGATTATTTATTTAATTTTGTATAAACATACGTGAACATAATTATATTATATATGACATGACGGACAATCGGAATATGGAGTGGAAAACACTCAAGAGCGAGTATATCATACGTCGGCCGTGGCTCACGGCCCGCAGGGACACGGTGGAATTGCCTACTGGAGTTGTGAACGATGAGTATTACGTGCTGGAATACCCTGACTGGATAAATGTAATCGCGGTGACACCAGACGGACGTATGGTGTTTGTGCGCCAATATCGTCATGCTTTGGGACAGACGTGTTTTGAGATTGTGGCCGGTGTGATTGAGAAGGGTGAGGAACCGCTCGAGGCTGCCCGCCGCGAATTGCTCGAAGAGACAGGTTATTCGGGCGGTGATTGGCGCGAGCTGATGGTGGTGTCGCCCAATCCCAGTACATGTACCAATATAACTCATTGTTATCTGGCTACAGGTGTAGAGCTTGTCGACGGACAGCATCTTGATGACACAGAGGACATCGATGTCTGTCTGTTCAGTCGTGATGAAGTATTGGCTATGCTTGAACGTGGAGATATAAAACAGGCATTGATGGCAGCTCCGTTGTGGAGATATTTTGCAGAGAACAATTTAAATAGATCAATATAAATGATGAACAGCAGAAAGATTTTTTTATCCTTAACTTTGGGTTTTGCGGCAGGTGTGATGGCTCAGACCGCAGATGGTGGACTGTCTCCGCAGATTATCAGTGAGATACAGAAGTCGCATAAGATGTGTGCAGGCAGTCGTGCTCTGGCAAATGCCATGGCATCAAACTCTATAGACAATCTGGCCCAGAATCATGCCAATGCCGGCGAATTGGACACATACTTCAGTGTGGAAACCCCCAAGCAGTCTATAACCGACCAACAGAGTTCGGGGCGTTGCTGGATGTTCAGCGGTTTCAATGTATTGCGTTCCAATTTTGCCCAACGTACAGACTCGCTCACTGTAGAGCTTTCGCACGGCTATCTGTTCTTTTGGGACCAGTTGGAGAAAGCCAATCTCTTTTTGCAGGGAGTGATTGACACGGCCAAGAAACCGATGGACGACCAGCGTGTGCAGTTCTTTTTCAAGAATCCGATAAACGACGGAGGTACATTCTGTGGTGTGGCCGATCTTGTGGACAAGTATGGACTGGTGCCAAAGTCGGTGATGCCTGAAACGTATTCGAGCGATAATACGAGCCGCATGGCACGTCTTATATCATCTAAACTGCGTGAGTTTGGTTTGCAGTTGCGTCAGATGGTATCCGACGGCAAAAAGCCTGCAGCTATTACGGCAGAGAAGACCAAAATGCTTGGTACTGTATATCGCATGCTGGCCATGACCATAGGCGAACCGCCGGCAGAGTTTGTTTATGCTTTCAAGGACAAGAAAGGCCGTGCTGTGGGCGAGGCAAAGAAGTATACTCCGATGACGTTCCGCAACGAGGTGGTGGGCAATGAGCCTGTCAACGGCACGTTTATCATGGCCATGAACGACCCTCGGCGCGAGTACTACAAGACATACGAGGTGGAGTACGACCGCCATACATACGACGGACACAACTGGAAATACATCAACCTGCCGATGGAGGACATCGAACGTATGGCTGTAGCCTCGCTGAAAGACGGTCGCAAGATGTACAGTTCTTACGATGTAGGCAAGATGCTCGACCGCAAGCGCGGCTATGCCGATACCGAGAACTACGACTACGGCAGCCTGTTCGGCACTACGTTCGGCATGGATAAGGCGCAGCGTATCAGTACGTTCGACAGCGGTTCTACCCATGCCATGACGCTGACGGCTGTCGATATCGATGCCGAGGGCAAGCCGGTGAAGTGGAAGGTGGAGAACAGTTGGGGCGCATCGTGGGGCCAGAACGGCTGTCTGATAATGACCGACCGATGGATACGTGAGTATATGTTCCGTCTGGTGGTAGATAAGAAGTACGTTCCGGCCGACATTCTGAAGATGAACGAGCAGAAGCCCGTGATGGTAATGCCGGAAGATCCGCTGTTCCTGCCGGACGAGTAGGTAATAGAGAATTGAGAATTTCTTTAATTGAGAATGGAAAATGGAGAATGGATAATTATGATTACCTGCATAAAGGACGACAACAACATAACGCCTTGGTGCTAATCATAATTATCCATTCTCCATTTTCCATTCTCAATTAAAGAAATTCTCCATTATCTGACGGTAATCATAATTGTCAATTCCCAATTCTCCATTCTCAATTAGAGAAAATATCATTTTCTCTTCAGCCGCAGACTGTTCATCACCACGCTGATGCTGCTCATTGCCATCAGCGCGCTGGCATACATGGGCGTTATCTGGAAGTCGACAATGCTGTAGAGAGCGCCGGCTGCCAGCGGTATGCACACAATATTATATATGAACGCCCAGAACAGATTCTGGTGAATCATGCCCACTGTTTTTCGTGAAAGGTCGATGGCTTCGGGTATGCGGCGCAGATCGGTACCCATCAGAGTGATTTGCGCAACGTCCATTGCCACGTCGGTGCCGCGGCCCATTGCTATGCTGACATCGGCGGCAGCCAGTGCCTGACTGTCGTTGATGCCGTCGCCCACCATTGCCACCTTGTGACCCTCGGCCTGCAACCTCCGCACAAGGTCTTCCTTGTCTTGCGGCACCACGCGGCTCTGCCAGTGCTTTATGCCGGCCTCATGGGCCCGCTGTGCCACGTTCTCTTCCTTGTCTCCACTTATCATATACACCTCTATACCGCTCTGTTGCAGGGTGTCCATTGCCTCGGCGGCGTGCGGTTTCAGCACTTCCTCGTTGTCAACGAGGTGGGTGAGCGTGCCCGTTTTGTCCATCACAATCGTATCGATGTGGCGCATGTTCTCAAGCGCCGTGGCGTCTTTTATCAGTATGTTGCGCTGTGCCGCCTTTCCCACACCCACCATCAGCGCGGTGGGAGTGGCCAGACCCATGGCGCACGGACAGGCTATTACCAGCACCGATACGGCCGAGAGCACGGCGCGGGGCAGAACTTCGGTGCCGCCGATGGCGAGCCATAGCACGAAGGTGAGCACGGAGATGCACAGCACCGCCGGCACAAACACCATGGCTATGCGGTCTACTACGCGCTGCACGGGTGCCTTTGAGCCTTGTGCCTCCTGCACCATGCGTATGATGTGGGCCAGCATCGTCTTCACGCCCACTTCCTTGGCTTGCAGACGGAACGTGCCTTGGCGGACGATGGTACCCGCCAGCACCTTGTCGCCCGCGGTCTTGCTTACCGGATGCGCCTCGCCGCTTATCATGCTTTCGTCTATCAGTATGGCCGCGGCCGCAGCGTCGACTTGTGCCGAGGTGCTCGCCGCGGCCTTACATGCAGCGGTCACCACACCGTCTACGGGTATCTTCTCACCCGGCCGCACCTCTATCGTGTCGCCCGGCTGCAATGCCGACAGCGGTGCGTCGGTCACGGTGTCGCCGTCTACGAGGTGTGCTGTCTTCGGAGCCAGCCCCATCAGCGAGCGTATGGCCGATGCCGTGCCGCGTTTGGCGCGCTCTTCGAGCATACGCCCCGTGAGCACAAAGGTGACAATCATCATCGAAGCATCGTAGTAAGTATGCCATTCTATGCCGCGGCTACCCCAATAACGCTCTCCCCAGAAAGTGTTGAACACGCTGAAGGCAAGCGAAATGATGGTGCTCATGGCCACCAGCGTGTCCATATTGGCTGTGGCATGGCGCAGCTGACGCCATGCCGACGTGTAGAAGCGGCTGCCGCAATACGCCATGCCGCCCATTGCGAGAAGCATCATTGTGACGTTGGCGGCCATGGCGCTGCCCATGTCTGTCCACCCCATGCTCACGGCTATGGTGGCGAGCGACAGCCCCCACGCCACTATCACCTTGCGGCGCAGCGCCACATAGGCCCGGCGCTCGATGGACTCCACGTCGCGGTTGTCCTCAATCACCATGTCGAAGCCAATCTTGGCCAGTTCGGCTTTCATCTGTTCCGGTGTAATCCGGTTCTCGTCATACTCCACGAGAGCCGTGCGTGCGGGCAGATTGACAGCGGCCGATGCTACTCCCTGCAGCGACGCCAGTTTGCGTTCCACATTGCCGGCGCACCCCGCACACATCATGCCTAATACGGCAATAGTCTTCTTTTCCATATCTATTTATGTTTTTGCGTCGCAAAGTTAGCGTTTTATTTTTGCAATGGTGTTGCAAAGTTCGGGGATTTTTATTCTACGCACGCGGCCCTTCCCTTTTGGGGGAGGTCGGGGAGGGTACTTCTGATTTATTCTTACAAATCACTTCGTCGTTCGTTACGAAATCGTCTTTTGTGCATTACGGCCCGAAAAACGCGATTTTTCGGCGGAAATAGGATGCGCTGATAATCAGCGTGTTACGCTCTTTTGGCCGCGATAACGCCGTGTAAGAAAAGCAGAGAGGCCCTCCCGAGGTTGCCGTAACGGCCTCCCGGCATTGCAACGAGGCCGCCGCGGGAAGACAACAACGCCGTAATGGGAGAGCCGGGAGGCCTTTACGGCAAGAAAACCATGCCCGAAATGTGTGTAAAGAAAGCAGAGAAGGCCTTACGGCTTTTCTAGAATGAGAAGAAAAGAGTGCGGAAAATTAAGAAAAGAATTGACGGCCCCACCTGACCTCCCTAAAGGGGAGGAACCGCGACATAGGAGAAACCGGACATTAACACCTTAGTGACGTGCGCTTCATTCAGCCGTTCATACGCTTGCGGAGTATCGTGTTGAGCACGGCAAAGAATGACAGACAGATGACCATCGGCACGACGCAGGCAAAGTGAGCATCGTCGTGAGACATGGTTTTTATGTTGGAGATGATGGCATCGGCACACAGATATACCAACGTGGTAATTCCACCGCTGCACATGGCGGCAAGCGAGACGATGGCGGCTATGCGGTTGCGGCGTGCCGTGCGGCAGCGCTCGGCCTCAATGCGGCGCATGGTGGTGAAGGCGAAATTCGACGGCAGCTTCACTTTGTTGGCCTCAGTGGCGTTGTTTACGGCTTGCCGCAGGGCGTTGTCTTTGTTATATCCGTTCTCCATTGTCATCCTTTTTAATTATGAGATACAGTTTTTTTCTTATCCTATGCAGTTTCGTGGCCACGTTGCCCGGCTCTATGCCCGTGATATAGGCAATGTCTTTCATCGGCATGTTGTCGTAGTAGTAGAGCGTGAGCAGCGTTTTCTCGTCGGGTCTGAGCCGGTCGATGGCTCTTTCCAGCAGCTCGGCACGCCGACTGTCGGCCATTACGTCGTCTATCTCGGCGTCGGTCACCGGTGTGCGCTCGTCTATTTCTACATACGTTATCCGCTTGCGGCGCAGGTGAGATATGGCGCAACGGTAGGCAATGCGGCTTATCCACGTGTGAAACGAGGCATGGCCAAGAAAACTGCCGATGTGATTGAAACCGCTGATGAAAGCATCCTGAACCAGCTCTTCGGCATCCTCGTGGCACGGCACGAGCCGTGCCACGAGGGACGCCACGCTGTCGCCATAGCGCTCAATGAAGTAGCCGTAGTCGTCGGTGTGCCCGTCGAGAATGCGTGCTATCAGTTTGCTTTCGTCCATGGGGGTGTGGTGTCACTTTATGGTTCGGGGTATTGTTTTTCTTGATGCTCAGGCGTTGCTGTCGTTGTCACGGGCGTTATCCTTTTCCCTGCGTCGCGCTTTCTGCTCTATTATATATGCAATGACGAGGCCCAGTCCGCCGAATAGGCATACGCACGATGCGCTTAGCATCTCCCTTGCATAATATGTAGGCATGATGTTGGCACACTGTTCTATCATCGGTAGAGCAATCATCACACATATTATTCCTAAGAAGGCCCCCAGCCCCACACCGAGTATTAGCATGCCGGCGCGTAGCGAAAGATATTTGTTGTCCTTGGCGCTGCTGATGTTAAGGTTCACCTTCGACAGATCGACATTCTTTATCTCGTCGATTTTGTTGATGAGCATCTTCCGTTCTTCTTTTCGGGCGAAGAGTTCGAACACTTTGTAGATTGTGCCGAATACGATCAGCACGTTGAGGGGAATCATAATCCAGTCCATAATCTTGTAATTTTTTTGTTGTTTATTATTGTTTTCTGTCTATATAGACGCAGGCAGGCGGTATATATTACAGTATCGGGAGATGTTTTTTGCGGAAAAAGTGATTTTAGCGCGAAATTGCCTACCTTTGCATGCCAAAACAAAACGATATGGATATGTTTAAAGAAAACATCAAGCGGGCGGATACGTCGAGGATAGCATTTCCGGTGCTTATAGCCTTGGGGTTGTCACACTGCTTTAACGATTTGTTGCAGTCGGTGGTAAGTGCCGTTTATCCGATTCTGAAGGACGACCTGGCCCTTACTTTCTCCGAGATAGGACTTATCACGCTTGTTTATCAGTTGGCCTCGTCAGTGTTTCAGCCCGTCGTGGGCCTCGTGTTCGACAAG
This sequence comes from Xylanibacter rodentium, assembly GCF_013166575.1. Classification (GTDB taxonomy): domain Bacteria; phylum Bacteroidota; class Bacteroidia; order Bacteroidales; family Bacteroidaceae; genus Prevotella; species Prevotella rodentium. Next base: position 24,587 of record NZ_JABKKE010000029.1, read on the forward strand.
CATCCGCTGTCGTGGTGCCTGCCTTTCGGCATGTGTTTTTCCACCGCCGGACTGGTCATGCTGTCGCAGGCCGGCAACTTCTTGATGGTGCTCATGGCCGTGGCCTTTGTCGGCATTGGCTCGTCAGTGCTCCATCCCGAGGCATCGCGCATCACGTCGCTGGCCAGTGGCGGGCGCCGCGGACTGGCTCAGTCGCTCTTTCAGGTGGGCGGCAACTTCGGCACATCCGTCGGGCCGCTGCTCGTGGCGCTCATCGTTGCCCCTCACGGCATGGGCAATGTGGCGTGGTTTGTGGTTGTTTCGATGCTTGCCTTTGTGGCTATGGTGCCCATCTGCCGCTGGTACAGCGCCTATCTGACCAATCTTAAGACAGGTGCTGCCGCCATTCGTCCGCGTGTGCCGCGTCCGTTGCCGATGGGCCGCACGGTGTTTACCATCTTCATAATCATGCTGCTCATATTTTCAAAGTACATATATATGGCCAGTCTGACCAACTATTACACGTTCTATCTCATACATCGTTTCGGTGTTTCGGTGCAGATGTCGCAGGTGTTGCTGTTCGTATTCCTTGTCGCTATGGCCATAGGTACGGTCGTTGGCGGGCCTGTGGGCGACAGGTATGGCCGCAAGACGGTGATATGGGTGTCGATACTCGGTTGCGCCCCGTTCAGTTTGCTTATGCCGCACGTGGGTCTGGAGGCGACGGTGCTGTGCAGCTTTGGTGCCGGACTGATGCTTTCGTCGGCCTTTCCGGCAATTCTGCTCTACGCTCAGGAGCTTCTGCCCAACAAGCTCGGAATGGTTTCGGGCCTCTTCTTCGGCTTCGCTTTCGGTGTGGCCGGCATTGCCAGTGCCATACTCGGCTCACTTGCCGACACTTATGGCATTGAGGCCATCTACTCATTCTGCGCCTATACGCCGTTGCTTGGTGTGGTGGCGTTTATGCTGCCGAGCCTGAAGAAACGATGAAATGCGGCCTTGTTCTCATAATAATTGTGTATTTTTGCACGATGGAATAACAAAAACAAGTTAATAGGATGAATATACTGAAAGCATTGTTCGGGGGAAGCGAGGAGACACCCGAAGAGAAACAGAAAGCCGACGAGATCCGCCGGTTCGACATGTTCAAGTACGATGGAGTGAGGGCAGCCAAGATGGGACAGACTGACTATGCCGTGAAATGTTACCGGGAGGCTCTTAAGATACACGAAGACCTTGAGGTTCGTGACTATCTGTCTCAGGCGCTCATACGCATGGGAGAGTTTGACGGTGCACGCGAACAGCTGAAAGTGCTGGCCGAAGCCGAGCCTGACAATGTGGCTATAGCCGTGCGCGAGGCGCAGACGGCCCACATGCAGGAGGACTATCAGGGCATGGCGGCGGCGTGCGAGCGTGCAATGGGTGTTGACAAGGACAATGCCCTCGTGCACTATCTTTACGCTCAGGCACATATAGGGCAGGGCAATGCTGTGGTGGCTGTGGCCATGCTTACCCGCGCCATTGCATTGGATGGTAATATGATTGATGCCTATCTGTTGCGCGGACGAACACTGCTTGACATGGGGGACACCGAAGGAGCCGGAGAAGACAAGGAGTATCTCATGACGGAGGCTCGGGAAAGCGAGGATGTGCTGCTCTTTGCGGCGCGTGTGGAGCGTGCCAAGGGCAATGACGCCACGGCTCTCGACATATATAATAAGGTGATAGAGGTAAACCCGTTCTGTGTCGATGCTTTTCGGGAACGTGGCGCCATAAAATATGATAAGGGCGATATGAACGGAGCCAAGGATGATATGCAGACTGTTCTTGAGCTTGCCCCCGAGCAGGTGGCTGATATAAATGGTGATTATTCGGCTGATGGAGTGGAGCATAAAGTGCGCCAGGCATACAGCAATATCAATCCGTTGGGGCTTTGACTTTGTTGAATATAATTGATTAATTGAGAATTGAAAATTGAGAATGGAGAATTATGATTTGCTTTGTTGTTAAATGGTTATGATGTAATAGCCAAATACTTTTATAAGTTAGACAACAGAATTAAACTACATTATCGTCCGGACAGAACGCGCCCTGGAAGAACGCGCCCCGCAGGGGCAACAAGCACATAGCCCGGGGCAGAGCGTAGCGGCACCCCGGGATTCAAAC
>NZ_JABKKE010000003.1 GCF_013166575.1 Xylanibacter rodentium
TAGATAAGATCGACAAGAAGATTGCATCGCTCATAGAATCCGACGGGGAGCTGGCCGAAGTGTTCAGGATCGTGACATCAGTGCCGGGAATAGGCAGGGCGCAGAGTTCGTCGATGTATGATTCCCGGGGTGCCGCTGCGCTCTGCCCCGGGCTATGTGCTTGTTGCCCCGTTGGGGCGCGTTCTGTCAAGGAACGTTTTGTCCGGAGGATGATATAGTTTAATTTTGTTGACTAACTTACGATTAATTGAATACCTACTTATTACAGAGAAAAGTATTACATTTATGATATATAGACAAAAAAAATCATTATCTTTGTCCGATATAATACCATAACACAAAACAACCATTCATACAACAAATAACTAAAAACAATCTTATGATGAAAAAGGAAATAGAAATGAACCCCAACAGACTGGTTGCCATCCTTGGCAAACAACACACAGAATTTACGATGGAAGACATCGTAAAATATATCCGTGAAGAGGGGATAAGAATGGTAAACTTCATGTATCCCGCATCTGACGGACGGTTGAAGACGCTGAACTTTGTGATAAACGATCTGGCATATTTAGAGGCCATACTGACGTGCGGAGAGCGTGTGGACGGCTCAAGCCTCTTCCCGTTCATCGAGGCCGGCAGCAGCGATTTATACGTTGTACCGCGTTTCCGAACAGCATTCCTCGACCCTTTCGCCGAAATTCCCACGATAACGATGCTCTGCTCGTTCTTCAACAAAGACGGACAGCCACTCGAAAGTGCGCCCGAACAGACTCTGCACAAAGCCTGTTGCGCTTTCACCGACACCACCGGCATGACATTCGAAGCCATGGGCGAACTGGAATATTACGTAATTGCCCCTGACTGCAGAATGTTTCCCGCCACCGACCAACGCGGATATCATGAGTCGGCACCGTACGCGAAGTTCGGCGATTTCCGTACCAGGTGTATGGCATACATAGCCCAAGCCGGAGGACGCATCAAATACGGCCATTCGGAAGTAGGCAACTTCACACTTGACGGGATGATATATGAGCAAAACGAAATCGAGTTCCTTCCTGTTCCGGCAGAAGAGGCTGCCGACCAACTGATGGTGGCCAAATGGATTATACGCAATCTTGCACGGCAATACGGATACGACATTACCTTCGCTCCTAAGATTACCACCGGAAAAGCCGGCTCCGGTCTGCATATACACATGCGCATCACTCAGAACGGGGAAAACATGATGCTGTCCGCCGGCAGCCTCTCCGACACAGCACTCCGCGCCATAGCAGGCATGATGGAACTGGCACCGTCGATAACGGCATTCGGCAACACCAATCCCACATCCTATTTCCGTCTCGTACCGCACCAGGAGGCTCCTACAAACATTTGCTGGGGCGACCGCAACCGCTCTGTCCTCGTACGTGTTCCGTTGGGATGGTCGGCACAGACCGACATGTGCGCTACGGCCAACCCACTGGAGGCCCCTGCCCACCGCGACACCACGGACAAACAGACGGTGGAAATACGCTCGGCAGACGGCTCGGCAGACATCTATCTGCTTTTGGCCTCATTGGCTGTTGCCTGCCGCCATGGCTTCGAGCTTGACAATGCCCTTGACATTGCCCGACGCAAATATGTCAATGTGAATATCCATACGGAAAAGAACCGCCAATGCCTTGCGTCGCTGACACAGCTGCCCGACAGTTGCGCAGCTTCAGCCGACAGCCTAGAACATCAACGCAAGATATACGAACACAACGGCGTATTCAGTCCGGCCATGCTCGACGGTACGATAAGCCGTCTGCGTGCATACAACGACCGGACACTACGCCGGGACGTCGAAAACGATGCCGAGGAAATGATGAAACTCGTGAGAAAATTCTTCCACTGCGGATGACAATCGGATATGCTTATCTTATAAACAGCAGTTCGCGATATTTGGGCAATGTCCAAAGACCGTCCTCAACTATCATTTCCAGGCTGTCAATCTCCTTGCGTATGGCCTGCATCTTAGGCTCGACCGTATCGTGATAGGCTATCGCACGCTGATGGATGCTCTCTATGCGGTTTGCCACACGGCGGGCCTCTGTCAGTTCTTCCACAAGACGCTCTATAGCCTCGGTACTGCCGGCTATCTGTTCTATCAGTTTCATATTACGGGCGGAAAGGCTTTCGGCTTTTTCCGGCGGGAATACAGCCTTCATGCTCTGTACGTTGCGGATGAGCGTACTCTGATAATGGGTTGCCACGGGGATTATGTGGTTCATCGACATATCGCTTATCACCCGGCCTTCAATCTGGACCTTCTTTACATATGTCTCCCACTTCACTTCGTTGCGGGCCTCAAGCTCCTTACGCGACATGACGCCCAGACGCTCGAACATCTCAATGCTTTCCGGATCGAGATACCGCTCGAACACTATCGGACAGCTCCGCTCTGTGTCCAGTCCGCGCCGGCGTGCCTCCGCCACCCATTCCTCGCTGTATCCGTTGCCGTCGAAGCGTATCGGGCGGCAAGCCTTGATGTCTTCGCGCAACACGTCAAGAATGGCGCTTATCTTGCTCTCGCCCTTTGCCATGAGCATGTCTACACGCTCCTTAAAGCTGACAAGGGCTTCGGCCATGGCCGAGTTAAGGGCTATCATGGCCGAGGCACAGTTGGCCTCCGAACCGATGGCACGGAACTCAAAGCGGTTGCCGGTAAAGGCAAAAGGACTTGTGCGGTTGCGGTCGGTATTGTCTATGATGAGCTGCGGTATCTGCGGGATGTCAAGCTCCATGCCTTGTTTGGCTTTCAGATTGAACAGTTCGTCCTTGTCCGACGTCTCGATGTGGTCGAGCAGTTCGCTCAACTGTTTGCCGAGAAACGACGATATGATGGCCGGCGGAGCCTCGTGGCCTCCCAGACGGTGGGCGTTGGTGGCACTCATTATGCTTGCCTTGAGCAGTCCGTTGTGCTTGTGGACCGCCATAAGGGTTTCTACGATGAATGTCACGAAGCGCAGATTCTCCTCGGGTGTCTTTCCCGGAGCGTGCAGCAGCACACCGTTGTCGGCACACAGACTCCAGTTGTTGTGCTTGCCGGAGCCGTTGATGCCGTCGAATGGTTTTTCGTGCAGCAGCACACGGAATCCGTGTTTCCGTGCCACACGCTTCATCAGTGACATCAGGAGCATGTTGTGGTCGACAGCCAGATTGCATTCCTCGTATATCGGAGCCAGCTCAAACTGATTCGGGGCTACCTCGTTGTGACGTGTCTTGCAGGGTATGGCCAGTTCGAGAGAACGTATCTCGAGGTCTTTCATGAATGCCTGCACACGGTCGGGGATTGTTCCGAAATAATGGTCGTCCATCTGCTGGTTCTTTGCGCTTTCGTGCCCCATGAGCGTGCGGCCTGTGAGCATCAGATCGGGGCGGGCCGAATAAAGCCCCTCGTCTACGAGAAAGTATTCCTGTTCCCAACCAAGGTTACACTTCACCTTGCTCACTTCGGGATAGAAATACCGGCAGACGTCGGTGGCAGCCCTGTCCACGGCATGCAGTGCACGAAGCAGCGGGGCCTTATAGTCAAGCGCCTCGCCGGTGTATGAAATGAAGATGGTGGGTATGCACAGAGTGTCGTCTATGATAAAGACAGGCGATGTGGGGTCCCATGCCGAATATCCGCGGGCCTCAAAGGTGTTGCGGATTCCGCCATTGGGAAATGACGAGGCGTCGGGCTCCTGCTGCACAAGCAATTTGCCGCTGAAGTTCTCCACCATACCGCCCTTGCCGTCGTGTTCCACGAAGGCATCGTGCTTTTCGGCCGTCCCCTCGGTAAGCGGCTGAAACCAGTGTGTGTAATGGGTGACACCCATCTCCATCGCCCACCGCTTCATACCGGCAGCCACGGCATCGGCTATCGAACGGTCGAGGCGTGTGCCGTTGTCTATCACATCAATAAGTTTGGCGTAGACATCCGCCGGCAGATACTTGTACATTTTCTGGCGTGTGAAGACGTATTTGGCAAAATACTCCGACGGTCTGCCGGCCGGAGCCTTTACATCGACAGCCTGTTTCTTGAAGGCCTCTTCTACTACCTGAAATCTTAAGTTTGAAGACATAATGCTATATTTCTTTTTTGTTGTTTCTTTTATTATGATGGCCCTGTATCATAAAGGGGCGTCGATGAACCGTCTTGTTATCCCACCGTATTCGTCAATCCTGCGGTCGCGAAGGAAAGGCCACCAACGGCGCACCTGCTCACTGTGGCGCATGTCTATATCCACGACGATGCTTTCCTCTTCGTTTTCTGATGCCTCATAGAATATCTCGCCCTGCGGGCCGGCAACGAATGAAGTGCCCCAAAACTGTATGCCGCCGGTATGTCCCGACGGGTCGGGTTCGTGCCCCACACGGTTTACGGCCACCACAGGCAGACCGTTGGCCACGGCATGACCGCGCTGGACAGTCTGCCATGCACGGCGCTGGCGCTGCTGCTCTTCAGGTGCGTCGCTGCTTTCGTATCCGATAGCTGTGGGATAGATAAGAATCTCAGCGCCCTGCAACGCCATCAGCCGTGCCGCTTCCGGATACCACTGATCCCAGCACACCATCACGCCAAGACGCCCTACACTGGTTTCGACAGGCTTGAAGCCAAGGTCACCGGGAGTGAAATAGAACTTCTCATAATATGCGGGGTCGTCCGGTATGTGCATCTTACGGTATTTGCCGGCAATGGTCCCGTCGCGCTCTATCACCACAGCCGTGTTGTGATACAGTCCGGGCGCACGGCGCTCGAAGAGCGAAGTCACTATCACCACACCGTAGTCGCGGGCCAGTTCGCCGAACATATTTGTCGATGGCCCGGGAATAGGTTCGGCCAAATCGAAATTGTCCACACTCTCCACTTGACAGAAGTAGAGCGAGTTGTGAAGTTCCTGAAGCACTATGAGCTCCGCACCGCGTCTGGCCAGATCGGCAACACCCTCTGCCAGGCGCAAAATGTTGTCGCGTGTATCAGCAGTGTTATGCTGCTGCAAAAATCCTATCTTCATAATCAAAAAGTGTTATCTCCGTGTATCACCCATCGGATACTGCATCGTACAACAGTGAAGCGAACCGTGCTGACGTATTATGCTACGGCAGTCTACCGGCACTATCTCACGACCGGGAAAGGCTTCACCGATAATCCGGAGTGCCTTGCTGTCTGTTTCCGGCTGTGAATATGTAGGGCACAGCACGGCACCGTTGATGACAAGAAAGTTGGCATAGGTAGCCGGCAGACGCTCGCCGTCGTCGTATATCGGTGACGGTGACGGCAGTCGGAGCAGACGGAACGGCCTGCCGGCATCCGTGCGCAGCATACGGAGCTGACTCTCCATCAACTGCAGTCCGGCGTACTGCTCGTCCGACGTATCGTCACATCCTACATATAATAAAGTGTCATCGGGAGCCACACGCACCAATGTGTCGATATGGCCGTCCGTATCGTCACCTGTCAGATTGCCGTGGTCTATCCAGACTATACGGTGTGCGTGCAACCGACGTTTCAATTCCGTCTCTATTTCAGACAAGGCGAGAGGCTGGTTGCGGTTGGGAGCAAGCAGACAGCCTGATGTAGTGAACACCGTACCCCGGCCGTCGCTTTCTATAGCCCCGCCTTCAAGCACAAAGTCGAGATGGTCTTCATATTCTCCGTCGACAATACCGCTTTCGTACATACGTCGATTTATGGCGTTGTCGAGCGTTGCCTCGAATTTATCGCCCCATCCGTTGAACCGGAAGTCGAGCAGACGCAATTCACCGTCGCTGCCGACAAGGGTTATGAATCCGTGATCGCGCGCCCATGTGTCGTTGGTGGGACATGAAAGGGTTGTAATCCTGTCCGTCATCTCCTCTGAAGCACCGCCGCACCTTATCCGTTCCATAACCTCTTCGGGATTGGGAGCGACAATGATAAGTCTTTCACGCCGAACTATCTCAACGGCAATCGTTACGTAAGTTTCTGTGATTTCGGCCAATATGGGCTGCCAATCGGTAGCCTCGTGCGGCCATGTCAACTGTACCGCGCTCTGTGGTTCCCACTCGGCGGGCATTCTAAGTCTGTCGTTCGTGATATTGTTGTCAGTCATCTTGTCCTGTCACGGCGTTATGTAATTATGCCGCAAAGTTACTCTTTTTTTTTGAGATACAGATGTGATGGAACATGTTTTTATCATTTACGGGCTGGAGCATCGGACCACCGACAAAACCACAGGTACGGGTCTGCACGGGATTTTCGACAATCCCATACCTTATGCCAATGAAGAATCCCACAACTGTGTCACATATCATCTATGGTATAAAGTCGGGATTCTATTTCATACCCTGATAGTATCTTGGACTTTATGTGCTCTACCTTGGCCTTGAAAGCTTTGTGGTCGTAATTACGTGCATTACGCTTTACTTCGGCAATGAGTGCCGATTTGCCTTCTGTACGTATGCCTACAATGTCTATCTCGCAGGCTTCTTTTCCGGCTTTAGCCTCCCACCACGAACCCATTTCGCGGAATCCGCCTTCCTCCGTCAACTTCTGCCGGAAATACTTTTCAAGTGTCAGGCCGGAATAGGTCGGATAGTCCCGTATGACAATATCCCGTAAATCGTCATGGTTTTCAATCTCAATCATGGAACGGTTTCGTTCTATGAAGCGGAACCAGAACTGCAAAAAATTATCACAGATACGAAAACGCACCGTGTTCTTGCTGCCGGGTTTGGACAGGACAGGACGGTATTTAGACAATATGTTATATGTATTCTCAAGCCGGTCAAGATGACCACCGATAGCCATTCCGCCCAATGCCGCAGTGATTTCAGCCTGTGACGTATGCCCTTGCGCTATGGCGAGAAGAATGGAAAAGTAAGTGCCGTAATCGCGCCCGAACTCGGTAATGAGCAGGTTGCGTCCCTCGTCGATAAATGGAGACATGTATGATACGGTAAAGCAAAGCATGGACTCGACCGTCACATGGCCATTGTCGCAAAAAAGCTCGATATACTTCGGTATTCCTCCCGTTATGGAATACAATGCCAGAAGGTCATCGTTGCTGTATTCAGGATTGTAATCCTTCAAAATCTCCTTTACCACTTTTATCCTGAAAGGCCGGAGGTTGATGATATTGTCAGCTCGTCCGAACAGCGGCTCGTGTGCATCGGTGAAAATCCGGCGCATCATCGACATAACCGAACCGCTCAGGACAAGGTTCATTCTTGTACAGGAACGGTAACTGTCCCATAGGTTCTGGAGGTCACTGAACACGGACGGATTAACGGTCATGAACTCTTGGAACTCATCAATGACCAGAGTGAACTTCGTTGTCTTTGCCAGTTCAAACAGATGTTTCAATACTCCTGTTACGGATTTCAAGCCTTCAGGGACATATCCGTGCAAGGTGCTGTGTACTTCCCGGACAAAATCGTCCACAAGTGCCGCTTCGGCCTTGCGCCCTGTAAAAAAATACAGCATCGGCTCGTCACTGTCTTCAAACGCTTTTTTAATAAGACTCGTCTTGCCGATGCGCCGACGGCCTGTCACTACTGTCATGCGCGAGTTTTGAGTATATGACAGATTGCATATTCGCTTCAACTCGGCTATTTCGTTTTCTCGGTTATAGAATTTCATATTAGATTCATATTTGCAACGGCGGTTGATTCAACCACGGTTGCAAATTTACATATAAATCGCGAGATTATACACTGGCAGGATAAAGAAAATGATTTTTTCTTTAGAGGAAAGAAAAAAAAGAAAGAGGCTGTAACGCAGAAAAACCACATTAAGGTAAAGCACCGGCACAAAGACAAGATATGAGCTTTCACTCGAAAACCATCCGTAATATGATTAAAAACCGCTATAAACCAACAAATTATCACAAAAGAAGACATACGTTCGTTTATTCCGCCGCTTTGCATTATCTTTGCATAAGACAATCTGCATCTCGGCATAACTCCCAAACGAGTTTGGAGATTCTGCTCTCGCTTTGCATTATCTTTGCGCTTAATACAAAATATAACAAACATAATATACAGAATGAATATGAACAGGATTACAGAACTTTTCGGAATAGAATATCCCATAGTGCAAGGTGGAATGGTGTGGTGCAGCGGATGGCGTCTGGCTGCAGCGGTAAGCAATGCCGGAGGACTCGGACTGCTCGGTGCCGGCTCGATGCATCCGGAAACCTTGCAGGAACATATCGGCAAGATGAAAACCGCCACCGACAAGCCTTGGGGTATCAACATTCCGCTGATGTATCCGGAGATAGACCGGCTCATGAAAATAGTGACCGACAGCGGTGTACGGGTGGTGTTCACGTCGGCAGGCAGTCCGAAACGCTTTACACCACTACTTCATGAGGCCGGAATCACCGTAGCCCACGTGGTGTCGAGCAGCACTTTCGCCCGCAAATGTGAAGAAGCCGGAGTTGACGCCGTTGTAGCTGAGGGATTTGAGGCAGGAGGACACAACGGACGTGAGGAGACCACCACACTCGCGCTCATCCCCCAAGTGCGCCGGGCCACCACCCTGCCACTCATTGCAGCCGGCGGCATCGGCAGCGGCAGGGCTATGATGGCGGCACAGGCACTTGGCGCCGAAGGTGTACAGATAGGAACGCTATTCGCCTTATCGTCAGAAAGCTCGGCATCCGAAGCATTCAAACGGCGTTGTCTGTCGCTCAACGAGGGCGGAACCATGCTGTGTCTGAAAAAGCTCGCTCCCACCCGACTTGTAAAGAACAGCCTGTACGAACGTATTGCCGAGGCTGAATCACGCGGAGCCGGAACCGATGAGCTGCGCGAAATAATGGGACGTGCGGCATCAAAGCGTGGAATATTTGAAGGAGACATAGAGACCGGCGAACTGGAAATAGGACAGATTGCATCGGCCGTGGACGAAATAAGACCCGTGAGCCTAATCATGAAACAGCTGCTCCGGGAATATCGTGAAGCATACGGACAACTCTATGCATGGCCGGATACAATCAATTGAGAATTGAAAAGTGAGAATGGAGAATTATGATTTGCCTTGTTTACGGATACGAATATCTGGTTTCTATATTCCACCGACAAGAGTAATCATAATTCTCCATTATCCATTCTCAAATCTCAATTGATATAAGTAGGGACGCCCGGGCTCGAACCGGGGACCTCTGCAATGTGACTGCAGCGCTCTAAACCAACTGGGCTACGCCCCTATCTGTCTGTTTACTGTGCAAAAGTAATAATTGTTTGCGATATAAACAAACATTTCACATTCTTTTTTCACCTTCATCCGATAAAACATCGAAAGAAAACCGGCCGAAAAAGCGCCTACCGGCCGTCATCATTGTCTTCAGACGACGACAACCCGACATTGCTTCTGGTCCAGTCCGTCCAGTCAGAAACCTTCACAAGACTGAATGAAGCCATAGGCTCACCAGTCTTATAGTCGTCAAAAAATCCGCGGAAACGCATTCCGCTACCCACCGGATAGAGTTCGTAGTCGCGTATTATCACACTGTAGCCATCGTCATATTCGAGCAGTATCCTGCCATTGCGCACCTCCCAATAGAACTGCGAACTGTATATGCGATGAGTGTCGTACGAATAATCCACTTCCTCGCCATAGCCTCCGCGCGAGAAATCACCGTCTTGCACAAACTGTATCTCGGTGTCCCAACGTCCGTCACGCCCGTAGCGGTCGTGATAGTACATACCTTCAATCGTCCCCTGCCATATCCCGTTCATGTCGTATGCCTGGTCAACATCATCATCCTGGCAACTTGTCAAAGACAGTGCCGTGAATGTAACCAGCATCATCACCATAATGTAATTGTATACTTTCTTCATATAATATAAGGTTTAATGATTTACGGGAACAAAGATATACAAAAAATCCCTATCGGCAAAATAGTTTATCCTATTCGTCGTTAGGGATTTTCATATTTAAACCGACAGCCCATCAGCAGTCATGCCCTTGGAAGAACTGTCATTCACCATTCCGTACTTTATCTTTCCGGAGTGTTGCGTCGTCCGACTTCCTCCCGAACTCAGGGTCAATCTTCAAATAAGCCGAAACTATAAACGTAAGCGAACAGGCAAACATTACGATAATGAAGAACATACGATAACCCACTGTCTCCTGCAAGGCACCGGCAAAGAATCCCGGTATCATCATCGAAAGAGCCATAAGGGCCGTACACAGAGCATAGTGAGACGTCTTGTGCTCACCCTGACTATAATATATAAGATATAACATATAGGCTGAGAAACCGAACCCATAGCCAAACTGCTCCACAAACACACAGACGTTGATGACCATCAGATCCGATGGCATGACATAGCTGAGGTATACATATACCACATCAGGCAGAGTAATGGCACACACCATAGGCCACAACCAATGCTTCAATCCGTCGCGACCGGCTGCCATACCGCCCAATATGCCGCCCAGTGTCAATCCTACCACTCCCACTGTGCCCTGTACCAAGCCATACTCTGCAGGCGAGAGTCCCAATCCTCCATTGTGTTCGGCATCAATAAGAAATAGAGCGGACACCTTGGCCAGCAACCCTTCGGGCATACGATAGAAAAGCATGAAACATATTCCGGCCACCATCTGCGGTTTCCGGAAAAAGGTAGCTACAGTACGGATAAGTTCTGAAAACAGTACTTTCATTGTCATCCGCTGTTTCTTCATGTCCTCGACCGGCCGCGGCAGCGCCCAATTATGATACAGCCACAGCACAATGAAAAGACCTGCCATGAAATAAAACATGAGACTCCACGAATAGCGCACATTGCGTGTGAGCACCTCAAGATTTCCGGCCAGCATGACAAGCAGTCCCTGTCCGAAAATTGTCGCTATGCGATAGAACGTGGAGCGTATGCCCACAAACCACGCCTGATTGTGCTGGTCAAGCCCAAGCATGTAGAAACCGTCGGCAGCAATGTCGTGGGTGGCGCTCGAAAAGGCCATCAGCCAGAAGAAAAACAGTGTGCCCTGCAACCAGAACGGCCCCGGAACGGTAAAAGCCACACCGCCAAGAGCCGCCCCGACAAGCAACTGCATGGCCACTATCCACCACCGTTTGGTCATCATTATGTCCACGAACGGACTCCAGAAAGGTTTGATAACCCACGGCAAATACAGCCACGAGGTATAAAGAGTGATGTCTGTATTCGACATGCCAAGACGCTTGTACATAATCAGCGATATTGTCATCACGGCCACATACGGTATGCCTTCGGCAAAATACAATGAGGGCACCCATGCCCAAGGATTGCGCTGCTGCTTCATAATCGATAAAATCACCTTTCCGGATACGCCGGCCCTTCACCACGAACAATAACCGGCATAAACGGAAAGGCATAAGTTTTCCATTTTCTTAATATATCTTCTTTATCTCCGCCCCACGATAATAGTGAAGCAATATGCTGTCATACTTGTATCCGCGTGCTCCCATTACGGCTGCACCTATCTGACACAGTCCCACACCATGGCCCCATCCTGTCCCATGAAGCGTGAAGTGCAGCGGAATACCGTCCTTGACATCCATACGTTCTACCTCAAACGCACTGCTGTACAGATGCGTGCGGCTCAGTGTGCGGCGTATTTCAAGCTCTTTTCCGATGGTGAACGTCTTCTTCGTACCCACAATCTTCAGCCGGCTGATGCGTCCGCTTTTACCCCTCTCCAATGGGACAAGGTCTACGATGCTGCCGAAATCATCTTTCATGTTGCCGTTTATCAACTGCGACAGCTCATCCTGCGTATATTCCACATGCCAACGGTAGAAGTCCGGAGTCTCACGGTCATAGTCGTTGAGCACCTGTGCCAATATATCCCTGTCCGATGTGTCGCAGAAGTCATGACCGTCGGCACCGCAGTCTCTCACAGAAACGAGATACGGCTTCGGTGTGTCTTCCCAGCAATACTGAAACTCTTCCGTCACACCGCCGCAACACTTGCTGAACCGTGCGTCGCAAATCTCGTTTCCATATACCAGTATCTGTCCGGACGTAGCCCTGACGGCCTCCGCCACCGATGTGTTGCCGGCACGGGTTATGCCCTGATAGCGCTGGCAATGGTCGTCGGCACAGACGTCGAATATGGTATGGTCCTCGCGGTCGTACCAACGTATCAGTTCGTCATCCTTTTTTATGAACGAGAAGAAACTGTCCTGTCCGTCCTTCAGCCGGCGTCGCTTGTCCATCTGTGCCAGCAGCCAGCTGCGCGATATCACGGCATGGGCTTTCAGAAATTCGACCGACGAGGTGGCTTTCATCTCACTTGATATCACGCTCACAAGATAGTCCTCTACCGGCAATTGGTTGACGGCCGTGATGTTGTCGGCCTCGACCACAAGGCGCAAGGTACCGCGGAACACCTGCGTCTCCTTGCGTTCCCAGTGGAAGTTTACACCTATGGTGACGTCGTGTAGCGAGAACGAGGCATCATCGGTCAGCGGCGCGAATGTCAGTTCGCGGTATTGGTTGCCGTTCCACAGTATGCCGCCCTCCGAGAACTCCACCACCTGTTCTCCCTCTATCGTCTTGCCTTTAGCCATATACGGAGTATTTAGAGTGAAGCCAATACGGCTGCAACTCACAATGCCTACCTGAACCTCAGGCATGTCTTCGCCAATAACTGAAGAGAACGACACCGGGCACGATTCCGCGGAAGCGGGCTTGATTCGTGCCACCACAGCCGCCAGTTCATCGTCGGTGAGCGACACCTCGCGCAATATGCCGAAAGCCACCTCGGGCGTAAGCCGACGGAAATCCTCCTCACGCGGCGTGATGATAAGTCCGGCCATGTCGAGCGCACCGGGACTCACTACAAAGCGTGCGTCGCCATCGGCCGAATAGCAGTCGGGGCGGTGCTTGCGGCGCAGCATCACCACCATGATATATTCGTCGGCCGAGCGCCATCCCACAATATTCATCATCGGCTCGGTGTCGCCATCGGCCACGGGCAGGGCATCGTAGAGCGTGCGGAACAGCTTCTCGCCGCACACAGTATCGGTCGTACGTATGACGAGCGCCGCACACGGATAGTCAGACACGTGCCAGATGCCACTGCCATCGTCGAGCGTGAGCACGGGCACCAGATTGCGACTGAGCCGCTGCCAACCGCGCTGCAATGGCAGAACACCGGTCGTGCCGGCCTGTAGATGGGCATGATCGGGGGCCGACGCTCCACATCTCGGTCCGTTGTAGAACACGGTAAGGTCAGGAAAATCGTAGAGCAGACGATACATCTCGCCGTAGCAGTCACTTATATGTTGCAGGCGGTGGCTGCGGGCAGGGATGGTAAAGTGCATGGGCAGTATGGGGAACGGATTGACAAGCAGTTCGAAACGTGCGTCGAGCACCTTCTTTATCTGTTCCGCCGGTCGGTTCTTCTCGCAGAGGAAACAGGGGCGCGTCTCCACCGTGCGACGGTCAACGGACGCTCCGGTTGACACCATGCGCGCCGGATTCCACTGCGCCACAAGCGTGAATGTATCGCCTTGCAACTCGCGCGTCTCCACGCTCTGCAATTCGCGGTAGCGCTGACGGGCATCGTCCCAACGCTCCAACTGAAGGTTGAAGAAACGGTGCAGAGACGAGTCGGCCAGAATGTCTGCCTTACCCTGCAACATCCGTCGGCGTGCCGAAATCTCAAGTGTGCGCAAACGGTCTTTATACGTATTGTTGGCATTAATCTTGTCTATGCTCAGTGCGGCATCGCTGTTGCCAGCCCATCGGCGGCACAGGTACAACTCGTCGTAGATGCGGCCTATGCGGTAACGGCGTGAAAAAATCAGGCCGAGCGCATAGTCTTCACCGTAGCTAGTATTGGGGAACTGAATCTGGCGCAACAACGGCGTGAAAAAAGCACGCGGCGCCCCAAGTCCGTTGATACGCAGAGCGTTGTTGGGTCCGTTCTCGTCGGTCCACTCGCGATGGGCTATAAGTCCCGGCGGCAGCGTGTTCAGGTCGAAGTCGCACATGCGATATGAGCCAACCACCATAGCTGCCTGTTGTTCATGAAAGGCATCGACTATGGTTTGTAGTGTATACTCCGAGCTATACAGGTCATCGCTGTCAAGCTGCACGGCAAAACGCCCGCAGAGCTCGTCGTTCACGGCCATGTTCCAGCATCCGCCTATACCAAGGTCGGTGCGTTCGGGAATGATGTGTACAAGGCGTGCGTCGGTAGCGGCCAGTGTGGCTATAGTCTCTGTGGTGCCGTCGGTGGAATGATTGTCCACCACAATCACGTTGTAGGCAAACGTAGCTTTCTGCGACAAAGCGCTCCTTACAGCATCGAGTATAGTCTTCACCCGGTCGCGAACGGGTATTATCACCGATGCCTCCACCGCAAAATCCTGCTCTCCGAAATCTGGACAGGCATAGTTGTGCGTGTCTATCAGCGCCCCGATGGCTTCGAGATGCGCAGTAACGGCCTGCTCCATCTCTATCTGCACGTCGCGGTTGGCCGGATTCACATAGTCAAACTGCTTCACACCGCTGGCACGCAGATCGGTCTCTTCCTCGGTATACAGATACTCGTTGATGTGGAACAACCGCCCCACCCTGCTCAAATACAGACGCAGGTCGTAGAGTCCGGCATAGCGGTAGTCGGCCGACGCGTCCTCCACATAGCGGTGCAGCAGCGCGGTATTGATGAGCAGGAGCGAACCGAAATCGAAATCGTCGCGCACGCTGCCCTCCTGGTAGTCGGGCACCGGATGCGGACACCGCACGCCATTCTCTACAGACCAGTGGTCGCTGTACACCAATGCCGCGTCGGAATCGTCTGCCACGCGCAGCACACGTTCAGTTGCCGACATGCCCAATGTCACGTTGACGGGCTTTGTCAGCAGCATCACATACTCGGCCGTGGCCCGCACGGCAATCTCACGTATCGTGGCGCTGCAAATCACGCTGTCTGCCGTCATCACCGTGCATCCCTCGGGCACATCAACGGCTGTACCGGCATGTGCGGCTGTCATTATCAGGTTTATATTATGTACCGTCCTGCTGTCGCGCAGCGTCTCTACCAGCGGTCTTACACCACGCACATCTCCACACGCCAGAAAACAGTCTATCTTTCCTCTCATATTTTTATATGCAATGTTTGTTATGTTTCTCTATTTTTACACAGGCTGCGTACATACACATCGCATGTACACTCCGCATCCTTATTCTTTGCAAATGTACAATAAAATCGCGAGATTATACACCGGCAGGATTAAGAAAATGATTTTTCTTTAGAGGAAATCCAACCGTTTATCCCTATTTTTACAACTTTGTCATACATTATTTGGATGCCTATACGGTATAAGTTCAATCTTCTGTACTGTCCGTTATCATCATACGAGACTTCTCCATGATTGTTCAAGGCAATGAATATCTTTATTTCCAAATGCCTTGCTTTCTTCACTACAATTTTTTATTCTCATAGAATTTGAACTTATGAATGAAATTACAGAAACACACAAGGCTTCTGCCTTACAGTATAATACAATCAGGCCGCACGGGTGCATATAAGCGGTATATAAGATAAGGCACGTAATCCCAACGACACGTTTAAGTGATTCGCGGAGACGATAAAAAACAGGGTGCGACCAACACCCTGTTAAAGTCCTGCGATATTGCAGGCAAAGGCGGGCGGCCTCAACCGTCCAAAAAACCATTTGATACAATGAGCGTAAAAATTGTGTTGCGGTTTTGGAAAATAAGAATAATCACCGTAACGGTGAAGTTCTTCTAACTTCCTTAAGACCGCGCGGGGCGCGAATAATAGTAACACCCCGCAAATAGTTTTTGCAAAGATAATTAAATATCTGGAATGTTGTTTTATTCGTTAAGGATATTTAGCAAAAAAAGCGTGGAACGGTTCAGCCGTGCGCCTCCGATGGCATCCACACACGCGTGAGTTATGATTTGCTTTAAAATTCGTATCTTTGCATTGAGACTAACATCACAACAGACCGCTTGCTCTGCTGGTCTGCGGAATAAATGTAATTATAATCCGTAAGCGTTGCATAATTACAAAAAATTCCCGAACCACCAAATAAAAAACCGAAAAAATTGCCGAAGATTTGTATAAATATATACCTTTTATTATCTTTGCATCACAAATAATAATTAATATTATGACAGAACTTATTGTATCAATAGAAAATCCAACGATGATGGCCGACATAAAAAGAGCCATCCGAATGATTCGCGGTGTAGCTGCGGTAAAAGTTTCCAAACGCTCCGAAACACCAAATGCCTATACGCTCAAAGCGTTTCAAGAAGCAGAAAACGGAGATACCATTGTTTGTGACAATATAGATGAATATCTAAAAGCCGTTGGGTATGGCATACAGGATTGAATTTACACGCCAATATCTAAAGGACTTGAAACTTGCACGCAAGCGAGGACTTGACGAAAAGAAACTCATTGGCGTTATTACCAAACTCACCGCTGGAGAACCACTTGAAGCCAAATATCGCGACCATGTCCTTGTAGGAAACTATAAAAGTTATCGAGAATGTCATATATCCCCTGATTGGTTGCTGATATATTCCAAACAGGAAACCTTTAAAATGGTTACACTCATGCGCACGGGAAAACACTCCGATTTGTTCTTATGAAAGCAAATAACGATGTCAAGCCGATGATGTAAAAAGACTCACGGCTGATCAGCCTTGTGAAAATAGGCTATCCGCAAGTTGTTGTGATTTGCTTTAAAATTCGTATCTTTGCATTGAGACTAACATCATTGCGGCGTTGCTGCGGCGTGAACTCCCTGTTGTGATTTGCTTTAAAATTCGTATCTTTGCATTGAGACTAACATCCAGTTGTCCGTGATATACAATTATCAGCGTGTTGTGATTTGCTTTAAAATTCGTATCTTTGCATTGAGACTAACATCTAAGCGCAGCTGTTTTAACTGGCTCCGTACGTTGTGATTTGCTTTAAAATTCGTATCTTTGCATTGAGACTAACATCAACTGTAAAAGAATTGTCAAAAGCAATATTGTTGTGATTTGCTTTAAAATTCGTATCTTTGCATTGAGACTAACATCCAAATGCCCCCGAGAGAGCCTCCGGAAGCGGTTGTGATTTGCTTTAAAATTCGTATCTTTGCATTGAGACTAACATCGCGAAAAGTCTTTCAAAAAGACATCAATCAGTTGTGATTTGCTTTAAAATTCGTATCTTTGCATTGAGACTAACATCGTCTTACGGCGTCTCTTCCAAGTATTTCCTGTTGTGATTTGCTTTAAAATTCGTATCTTTGCATTGAGACTAACATCAGCCGGCTATGGAGTTTACGTGATGATTCTGTTGTGATTTGCTTTAAAATTCGTATCTTTGCATTGAGACTAACATCCCGACAAGAATACAACCGCGAGAGTCTCTAGTTGTGATTTGCTTTAAAATTCGTATCTTTGCATTGAGACTAACATCGGCAGTCGTGAAGCTGCCTCTAGATGAAAAGTTGTGATTTGCTTTAAAATTCGTATCTTTGCATTGAGACTAACATCAATCATTGATAAACAAGGGCTCCAAGCCAAGTTGTGATTTGCTTTAAAATTCGTATCTTTGCATTGAGACTAACATCGCGAATAAAGTCAAAAGCTTCATCCGGGTTGTTGTGATTTGCTTTAAAATTCGTATCTTTGCATTGAGACTAACATCAACCGCTTGAGAGCAAACGCAACGCAATGAGTTGTGATTTGCTTTAAAATTCGTATCTTTGCATTGAGACTAACATCGGTATACTCTCCAGCTGGAATAGCCTTAGGTTGTGATTTGCTTTAAAATTCGTATCTTTGCATTGAGACTAACATCATCTATCATAAGTAAGTGTAACAAACATAGTTGTGATTTGCTTTAAAATTCGTATCTTTGCATTGAGACTAACATCTCAAGGTCTTCAAATAATTAATCAAATCAAGTTGTGATTTGCTTTAAAATTCGTATCTTTGCATTGAGACTAACATCAAGTTCATGTTGCCCGAGAACTCAACGTACGTTGTGATTTGCTTTAAAATTCGTATCTTTGCATTGAGACTAACATCTAGATGCGATAAAAGATCCACCATTAGTAGGTTGTGATTTGCTTTAAAATTCGTATCTTTGCATTGAGACTAACATCTTGCGGACTGGCGATAAGTATACCATTACTGTTGTGATTTGCTTTAAAATTCGTATCTTTGCATTGAGACTAACATCGCTATGTAGATCATTCCTACAGAGCAAATAAGTTGTGATTTGCTTTAAAATTCGTATCTTTGCATTGAGACTAACATCTAATAAGGGTGTGTGGCTCTCGCGTTCCTGGTTGTGATTTGCTTTAAAATTCGTATCTTTGCATTGAGACTAACATCTAGAAATATAATTAACAAGATAATCAGCAGTTGTGATTTGCTTTAAAATTCGTATCTTTGCATTGAGACTAACATCGAAGCCTGCATGCTCAATGGTGAAAGCTCTGTTGTGATTTGCTTTAAAATTCGTATCTTTGCATTGAGACTAACATCCTGGAATAGCCTTAGAGAGATTCTCAAGAGGTTGTGATTTGCTTTAAAATTCGTATCTTTGCATTGAGACTAACATCCAGGTTGTCCCTCCGGACTAATAACGGTACGTTGTGATTTGCTTTAAAATTCGTATCTTTGCATTGAGACTAACATCGATTCCTGTCTGCAGAAGAATTGTTAGCGAGTTGTGATTTGCTTTAAAATTCGTATCTTTGCATTGAGACTAACATCGCAATGAAGTAGTTATGACAAGCGGGTCAAGTTGTGATTTGCTTTAAAATTCGTATCTTTGCATTGAGACTAACATCACAATCAATGACTTTGTAGATAGCATCAAGTTGTGATTTGCTTTAAAATTCGTATCTTTGCATTGAGACTAACATCGCTTTTTTACAATGAGTAGTAAGAAAGATAGTTGTGATTTGCTTTAAAATTCGTATCTTTGCATTGAGACTAACATCCCTCGCGTACGGGTATCTGTATTGTCTCTAGTTGTGATTTGCTTTAAAATTCGTATCTTTGCATTGAGACTAACATCAACAGGAGGTAGACTGAGTATATCAGATGTGTTGTGATTTGCTTTAAAATTCGTATCTTTGCATTGAGACTAACATCTTACAAGGATTTTTTAATTTAAGGAGGGAAGTTGTGATTTGCTTTAAAATTCGTATCTTTGCATTGAGACTAACATCTCGTCAGCAATAGCGAACCCCTCGTCAATAGTTGTGATTTGCTTTAAAATTCGTATCTTTGCATTGAGACTAACATCACGGCAAGTGGTACAGTACTACAGAAGTAGTTGTGATTTGCTTTAAAATTCGTATCTTTGCATTGAGACTAACATCCGTTCGGAGAAGACCTTATCATACTTTTCAGTTGTGATTTGCTTTAAAATTCGTATCTTTGCATTGAGACTAACATCTAATTGTTAAAGATATATCTCGCATGGGGTGTTGTGATTTGCTTTAAAATTCGTATCTTTGCATTGAGACTAACATCTACCCGACAAACCAGCCGCTAACCGTGGCAGTTGTGATTTGCTTTAAAATTCGTATCTTTGCATTGAGACTAACATCCAAAACATCATTTACGCAAAGTGAGTACATGTTGTGATTTGCTTTAAAATTCGTATCTTTGCATTGAGACTAACATCCAGACTTTGAATCAAAGTTCATGCTACCCGTTGTGATTTGCTTTAAAATTCGTATCTTTGCATTGAGACTAACATCAAGAAGTGCGGTAGGAACTACCTCCATGCGTTGTGATTTGCTTTAAAATTCGTATCTTTGCATTGAGACTAACATCCCACGTTCGGAAACAAGGAACCCGAAGCCCGTTGTGATTTGCTTTAAAATTCGTATCTTTGCATTGAGACTAACATCCGTTTTTTCGGTTCCGTTCTTGGCGATACCGTTGTGATTTGCTTTAAAATTCGTATCTTTGCATTGAGACTAACATCAAGCAGCCGCAGAAAATGCACAAGCAGTCGGTTGTGATTTGCTTTAAAATTCGTATCTTTGCATTGAGACTAACATCAAATTCCAAGAAAATAACTTCTTTGGAACCGTTGTGATTTGCTTTAAAATTCGTATCTTTGCATTGAGACTAACATCAGAACCCGGCAACCCGAATATTGGGGGTTGTTGTGATTTGCTTTAAAATTCGTATCTTTGCATTGAGACTAACATCGGAGGGACGCACCGAAAGCGCACAACAGGTGTTGTGATTTGCTTTAAAATTCGTATCTTTGCATTGAGACTAACATCCAATGATGTTTCAAATGACATTTTGAGGGTGTTGTGATTTGCTTTAAAATTCGTATCTTTGCATTGAGACTAACATCAAATTCCAAGAAAATAACTTCTTTGGGACCGTTGTGATTTGCTTTAAAATTCGTATCTTTGCATTGAGACTAACATCGGCGTGGGTGCGCATAAACTTTGAGGGGTTGTTGTGATTTGCTTTAAAATTCGTATCTTTGCATTGAGACTAACATCCCGTTTTTCGGAGTGGATAACGGACAACCAGTTGTGATTTGCTTTAAAATTCGTATCTTTGCATTGAGACTAACATCTATTTAAACAACATGACTAAAGCTGAACGGGTTGTGATTTGCTTTAAAATTCGTATCTTTGCATTGAGACTAACATCCTTGTTCAATTCTTTCATCTGTTGAAAGCCGTTGTGATTTGCTTTAAAATTCGTATCTTTGCATTGAGACTAACATCGCAGCCGCAGAAAATGCACAAGCAACCGCAGTTGTGATTTGCTTTAAAATTCGTATCTTTGCATTGAGACTAACATCAAAAATAAAAGATAAAACCTTTGGTATTTGTTGTGATTTGCTTTAAAATTCGTATCTTTGCATTGAGACTAACATCCGTTGACGACCCGGCGGACGACGAAACGGCGTTGTGATTTGCTTTAAAATTCGTATCTTTGCATTGAGACTAACATCACAGTTGATGTAACGTTCTGTATATCAAAGATATATCTTAGAAATCAGAAAAAGAAAAGAATGTATGTCTTGCTAACGGAATCTTGCATTAATGCAGGATTCCATTAGTGTAATATAAACAGCAATTATCTTATTCGGTTTGTTTCATCCTATAAAAACGAGACAAAATGAGCTACAAACTCCATCTTCTGAAGTTAAAAAATCAAAAAAGTTCAAGTTGCTGTCCCGGTGCATTTGGTGCCATCGGTTTTGTTCCATAAAACACGCTGATGTTTCCAAACTGCTTGTCGGTGATGCACATTATGGCCACATGCCCGAACTTTGGAAGAAACGCCTTGACACGCTTTATATGAACCTCAGCATTTTCCATGCTTGCACAATGCCGTACGTAGATGGACATCTGGAACATGGTGAATCCATCGCGCTGCAAATTCTTACGAAACAAGGCATATTCTTTCTTATCCTTCTTCGTTTCGGTAGGCAAATCGAAAAACACCAAAACCCACATAATGCGATATTCACTAAACCGGTCCATAAAAATCAATACGTTATCTCTCAGGATATGATATACGGCGCAACTCTCCACTGAAACATTTATATAACGAAGCCGTGGTCTGAGTGACAGCCACCATCAACGGGCTGCGCCTGCCACCGATAACCACTTCCAACGTCGGCACCGAAAGCAGCCGTGCTTTTATCTCCTTTGTAATATCGGGCACACATCCATCATTTTCGGCTATTAAACCAAAGACAAGTTCATCTACGTACGGACGGTAAGGTTCCATTATATCGTCAGCCAGACAATATGCGTTGTATCTGTTGTGATGATGTATGCCCATCGTGGGCAACATTCCGCTCGACACCAAAGCGCGGGCCACCACAGCACGCAATATGGCATAACCATAGTTCAGCAGATTGTTGGGCGGAAAACCATCACGACCACGTGTGAAATCATTTATCTCAGGAAATCCGGCAAAGATATTCTTCCAGTAATACGCAGCCGCGCGCCCTTCGAGATTGTCAGGGTCGCCGCTCTTCACATCATCCTCCCACCTCAACATGTTCTTCGCCTCATTGCCGGTACAGGCAGAAAGGACTGCCGCCTGATTCCTTATTTTAGCCTTGATAGTCTGTTGCCACAGTTGTTTTCTGAGCGGAAGTGAGGCTTTTAGCTGGTCGGAAAAACGCTCACTCTGCACAGTATTGCAACATAACGGAAGCATAAGTCCCACCGGCATACTGCGACTATCGCAAGTGATGATGGCGCAGTTATTGTCAAGCAGCGCCTCTATCAGACCTTGGGTGATGGTGATCTGACGATTGTCCAATACCACAACTCCTATATCCTCCACAGGCTTTGTCACCTCCATCCGGCGTTTCATGTGTTCCGGAAGACTGTCGTTACGCTCCACTTCCGGCAGTTTGATAACCATCTGCCCCTGCCTGAGCGACAGATATGCCGGATTTCCGAAATACAGTGTTTTCTTTATCATGGCGCAATGTTTTTAATTTAATACTCTCCTACAGACACAATCCTACCGACGTGATCTACACGCACTTTCACCACATTTTTCAGTTTATCAAGCGAGTTTATTCGCTTCCATGTCACTTCCTGTAATTCTTTCTTGTCATCAACTGTAGTTTCAAGATGGTGTCTGAACATATAGATCCTCCCTTCTGTTTTCGATAGCTTCTGAACTCTGAAAAGATTTGGACTGATTATCGGGTAGTTGTTCGGATCAAGCAAATCAATCTCATTAGGGTCAAAGCCTGTTTCTTCATTCGGGAAGACGAAATACTCGTTTTGCTTCATCGTAAACAGGAATTGCCACCCCTCACTTCTGTTCTTATCCCTGTCTATTACAGGATAACCCTGATTGGCGCGCATGGTTGCTTCATAGAAAGAAACGATGTCGTCTTGCATCTTTCCATCCGCATCCATGTATATTGCCACATGATGATTGTTGCTGGGACTGACAAAATCCACAGGCATCTTGTGACCGTTGACATCAAGCATTGGCTTTCCGCTATTATCACGTTTGTCGTGCAATGCCAAGGCATTGCTTACACCGGTTATCGTAACGCGCTTTATGGCAATGCCTTTTTCCTTATTCAGCCAGATGGGATTCTCGTCAAGATTAACGAATGCTTTCTTTGCATCGTTGCCAAATTGCTCAAGCCGTGCTTTCAGTATGTTACGCACTTTGGAATCTACAACCTTGTCTATTTTCAAATCGGGCGTAACCTCTTTCCGTATTGTATATACATACTCAAATCCCACTGTCTTTACACGTTCTGGCACTGCTATGATGTGCATATCATCGACATACAGCGGATTCTTCTGCAAACTGTTACTGCCGGTGAATGCTTTCTTGGCATTTCCGCCATACTGCTGCAGTCTGTCACTCAACGCCATGCGATAACGCATATTGGCCACAGTGTCTATCTTCTGCATATCGAACGAAGCATTCACTTTCTCCTCTTTCACCACATACCGTTTTATCCGTCCATATACAGTTTCGTTATGCAACTGCCCGCGAGGAGTGAGTTGTACTTTCTTTTTCGTTCCTCCTTTGATTTTCGATACGTTCGTATTTCGTGTCACAACCTTGTTCTTTGCCTTTATCGACACCAGTATTCCATCAAGATGACGTTTTGCCTCTGCTCTGAACACATCGAGCGGCATGGGTGGCTGAAATTTGAGTTTGCCATTGTCACGATACAGTTCTTTCTTCTCTATTGCATATATACTGCTGCCTTTGTCGCTACGGGCATTCATATTGTTGAGATATTGTATATAACTTGGCTTGGTAAAAGCTATGGTCAGTGCATCCATGGCGTGATGCCTGTGGTCGTTTCGCTTTGTCCAGTCCTTTATGCGACGTATACGCCGCCCGTCTTTGTCGACAACAAAGTCTGTAAGTCCAAGACGGTTGTATTTGTCCCAGTTCAATTCCTTCATCACATCCACAAGCTGCCAGTCTTCACGCAGACGCGAAGTGATGCTGCCGGTCGTGGGGACAACAGTCCTTACCAAACTCTCCAGTATCTCACGTGCTTTTCGCGCGATATACTGCGAATCGCGCAAATCACGCTCGATAAATCCGGATGGGATATCAGCCTCACTCATCAGCAGCTTGTCGCGCTTGGTCTTGCTTATAGTTCCGTTTTTGAACAGTTCTTCCACCCTTACTTTATAGGCGCTCACCTTATCTGCATCATATTTGCCACATACATAGTCGTATGCTGTCATATTGCCTTTTTCAATGTTTACACTCCGCACTTCGATTGTCTTGTTTGAAAACGAATCGTCAAAAAGCCGTGCCTGCGGAATAATATGTTCTATATCAAACTCTTTGCTGAAAAGTTTTTCCCGAGGGATATACGTGTTCGAATACAGAGTCTTGAATCCTTTGTCCTTCAACTCCATATACAGCTTATACCTTATTATATCATTACGGCTCACATTTTCTATGCCAAATTCATTTTTCAGAATCTGCCTGTAATATTCGTGGTCGGCCGTAGCCTTGCTTATGGCCTTTGTCATTTCCTCGCGTTCCTTTGCACTGTTCTTCAACTCCCGTGCCATCTCTATGCGTATCTCGTCTGGCTTGCCATATACATTGGCAACAGAGTTTACCACATTAATCATTTGGTTGAGAATCTTTTCCACAACAGGATTACGCAGACTGTTGCGGGGCAACGGCTTAAGACGGTTGCAAAGCAATTTGTTGGCAAGTTCTTCTTTGGTCAAAGAGTTTTTTGAATGGCGGTATCCTGCATATCCGCAAGCCACACTGTATTCATTGCCTTCTTTCATGTAAGGCAGAATCTTGCGTATAGCCTTGGCGCTCAGACTACCGTAATCCAACTGAAAACTTATACCGGCAATTATCGCCGCATACTCCCTGTCGAAACCATAAAGCTCTGATATCTTACTGATAAGTTTCTCGTTTCCGGTCTTCGAGTTGTCACCGGCAAAAGAATACAGCAAGTGCCAAAGCCGGTAAGCCGGTTGCCGCTCAAAGGCCTTGCCTTCAAGAGACGAGTCGAAACACAGTATGTCCGTACCGAATTCCAACCCGCCGAAAACATTGCTTACAATATCCATAACGTCGTCCGCGCACATCTTTGAAAAGTCGTGTGTGCCGTGCCCGCTCATGTCGATAATCGTCTGATAGGCGGCAAAGAGCGCAGCCTGCGTCCTGTTGCCTTCTATCTCCTTATAGTTCAAATCAAGTTCCTTGTGATTCTTGAAAAGCAGTTTGAGCACTTCGGCTTTCGACATCTTGGCCTTGATATTCAATTCACGAAACAGCTTTTCTTTTTCTTCCTGATAAAGGAAACGTTTGCCGTTCGCCATCTCAACAGTCTCACCAAACAAATCGACAGACTGTTTGCGAACCACTTTTCCCGATACCTGTATGTTGTTGAGAATCTGCCAAATCTTGAATTCCTGAAACAGCGGTGACGACTTCGGACACACACGCAGTCCCACGGTTTTCAGTCTTTTCTTTCCGTACTTTACCGTTTCCATCTGTCTGTTTTCAAACTCACAGAAACTTATCAGTCCTTTCTGCGATTTCAACGAACGCTGATAGAATATCACTACATCGCGAATCTCATGTTTCAAGCTGTCGGTAAGTTCACTGTGATACCGGGCCTGATTTTCCCAAATCATTTCAAACTCATCAAGATAATCCTGACGGTAGAACACCTTGTTCTTCAGACTGTAGTGCGAATTCTTGTCAAGTCGCGACATAAGATATTGGCCTACGGTCTGCTTTTTGAAATACAGTTCCTTGCTTCGGTCGCTCATTTCACCAAGATAACCGCTCGACCCGTTTATCTGCCCGTTTATCTTTTGAAGAACAACGGTCAGGCTTTCCAAATCCATCTTTTCACTAAGGCTGTCCACACGCCATTTATAGTTTTCACGCTTCAGTTCTTCTCCTTTTGCTGTACGTTTCAATCCTACAAGCGAAAAAGTTTTGGCACATATAGCCCATGTCTGCTTCTCGTTCTTGCCGGCAAGTTCTTGACGCAATTCATCGGTGAGCAGTTCCGGATAGAATGTCTTCTGAAAATCCCATATCCGCCCGAACTCATCCTTCAAATCCGAACGATAAAAATCTGGAGTATAACGTTTGCCGCTATCCATCAGCCTCAACATATACTGCCCCGGGGTAAGCCCTTCGTCATAGAGCTGCTTTGCCACCTCCATGCCGTCTATAATCTTACCGTCTTCATTGGTATCCAGCTTTCTGCTGCTCTTATATCCACGCTTCTTGTTTATCATAAGCAGTACACGGGCCAACTCCTCCAACGATATTTCTTCCGTAACAGCCTTTGCTCTAAGCCTGTATGTCTCGAATGTGGATTTGTTGCCTTGCTCAGCCAAAATGGTTTCTGGAGTTATAAATCCATGCTCTGTAAGTATCTCTATCAGATTATCACGTCTCAGCTTATATCTTTGCAGATTACGCCTCATACTTCTCTTCAGAGTCCTTTCGGCGTTGGTGGTTATCGGTTTGCCTGCTTCAAAATTCCGTTGTTCGTCAACAGTAAGAGGATTCACTCTTACTCCAAGTTTTATGATGGATGACTGTTCCCTTTCATCTTCACTTTCGTTAACAAGCGCCCATCCTATGCTGCTCGTTCCGAGGTCAAGTCCTAATATTCTTTTCATAATGCGTAATCTATAGTTTAGGTTTCAGATTATATTACAACTGCAAATATAGTGAAAAATAATAAAAAATACGCTGTATATAATTATTTTTTCGTATATTTGCAGTGAATTTTAAGCAAATCACAATAAGGATTATTCCGTTGTGAAAACATTCAGGTTGGCCCATCGTCCTTAACGGTGGGCATTTTTTATATAGTCATTGCCTGTTTTTATATATTCATAGTCTGTGTTGCCTAAGCGAAGGGGTTCCGACCCTGTTGTAACAGGAAAGTATGGCGGATAAATCATAATGTACATTTTATTCTTAAAAAAGCGCACTTCTTTTTTGTCGAAATAGAAAAGCCGTAAGGCCTTCTCTGCTTTTTTGACACGCATTTCGGGTGTCGAAGTTTTGCCATAAGGGCCTCCCGGCTCTCCCATTACGGCGTTGTTGTCTTCCCGCGACGGCCTCGTTGCAGAGCCGGGAGGCCGCCGCGGCAACCTCGGGAGGGCCTCTCTGCTTTTCTTACACGGCAATATCTGAATGTAATGAGCGTAAGTAGTTGATTATCAGCGTGTCCTATTTTAGCGCAAAAATCGCGTTTTTCGGGCCGTAGTGCGCAAATGGCGATTTTGTGACGAGCGACAAAGTAATTTGTAAAAATAAATAGGAGTTCCCGGCTTCACCAAACAGAAATGCGACCGCCAGGAAACGCATTATAACCAACACAATATACAACGCAAACTCATAATAATCAAATGATATACACCCGGAAAAAGACATTCCACCGATTCTCCTGATTATCACGATAATACCGGTAATGAAAATACGGGTGCAGAAAGACTACTGCTCTTTCTGAGATACCCGCTCCGCCAAATCCTGTATCACAAGGCCGGCGATGGTGAGGCCGAAAATGGCCGTGATGTGCATCAGCGAGCCGTTGGTCTGAGCCTTGCGGGTGTGACCGCTGGCGGCAAGGGGCGAGATTTCGGCGTGAGCCTTGGCACACACGCACTCCTCGGCACCGCATGGGCCGGCAGTGCCCTTGTTGGTGAGCAGTTCGTCGCTGTAAACGCACTTGAACTTACGGGCCGGGCTCCGCTTCAAACGCTTGAACCGCTGGCGCAAGGCACGTGCCAGCGGACAGCCCTCCACATGCCAGAACTCCGCCACACGTATGCGGGTGGGGTCGAGCTTCAGCGCCGCGCCCATAGACGAGAAGAACTTGGCCCGCGTACGGCAAGCCATCTCTATGAGCAGCGCCTTGTCAGTGAGCGAGTCGATGGCGTCAATGATATAGTCGTAGTCGTCAAGCCGGAAGCCGGCGGCCGTCTCCTCGGTGAATACCTCCTGCCGCGCATCAATCTCGGCAGCGGGATTCACCGTGAGCAAATGCTCCTTGAGCGCCTCCACCTTAACCCGTCCGATGGTCTCGATAGTGGCCATAAGCTGGCGGTTGATGTTGGTGATACACACGCGGTCGCTGTCTACAATCGTCAGCCGGCACACACCCGAGCGCACAAGGCTCTCTGCGCACCACGAACCCACGCCTCCCACGCCGAATATAATAACCCGCGCCCTACCAATACGGTCCATAGTCTCGTCGCCCAGCAGAAGCCGGGATCTGTTAAGCAATGCTTTCTCTATACCCATTATGTTTATTCAGTTTTGACACTGCAAAGTTAAACATTTTCTCTGTTTATACGCAATTTATTTTGTTTTTAGCCCGAATTGCTGTAAATTTGCAGACAATATAATTTACACAGGCAATGGAAAGCGGTAAAAAGGTGCTTATCGGCATGACTGCCGAAGAACTGAAAGAGTTGACAGCAGAACTGGGTATGCCCAAATTTACGGCAGGCCAGATAGCCAAATGGCTGTATACGAAGCACGTGAAGAGTATTGACGAGATGACCAATCTGTCGAAAGCCAACCGCGCACGTCTTGACGAGGTGTGTACCGTGGGTACGATGGAACCGGCCGACAGCCAGCGCTCGGTAGACGGCACGGTGAAGTATCTGTTTCCCACTGCCGGGGGCAAGTTTGTCGAAACGGTGTTCATCCCCGACGGAGAGCGTGCCACCTTGTGCGTATCGTCGCAGGTGGGTTGCAAGATGAACTGTCTGTTCTGTCAGACTGGCAAGCAGGGATTCGAGGGCAATCTCACCGCGGGCGACATTCTCAACCAAATATACTCTCTGCCCGAGCGCGAGCGCCTCACCAATGTGGTGTTCATGGGACAGGGCGAGCCGATGGACAACATTGACAATGTTCTGAAATCCACGGAGATTCTCACATCCGACTACGGATACGCATGGAGTCCGAAACGCATCACCGTGAGCAGTGTGGGCATAAAGAACAAGCTCAAGCGCTTTCTCGACGAGAGCGAATGCCACATTGCAATCAGCATGCACTCACCACTGCACGAACAGCGCATGCAACTGATGCCGGCCGAGAAGCAGATGCCGATAAAAGAAGTGGTGGAACTTCTGAAGCAGTACGACTTCACACACCAGCGGCGCGCCTCGTTCGAATATATCGTGTTCGACGGAGTGAACGATTCGCCGGCCCATGCCCGCGAGATTATCCGGCTGGTGAGCGGACTGGAATGCCGTATCAATCTGATACGGTTCCACACCATACCCGATGTCAATCTGCACGGCACCGACGACAGCAAGATGGAGATCATGCGCGATTATCTCACTAGCCATGGGGTATTTACAACAATACGTGCCAGTCGCGGACAGGATATATTTGCGGCCTGTGGCCTGCTGTCAACGGCACACAAACAGCAACAATCAGGATAATGATGCACAAGACCCTGCAACCGATATGCAACGCTGCATTGTTGCTATGCTGGCTGATAGTGATGACGGCCTGTACGGATGACGGAGCACTGCTGCCCAAAAGTGGCGGAAAACCTTACGAGGTGGTGGTGACGGGAAACACTGAAGAAGCGGTAAGGGCGGTGAGCACGTTGCTTGGCGCGCTGACTGTGGCAGGATTGCCTCAACGGGAGCCGACTTTC
Organism: Xylanibacter rodentium; assembly: GCF_013166575.1. Taxonomy (GTDB): domain Bacteria; phylum Bacteroidota; class Bacteroidia; order Bacteroidales; family Bacteroidaceae; genus Prevotella; species Prevotella rodentium. The sequence continues at coordinate 29,672 of NZ_JABKKE010000003.1, forward strand.
GATATATCACAGACAACAAAAGGCATCGGACAGGCCACAAAATATGCACGCAGCATCATCAATGTGAATATCGACCCTGAAATGACTGGCAAAACGAGGATGAGCCACAGGCTGGATGTTTATGCGAAACCGCAAATAGTGATAAACATCTGTTCGCCGTCAGCAAGACAACTGACCACAGACATAAGAAGCCGACAGGACGATATAAAAGGGATTATCGACAGATTCGAACTGGAAGCCGGCATAACCCGTCTGTCACGTCATCGCAACATCAAAGCGGAAAAGGCCGTAAAAAAGATGTTCGGAGATGTGCAGATATGGATTCCGGAAGAGCTGACGGCCATGAAAAAGGGACATGACTTCATCTGGCTATCGGACAATGGAAAGTCTGCCATGCGCAACATCTGCATATATACATACGCTTACGACAACGTCACGCTACCGGAGGGTGCCGCAAGAAAGCGTGACAGCGTTATGCGCAAGAACATACCGGGCGAGACTGCTCAAATGTTCATGACCACAGTACACTCACCCGCTCCAACAGCCCGCACGACACAACACAACGGACGGAGAACTATGGAACTGCGCGGTCAATGGGTAATGAAAGGCGACATAATGGGTGGCCCGTTCATAAGCCGTTGCCTCATTGACAGCACAAAACAGCGCATCACCGTGGCGGAAGCATTCGTATACGCTCCGGGAACAGCCAAAAGGAACATTATCAAACAGCTTGAAGCTGTATTATATACATTTAAATAAAGCAATTAAATCAATTATGGAAGATAGACTTATACGCGTGGCTATCACGCACGGTGATACCAACGGAATCGGATATGAAGTGATTCTTAAAACATTTGAAGAACCGGGCATGCTCGAACTCTGCACGCCTATTATATACGGGTCGCCCAAGGCTGCGGCATATCACAGAAAAGCGCTCAATCTACAGTCCAATTTCAGCATCATAAACACAGCAGAAGAAGCCAGAGACGGACGGGTAAACCTGTTGACAACATTCGACGACGAAGTTAAAATAGATATGGGACAACCTTCGCCAGAAGCCGGAGAGGCAGCTCTTAAAGCACTTGATCGTGCCATGACCGATTTCCGTTCGGATAAATACGACGTACTCGTCACGGCACCAATCAACAAGAACAGCATACATAGCGACATGTTCCGTTTCTGCGGCCACACTGAATACATAGAAGACTGTGTCGGTGAAGGCAGCAAAGCACTGATGATACTGATGAACGGAAGCCTGCGCGTAGCATTGGTAACTACACATCTGCCCATCAAGGATGTGGCAAATGCCATAACCAAGGAGGCAATAGTGGAAAAAGTCAGAATATTCCACAACAGTCTGAAACGCGACATGCGGATATCCAATCCGCGTATTGCCGTACTGGCACTCAACCCGCACGCCGGAGACAGCGGACTGTTGGGTAAGGAGGAACAGGAACAGATTGTTCCCGCAATTGCCGAATTGGAAGAGGCCGGCATACAGGCTTTCGGTCCATATCCTGCCGACGGCTTTTTCGGTAGCGGAATGTATACCAAATTTGACGGTGTAATGGCGATGTACCACGATCAGGGACTGGCTCCGTTCAAGACGCTCGCCGCCGAGGATGGTGTAAACTATACAGCAGGACTGCCCATCGTACGCACATCACCCGACCACGGCACGGCATACGACATAGCAGGCAAGGGCATAGCCAACGAGAGTTCTTTCCGTCAGGCTATATATACAGCCATCGACATATACCGCAACAGGAAGAAGTATGACGAACCTATGGCAAACCCGCTTCCGAAATTGTATCACGAAAAACGTGACGAAAGCGAGAAGACCCGATTCTCAATACCGAAAGCACGTGACCAGTTCAAACACGAAGGCAACAGACAAACACGTGAAGAAAAAGCAAGCAAACAGACCGAAACAAACGAAAACGACAAGATAGCCCCCACGGTCGACGGCAAACAAAATACACAGGGAAGCAACCGACCGACAGTTACACAGACTGAAAACGACCAACAGACAGCCCCGGAAAATAAACAACAGACAGCAGAATGAAGAAAAAATATCAGAACGGATTTTTTATCTTCGGAATCACTGTTCTGCTGATTATGGTAACGCAGCTCGACTTCGCCCAGGTTTGGGCGGGGTTGCAGCGTGCCGGTTATTGGTTTGTCGCCGTCATTGTATTGTGGTTTTTCCTTTACATGTTCAACACGTCAGCATGGTATATCATCATAAACAGTCAGGAAGAACAGTCGAAAAACAGGATAAGCCCGGATCTTTCATCTGAACGCAAGGTGTCATTCTGGTGGTTATACAAAATCACCATCAGCGGATTTGCACTAAACTATGCCACCCCGGGAGGATTAATGGGAGGCGAACCGTACAGGATAATGTCACTCTCACCAAAGATTGGTACGGAAAGAGCATCTTCATCAGTAATCCTCTATGCCATGACCCACATCTTCTCGCACTTTTGGTTTTGGATGTTGTCTATATTACTATACATCGTCACGCAAGAGGTGAACATGCCTATGGGTATTATGCTGACTTCCGTGGGAGCATTCTGCACTGCTGCTATATGGTTTTTCATCAAGGGATATAAAAAGGGCATCACCGTGCGCTGCATGGGTATATTGAGCCATTTCCCGCTAATTAAGCGCAAAGCACAACGATTCTTTGAAAACCACAAGGAACAACTGGCATCTATAGACCGCCAGATTGCCGCCCTGCACAATCAGAATCCCCGCACTTTCGTAAGCGCCGTGGTGCTCGAACTGGCATGCCGTGTGGTTTCGGCTTTGGAAATATATTTTATACTGCTTGTCATAATGCCCGACGCCAACTATCTGCAGTGCATACTTATCTTGGCATTCACATCTCTATTTGCCAATATGCTGTTCTTTCTGCCCCTGCAACTCGGAGGCAGGGAAGGCGGTTTCCTGATGTCGGCCAAAGGACTTGCCATGACTGCAAGTGCCGGTATTTTCGTAGCCGTAATCGTAAGATTGCGCGAACTGATATGGACTGCCATAGGACTGCTACTGATAAAGTTCGGCTCAAAACAATAATGACATTGACATCACCTGATATATCCGAGACAGCCCCTAAATTTGTACATATATATATAAGTAAGCCGGAAAATAAAGCCGTATTCAAAAAATCGCTGTCCAAAAGTCTGTATATCGAATAAAATGTGTAATTTTGTCAGCTAAATGAAGACATCAGAACTGCAACAGATAAAACAGCGGTACAACATCGTGGGCAACTGCGAGGCGCTGAATCATGTACTCGATGTGGCCCTGCAGGTTGCGCCGACAGACTTAAGTGTGCTCATTGTCGGAGAAAGCGGTGTGGGAAAAGAAATCATTCCGCGTGTCATTCATGACAACTCACCACGCCGACGCGAGAAATATTTTGCAATCAACTGCGGTTCCATACCCGAAGGCACTATTGACAGCGAACTGTTCGGACACGTAAAAGGCTCTTTTACAGGCGCTATAAACGATAGTCAGGGATATTTCGGTGTGGCCAACAAGGGTACACTGTTTCTCGATGAAGTAGGCGAATTGCCATTGGCGACACAGGCCCGACTGCTACGCGTTCTCGAAACGGGAGAATACATACCGGTGGGAGCTACGGATGTGAAAAAGACCGATGTACGTATCGTAGCAGCCACAAACGTAAACATACGCAAAGCCATCAGCGAAGGACGCTTCCGCGAAGACCTTTACTACCGCTTGAACTCCATCCCAATACAAATGCCTCCGTTGCGCGATCGCGGAGAAGACATCGTTCTGCTGTTCCGCCTGTTTGCCATGCAAATGGCTGAGAAGTACAGAATGGAAAAAGTGGTGCTGACGGAAGAGGCCAAACAACTTCTCATGAAGTATAAATGGCCTGGCAACGTGAGACAACTTAAAAATATAACGGAACAGATTTCGATACTGAGCACCGTACGACAGATAACTCCTGAAATATTAGGCAATTTCATTCCACAAGACCAAGAGAGCACCCAGCTTGCCACCATACATAAAAGCAGCGGGGATCACAGTTTTGAAAACGAACGAGAGATTCTCTACAAAATATTGTTCGAATTACGTGGCAATGTAAATGATTTGCGACGCGATATGGGGATACTCAAAAAAAGACTGGAAGAAACACAGGCCGCACAAATCGTACAGAAGGACGACAAGCCTGTACCAATAGGCAACAGCACACCAGCCATAACATCACAACAGATATACATAAACCCGCAACAGCAAAAACCCATGGCCGAAGATGCCATTGCGGAAGAATATATCGAACTGGAAAAGGAACCGGAAAATCTCAACCTGAGCAACATTGAGCGACAGATGCTTGAAAAGGCTTTGGAACGCAACGGCGGCAACCGTAAGAAGGCTGCACAGGAACTGGGAATATCCGACCGTACGCTATACCGGAGAATAAAACAATATGGACTGGAGTAGAGATTCGAAAGTCAAAGACAACAACGAAATATGAAAGAAACGAAAAAAGATACATACAGCAAGTCACAGACTGATGGGAAATCATGCCTGTGCTATCGTCTCATATCGTTTTGTCTTTTGACAGTACTACTGATATCGTGCTCTGTTTCATACAAGTTCAACGGTGCAAGCATAGACTACTCGACTACCAAAACCATACAAATAGCAGACTTCCCCATACGCTCCAGCTATGTATGGGGTCCGATGGCAAGTATTTTCAACAACCAACTGAAAGACATATTTGCCAACCACACACGCCTGATACAAGTAAGACGCAACGGGGACCTCAAAATAGAGGGTGAGATTACACGCTACGAGCAACGTAACAAGGCCGTATCAAGCGAGGGATATTCGGCACAGACGGAATTGTCGATGACGGTAAACGTACGATTCACAAACAACAAAAATCATACGGAAGACTTTGAACGTCAGTTCACGGCCACATCGACATACGAGACGACACAGTCGCTCAACTCCGTACAGGAACAACTTGTGACTGAAATGGTAAAAGAAATAACCGATCAAATTTTCAATGCAACAGTAGCCAACTGGTAAAAACATTTATGGAAATAACCGAGCTGATAAACCATCCGGAACGACTCGACAGGGACACTCTATACGAACTGCGCTCTGTCATAGCGCTGTACCCGTATTTCCAGACCGCACGGTTACTGATGCTTAAAAATCTGTATCTGCTGCACGACCCGTCATTCGACGAAGAGCTGCGGAAAGCCGCTATATACATAACCGACCGGAAAGTCATATTCCAGCTTGTAGAAGCAGCCCACTATAAATTACCTGCAGCGGCACATAAACATAACAAACCGACAGCCCCCAAAAACAATTCAGCCGAAAAGAATACAAGCAGGACAATATCGCTGATAGACAATTTCCTTGATTCCATTCCACAAGAAGAACAGAAAGAGGAAAAGAAAAAACGACGTCCCACACCTGCTGATGCCGCAGTGGACTATGTGGCATATCTGCTTGAAACCGACAGTGAAGAAAAACCGTCGGACAATGGAAAAGTTCCGTTGCTGAAAGGCCAAAATCTGATAGACAGCTTCATTGAAAACGACAAGGGAAAAATCGTTCTCAGTGATACGCCACAGTTTGTACCACAGATAGAAGACTCTGAAGAAAAAGAAGAAAAAGGTGGAGACGAAAGCTATTTTACAGAGACTTTAGCCCGAATTTACATAAAACAGGGCAGATATTCAAAGGCTTTGGAAATTATTAGGCGATTAAGTTTGAATTATCCAAAAAAAAATGCTTACTTTGCAGACCAAATACGTTTCTTAGAAAAATTGATAATAAATAACAATAAAAAAATAAAGTAACAATGTACACAGTATTAGTAACTCTTATCGTTTTAGCTGCACTTGCTATGATTGGTATAGTGCTGATTCAAGAGTCAAAGGGAGGAGGACTTTCTTCCAATTTCGCTTCTTACAATCAGATTGGCGGTGTCCGCAAGACCACCGACTTCATTGAAAAAACAACATGGGGACTGGCTGCCGCCATGGTCATTATCAGCGTGGCATGCGCACATTTCGCTCCACAGGCAACAACCAACATGTCGGTAATGGAGAACATTGAGAACCCGACAACCAACCCCAACAATCTGCCCGGCTTCGGTGCCAGCAAGACTCAAGAGGCTGTTCCTACGACTCAAGACAACGCTGAGAAGGCTGCTCCTGCAACAAACAATGCAGAAAAAGTTTCAGATAAGGCAAAATAATAAAAACGGCAAAAAAGTACGTGATTTATTTGGTAGTTTAAAATAAATCACGTACCTTTGCACTCGCTTTAAGAAAGCAACCAAAACAACACGGTGGATGTAGTTCAGTTGGTTAGAGCGTCAGATTGTGGTTCTGAATGTCGTGGGTTCGAGCCCCACCCTCCACCCAAAGAAAAGGAGATTTCAAATGGAAATCTCCTTTTCTTTTATATATAAACACCGGCACTACGCCTTGTCACATGCCTCACAAAAATCAAAAGTCAGCAGATATTTTCGGGACAACCTATTTTACCGGTTGGGAAATGATTTGGAAAATCCGCATACATAAACCATCATTTACAGAGTTGCCAAAATGCTACTGCCGAAGCCGCTGCGACGTTAAGCGAATCGACACCATGAGACATCGGGATTCGCACCACATAATCAGCAGAAGCGATAGTCTCCAAAGGAAGTCCGTCACCCTCCGTACCCATCACAACAGCCAACCGCGGTTCTGCGGCAAGTTCAGGAGCATCTATAGATATGGAATTGTCACTAAGCGCCATTGCCGCAGTACGGAATCCGTATTGATTCAAAGAGGATATCTGTCCGTCAATCCATGCCCAGGGTACGAGAAAAACAGACCCCATCGAAACACGTACCGCACGCCGATTAAGCGGATCGCAGGAATTTCGCGTAAGCAACACCCCATCAACACCGAGAGCTGCCGCCGAACGGAATATAGCCCCAATATTGGTTGTATCGACCACTCCATCGATAACGACCACACGTCGTGCACCACTACACACATCCCCGACACTTATTTCCTGTGGCCGACGCATTGCGCACAAAACACCACGTGTCAGTACATATCCTGTCAATTCTGCAAGCAACTTCCTCTCACCGGTATACACCGGTATATCCCCACATCGTTCTATAATGTCAGCCGCATCTCCGGTTATGTGTTTCCGCTCGCAAAGCAATGAAAGCGGCTCATATCCGGCATCAAGTGCTACGCTGATCACCTTCGGACTTTCTACTATAAACACGCCCTTGTCGGGCTCTATACGATTGCGGAGCTGTGCTTCTGTCAGTGTACTGAACACTTCAACTCCCGGGTAACTCAACGATGATATCTCTATAACAGGCATATATAAAAAATAATATATTCACATTTTGAAATGACAGTGCAAACTTACGCAAAAAATCCGACTTACAGGACCTATAACTTCAAAGAAAAACAATTTTAACGATGCAGAATTTACGTAAAATCAGATTTTTTATGTAAGTTTGCAGAAGTATCAGTCTGACAATATATAGCAACACCATACCACAAACCAATAATACGTAAAATCAAATGAAAGAGAATAGTGAAGACATCAGTAAAAAGACATCACTGTTATTTGTATGCCTCGGAAATATATGCCGTTCACCGGCAGCCGAAGGAATAATGCGGCATATAACAAAGGAACACATGATGGAGGATTATGTCGACATAGATTCTGCCGGCATTGGTTCGTGGCATGCAGGCGAACTTCCGGACAGACGTATGAGAAGTCACGGTTCTGCCCATGGATACGATTTCAGCAGCCGCGCACGGCAGATAAAACAAGAAGACATGCAACGTTTCGACCACATAATAGTGATGGATGACGAAAACTACAAAGACGTTACAGCCATGGCACGCACTGACGAACAGCGTCGCAAGATATCACGCATGACAGACTTTTGCAAACATCATCCCGGTCACACGGCTGTGCCCGATCCTTACTATGGCGGAGATCGTGGCTTCGAACTTGTGATTGAACTACTCGAAGACGGCTGCAAAGAACTGCTCAAACAGATTGCCCAAAAACACGGAGTGGCGTATCTTCTGTAATTATGGTAAGCAAATCAATGAAATATACACGACAATAACCGTTTTTATTCAGTACATTTGCAAATAGTATAAAAAATTAAAACTGATAACAATATGTTTGGACTTGGAATGCAAGAGGTGCTTGTGATAGCCCTCATCATATTATTGCTTTTCGGAGGGAAGAAGATTCCCGAGTTGATGAACGGTCTGGGAAAAGGAGTGAAAAGCTTCAAAGACGGTATGAACGGTACAGCTGACGGTACAAAAGATACCCAAAAGACCAAGAGCGACAGCCCTGAAGACAAATGAACGGAAAAGCAGAGAACACGACAACGTTCTGGGACCACCTTGACGAACTGCGCAGTTGCCTGATACGCATCATTATGATAACGATAGCAATGGGGGCCTTGGCTTTCTGCATGAAAGACACGCTCTTTGACATCGTGCTTGCCCCGCATAACAGCAATTTCGTAACCTATCGTCTGCTTGATACCGAGCCGTTCACGCTGCATCTGATGAACACCGGACTGACCGAGCAGTTCATGATACACATGAAGACAGCACTCTATGCAGGACTGCTGCTTTCCTCTCCCTACGTGCTCTACGTTCTGTTCGGTTTCGTAGCTCCCGCTCTATATGAAAACGAACGACGCATCGCCATAAAGATAACAATGAGCGCCTACGTGATGTTCATACTCGGTACACTTCTCAATTATTTTCTTATATTTCCGCTCACGGTACACTTCCTCGGAACATATCAGGTAAGTACGGATGTGGACAACATGCTCACCCTACAGTCATACATGGACACATTGATAACAATGTGCCTTGTGATAGGTGTAATGTTCGAGCTGCCGATAGTCAGCTGGCTTCTGGCCCGCATGGGAATAATAAACGGCCGCATGATGACCCTATACCGGCGTCACGCCATAGTGGCCATTGTCATCGTAGCCGCCATTATCACCCCCACCACAGATGTCTTCACACTCTTCGTCGTGTCAATGCCCATCTGGCTGCTGTACGAACTGAGCATACTGATAGTAAGAATGACAGGAAATAACCAACAAATACACAGATAAATCATGTTAAGAAAGATTAGAACAACGCTTGCCATAGTATTTTTTACCGGCATAACACTGCTGTTCCTCGACTTTACTGGCACCATCCACCGATGGCTGCACTGGATGGCCCACATACAACTGGTTCCGGCACTGCTCTTCAACGCAGCTCTCGCATTGATACCGTTGCTGCTAACGCTTATGTTCGGACGAATATATTGCTCGGTGATATGTCCGCTTGGCGTGTTTCAGGATGCAGTAGCATGGCTGCACAATCACGGTCGCAAGCGCCCATATTCCTATTCCAAAGCCATATCATGGCTTCGTTATACCATACTTGGCGTCATGATAGTAGCATTTGTGGCCGGTATCGGTTCGGCAGTAGCAATGCTTGAGCCATACAGTGCCTACGGAAGAATTGCTTCGAACCTGTTCCAGCCGCTATGGCAATTCGGCAATAATGTTCTTGCAAACGTTGCCGAACGTATGGACAGCTACGCATTCTACACCACTGATGTATGGATAAAGAGCATGCCTACATTCATCATAGCCATAGCCACATTGCTCACTGTCGTAACACTTGCATGGCGCAGCGGCCGCACATACTGCAACACAATATGTCCCGTGGGCACACTGCTTGGAGCGATATCGCGGTTTTCCATGATGAAAATACGAATCGACACTGACAAATGCCGCAATTGCGGCTCATGCGCCAACAACTGCAAGGCATCGTGCATCGATGTAAAGAACCACGCCATCGACCCGACACGCTGTGTTGTATGCGGTGACTGCATAGGCAAATGCAGTTTTGGTGCCATCAGCTTCGGAAAGGCCGACTCTCAAGAAAAAAAGAAAGAGAACGACACAAAAGCAAGAGAAAGCCGCCGTTCTTTCCTTCTTGCCACAACTTTGGCTGCAACGTCAGCCATGGCGCAGGAGAAGAAAAAGGTAGACGGCGGACTGGCAAAGATAGAAAACAAAGCAGCCCCCGAACGTCAGACACCGCTCACGCCCCCAGGCTCCCTCAGCGCACAACACATGGCACGCCACTGCACCGGTTGCCAACTCTGTGTGGCAGCATGCCCAAACAGAGTACTTCGCCCTTCGACTGAACTGACAAAGCTGATGCAACCGATGATGTCATACGAACACGGCTACTGCCGTCCGGAATGTACACGATGTTCAAATATATGCCCCACAGGAGCCATAAGAAAGATTACTCCATCAGACAAGTCGGCCATACAGATAGGGCATGCCGTATGGATAAAGAAAAACTGTGTACCGCTGACCGACCACGTGGAGTGCGGCAACTGTGCCCGCCACTGCCCCACAGGAGCAATAGAGATGGTGCCGTCGGAACCGGACAACGAACAGTCGCCCAAGATACCGGTGATAAACGAGACACGATGCATCGGTTGCGGAGCATGCGAGAATCTGTGTCCGGCACGACCGTTCCCTGCCATATATGTAGAAGGACACGAAGTGCACAAAACCATTTGAGATTTGCCTGTAACAACTCATTGTCAGACAACACCGGTAATATGAACCACAAAAAACTTAGAATAATGAGTGATAACGAAAACAACATATCGCGCCGTAAGTTCTTGAAACTTTTCGGTATCGGGACGGCCGCTGCAGCCGCCACACTCACCGGCTGCAAAAAGCCAAAATCAAATGAATTCCCAAACGACGACTACACCAATCAAACCGAACCGCCAAAAGACAGAATGACCTATCGGGTAAATCCTACTACCCACGACCGGGTCTCGCTCTTAGGATTCGGAATGATGCGCCTGCCCGAACCGGATGAAGGCACAGCAACAGAAGGTAACGTCAAGATTGACCAGGAAAAGGTAAACCGCCTCGTTGACTATGCCATAGAACACGGCGTGAACTATTTCGACACTTCGCCAGCCTACAGTGGCGGTTTTTCCGAACGCGCCACAGGAACAGCCCTGAGCCGCCATCCGCGCAAGAGCTACTATGTGGCCACAAAACTTTCCAACTTCAACAAAGAGACCTGGTCGCGCGAGGAGTCGATAAAGATGTACCGCAACTCGTTCAAGGAACTGCAAACCGACTACATAGACTATTATCTGTTGCACGCCATCGGTATGGGAGGCATGGAAGCTCTCAACGCACGATACATAGACAACGGAATGCTCGACTTTCTCATCGAGGAACGCCGTGCCGGACGTATACGCAATCTCGGATTCTCATATCATGGTGACATCAAGGTATACGACTATCTGCTATCCATGCACGACAAATACAAATGGGATTTCGTTCAGATAGAACTGAACTATCTTGACTGGGAATATGCCGATGAGATAAACCCACGCAACACCGATGCCTCATATCTGTATGCAGAACTGAAAAAGCGTGGAATACCGGCTGTCATCATGGAGCCGCTACTTGGTGGCCGATTGGCCAATGTTCCACAATATATAGTCACAGAAATGAAAAAACGTATTCCTGAAAACAGCGTAGCATCATGGGCTTTCAGATATGCCGGCACGCCTGACGGGGTACTTACTGTGCTTAGCGGTATGACATATATGGAACATCTGAAAGACAATCTGAAGACATACAGTCCGCTACATACGATAACAGCCGACGAGGACAAATTCCTGCAAAGCATAGCCGAACAACTGGTCAATATGGAGACCATACCGTGCAACGATTGCAAATACTGTATGCCATGCCCATATGGAGTGGATATTCCGGGAATATTCGTACACTATAACAAGTGCAAGAACGAAGGACGTCTGCCACACAACAACAAGGACAAAGACTACGACCGTCTGCGCCGCGAATATCTGATAGGACTCGACCGCAGCGTGCCACGTCTGCGACAGGCAGCCCACTGCATAGGTTGCGGACAGTGCGAGCCACATTGTCCGCAAAACATAAAAATTCCACATGAGTTACACATCATAGACAAATATGTGGAGCAATTGAAAAAAGGTGGGAAAATATGATTAATCGATTGACAGAAATACTGCATGGCGAGCAATGTTCGTGCGTGATATCCAATAGTGGCATAATACGCACGTTCAGAAGACGCGGCATCGCAGATTTGTTTATAACACTGAAGAACGAACCGAAACTGCTTTGCGGTGCCCTCGTTGCTGACAAAGTTGTCGGCAAGGCCGCCGCTGCATTGCTGATTCTCGGTGGTGCCGATCATATCTATGCCGATATAATAAGCACTCCTGCACTGGCTATGCTACGCGAACATGGCATTACCGTAGAATTTGAAACCGAAACTGACCATATCCTTAACCGTACCGGCACAGGATGGTGCCCCATGGAACAACTCTGTCATAACGAACACCAACCGGAAACGATAAAAGACAAACTCGAACAGTTTCTCCGCGGCAGGAACGGATCATGCAGCATTTCCACCACAAAAACATAAACATGCACGAAATATCAAACGCCATGCGGAATAAAATAAAAAAACAGCGGCTGTGAATTCACAGCCGCTGTTTTTTTATTTTATTCCGCATGGCGTTTCATTATCTTAGGTTCATTAACCCCGTCATAATACAAAAGGACTTCAGCACCATCCGTCCTGTTCCAACTGCAAATATCGAAATGCCTGTTGTCTGCATATCGCCTCACCACCTTGAATACAGTACGTAAATTGCTTTTCAGGATAAGCCTGTTGCCAGAAAGGAAACAAATCCCGTTGCCGGTTTTAAGTTCGTCTTTCATAAATGCAATACCACTGAGCGAAAATACATTACGGATAATGTAAATATTGTCAAACCTGACTAAATAAAGAAAACCATCCTTGAAAAATTCCGGTTTGCTGAAATACCGCCACTTGTTCTGTATGTCAGCCCAATACTCCAAACCATTTTCCACAATGTGTATGAAACCACCGTCCAACAACTCTGCAAAGTCAAACTCCTCTCGAAATCCGGGAATACATCGACCATTATCCGTTCTCACCTGAAACTTGCCGTTGGTCTTCTGCCCTACACGCAGGCCGAAAGCCGGAGCGGATATATATTTCCATTCATCCGACATTGGCCTGAACACCCTGCCGTCACATCTTTCCACCAGCTCAAACCGCCCTTTCACCACATCCGGCATTATCTTGAATCCTGGAAGCTCGTCGTAATTGCCGAGACAGTACTTATTTTCAACAACCCATCCCGGACACTGCCGAAACACACCATGCTCACGGCTTCTTTTCACATCACCGACAAACACCTCCATCCGCCTGTCCATTCCTGCCTTTGCCGTCTCCCACTCTGCCGGACTTACAAGCCTCATTTCCGGTTCATTGTCTTTTTTACAGAAAAAACGGCCCTGTTCGTCAGCAAACAAGGTCATATTGTATACTTTCTCCTTGAAGATATAGAGTTTGGTCGGCTCTGATGACTGCACATAGTAGTTATTGAATCTCAATCCGACACCTATGCCGAACCGTAGCATGGCGGCAGTAGTGTAAGAATCCTCGTCCATCAGCCGGGTATGAACACGTGGATACAGCCGGAAGCCGTCAGAGGTGCTCATTTCAAGAAATCCCGCCCTAACGGTTTTCGGTCGCACAGCAAACCTCACTCCGTTTACAAGATCTATCCACGGACGTTCGATGTCAGCCTTACGCCGTGAACGAAGTCGGGCAAATCCGTAAGGGAAAAGCTCTACCTTATTATATGTATATGGCACCGTCTCACGACCATACTTATCGGCCACCCCCTGCTTACCGTCGATACCCGTCATTACATGATAACCAAAGGTTGCATCCAACAGACACCGTTGGCCGTCATGTGTGAGCAGAGTTATCATTTCGGTATGCCCGGTTCCGGTTATCCTGTAATATTCCTGACTTGCCGACATCGACTGACATAGTGCCTCTTCTTCAACATCAACGACAGCCTTACCTGTAGTCCGGCCATCGAACATGGCCTGCCAGTCACGATGGTCTGATGGCAGACCGAACAGACGATACGACCCGACATTGTCAAGTATCAGACAAAACTTCTTGCCATGGAAAACCCTCAATCCACGCCCTACCTGTTGCAGATATCTTGACAACGACAGCGTAGGACGGGCCAACTGTATGAATTCGACATCAGGACAATCGAAACCTTCACCAAATAGGTCTACATTCACAAGAACGTCAAGATGTCCGGCCTTGAATTGCTCCACTATCGAACACCGTTCGTTCTTTTTTGTCTTGCTGCTTATTGTCACTGCATTGATACCATTCTGCCTGTAACAGTCGGCTATATGTCCGGCGTGCCCGATATCAATTGCATATACTATGCCTTTCTTACATCCGGCATATCGCAGCACAGTATCGCAGAGTCGTTCAATACTGGGTCTGACATCGAGTTTCTCACTCATCTCCCTAATGGAATAGTCACCGTCAGCACCCCGCTTTTTCAAACTGCTAACCATCCTGACATCTTCACTGTCGGGCTTTACCGACATATAATCGTAAAGCGACAAATGGCCCTCAGCAATGAATCTGTCCACGGACCACGATTGCAGCAAAACATCAAACAGGTCTGTAAATCCTTTACGGTCCAACCGGCATGGAGTTGCAGTCAATCCCAATTTCTTCGCCTTCGGATGGGCAACAATCAACTCTTTGTAGGTATCAGCCAAAGCATGATGGGCTTCGTCTATCACTATCAGAACCGGTTCGTCATTCAAATCCCGATAATGTCGTGACAGCCACTGGATGGAAAGCACCCGGACACGCAAATCGCCGGCCAATGAGAATTTTGAAATAGTGTCCTGTATCTGTGACACAAGTTCCATGCGATGCGTGACAATCCAGACTTTGCCCTTGCTGCATGAAAGAAATTCGGACACGACAGAAGCCAACAGATACGTTTTCCCAGTGCCTGTAGGCATTTGGACCATCACGGAGCGGAAGGTTTCAAAAGCCCTCTCTATCCGTTCTTTCATGTCTTGCTGATAATCGTAAAGCTGTATTTGCTTCATTCTCCAACCCTATACTTGTCCGCTTCTCTCAGATCGTGT
This sequence comes from Xylanibacter rodentium, assembly GCF_013166575.1. Lineage (GTDB taxonomy): Bacteria > Bacteroidota > Bacteroidia > Bacteroidales > Bacteroidaceae > Prevotella > Prevotella rodentium. The sequence goes on from NZ_JABKKE010000003.1 coordinate 44,838, forward strand.
TCAAACTCTTCTGCCTCCGTCTTTGCCATCTTCATAACAAGGCAAAGAAAAGCTACGAAAACAAGAACAAAAAGCCCTATAATTACCTTCCACCACATATACAGCAGCACAACATTATATATTATTGCAACCCATCGCTATATCCGACACATACCGAAATCACTCATTTGAACTTTGCCAATAAAAACTGCGGAACTTTCCACATCATCTTTTCCAACTTCGTAACGGTAGGATTCATCCCGTGCGAACGGTACATACGTATGTCCTCCATCCACATCTGCCTGCGCTTGGCGGCGTCAGTGCTCAATCCGCCCATACGCATACGGACGATATACTCATGCAGATAGGTCACAGTAAGATCGCCACCGAGCAGATAACGGAACAGGAAATCGGAGTCGGCGGCTATTTTGTAGGTCTCATTATACAATCCCCGTTTGGCAATAGCCTCACGGCGGATATAGCACGTAGGATGCAACGGCAACCATCCGTGACGCACTTTCCACAAACGGTAGTCACCGCCAATCCAGTTACGCACGACCTTGTCAGTGTCGCCAGGAGTGACAAACAGACCGTCGCCATACAGAAAATCTGCCCCGGTCTGACACATCCGTTCTACAATATGGCTGATAGTGTTCGGCGAATACAGAAAATCGTCTGAGTGTACCAGTCCGATGATGTCACCCGTTGCCATGCGTATTCCCTTGTTGATGGCTTCGTACATCCCCCTGTCCGGCTCGGAAACGATGTGCGTTATTCTGTCCTCATATTCCTTTATCACAGCGAGCGAATTATCTGTCGAGGCACCGTCGACTACGATATACTCTATATCCGGATAGTCCTGCCCCAACACACTCTCTATGCAACCACGGATAGTCCGCTCACGGTTGAAACAACTTGTTATAATCGATACTTTCATAAGTATTGTCCATGGATAAAAATCTTTTGAAGAATATCAAGACAGATATGTTTTCTTCAAATAAGCCTTTATTTTATTATCATCAAATCCAAATCTCTTTTTTAATTCAAAGATCTTGGCATCAACCAAGAAGCGATAAGAAAAACCTTGTAAGAAATGCCATACAAATCCCTCCTTGCCATCAAGGAAACCTGCCTTGAATATATAACGGATTGTAAAATTGATGAAAGGGCGAATAAACAAAGGAGCCTTGATATATTTCACTTTCAGCCAACGCTTGCGCTGCTCTTCTGTCCCAAAGAACTTAGGCATAACCTCTTGCGAAGATGCATCCAGTCCATATTCCATCATCAACATATCTGCCATTTCTCTTGTCGCATACCCATTGTGCTTGTTCATCCACCACGTCAAGTCATTGAGATTGGCATCCACTTGATCGCCTTGCTCTACTGTAATGACACGTCCGTCGAAAATGCAGATATGCTCATCCATCCAACGGTTCTCACACTCACCATGTCCTCTGCGCCAAACTTTCAAATGATAACTGGGATACCATCCCCCATGCTTCAAAGGACGCCCCATGAAGTCGATACGCTTGCGAACATAAATACCATTCACATCGTCATCACACTTACTTATCGCTTTCCTTACACTCTGCCCTAACCCGTTATCCAAAAATTCATCGGCATCAATACGCCAAACCCAATCTGCTGTTATCGGACAGTTGTAAAGTCCCCAATTGAACTGTGTCGCATAGTTTTTCCAAGGATGTTGATAAACTTTCGCCCCAAGTGACTCTGCCACAACTTTAGTGTTGTCCGTGCTGAAACAATCTATAACAAACACTTCTTCGCAAATTCCTTTCAGCGATTCTATGCAACGTGCAATATGTTTCTCCTCATCCTTTGTCAAGACGATGGCCGCGATAGTATTATTCATAAAAATATCATTGATTTTTCCAAAAACTCAAATCTCCGCTTCAGTGTAATGCCGATTCTTTTGGGCATAAGACATAATATATCTGTTGGAGCGAACCAAAAGAACTTTGCACAATGCCGTAATGCAATTTTAGCTGTCTCAAAACTTTTCATTACTCCAAAAGAATGATTCTTGTATGCCAACTTTCCAAAATTTCCACTCTCCATTACCGTTGCCATCAGCATATCGCCATAAATCTCATCTTTTTTACTCAATAAAAACAAATTGTCAACACATGACAAACTGAAATACTTTTTCATCATGGCTGCCATTGCCAGAAAAGCATCCAGATATCCAATTTCTGTCAAATGATGTTGCAACCTGTTTCTATCTGTCTTTCCTTTATAAGACTGCAAAAGAACAGCCAAGTCTACCGTCTGCCGCAAACCGACTCCTTCAACTATCAGATGGTTGAACCAATGTTTGAAAACAACAATAAGGTCTTCTATGGGAGAAAGCACAGAGACAAAGACAGCTTGTCTTTCAACACCGATGCCATTCAATTCAAAACAGACTTTTTCATTTGCGATACTTCCATCAATCATTCTGTTAAAATACCGCTGATGCCTGTTATTGCCGAATGTCTCTATCCGAGAATGTATTTCGAGGCGGATACCTTCATACTCAAAACAAAAATGCTTGTCTATATCGTCTTTATCTATCGCAATATGCCATTCTTGTTCTATTACAGAAACAGCCTTATAAAAACTACTATCGGGAACATAAAAATCCACATCGCCCATAGTTCTTGCATAAGACGATTTATAAAACCGAGCCACCGCCATTCCCTTAAACATGACATAACGGATATTATGTTTGTCCATCAGAATAGCAAGCCTGCCAATAACTGTTGCAAACTTATGATACATCCGCAGATGGTTCATCCTTGTCCGCATCAGTTTTGCTGTCTCTGTTCTTGATTGTATAACCGGAGCAACCGTCAGTCTGCCTTCTATTACGGCATCAGCCACTAATCCAGAAACAGTATGTTCCTGAGCCAGTTGCATCACTTGCGTCAAGGCTTCAACAGACAATATATGACCTCCAAAATTTTCTTTTTCAGAAATCTCTTCTTTTAGAATTTCGAGCAGAGCCAACTCGGCACGGTTTAATGCAAAGGCCATATTGACTTACCAATATATTCTACAATTTGAATATTTTACGTACTTCAAAATCTCCTCCACCAAATATTTGTGAAAACACTTGCGACAGACATTTCAAAACGTACGCCATACAGAATATTATAAGGTAAGTGATGATTATATTTAACGGAAACAGACCATTCATACTGTCTGTAAACAATGCGTATTGTACCAAATAGATCTCTAATGTAAGAGCAGATATTGCATAAACCACATTTCCAAGTACAGTCTTATCAAACACCTTTATCATCTTTTCACAGCTACAGAACATAAAGAAAAAGTAAATTGCAAGAAGCAGCGGTATCAACGAAACAATCTGAAACTTACAAAAAAACGGCCCGAGCTTATATATTGCCATACATACGTAATAAAGTACAATTGAAACAAAAAACAATGCAAACGATCTTTTTATACTGACATATGGCCTTTTAACTTCTTCATCACTTTTTACCCCCCCCGATGAAATTCGGTATAAACAGCTGAATATCATATTATTATCTTCACGAGTCAAGTCGATTGCCGTAATTGCTCCCAACAACATGAACATAAAATAATAAATCCGCATGAACGACACTTGGGCATACATCACGAATGTTCCATATCAAGAACAAAAAAACTCAATATGATTATAATGCCCAACGAACCTATAAAAACCATATTCATGCGATTTATCATAAAACGACGAATCACATAGAATATAACATAATAAACCATAATGCAAGGAATGAACCAATACCTTGGAGTGGTTATCACATCCGTAACCGACCAATCCCAGCCGAAAACCACGGCAGACAACAATGCCCACATTATAATAGACGGATAAATTCTGCCAACTCTGCGCTTGTACCAGTTCAGAAATCCTCCATCCCTGCCAAGAAAAAGCGTAAATCCAGAACAGAAGAAAAACACCCCGTCACCGATAGCCCCTCCTGTAACCAAACCACCGAACTTAGGAAACAACAAGCCCATATGTGAATAGGTTATAAGCAATGCAGCAAAAAACTTGAATACAACAATTGCCTTATTCTTTCCCTCCAAATCATAGATTTTATTCATCGGGCAAAACTCTTTTCTTTATTACTTTTGCGGGATTGCCTCCAACGACATTCCACGGTTCAACACTCTTATATACGGAGGCGGTGGCACCGACAACAGCACCCTCACCAAGCCCTACTCCCATACCGATAAACGCTCTGCTACCTACCCATGCACCCTGACACAAAAGAATGGGGGCTGTGATAAGTCCGCTGTCGGCAGTATTGGCATGGCTTATATCATGACCCGCCGTGCAGAGATACGAGTACTGAGACACGATAGCATCATCCTCAAGCACTACCCAATCTTGATTATAACAGATTACATCCGGACCGAGACAAGCCCTATGTCCCATCTTCAGCATCCATGGAGCCCATATCTTCACCGAAGCATAAACATTGGCATCCCATGCCACCTTTGCCCCGAACAGTCGCAACACGAGGATGCGCCATTTGCGAAAGACCGGGGTAATAAAAGGACGAAACAATATCACTGCTGTTACATTCCAGACCACACGCTTCAATTTCACTCCAAGACTTACTTTACCCAGAGTCTTCTTCTGTAAATGAAGTATACCGTTCATACGAACAAAATTTATGGTAATATCTTTATTCATGCAAATAAATGTGGTTAAACAGTAGTTATTCATGCGAAAAAGTGTATCTTTGCATCAAAGATTCGTGCAAATTATTGTAATATATGAAAAGAAACATCCTTGACGAACTCATAAAGTGGAAAGAAAAACCGAACCGGAAGCCTCTTATACTCAATGGTGCAAGACAAGTAGGAAAAACTTATATCCTACAAGAGTTTGGCCGTTTGTGTTATGACAATGTTGCATATCTAAATTGTGACCGCAATGACATACTCCGCAATATCTTTGCCCATGATTACGATACGGCACGGATTATCCGCTCTATATCTGCCCTTACCGGCATTCATATTGAACCGGACAAAACACTGATAATATTTGATGAAATACAGGAAAATCCGATCATACTCAATTCATTGAAGTATTTTTGTGAGAATGCACCGGAATACAACATAGCTGTAGCCGGTTCACTATTAGGCATATCATTGCACGGCAACGTTTCTTTTCCGGTGGGAAAAGTGGATATGATAAAGATGTATCCAATGACATTCGACGAGTTCCTTACAGCCACCGGCCATGAACAACTGACAGAATTATTACGCTGTGGCGAGAAAGAAATAATCGACACATTATCTTTACGACTTACAGACTGTTTGCGACAATATTACTTTGTCGGTGGCATGCCGGCAGCTGTACGTGAATACGCAGAAAGTGAGAACCTGCAAACCGTCCGTGCCATACAACAACAAATATTGTTCGACTATCGCCGCGACTTCTCAAAGCATGCTCCAACAGCAGAAGTTCCAAGAATAAATATGGTATGGGACTCTATACCAGCACAATTAGCCAAAGAAAACCGGAAATTTATATATGGAGCTATCAGAAAAGGTGCCCGTGCTTCCGAATTTGAAATGGCCATACAATGGCTTTTGGATGCTGGATTGGTATATCGCGTACATCGCGCAACTTGTCCTGTCATGCCTTTAAAATTTTATGAGGAGCTTTCTACATTCAAGTTGTTCATGCTCGATGTTGGACTGATGGGGGCCATGACCGATACACCGGCCGAAGCCATAATCATTGGCGATAATATATTTCGCGAATACAAAGGAGCGTTCACCGAACTTTTTGTATACACTCAACTTGTTCCCCAAAACAGACCTATATATTATTTCAGTTCAAACGACTCACGTGTCGAAATTGATTTTCTGATACAAAACGGAACTGAGATTATCCCGGTTGAAGTCAAAGCGGAAGTAAACGTGAAATCCAAATCGCTACGCACATACATTGAAAAACACCCTACACTGAAAGGCATGCGTCTATCCATGCTGCCACACTCAGACCAAGGATGGATGAAAAACATACCACTGTATTGTGTGAATTTTGGGGTGAGATGAAAGATAGATTATCATACCTTTTCACCCTTTGACTTTTCTATATAACTCAACCATATCGGCTGCTACTTTCTTTGAAGAGTATTTATCTTCTATAAGCCGGCGCCCGTTACGTCCCATTGCCTCCAAACATCCGTCAGAACACTTAAGAAAATCCTGCAAAGCCGAGACTGTAGCATCTGTTCCTATCTCCGTCCACCATCCGCATTTACCGGCCGGCACACCCTCAAGTTCCTGCCACGGAGTGCCTTTTGTTGTAATCACAGGAACACCGCTGGCCAAAGCCTCTGCCACAACAATACCGAAATTTTCGCTATGCGTAGGCAGCACAAACAAATCTGCCCGGTGGAACAATTCCCATTTGCGCTCACCATACACCCCACCAACAAAGTTTATCATGTCTGCCACACCTAATTTGTGCGCCAGCTGCTTCAACTCATTGATATAATCCTCCTCACCTTCACCGGCTATATTGACGGTATATCCATGCAACTGCTCTTTCAAACGGGCCACTGCCTCTATCAGGAAATCTATACCTTTCTTCACATGTACACGCGAGAGAAACAATATCTCCTTATGTCGTGCCCACGAATCTTTCATCACGATTTTATCCACCTGCACACAGTTTGGTATAACCGCAACATTTTCGTTCCAACCCAATTTCAGGATATTAGCCCTTTCACTCTCAGCCGTAGCATGTATCACATCCGCCATTGCCAAGCTGCGCTTCTGATACAACAGCAATGCAGGCAACTTCTTCGTCCAATAATGCCGCCTCATTATCCACGGTTCAAGCATCCCGTGAGGTGTATATACAACCTTGTATCCTGCATCCTTTGCCCACATGGCAGCACGTGCCGACATAGGCAGCCAGCAGCAGTTACTATGAAAAACATCAGGATGTATATCGTTCAACAACCGTATGAATTCCGACTTTCCAAGAGTTGAAAAAGGATTGTTGTTCTTCGGTATGTAATGAATCGTACAATTTTCAAGTTCCAAAGGATTGGCCTCGCAGTGCGTCACCACATGCAACTCCACAAGTTTGCCAAGCTCAACAGTAAGCAACTGCATATATGCCCCCACTCCACCAGAAGTACGATCTATAGAGGGTATATAATGAAGGATTTTCATGAAATAAAAATATAAAAGAGAATACAAAAGAGCCCTTCCTTATTATGTCATAAAGCGATAACAAAATTACAATGTTTCAAGCCAAACTTCAATATCATTGGAATGATATATAGCTTCACAAGTTGAATTATATATAAAATCTGCTTTGTTATTGGTCTGACAATACTTGTAGTTTTCTTTCTCGTCTTCCCAAAAGTCTTTAGCCTCCTTCTCATTGCGAATATGTTCATAGCGTCCCCGAATATCTTGAAGTCTCTGCCGAAGACACATTTGCGCCTCTTTTTTAAACTTTTCCAACAAATTCAATCTTTTTATTGTCGAAACAACAAGATTGTTTATCTCTTTGGTCATGTCCAAAGAGTTATTTATCTTAATCTCAATACAGGGCTGATTATCTTTAGGACTCAATGATATTATACATTCAACCAATTTATCTTGCAAGCCCTTGTCAAAGAAAGCATTAAAGAAACACCTATGCCCGTTATCATCAAGCCATCCCGCTGATTTGTCATGATTACAGTCATGACATAAAGGAATCAAATTGTAGCGATGTACAGAGAACTCCGGCATTTTCTCTCTCGGTACATAATGGTCCATTTCTTTTGCAATTGTAAGTCCACAAATCGGACATAATATACTTTCACCACCATTCTGTCTCTCCAAATTCTCCCAATGTTTTTTTACAAGACTTCTCCCAGACCAATAAAGATTATAAGCTTTGTTCCGATTAGTATCATCTTGCCCTAATATCCAAAGTGGGGACAGAGATACAAGATTACCATTAATTGCCTTATCATCATAATCTATGTATGCCTTTTTCAATTTATCTTTAACCGAATCGAAAAATGCTTTCTTTTCTCCATGCAATCCCTTGCCACTTTCAAGGACATCATCTTCCGCATTGACATTATATATTTCGATATTGTGCATCGATTCAATTCTTTTTTATTTTGAACATATATCACGTATCAGCAACTTTGAATTAAAACTCAACTGCATATATTGCTCCAAATAATCCACAATTTCATCATAGCTCATGATATTATTCCGCAATTCTTTCACTACTTTTATAAAATACGAATCTGCTTCATCATAGCCAAATATATTTTGAAAAAGGCGTGTTGTATCTTCACCAAATGTATCAAAAGGGACTGTCCCTATCTGCAATATTCCCCCATCGTTCCTACGCATTAGAAATACATTAGTATTTGCTATTTCACGCACTATCAGAGGCGTATGTGTCGCTACTATTGCAAAACTTTGGAAATCAGCCAAAATGTCACAAAGAAAAATCATAAAGTCTTTAATAATACTTGGATGCAAGTGGACTTCCGGCTCGTCTATCACCAACAAAGATGACAAATGGATGTTGGCGTATATATGGCTAAGCAGCAATAACGTGTGTAATTCGCCTGAACTCAAGTTTGTAACCAATCTGCTTATTTCCTCTTTGTTGACAGTCCATATTTCTTTATCTTCCTCTTCTTGCACTTTGTATATATTATCTGTAGTTCCACCAAAATACATCGCCAACTTTTCCATAAATCCTTCCCGCAGTTCCATGTTGTTCCATCTTGGACGATTTAGTATTCTTCTTGCAGTTTCTATCAGTTTGCATTCAGTCTCCTCCGTATCCTGTTCCAACGAATACCTTTCATAAGGTATCCTGTTACCTTGAATCTTGGGAAGCGGATATTTGTCAAGGGGAGTTGAACACAAAACCAGACAACTGTTAAACAGGGTTTGGGTAAGAACATTCTCTTCTGTATCAACAAGTTCCTCAACCATCTTGGACAACATTCTTGTTTTGCCGATACCATTTTCTCCGATAAGCCCTATGCAGCGCATGAAATCAGGATTTTTATAATCAAAATGAACATCCCATATAGTTTCATCATCCTGACAATAAGAAAAAGCAAATTTAAAAGAGTAGGCTTCTTTCGAATTTTTGCCAGCCAATATGAACTTTCCGTCTCGCAAGGCCTTCTCCGAACTCATATCGCGCAACAGGGATTTATTGAATATCTCATCGTCGACGAACAATTCATATATCTGACTATTCCAAGCGCAATCCCTAAGAAAATAAAGAACCTCATGTCTTTCATCGATATCCAGTATCTTCTCACAAAACTCCGAATAATAATTAGGACTGATTCCTAAAGAACAAAAGTCATCAGCTAACGGTTCATCGAATCTCTTATCCAAAGCGTCATAAGTGTTGGACTCATTACGACGCATAATCTTCAATTCACCAATAAAACTCTTATCATTTCGAGATTGAAATCGAAAAAGACTAAACCAAGTATAGCAGTTGTAATCACTCCAATCATCATTAAATACAAGAATATAGCTCGGATATTGGCTCGGACTTAATACAGATTGCAAATAGTCCGAACGGGCACCCTGTTTGACTTGAACTTCAAAATGTAACATATAAAATGATTATCAATCATAGACTATACCAAATAAACATACTCAGTCATCCAATCACCGATAATGCACATCTTCACTTCTAAGCCATCGTACTACAACATCCAAATAGTTTCCTCTATAATGTTTTCAAAAGTCCGGACTCCATCGGATAACTGTGCAATTGTTATTGTTCCATGATAAGTCTGTATTGTATTTTGTTGCAAATATACCATATTTCAACGATATGCGCAAGGTTTCATACAGGATTTTACCAATTGATTGGCAAACTTCGCTGCTATACATAATCTTTACATCTTAGTCCTGTTGCAAAGATATATATTCGTAATTTAAGTCCTAATTTGAGTACTTACATCCATAACATCCCCAATATGCCTCTATACCCACCACCATGGCAGTAACCATCTAAGCATTTGTCTTACACCACGTTTTATCTTCATTACATTGCTGTCATTATCTGTAGAATAGAAGAAAGCATTTCCTTTGCCTAAAAAGTGACCTCCAACACCTGACAAATGGGCTTGTGTACGAAATCTACCATAAACCCCATCCTCATGTTTATGCTCGCGGATAATTTACAAGAAAAACCACTCCACACATTTGCCCTCATAGTCATTCAGCATCCTATATTTTCCACGGATATATTTGTTGTAGAAATCCAAACCAACAACAAAATATCTGCATTCAGCAGCATGTCCGTTTATTGGTAAATGAAGCCATTCATAAACATTGTGGTCTTTGCAATCTTGATAGAGACGAATTCCCCCCCCCGATTTTTTATCCACTTCTTTCATCAGTTTATAGAGATTTAGGATAGGAAAACGTCCTGTAAGTTTGAAGAAACCGCCTGCATCACGGATTGATTTATTACGCTCTGTAACTAAATCAAGAATCAGCATCTCGTTATACGACTTACCTTTTGTTTGGTCAAAAAGTTCAGGTGACAGCGCCTCATATTCAAATCTAACATTATTTACTTTATCTAACTTTTTTCTTAGTCTACATTCATCCCATCCGGAATTTTCTGCAAAAACAAGTATAAAATAATCTTTTCTCTTTGAAAGGTCAGAGATATAATAGTTGAGCGTATCAATGTACATTTTTTCTCGTTCTTCGGCAGAAAATTCAGCACCTTTCATTCCTCGTGTATCAACCGAGCCTGTTAATAAAATTGGATACATAACTTTTTATTTTGCCAATATACAAAACATTTTTCTAAAAAAACTTTATATCTTAAGAGTTTATCACGAAGGTGTTATGTCATAAATTAATCCCTCTTAAATATATCCCTTGTATAAACTTTGTCTTTCACATCATCAAGACAAGCGTCATAACGATTGGCTATAATGGCATGACTATGTTCTTTGAAAGCATCCATATCATTTACAACTTTGCTGCCAAAAAAAGTGCTACCGTTTTCGAGTGTCGGCTCATAGATTATCACATCCGCACCCTTAGCCTTGATACGCTTCATGATGCCCTGAATGGCGCTCTGTCGGAAATTGTCCGAGTTAGACTTCATTGTCAAGCGATAAACACCAATTATACAGTTGTGCTCATTGGCGGCATCGAAACTGTTGGTGGCAGCATAACCGTAATACCCCGCTTTTTGAAGAACAGAATCTGCAATGAAGTCCTTACGTGTACGGTTACTATCAACAATGGCTTGAATAAGGTTTTCCGGTACATCAGCATAATTAGCCAACAACTGTTTAGTATCCTTAGGCAGACAATAACCTCCATATCCGAAACTCGGATTGTTATAGTGCTGTCCGATGCGCGGGTCCAGACTTACCCCATTAATTATAGCCTGCGTATCAAGTCCTTTAACTTCCGCATATGTATCAAGTTCATTAAAGTAAGATACTCTCAAAGCCAAATATGTATTGGCAAAAAGTTTCACTGCCTCAGCTTCTTTTAACCCCATAAACAAAGTGTCTATATTCTCCTTTATAGCCCCTTCTTGCAAGAGAGCTGCAAATGTCTTGGCTGCATCCTTGATCATCTCCACATCAGTAACCGATTTTATCGCCTTATTCTCCTCTACAAATTCCGGACGGTCGATAATCTTAGGATACCCCACGATAATACGGCTTGGATAAAGATTATCGTAAAGAGCCTTGCTCTCACGAAGGAACTCCGGTGAGAACAGAAGATTTAACCGCTTTACCCCTTTCTTGGCATATTTCAAATAGAGACTGCGGGTATATCCCACAGGGATAGTACTTTTTATTACCATCACGGCATCAGGGTTTACCTCCAACACAAAATCAATAACCTCCTCCACATGACTTGTATCAAAGTAATTCTTGACCGGATCATAATTTGTCGGTGCTGCTATGACAACAAAATCTGCATCCCGATATGCAGCCTTACCGTCAAGCGTAGCAGTAAGGTTCAAATTCTTCTCCACAAGATATTTCTCTATATACTCATCCTGTATAGGTGAGATACGTTGATTCAGTTTCTCCACCTTCTCCGGGATTACATCCACAGCACTTACATGATGATGCTGCGACAGCAAGGTCGCAATACTCAAACCAACGTAACCAGTACCGGCTACCGCTATTCTTATATCTTTAAAATCATTCATAGCAAAATCCAATTATTTATTTTGTTTTACACACTTTATCTATAACATTCATCGCATTCTCAACCATCTGCTCAATTCTCAGATGCTTTGCGACATATTCCCTAGCATTATCACCCATACGCTTTATTTCTTCAGCAGGAAGAGCCTCAACATTTCTTATACAATCGTCAATATCATGGAATATCAAGCCATTCTCGCCGTGATAAATATACGAATATTCCACACACTGCAAAGTTTCTTCGCTTCGCTTGAATGTAAAGATTGGTTTGCCATACGCCATAGCCTCAACGATGGATAGTCCAACCCAGCCAGGTTGGAAATACACATCTGCCAAGGCAAATAACTCTCGTTTCACAGCAGTATCATACACCGCACCAAAATCATATACATTATCATATATAGAAAAGTCCGGTTTAGATGCACCTGCACCAATGATAACAAAACCATATTTTTGGCTATTTAATCTCTTTATGGCTTCCAAGAGCAAGTCCACACGACGGTCAGCAATAAATCTCGCACAGAAAATTAAAATTACTTCTTGCCGAACACCATATTTCTTCTTTAACTCTTCTATAGACAATTCAGCCCGATACCTCATCATATCATCAACACCCGTCAAGGTATTGTGCAGAGCAACCATCGGCTTTTTCGGAAACAATTTCTGCCATTGTTCCTTTTCTTTGTCCATATAAAACCAAATGCCGTCAGCAAGAGAAATCATACATTTCAGTTTCCAGTCAGGTTTATGTTCTTCCTTCAGATACCGGCGTACAGAAATGCCCTGTCCCCAAAGAATAATTTTACGATGATGAAACCATTTAGTGAACAGCAAGAGCCAAGTACCTACATGAGCGAAATGAAGCATCAACACCAAGACAAGGATGTCCTTACCTAATAATGAAAAGGGATTGTAAAAGAGCAACTTTCCCTTAATTAGTTTGCACGGAAGATTCTTACACACGACATCACTAACCTTGAAGGAAGCCGATTTCATATCTTTAGTTTTCTCATAGGTATAGATTTTTTGCACTATCGGTTGTCCTTCAATACCTTTTACTTTCAACCGCTTACCCAACAAAGATAAGAATTCTTCACGATAATGAGGAATGAACGGCTGTAAATGAATAACACTATCCATTTTTTCTATATTCATCAATTTTATTCAACAAATCATTAGAAATACCAGTCTGAACCTTACGACAAAACATTTTACCTGATTTTATCAATTTGTCGTAATCTGTCAAAGTAAAGACTTTCTGACCTCCTTCATATTCTATATAATGAGTACATGTAATCTTTTCCAAACCTGGATAAATTCCGTCCTCAAGACAATCTATAGCATTATTTAAAAACTTAGAATTAAAAATAATAGTCTGCACAAACATCTCATCTGGAGCAAATGATGTACTAAAATATCGGCACATATTAGAATCATTCATTCTCTCAAATAGATATTCAGCGCAATCTCTTGGAATATTAAACCATTGGCTTCCGGCATATATGCTTAATTGTCTGTCATATTCTTCTATATATTTTCTTTTATGTATCGGCAAAATATTCATAAGCACCATCAATCCTCCAATAATATAGTGCCGTAATTTTGCGTTTTCAATTGGCAAATCTCTAAAATGATATGTTTCGATTCTCTGTGGAACTTTCTTTGGTACAGATACCTTTGATAAATTATATCCTTTCATATAAACTATATTTGGATGCGCCTTATAGAATGCCCGCATTTTATCATTACTCCAAAGAGGATAATCCAAACCTGAAAGCAACACAAACCTATCGAATCTTGTTTTAGAAGACAATGCATATTTCAGCAATAACTTTTCGGCTTTACATATACTAAATCCCCCCCAATAAATAACTTCTCTTTCTTTAATGAAAAAAACATTTGTTAGGTATGAAACTTCTTTTTTAAAGCATTTTATGTCTTGTCTTGCATCTATATGAATAAAAAAAGAAACTTTGTTCTCAACGGATAGAGCGCAAACAAGACGTTTGAGCTGATTCGGATCTGAATGCGCCAATATTAAATATGCTATCTTCATAAATATGATTTTATTTTACTGACAGCCGTATCAAAAGAAAACTTATCATTAGCCATTGTCATAATATCTTTACGCAGCAACCTACCAAGATGTAAATTTTCAATGATTTGCATTAATTTCTGTGAGAACTCGGTTTTATTGGAAAAACTGTATAATATTCCTTCTCTTTCAAAATCTCTATATCCTCTTGATGAAACTTCATGAGCTAATACCGGCAACCCATTTCTTAATCCATCCATAACACGGAGTTTCATTCCACCTCCCAACCTTGCAGGACATAGAAAAATTTCACAATGATTCACTATTTCATCCATATTTTGTGGATTGGATTTTAATTCGACACGAGGATAAAGAGAGTTTAATCTTGAAACCAATGTATTAGGCGGATTTTTCCCCGCAAAAATCACCTTGACATTTTGAGGAACTAATGGATATAACTCATCTAAGAAATAATTAATTCCATCAAGATTTTGCACATTGCCCATAGTTCCGCTAATTATCATTGTAATATCATTCTTGTGAAAAGGTGTACAAATGTGCGTTTCACTTATATAATTTTTATCATTAAAACATCCACCCACTATGGAGATGGTTTTTGATTTCCCGTAAACATTAGCAAACTGCTCTTTATCTTCCTTTGTAAGGAAAATATTATAGTTACAACCCAAATATGATTTTCGCTCGTTTTTCTTAATCTGTGGCAACAATAGCAAACAATTAAAATAACTATTGTTATCACGAAAATAATCATATTCAAAATTATGATTAAGAACTATCGTCTTTATACCTTTATTCCTACATACATCTACAAGGGAGCCTGCTATACTGTTGTGATCAAAAATACAATATTCATACTGTTTTTGAGACAACAGATCTTTGACAACAGTGTTATGCCGATGTAATATGCCTGTGAAAGGTATCAAATATTTATCCAGTCTGTTCCGTCCTTTTATAGGTATAAAATTTATATTTGAATATTCTCCTTCTCGTTTTGTATCTAAATACTCTTCGCAGATACAAACATCAAATCTTGCATCCGAAAATATTGTGGTAAATAGCTGCAAATAATTGCGACAAGCAAAACATCCACCTCCGATTCCCCATGGATTATGTTTCAACACATATAATATATTCATCATTAAATTACTTTATCAAATTCATATATCTCCTAAACACACCTAAACCATAATGGTTTTTGAATACAACTTTCAACAAATAAAGCAATCTCCTTGTACCATTTAAATGCCAAGGCTTTATAGCACCAACGAAATGGACAACATAAATTCGTTTATCTGCATTTGTATTTTTAAAAGAGAAGCCTAATGACTTTGCAAATGTTAAATACTTAAAAAACATATTTAAACCCTCAGGAAGATGTAATTGCTTACGCTCAGGCCAATCAGACATAAAATCATTAATTACATCTTGATCGCCTACATTTTTGCCTTCCATTGAATATCGCCTCAACGTCAAAGGCAACTGTTTCATAAGTCCCCTAAAAACTTTATCATCCGGTTCAATAACCATGATACCAGAATTGAGACGAATCCAAGAGCTATTTAAGAAATGTCCTGCACTACAAGCAGAAAAACCTGGATATTCGAACAAAAAATCTATATTTTCAACTATCAGCATATCAGAGTCAAGGAAAACAAGTTTTTTCGCCCCCCCATTTTTCCATAACAGCAGTTTGTCAAATGTATACATCCAATGAGAAAAAGACTGTTCATTAGCCAAATCCAAACCTTCTATTGCAGATTGTTTTAATTTATATGTCTGTATTCCGTAACTATTCAAACGTTCTATCAATTCATCACCCAAACTTTTAGAACATGCACATAAAAATGGTATGGAAGTTCCTGTTTCTTTTAGCGAACGATAAAGGGCAACACACCCAAACAAATAATTTTCAGAACTTAATAAAGTTACATATGCATATTTATTCTCCATTTTTCAATTATATTTTATTCCTTTGGCTTTTAAAAAGGCCTTATTTATGACAAAATAAGTTTTTACACTCCAATACGCTAATCTCATCTTCGAATTATTGGGGAATGTAAAGCCATAATTCTTAAAGTCGGTCAACAAAATACGAATTGTTGATTGGAATATTTTTAAATCAATATCTTTTACCAAAGAAGCGCTATACAACAAGTTTTGAAACATCTGCTGCATTCGCACTTCCAACCAAGCCACTGGCTGTACATACTCCATCTTACACCATTGTAAAATATTTAACAACACCTGTGGCAGGTCATCAACATTTTTTTGCCGATAGCTACCATCTTGTGTAGCAGAACCATCCCGCAAACGATAATTATACAATTCAGCATTAAGTCGGACTGGTCTCTTACAACGTGTTAGATACTTATATTGGAATTCTAAATCCTCACCAACTCTAATCTTTGGAGAAAATCTTAAAACTCCATCTATATTTTTATTTCCCAATAAGCTCCTTCGATAGAAAATACGTTGATGATGATTACAGCGATAACGCAAAAGAAAATCATTTTTATTTAACGAGTCTGCAGATAAAGAGCAATGTTTTAATAATCTTGCACTTTCAGAAGTGATATTTCCTCTAAATGTACAAAAATCAAAGAGTATATAATCTGACGAATTCATAACTTCAATATTATCTATTATGAAGTTAGGGATTATTATATCATCAGAATCAACGAACCAGACCCAATCACCTTGTGCAAGCTCTATACCAATATTCCTTGCCACACTCACGCCTCTGTTTGATTGATGAACAACCTTAAATTTATGATTTTTCTCAGCATATTCATCACAGATAGCTCCCGACGAATCTGTAGAACCATCATCTATGAGTATAGCCTCCCAAGAAAATTCCTCTAATCGGACGATACTATCCAAGCATTCTCGAAGGTATCTCTCCACGTTATAAACAGGAACAATAATCGAAATAAAAATGTTTTTCATTACATATCATTTTCCTACTGCCAATCTGAAATGACAATTGCAAAACTTAATTACCAACAAACATATACTCCAAATCAGGACTTGTTGCAACATTTTGAAACAGACATGTGAATCACATGATATATACTTGGTTGATAAATCTATAATCAACTGGTTCAGAGCAACTATTGGAAGTGTATTTTTTCCTAAGAATGACAATATAGAAACAATATGTTTATTGCTACTTTCGATAGCCTTAGAAAGAAAAAATATTCCAAAACTCCCAACACATGCAATCATGTAATATAGCATTACAGGAGAAGGAACCTCATTATTCCATAAAGACATTGTTCTGCATGTATAAAGGACTACAACAAGTGGAAACAAAAGACAAATAGCCGCCAACACCCATAGTTTCAAATTGTTTATTTGCATATGTATGATTTTTATAATATTCAGTCCAAACAAATTGGCTAAAGCATAAAACGGAAATGCAGAAAAAATCGTACCGACATACAAAAAATTAGTTCTGTAAGAACAAATTTTCAACCAAGAACCCGCAAAAACAGAAATAAATACAATGAATAGCAAAGCCCATATATTTCCCTTAAGACATTTAATAAACAAGCAGTAAAAAACTTGAACCACAAACAATACGAACAAGAACCATAAGGCACCAGGAAGAATCCCCCTTCCTAAATTGCCAACGATATTTTGTTCTGGAATAAATATGGAAGCTATTCCTATGATAAAAGTCGTAAAAATAAACAATGGTATTACTAACTGCTTAAACCGCTTTCTGACAAATGCCTTAAACTGATATTTGTTAGGTGAGAAAAACAGTCCTGATACAATAAAGAATAAAGGCATATGGAAGCTATAAATCCAATTGTAAAGTGGTTGTCCACAGGTATGACCTAACACCATTAACATGATACCAATACCTTTGATGATGTCATACAGTACAACTCTGTCTTCCCCCCCCCCCGAATAGAATTTGAAGCAAATTTCCTACATTCCATAATATTGTCCGCTAACTTCTAACATATTTATTTTGTGACTTTAAGGTATGCATTCATACGCTTCAACAACTCGTCTGAGTAACGCCAGGCTATGGTATCTTCCACATCATTATAATCAGCCTTTTTCAATGAATCGAAAAGATAATTTTCTTCTCTGTCGCCTAAGCCTCTTCTACATTTTGCCATATAATCTTCGGCAGATTTTGTCATATAATGATTTATACGCAATTTTTTATAATGGCATTCGCTTGTTGCCCACCCCATTTGCTTATGCCCAGAGAATTCAAATACAGAAAAAGCTCCTCTTTTATAAAAAGGATAATGAGGAGATATGTAAAATTGTACCATTCTTGGATTGCAAATGGTCTTGATGTGCTTGTTTATAAAATGAGTGTCGCTTGCGCGTTTCGTATAATTATGGGTAATAAGACCTTTAGGCCTTTTCGCATGTCCAGAAGTTCCATAGGTAGCCCAGTTGACGGCAATACCAGCTGCACCTGCATCTGCCCCCCCAATTATATCATTTATGACATCTAATATTTTTCTGTTAGAATCTATAGGAACAATATACTCATCCATATCTATAAACGCCATCCACCTACATTTCTCTTTGCCTAAGACAAGTGCATCATTATAGGCTTCAAGCTGTTTGCCACGACCATCAATGTAAGTATATGTCACATAGTCCATATCAACATAAGGTTTTAATAATGCCTTTGTATCATCTGTGCTTCCATTATCATAAAAATAAATATGGTCAACTCCCATTAAACGATAAAATTCAATCCATTCCAACAAATAAAGAGATTCGTCTTTGCTACAGGTAACAACCGCAAGTTCATACATAAAGTTCTTCTTTTTCTCTTCTTCCATGATTCGATATGTTTTACCAAATCCATATATATTTTCATATACTTTAATGAAGAAATATTTAATTAACAAATATGGCAATATCAGCAGAAGAAGAGCATAAGGACGCCATCCATTACCGTTACGGACTATAGGAAAGACAATGTCATTGTTATAAAGATATATGTCAATCCAATATTTAAAAGTTTTCCTTTTTAGAAATTCAATTATTTTCATATTTTATAGATGTAATGTTGAACTTTGGGAATGTCAATATATATCCGACTTCTGTCCAAAACAATATACAGAGATAATATCCTGCAGTCAATATATACCCTTCTGTCATAGAGTGAAAAGACAAGAAAGCAAAAGTGCAATATATGAGTTTAAACTTATCACTATGCTTAAGATATTTCTTTCTTTTGATTAATGGAATTAATATTATGCACATACCAGCTGCTCCCAAAAGACCTGTCTGGAATAATATAGACAACCACCCAGAACCTGTTTCACTTCTGCCGATGACCCTATAACCATTATAGTAATTGACGGCAAAACCATTACCAAATATTGGGTTATCTTTAAACTTTGCATATTGAGTTTCCCATCGTTCTGTACGCGAACCATATTTTGAATCTTTACCAGCCTCAAACTTTGCCATCATTCTTCCTGACTTTGACATATAAAATGGCAATGTTGCAGAAACTAGCACAATAATAATAAGTACGATTTTGAGAAATTTCCAAAAACTTGTAAAGTATGTGAACAGAAGTATTACAATTGCTATTAAGGATGCGAACAGAGCAGTTCTTGATCCAGACACTACTGTAATCATAATAGAACCCAATAGCGCAACACCAAGCAACAGTTTTTGAACTTTGTTGCTTGCATTAAGTACTTGCCACGTTAAAACAACATTTCCCAATCCAACAGCAGCTCCCATCCACATAGGATGAGGGAAAAAAGCAGAAAAATCCCACGACACATCTCCTTCTTCAACAACAAACATATTAATGCCTGCATAATAGCAGAGCAAGCAGCCTATCGAAAGTATAGGAAAGACATTCAAACAATAATATAAATACTTTTCCCGAAATCTAAATAAAGAATTAGAATTCCAAAAAGAAGTACATGATAAAATGATTAAAGTAAATACCAATATTCTATAGTTCCAAGCACTAGATACCACAACAGAGATATAGCAGGCAGCCAAGAATAAAATATAATAACTTGCCATACTACATGAGCTTTTCTTTTGTCTATAAGCATTGAAAAATAGATACACAATACCTAAAAGGTATATAAATAATCCATTAGATATAAAAACAATTGTACTTGCAACTAAAGAAAAGCCTAGTAAATAGAATTTCAGATTTTGCCGAATATCCAAACATAGTATACGTATATATTTCATTGTTTTAAACTAAAATTTCCATGAAATGTTTGTTCTAAGCACCTTCGCAGGTCCCCCCCAATTAGTGTATTTGACAACTTGAATTTTTTTGTAACAAGAGAAGACTGAGCAACAACAGAAGAATTAGCAATCTCGCTGTTTTTCTGGAATTTGGAATCAGAAGCAATCCAAACATGATTCCCTATTTTTATTGGACCGTGATTAACATGTTCACCGCCATTTTCCATCAAATGATGACCATCAGTCGTATTGAAAGAAACATTCCAACCGATTAATACATCATCACCCATAACGATATTATCAGAACATCTAAAAAGACAATTTCTATTACAATAAAAATTATTTCCGACTATTAATTTAGAATTTGCCTAAATTAAAATTCTATGTCCTTGCGCAAATACCGCATTTCCTTTAATCTGCAGTTTTCCTTCACGCTCTATTGCAAGCAATGACTCAGAAGATGGAAGCAATGAATATTCCTTATATCCAAAAGTTATCATATACCTATAAACAGAAGGCGCGTCAATAATAATCGCCCCTCTATACAAATTCGTCTTTACCCTGAAAGATATCAATATGGGTACTTTTATAGCTTGTTTTATCGGTAAATATCGAAGACAAAACAACAGCGAATATAAAAAATCTATATATTTCATCTTATAAAAATTTTCGATATATGTTTCTTATAATTTGATATAGTCTTAAAATACCAATCATTTTATATTTTAACAAATAAGCACCGGTTTTCTCTGTCGAATTCTCAAAATATTCATTTCCCAATTCAGGAAAAGTACTATACCACAAATGATACTTCTCTTTCGTAATTTTTCTTTTGATACAACCATCCTTAACTAAAATCTTTAAATTGTTTAATTCTTTACAAAACAAATCTGAATATCCATATTTCGATATGACGTACTCTATCTTATTAACTGCATCTATTATCTCTTTATAATAAGAAATAGAATCCTTTTTTGTAAGTGATCCCACAATAGTCCTATCATAGCTATAAAGTGGCTCTTTCACAAAGGAAATGACTGAACATGCCAACAAATACTCTATTACGAATGCCAAATCTTCCCAAATATGCAAATGTTCAATAAACGAAATAGAATTGTCATCTACTATTTTTTTCTTGAAAAGTTTATTCCATAACACCCCCCACTCCTTAGCCAACAATAATGCCTTTATAAAAGAAATCTTATCATATGGTGTATCACAACAGATCATGCTTCCATTCTGCCCCATCTCATAATAAGCACATACAGCCATATCAGACTGTGCAGAAGTTATTTCTCTTAAAAGCAAAGCCAAGTAATGCTTATCAATGAAATCATCCGAATCAACAAAAGCAAAATATTCTGTAGAAACATGCTTTATTCCAAATTGCCGTGTATAAGCGACCCCATGATTTTCATTATGAAACACTCTCACTCTTTCATCTTTCTCAGCATACTCATCACACATCTCTCCCGACTTATCCTTGCTGCCATCGTCTATAAGAAGCAACTCAAAATCGGTAAAGGTTTGGACAAGGATACTGTCGACACATCGTTGTAAGTATTGCTCGGCATTGTACACTGGCACAATGATAGTTATCTTTGGCTTATTCATTGTATATCGGACAATATATTTTAGAGAGCATTTTTCAAAAATACCATTGATTCCACCCTCGTGTTTTCAAGTTTTTCATATACTGCATCATAATCTATATCAGACAAATTCAATGCCTCGGAAGCATTATTTACAATGCGATTCATCAGACCAAAATAATCTAACAAACTTTCTATTCTTGAAATGCCACGCTCTTTGTTTGCCACTACAACAAATGGCTTTCTGAAAAGTATTGAGAAAACACAGGCATGAAAAGAGTCCGTTACAACAAACTTGGCATCATAGAATCCTCTAAGCCATCTCTCAACAGGTGGCTGCACTCGCTCTTCTAATGGAGCTGAATAATCTTCCACACGAGAGTTTAACCGAAAAGGCTTATTGTTAGTTTTTACAGCTATCTGCTGTATTAATGCCACTTTGTTATCATCTCTGTCAAGAATATAATCAAGCAATGTTCCGTCGCTTTGTGGAATTCCTAATTCTTCAAACAGTTTGATATAATCATCTCTATTCAAGAGCATCGTAGGATCTAATACCCATTCAGCATCATGGTTTAAATGTTTCAGACAAAGCTCCACTCCAGACTGCTCCCTGACAGATACTGCATCAAACATATTCAATAGACTCTTACATTTTTCGGTCTGCACATCGTTGTATTCCCATTTGTCAACACCAAAAGAAGGAGCGTATGCGATACGCCTGATACTCCATGTCTTGGCAAAATCGAGAAAGGCTGTCTCTATCAGTGGATTGTATTTAGGTCTCCAAATCTGGTCGGAGCCTACTACAATAGCATCAAAATCTTTTTTACGCAATCCATAAAAGTCTGTCAACTCAAAACGATGTATATACTTATTGATAAAAGGTTGTGTATATTTCCTTTTCACGCTATTTATATAAGTGGCAAGTTCTTCAAACCGAACAACAGCATCTTTCTTTCCAAGCAGATATTTACATACCGCTCTCTTGGGATATGCAAACAATGCTTTAAGGAAAGATATTTTATATTGATAAGGACGGTCAAATATCACCACCTCATGCCCCATCCTCTCAAGAACTGTCTGCAACGCGTATGCCTGTAATATTCCTCCATAATTAGTATGGAGAGGAAGAGTCAATATTCCGATTCTCATTACCCTATCCGAATAATTTTGCTGTTAACCATAACAATATTTTCAACAACTGTATTTTATATTTTCATTTTCCAACAATGCCCTTAATACATTTAATGGCAGAATCACCCATAAAAGATTTAATCGCCTTTTTTACTGTATGCTTAAAAACATCTTTTTTATCTATTACTGTATTTAAAACCATTTCCAAAGCACAGCTTTCATCGTCTGTTTCTGTAAACACTTCAAAAAGAATTGGCTTATCTATTTTTGTGGTAGTTAGAAATCTATCAATTACATCATTGAACTCCACCTTGTTACGTGCTGAAAAATATTCATATCCCAAATCTGTAGCATAATCCCTAACTAATCTATCTGACTTGTTTCCATAATGTCCGGCTGCAGCAATGTATTTATCTGCTTCATCACCGAGAAAATAGCAAGGATGGTTGTAATTACGGAATTCATTTCCCTTACCATTGTTAATCAGCATGATGCGGACATTATTACCAACATGGCGGTTACCTACTACATTCATATCGTAGAAGAATGCCAAATCGCCCAATACACCTATGAAGAGTTTTTCCGGATGGGCAAACGACGCTCCCATCATTGTCGACACGCCACCGTCTATACCAAAACCACCAACGTTGCACTTTGCTTGTATACCAACCGGCAGTTTGAAGAAGTTCCACGAGCGCAAGCTGTGATAAATACCGAGATGCAACTCACAGCCGGAAGGCAATTTATCTACCATGTGTTGGGCCATCCATATATTGCTAAATGGCAACTCCGGCAACTTTTCTTTCAGTGCCTGTATTTCGGAGTTCAAACTATCCAAATATTCTGTATGAACATTATCTTTATCTGAATAATGATTAAAGAATTCCTCTTCCGGCATCATAAATACCCTTCTAAGCGTACCAAAAGTATCACGCAAAGCACCATCAAGACTGACTCGCCAAGTATGCTTAGCACGAATACAGAATTGGTCACCAGATACCTCACCTATATGAACACATAAATTCGCTTTAGTCAATTCTGAAGACCATTGTTTTTGTCCACAAACCAGCTGTGCGTGAACTTCATACTTTCCCCTATAACCGCTTGTATGGTCGCAGCATACTACTGCATCATGAGTGGCACAAAAACGGTCCACAGCTTTAGTCAAAGATTCTGTGAAATCAGCATGAGAACCTATACGTACAATTATTTTCCCGTCCTGTGGCATTGCAGGCCATTCCTTGTCAAAGACTGTATGACGATAAATTGCATTTACATTAGGTATTTCTGTTATGCTGAAGTCATGACTGTATTTTGTATACATATTTATATGCGCCGGACCTCCACCGTTCATCGTTAGGGCAAGCATTGCTTTATTTGCCTCTATTTCACAATAGCGTTCATCCTCCTTGTCCTTTACCATCGGAATGGTAACACTCTCCATTGCAATATCGTTTGGAAGATTGCGACGGTCTATCTGCTGGTCTACCAAATGCCCTACCTTATGATTCCCACGGGTTGAGGTTATGGCAAGTATCGGTAGTTTGCGATAATAAGCTTCGGTCAACCCCGGCATATAATTACGTGAAGCAGTTGCTCCAGTACAACTTATCACAACAGGTTCGCCTGTCTCGGCCGCCATGCCGCAGGCAAGATAAGCAGCACTGCGTTCATCAACCGATGACCATATCTTAAACCACGGATCATTCTCAATACTAACCACAAAGGTCATATTAGTCGTACCCGGCGATGCTATCACGCGATGAATACCATGAGCCTTCAATAAAGCTATGACTATTTGAACATTACGCTCGGTTGTATATTTGAATTTTGATTCCATTATCTTAAAAACTTATATATAGGTTTTATCTTTCTTAGCAACATAAGTATAAAAACAGTGACTGATGTTATGCATATTGCAGACAACATATTAATATGATCATTCATCTGAGACCAAATGGCAACAATAACATAAAGTACATAGGGATGTAATAAATAAAAAACAAAGTCTCGCTTCCAACCTTTGCAAGTATATTCCTACTCCAATCTCTTTTGAATTTGCATACGATTAATATCAGATAACATAGAATTGAAGAACCGCACAAAAACATCAATCGAAAAAACAGACCTTTGAAGTCTGGATAAGGGGAGATTATAACAACAAGCCATCTTGGATTAAATGACGAGATTAGTATTGCCACAAACAAGACTATCACAATAAGACCCGATAACAAATATGTACGGGGGGGGGGGAGAACTACCTTATTATCAACAGTTTTCAATACACTTCTTCCATAATAATGCCCTAAAAAGAAATACGGCATAAAGCTAAAAAATCTTTGAAAACCAAATTCACCTTGTATAGGAATGAATCCGACCAACAAACTCAACAGAACAGAATATGAAACGGCATACTTCTTGTTTATATTTTCCGGTAATGCGGATATCAGTATTCTCCAATAAAAAAGACACAACAAATACCACAATGCAAAACTGGGACACACGATGCCATGCAGTGAATGACGGACACCGGCCACAATCCATTTCAAAACTAAATCTACAATATGAAATACAACAAATAGTTTTATCAACTTTTGCGATTTTCCGAACTGTACAGCCAAAAGTTTCCTTTTAGTCAAATATCCACTCAAAAACACAAACAATGGCATATGAAAGGCATATATACCCTTAACACTATGCCACGTCAGCGCATCACATTCCACATTTGCACCGATCGGTATCAGTCCATTCAATAAAGGAATATGGGCGTATATAACCAAGATGATAAGAATCATCTTCAGTGCATCAAGACTGTAATCTCTATTACCAGCCATTTATTTCCAACGTGCATTGATTGTTTTTCCTTCGTTGCATACCAATATCTGACCATTCAGACAGTTGGATGCATCAGACAGCAAGAAGCAGGCCACTTCAGCAACCTCCTCCGGAAGATAATAACGGTGAGTGATATTGCCATACCGCAAATCACCATCTGCATCACCACCGACCATATCAGATACTGTCACTCCCGGAGCTACGGCATTGATGCGATACCCTTCTTTGACATAACGATAAGCCAAACCTTGAACCAGACTGTTCAAAGCGGCCTTTGTCAAACCATAAGGACGTTCATCGACTGTCATGCTTGTCTCGGAAGAAGTGAAGAGTATTTTCTTTGTTTCCTCCACTTTCTTGTCACGACATTTCTCAATGAATGCTTGGGTCAGGAAAAAAGCTCCTTTCAGATTGGTGTCTATTTGGGCATCAAACTGTTTGGAAGAAACGGAAAGGAATCCATCTTCGTGAAGCGATATTCCCGCGTTGTTGACAAGACAATTCACTCCGTTCAACATTCTATCTGCTTTTTCCATAAAGGATTTAAATGCCTCCGTGTCCTGCACATCCAAGGTAATATATTGGCATCCTAACTCTGATGCACTTTTCCGCAAGGTCTGTTCGTTTCTTCCTACTATCAACACTTCAGCCCCTTCGGCTATAAATTTCTTTGCCATGGCAAAACCCA
Source organism: Xylanibacter rodentium (assembly GCF_013166575.1). GTDB lineage: Bacteria > Bacteroidota > Bacteroidia > Bacteroidales > Bacteroidaceae > Prevotella > Prevotella rodentium. Next base: position 71,571 of record NZ_JABKKE010000003.1, read on the forward strand.
AGCCACGACCGCCACCAGTGATTACTATTTTCTTTCCTTTCAACTGGTTGTTGGGAGCAAGATAATGGATATGGGCATAAATAGGCTTTGTCTCACCATGAATTATAAATGATATAATATGTTTAATCTTTGATTTTATATTCATTTTACTTTTTATTCATTATTATATTTTAGAAAATATTCTATCTTTTAAAAACCTGCGTTCGTCATTGTCCAAACCAACTAAATAAATAACACTAACAGATGAAATTAAACTTGCAAGTACAACAATGCCCAAACGAATAATGCTTTCTGACATCCCCCAAAATATAATAATCGGAACTACAGCAGAAAACAAACCTACAACATGTGTCTTCAACACAACTCCACCAAGATACATAGCCGCAGGTATCCCCGTCATGGAATGTACCAAATGATAACGTACATATATAAGGCCCCAATAAACAATAACAAATATATAATATGAAAAAACAGCAGGAGCACCTAACTTAAAGGCTATCCATGTCAACGGAAACGGTACACATCCAAAGACGGTAATCCAAAACTGATAATGCATAATATTTCCATGTGCCATTTGCAAAGTTACAAGCGTATTTCCTAAAAGAGTAGAAAATGTCGACAATATTGTCCACACCATAAAGACATCCGCTTGCTCCGGAGGTGTACCTAACCACAATCGTAAAATCTGATGAGACTCTATCATAACAGGTAAAGCAAGTACAAACATAATGTAAAAAGAGAAACGGCATCCTCTACATGCAAGTTTAAATGCTGTCTCTTTATCTCCAACTGCATAAGACTTGGTTATTTGTGGGTTTAGCGCAATCATAAAATTATTCACAAAATTCTGAATAATCCCATTTACTTGAACTGCAACACCTCTCGCCGCATTGACTACTACACCAAAGAAAAGGTTCATAAGCATATTTATACCTTGGGTATTTAATATCCATGAAGCCTGTGCAAACAAATTCCAACCTGCAAACCCCCACATTTCCTTAAACAGACTCTTATTAAAACGAAATTTAAAAGACGTTTCTTCAAACTTTTTAAAACAATACACCCAATAAATCAATGTTGTCATAACAGATACACAAACACCCGCAATGGCATAAGTGACAAGCTTATCTATTGGAGATATGTAAAGAACATAGCATATTACAAGTTTTAATATAGCGTCAAAAATAGTCATATAAGCAAACGCTGACATTTTCTCATGAGCAATAATAGCAGAATTGAATGGTACGCTCATTAAAGAAATAAATGTTGTAAGAGTTGCACAATGAAGACACCAATGGGTGGCAAATTCTCTTCCTTGTGGTATCTGCATTTTTGTATTCACAAACCACATTCCAAAACTCTCAATAAGTACAACAATAAGCAAACTCATAAAAAGCTGCACAGAAATAGATGTTGAAAATACCTGTTTTAGCCTTATAATATCACCTTTTCCTAATTCTACAGTTATAAATCTACTAATTGCATTACTCATCGAACTGGTTATAATGCCAAACATTGAAAGGAAACCTGCTATAACATTATTTATTCCATAGTTTTCAACTCCAAGCGCCTGTAAAACTACTCTTGAAGTAAAAAGCCCAATAAACATTAGTACTATCATGCGTAAATAAAGCATAATAGTATTACGAACTATACGCTTATTATCCGTTATTTGAGACATAATAATGTAAGCATCTTATATATAAATATAAAAAAACAATCATCTTCCCCCCTCCACATTATGCAAAAACACAAAGCGCTGTACAAGATGGCGCCATTCAAGGAAGCGCTGGCGTTGCCACAGCTCTATTGCGGCAGGGATGCAGTCACGGACGAGGCGGCACACGGGATAAAGGCTGCGAAGCAATGACACTGGCAGGCGGTATCCGGAAGCAGGCAATTTGTCGTATCGTGCAACGACATCGTCAAGCGTAAACCCATGGACGGCAGTGGCAAAGCCGCAAAGACAGGGCGAGATATGGGTGATGTTGCCATGAGTAAGCAGACGGACTGTCTCGTTATAACCTTTATCGGCCAAGTCTTCAAGAAACCCTGCACGCTCCTCTTCCGTCAGTCCCACATAACGGTGGATAAAGCCTCCCCAATTTACCATTGCCTCGATGCCGGAACCGTCGGTATCCGGTTTAAGGGATATGTGGGCATAATAAACACAGTTACGGTCCGATGATTCGGGACGTCCGGTTTTGGATTTCATCCCACGTTTTCCTGTCATGGCAGAGTTGAGACAGGTTTCACCATGCCCATTTGGCTTGACGAAAACATGCTTAAGATTCACACGCAATATCAGTTCGGTAAAATCACTGTGCTGGAGCAATACAAAGTTTCCGCCTTCGGGTACGTGCACGCCGGAAGTGGGAGTGAGAAACGGACGGAGCGGCATGTCGGGAACAAGATCTTCCAGTGCCCGCGCCACACTGTTGTCCGCACTGTTGAAAAACCGCTTGAGCGACTCCAATGCCCCTCTCTCCGCATCACTCATCTGCTCGATATACACGGCCTGCCTTGCAATCTCCATACTGTCAGCTTCATCAGATTCCATCACCCGTTTTCCCGCCATGGCAGATTTGATACATGTTCCGCTATGCTCATTTGGCTTTACGGAAACGCTCTTCCGAGCCTTAGCCACTTGCAGAAGGAGAGTCTGACATTCGTCTATCGAAGATACCTTATTGTAATGGTAGAGAATGTTCCGTAAAACAGCAGGTGCCGTATCGACAAAACCGGCTGCTTGGAGCCTGCCTGTAAGAAAATCGATATATCTCCAGGTATTGGGTATCTGCGCCTTTTTTCCTTTCCCCGATTCTCTGACGACAATATAACTGAAACGCCGTATGCCGGAAAGGCTTACACACATGTTGCCCAAACGAAAGAAAAGATGGCGGTCTTTCACACCGTGCGACTTCAGCTGCCTGATGACACCGGTGAAGCCGGCAAACGGTCCGTCGACAATCATGACTGTATCATTCTCGGAGACAAGATGATTGTACGACTCACCGACAATCCTGACGTCTTCGACATTGGCGGCACGCTGCTCTATACAGACTTTGTAACGATATATGTCTTCATCCGGAATACTTGACTTTTCAAGAATCGAGTCAAGACTTTGCGGCTCTGTGGAATACGTGAAGAGATGGGCATTGCCATATACCTGCCGGTGTCTGCCGGCAATGGTGCGATCGGTTTCGTCAGGTTTAAGGAAATAACCTCTCGTTGTAAGATGGGCCTTGAGCTTGTTCCGGTCGCAGGCATATACAAACAAGATACCGTTGATGGCCGGTCTGAAACGGATGGGTTTGCTGTCTTCCATGCCGATTTCTTTCAATTCCTGACGCACGACGGGAAAATAAATCTCCCCTATCCCATCAAGTCTGAGCAAGTCGTCTATAGCCCCTTGCTCTTTATAGAAATCGGTCTTGACGATATACCACATAAATACATTCCTCTACCTCCCTCGAAAAGCGGACAGCCTCTCAGGTCTTTTGATTGTGATATTACTCACAGTACTGAAAATCAATAGATTATCTTCCACTAATCGTCAATACTTTTATGTTCTGCAACGGTTCCCATATATAACGGAAAGACCATACCAAAACATTCATCATTCTGCGACATCATTATCAGAATATATTTAACATATCATACACCCTTATATGTGTAACTCTTAAATAGAGTAGATATGAATTGTATTCACTATCACTTTAATGTTTTGCAAAGATAAACAAAAAACTGAAAATAAACCAATTGCAAGTTCTTATTTTTGGTTTTGTCGCAATCTTTTCTAATTATACAATTCTACAAAACATTTGACTTAATCCGGAAATACAGAAAAATTTTAGATCCATCAAACTCTAATATGCTGATAATCAGATTGTTTATGATTCATATCTACTCTATTTAAGAGTTACACAGATTTGCATTACAGAATTACCCGTTATTTTTCTTTTCATACAAAGAGCGTATCACCACATCCGTGGCCCTGTCCACATCTGACGTATCGATGGTGGAAAGATATATATAGGTAGTTTTTTCTGACTCATGCCCCATGCAACGGCTTATTGTGGATACCGGTATATCGGATGCCTTTGCGGCAGTGGCCCATGAATGTCGGGCGACATACATTGTAAGATTGGTGGATATGCCAAGCATTCGGGCCAGCCGCTGCAGACGTCGGTTGATGCACTGCGTGGCTGTGATATACTGCCTGTGTGCCAAACGGGTGTCCTCGGCAGTAACTATAGGCAAAAGATAGTTTGTCGAGCGGCTGGCATAACGGCTGACTATCTCTTCCATCTCCCGGTTCCATTTCACAACGACCAGCCGTCCTGTCTTCTTTCTGCGATATGAAAGCATGTCGTCTTGCAGATTGCATGGTCTGAGATAAGCCATGTCGACAAACGACATGCCGCGTGTGCAGAAAGAGAACATGAACATATCCCTTGCATAGGCTATTTGCGGATAAAGAGTGAGATCGGCATCACGTATACGTCTGATCACCGAAATAGGCAAAGCACGCTTCACCGTAAGGTCAACGCCGGTATAGACACGCCTGAAAGGATTGGCGCCATGACCTACCAGACCGTCGTCTGCAGCACGGTTGTAGATGGCCTGAAGATTGCGGAGATAATAGGAAGTGGTGTTGCGTGACTTGCCCGACTCCCGCAGCCACGTCTCGTATGCGCTCATCAGATTGGCATCGAACCGGCTGAAAGACACTTCCACATCGCCGTTAAAACGAATAAAACTGCGCAATGACGAGGCATATTTCACAGCCACAGGCTTGCCCGCAGCCATAAGCCGCTCTATGACATATCTTGCATAAGATATATATCCACCCGGCTTATAATACTCACTGTCCCGAACTGAGGACTTACGAAACTTAGTCTTAACTGTTGCCATATATTTATTGTATTTAAGTAAGTTAGTCAACAAAATTAAACTATATCATCCTCCGGACAAAACATTCCCTAATAGAACGCGCCCCAACGGGGCAACAAGCACATAGCCCAGGGCAGAGCGCAGCGGCACCCCGGGAATCGACATCGACAATCCCCGCGCCCGGCAAGGGCAAAAGCATAAAAACATATGGGATATGTAAAATGTAATTATCTGATAATTAATGCTTTTGCCATTGCAGGGCGAATAGGATAATAGAACATGACACCCAGGGTGCCGCTGCGCTCTACCCCGGGCTATGTGCTTGCTGCCTTTTCAAGGCGCATCCATCCTATATCTGGACGATTATATAATTTAATTTTGTTGACCAACTTAAGTGAGCAAAATTAGTCTATATTTCTGAACGTAGAGAAACAAATGATGTCCGTTTTATTCTGAAAAAAACTCATTTTATTTTTCTCGAAATAGAAAAGCCGGGAGGCCTTCTCTGCTTTCTTGACACACATTTTTTGCATGGTTTTCTTCCCGGGAGGGCCTCCCGACACTCCCGTTAGGGCCGTTTCGCAGTCTGGCGGGGCCCTTATCGCAATGCAACAACGGCCTTATTGCAAGGCGAAAAGACCCTCTCTGCTTTCTTGACAAAACCTTATTGTCATAACACACTGATAATCAGTGCTTCCCATTTAAACAGAAATGAGCCGTTTTCGGGACCATGGCCGGAAATTGTGGTTCAGATGTCGCTTAACATATGTTAAAGTAATGATTATTCGGAATGGAATCCCGTTTAAGCAAGGCGTCAATTATCATACGGACATAGGATGGATGCACCTTGAAAAGGCAGCAAGCACATAGCCCGGGGCAGAGCGAAGCGACACCCCTGGAACAACACGATTGTACGCACTCGCCCTAAAAGGTAGGGTGTCCAAAACTTGTCGCTGGATATAGGATGGATGCGCCTTGGAAAGGCAACGAGCACATAGCCCGGGGCAAAGCGTAGCGGCACCCCGGGAACAACACGATCGCATCCATTCGCCCTGAAAGGGCAAAAGCATTAATTATCAGACAATTACATTTTCATATTCGATATGTTTTTATGCTTTTGCCCTTGCAGGGCGCGGGGATTGTCGATGTATTATTCCCGGGGTGCCGCTTCGCTCTGCCCCGAGCTATGTGCTCGTTGCCTTTTCAAGGCGCATCCATCCTATATCCGAGTGATTATGTAGTTTGATTCTGTTGACTAACTTAATATATTTATTTGACTATGATTTCAGAATGAGCGACAAGTTTTGGACACCCTACCTTAGAGGGCAAGACTGTTGCTGTCACTTCCTTCGTCATCTGATTGCAACAGACTTGCCCAAACGGGGCTTACTGTGCCGTGTTTTATAACGCCAGATGAAGTATTGGATATGGTCTGCCGGAATCGTCAGTCTCATCTCTGCCTATAATTCTGAATCCCTTTGAACGGTAAAACGCAAATGCAGATGGATTTTGCTCGTTCACATCAACCTTGCTTACCCCCTTTGTTTTGGAGAAACCAATCAGAACTGAGCCATAACCACATCCACGAACGCAATCGTCTATGAACAACATTTCAATTTTGTCATCACACAATCCGATGAAACCTGCGATAGAATCATCTATTGTCAGCGCATATAGATCAACATTCGGAAAATAATCAAGTATCAAAGCTGTTTTTATCGCTTGAATGACAGTTCCATCCAAAAAAATCATGGGTCGCCCTCACCGAACGCTCCCATATACCGACAAGCGCAGGATAATCATTCTTATTACATCTTACAATCTGCTTCATAATGCAAAATTAGCGATTTTAGATGAGATTTCATGCCGATTATGTGGCAGTATGTTTTCACCGTTCCGTAGTCGTGGCTCCTGTTATTGTCTAATCAACAACGATTTTTAACTTGCTTAACATTGGGAAACGTGTGGCGACGGGGATATTCTTTAGCCTTTTGCCTGAAAAATCTCCAGACCTCCCGTTGTCAGCTTGTATTTTTAAGCCAAAGGGCGAACATCCCCTCTGTGTGTCTCACGCCTTGCAGGTGTCAAGCAAGCGAAAACCGATGGTGATATACAAATAAAAAAATGTCGCAACGATGAAAACAAACAGCCACATAAAAAGTCTCTATCTGTTTTGATATAGTAGATACAAGTGCATCCAGTTGCTCAATCTTCTCCCTGACAGTCGCAAGTGTGGAGATATGCGCTTCAATCTTTTGAAGCCTACCATGTCCATCATATATACCTCGACCAAGTCGTTTGTCGAGTATCTCTTCTACTTGTTCTGTTATTGTCTGCATTTTATTTTGTAGCTAAAGCCAATTGTTTATAATTTTCAAATTTGGCTAATCTATTCGCATAATCAGTTGTGTATGGATTTTCACCCTTCACAATTTTGTAAAGCGAATAAATATTGCCTATACCTATTATTTTGAAGGCAGTTTTTGATACTGCCTTAGTTTTTTCAGATAATGTTAGTTTCACATCATTTATACTTTGAATCGTTATATCTCTATTTTCAATATCTCCCATCAGATGCTGACACATAGCAAGCCCGACATAGGATGAAATAAGATTTTCATTTTCTTCAACTGAAATGGCATCGATAAATCGCTCTTTCGCTGTCTTTATATAATCTAACCTATTTATATCTGAAGATGCGGTTTGGGCATACTCCAGATTTTGAATTGCACTTTTGAATGCTTGATGAAGTAATTTCTGAACATTACCACCGACACTCTCAATTAGACCAAAGTAAGCGGCGATAGAAGTCGCCATGTTTATGCTTCCGAATATTACAGCCGGTGTCATAACAACATCCTTTTATATAATGGTTGTATTCAAAAGATTACAATTAATTAAAAGCCATGATCTGCATCTGGGTCAGGATGGGTAGCATACACATAATCTTTGCTACAATTTACACATGTAATCTTTTTAGGAGAAACCATAATATCGCTTCCTATACAATTCAAATGACTGCAATGACAGCAACGTATAAAATAAACATCGCATTTTTTACAATAAAGATATTTTTCTGTTTGTGGAATGTCAGAGAAATCATAATAAATAGTTTTTCCTACATTGAATATACCTTTAGCAATATTCCATGGTTTAGTCATTTTGAGGAAAAATTCTCCAACATGCCTAAGAGTCTTTTCGTCATAATCCAAAAGCTCAGTCTCGCAATATGGGCAACTCATAATTTTAGCTTTAAAATAATAAGTTTATACATTCCATCAAGAAGCCTGGTAAAGCAACCAGCCATACGATGGCTTTTAATTCTTTGTTCATGACCTCAAGCATTTAAAGAGAATATCACAATTTAGTGTGGTATGGCTATTTTGGCAATAGCAATATACGGTCTAATTTTTTTATATCCTCTATAGACGTCTTTTGCTGAGATTTTCGCCTTTTCGCTAAAGCTAAATCCCTTGAAATTAGAAAATTCATTCAACATCTGAGTACATCTTTCTATAAGTTCAAAACAAACCTCTGTTGAAAGATTGACCCACGCTTCTGTATCCATACTGAACCAAAAGTCTCTATTAAAGAACCAATCTCCAGCAACATTAATAAACGCTCCATTATTGAATCTCTTATCAAGACCATCAAGTATCGATTGAGAAAGCAGAGGACACTTTTGCGCTAGTACTTCGATTGTTCCAATGGATGTATCCAACAAACCGTCCAATATGCTTTTCATTTCGCCGTCCATCATAATGGATACCCACGCTTTATGAGAGTTAAAACCTCCTAATAGTATAATGTAATATATAAGTCCTTGTCTTTCTACGCCAATAATATCTAAATCCCCCTGTTTCTTTCGAAATACCTCAAATATTTCATTTCTGCCATCTGTAACTGGCTGAAATTTTTCTCTTGTTTTCATATCGGATATAATATTAAGTTAATTAATTTCGCAAAATTAGTCATAATCTACGAGATGACAAAGGAGATTGCCAATTATTTTAAGTTGTAAAGATTACTTTTAACATTTGCAATCCATTGATGTTTAGTAAATTTCAAGACATGTCTTAATTAAATGATTTAACAGTAGACTGTTGTGACATAAGGAGGTGTATCAAAATTCAGATGCACCTTCTTTTTATAACCTGCAGAAAAACATAAAACAAAGCCTCGACTTTCCCAAGCCGGGGCTTTGTCATATAGCAAGGATGCTGTATCTTTGTGATATATATAAATTAAATGTCTACAAAGATACACTTTCGGGATTACAATCCCAAACAAATGATACTTTTTCCTCAGCGTCTTAACAAAGATATTGCGGAAAACGATCCTGTCCTTGTTGTAGATGCGGTCATAGACAATCTCAAACTTGAAAATTTCAAGAAACTATACAAGGAACGCGGCCGCAGTCCGTATCATCCCAAGATGATGCTCAAGGCAGTCATCTAGGCTATATGAACAACATCTACTCATGTCGAAAGATAGAGACGGCCCTGAAGCGTGACATCCATTTCATATGGCTGGCCGGCTACGAGCAGCCGGATTTCAATACCATCAACCGTTTCCGAAACCGCGTCAAGGATGAGATCAACCTGGTCTTTACCCGGCTGGTCATTGTCCTTGCAGAAAAAGGCTTCATCACACTTGACGTTGAATACATCGATGGAACCAAGATTGAGTCCAAAGCCAACAAGTACACTTTTGTATGGCGTAAGTCAACAGAAAAGCTCCGGGCAAAACTTATCGAAAAAATAAAAGTTCTTCTCTAACAGATAGACGAGTCCATTGCGCAGGAAAACGCCGAACAAGAAAACGGTCAAAGTTTCACCCCGGAAGATCTGAAGAATATCACGGAAGAACTTAACCGCAGTCTTGATAACGAACCCAAACCCGGGACAAAAGAGCAGAAAGAGCGGCGCAAGGAGCGAAAGAGACAGATAAAACAACTTAAGGAACAAGCCGATAAACTCAACGAATATGACGAGAAACTGCGCATTTTGGGCAATCAGAACTCATATTCCAAGACCGACTGTGACGCCACGTTCATGCGGATGAAAGAGGATGCCATGAACAACGGCCAGACAAAGCCGGGATATAATCTGCAGATTGGAACGGAGAATCAGTTCATCCTTGACTTCGGACTGTTTCAGACTCCCAGCGATCCCCTTACCATGATACCCTTCTTCAACTCGTTTTTCGACCGTTACAGCAAACATCCGCAGACAGGCGTTGCCGATGCCGGTTACGGCTCCGAGGAAAATTACCGCTTTATGGAAGAGGCCGGAATCGATGCCTATGTCAAATACAACAGGTTCCATCGCGAGCAGCGGATGCATTATGTGCCGGATTCATTCAGTGCGCAGGCTCTTTATTATAATACCGACGGAGACTATTACGTATGCCCGATGGGGCAGCATATGGAACGTATAGGGACAACCCGTACAAAAACCAAAAGCGGATATATTTCCAAATCCTCCCGTTACAAAGCTCGACGATGTGAGGGATGCCCTCTGAGGGGCAGCTACTTCAAGGCAAAAGGTGACAGGATAATCGAAGTCAACCATCCTCTGGCGGAGTACCGACGAAAGGCCCGGGAACGGCTGACATCGGAAGAAGGTATAGAACACCGGGGACGAAGATGTATCGAACCGGAGGCCGTTTTCGGACAGATGAAATACGACATGGGATATAAACGCTTCCGTCACTTCGGACTGGACAAAGTCAAAATGGACTTTGCCTTCTTTGCCATTGCCTTTAACCTCAAGAAAATGTGCTCCAAAATAGCAAAAGCGGCTAAGAATGGGGGAAATACCACTGATTCCGGCGTTTTTTACGTATAATCGGAAGAGGGACCACCGAGAGTCGAATATTTGGGGAATCTAAACAAAAAGAGAGGGCATAAAATTATTGAACCCTCAAGTCCTTATAAAAAGAGGGGGTATCAAATCGCTTCAATTTGATACACCCTCCTCTTTAGTCTTGCTTTGGCTTCTGTTGGCCGGAATCTATCCGACCCGCCAAGTGGAGCTGGAGGGAGTCGAACCCTCGTCCAAACAGGGAAACCATACGCTTTCTACATGCTTATTCCAGCCTTCGGTTTTCGTGCTGCGACAAGATCCGGACCACCAATCGCAGCCTTATCCCCTAAAATTTCATCACACCGCCGGGGCGCGGCATGACTATTTCCGATTTAACTGCACCGCTTGGCCAAAGAGCTTCGGAACAACAGCCTTTGAGCGATGTCTCGTCCTGCTACCTTGTAGCTGGATAAAGCCGATAATCTACTATACTTCGATTAGGCAGCGAGAGCATAATTGTTTTCGCCAGATAAATTTTTGACCGATGTTATTATGGAGTCAACAGTCGTCACTCCGCATGCTTACGTACCATTTCTGCCCGCTGTCAAATCCAGTCAACCCCAGGTATTGTGAAACGGCATACCGTCGTTTTCCGCTGAAAAACTTTGCAAAGATAGTCATTTTATCCGAATTAGCCGTTTTTATTTTAATAAATTGTGTATCTTTGCAGAAAATAAGCAGCATCTCGGCATAACACCCAAACAAGTTTGGTGATTCTGCTCTCGATTTGCATTATTTTTGCAGAAAATAAGCTGCATCTCGGCATAACATCCAAACAAATTTGGTGATTATGCTCTTGATTTGCATTATTTTTTTGCAATAAATTCGTGAAAATGAAGTTTAAATAAGTATTAATCAAAAATAAAAAAACGAAGATACTTACCAGACATAATAAAGTATGAAAAAATATTTAGTTTCGATTGTCATGCTGTCCATGATGGCAGTTGCGTCTTTTGCCCAATCGTCGATGAGTGATGAAGCCGTGATGGAATTTGTTATTCAAGAACACGGCAAAGGCACTTCCCAGTCGCAGATTGTGACTAAACTCATGCAAAAGGGTGTCACTATAGATCAGATAAAGCGCATAAAAAACAAATATGAAAAAGAAAACAACGGAAGTGCACTCGGTGCAAAAAATCTGACGACATCGCCTAACAGCAAGGTGCGCACAAGAGAAAACAACGGCAAGGAGAAAGACAATGCCGACATATCTAAATATCGTAAAAAGGACGGCAGGATTACATCTCAGTCCAAACGTACTTATGACAATACCAATCCCGATTTCATGCAGATGCAGCGAGAACTGAGCACGTTCATGCCCGACTCGACGGAAATATACGACCGCATGTATCTTGAGGAAATGATGAATCAGGAAAAGAACAGACGTAAGATCTTCGGACGCGACATTTTCAATAACAAAGACTTAAGTTTCGAGCCAAACATGAACATCGCCACACCGAAAGACTATCGTCTGGGAGCCGGCGATGCAGTGTTTATTGATATATGGGGAGCGTCGACCGGAACTTTCGAGAGCACAGTATCTCCCGACGGCACAATAAACATAGACGGATTCGGACCTGTGACCATAGGCGGAATGACTGTAGACGAAGCCAACAAGGCACTGCGCAGACAGTTGGGCGCACGCTATCAGAATTCGCAGATGAGACTTACCGTAGGGCAGACAAAAACGATATCCGTCAATGTGATGGGCGAAGTCAACGTGCCCGGCACGTACACCCTGTCCGCCTTTGCCTCAGTGTTTCATGCCCTGTACATGGCAGGAGGCATCAACGACATAGGTACAATGCGTAACATCAAGGTGTACCGCAACAACAGACTGATTTCCACTGTCGACATCTACGACTATATACTTAACGGAAAACTCGCAGGAAACGTACGCCTCACGGACAACGACGTGATCATTGTGGGACCGTACGACTGCATTGTAAACATCACGGGCAAAGTAAAACGTCCGATGTTCTATGAAATGAAAAAGAGCGAGAGCGTAGGCACGCTGCTCAAGTACGCCGGAGGATTTGCCGGGGATGCCTACAGAAAGTCCATCCGTCTGGTACGTAAGGCAGGCACGCAATATTCTGTATACAATGTCGGCGAATTCGACATGAACTCGTTCCGTCTGGAAGATGAGGATTCGCTCAGCATCGATTCCATATTGCCACGCTATTCGAACATGGTCGAAATAAAGGGAGCTGTGTTCCGTCCGGGAATGTATCAGGTGGGCGGTGACATATCGACAGTGCGTGCACTTATAGAAAATGCCGAGGGCGTGACCGAGGACGCATTTACGGCCCACGGTGTCATGCACCGCATGAAACCCGACCGCACACTCGAGGTTATGTCGGTGGACGTCGCCGGTATAATGGAAGGTCGTGTGGCCGACATCCCGCTGCGCAACGAGGACGTGCTCTACATACCGAGCAAGAAAGACCTGCAGGAGGAAAAGACACTGACGATATATGGAGAAGTGATGTACCCCGGAGTATATCAATATGCGGACAACGAGACCGTTGAAGACCTGATATTGCAGGCCGGAGGACTTAACGACGTGGCATCTATGATGAAGGTGGACGTGTCGAGACGAATGAACGACAATCATGCCGTGACCACTTCCGACACAATTGCCCGCACATACTCGTTTGCCATAAAGGACGGATTCATTATCGACGGTGAACCGGGATTCGTACTACAGCCGTATGACGAAATCTATGTAAGAAAATCGCCCGGATATTCCCAACTACAGAACATAAAGATAGAAGGTGAAGTTCTTTACAGCGGAACATACACACTGCCCCAGAAGAGCACGCGACTGAGCGAGATGATAAAGCAGGCCGGAGGCGTCACCAACACGGCATACGTGAAAGGAGCCCGTCTGGAACGTACAATAACACAAGACGAACGTCTGAAAATGGAAGACGTGAGAAAGATGCTGCTGACACAAAGCGGCGAAAAAGACACGCTGGACACAAAGAAACTCGACTTCGGAAACACTTACTACGTAGCCATAGACTTGGAAAAAGCAATTGAAAACCCTGGCAGCAACTACGACGTAATATTGCGTGAGGGCGACCGCATTCTTGTGCCGGAGTATTCGAGCACGGTCAAGGTCAGCGGCGACGTCATGTCGCCATCTACGGTTGCCTACCGCGAGGGTAAGGGTGTGGGATACTATATAGACCAGGCCGGAGGCTGGGGTAACCGTGCAAAGAAAAGCCGCACATTCATAGTGTACATGAACGGACAGAAAGCACGTGTGGGCTACAGAACCAAACCTATGCCCGGATGCGAGATCATAGTGCCGAGCAAGATGCAGCAGAAGAAGATGAGCACAGCCGAAATCGTGACCATCGGCTCAAGCACGGCATCTATAGCGACGATGCTGATAACGATAGCCAATCTGGTTAAGTAATCCCATTCCCCAAAAAGACATACGTTATGACAAACAATAATGTGAACGACAATATGTCGGAAGTAATCGACATACGAATCATACTAAAAAAGATATTAGCAAAGAAAAAGCTGTTTTTCAAGGCCTTACCCATAGCATTTGTGATGTCGAGTGTATTGATTGTATGCGTGCCGCGATACTACACATCCAGTCTCAGTCTGGCACCCGAGGTGGCCAACAGCGGAATGGAAGGTACACTTGGTTCGATAGCTTCGTCGTTTGGTTTTGACATCTCAAGCATGCAGACCAACGATGCCATCTCTCCCCTGCTCTATCCCGACTTGATGGAAGACAACGGATTCGTAGTAGGACTGTTTGACGTCAAGTTGAAAAGCCTGGAAGGTAACATCAACACCACACTGTACGATTACTACAAGAAACATCAGAAAACGGCATGGTGGAACATTCCACTCGGCTGGCTGAAAAGCAGCATAGCAAAACTTACAGAAAAAGAAGATACGACCAAAAGAGGTTCTGGAAACGGTATCGAGCCGTACATTCTGTCGAAAACCCAAAATGACATCGCCGATGCCATAAGAGCCAACGTTGGTATATCCATAGACAAGAAGACTGCTGTAATCACTATAAGCACAAAGGCTCAAGACCCGCTAATCTGCAAGACACTGGCCGACTCTGTAAAGACACATCTGCAAGTGTTCATCACGCAGTACCGTACTAACAAAGCACGCATAGACCTTGATTATTACGAGCAGTTGGCCGACGAAGCCAAGCAGGAATATGAGGAGGCACGCAGAAAGTATGGGATCTATGCCGACGCCAACACCAACATCACGTTGGAAAGTTTCAGAGCCAAACAGAATGATTTGGAAAACGACATGCAGCTGAAATATAACACATACAGCACACTGATGACGCAGTATCAGGCCGCCAAAGCCCGACTACAGGAGCGCACTCCGGCGTTTACAGTCATCAAGGGTGCTGCCATGCCCGTGAAAGCTGACGGTCCAAAGAGAATGTTGTTTGTGTTGGGCATATGCTTCATGACCTTTATCGCCATAAGTGTGTATTCAATCAAAGATATGTTCAAACTGAAATAAGACAAGATCAGAATTACAATCTATATATGACCTTGTTGGAGGAGAGTCACAGACAACGATATGACACAAACCAAGAGAATAATAGTAAACACCTTAGCACAATACGGCAAAGCAATAATCAACATTGGATTATCCTTATATTCAACAAGATTAGTGCTTGACGCATTAAACATATCTGACTATGGACTATATTCTGTCATCGGCGGTCTGATTGCCATGCTTGGCTTTGTGCTCAACTCTTTAGTCATCACCACACAGCGCTACATATCTTACTACAAGGGCAAAGGAGACGAGAACTACATCAAAGAGATATTTGCCAACAGCCTGTTACTGCACATCATCATCGGTATAGTTCTGTGTGGAGCATTGCTGTTGATAAAGGAATGGCTTATCTCGAATGTGCTCAACATCGACCCTGTACGAACAGAAACGGCCAAAGACATATATGTGATTACCACACTGACGCTCTTCATAACCATACTTACCGCCCCTTACAAGTCGCTGTTCATCGCACGCGAAAACATTGTATATATATCGGTGGTAGAGGTGATTGACGGCATACTGAAATTTGGTCTTGCAATATGGCTCACATACATCAGCGCCGACAAACTGTTTGTATATGCAATCATGATGCTGGGCATACTGGTCGTCAATTTTCTGTCGTTCACAATATACGCGCTTGTCTATTTCAAAGAGAGCTGCATCATAATACGCCCCAAATCAATCAACAGAAAATGCCTGTCGCACATTGCCGGATTTGCCAGTTGGACAACCTACGGCATGGGAGCTGTCTCGGCACGCAATCAGGGATTTGCCGTTGTTCTGAACCACTTTTTCGGCACTGTCATAAACGCCTCCTACGGCATTGCATTCCAGATATACGGTGCCATGGCCTTCACCGTGACATCAATCCTTAACGCCATGACCCCGCAAATAATCAAGGCCGAGGGAGAGAATAACCGGGAGAGAATGTTCTTTCTGGCCGAGAAAGAGAGCAAGTTTTCCGTACTGCTCATGGCAATAATATCTATCCCCATCATGATAGAAATGCCTAAAATACTCATGTTGTGGCTGAAAGATGTGCCCGAGGACGCGGTAATGTTCTGCAGATTCATTCTAGTGTCGTTCCTTTGCGACCAGCTTACCATGGGCCTCAACGTGGTAAACCAGGCTTTGGGCAACATACGCCGTTACACCATCCTAATGTACACCCCCAAGCTCTTGTCGTTGCCGATGGCATGGGCTATACTATATTATGGCGGACAAGCACAGGACATCATGGTTCTTTACCTCATCATCGAACTGCTTGTCTCGATGATGCGCATACCTTATATAAAACGCGCCGCCGGGCTCAATGCAGGACAATATGTACGAAATGTCATATTACGTCTGTTGCCCACGCTCTTTGTTATATCCGCAACAGGATACATCTGCACAACGGCCATCACTGCCCCATACAGATTTGTACTGACATTTGTTTTGTCGGTATCAACCGGATTCATTTCCGCCTGGTTCTTCACACTGGAAAAGGCAGAACAGGACTTTGTAAAAAATACGTTCAAAAGACTTCATGTATGTTTAATATAAACGACATTAGTAGTCTGTACCTGATAAGAAAAGACTCGCTCACACGTTTCCTTTTTTATTCAGGAATGACAATAGCTTATTTCGGCTCACTGAACCCATGGTTCATGTGGGCATTATCTTCTTACTATATCATCATATCTACAATGTTTGTAACAATGGCCATGTTCGTATCGTCAACCATGCAAAAGCCATTGTTTACAAGAACCGATTTTATAGTACCAACTGTAGGATATCTGTTACTGGTAACATATCAGGCCCTGACTCACAACGACAATATCAACTCGTACATTATAAACGTATTCAACACCACTATATTTCTTTCTTTATTCCGCATAAACAAAAAAGTGGGTCTGGAGCTGTCTACCTTTATATCAAAAATAATGGCCATACTGCTCGTTGTTTCCATTTTCGGATACTTCCAGTATCTCATGGGCATCAACCTCCCAAACACGAACGTCAGCTTCCGTGACGACCTGTACTCATATACCAACTATTACTTTTTCCTACTTGACGACCGTTCGCTGTTCACCCTCATACCTCGTTTCCACGCGGTGTTCCTTGAGCCCGGTCAGATGGGTACGGCCACAGTGTTTCTGCTGCTCACCCAGTACGGCAAATGGAGAGAATGGTACAACATGGTTCTGCTCGCAGCCACGCTGATGTCATTCTCGCTCGCGGCATACGTCATGCTTGTGTTCGTGATATTCCTTAACCTATGGGTTCAGGGAAAGCATATCGCCCGTCAGGTTATACTGGCCGTATCTGCCATCGCCATAATCATTACCGGAGCCTTTGTATACAATGGTGGCGATAACCTTCTGCACGACCTGATATTACTGCGTCTTGAGGTTGAAGACGGAGATATTGTGGGAAACAACAGAACACGGGAAGATTTTTCCGTTGAATTTGAAAGGTTCATATCGTCGTCCGACGTGGTGTTCGGAAAGACATACGATGAAGGATTCGGAAACGCCGGCTACAAGGTGTTCATATACCAGAACGGTATCGTGGGAACAATGCTGCTGATTATATTCTACTTTGTAACAACGCGTAATGCCACATACAAACGCGCGGTGATATCAGGCATAATCCTGGCTTTCCTTAATTTCATAGTGAGAGGTTTTCCGCTGTGGTTCTGCTTTTTCATACCCATATATAGTATGTTCCTTACAGAGGCACCCACAACAAAAAAAATGAATGTATAGAAGAAACAGAAGCTGATGATTAACGCAGTATATATACTAAATGCCACCACAGAAACCGGAGGAGCATCAAAGTCATTCATCGCGATGCTGAAAGGACTGATGACCATGGGAGTGAAGCCCACGGTCGTCTTACCCGATACCCACGGCCTGTACAATACGCTGTCGCAGCTCGGTGTAAGGACGATAGTACTCAATTACAGGTCATGCACCTTCCCTCCTGCCAACGGGTTGACAGACTGTCTGCTGTTCGTGCCAAGACTTGTGGGAAGACTGTACCTCAACCACCGTTCGTCAAAGCAACTGACAGCAGCGATGAAGGAACTACAGCCCGACATTATACACACAAACGTGAGTGTGACAAACATCGGTTACAACGCGGCCCAAGCACTGCACATACCCCACATATACCATATACGAGAATACGGCGACCTCGATTTCGGTCTGCATTACATACCGTCACACCGCAGCCTGGAGCGACAGCTCGGCCGGCCCCGCTCCTACTCTATTTGTATCACAAAAGACATACAGCGCCATCACAAACAGGATGGCAAACCTACGTCGAGGGTGATATACAACGGAATAATGGCCACACAAACAACGATGCCCGCAACAGCCAGTGGCGACTACTTCCTGTTTGCCGGACGCATCGAACCGGCCAAAGGGCTCAACCTTCTGATAGAGGCATACGCCATATACGCCGCACGCACGGCAAAGCCACTAAAACTGTTCATCGCCGGAGGCAGCCCCGACAGCGGGTACGAAGAGAAACTGAAGAGCATGACACGCAACAACGGAACAGCCACCCACATAATATGGCTCGGCGAAAAGAGCGGTATGGCAACGCTGATGCGCGGAGCCAGAGCCACCATCGTTCCGTCACGCTTCGAAGGCTTCGGGCGCGTAATGCCCGAGGCCATGTTCAACGGCTGTCTGGCCATAGGCCGCAACAACGGCGGAACCAAAGAACAGATGAACACCGGCCTCTGCCTGACTGGCGAAGAGATAGCTCTACGGTTCGACAACGCCGACGAACTGGCCGCTCACTTGCTTAACGTGACAAATGAGCCGACCGACTGCTTCGATGCCTACCGCGACAGAGCTTTCCACACAGTAAACACTTTATATACCACCGAGGCCAACGTCAACGAAGTATACAATATGTATAAAGAGATACTATGATGTACAAGCTGATAAAAACAACAGGTGAGTCGGCCGGCCGGCAGCTGTCATTCTTAGTACCGGCCCAATTGCCGGAATTATGCCGGGCCGTAACAGCGCATATCTACACCGGCTTTCTGCGCCGCCGCTTTGCCAGTTTGGGCAAAGACTGCGTCATAGCCTATAAAGCAACCAAGCTGCACGGCCTCAACCTCGTGTCGATAGGCAATAATACCCAGATATCACGAGGTATACAACTCACAGCATGGCCTGACAGTGCCGCAACAACCGACCCCAAGCCCAAAATCGTGATAGGCGACAACTGCAGCATACGTGACTTTTGCCATATTACGGCGGCAAACAGTATCAGAATAGGGAACAATCTGCTTACAGGCACAAATGTGCTCATCACAGACAACTCTCATGGAATGACAGAACGTTCTCAACTTGAGATATGTCCGTATCTACGGAAACCGGTATCAAAGGGAGCTGTTGTGATAGGAAACAACGTATGGTTGGGAAACAACGTATGCATAATGCCCGGCGTCACAATCGGCGACGGTGCCGTTGTCGGCGCAAACAGCGTTGTGACCAAAGACGTTCCGGCATATTCTGTCGCTGCCGGTATTCCTGCAAAGATTGTAAAACAAGTATAACAATATATATGAACCCACGTATCATAGCTTTATATCTACCACAATACCATCCAATTCCCGAAAATGACGAATGGTGGGGAAAAGGATTCACCGAATGGACCAACGTAGCAAAAGCCAAACCGTTGTTCTATGGACACTATCAGCCACATATTCCGGCTGATTTAGGATTCTATGATCTGCGTCTTCCCGAAGTGCGTGAGCAACAGGCGCAACTTGCAAGAGAAGCCGGAATAGAGGGTTTTTGCTATTACCATTATTGGTTCGGCAACGGCAAGCAACTTCTCGAGCGCCCGTTCAACGAGGTTCTCCAAAGCGGCAAGCCCGATTTCCCGTTCTGTTTGTGCTGGGCAAATCATGACTGGACAAACAAAACGTGGATTAAAGAGAAAAGTACAAAGCGGGATTCTATGATTATGAAGATGGAATATTCGTTTGAAGACCACATCGCCCACTTCCATGCCCTACTGCCCGCATTCAAAGACAAGCGTTATATAAAAGTTGACGGCAAGCCTATTTTTGCGGTTTGGGCACCACGCGACATTCCCGACGTTGAAGGATTCATATCATTATGGCAAAAGCTCGCACAAGAAAACGGGCTGCCGGGAATACATTTCATCGGGTATACAGTAAATGCTTCAGGAAAATCCGTATCGTCAAACAAAGCCACTTTGTGGGACACAGAGCATGCGGCAGATTACTATAAAGATATTCTGAACAAAGGCTTCGACGCAGTAATATCATCCGGACTTGCGCGCGCCCAGTCGTTGTGTCACGGCAAACTAAAGATGTTGTATTACTACATGGCAGGCCAGACATTCCTACCGGCAACCATACGGACAGACTACGCAAAAGCAATGCGGCACTATTACGTGGAAGAAGACTCATGGGAAAATGTCTATCCTACGCTTCTCCCGCAATGGGACCGTACGCCACGTGCAGGAATCAAGACCGACCCATTGGTAAACAGTACACCTGAAAAGTTTCAAGAAACAGTTAAGAACGCGATAAAACTGATAAAAGACAAGCAGCCGGAGCATCAGATTCTTTTCCTGAAAGCATGGAACGAATGGGGAGAGGGCAATTATGTAGAACCGGATTTGAAATTCGGGCACGGATGGCTCGACGCCATCAAAAACGCATTGGCTGAATGTAACAGATAAACCAGACAACATTATATACACATCACTATATATACGGCATAAAGAAATGAAAAAGAAGGCAGGCGTGATAGGACATTTTGGCTTCGGGAAAGAGTTTCTCGACGGTCAAACAGTCAAGACTAAAACACTGGCAAAGGAGCTGAAGAACGTATTGGGAGACGAACATGTGACACTCTGCGATACCCACAACGGTCTGAAATTCCTTATAAAACTTCCATTCACCGGAATACGCATGCTTCATTCATGCGACAATGTCATAATACTCCCCGCCCACAACGGCATACGAGTTATAGCCCCGTTGCTCTGCTTCTTGAATATTTTCTTCCACAAGAAGCTACACTATGTAGTGATCGGCGGATGGCTGCCTGATATGCTTTCCGGCAATAAGACATTGGCTCGCAGCCTGTCAAGATTCGACGGTATATATGTGGAAACAAAGTCATTACACAAAAGGATGCACGCATTTGGATTCAACAATGTATATACAATGCCCAACAGCAAAGAATTGCCGGCCATCAAGCAATCGTCAGCCACCCGCAATCATGAGCAGACCTTGCCCATGAAACTCTGCATTTTCTCACGTGTAATGCAAAAAAAAGGCATAGAAGATGCCATCAGCGTTATAAAAGACATCAACGACAAAGCCGACAAGACCGTATATACGTTAGACATATACGGCCCGGTAGACGTAAACGAGACTGAATGGTTCCAGCAACTCATGGCAACGTTTCCGCCATATATATCATACAAAGGATGTGTGCCATACACCGAAAGCGTCAATACGCTTAAAAACTATTTTGCCCTTGTGTTCCCCACCCGCTTTTATACAGAAGGAATACCAGGCACAATCATCGACGCATACGCAGCGGCATTGCCGGTGGTTGCAGCACGATGGGAAAGTTTTGATGATGTAATCTACGAAGGCAAAACAGGATACGGATACAAATTCGGTGACATCGCGGAGTTTCACCGCTTGATGGACGAAATAGCATCGTGCCCGCAGAAAATAACAGAATTGAAATCACAATGCCTTAAAAAAGCAAAACTGTTCACACCACACGACACCATAAAAGTGCTCTTACCGCATCTTTAGCATGAGCATTTCAAAGAAACTAAGTGGTTTGCGTGCGTTTCTGAAAGTATCACAAGGCCGTTGAACCATTGGTACAGCGGCCTTGTACTGTTAGTACAGAGGCCTTGTACCGGCAGTACGGCAGCCCCGTACCGACATGACGACATGACAATGAGGGTATAGAACGAACCGTTTCGGATATGATTATGATAATGTCGAAGATCCATCAGAATAACATCAAAGCCGCAAATGCAAAAACCTCCACAAAATAAAGCAGGAACAATGAAACCGCATTTATTTTTTTGTGTTGTCAAATAAAACCCTTACCTTTGTCTTCCTTTATACTTAAATTCTGCAAAACAATGACAGACAACGAACTTTTCGCCAAACATGCCCAAAGCTATCTGCTGTGCTACAACGACAAATGCCCGACACGGAAACAATGTCTCAGATGGATAATCAAAGACCATACACCCGAGGACATGCCGGTTGTAAGCATTTTAAATCCGCGATACGCGAAAACAACAGACAACGAATGTCCTTATTTCAAGAGCAACAAGAAGCAGAAAATGGCCGTAGGAATGACTCTGTTCTTTGACGAAATGCCGCGCAAGACGGAGCAGTCCGTAAGAAATGCCCTTATCAACGACCTGGGACGCACCAAATTCTTCACCTACCGCCGTGGCGCCATCCCTATCCCACCCGCCATACAAGAACGTATCCGTGCAGTCTGCGAAGCATGCGGATGGGACAAAAAGCCCGTATACGACGGATTTACGGAAGAGTACGAATGGTGACCACCATGTGACCGCATACGGCCGACACCTCACGGTGTCGCTTCAACCATGCGGCAGCATGCTGCCAACGAATGAAAAAATATGAATACGATATGCAATAAAGGGCAACGGCAAGCGTTTCATATATGTATAAACATGAAATAAAAAAACGATAGACAACCGTCATGGCAGAGCCAAAGGTAACGATAATATGTCCTGTATATAATGAAGAACGATACATCAGCACATGTATAGAGTCCATCATAGCCCAAGACTACCTGAAAGAAGCTATGGAGGTGCTGTTTGTCGACGGAAGAAGCAAAGATAACACAGCCGAAATAATAAAGGCATACAGCCGCCGTGCACCATACATCCGCCTGCTTGACAATGAGCACCATACGGTGCCATACGCCCTGAACAAAGGCATACGGAAGTCTGACGGTGACGTCGTCATCAGAATAGACGGCCACTGCACTTATCCTTCCGACTACGTGTCGACGCTGGTAAGATACCTGTACAGCCTGGAAGCAGACAACGTCGGTGCCGTTTGGAACACGGTGCCGGCCAGAGACACCGCCATCTGCCATGCCATAGCCATAGCCTCAAGCCACCCTTTTGGCGTGGGAAATTCGAGACACAAGATAGGCGCAAGCGACATAATGCTTGCCGACACCGTACCGTTCGGGTGTTACCGGCGTGACGTCTTCGACAGAATAGGCCTGTTCGACACCGACCTTACGCGCAATCAGGACGATGAGTTAAACGCCCGCCTGACAAATCACGGCGGAAAGATATATCTCATACCACAACTTGTCATCAATTATACCGCACGCGACACAATCGGCAAGATGAGCCGGATGTACTACCAATACGGACTATACAAGCCATTGGTCAACAAGAAGCTGGGCAGTCCGGCCAGTATGAGACAGTTTTTTCCCATGCTCTTCGTACTCGGCATAATCGCCGGAGGAGCAATGAGCATGCTGTCCGACTTGATTCTCTATGCATATATCACCGTACTGGCACTGTATTTTGCCATCGGTCTCGCCATTGGCCTCAAACATTCGTTATCTCTCAAGCGCCCCACCCTTACGGTGCTTCTGCCATATGTGTTCCTTGTAATACACATGAGCTATGGCTGCGGCTATCTGAAAGGCATATACAAAGTGTTGATGAACAAGAAGTTTAACGTAGAATCAAACAGATAAAAAACGCAAGTATAATGAAGATACCATTTTCACCACCTGATATAACGGAGGCAGAAGCAGACGAAGTGCGCGACGCGCTGCTGTCCGGATGGATAACTACCGGTCCACGAACCAAAGAACTGGAGCGGCAGATTGCGGCTTTCTGCAACACGGAAAAAGCTGTATGCCTCAACTCTGCCACGGCATGTCTCGAACTCGTATTGCGAATATTAGGCGTAGGACCGGGCGACGAAGTCATCACGTCGGCATATACATACACGGCATCGGCAAGTGTGGTGTGCCACGTAGGGGCCAGACCGGTGCTCGTAGACACTGGGAAAGGCTCGTGGGAGATGGATTACGACCGTTTGGCGGATGCCATCAACGAGCGTACCAAGGTGGTGATTCCCGTCGACCTGGGCGGAGTTCCGTGCGACTACGACAAGATCATGGCCGCTGTTGAAAGCAAGCGCCACCTGTTCAGGCCGTCCAACGACATACAGAAATCCATAGGCCGGGTGGTCATAGCGGCGGATGCCGCACATGCTTTCGGGGCTTGCCGGCACGGTAAAATGGTGGGAAGCATAGCCGACTTCACATCGTTCAGTTTCCATGCAGTGAAAAATTTCACCACAGCCGAAGGCGGAGCACTGACGTGGAAAACCACTGACGGCTTCGACAACGAACTGTTGTACAAGGAGTTCCAGCTCATGTCGCTGCACGGACAGAGCAAGGACGCACTGGCCAAGACACAGCTCGGAGCATGGGAATACGATATCCTGTCGCCCGCCTATAAGTGTAACATGACAGATGTCATGGCCGCCATCGGACTTATACAGATGAAGCGCTACCCCGAACTGTTGGAGCGCCGCCGCCAGCTGATAGAGAGATATGACATGACGCTGAAAAAATACGATGTACAGGTGCTCGGACACTATGGCCCGAACCACCGTTCGTCGGGCCATCTGTATCTCGTCAGGCTGCTCGGCAAAGACGAGAACTACCGTAACCATGTGATAACGGAAATGGCAAAGAGAGAAATAGCCTGCAACGTTCACTACAAGCCATTGCCCATGATGACAGCATACAAGGCCATGGGTTTTGACATCAGCGACTACCCGAATGCCTACGACATGTTCTGCAACGAAGTAACATTGCCGCTGCATACAAGGCTTACCGACGAACAGGCAGATTTTGTATTACAGAATTTCACAGACATCGCGTTTTGACAAGATTGTTCGACATATTTTTCTCCGTGCTCGGAATGATAGCCCTATCGCCTGTTTTCTTCATTATCTATGTAATGATAAGGATTGAGAGCAAGGGCGGAGGATTCTATTGTCAGGAACGTGTAGGAAAAGACGGCGCGGGATTCAGGCTTCTGAAATTCCGCTCGATGCGCATCGGAGCCGACAGGCAGGGACTGATAACCATAGGCGGACACGACTCACGCATAACACGCGTGGGCTACTTCATCCGCAAATACAAAATCGACGAGCTGCCCCAACTGTTCAATGTGCTGAAAGGCGATATGAGTCTGGTGGGGCCGCGACCGGAAGTAAGGAAATACACAGACATGTATACCGACGAACAACGGCGCGTGCTGAGCATAAGACCGGGTATCACAGACTACGCCTCCATAAAGTATGCGGACGAGAACGTAATATTAGGGCAGGCTGACGACCCGGACAAAGTATATGTGGAACAAATCATGCCCGACAAGATAAGGCTTAACATGCGGTATATCGAGAATCATAATTTAAGGGAATACTTCAAGATTATATTCCTGACAATTAAGAAAATCATATAACTTGAAAGAACAAGCAGATGAGCATATTAAACAAACTGTCACATTGGTATTTCTCAAAAGACGCCCTGCCGTATTGGTGCGTCTTTATCTTTGACTGCCTTGTTGTCATATTCTCAGGACTTACGTGCTACACACTTGACCATGGCGCCGAAATGACATCAGACAACTTCATGCCCATAGTGGGCACGCTGTCTTTCTACCTTATATTCTATATCATCGGATTCAGAGCCATGCACACCTACTCGGGAGTGATGAGATATACATCGTTTTCCGATATAAGCAGAATTGCAATGGGCAATTTCATCGGAGTGACAATCATTGCCATACTAAGACAATTCTTCAACTTCGACGATTGGTTCGTGCCCATAAGGATGCGCGAACTGGCATCGACGTTCGTCCTCTCCACAGTAATCATGTGGACGGCACGCATGATCGTCAAATACATGTTCGAGTATTACCGGATGGACCAGGCAGCCAAACCGGCTTTCATCTACGGTGTGAAGAACGGAGGGACGAGCATAGCCCGCGCCATCAACACCGAAGAGACAAGACAGTTCAGGCTGTACGGCTTCATAAGCGACGCTGAAGACATGGTGGGAAAAGAGCTGATGGGAATAAAAGTGTACCGAAACGACAGCAACATCGTGAATAAGATGACCGAACTGAATGTCAAGACACTGCTCATCTCACCTCTGAAACAAAAGGCACTTGCCAACAATCCCGTAATGGCAGACCAGCTGATAGAAGCCGGCATATCCATACTTATAATGAACACCACAACCGAATGGGACGGTAAAAGCGACATTTCAACCAATCAGCTGAAAGAAATCGAAATAGAAGACCTGCTGCCGCGCGACGAGATACAGACAGACCTCAAGGCTGTCGGTGACATGCTGCGCGGTAAGAGCATCATGATAACCGGTTCGGCAGGAAGCATCGGCAGCGAGATAGCACGTCAGGTGGCCGAGTTCATGCCGGAGAGAATTGTAATGATAGACCAGGCGGAAACCCCTCAGCACGACATGCGCCTGTTCATGAAAAAGACATATCCGCACATCAAGTCCGAAACCATTGTCACGTCGATATGCAACCAAAGCCGCATGGAAACGCTCTTCAAGATGTACAAGCCCGACTATCTGTTCCATGCAGCGGCCTACAAGCATGTGCCGATGATGGAAGACAACCCATGCGAGGCCATCCAGAACAACGTTAACGGAACAAGGATAATAGCAGATCTGTCGGTGAAATACGGCGTAAAGAAATTTGTCATGATATCGACCGACAAGGCCGTAAACCCGACAAACGTCATGGGATGCTCCAAGCGCATTTGTGAGATATATGTGCAAAGTCTCGACAAGGCCATCAAGAACAACAGCAAGAACGGTGTTACACAGTTCGTCACAACACGTTTCGGCAACGTCCTCGGCTCAAACGGATCGGTGATACCGCTGTTCAAGGAACAGATAAAGAACGGAGGGCCGCTGACAGTGACCCATCCTGACATCTTCAGATACTTCATGCTCATACCCGAAGCATGCAAACTCGTGCTCGAAGCCGGAACGAAAGGACACGGAGGAGAGATATTCGTATTCGACATGGGTGCACCGGTAAAGATTGCAGACTTGGCAAGACGCATGATAAAGCTGAGCGGCGCCAACAACATCGACATAAAATATACAGGACTGCGAGACGGCGAGAAACTGTACGAGGAAGTGCTCAACGACCAAGAGATAACCAAACCGACATTCAACAAGAAGATAAAAATAGCAACGGTCAGAGAGTATGATTTCAACAAAGTGAAGAATATGATAGACATACTGATAGCCGAAAGCTATAAGTATGACGATATGAAGACCGTAACGGAGATGAAAAAGATTGTACCGGAATATAAAAGCAATCACTCCAAATACGAAGTATTGGACACTGAAAAATAAAAAGGAATCCATCAGATGCCATTATACGGACATATAGAAAGTACGAAAAAGAAAAAATGGGAAACAAAACAGATCATATATACGACGGCATGAACACGGTGGAACGATGTCTGAAACGAACGATTGACTTCCTTATAGCCTGCCTGTGCCTTGTTTTCTTCTCCCCGCTGTTTCTCATTTGCTACATAGCCGTGCGTATGGAAGACAAAGGGCCGGCCATATTCAAGCAGGAACGCATAGGGCGTTTCGGCAAACCTTTCTATATATATAAGTTCCGAAGCATGAAAGTGGATGCGGAAAAGAACGAACCGGAACTGTGCCAGCAAGAAAACGACACACGGCTGACAAGGACCGGACGATATCTCCGCAACCATCATCTTGACGAATTACCGCAGTTGTGGAACGTGATAAAAGGAGACATGGCGTTCATCGGTCCACGCCCTGAAAGAGAATATTACATCCGGCAGATAATGGAACACGACCCCCGCTATATTTATCTTTATCAGATACGTCCCGGAGTGACTTCATATGCCACACTATACAACGGCTATACGGATACCATGGAAAAGATGTTGCGGCGTCTTGAATTCGACTTGTACTATCTGGAACATCACTCATGGTGGTTTGATGCCAAAATACTTGTAAACACGTTTCTGAGTATTGTCGCTGGAAAAAAGATCTGATTACATTTTCCTGAAGCTGAGCCTGAGCACGTCAGTGACAAGTGTCATGCGGCTTCCCTCAAGCTGTTCGATGATGAAAGTCTCGTCAATGGCATTTATACCCAAATGATACAGTTCCGACGGATCCTCTATCTTGATGTCACCTTCTGTACGGTTGTCCTTGTATGGGTCAAATATATGCAAAGAAGAATCCGTTTTGTCAAAATGGAACAGATATCCTTTATGATACCTGTCATAATCTGTGGCATTAAGAATACCTACCTGTACACTCCAGAAAACACGTCTGCCCGACATGTCGCACATTCCTCCTGTTGACAGTGTGTCCACACGCACAAGATGCCAAAAGCCGTCAAGGTCTCCGTTGCCGGATGTCTCTATCTCACACGACATCATGGCCGATATTGCAAATGCCATGACGATAATAGACTTTATTGTTTTCATAATGACAATAATCCTGTTTTCAATATAGTAATCTGCGCACCGTAATTATCTCCGAGGATACCTCCGAAATCCATTCCGTAACCACAGCGGACACTCCAGCCTTTCAGTCTTCTGCCGTTAAACGCGTATGTTGCTTCTGCCATCACACTAACGTTTGTCTTTGCATGGGTATAAGGTTTGTCGTATGTGCCCAACCCTTCCTGGTATGTCGCCAGAAGCCTATAGCTCACATTGTCTGATGGAGCGCCACCCAATCCGAGATGCAAGGCCATAAAACGATTGTTGTCCACATTTATGGTTCCTGTCTTATTATAAACAGGCGACCGGTAAAGAGGATTTCCGATGACCTGTCCCCAATGCTGCCACCCTGTGAATATGCCATGGTTATAGAAATTGTCACGCCCGCCCACATGATCGTTCATTGACGGAGTGCGGTCGTGATATACCGGACCACTCTGATACTTGGTATAAATGTATTCGAACACAATATCACGCAACCAAATTCCTTTCTTCAGATTGACCTCCGCACCAAGCATCCAGTCCTTGAAGTCGTAAAGAAGATACTTGCTTTTCTTCTTTATGTTCCATTCCTCTCCGGTTCCATATCCGTTGTAGTCGAGCTGGAACATGGACGAATGGTCTTCAAAGAACTTATCCACATAAAAATGCGCACCAAAAATTTCATTCTCATAGTTGACACGCATCATCCAACTGCCCAGCTGATCACCCTCAAAGTTAGTGTATTGTGTCTCATTGGCGTCAGAACCGCCTGGAATAAAGGCGTTCCAATAAGCTTTCAGTCCGGTCCCGTTTTCAAATACATTCATTGTTCCTCCACCGGCAGGGACATACGATGTACCGCCGAAAAGTGTTCCCATCTCCAGCCCCATCTCCACCGACCACGGACAGAACACATCATCGTTGCCGATTTTCAGGTATCCAGCCTTACTGTGATAAAGAACGTTGTCGGCATACTTATTACGGCGACCGGTGAAATCATGCTGCCAATTGTCGTCGGTCATACGGCCGAAAGCGACATGTCCCTTCAGGTGTAGCCACCCACGTGTGAGCGGAACTGTCCAATACTCAGGCAGAGCCATGCGCACCTGAGGGACAGGGCGTGCATTGATGCCGAAAGTCTGCGAACCGCTTGACAGACTGTTGTTCTTCAGTTCCATGGGATATTCCTTGCTTCCGACTGTAATAACCCCATGCAGCCAACGACCCTCAACGTAGGCCTGCTGTACTACGACATTGCTCGTGAAACCATACGCAACGGCCATGTCCACGCCATAACCCATCCCCCAACGGAAAGCCGAATCACGACGCAGAGGGCGCTCCACCGCACCACGCACATATCCGTTCACTTCCTCAAGCGAACTCAATCCATGTCTGTTGGCATTGATCCACAACGGGGTGTTGCCATTTGACATGGTGGTCTGCAGCCCGGCCCTATACTCAAGATTCTTCCACGGTTTTTCCCGCTGACCTGTCTCCTGCGCATAGCCGACCGCTCCGCAGCCGGTTATCATAGCCACAAACATATTTAATGTCACAAGTTTACAAAAACGCTGCATATAGAATTGACTTTTGATGCACTCTTAAAGATACATACAAACTCTGTGAAGTCCGTATTTACCATTTCAAACAACGTGAAACAAAATCACGTGCATGGATTAAGACCCCACAAAGGTAATAAAAAAGAAACAAGAACGGACCATGATGTGCATAAAAATTTACCGGACTGTCATACTCCGGCACTCAAACAATCACATCATATAGGGAAAATCCCACAGCTACTTAGGGAAAATCCCTTGCATAGATTCAAAAATTGATGTTACTTTGCATCAGAGACAATAAAAAAGAGTTTAACCACATAAAACATCACAATTATGAAAAGGATATTGATGACAATAATAACCATACTGACGATAGCAGTATCGGTAAAGGCCATGAGCTACGAGCAGGCACGCAGAGAAGCACTCTTCCTTACAGACAAGATGGCATACGAACTCAACCTGAACGACCGTCAATATGATGCCGCCTATGAGATTAATCTCGACTATCTGATGAGCGTGGCAAGCCGCGACGACCTTTACGGCACATACTGGACACGCCGAAACACCGATTTCGGGCACATTCTTCTCGAATGGCAGTGGAACGCATTCTGTGCAGCCACATATTTCTATCGTCCGCTATATTGGAATGCAGGCTACTGGCATTTCGGAATATATGCCCGATATCCGCGACGCGACTACTTCTATTTTGCACGCCCTACAGTATATGTGTCCTATCGCGGAGGCCACAGCTGGCGCAGCAACGGAGGACGAAGCTACTATCACAAGCACAGGCATGAGTTCAAGCACAACGGTGCATCACACCACGGCATGCGCGACCGTTGGAACAAAGGTGATTTACACCATAGACAAAACAACCACACAGGCGGCAGTTCGACACACATCACCGTGAACAATAAAAACCATAATAAAGACGACAAACACTCGTTTAACCATGGCAACAAACCGTCGGTGAAAGACAATAACCGGTTTGGCGGAAACCGCAGCACATCAAATGAACACAACATAAAGATGCCGGAGAGAAACAGGACCATGACATTCACCACGGCAACAAAGAAACAAGCAGAAATGCCCAAAAACAGTGCCACAATAAATTCATCAAGAAAAGAGAAAATAACAAGCACACGCATACACAACACAACCACATCGAGACCGGCACCGGCCAATCGCATTACGAAAATTTCGAGAGGCAATATGGGCAACAATACCAAAATAAGCCGACCGACGAACACACAAAAGAGCATACGCACATCAAGTGCAAGCGTCAGATCCAACAGTCATGGCAGAGCTGATAAAGCCGGAAAATCCAACGGTTTCGGAGGACACAGATAAGTATGAGAAAACAATAAATAGCAGACATCCGTATAAGTTTAAATCGTTAATACAATCTGAAAGAAAAGGGAAAGCATGCAAGCCGGCATGTCTTTCCCTTTTTATTTATTGAGAGCAGTCAAAAGACTGTAGCAAATCTGTAGAATAGACATATATTGAAAACAGCAAGGCCTGTATCAAAAAAAGAATTCATCCTTCTTTATACTTTCATCGTAAGAATACTAAAATAAAATGAACGTTTTTATTCTGCAAAAGTATTAAAAATATTGTGTCATTACAGATATATTCCGTATTTTTGCAACATACAAAAATTGAGGACATACAGAGCCTACCAAATACAAACAAGAGTTTATTATAAAATAAAACGAACAAAAATCTTATTAATTATGAAAGTACTTCAAAGTTCTATTTTCCGCGCGGCCTGCTCTGTCATCATCGGAGGCCTGCTCATAAAATATCCCGATGTCACAGCAACATGGATTGTAATAGTCATCGGAGTACTATTTCTATTGTCCGGTATCATATCCGTTGCAATATATATCAGTGAAAGACGCAACACTGGCGGCACTACAGTCATAGACTCAAACGGCAATGTCATTGCCGGAGGATCACCTCCGTTTCCTATCGTCGGAGTGGGCAGCATTATCCTCGGACTGTTTCTGTCCTTGCGTCCCAACTTTGTTATCGACACAATGGCATACATTCTCGGAGCAATACTTATCTTAGGGGCCGTCAACCAAATGGTATGTCTCGTCTCGGCAGGTAAGATAAAACGTATACCGCTGTTTTTCTGGATAAGTCCGGCACTTGTCCTTATTATCGGACTGGTTGCAATAGTACATCCTATATGGATTGCAAGCGCTCCACTGATCATTATAGGCTGGAGCCTATTGCTATATGGAGTTACCGAAGTGATAAACGCACTTAAAATCAATACCGACCGCCGGCATTTCGAAAAGACCATGATGCAGTCGGCAACAACCGATGCCCATAATCCCGGTGACAACTATATGGAAGACGACTCTGCCAAAAAGGAATAAGCGAAAGAATGGCTGGAGGTGAATTTAAAAAAAGGCATCTCCATCTCTTAGTGTAGGCCCATATTCTTGCATTTTGCCGCAGAAAATTGTATTTATGGATAAATTCATGCAGCCAAATACAAGAATATGGGTCTGATGATTTTTCAAGATTGTCGCACATTGGTGACAATCCCTTCTATATATGACCTGAGAATGCTTATTCCCGTCTTATTCTCTCCACCGAGCGGAACAATGAGATCTGCATACTTCTTGGTTGGCTCGATAAATTGCTCGTGCATTGGTTTCAGCACTTTCAGATATCGGTCAATCACCATGTCTACCGTACGCCCACGCTCTATCACGTCACGCTGGATATTGCGTATAAGGCGTTCGTCAGAATCCGTATCCACAAATATCTTCAAATCCATCATCTCGCGCAGACGTTTGTTGAGCAATGTCATTATTCCCTCGATTATTATCACCGGGTGCGGCTCCACATGCACAGTTTCCGGCAGACGGTTACATTTCAGATAAGAATAAGTGGGTTGTTCGACGGCCAAACCGGCCTTGAGCATCTTGATATGCTCCGTAAGCAACTTCCAGTCAAAAGCATCCGGATGATCAAAATTGATCGAATGACGCTCCTCGTCAGTCATACCTGTGGTATCATTATAATACGAATCAAGCGGCACCACAGCCACATAGTGTGGCGGAAGCGCCTCGGCTATCTTCTTCACGACGGTGGTTTTGCCTGAACCTGTACCACCTGCAATTCCTATTATTGTCATATTTCTAATATTGATTATATATTATGTCATCTACAGTCCGAAGACTTTACGGTAAAACTCTGCTTTCCACTCTATCGGCCTCGGATAGGCCCTTGAAGACGACGGCATGCGCCATATCGTATACCGGCGTCCTGCAAAATCAGCTTCTATACTCTTGCCCACTTGAGGAGTTTCAACTCCTATAATGCCACTCAAGGTCTCAGCGGCTTTCTGTCCTGTAACAACAATCGAGCTACATATAGGAATAGCTTCAAGCAGAGCGGCCAGGTTTACAGGACGCACTATCTGAAGAAAATTGTCTGAAGCATTGTTTTTCAACCGCACCACCTCTTCGGCAGTGTCATACAACGCTATTCCCTGTTCACGGCAAAATGCTTCAATCCGTTCTCGGTCGAACCTTTTTTCACCGGGACAGATGAAATGGTTCTTGTCACCGGCAAATATATATCCGAGTATTCTCCACATATCGTTTTGAAAATTAGGATAAAAGAAATCCATCGACCAACGCACTCGCTGCGGCGGAAAACTTCCCAGCATCAGTACCCGTGCACCCAACGGCAAAAAAGGACTCAACGGATGCTTCTCTGCATTCATATTGCTTCGGATTTTATATTTTTTAAATCTTCAACTTCTTGCCATTGACTATATATATGCCCTTGGGCAACGAACCGCGCAATTTAGTTATCGGAACGTCGCGCAGCATAAGAATGCCCGACAAGCTATACACATCTACACATGATGCCTCACCACCATGCCGGCTTACGTTTACGATACCATCTGTTCCCGGGTCGTCCGGTTCTGTAAGGTCGTAGGGAGTCAGTTTGGAATATATGTGTCTTGCACGTGTGTTTA
The DNA here is from genome assembly GCF_013166575.1 of Xylanibacter rodentium. Classification (GTDB taxonomy): domain Bacteria; phylum Bacteroidota; class Bacteroidia; order Bacteroidales; family Bacteroidaceae; genus Prevotella; species Prevotella rodentium. Next base: position 106,095 of record NZ_JABKKE010000003.1, read on the forward strand.
TCCACGAACTCATATTGCCGCTCACCGAAGCGTATCCGTTTCCGTCGCCCCATACCGACGCATTATGCTGGAACGAAGGAAGGACATAACGGTAATAGTCACCACAATAATCTCTGATTTCCTGCAAATGATTGTCCATGAAATCCGTCCAGACCTTATAATATGCCTTGTCGACAACCTCACCGGTATTTTGGCGCAAATCGCGTATAAACGTCCATGCCTCCATCTTGTTGGATTTTGCTGTCCAGAAATCAACCTTTTGGTCAACAGTGCAATAGTTCTTATTGGTCTCGTAACCGAATGCCCAGTCCAAATCCCACACCGGCCCGAACACATATTTGCCGGCTTCATCGGTCAAGTCGGCCTTATATACATAAGTGCTCTTTGGATGCTGTATCTCATAGTTGACAATAAGGTCGTTAACCATCAGATAGCGTGCAAGCATATCCACATCTACCAGCGACGATATGTCCTCCTTACGGTAAAGTGCATCGGTCAGGCGGTTGAAGTCTTTCCTTATATCATCAAATGCAAGACGGGTCTCGTTCTCGCTTAAATCGGGGTCCTTTATATTTACGGGAAGGTTATAACGGTCGGTTCTGAACTTGTATGCCTCGTCATAATATGTGTCAAGTTCGAGCAACGCGGCCACGCTTTCATCTTCCACATCGACACTGTTGGCCGACACGCCGACCTTTTCCGTGAATACATAACTGCCACGATAGTTGCCGTTGATGTAAAGTTCCACGGGTATCACATGATTTGCCGCGGCCGTACCCACCATACGCGCTATCTTCATCCCCACGGCATTGGCCATCATCGAGCGTGACTGACTATTGGCCTGAAGCACCCAGCTCTTGGCCTTTTTCAGCCCGAACGGTGCCTGCTTCTTCACAAATTTAAGACGATAGGGATTCTTGTCCCAAGGGTTGCTGCTCCAACTGGTATTACCGCGGCCCTTTATCTGTACATCAGTGGCAGCCATCGAGGGGAACACTCCCGCTCCGTCTATCGTTAGTCTGGCCGAAAGATAAACCTCCTTGCTGCTCACCATCTCTCCGTTATCTATGTCTATATCCATTCGCGGCACATTGTCGGAACGATCCACAAGCCAGTCGGCCGTCACACGATAGCGCCGGCCATAGGGCAACATAGACCATGCTGCACTGCTACCCGTTCCCGTCCGGGTAAAGATAAACTCACCGGGACGTGCAACAACGTATGTTCTGTCCGACCGGAAGCTGTTACGGCTCAGCCCGCTCTGCTGTCTGATACCATCTATGTATGCCGAGGCAAACGCGTCGGACAGTTCGAAAGACGGAGTGAGCCATCTGCCTATGGTTGGCACCGATACAGTGATTACCGAATCATCGGTAATGGTTGACCCGATGTCTTCATATACTTCATCGTTATGCCTGCTCTGTATGCCGAACGATGTGATGGAAGGCAACGTCTCCACAGGCCCCGTATAGGACGTACTGGCCACATCTGTGAGTTGATATGAAAAATCCTCACCTGTGGCAGTACGTACGACAATACATCCTTCTTCTGTTGTCTGCCGGTCGACAACAGACATCGGAAAAGCATTGAAGCCGCCACTCTTAAGATAGACGAAAAGAGTGTCAGACGCTGGTTCGGCATTTATGCCGAGAGAGGTCAGTAAAAGTGTAGACAATAGGAAATGTTTCATTATGTTATGATTATGATGTTGTACGTATGATACGAATATAGCGGTTTTCTTCAGATTCTCTTAAAGTCAAAAACCGCTATATTCCCCAAAATTCATGTCGAGTGTGTCACTGCTACAATATGGTTATTTCACGCTATTCTGCTCCTTGACCAAATATACTATAGTGGGAAGGTGGTCGCTAAACCCGTCGAGCCACACGCCACCGGCATGTGTACGCAGCGGACTGCCCTTGTACTTGCCGTCTTGCTGGATCATATAGTCTCGACGGAAAATCTGATGTTTCAGATATTTCAGCGTCGAATAGTCTTTCTTGCCGTCACGGCATAGCAACGAGGGTGAAAGGATTATCTGATCGAAGAGATTCCAAGCACCGTTGTACATCAGCGTACCACGGCCTTCCTTGGCCAGTACGTTCCACCACGGGTTGTACATATCGCTGTCGCCGACCTCCTTTATTTCGCGCTTTGCTCCCAGCGACTCGGCCATCGACTTGTCCATAGGATCATCGTTCATATCGCCCATCACAAGTATCTTCACGTTGGGATCGTCCTTAATCAGTGAATCCTTGAGCACACGGAGCTGACGGCCGCCCGACTCACGATAGAACGAACCGCTGAAACGACTTGGCAGGTGGTTGACTACGACAGTGACATGCTCTCCGGCCATTGTGCCGCTCACGGTGAGGAAACCGCGGGTATAGAAAGCACTGTCTTTCTCCAATTCCTGAACGTAGGGAACGAGCTTGACATCGCGCACGGTGAAAAGTCTGGGATTGTAAAGCATGGCACAATCAACACCGCGACGATCAGGACCTTCGATGTGACAGTATTTATAACCACGGGCTGCAAGTTCCGGCTGGGCCGTGAGGTCGTCGAGCACCTTGGCATTTTCCACCTCGCTCACACCTATCACTGCACAACCGATGTTCTTTGGCATCATATCGGTGCCCATGTCTGACAGCACACGCGCCAGATTGTGCAGTTTGTGAGTATATTTTCTTCCGTTCCACTTGTATGTGCCGTCGGGAAGAAATTCATAATCTCTTTTTCCTTCGTCGTGACAAGTATCAAAGAGATTCTCAAGATTGTAAAAACCTACGGCATAGACGCTGAATTTCTTATCCTGTGCCCATGTCTGAAAAGCCCCTAAAAGAAGCGCCAATAACAATAAAGATATTTTTCTTTTCATACCATAATAATATTTGATACGCAAATATCGGTATTTTATACGATAAAATTGCACGTTTAATTAAAAAATCATCGAAATTTCTTTTATTTATCACTTTAATTTAGTTACTTTGCGTTTGTAATTACAAATAATAATCAAAAATTAACTATGCAGAAAAAGCTGAAATTAGCAGTGTTAGCCTTATGTTGCACTCCGGCGGCCTTTGCACAAAGCACAGACCGGCAGCAGAAGCAAAACGTCACGATAGATGACGAACAGGCTTTCACATTTACCGAAGCTCAGCTGGGAGAAGACGATGACATGTCGCAGAACGTGACCATCATCAATTCCAACAGCAACTTGTATGCCGGTCAGGTGGGCTACCTGTTCAGTCCTGTCAGGTTCAGGTATCGTGCCTTCAATCAGAAGTACAACGAGATCTACATCAACGGTGCTCCGATGAACGACGCCGAATCCGGGCAATTCCGATATTCCATGATTGGAGGACTGAACGCCCAGACACGCAACATGGAATTTGCACTGCCGTTCGAGAACAACAGTTTCTCCATGTCGGCCATGGGCGGTTCAAACAACTACAATTTCAGGCCTTCGTCACAGCCGGTAGGCCATCGCGTGACCCTGAGCGGAGCCAACCGTAACTATACCCTTCGCGGCGGATACACCTATAACTCCGGAATCAGCGACAAGGGATGGGCATATTCGGCAGCAGTGATGTACCGTTGGGCAGACAGAGGATATGTGGAAGGAACGTTCTACAACTCGCTGTCTTACTTCCTCGGTGTGGAGAAGGTCATCAGCGACAAGCACAGCCTTTCGCTCGTGACATGGGGCAACCCTACGGAACGCGCATCGCAGGGTGCAGCTACAGACGAGGCATACTGGCTGGCCAACGACAGATATTACAATCCGTACTGGGGATATCAGAACGGCAAGAAGCGCAACTCGCGCGTAGTGAACGACTATGCGCCCACGGCCATGCTGACATGGGACTATAAGATTGACGACGGCATGAAGCTGACCACGGCCCTCACCGGAAAGTACAGCCACTATAAAAGTACCAAGCTGAACTACAGCAACTCGGACAACCCCCACCCCAACTACTGGAAGAACCTGCCGTCGAGTTTCTACGATGTGTGGGACGAGACAAACACTTCAGGCCGTACAGACCAGTGTCTTACAGACTGGCAAAACTCGTACAACTTCTGGACGGAATCAAAAGCCAACCGTCAGATCAACTTCGACCGTCTGTACTACTCCAACCAGCAGTTGGCGGCACAAGGCAAAGATGCCATGTACTACATACAGGCCAAGAACAACGACCAACTGATGCTCACGTTGTCTTCGGCATTGAAAATGGAGCTCAACAAGCGCTCGTCACTCAACATCGGTGCCGCTCTTCAGACAACGAAAGGTATGCACTACCAGACTATGGAAGACCTGCTCGGCGCATCGGTATTCCACAACATAAACACATATGCTTTGGGAACGTATGCGGCAGGATCGGACGAAGTGCAGTATGACCTGAACCACCCCAACGCAGAGGTGCGCGAAGGCGACAAGTTCGGCTACAACTACAATCTGCTTGTAGACAAGGCTAACGCATGGGCTACATACGCCACCGATTTCCGTTCGGTACACGCTTTCCTCAGCGGTCGCGTCGGTGCCACATCAATGCAGCGCGACGGAAAGATGCGAAACGGACTGGCCAAGGACAATTCATACGGCAAGAGCGAAACGGCACGATTCCTCGACGGAGGTGCCAAGGCCGGCGTCAACATCAACCTCGGACGAGGCAACACCGTGGCCTTGGGCGTGGGATATGAGTTGCGCACACCTACGGCATCGGCATCGTTCGTTTCTCCCGAAATCAACAACGACTTCGTAAGCAACCTGAAGAATGAAAAGGTATTCTCGGCCGAAGCCGGCTATCAGCTGCGCTCTTCATGGCTCAACCTGTCGCTCAACGGATATTACTCCCGTGTGACAGACGCATCCGAGTGGCAGAATTTCTACTTCGACAACCTCATCACTGCCAACAACATCGAAAACCCCAACTCGTTCTCGTACGTGTCGTTCACCGGTGTAGATAAGGAGTACTACGGTGCAGAGCTGGGTGCCAACATCAAGCTCAACTCGGCATTCAGCATCAAGCTGTTAGGACAGATAAGCGAGGCAAAATACACCGACAACACAACCGTACGCTACATGAACTCGACATCGGCCAAATATTACGATGACATCTGCTACAACAAGGATATGCGCGAAAGCGGCACTCCGCTCACAGCACTGAGCCTCGGACTGAGCTACCACGCGAACGGATGGTTTATCGACCTAAACGGCAACTACTACGACCGCATCTATCTGTCGTACTCGCCGAGTTTCAGATACGAAAAAGCCTTGGATGCACGCCAAACAGTTTACGGCGATGTTTACGATGCCGAGGGTAACATCAAGTCCGGCATACTCGAACAAGCTGAAGGCAAGGGCGGCTTCATGCTCGACGCCTCTATCGGCCGCAACATCCGTCTGAAGAAAGGATCGCTGTCAATCAACCTAACACTTACCAACATCCTCAACAACCAGGACATCGTGACGGGAGGATACGAGCAGAGCCGCAGCGACTACACAGGCGGTGGCAACCAGCGTACATACAAGTTCTCGAAGAACCCGATGAAGTTCTACGCTTACGGCACCAACGGAATGCTCAACCTAACATATAAATTCTAAATAAAAAAACGCAACGAATATGAAAAAGATGAAATATATTCTCATGGCGTTCGTATGCGCAATGATGGCCGGATGTATGGCCGGCGAGGACTACGGATTCGACACCGACTGGAGCGCTCCCAACACCGAGAATGCCTACGGCAATGCCGAACTGCAAGAGACAAACGTAATCACGGTGAAGGAACTGCTCGACAAATATGTGAACACTATGAAGAGCGCCAACGACACCGTAATGATAAAGGAAGACGTGCAGATAAAGGTTATCGTGACAGGCAACGACATCGAAGGCAATATATACAACGAAGTGGCCGTGAAAGATGAGACCGGCGCCATACTTATATGTATAGCACAGGGCGGACTATACGGTTATCTGCCCGTAGGCAAGGAGATACTCGTTGACCTCAAGGGACTGCACATCGGCCTGTATGGCAATCAGCCGCAGATAGGCGTGGCCTACACCAATGCATCTGGCAAGACATTCCCCAGCCGCATGAGCCGCGTACTGTGGCAGAAGCACTTCAAATATGTCGACGCCAACTTCACACACGAGGTGGAGCCCGAGGAGTTTGATGTGGCACGCATGCAGGATGCCGACTACGTAAAAGCATGCCGTGGTAAGTTGATGACCGTTAAGAACGTGACCATGGACGAGGCCGACGGGATCAAAGTATGGGCAAGCGATGCAGAGAAAGATGCCGGAAACGGTGTCAGCCGCTCAATTGCCGTCAACGGCAAAGTGCCTATGAGCGGCAACTATGCATCGTTCGTAGTTCGCTCAAGTACATATGCCGACTTCGCAGCCCTGCCAATGCCTACGGGCAAGATCAACCTGACAGGTATATTCACCGTCTATGCCAACGACCCGTCCAAATATGGATACACATGGCAGATACTGCTACGCGAAGGCTCTGACGTGGAAGAAATCATTAATTCTGAAAAATAAACAAATAAAATAAAACACTATTATGAAAAAGATATTATTATCAATGCTTGCCATCACAATGGCTGCATTTACATTCACAAGCTGTGAGGACGTTCCCGAGCCGTATGAGATTCCGGGAGGAGGGGGAAACACCCCGAGCGAAACCGTTGACCCTGCAGGAAGCGGTACGATAGAAAATCCGTACAATGTGGCTGCTGCCATAAAATATATCAACGAAGGTGGAAATGAAGAGACTGATGTATATGTAAAAGGTATTGTCGTATCTGTAGACAAAGGCAGTTATGATCCCTCGTATGGAAGTCTGAAATATTACATTTCTGATGATGGTACAACAGCAAACCAATTCCGTGTATATAACGGATATGCAGGTCCTAACCGTAAGAAGTTTTCCGGAGAAGATGCACTCAAACAAGGTGATGTTGTTGTTATATGCGGAAAACTCATGAACTATAACGGGACGTTGGAATATACTACAGGCAACTATGTTGTTTCCCTCAACGGGAACGGTGATATCGGTGGTGGTGATGACAAACCGGTAGAAGGCACGTATATCAACGAAACATTTGCAAGTTCATTTGGTGTATTCACTGTAAATAACGTGAAAGGACAACCGTGGGTTATTGACAGCTATGGATATGCCAAAGCTACAGGATATGACAATGCAAGCAAAACAACAACACCTTCTGCAAGCTACCTTGTAGCTCAGCCCGTGAATATGTCGAAATCGACAGAGGCAACCATAACATTTGAGTACATTTTGCGTTATGTAACAACAACAACCGGAGATGCTATTGACGGTATAGCCAACAAAGTACTTGTCACCAAAGACTACACAGGCGACCCAGCAACAACAAAGTGGACAGATATCACCGGAACATTGACAGAAGTAAGAGACTGGAAGACATGGACCAAATTTACAGCTGCTGTTCCCGCTGAAATCATCGGTAAAGAAAGCGTGGTATTCGCTCTCTATTACGAATGTGAAACAAGTTCAGGAACATGGGAAGTGAAGAACTTTGCCGTAAAAGAAGGTAAGGAAGAAGGCGGAAACACTGGTGGCAATGACGAAGGTGACATCACCACTACCAACGGTGATTTTGAAACATGGGTTGGCGGATTGCCTAATAACTGGAAAACAGAATCTACCGCAGGAAATGCAACACTCTCCCAGAGTACAGATGCACACAGCGGAAAATATTCAGTAAAAGTTGGTGGAACAAGTTCTGCAAACAAGAGAATAGGATACAAGGAAATGCAATTGAAAGCAGGAGAATACACCATGACATTCTACGCAAAGGCCGCTACTTCTACCGGTGCATCAGTACGTCCGGGAGTTGTGCCTATTGTTGACGGCAAAGCAGGTACATACGCTTATGGTGAGTACACCAACAATATCAGCAATAACGAATGGGTACAAGTGACACATAACCTCACTATAACCACCGAAGGTACATACTGCATCGTTATCATGAACTCAAAGAATCCTGGTGCAGATGTTCTCATCGATGACTTCACCTTTACAAGCGGAGAAACCACTATTATCAAATAAGAATAGTGCAACATACACCACATCAACGAGGATGCCCCAACAAGGCATCCTCGTTTTTCTTTCTACTGTTTTCTTTGCCTTATATACGTCTATATCGCAGATTTTCCGTATATTTGCAGTCTGCTTTATACAAAATACGAAATAAGATGACAACTCTCTTTAAAACCCCAACCCGCTTGCTGGCTGTATTATTCACCGTAGTCTCGGTAGCATCATGCTCCGACGACGATTCGGACAACGTAAGCGCAGGCACCGGCACTAGCTATGCCAACATCAACCGAAACACCGTGACTACATATGGCAAGGAAGTGACACGATTGGAATTTCCGAAGACAAAAGACGGAAAGAGCATTATCCTGAAATATTATTCGGGTGATACATACGGCCTGAACTACTGCGTTGAATGGGATACGGAAAAGAAGTCGCAACGATGGTCGTGCTATTTCATGGTAGACCATAAGGACAAAAACAACACATCGTATAACAAGAACCATACATACAAAGGCGATGCAGGCCGGTATAATCCCGAGAGCAATCCCGGCAATCACCCCAACGAACGCCAATATCCATGGGATCCCCAACTGCCCGAACAGTACCGTTGGAGCGATGATCTGTTCGTACGTTCAGGATACGACCACGGACATATCTGCCCGTCGGCCGACCGCCAGTATTCCAAAGAAGCCAACTATCAGACTTTCCACATGACCAACATGCAGCCGCAGCGCAATGCCTTCAATACCAAACTATGGGCTGTAATGGAACAGAAAGTACGCGACGTTACCCCAACCGCCATCGGCGATACACTATATGTATGCAAAGGTGGCACCATCGACAACGAGAGCCAGATACTGACACGCATAAAAGGAAAAATGATTGTGCCAAAATACTTCTATATGGCACTGCTGCTAAAGAAAGGCGACCAATATTCGGCCTTTGCATTTTGGGCAGAACACATAAATGCCGACCACTCCAACGACCCGCTTAAAGACTATGTCATCACCATCGACGAGTTAGAGCAACGCACCGGCATCGACTTCTTCTGCAATCTGCCCGATGATATAGAAAACAAAGTTGAACGCAGTGTCGCATACAACTATTGGGGATTCAAATAACCGGCAACAAGCCACATAACGGCATAAACGTAATACCGTCAGAAAAAAAGTCACGCCAACATTTGCCCGTTTGGAGAAAATATATTAATTTTGCAGCGCATTATAGCACATTTATAACATTCAATATTAATAAATTAAAATGAAAACAGGTATTCATCCAGAAAACTATCGCCCCGTCGTATTCAAGGATATGTCCAACGGCGATATGTTCCTTTCACGTTCTACATGCAAGACTAACGATACAGTAGAATTTGAAGGCGAAACTTACCCCGTGGTTAAAATAGAAATCTCGAGCACATCTCACCCGTTCTACACAGGCAAGAGCAAGCTCGTGGATACGGCTGGTCGCGTAGACAAGTTTATGAGCCGCTACGGTAAGGCTGCGAAGAAATAATATACAGCAGAACCTTGAATGAAACAAAAAGCGCCTCCGTGTAGTTGCATATGCCCGGATGCGCTTTTTATTTTGTCACTCCTACACCATTTACGTTTTCGTCAAGCCGGTGCGTAAGTTTGATTTAAGAAAAGCGTTACAAAATACACTTCCGTTACTTTCATTACGTCAATTTTGTATACCAGCTTATATATAAAAAACGCGGACTTACGAAAGCCCGCATCTTCAATCAAAAATTACCTACTAATAAAATCAAAAACTTTAATTAATCCGCCCGCGGCGGCCAATGTTTCCTTATACAATCTTCTTACCTCAAATAAAAAAACAATACCATATATATATTCCGTTTCTTCTGTGCTCTCTTCTTTTTTAATGTTTTCTCTCAAACTACATGATCAATTTTCACTTTGATTTGACACTGCAAAGTTACAATGATTCAGAAACAACAAGCACCATCCCAATACCTAAAAATACAAATGAATGCTTGTTGTTGACATATATCAAGAACCGGTTTCTACATAAATACGGGATGATATTTATTAAGATTTCAAACCGTTTTTTTGCTTTTACCAATCTGGTTCTTTTATATTTGCAAACATGTATTTAACAGGATCGCACTACTAACAAAAAAAACATAATAAAATTGACAAATATTTGTGAGAAACATGGAAAATGAGTACTTTTGTGCCATACAATTAAAATTGTCTATCACAATATAATCAACAAAAAAACAATGAAAACGGTTTATGATTTCTCTGTCAAAGACAGAAAGGGCAAAGAAGTATCGCTAAAGGAATATTCCAATGAAGTGTTGCTCATCGTAAATACTGCTACAAAATGCGGATTTACACCACAGTATGAGGAACTGGAAAAACTATACCAGAAATATCACAGCCGCGGATTCGAGATTCTCGACTTCCCATGCAACCAGTTCGGACAGCAAGCCCCCGGAACCGACGAATCGATACACAGTTTCTGCAAGTTGAACTATGGTACCGAATTTCCGAGGTTCAAAAAGCTAAAGGTAAACGGTGATGACGCCGATCCGCTCTACAAGTTCCTGAAAGAGCAAAAAGGCTTTGCCGGATGGGATATGAGCCACCCCATTGCCCCTATTCTTGAAGACATGCTTTCAAAGGAAGATCCTGATTACAAGCAGAAGCCCGATATCAAGTGGAACTTCACAAAATTCCTGACCAACAGATTCGGAATGGTTGTAGCACGCTTCGAGCCTACTGAAAAAATAGAGAACATCGAAAAGCAAATAGAAGAACTTCTTAAGTAATTTAAGAATTAAGGATAAAGAGTGAATACGAACAAATCATGAATGAAAATAGAGAACACATACGTTGCCTCATCGTAGGCAGCGGACCTGCAGGATATACGGCGGCAATATATGCATCAAGAGCAAATCTAAACCCCGTTGTCTACAGCGGACTACAGCCCGGCGGCCAGCTCACGCAGACTACTATAGTAGAAAACTTTCCCGGCTACCCGCAGGGAGTGGATGGCAATCAGATGATGATGGACCTGCGCGAACAGGCTGAGCACTTCGGTGCGGACATACGCGACGGAGAAATTGTCAAGGCCGACCTGTCAAAAGCCCCTTATGTGCTTACGGTGGAAGATGGCAGCGAACTGGAGGCCGACACCGTAATAATTGCCACCGGAGCATCGGCAATGTATCTTGGTCTCGACGATGAGAAGAAATACAACGGTCAGGGCGTTTCTGCCTGTGCCACCTGCGACGGATTCTTCTACCGCAAGAAAGTGGTGGCTGTGGTAGGCGGCGGCGACACCGCTTGCGAAGAGGCCATCTATCTGTCCGGATTGGCCAAGAAGGTGTACATGATAGTACGCAAGCCGTATCTGCGCGCATCGAAGGTGATGCAGGAACGTGTCATGGCTACCGAAAACATCGAGATACTCTTCGAGCATAACACCGTGGGACTTTACGGTGATAATGGTGTCGAAGGCGCACATCTCGTAAAGCGCAAGGGCAAACCTGACGAGGAAATGGTAGACATTTCCATCGACGGATTCTTCCTCGCCATAGGTCACAAGCCCAACAGCGATGTTTTTAAGGAGTGGGTTGATACCGACGAAGTGGGATATATCAAGCGCATCAACGGTACACCGAAGACCAAGGTGCCGGGAGTGTTCTCGGCCGGCGACGTTTCGGATCCCGTATACCGTCAGGCCATCACATCGGCCGGTGCAGGTTGTCAGGCAGCCATCGAAGCTGAGCGCTACCTCACCGAGCACGGACTGTAACAGCCGTCTTCTTTTAAAGATAAAGAAAAGATAAGGATACGTTTTCGTATAAAGGAAACTATAAAACGACAAAGAGCCATATCGGCACTCACAATATCATGGAGTGCGATATGGCTCTTTGCCGTTGCATGGTGATTTACTTATTATTGCCTGCCACCACCTTCTTGCCGTTGATGATGTAGATACCCTTGGCGGGCTTGATTATACGGCGGCCCGACAGGTCGTACACGGCACCGGTAGTATCGGTTCCGACGGCCGGCACGTTATCGATACCGGAAACGTTAAGGTCTTCAACGGTGTAGCAGAACTTCGGCGTTTCGGCACGTCCGCCGGCCAAAGCCCACCATACGCTGCCCTCAAGCACATCGCCCAGATGCACATTCTCCCAAACGAAGGTTGATACAAACGTATCGCAATTCTCCGATACATGGTTCCCGCCGTTCGTCCATGCGTCAATTACGCCCGGCACGATGCCCGGCACGCCCGACTCCTCGAGATATTCCACAACGAGGGTAACCTTGGTGTTCTCCTGAATGAAACGCCATGTGTACTTGAGTGTCTGCGGCTCGGTTATCACGTCGTTCTGCACAGTGATGGTGCCTTCGCCGCTTGTGGGCTGAACAATCTTCTCGGTGGTTGTCAGCTGCACGGTGCGGGTCTCGTCGGCCTTGTTGCCGGCAGCATCTTCCACTGTCACCACAAATGTATAGGCCGTCTCGGGTGTCAGTGCAGTAAGCTCTATCACAGCCTCGTCACCGGCCTTCACCATCTTGGTGGCCACTACCGTGCCGTCGGCATTGCCGGTGACTGTATATGTGAGCATACAGTTCTCATTGTTGTCAGAAGCCTGCACCTTTATCGTAGCCTTGGTGTCGGCCACGTCGCCTACCTCGGCCATCATCCATACGGGAGCCTCAGTGTCGGCCATTACGGTCTTTTCAAAGTATATATTGTCGAAGATGAAGGTATTGCCCTGACCGTTGTCCAGCTTTATCTGATACACGTTGTTGCTGCCATTGCGGTCGTCACTGTGGAAGGCGCTCACCGGAATGTCGAGTGCGTTCCACTCACCGGCCTTGAGTTCGGCGATATACGGTATCTCGGCAAAGTTGACGTTGTTCTCTGTGTCACGCCAGATGGGTACGATAGTGACGGTGTTGGCCGTTTCGGGGAATACGTCGACGTGGAGCGTCTCCATGTCCGTTACATCCATCACGTCAAACTCCAGTCCGCGGTAGTTCATGTTGCTGAGAAGCATGGCCTTGTCACCCTCAGCCAAGGTAATCTCGACGGTCACGGTCTGCTCGCCCCAATCCGGGAATACGAATCCTGCGGCATTGCCGAACTTGTCGCTGTACACGGCCTTTACATTCTCTGCAGTTGCCCCGCCGGCGGGAGCCGAACCCGGCATATCGTTGGTGCGTGCTTCAAGAACTATCGGGTCGGTAGCGTTGCCCTTGCCGTCCTTGGCCACTACTGATATGCTGTAGGCTGTACCATATTTTAGCCCGCGGAGAGTATAGGCCACCTCTTTGCCGCTCTCGCCCGATGTCACGGCCTCGGCGGTTGTCTCGCCGTCGCTATAAGATATGACATAAGCTATGTTGGTGCTCACATCGTCGGTAGCCTTGAAGTTGAGCGCTATCGAAGAGAATGTGGCTGCACCGATGGTTGCAGTAAATTCGGTGGGAGCGGCGGCATCGGGGAAATCCTGCTTGTTTTCGGCGAATATGGAGAAGTCGAATAGCTTCACGCCATAAGCCGTGGCAGCCTTTGTGCTGACAAAGCGCACATAGCGCACCTGCTTGGCCTCGCTCATGAAGAAGTCGGTAAACGTGGCCATACCGGCATGTCCGGTCACAGCATGCTCATCGCCGTAAACACCGTCGTTGCCTGCAAAGGCTATGGTATAATCCTCGGGGCACGCGCCCTCGAATGTTGCCGATATTGCCGTAATGTCGTAAAGCGCCTGAAGGTCAACCACAAAACCGGTCTCGTAAGTGCGTTCCTCATCGCCGGCACCAGTGGCGGGGTGCATATCCCACAAACTGGCCATGTTGTCATCGAATGCTCCTACCATCGAACCGGTAGTGGTGCCCTCGCCTATCGGTGTGACCATAGTGGCCATGTTGGCAAATATGTCTATCTTCTCACCGGCATAGGATGTTATCTTTATCTCGTTGGAGGTCAGATCACCGGCCTTTGCCACGATGGTGGCCTCACCGGCCTTTGCCGACGTATATACGTTGCCGTGGAAAGTGCCGGCATCGGCGGGAGTGACCTCGTAGATCACCTCGCCCGCATCCATCGGCTGTCCTATCTGGTCCTTGCCGGCCACGTTGAGAGTCACGGGCACGCCAACACCAACGACTGTCTCTGGAGCCGACAGCGTGATGGCCGAAAGCACGGCGGCATCCATCTTGAACACACGGAACTCCCAGAAGCTGACGCCCCACGGTGTGGCACGTTCCACGTTGCGGAAACGGATATAGCGGGCGTTCACCTCTCCGAAGGTGTAGTTCTGCAGCAGGTCGGCCACCATCTCGTCGGTTTTCACCACTACGTCGGTATACTCGTTACCGTCTTCCGACACCGATATCACGAACGACTTGGAATAGGCACCCTCCCACTTTATCTGGATTGTGTTGAATGTCTGCACCGAGCCAAAGTCGAGCGACCATGTCACGTCTTCGCTATCGGCAAAGTCGCCTACGGGAGCTTCCCAACGTGTGTTCTCGTCACCGTCGATGGCCAGTCCGGCATTTTCAGATGCCGATGTGGCAGTCGCCGTACCTCCCAATGCGAGGTTGGTCTGTGCTAACGATACTGCCGATGACAACAATACCGTGCTTAAAAGTAATGTTCGTTTCATAAGTTAAATTGTTCTTTTTAAGTTGATTGATGCTATTTGATTACGGTCTTTTTCTTTTCGCCCGAGTGCGTCACTATCACGTATATGCCCGAAGGCAAATTGAGGGCCGACAGGTTACGGGTGGTGCCTACGAACATTCCACCGGCATCGAACACATCGACCAGGCCGTCGGCAGTGTCTGCCCCATCGACCTCAGGAGATGATATGCCGGAAGATGTGGATGTGAACGAAAATCCGTTGATGAAGAACGGCATGTTGCCGGCATTATAGAGCATGATGCTGTGGTTTCCGGCAGACAATGTGGCCGAGAACTCACGGTAGGCCCAAATACCGGTGGTGGCTGGCAACGTGGATGTTACGCTCTTCTTGCCGTCGAGATAAAACCACACGGGAGCATCGACCGACGACTTGACGCGCAATGTAAACTTATACTCGCCGGCTTCGGGCACGTTTATCTGGTATTTTGTCCACGTTCCCGACCTCATCTCCACCTGAAGCGGCTGCTCGCTGTCGCTCTCGGTATTGGGGCGCAGACACACCTGCTGCCCGTCAGTGCTGGCATCTATATAGTCCTTTGCGGCAATCTGCTCTCCGGGAGCATAATATTTACTCGTGTCGAACGACGACATATAGGTATATACCGTACCGAGAATGGACAGTTCGCTGTCGCTGCGGTTGGTCTCGAAGATGCTGAAATAGGGATAACTGGCGGCACGGCCGTTGGCCATAAACCACGCGTAGCCTTCCACAAGGTCGCTCTGCTCCAGCTTCTGCACCTTCTGCGTCATCTGGTCTATCTGGAAGTCGACACCGGTGATGGTACCGTCGTTCTCCCACGAACAGAACTCGGTGAGCATCATCCGCGGAAAGTGTCCGTTGGCCTCCTTGTAGGCATCAAGATATTTCACGATATTGGGGTAACGGCCGTAAACGTCCTTCTTTGCCGGATTGTAAAGGTCGGCATAGAAATACTCTGTAGCAAACCATGTGGTAGAGCCAAACCAGTTCATGTAGCAGTGAAGCGCAAGGCAGTCGAAACGTGCTCCGGGGTAGATGCGCAGAAACTCGTCAAGCCACTCGTATGGGCTCCATGTACGACCGCCCACACGCTCACCGGTGAAATTGAGCGCCGGAGCCACGAGCTTCAGCCCATAGTCGGCGGCTATCTTCTCCACACGCGGCCATGCTGCGGCGGCTTGCGCGGGCGTCATGTTTGCCTGTGCCGAGAAGTTTGGCTCGTTGAATCCCAACAGATAACGCACGCCGGGATTGTCGGTAAGCCAGCGGCGCAGGCCGGCCTCATCGAAGTTGCCGTTCCAGCACATCGGCACAAAGTCCATCATGCCCTGCGGGCCTGTGCCCGACAAATCGTTACCGGGCTTGATGCCCCAATTGTACACCCACGACACGCCGGGCGCCATCTTGCTGATGGGCAACCCTGACATCTTCTGGGTCTTCTCGTCCCATCCGATACCTCTCTTGGCACTCTTGTTTTGCGCCAAAAGAGGTACGGTGACGAATAATGATAATATAGCTGATATAACGATTTTCATAATTGTCTTGATTGTTGTTGATATATGGTTGATATTAATATGTATATGGCACATCCTTAACCGTATGCCGACGGATTACTTCACCACAACCTTCTTCACGCCATCAGCCGTGCGGACGATGTACAAGCCGGGACGCGACATTCCGCTTACCTTACGGCCTGCAATGTCAAATATACCTGCAGACAGGACATTGTGGCCTGCCGTCTTAACATTCTCTATCGCAGAAACGCTGTTCTTGTCGCGCCACATGAAGATGTTGTCAAGCTGTATCTCGTCGCCATAGCCTCCACCGCTCATAAACCATATCAGATTGCCACGGTAAGAAGCCTGTCCGCCGTTGTTGTCGGGGAAGAGGTTTGTATTGAGTGAACGGATTACGCTGAACGGAATGTCAAACGAGTACCACTCGCCGTCGCGACGATAATTGCCCAACACAGGAGCACCGTTGCCGAAAATGGTGGTGCCGATAGTAAACTTGCTCTCGGCAAAACCTATCTGATGGTTGCAGGCGTCGGTGCCACGCATGGCAAAATGCAGATGCCAATTGCCCTCGTCGAGAAGGGTGAGGTCGACACCGTCGTTGTTGATAAAGCCGGCGCCTGTCCAACCGCCATTGGTAACCAAGTCAATCCAGCCCTCATCACCACCGAACGAATCGGATATACTGCCACTCTGTGTGCCCGGCATATAGGTATTTCCGTCGGCCCAGTTGTTGAACTTGTTGCCTCCCACTCCGTCGCGGCAGTCAAGCAGTATGCTCTCGGTGTCGTCCTGCTTCATCTTCTCGGTTACCGAACCGTTTGTACTGAATATTATGAAGTCCTTGCCGGCAAAGTCGAAGTATGACTTTCCGTCAGCATCAAGACTCTTTGTGGTATACTCGCCAAGCTCGGAGGTTTCGGGCGTCTGGTAGGTCTTGTAGAAGAACACGTTGTCTATCGAGAAAGAACTGCCTGTATAGAATGTCGGCATAGTATAGAAACACAGCGCATAGTCTGTATAAGCCTCCAGTCCTCCCATCTGCGGGGCCTCGTTCCACAAGGCACCATACTTTTTCAATTCGGTCACAGGGATATCAAACGAATACCACTCGCCATCGCGGTTGAAGTCGGCAAATATAGGTTTGTCGGAATACTTGCCGAATACAAGTGCGGCATCCTCATCCTTGCTGCCCAAACGAACCATAATAGGAACATGCCCCACAGCGGCATCCGAACGCAATGACAGGTGCAGATAGTAACTGTCGTCAATCATACAGAGGTCTTTGGGCGCGGGATTGTTACCCTGACCGGCTATCGAAGCCCATCCGGCACCGTTCCATCCCGGATTTTGAGCCGAGGAGAAGGCTGAGAATCCGCCATAGGGTATACGTCCGAACGAGTTGGGCACGTCTGGCACCTGACTCACCGTCATCGTCTGCGGATCGCCCCACACAAAGAAATTGTTGCGTCCGCCCTGCTCGCTGTTGTCGTGCTCGCGCTTGATGAGCGATTCGCCCTCGGCGTAGGTGCCTCCGGCTGTGAGCGACTCCCATGTATCACCCGACAGCACAAGCGGAACAATATCCGTTACGCCGGCAAACGAGAACACCGGTTGGCCGGCGGAATCCAGACTCTTGTAGCCATAGCGGCCAAGGTTGGCACCGGTATCGGTGTACGAAGGTATCTCCTTTGTCTTGCTCTTATAAAAGAAGATATTGTCAAAACACAACTCGGCATCAGTCATGCCACCACTGCTGAAAGTGATGATATCGCCGGTATAGTCGGCTGTGCCGTTGCCGAACAGCGACGCGGCAAACTGGCGCAGGGCCTTGACCGGAATATCGAAGAAGTACCACTCACCGTCGCGTTTGAAGTCGCCTATGGTAGCCAGCTTGCCGTCGCTATTACCCACCATAAAGCGGGCATTGCCCACGGTCATGGTGTGCGAGGTGTGCATCACACGGTCGGTGGCACGCATACCGAAGTGCAGCCAGTACGTATCGTCAATCATACTAATGTCCTCACCGCTGATGTTGAAGCCCAGTCCCGACCATCCCACATTGGTGACGGTAAACTTGTTGTAGCCTTCAGCCCAGCCGAACGAGTTGTTCTCGCCCGTACGCGATACAGCCACATAGGTCTGGTTGCCGGGATTCCATTCGTCCTCCCATATATAAAGGTTGCGGTTGGTGCCGTTCACGTTGTAGTCAACCACCGTGGCACCGGCGCTATACAGATTTCCGCGCACACCGTCGCTCGTGCTTATGAGCACGGCATCCGAAATGTCGCTGAAATCGAAAGCGAGCTGTCCGTCGGCATCGATGGCTTTGGTGGCAAAGCCACTCAGCTCGGTCTTGTTGTCGGGCTCGGGGTCGGGCTCCGGCTCTTCGGGTATGTTTGTCTGACGGTCACCGTTCTCGTCTACATAGAGAAACTGTGCCTCCTCGTCGCTGTCGGCCTGATACACGCGCACCCAGTCAACATACATGCGTGCTTCGTCACCGGCATTGGGCAGTGCGGTGATGCCTGAGGGGTCGAGTATTCCAGGATACCAGCCGCCCACAGCCAGATTGAAAAGAAAGAAGAAAGGCTTCTGGAAATAGTGTCCGGGGGCCAGCTCGGCATCCGAGTATTCCACCGAAGTGGTGAAATAGCGGGCCTTGCGCTTCTTTGCCGCAGTAAAGGCTTCAAGGTCGTAGTACATCGAAAGGTTACTCTCATCCCACTCTACGGTGATGATATGATACTCGTCATTGGTTAT
The DNA here is from genome assembly GCF_013166575.1 of Xylanibacter rodentium. GTDB lineage: Bacteria > Bacteroidota > Bacteroidia > Bacteroidales > Bacteroidaceae > Prevotella > Prevotella rodentium. The sequence continues at coordinate 125,139 of NZ_JABKKE010000003.1, forward strand.
AGGGTTGTCCTCGGGAGCAAGATACTCGAAAGACAACTGCTGATGGTTTTCCGAACTGGCATCAAGGCCATAGTGTAGCGTGCCTCCGAAATAGCGGTCTTGTGTGCCGTCCTTTATACCGTTGGCATGTCCCAGCTCCACTATATCCATCTCGCCACATCGCGGCCATCCGTACTTGTTCATGTCGTTGCCCATCATCCAGTAGGCCGGCCACAGTCCGTCGGCCGTACGCGGAAACTTGATACGGGCCTGGATGATGCCATGCTTGAAGGCTGCCTTGTTCTGCGACGTGACACGTCCCGACGTGAAACTGCGTCCCATATAGTTCTCGCGGCGGGACGTAATCACGAGACACTGCTCGCCACTCTTAGGGTCGACACCCATAGTCACATTTTCACGGCGATAGTACTGCAACTCCTGATTACCGCCACCATTGCCGTTTACCTCAATGTTCCATATATTCTCGTTGAGCCGGTCTGTGTCGAACTCGTCACCCCATATAAGAGTGTAGCCGTCAGGCACTACGTCCACAGCCTGTGCACCTGCTGTCAGCGGCAGAGCCATCGTAAACAGCACCGGCAAAAAGTATTTGCTTGAAATGTTCATAATGCGATATTCATTTAGTCAGATTAATAATTCGAAATTAAAAAAAGCAATTCGATTTGATGTGTTTACTAAGACATGATAAGGTAATGTCATAAAATAGATTATAAGGTGGTGCGAAATCGGAGAGGCTTTGTCTCCGACTTCATGAAATCCCACCAAACAAACTTACTACTAACTAATAATACCTAAAGCCTTAACTATTTGTTTACAACGACCTTCTTCACTCCGGCAGCCGTCTTTATCATATATATTCCAGGACGGTTCATATCCACACGGCGTCCCGACAGGTCGTATACAACTTTTATCTCGTCGTTGCCGCTATCGATATTCACATCATTGATGGCCGATGTCTCATCGGGAATGTAGAAGAACACATGATCCAATGACAGGGCCGAACCCAACTTTGTTATCTCGTATGTATATACCGTCTCGCCGGGAGCAGGACCGCTCTTTTTGGCCGTAGAGCATACCGGCTTGTTGAAAGAGAATGTGAACACGCCGTCGGTAATGGGAGCAGAGAAATCATATACGAAACCGAAATCACCGTTCTCGTCTACAAGGTCGCTCACCGGAATGTCAAGGTAGTACCACTTGCCATCGTTACCACCGGCTATCTTTCCCACACCCACAAAGTCACCGTCGGCCTTGGCATAGTCGAGATTCACCTCTATCTGAAAGCCGTTGGTCTTTATAGTCTTCTGCGAACCGATGGTAAATTTATACTGCGACGATGCCGAACCGAAGTCGCGCATACCGATGTGTAGATGGTGCTTGTCGGTAATCTTCGACAGATCGTACATTTTTGCCTTGGGGATGAACACGCCCGTGCCCCACTCCCAGAACGGAGTGGCGTTGATATATCCCGACGTACCGAACGAGTTCTTGCCGTCTGGTTCGGGCACATTATACAATGTAAGGTCTTTCTTGTCCCAGTCGGTCACCCAATACTCAAGCACGTTGTCGGTCTGTGTGGCATCAAGATTGTTGTTTGAAATAAGCCGGGAGCCCATATCGGTTATCACATGGTCGGGCGCATAAAGCACTACATAGTCTTTGCCCTTGTTTACATTGAATCCTCCGACCGGAGCCTCGTTGATGTATTGTGCGAATATCGCAGTAGAGAACAGCATCATGGCTGTGGTGAGTAATGATTTTTTCATATGGCTAATTTTAAGTTTTCAGTCGATTGATTGATTGTTCCGGCTGCAAATTTAGGATATACTGACTGTCAAAACAAGAAAAAGGCTACGCAAAAAACTCACTTTTCATTTTTTATCACCTCACTTTAACTACGTCAACTAATCAGTAATAGCCTGTATGACAGCTTAATATATCATAAAAAACCACTCACTTAAATTCTGATTAACATTTTTATTACTACATTTGCAGTGATGAAAACAAAATATCTGATAATAATAATCACACTGCTGCTAACCTATACTCACACCACACAGGCACAGTTGCCACTGGTTAGGAATTTTACGCCGGCCGACTACAACAGCGGCAAGCAGAACTGGGGAATGGCACAGACTGGCGACGGACAGATGTTCTTCGCCAACAATATCGGCCTGCTCGGATTCGACGGAGAGCGTTGGGCCACATACCTTGTAGACAACTACACAACCGTGAGAGCCGTGATGTACGACAAACAACGCGACGTTATATATGCCGGAGCCACCAACGAGTTCGGCTACTACAGTCACAATGCCGCCACCAACAGGCTGCAATATCATTCGCTGTCAGCGGCACTGCCCGAAGCGGAACGCAATTTCGACGAGATATGGGCCGTACACCGCCAGGCCGACAACATAGTATTCCAAAGCAAGAACAACATATTCATATACAGCAGCGACAAGAAGATAACCAACATAAAGGAAAAGCAGCGTATAGAAAGCTCGGCCGTAATAGCCGGACGACTTATATTCGCCCGACGTGACGGACTGTTCGAAATTGCCGGCGGACGGCCAAGGAAACTGCGGGGTACCGATGCACTGCACGGACTTACTGTAAGAGCCATACTACCGGCCGACAGTATTATTCTGCTGGCCACATCAGACGAAGGTGTATTTGCCTACAACGGGCAGACTACATGTCCCTACCCCATGGATATTACCCCTATACTGCGCGAAAGCCAGATATTCTGCGCGGCCATAAACAGCGAATACATGGCTTTCGGAACAGTGAGCAACGGTCTGATACTGAAAAACCGGAAGACCGGCAACGTGATCTACGCCAATATCTACACCGGAATGCAGAACAGCACCGTGCTCTCAATAACCTTCGACAGGCAGAACAACATCTGGCTCGGACTTGACAACGGCATATCATACATAGTGGCTGACTCGCCTCATCGCGACCTGCTCGGCCGGCGCAACAGCGTTGGCACGGGCTACGCCTCGGCCGTATATGCCGGGCGGCTGTATCTCGGCACCAATCAAGGCCTCTTCTCAATGCCCATGCCACTCAAAAGCGAGCCTCGCCCACAGCGTCCGCAGCCCGTAAAGGGTATAGCCGGACAGGTGTGGAGCCTGCGCGTGATAGGCGGCCGACTTCTATGCGGTGCGGACAAAGGGGCCTATGTGGTGAACGGTGACAGAAGCCGACTCATCGACGGCACCGATGGCACATGGGATTTCTGCGAACTGAAACACCATCCGGGCTACATTATCGCCTCCGACTACAAGGGATTCTACACTCTGCACGACGACAACAAGTCTATAGCTATGCACAGCCGCCTTGACGGACTGGCCGACATACAGAACGGCTCACTGAAAGAAGACAAGGACGGGACTATATGGATAGGCCACTGGCAGAAAGGCATATACCACGCACAACTTAACGCAACCCTCACCGATGCTACAATAACAACACGCTACGGCAAGAACAACGGCCTGGTGATGGACGAAAACAACATAACATGCCGCATGGGAAACGACATCGTTATATCATCGGTTGACGGACTGTACAAATATGACAGCCGGAGCGGCAAACTTATATACGACAAAACAGCCAGCACCATATTCAACAGCTACGGCTCGCCGCTCGAGATACACAGCATGCCCAACAACACCCTACTGGCAATGAAGAGCCACTTCATAGCCACGGCATCATCCGACGGGAAGGGCGGATATACCGTAGACAGCACATCGCTGCGGAGCATTGCCGACGGTCTGCACCTCGGTCTGGGCGACATCGGATATCTTGACAGCAAGCACGTCATCCTCAACCACGACGACGGTTTCTATATCGTGGGCAACAACACGCGCCGCCCGCGGCCCGACAACCTGCTGATGATACGCCGCATCACATCGACCACCGGCACCGACAGCACCCTCTATTCGGCCGGACTGACCGACAAGCCCGCCGAGACAGTGCTACCGCACAGTCTCAACTCGATAAGGATAGAGTTTGCCCTGCCCGAATACACCGGCCCACACAACGTGGAATACCGCTGTATGCTCGAAGGCTACGACAAAGAATGGAGCAGCCCGGTGAGCGCACCATACAAGGAATACACCAAGTTGCCACACGGCACATATACATTCCGCGTAAAGGCACACAACCGCATAAGCGGACGTACGCATGAGGTGAGCACTGTGATAACGGTAAGTGCGGCGTGGTACGAAACGTGGCCGGCATACATTATATATATAGTGATAGCCGCCACAGCCATAGCATATATAGTACGGCTGATGAAACGGCGGGCCGAACGCGAACTGACACGAGTGAAGGCACAGCAGGAGCAGCAGATGCGCGAAAAGGATATAAAACTGCAAATGGAACGCGAAAAGCGCAAGCACCAGATGGCGGAGATGCGCAACGAGCAGCTCAACATCGAACTGAAGCACAAACAGAGCCAGCTTACCGACTCGACAATGAATCTGATGCGCAAGAACGACATGCTGCAACAAATAGACGAAAACATGCACGAGCTGTCGGAAAGCGTAAGACGTGGCGACGCCAAGCCCAAGCTGACCAAACAGATTCAGGAGATAAGGAAGAGCATACAGGACAACATGAACGATGACGACAACTGGGAGAAGTTTGAAAACAACTTCAACATGGTTTACGATGACTTCATGAAAGTTCTAACGGCACGATTTCCCGACCTGAAAATCAACGACCGCAAACTCTGCGCCTACCTGCGCATGGGACTGAGCAGCAAGGAGATGGCATCGCTACTCAATATGCCGGTGAGAAGCATCGAGACAGCACGCTACCGGCTGCGAAAGAAGCTGAACATGACCGGCGGCGAAAACCTGACCGAATTTATACAGAACATAGGAGAAAGCTAAAGGGAATTTAGAGTTCAGAGTATAGAGTGAAGAGGTTTGATTACTTTCAAGAACCATCACTTGGAGTAATCATACCTCTTCACTCTATACTCTGAACTCTAAACCAAAATTTTACCTTCTCCAACGGATTGAAGTTTACATGCTTCTTCTTTCCGTCCTTTTCAATGCAGAGTGTGAGGAGCAGTTTGAATATCTTCTTGTCCAAAGATCGTCACGCCGTCCGTAGCTTTCATATAGGTATTGAACCATTCCATGCCAATGGGCAGAAACAGGTCGTGACCGTATTTGTTGAGATGGGCCATATCGTTGGGACCCTGAAAATACTTCTTGCGAAACTCCCCGTCGCGCACCTTTATCGGGCATTCGGGCGAATAGTTCATTAGCACGGGGATGCCGTTCTCTTCGCACACCTCACGGATTACACAGCACACCTCAGCAAAGCCCGGACGGTCAACATACCACGGCGTAACATATCCTATCCTTGCCTTAGGGCACTGCACGCGCACGTTGTTGATGAACACCGTGAGCGAATCGCGGAACATACGCAGCGAATCGGCATTGTTGTTCACCTTGCCGGCATCGTTATGGCCCGCAATTATCAGCACATAGTCGGCCGCGGGGTCCATCATCGGTGCCTTGGTATAGATGGCCGGTCCGAAGTTATGCCTGCCGTCGCGAGTTCTGTCGAAGGCCACGCAAGCGCCGTTCTTTCCGTAATTGTTGTACTTCATTCCCATAGCCTTGGCCATCTTGTAGTGCCACGCTTCCTCCTTCGGGGCCTTATGATTGGCCACGTACGAATCACCGATTACATTGATTGTCTTTTGCGTTTGAGCCTGCACCATCAGCGCAAGGCTTAAACCAAGTAGTAAAAATAGTTTTCTCATTGTTACGTTTGTTATCAGTATTGACAGAACAAAGGTAACAATAAAAGAATAGAAAACAACATATATAATTGAGAATTGACAATTTAGAATGGATAATTATGATTAGCGGCGTAAAGACATGCCCCATAGCTTACGCCATAACAATGCCTTTACGCCGCCAATCATAATTATCAACTATCCTTTCTCAATTATCAATTTGAGAAACTTTCACGAGACACATTAGCCCACTGTAATCTGACGCGACACTTTCTCCTTACTGATTTCTATCTTGGGAAGTTCCACCGTCAGTACACCGTTCTCCACCCGAGCCGAAATCTTATCCTTGTCCACATCGTCGGGCAGAATAAGTGTCTGCTCAAACTTAGAGTACGAGAACTCGCGGCGCAGATAGCGCATCGTCTTGTTTTCCTCCTTTACCTCGTGCTTGTTTTCCATCTTGACAATGAGGTTTCCCTCGTCGTTGATATGGACGCAAAAGTCCTCCTTTGTCATTCCCGGAGCGGCCAACTCCACGATATATCCCTTGTCGGACTCTTTAACGTTGATGGCCGGTGCCGTAGCGTTTGCCTTAGGCATAAAGTCCGTTACAAAAAGGTCGTTGAACATCTCCGGCAACCATGCTGAATTTCTTCTTAACTGTGTCATTGTTTTATCCTCCTGTTATTTTTAGTTGTTACTTTATTTAATTCTGTTTATATGTTCTCTTGTTTCGACAGCCCTTTCATTCTGGCTCTCGACTATATAATTGCAACAAGCATACCAATGTTATTTTACTGTCATTTTGTCGCAAATTCAACTTTTAAACCTTTCTTTATCTGCCACTTTGTCTTTAATTGACAGCTTTTTATGTTTATCCCTACTTATGCAACTATTAATATATACCCATTCAGCCTGCCGTTAAAGCTTAACCAATATGCAACAGCTACCTGCCCGCCCACCCACAGCGGCACCGTGATAAAATGAAACTATTAAGATTACTCAGTGAAGTTAATAACATAAAGGTTTGAAGTTATTAACTTCACTGAGTAATCTTAATAGCATAATTTTCCATCCACGGCTCCAATGAGTCGCAGAAACATTAAACGGTAGGGACAGATTCTTGTATTTGTCCGCCATATACACCATTATGTTATAAACGGACAAATACAAGAATCTGTCCCTACCGTTTTTTATACCGAAACATCGGATCGGCTCCTTTTTTAGAAAGGTATCGGCTTTACTCCCAACGGAACGCAGCGGAGTTATAACTCCCTTTAACTCCTTAACTCCAAAATGAATCTCCTCAAAAAGATTCCTTACTAAAAAAGATGCTCCGATTGACGTTTAATTTATAGATTTTTGCGTATCTTTGTAGAAGATAAGCGGCATCTCAGCAGAACATTAAAACAAGTTTGATGATTCTGCGTTCGATTTGCATTATCTTTGTCGGTACTAAAAACAAATACAGCCATGCTTAGCTTAGATAATTTCTACAAGGCACGTTACGTTCTGAACAAGACGATACGTAAGACGGAGCTTGTAAAAGCCCCGAAAATCAATCCGGAGTGCGAGGTTTATCTAAAACTGGAGAACCTTCAGGAGACGGGATCGTTCAAGATTCGTGGAGCCTGCTACAAGATATCACAACTCACGGACAAGGAGAAAACCAATGGCGTGATAGCCTGCTCGGCAGGCAACCATGCACAGGGTGTGGCCCTCGGAGCCACAGCCCACGGCATCAAGTCGCTCATCTGTCTGCCCGAAGGCGCACCGATGAGCAAGGTGGAGGCAACAAAGAGCTACGGAGCCGACGTGTGTCTGGTGCCGGGAGTGTACGACGATGCCTATAAGAGGGCGTTGCAGTTGAAGGACGAGATGGGTTATACATTCATACATCCGTTTGACGATGAGAACGTGATTGCGGGACAGGGCACCATCGGATTGGAAGTGCTTGAACAGTTACCCGACGTAGAGGCAATAGTGGTGCCGGTGGGCGGCGGCGGACTGGTGAGCGGTATCGCCTTTGCAGTGAAGTCGCTCAACCCGTCAATCAAAGTATATGGCATACAGGCTGCCGGTGCGGCCAGCATGGTGCACAGCATGGAAGTGAAACACAAGGAGCCCCTCGCCTCGGTATCGACCGTGGCCGACGGCATTGCAGTAAAGGAACCGGGCAACCTCACCTACGAAATTTGCAACAAATATGTGGACGGTTTCGCTACCGTGACCGAGGATGAGATATGCGGTGCCATCCTCCATCTGCTCGAAAAGGAGAAGGTGGTGGCCGAGGGTGCCGGTGCGGCCGGTGTGGCTGCCGTGATGTACAACAAGATTCCGGTGAAAGGCAAGAAGACGCTGTGCATAGTGAGCGGCGGAAACATTGACGTGACCATACTGAACCGAGTTATCAACCGCGGATTGACGAAGAGCGGACGCTACTGTGCCATCAACATCGAACTGGACGACCAGCCGGGCAATCTGGTCGAGGTGGCTTCGGTGATAGCACGCTGCGGCGGAAACATAACGAGCGTGCACCACAATCGCCAGGGCGACAGCCAGAAAATAAACGCCTGCATACTGAAAATTGTGTGCGAGACACGCGACGAGAAACATGTGGCCGAGATAAACCGCGCACTGAAAGAGAGCGGATTTAAGGTAGTATAGAATTTTAGGAGTTAAAGGAGTTAAAGGGAGTTATCGCTCCCTACGGTCGCTCAGGAGTTAAAGACATTACCTCCTGTTGCAGACTGACCAATGTGACAATAACAGAGACATCAATCTATAAAGACAAACAGTTGCAAACAAAGACAAACAGCAGTGTTTAAAACCAACTAATATTGATAATGTCTTTAACTCCTGAGCGACCGCAGGGAGCGATAACTCCCGTTAACTCCTCTAACTCCCCAAAAGCCCCCAAAAAAACATCATTAAAAAACAAATACAATTATGAAAGCATTACACACAGACAAAGCTCCAGCAGCCATCGGCCCGTACAGTCAGGCCATTGAAGTGAACGGTATGGTATTCGCATCAGGCCAGATTCCACTCGACCCCGCAACCGGCAATGTTGTGGAAGGCGGCATCAAGGAGCAGACACGCCAGGCACTCACCAATGCCAAGGCCATAATGGAAGGCGCCGGCCTCACTCTGGCCAACGTGGTCAAGACAACGGTGTTCATGGCCGACATGAATGACTTTGCAGCCATGAACGAAGTTTACGCCACATTCTTCAGCGAGCCCTATCCTGCCCGCTCTGCAGTAGCCGTAAAGACATTGCCGAAAGGCGTGCTTGTGGAAGTGGAGTGTATCGCAGCGAAGTAAGAAAGACTGTTGCACATAACCCTCAACATCAATTGCCACCGATAGTATAATGTGGCTCCGTAGACACATCAGAGCATGTCATAATCAAGGATATTCCAATTGTGATAAAATAAAGAAAGACACGGATGTATGTAAATAGTAACTGTTCATACATCCGTGTCTTTTTTACACTGTATGCTCAATGAGACACACGTTACAAAGCCCTATATACAGGTGTTTTTGTCCGGCTGATACTCTGTGGGGCGGCATCCGTACTCTTTCTGAAAACATTTGGTGAAATAGCTCGGCGAACTGAATCCGGTGACTTCCGACACTTCGCCTACGGCCATTCCGCCACGCGCCAGCAGCTCGGCGGCCTTGCGCAGACGTATACTGCGGATAAACATCTGCGGCGACTTGTCGAGTATGGCCATCAGCTTCTTGTACAATCCGGTGCGCTCCATGCATAGGTCGCGGCTGAGCTGCTCCACCGTATATCCGGTGTCTACAAGGTGCTGCTCGACGAGCGATGTGGCCCTATTGAGGAAATCCATCTCGGCAGCACTCATCTCGGGCTTGCCGTCGCTTTCCTCCTTGTCGGCAAGAATCACGCTCACAGGACTTTCCTGCCTGCTGCACATATCCATCAGATCACGTATGCGCATCAGCAGCATGTCCTCTTTGGCCTTACGGGCCATACGCTGTTTCACCCCACGCACATACAGCCACACCACCATTGCCGAAACCAGAATGAACAAAAGCACGTATAAGGCAATGGCCGCAGTCGAACGCCACCACGGCACATCCACCGTAACGGCCAGCCGGCACACCTCGCCGTTCCACACACCGGCACGAGGTGAGGCCATAACCTCGATAAGATAACAGCCGGGCTGCAAACCGGTGAACGACAGATTGAGCAGTCCGCGACTGTCAATATGCGAACTGTCGGCATAGGCATCCTCGGTGCGCCACTCATCATAGAGCCCCACCACCCTGTAACGGTAATAAACACTGCGCGGACGAACATACTTCATAGCCGAGAATGTCAGCACTATGTCATTGTCGTCGTAGCCGAGGTGCAGACTGTCGATGTAAGGCACATCAATGTCGGCATAGCGACTGCCCGCACGCACGTATTGTCCGTGCAGCATCACCGAGGTGAGCAGGGGACGGAGCCGCACATCGGTCTCACCCGTATCAAATACTCCCGACAGCGGCGACATATACATAATCCCGCTGCCGTAGGTGCCAAGCCACACACCGCCCTCACGGTCCATACACACAGTGTTTATGCCGGTGGAAATGCGCGTGCCGTCGGGCAGACGCAGACTGCTGCGAACGGTCCTGGTCATAGTCTCGGTGTCGTATGTCATATATCCGGCCGGGGTGGTGATATAGGCCGTTGAGCCTGAGAGGATTAGCGTATGTAAAGTGTAGTCACACTCGAAATGGATTTTCCAAGACCGCCTCGCCGGATTGAAAGTCTGGAATATGGAGCACCGCGAACCGGTACGAATCTGATGGAACAGTCCGTCGGCCGTGCGAACTATAAGCGATGTGCCCGTATACCTGTCGGCCATGTCGTCACCGTATGCCGCCGATGTATATAGCAAAGTACCGTTGTCGACACTATATGCCAAAACAAGACCTCGACCGGTAAACACAAACACCCTGCCGCCGCTTACGTCAAGGTCCTGAACCGTGCCGCATCCGGCCGGCAGAGCAAGCGTCACCCCCACATCGGCGCAGTGAATGTTGCCGGCAGTGACAGTCCATATGGCACCGTCGGAATCTACGAATATATCATCTACATTATCAGCAGCAGCGCCGTCCACACTTTCGGTCATGTTCTTGTCTCCAGCTCCAGCCACCAGCGACACGCAATCGCTGACAAATGTCAGCGTCTTCAGGTCGAGACAAGCCACACACCGCTTGTCCTTTATCCACATCCGCTGCCGTGCGTCGACATACAGATGGGTGTGACCGCGGTAGCCGCAGAGCGTATCCTTAACCGAGGCATCCACCGGAACACTGCGAAATCCGGTGCCGTCGTAGATATTAACATGACTCTCAGTCATCACCACCATACGCCCGTCACCGAGCTGCATTATCTGCAACACCTTATTTCCTCGAAGCCCCTGCTCGGCACCGAGCACATAGCAGGTTTTATCGACCACATCAGTCTCATGCCCTACCTGTGACAACAGAGAACCGGGCAAGGCCGCAACCGCCACCCGACACGATGCAAACAGCCACAGCAACAACACAAATCGCATATACACGGTAAACAAACGTCTGCTGTACATCATAGTCATCTTTCTTTTCCGCCCGATCCGATAATACTCCTCAGGACATCCACCCCCTCTCCGACTGTATTCACACATGTTATCACGATAGAACGCTTACCATTCTGTTCGCGCAAATTGCAACGCCGCGGATTGGCCGCAATGTAGTCAAGAATACTTCCGAAAGCCTCACTACGGTAGTACGGACTCTTGGCGTTGCTCACGAAGAACATCGTCATGCGGCCCTGCTTGAGCATAATCTTCTCACATCCCAGACACTTGCCCATCCGGCGTAGCGGAACGACACGCATAAGTTCTTCACCTACAGCTGGAATTTCGCCAAAACGGTCGCGCAGACGGTTACGGTACTGCTCCACCTCGTTGTCGTCCTCAAGATTGTCAAGCTCGCGATAAAGCAACATACGCTCGCTGTCGTTGGGCACATAGCTTGGCGGGAAATACATCTCGATATCGCTCTCTAAGGCGCAGTCGTCCACAAAGTCGCTGCCGTCGGCCTCACCCGCAGCCACCTCGTCGGCATAGAGGTCGGCAAACTCCTCGTTTTTCAATTCGGCCACAGCCTGATTAAGAATCTTCTGATACGTCTCATAACCTAAATCGGCAATGAATCCGCTCTGCTCGGCACCGAGAAGATTGCCCGCACCACGTATGTCAAGGTCCTGCATGGCTATGTTGATGCCGCTGCCCAGCTCCGAGAAATTCTCGAGAGCTTCCAGACGGCGGCGCGACTCCTGAGGCAGTGCCGACAACGGAGGAGCAAGAAGATAGCAAAACGCCTTACGGTTGCCGCGCCCCACACGCCCGCGCATTTGGTGCAAGTCGCTCAGTCCGAAATTGTTGGCACCGTTTATTATTATCGTATTTGCATTGGGAATGTCTATACCGCTCTCCACTATAGTGGTAGATACAAGCACATCATAGTCATGATTGGCAAAGTCTAAGACAATATGCTCCAGTTCCTCGGGTTTCATCTGCCCGTGACCTATGGCAATACGCACGTCAGGGACGTACTTGCGTATCATGTCGGCAATGCGCTGCAATTCGTTGATACGGTTGTTCACAAAATAGACCTGTCCGTTACGGCTCATTTCGAAATTGACCGCATCGGCTATTATCTCCGGCCCAAATGTATGTATCTCCGTCTGTATTGGATAGCGGTTGGGCGGTGGTGTCTGTATGGTACTAAGGTCACGGGCACCCACAAGCGAGAACTGCAACGTTCGCGGTATAGGCGTGGCCGACATTGTGAGCGTGTCCACATTGGTCTTCAGCTGACGCAGCTTCTCCTTGACGGCCACTCCGAATTTCTGCTCCTCATCAATAATGAGCAGACCGAGATCACGGAACTTCACCGACTTGCCTATCAGCTTGTGAGTGCCTATCAATATATCAATCTTGCCGTCTTCAAGGTCTTTGAGCAACTCCTTCGTCTGCTTGGCTGATCGTGCCCGTGTAAGATAGTCAACCCTTACGGGAAAGTTTTTCAACCGGTTGCCAAACGTCTGATAGTGCTGATAGGCCAATACGGTAGTAGGCACGAGCACGGCCACCTGTTTCGAATCGCAGGCCGCCTTAAAGGCCGCACGCACGGCCACCTCTGTCTTGCCGAATCCGACGTCGCCACAGACAAGGCGGTCCATCGGTCGTGCACGTTCCATGTCGGCCTTAACATCATTGGTAGCCTTAAGTTGGTCGGGGGTGTCCTCATATAGAAATCCCGCCTCCAATTCATGCTGCATGAAACTATCGGAACTAAAAGCGAAGCCACGTTCTTGTCTACGTTTAGCATATAGCTTGATAAGGTCGCGGGCGATATCCTTCAGTTTCTTCTTGGTACGCTCTTTCAGCCGCTCCCACTGCCCCGTACCGAGATGGCTCAGACGCGGTGCCTCACCGTTGTCATGCGCCTTATACTTTGACACCTTATACAATGAGTGTATCGACACATATATGGCATCACCTTTCTGATACGTTATCTTTATCATCTCCTGATATCCGCCGTCAGTCTGCGGCATGCGTACAAGTCCGCCAAAGCGGCCTATTCCATGGTCCACATGCACCACGTAGTCGCCCGGTTCAAACTGACGTATCTCCTTCAGCGTGAGCGCCATTTTCCCGCTACGCGCACGGTCGGATTTCAGATTGTACTTATGGAAACGGTCGAATATCTGATGGTCCGTGAAAAAGCAAACGCGAAGATCATTATCGGCAAAACCTTCGTGCAGGGTGCGCTCTACAGGGGTGAAATCAATTGATTTCGGTGAAGAGTAATGAGTGCTGAGTGACGAGGGCTGAGTGCTGAGTTCAGAGTGATGAGTGATGAGTGACGAGGTATGATTACCATCAAGACTTGGCGCCTGTTCTTGAGGGTTATCATACCTCTGTACTCTGCACTCTGCACTCTGCACTGAGTTATCATACCTCTTCACTCCACACTCTGAACTCTGCACTGAGTTATCATACCTCTTCACTCCACACTCTGAACTCTGAACTTCTGAAGAAAGTATCTCCTTCAACCGCTCGTTCTGCTTCTTGCTGTCGGCAAGTATATACAGCCGGTAGCCGCGCAGCAGATAGTCTTCGAAAGTAGATGTGAGCAAATCGAAATTCTTATGAGACAGCGGTTGCGCCGTTATGTTAAAACGTATGGTAGCGTCGGGCTGCCGCAACGGTCGATGACCAATCTCAATAATACGGAACGCCGCCACATCATCGGCAAAGCGCGCACCGCTAACCAGCTGCACCTCCTTGCGCATCTGCTGTATTATGGCACGCTGCTCCATCTCTGTGGCGCCCTCGGTACGCTCAACGATGGCCTGCTGCGAGAATCCCTCCTGATAGGTACGCTCCACGGCGTCGCGCACGTAGGTACTGTCTTTCATCACAATGAGCGTACCTTCAGGCAGAAATGACAACAGCGGAATACGGTCTTCGGTGATACCGGCCAGTTCCGGCACTATCCGCACCTCGTCGCGGCGATCGCGCGAGAGCTGCGTCTCCACCTCGAAGGTGCGTATCGAGTCGATATCGTCACCGAAGAAGTCGACGCGGTAGGGGTATTCGCAACTGTACGAATATACATCGAGTATGCTGCCGCGCAGAGCAAACTGACCAGGCTCGTAAACATACTCCACCTCATGAAAACCGAATTCGCGCAACGTTCGCATCACTTCCATCACATCCACCGTTGTGTCCTTGGCCAACGACAACGTACGGCTGTCCAAACGCTTGCGCGACACAACAAGTTCGGCCACGGCTTCGGGAAAGGAAACGATATAAAGTGAAGAACGATTAGTGATGAGTGATGAGGTATGATTACCATCAGGAACAACAGAAGCCACGTCTTGAGAGTAATCATACCTCTGTACTCCGCACTCTGAACTCTGAACTGAATTAAGTGCCGCCAGCACTTCCGTGCGTAATATTTCGCTCGCAGGGTCGCGCTGTCCGTATTTTACGGCACGACGATATGACGACGGGAAAAACAAAACACTCTCCTGCCCCATCACCTGCGTGAGGTCGTGGTAGAAATATCCGGCCTCATCGGCATCCTGGAGTATGAAGAGAACCGTATTGTTGGACTTCACGTCAAGACTGCCGAACACCATCGGGGCCGATGAAGCCAAAAGCCCATCAAGAAAAACCGTCTTTACCGAACTGTCTTCCAAAATCTTTGCCAATGCTCCCACCTGTGGCAGCGTGGCATACATTGCCTGCAAATCCTGTATGGTCATCGCTGAAAAATGCTGAAATCTGTAGAAGGAAACATTATGTTTCCAAAATCAAAATAACATGAATGAAAAAGCGACAGTCATCAATAGCATGAACACCAGCATACATCCGCCACCTGACAAAGGCTGCTTCAAACCGTATTTAATCCTGAGACTGTCTATATATTCCTTAGCCTCACGCAAACTGCATCCCGTGTCTTCCCTATACTCTTTAACAGCAGTCAAAGGTCCTTTCTCCTTGTATATTTGCAAGTATTTTTTGTCGTCCGCCGGTTTTCTTACGTTCATATTTCTCATCATAATATTTTCTATTGGAAACTGAAAAAAGTATTCTTTAATATTCCATCCTGCAAAAATAACCTTTTTATTCCACAAATAAGAATCTTCGATTGCATAAATCATAAACAGCTATTCAGCCGACGACCTATATAAGTTAAAAAAACAATATCATTCAACACGCAATAGTTACTTAAAGCAAATAAATCGGAATTTCAATGGTTTTGTTTTGGCTATTAGAAGTGTTTGATGTATCTTTGTGGTGTCATAAATTAATCAGAAACAGATATGCACGAAAGCGACAGTATTGTAATAATCCCGACATACAACGAGAAAGAGAACATAGAGAAGATTATCCGTGCGGTATTCATGTTGGACAAGTGCTTCCATATCCTCGTGATTGACGACGGCTCCCCCGACGGCACTGCTGCCATTGTACACCGGCTGATAGCTACCGATATGTCCGACCGCCTGTTCATCATCGAGCGTAAAGGTAAATTAGGACTGGGTACGGCATACATCACGGGGTTCCGTTGGGCACTGGAACATGGGTACGAGTATATATTTGAGATGGACGCCGACTTCAGCCACGACCCCAAAGACCTGCCACGACTTTACGCGGCTTGTCATGACGAAGGTTATGACTTAGCCATCGGCTCCCGCTACGTATCGGGAGTCAACGTTGTAAACTGGCCCATAGGGCGCGTACTGATGAGCTATTTCGCATCAAAATATGTACGTATGGTGACGGGATTCAAAGTCAACGATACTACAGCGGGATTCAAATGTTACCGACGCCGCGTGTTGCAGACTATCGAACTCGACAAAATCAGGT
Source organism: Xylanibacter rodentium (assembly GCF_013166575.1). Classification (GTDB taxonomy): domain Bacteria; phylum Bacteroidota; class Bacteroidia; order Bacteroidales; family Bacteroidaceae; genus Prevotella; species Prevotella rodentium. Next base: position 141,354 of record NZ_JABKKE010000003.1, read on the forward strand.
TCAAGGGCTATGCTTTCCAGATAGAAATGAAATTTACGGCCTATAAGATAGGATTCCGCATCAAGGAGGTGCCGGTAATCTTCGTCAACCGCCGCGAGGGTGTGTCGAAAATGAACGGAGGCATCTTCGGCGAAGCATTCTTCGGAGTGATGCGCCTTAGATGGGACGGATGGACAAGGAAATATCCGAAGATATAGAAGCCCCCCATTTAATCCCCCAAAGGGGGAATAAGAGGAGTTAAGGAGTAAAAAACTCCTTAACTTCTAAAGACCTACTGATCAGGATTCTCCACAAAACCTTGATACTCAGGCGTGAGGGCACTCATCACCGAGTCGTAGCTCTGCCGCATTATGGCCTGAACGTTCTGCTGTCCCTTTCCGATGGGATAGATAGGCTGATGGATGGTAAGTCGCAGCGGATGCCATGTCACCCATCTCCAGTCGCGCATACGTGGCATCACTTTGAACGAACCATTGATGGTAAGCGGCACCACAGGCAACTGCAACTCATCAGCCAACATGAAAGCACCTTTTTTAAACACACCCATATGTCCCGTGAATGTGCGTGCTCCCTCTGGAAAAACAACAAGACTCATGCCACTGCTCAATGTACGACGTGCGTTGTCGTATGTCGCCTTTATCTTACTCGGTCCCCGCTTGTCAACAAAAATCTGATGCGACATATTACATGCAAAACCAACAAATGGAATCTTCTCTATCTGACGTTTCATCATCCACTTGAAGTTACGGCCGAGATATCCGTAAATGAGAAAGATATCAAAGGCTCCCTGATGATTGGCCACAAAGACATAGGAATGTCCCGGTTCCATATTTTCGCGTCCTTCGACCGTAACGGAAAGAAGGAATATGCGAGTCATTACTCTTGACCACCACCGACCTGGATAATAACCGAAAAAGTGCCCACCACCCAATGAACAACCAATGGCTACTGTCAATGCTGTGATTATTGTGGCAACAAGAGCAACAGGCAATGCCACACAAATCTGGTAAATACGATATAAGTATTTCATATTATTCATTTAATGCTTAGTTTTGTCTCTCTGACAAAATTTGAACAAACTCACTTCGTCAATTCTGATTAACAGAAACTTTGGATTTCACCATATTCTTAATTCTCTCTCTTAAGGGTTATCACCACTATCTCTCCCGGAACACCAAAACGGAAAGGAATGAAACCGCCGAGACCCGTACTTACATTAATGGCACGGTTACCCTCATAAAACATTCCGCCCCACTCGGAATATATCAGCGACGAGGGCGACCATCCGAACAGGCAGAACTGCATGGCATGGGTATGACCGCTTAACGTGAGTTGCGCCCCTGACTGTGGCAAAATCTTGCGACGCCATGATGTCGGGTCGTGCTGGAGCATAACGACAAAACTGCTGTCGGACACACCGTGCAGCGTACGGGCTATGTCGCCTTTTTGCGGGAAATGCCTGCCGTCTCCATCGTTCTCCATGCCCGCAATGACTATCGAGTCTGCCCCGCGACGTATCACACGGTGGGCGTTGTCGAGCAATGTCCATCCCATTCTACGCTGACTCTCCCTTATGTAACGCACATTTGCAGTCTTGACAGCCTCATCAGCATGTATATATTGTGCGTAGTCGTGATTGCCCAACACGGAATAAACACCGTCACGGGCATGCAACCGTGCCAATGTTTGCTCATGAGGAAGCACCTCACCTGGCTGCATGTTCTGCAAATCGCCGGTAAACACCACCATATCCGGATATTCCACATTGATGCTATCCACTGCACGTGCCAACTGCCGTGAATAGCCACGGCCATAGGTACCGACATGAGCATCGGAAAAATGCACTATACGATAACCGTCGAATGCTGCGGGAAGATCGCGCGATGTATACACAACATGGCGCACTTCAAGTCTTTTGAAGCCTACGAACACGCCATACAAAAGCACATACCACACCAATGCCACCACCACAAGCCCAACGGCATTGCCATAATTTCGGCGGGTATTCAGCAAACGTTGCAGCCCCCACCCCACGGCTGAACTGATGACAAACAGCATCTTTGCCACAACTATAAATCCGAGAAAAAACAGATACACATTGAATAATGTGCTATCAGCCGGTGCAAAATCTTTCTGAAAAGCAATGAAGACAGTGAAAAGAGCCATCAGGAAGCCAGGCACAAACCACATAAGGCTTTTCCGCAGAGCCACTCTACCGCGCAGATATCGCATCCATATATATCCGTCGGACAACACTATCATCAGTAATATGGGTAACAGTATTCTCGATATCATAATCTTAAATTTGATGTTAAAAAACGGCGCATCATTTCCACCGACATACCACGGCGATACGCATAGTCAGCCAATTGGTCTTCGCCTATCTGACCCACAGAAAAGTAACGTGCCTTAGGATGGGCTATCATCAATCCGCTGACACTGGCATGAGGCTTCATGGCTCCGCTCTCAGTAATACGAATACCCAATTCATCAAAACAGAGTATATCGGCAATAATGAAATTGAGGCTTGCATCGGGCAACGAAGGATATCCTATAGCCGGACGTATGCCTGTGAAACGCTCGTGATGCAAGTCATCCACAGTAAGGTGTTCATCCGGAACATAGCCCCAAAACACTTTCCTCACCTGTTCGTGCATCCTCTCGGCAGCCGCCTCGGCAAGCCGGTCGGCAAGCAGTTGCACCATCATCTTCATATAGTCATCACCAGCGAAGTCGGTTTCAAGTCCTATATCAACCGTTGTGGCAAACACACCCGCTCTATCACTCATACCCGACGACAACGGACGTACATAGTCGGCAAGGCACAGATTGGGTGCTCCATCCTCTGCAACTTTCTGTTGGCGCAACATAGGCAGACGTATACCGCCTATCAAAATGTCATCACCGTCAGAATTGGCATCTGCAACGACGAAAACGGCATGCACACGATAGCCGCGACCGGCAATCATGACGAGTACATTCTCGGCCTCACTCCTTATCCGAGCCTGACCGACAGAGTCACGCAACTGCCACGCAAAATAAAAATAAGCCCAGTTAATGTAAGGCACCAGCTCGTCTATGCCGTATATTATCTTATGCCGTACAAAATCACAAGAACAGTTATCCGCCACCATTACCTTATCTGAAATCTATCGCCATGCCTATATAATTACGGTCGACCATACCATTGTTAAAGACCGTATGTCCATTGCATATGGTACGCTCCACGCGCCAATTATATGTATGTCCTTCCATCGGACTCCATCCGCAACGACTCTCTATGACATCCTTTGTCACCATCCAGGGACAGCGAGGACGCACGATTGTAATATCGGCACGGTATCCCTGACGCAGGAACCCACGGTCACGTACACCGAAAATACGTGCCGGAGCATGACACATCAGCTCGACCATACGACCGAGAGTAATCACACCATCGTCTACAAGCTCAAGCATTGTGGGCAACGAGAACTGTATCATGGGCATACCCGACGCCGCCTTATCACAGCCTCCCTTTTTATGTACCAGCAGATGGGGAGCATGGTCAGTAGCCACGGTGGATATACGTCCGTCGGTTAGAGCACGACGCAATGCATCGCGGTCGGCAGCAGTCTTTATAGCAGGGTTTACCTTGATACGTGAACCAAGCACTGCATAGTCGACATCTGAAAACCAAAGATGTCCTGTCACAGCCTCAGCCGTAATATTGCCTCCGGGCTCAAACAGTTCAAGTTCGCGAGCCGTGCTGATATGAGCCACATGAAGACGGGTACCGTATTTGCGGGCCAAACCTACGGCAAGCGCAGTACTTTCATAGCAGGCTTCAGCCGAACGTATCAGTGGATGCAGTCTGACATCAGGATACATCGGTTCTGAAACCCTCATCCGCTCCATGTTACAGTTTATGATGGACGTATCCTCGCAATGGGCCATAACGGGCATATTCACACTACCGAACAACCGTTCCAAAGCCTCACGTCGGTCAACGAGCATGTTGCCCGTTGATGACCCCATGAAAAGTTTGATACCGGGTATACGACAAGGATCCAAACTATCCAGAAGTGCAATATTGTCGTTAGTAGCACCGAAGAAGAAAGAATAGTTCACATGACTCTTAAGAGAGGCTAATGCAAACTTCTCTTCGAGAGCCTCTACCGATGTTGTCTGCGGAACGGTATTGGGCATATCGAAATACGAAGTCACTCCGCCAGCCGCCGCCGCACAACTCTCACTATCTATATCGGCCTTTTCCGTCAGTCCCGGCTCGCGGAAGTGCACATGGCTATCTATCATCCCTGGAATAATGTAACAACCCGACGCATCTATTATGGTGTCAAAAGATGCGTCGGGCTGTATATCAATATCGGTTACCTCTGTTATATGTTCATCCTCTATTACTATCGAACCGCAGGAAACAGAGTTTTCGTTTACTATCGTTCCTTTTTCAATAAGTGTTCTCATTTCCTTTCATTATTAACATGGTACGCACGTGTCACTGTCCCAAACCTGAAGAACCGCCCAATATACTACTTGCCGAGTCACCTAAAACCGATGGAGATTCCTGTGTAGTGGCAGGAACTGAAATATCCGACGGATCAAGCCCTTGCATGCGTGCCTCGTTTTCGTTAGCCGTCTGATAATAGTCCTTCACGTATGGATTGTTCTTGAACTTATCTGTGGCCTTGGTCATTATCTCCTCTATCTGTGGAGTAAGTATGGGATACTTGAAACGGCTTGTTATCATCATGAAAACGCCCGGACCAAGTACATTGTCAAAGTTGTCGACGATAAAGTCGGTCACAAGCCGATCTTCCTCACGAGCAATCTTTTCCGCTTCCAAAGACAGTTTTTCATTGATTATATTTTCGTCTATGCCATCCAACAACATGCGGCTCTGTTTGTGTGACAGTTCGCTCATGCGGTTGTCCAGTTGGTTATGCTTGTCTATAAACTCATACAACTTATCATTGAGCGGTGTGCCGCTCACATTCTGACTGACATTGTCTATATTTATACGTATCTCCCCCTTCTCAAGGACTATCGGCATAATACTCTCATCGTCCATAAACAGATTGACCATACGCACCGTATCCAAGACACCACTGAAAGAAAATTGTCCGTGCACAACGTCACATGAATCTATTTTTTTGAGTTCATTGTCCTTAACGGCTTTAAGGTACAGTTTGCTGCCGTCAAGCGACGACACAGAAGACGATCCCTGAACGTCATACGAACTGGCACACGAAGTAAATATGACTGCAACAGCAACCAATGCATATAGAATCCTATTCATATACAATATTTTTTCATTTTAGCACAAAAATACAACGATATATCGAAGTATGAAAAAAAATTCATGCTATTTAAAACATTTGCAATGACTTTTATATTTTTTTTGCCTCTCGATCCAGTTCAGTACTTATTCTATGTGTGGAATATAGTTGCAGAATGGCTGCAACGAGAAGTGTAACCACCCAGTTGTTATGTACATAACTGATATATGTCAGACGGTCGATACCGAAAAAGTTGCCCTGATTGGCAAACATAAGCAGGGCTGACAACAAAAAGAAAACATCGCTTGTTATCATCATACGGCGCAGACGGCGAATAACCACATTGCGGCCTTCATAGCGCTGCTTAAGCTGCATCAACACAAAAGCAATTGCCCCCATCGCAAAGACATATGGCGCCCACCGCTGCACAAAAAGCTGGGCACCGCTACCCACAACCATCAGCACCGAGCCTACAAGGAATATTATATTCTCTATCTTATTCAGTTGTTTCATCATCAAGTTGTTCTGAAGCCTCCATGTCATCGCTCAGCACAAATATATCTTCGTTTTCGGTCTTCATGAAATAGCGCTCGCGGGCAATCTTTTCTATTGCCTTGGGATCGGTATCGAGCTTGCGCAGCTGTGCCCGATCACGCTCATACTGCCGTTTATAACGCTGTATCTCTATCTCAAGTTCATTGATTTTCTGTTTGTTACGAAAATGACTCCACATACTGTTCTCGTCAACGAAACCAACAATAACAACGGCTGTGACAATGACAACCGCATACTTGAGACCTCTGAAACGACGTAGATAATTTGCTGTTCTTCTGAGACGGTTCATTACATTTTGGCTTGTTTATCTTTGCAAAGATAGGCATTTCAATCCATATAAAGCCGTAGTCCTCCGTTATTTTTAGATTTTTAAACCTATTTCATAAATCTGAAAACGGAATTGACATCCCGTCATCACTTTTCCATATTCTGCCGTGTATTATCTCGGATAATATGAGTACCTTTGCGCTATCATTCCAAAAACAAATACAAGAGACAATTTTATGGAAGAATATATAGTTTCGGCACGAAAGTACCGTCCAACCACATTCGATTCGGTTGTGGGACAGACCGCACTCACCACCACGCTTAAGAACGCGGTGAAAAGCGGCAAACTGGCTCATGCCTATCTGTTCTGCGGGCCGCGAGGCGTGGGCAAGACTACCTGCGCCCGCATATTCGCCAAGGCAATAAACTGTCAGACACCTACCGCCGACGGTGAGGCATGCAACGCGTGTGAAAGCTGCCTGGCGTTCAACGAACAGCGCTCGCTCAACATCTTCGAACTTGACGCGGCAAGCAACAACTCTGTGGAACACATCAAGACACTGATGGAACAGACGCGCATACCGCCACAAACAGGACGTTACAAAGTGTTCATCATCGACGAGGTGCACATGCTGTCAACAGCAGCATTCAACGCTTTTCTGAAAACCCTCGAAGAACCGCCGGCCCACGTCATATTCGTGCTGGCCACTACCGAGAAACATAAAATCCTGCCCACCATACTCTCACGATGCCAAATTTACGACTTCGAACGCATGACGGTGAGGGGCACCATTGATCATCTTAAACATGTTGCAGAAAAAGAAGGCATCAACGTAGAGGACGAGGCACTGGCCGTGATAGCCGAAAAGGCAGACGGAGGCATGCGTGACGCTTTGTCGATATTCGATCAGGCAGCAAGTTTCTGCCAAGGCAACATCACTTACGAAAAAGTAATCGAAGACCTCAATGTTCTCGATTCGGACAATTATTTCCAAATCACCGATCTGGCACGTGACAACAAGGTGAGCGAAATAATGGTGCTGCTCAACAATATAATAAACAAAGGATTCGATGGCGGACTGCTCGTCGGCGGACTGTCAAAACATGTACGCAACGTGCTCATGGCCAAAGACGAAAGCACACTGCCGCTGCTCGAAGTGAGCGAACGGCAACGCGAACGGTACAAGGAACAGGCCACACGATGTGAAACGCGGTTTCTATATCAAGCATTGCGAATCATGAACCAATGCGACATAAACTATCGTCAGAGCAGCAACAAGCGTCTGCTCGTGGAGTTGACACTGATAGAAGTGGCACAAATCACACAGCCTGACGATGCCGCCAGTGCGGGGCGTCGCCCCAAAAGATTGAAAACCCTGTTCAAGAACCTTGTGCAACAGCAAAGGCAACGCAAAACGGCCCCGCAGGTAGCCGTAGCCCGAACGGTTGCACACACACCGGACAACACCAAACCGGCCACAACACCCAACACAAATAATACATTACAACAAACACCAACGACGGTATCTACAACTACCTACACTGCAAGCTCACGCCCCGTGCTAAAGTCAAACGGCGGCACTCTCGGCTACTCATGGAACAACCTACGCCAGATGACAAAGCCGAAAAAGATGCAGGTAATACCAGGCACACTTGGGGCCGACGACCCCAACGCAGCCAATAAAGAAGAACACAGGGAATTCACACAGCGCGACCTTGAATTTCAATGGATGTCAATGTGCAACCGTATGCCACAAAGTCTCAGTGGTATCTCTGCCCGGATGAAGAACATGAACCCTGTGATAACGAAAATGCCGGAAATAGAAGTCACAGCCGATAACAAAATCATTCTCGACCAGATGCAAGATATAAAGGGCAGTATCGTCAGCACTCTGAAACTATACTTGCACAATAGCGGAATCACACTGAACATGCGTCTTGCGGAGCATCATGAACAGGTGAAAGTACTCAGCCGCCGCGAACAATTTGAAGAAATGAGCAAACAGAATCCGTCAATAGAAAAGTTGCGTGAACTGCTTGATCTGGAATTGGCATAGAACCGACGTCAGTATATACCGTAGGTCTATTTCCAAAACCAGTTGCGCGTCTTTCTGCCGGCAAGCATCTTCATAAAATCATCTTTCAATTTACGAAGTTCGTCAGGAAGGATATCATTGCTCACGGCAGCTACATCTACAGGAATGTGATAGCAGCAGGAAGCTATAGCACCAGCCATACATGCTATGGTATCGGAGTCACCACCTATAGAAACCGCAAGACGTATCACGTCTACAAATGTTTCTCCTTCGAGAAATGCTATGATCGCCTGGGGTACACTGCCCTGACACGACACATCGAAAGTATAGCCGGGCCTTATTTCATCCAACGTCCGACCAAGATCATATCCGAATGTTTCCTCCACATACTTGCGTATATCTGCTTTCGAAATGCCTCCGCGGCATAAAAACATACATGCCGCAATAGCCTGTGCCCCCTTTATGCCTTCGGGGTGGTTGTGAGTAACCTCGGCCGTCACCTTAGCGAGTGACAGGGCTTCATCAAGCGTGCCGGCATAAAGCCCTACCGGACTTACACGCATACCCGCTCCGTTGCCCCAACTGCCGTATGGCTTGGGATAGTCTTGCCGAAGCCAAAGAGCAAAATTGCAACCATATCCTGCATCCGGATATTTACGACCCAGTTCCTGCATGCAACCCACCAACCCTGCATAAGAGTGTTCCTTGTCTGTCAGAAGCCACTTTGCCACTGCCAACGTCATAACAGTATCGTCTGTAAATCTGCTTTCTCCTTTGCGAAACAATTCAAAATCTGTAGTTTTTGTGTTCCGAAACTCATAAACCGAACCTACAATATCTCCGACAATTGCACCCAACATCTTTCCATTCACAATTTTCATAGCGTACCATTATTTTACGAATATTATTGTTATTCAAACTTTGTATTTCATCCCGCGTTTTCTCGCCATGGCAGAACTGAAACAAGTTTCACTATGCTCATTTGGCTTGACGAAAACGTTCGGATGTAAAGATACGACTTTTATCTCAGCACAGCAAATTATTAAGGAAATAACACATATGAAAATATTTACACACAAGAATTTTATGATATCCGTCTGATGAATGTTCTGGCCCGTAATGACCAAGAATATGCTTTCAAAGCAGAAAATATGATTTCAAGGACAAAAGATACGTTGGATTTCATCCCGCGTTTTCTCGCCATGACAGAGTTGGAACAAGTCTCACTCTACTTCATCAGGCTTGACGAAAACATTTTTAATATATGGTGAAAAACAGCGGTCCACCCATATACATCCAATATGAGCAGACCGCACTGTACAACTATAAGAAATAAAAAAAACATTTATCACACTTCATTTTCGACGACCCAAAATCATAAACTGCCTATAATCCTATTTCAGCCATACAGTCACGGCCCTTAGGGTCGGGTCCGTAACCGTTGTCATAGTCGTCACCGTCTCCGAAAAGCATTACAAGAACATAAAAAGGAATAAGCTGATACCATCCCGAATTACCACGGTCGTGACAACGCTTTACCCCCTGAGCCAGAACGAACCAAAACAAGACAATGCCCAATACACACAACACTATGTAAACCGGTACACTAAAATCTGCCGCCAAAGCACCGATAAACAGATTATAAAAAACCAAATAAACAAGATATGACAGTCCATACTCCAATCTCCTAATGCGTCCTTTAAAGGAAAACGGACGGGTAAACATCTTCTGATTCTCTGTTTTCTTCAAATTATTCTCTTCCATAATAATATTTTTTGTTAGTTTTATTGTTTTAAGTCAGTCAACAAAATCAATACGTATAATCTGTTTTTGACTTTAAATGCCTTGCGGAATTATTCAAATTAATTTTGTTGATTGACTCATATATAATTTTGCTTCATTACCGGAACAACTTTAACCATCTGACATTATCACATGGTACAAATAAATTAAACGTAGTCTTTTCTTCATTCCCATTATCATTTATAAATTTCCTTTTTACAACAAACGGCAAAAAGAAAGGTGCGGCGCTACCTGTTACTGTTCCAAGGTATCGCCAAACACCTACACTCATGCAACAGGAAACCCACACCCTTACGGGTGAGAGCATCCACTTGTACTGTTGATGAGTGTTCGTGAAATTTGGCGATTTTAGGAACACATCAAGTAAAAGCAAACACTTTCTTTTCTTCTATGTCACTGTCAGATACTTTATTCTGTCATATTTCTTCTATTTCATTTACATTTTTATTAAATCTTTTCGTTAAGCGAAACGGACAGAGTGAAACTTGTTTCAAACTCTGCCATGGCGAAAAAACGCGGGATGAAATCCAACATCATTTTATACGCGTCGGCAAATATACTAAATTTACACGACAACAAACCATCTTATTCAAAAAAAATCATATTCTCCTTATCATATCAGAGGCATACCCAGCTCACGGCATTCCCTGCGCATATCCTCAGGCCATATACTGGCCTGTATCTCACCGATGTGGGCCTTGTGAAGCAACACCATGCACAAACGGCTCTGCCCGATACCACCCCCAATACTGAGGGGCAGCTCGCCGGCCAACAACTTCCTGTGGAAATACAATCCGGCACGCGCCTCCTCACCCTCAATGGCAAGCTGCCGGACAAGCGCATCACTGTCGACACGTATGCCCATCGACGACAACTCGAACGAACGGCCCAGCACAGGATACCAGATAAGTATGTCACCGTTAAGTCCCACACGCCCGTCCTCGGCCACGGTCGACCAGTCGTCATAGTCGGGAGCACGTCCGTCGTGCTTCTCCCCATTGTCCAGCCTGCCCCCGATACCTATTACAAACACGGCGCCATGCTTGCGGCATATCTCGTCCTCACGCTCCTTCGGCGTCATTTCGGGATACATCCGGGCCAGTTCCTCACTGTGCACAAAGGTTATCATCTCAGGCAGAAACGGACGCAGCTGAGGATAGGTTTCACACGTAAGGTACTCCGTACGGCGTATGGCCGCATAGATACGTTCGACCACACTCTTAAGATAGGCCACCGTGCGCTGTTCTCGGGTGATGACGGCTTCCCAATCCCACTGGTCCACATAGAGCGAATGCAGATTGTCAAGTTCCTCGTCGGCACGTATGGCATTCATGTCGGTATATATGCCATAGCCAGGCTCTACATTGTACTCGGCAAGCGACAGACGCTTCCATTTGGCCAACGAATGCACCACTTCGGCTCTGGCATCGCCCAAGTCCTTGATAGGAAATGTCACGGCACGTTCGACACCGTTGAGGTCGTCATTGATTCCAAGTCCCTGCAACACGAACAGCGGAGCCGTAACACGACGCAGACGCAGCTCGGTAGACAGGTTTTGCTGGAAAAACTCCTTGATAAGTTTAATGCCTTGCTCGGTCTGCTTCATGTCGAGCAGAGCATCATAGGCTACCGGCTTTATCAGTTTACTCATAAGCGTGGATTTTTTATATTTGTGATTAGATTGTTCTTACGCGATACAAAGGTAGTACTTTTATATCAATATGCAAACTATTACACTATATTTCTGACAAAACGACATGTTTTTATTTATATACAAATCAATATGTCCGCCAATTTCACTAATTGTATTCCACGACATATCCAAAACAAGAGTTACTGATATGTTTGGAAAGACACAAAGTATTGTTGTGACAGTACAATTGTTCTTCTTAAAATAATGGTGATATTTTGTTTGATTATAATATTTTTATCGTATATTTGCGAAATTGAATATTCAACAACCACATAAAGGAAGTTACTAACCATCAAAACATACGCTATGAAGAAAATCTTATTGTTGATTATTGTGATGCTTTGCTGTATGACATCCATGGCACAGACCAAGTACAGAGTGACAGCAAAATCATCTCTTAACGTACGTAGCCATGCTTCGGCCAAAGCTCCGGTGTTATCGTCAATAGACCGTGGAGAAGTGGTGAAAGTATATGAAATTGAGAACGGATGGGCAAAAATAGAGTATGAAGGCAATTCTGCTTATGTCAGTGCCAGATATCTGGAACGGATAGAAATTTCGGAACCGGACTTGACGGATACCGGAAACATGTTCAAGTCTTTGGAATTGGGCAACGGTGGTGTGGAATGGATGATTTATCCGATACTCGGCTTGTCTGCCATATTGTTGTATATGCGTAAGAAACGCGGCGACAGTCCGTTGGAAGATGGAGAGTATTGGACTAACTGTGTTTTGTTTCTCACTGTATGTACAGTTGAACTTTCCTATATATTAATGATGGGGACCGACGCTATATGGTTCTGCATGCCTGATACGGTAGGATGGATTTGGACTGTCATTGATTTTATTGTATTCGGTTTTGTAGTATACAATCAGATAATGTGTTTCTTCAATACTTTGGAAGATGCGGAGTACAATAGTTACGGCTCGTTCGACAAGCGATGGGGCATATACTCTTGGATCGTAGGAGCTATTGCGGCTATAGCAACCGGCATTTTCTTTGAAGACAAACTTATTTTTGTAGCAGGGGCTTTTGCCGTTTGCCAGCTAATTCAGATTGTACTTATCTTCAAAGGAATAGTTCCACGAGGAGGATGGTTGAGAGCAGTTGTCTGCCTTGCCGTCTATCTGCTCGGCTCGTTGGCGACAATGCTGGTTTTGGCTCATTTTGCCGTACTTCTGATAATAGTTATGATTGTATATCTGATACTCAGTGCTATAGGGCATGGCAGCAGCAGTAGACGTAACGGCAGTTGTGCACAATGCGGTCATTATAGTAGCGGTTATTGTTTTTACCGTAAATGCCATATATATGATGCCGACCGTAAAACGTGCGACCATTACTGCTGAGATGGCAAGGATTCGTCATGCAATGTCGTATATTTATAAATATCTTTACTTTAACGTATGTTAAGCGACACATGAACCACTACTTTTTAATGACACCCCGAAAATCGCATTTTTTGTTTCAAATGGGAGACGCTGACAGTCAGCATGTTACGGCAGCAAGGCTTTGTAAAGAAAGCAGAGAGGGCCTTATTGAGTTGCAATAAGGCCCTTATTGCAATGCGAAAGGGGCCTCCTTGCAATGCAAAACGGCCGTTGCGGGAGTGTCGGGAGGGCCTTACGGCAAGATTACAGGGTAAAAATGGTGCACAAATAAAGTTGAAACAGCCTCTTTGCTTTTCTATTTCGAGAAAAAAGAAAAGTTAAAATTTCAGAATTAACAAGACAATATTATTATCAGACCGTTCGGTCACAGCATAAAATATATTTATGGTCAGAAAGACATAACTTTATTAATTGGATACCGTATTTTATGGTTTGGGGTGATGCTTGATTTATAACTGCTTGTATTTCAATGAAAAAGGAGTACTTATAAGTACTCCTCATGTGATCCCGGTGGGATTCAAACCCACGACCTTCAGAACCGGAATCTGACGCTCTATTCAGCTAAGCTACGGAACCATTGCGGTTGCAAAAGTAATCATTTTATTTGGAATAGCCTACATTTTCTTGAAATAATTGCGTTTACGGTTCATTATATACCATCTTATAGTGTCAGGTATATCTACGAATAAAAGATTGGCACATTTAGTATGCTATATCGTTTTAATTGTTTATCTTTGCAGAAGGTTGGATTTCATCCCGCGTTTTCTCGCCATGGCAGAGGTTGAAACAAGTTTCACTCTGCCCATTTGGCTTAACGAAAACGTTGGATTTCATCCCGCGTTTTCTCGCCATGGCAGAGGTCGAAACAAGTTTCACTCTGCCCATTTGGCTTAACGAAAACGTTCTTTTCGCAGAGACATGCGGGATGAGGATGTCCCGGACATGACGATGAAATGAAAAAAATCAAACTATAAAAACAAGATATGGATATTACCGAAAGATTCTTAAACTACACCAAATTCGACACGCAATCGGCTGAGGACAGCAACAGCGTGCCAAGTACGCCGAAACAACTTATATTTGCCGAGTATCTGAAAAAGGAACTTGAGCGCGAGGGACTGGAAGATGTAGAACTGGACGACAAGGGCTACATATATGCCACACTGCCATCGAACGTTAAGGGCAAGGATATACCTACTATAGGTTTTATAAGCCACTACGACACAAGCCCGGACTGCAGCGGTGCCGACATAAAGGCACGCATAGTGGAGAATTACACCGGCGGTGACATCGTACTGTCCGAAGGGATTGTTTCGTCGCCCAAGAAATTTCCCGAACTGCTCGCCCACGTGGGAGAAGACCTTATCGTCACTGACGGCCACACGCTGCTTGGCGCCGACGACAAAGCCGGCATAGCCGAAATAATGCAGGCCATGTGCTGGCTGCGCGACCACAAGGAAGTGAAACATGGAAAGATACGTGTAGCATTCAATCCCGACGAGGAGATAGGCATGGGTGCCCATCATTTCGACGTGGAAAAGTTCGGATGCGAGTGGGCTTACACAATGGATGGAGGTGATGTGGGCGAGCTGGAGTTTGAGAACTTCAACGCCGCAGGAGCCAAAATCACGATAAAGGGTGTCAGTGTGCATCCGGGATACGCCAAGGGGAAGATGGTCAATGCAAGTCGTCTGGCTGCGGAGTTCATCGGAATGCTACCGGCCGACGAGACTCCCGAGACCACCGAAGACTATCAGGGTTTCTATCATCTCACTGGCTTAAAGAGCAACACTGAGGGAGCCATACTGTCGTACATCATCCGCGACCACGACCGCAAGAAGTTCGAGATGCGCAAGGAGTTCATCGGGCTGTGTGTAAAGAAGATGAACGAGAAATACGGCGACGGAACGGTAACAGCCGAAGTGCGCGACCAGTACTACAACATGAAAGAAAAGATTGACCCGTGCATGCACGTCATTGACCTTGTACTGAAAGCCATGCAGGATTGCGGTGTGGCACCGAAAGTAAAACCTATCCGCGGAGGAACGGACGGCGCCCAACTGTCTTTCAAGGGTCTGCCCTGCCCAAACATCTTCGCCGGAGGCGTAAACTTCCATGGACCGTACGAATTTGTAAGCATACAGTCTATGCAGAAAGCAATGGAGGTTGTCATAAGAATTTGCGAACTCACGGCAGAATATAATGACTGAGAAACATAACAATGAAAATCCTCAAAAGTCATCAGACTTTTGAGGATTTTCATTGCTATGGAGTTGGAGTCAAAGAGAGAACCAGGCCTTTGAACTTCACTCGAAACAACATAAGCACTTACAGTCTTGTTATCGCTTCCAGCGACTCCTCCTCACCAACTACCCATATTATATCGCCTTTAGCGAACTTATATTCCGGCTCTATCTGAGAAAGATTTTCCTCGCCCTCTTCTATTCCTACAACAAGACAATTGTATTTGCCGCGGATTCCGCTCTCCTGAAGCGTCTTGCCGATAAAAGGACTGCTACCCGTAATAACAATCTGACGCAGGTTCATTTCCCGTTTTTCAAACTCAGGATCCTCACCATACACCTCTTCTTTAATGGCATGGCTCATATTGGTGAGCTGCCCGTCACTGCCCACCACACGAATCCTGTCACCCGGAAAGATAACGGAACTGCCGTCAGGGATATTGATGCGACGACTGACACGCAGGATGCTGCTCACATGCACACCGAACTTCTGGCGCAGCCCCAGTTCAGCAAGAGTACGTCCGGCCCAAAGCGAATCCAAAGGAACATCGACATCAGCCATATGAATATCACGGTCAAGCAAATGACCTTCGTACAGCGGGCGCTTGCGGCCACGCACCTGTGCCTCGATATCGCGCGAACGCAGATTCTTGACAAACAGACGCTCCAGTCTTATGCTGCTGTGCTTGAGACTGCGCGACAGCACCATGGCAAAGACAAGGGCCACAGCTATGGTTATCATCAGAGCATTGGCAAAGCGGCTCAGATAGTTACATATATAGAAAATGAACGAACAGGCTATGACAACACGCACGAGAATGGTAAAGATAAGGGGCAGATGGTTGAAACGGCTTTCGGCCCAAAGAGCCTTGAACTCCTCACTATGGTTTTTCTTCATCACCATGGCACGCAGGAACGGTGAAATGGCCAGCACTGTAAGGGCGCCGCAGATGAAATTGGCCGTCCAATGCCAGCCAACGAGCAGATGACGGATGAACGGCAGAAAGAACGACAGCATAAGGAATATGACGGCAAGCGACAATATGGAATAGATTACCACATTGACCGCCATCTGCGTTACAAGACTTTTCCACTTGTTCTTCGACGCCGATGTCGACGGATGACTTAGCGTGATATGGTTGAGCACCGATATAAGACGCGACGGCAGATGGCGCTCCATCAGAGCATAGCATGGTGTGGCGGCACGCATCATGTAGGGAGTCAGGAATGTGGTTATAACAGATACTGCCACTACCACCGGATAAAGGAAATCGCCGATGACGCCAAGCGACAGGCCGAGCGAGGCTATGATAAATGCGAACTCACCAATCTGGGCCATCGAAAATCCGCATTTCATGGCTGTCTTGAGCGGCTGTCCGCTAAGCAGATAGCCGAACGAACCGAGCACGGCCTGACCTATCAATATAGTCAGGACAATCGTAACCACCGGCACGGCATATTCAACAAGAATCTTAGGCTCTACAAGCATGCCGACCGAAACGAAGAAGATTGCTCCGAACAGATTCTTGACAGGCTCAACGAGCTTGATGATTTTGTCTGCCTCAACCGTCTCTGCCAGTATACTGCCCATGACAAATGCGCCGAAAGCACTGCTGAAACCGACCTGCGTGGAAATCACCGCCATCAGGCAACACAATCCGAGCGATACGACAAGCAGCGTCTCATCGTTAATCAGCTTGCGCACATTGCGCAACATCATAGGTATAAGGAATATGCCGACAACGAACCATAGTATCAGAAAGAAACCTATGCTGAGCATACTGCGCAGCATCTGACCTCCGTCGGGGCTGGTTCCTCCTGCCACGGCTGCCAACATCACCATCATTACAATAGCCAGAATATCCTCAAGTATGAGCACGCTCATCACCAGACCGGCAAAGCGCTGCTGACGCAACCCGAGGTCGTCAAACGCCTTATATATAATGGTAGTGGAGCTCATGGCAAGCATTCCGCCAAGGAAGATGCAGTCCATCTGTCCCCATCCGAACATCTTTCCGGCCGAGACTCCCAACAGCATCATGCAAAAGATGATGGTACAGGCTGCAATGACCGGGGCCGCCCCCATCTTTATAATCTTCTTGAACGAGAAATCAAGTCCGAGAGAGAATAAAAGGAATATCACACCGATATCGGCCCATGTCTTCACATCGGCACTGTCCATCACAGACATGGTGTACGGCATGTGAGGACTCACGAGAAAGCCGGCAACGATATAACCCAAGACAAGCGGTTGCTTGAGTTTCTTGAAAATAAGAGTAACAGCTCCTGCCACCACCAATATCAAGGCAAGGTCTTTCACAAGTTCAGGTAATTCAGCCATTCTATATTTAATTTATAATATTGATCTATGCTTTCCCCACCGGGGTTCAATACCACTGTACGGCACTGCTATAGCTGCTCCGCTTGTCATATTTAAGGGCATCGGTAAGCGTGGCAGCATTGCATCGGAATGAAAAATTATAACTTGTATACGGTGACAGCACAACCGAGCATGACATGTTGAAACAGTGCAAATCACGCGACAGTGAAGCCGTAGTCATGGATATCTTCTTGTTCTCAAAATCATAACCGGACGAGAAACTGATGTTCCATCCGTCACTCAAACGCACGTTACCACTGAAATTGAGTGTCTGAGTGATTGAATAAGGATAGCGCATCTTATCGTAATTGAACTTACCGCCGGTATTCTCACGCATCGATATTCCATAACCGAAACTCAGTGACCATGGCATGCTGAACGTCATATATCCGTCGTCGTCGGTCTCGGCCTTGCCGGCATTCTCCTTGCGCGCGCCGCGCTGTCCGCGCTGCATGGTCTTGTCTTCGTTGGTCTCGCGGTCGTACTCGTCGTATTCGTCATCGTCGTTGTCCGTATCTTCATCGTTCTTGTTCACCTTCTCGCCACGCAGCCATTTGAAGAAGTTGGCCAGCTTCTTGTTGTCGAGAGTATACGACAGATTCTGCGACATACCCTGAAAACGTCCGAACTTACCCTGACTGTACAGTGTCGTATGGTCGCTCAGACGAGGTCTGCCGTTCTCGTCCAGTTCATAGGCATAAGTGGCAAACACGGCATTCATGTTGAACGTATAGCTCTTTGTGAGCTTCAGACGCAGACGCGTACTCAAATCACTCCAGGGACGTATGTCCGTTGCCATGTTGTACGACATACTTGCTCCAAGCTCGTCTATGAGACTTATCTTCTTCAACCCTGTAGAATCCTTGTCCGAGCGTATCTTCATCTCAAGATTGTTGGATATGTCCATCGAGATGCTTCCCGTCTTTCCGCGTCCCGGCACTCCATACAATCCGTTGGAATAGGGCGAATACTCCACAAGCGACACATTTCCGTCGGCGTCGGTCTTCTGATACGACTCGTAGAATCCGTACCGCCGCGAACTGAAATCAGGCGCATAGCTGAAACTTACCTGCGGTGTGAGGACGTGGCGTATGGCAACAATCTTGTCGCCGAAGAGTTTCTTCCAAGGCACGTACATACCATACAGCTTGGTCGAAGCACTCACTTTCATAGACCAGTTGTAAACGTTGTAGAAACCGTCTATGGTATCTGTCTTCTCGGCCATGGCCGTTTCATCCCACGAACGCATTATCTTCGTAGTATACATACGGTCGGTGAAATTGAACGACGGATTGACGTTAAGATAGCCGAAAAGCGTGAAGTTGCCACTGATAGGTATGGTGTGCTGCATGCCGTTACGCCAGTCGCGCGTAAGACTGGAATGCAGCAGTTTGTCTTCCTTTGTACTTATGGAGTTGCTAAGATGGCCGGTATAGCTCATCGAAATCTTCTCATACCAACGTTCTTTGCCTACCATCTTTTTACGCTTGAACGGATAAAAGCGGCTGATAGATATATTCAGGTCTGGCAATGTCAGTGCAATGGTAGAGTAGCGCATGTTCTGATTAAGGTTCATCGTCGTACTCAGTGTCATGCCGATACTCGAAAACGTGTTTGTCATGCTCACTGACGATGTTCGCGTACTCTGGGTGTAGCTCTGCGGATTGTACATGCTCGTCAGGTTGTTGCGCTCGTAGCTGCTTGTGGCAAAGTTGACACTTGCCGACAGCGTGCGAAACGGATTGGCCTTGGCATCCTGCCGATGGCTCCACTGAATCTTGAAACTCGTCTGCTTGGCATAGTCGGGCATGTTCTTCTCACCGTTGATGGTGTTCTGATAGCTTGCATAGAAACTTCCGCTGAACTTATAACGCTTCCGGTAATTGGATGCAGCCGACAGTCCCCACGACCCCTTGGTATAAATCTCGCCTATGAGTTTGAGGTCCATCTTGTCGTTGATGGCAAAATAGTATCCTCCGTCGCGCAGATAAAATCCGCGCTCCGTCTCGTCACCGTATGTAGGCATGATGAATCCGCTGGAATAGCTCTTCGAGAACGGGAAGAATCCGTATGGTATGGCAAGCGGCAGAGGCACGTCGGCAACCACAAGATATGCCGGACCGAATACAACGTCCTTACCCGGACGCATCTTTCCGCGCGACAGAGCTATATAGAAATCGGGATGAGGCTTGTCGCATGTGGTGTATCGTCCGTGCTGTATGAATATCTCGCCTTTCTCATTGCGCTTCGACAGCTCGCCCGTCATGAATCCGTCTTCCTGCTGTGTATATACATCGTTGATGAGTCCTTTCTTGGTCTTGAAGTTGAAAGCCATCGTGTCGCTCTCATAGGTGTCGTTGCCCATCTTGAATACCGGCAGACCGTACATCTTTCCCAAAGAGTCGCGTGCACCGGTCGCATGTACAAGACTGCTGTCCATGCTCATATATATGCGGTCGCTCTTCAGGTCCATATCCTCATACTCCACATGCGAATCGCCGTAAAGATGGGCCACACCGGTTGCCGCCTCAAACACAAGAGAGTCCTCAGCCGAATATTTCACAGGCGCGTCAATGCCGTTTTTCCGCTTACGATTCATGCTGTCGAAAGCCAGCGAGTCGTCTATGGCCTTGTTGTAACGGTATATGGCCAACTGCATCGAATCCATCTTCGTTGTATCCGGCCCTGTGACAGATTTCTTCGACAAAGAGTCTGCCGTAAGAGTATCGACGGACAATCTGTCACCGTATACAGAATCGATTGATATTGAATATTCTGATATAGAATCTTCCGATGCCGAATCGCTGTCAAACGTATTATCTTTCAAAGCTGTTGAATCGACATTGAAAACGCCCTTCACTCCATTCATGAAAGACGAGAAAGGAACTTCCGCCCAAACAAAAACAAAGGCGAAAAGCATCAAAAATATCAATGTCTTTTTTTTCACGGCTGCAAAATTACTTATAAAATAGTTAAAAACACCCGGCTTTCAAATATTTAACGTTTTCGTCAAGCCAAATGAGCAAAGTGAACTTGTCCAAAGCCTGCCATGGCAAAAGAAACAAC
This sequence comes from Xylanibacter rodentium, assembly GCF_013166575.1. Taxonomy (GTDB): domain Bacteria; phylum Bacteroidota; class Bacteroidia; order Bacteroidales; family Bacteroidaceae; genus Prevotella; species Prevotella rodentium. Next base: position 162,062 of record NZ_JABKKE010000003.1, read on the forward strand.
GAATGAGTCCAAGGCTGTTGTACTGACAGTTCAAGGCCGTTGTACCGGCAGTTCAAAGCTGTTGTACCGGCAGTTCAAGGCCGTTGTACTGACAGTTCAAAACCACTATACCAACTTGACGACACAGATACAGCCGTATTCAGATGCGCCAGAGCGTCATTCACTCGAACATACCGGCCCACTTCATAAAACGGGATACACCCTCCTGCCCAAACTTTTCAAGACTTTCGGCAGCCTGTTCTACCGTTCGCACACGCTCAAGATGCGATTTTGAAAAGAACTTGTCGGCATAGCATACGACCTGCTCCTCCAACGTTTCGGGCAGAAAATCGCGGTGAGGCAAAGGCAGGCCACGTTCCACGATGGCCTCGCGGGTGATGCCCGTACCGGTATGACGCTCACACACACGGGCATGACGGGCATATCCCTCGCCACGCATAATCTCCGCACCGATAATACCATGACATATATACGGCTCGTCACCGAAACATTCTATACCTGGAGCGTCGGTGCGAAACACGCCTATGTCGTGCAACATTGCCGCCTCTTCCAGAAAAGCGCGGTCGAGACCGAACTCAGGATGGCGGTCGGCTATTGACAAGGCACGGTCGGCCACATCACGGCTGTGGCGCATGAGAATATCACGCAGCAAACTGTCACCGGGATAATACTTGTCTATGATTTTTTGATAGTCCATAAAAAAAATAATATATAGTATTACTGATTATCCAAGTTAGACAACCGAATAAAACTAAATTATCGTCCGGACATATGATGAACGTGCCCTGAATAAATGTGCCCTGTATGAATGCGCCCTGTATGAATGCGCCCTGTATGAACGCGCCCTGTATGAACGCGCCATGCAATGGACACGCCATGAAATGAACGCACCATGAATGAACGCACCATGAATGAACGCACCATGAATGAACGCACCATGAATGAACGCACCATGAATGAACGCACCATGAATGAACACGCCCTGAAATGAACGCGCCCTGAAAGGGCAAGGAGCACATAGCCCGGGGCAGAGCGAAGCGGCACCCCGGGAACAGCACGATTGCACACATTCGCCCTGCAAGGGCAAAAGCATTAACTATCAAATACTTACAATTCTTACCTTCCATACGTTTTTATGCTTTTGCCCTTGCAGGGCGCGGGAATTGTCGATGTTTGATTCCCGGGGTGCCGCTTCGCTCTGCCCCGGGCTATGTGCTCCTTGCCCTTTCAGGGCGCGTCCATTACAGGGCAGGTTCATTCATGGCGTGTTCATCCTATGTCCGGACGATAATTTAGTTTTATTCGGTTGACTAACTAATATTCACTAATATTAAATAAGGTGTGAATCCCCAATACACTTGTCTGATACCGGGAGTAATCACACCTACTTGCTTTACTTCCTGATAAGTTAGAAAGGTATGAATACCCGCAATACACTTGTCTGATACCGGAAGTAATCACACCTTTATCGGTTTCAAAATGATATATACCAACATTTTCGTTTAGCCATATGGGCAGAGTGAAACTTGTCTCAAACTCTGCCATGGAAAGAAAACGCGGGATGAAATCAACCTCTATGCTTCAAAACATTCAGGCCTCCGCCTTGCGCTCAATCCACCCGAGATTGTCGCCACGACGCACCTTGGCGCCCTGCTTGGCACTCACCTCGACTAGCTTACCACCCAACGCAGCGGGAATGGGAACTATCTCGCCCCACTTTGCCTGAATATAACAGAAGATGTCGCCCTCCTTATATTCCTGACCGACAAACGGCTCAAGACAAGGAGTGCATTCGCAATTGCCTGCGAACGTATAGAACACCTGTCCCGCCAAAGGCGCTGTAAGGGCATCGGCCTTGGCATGCTTGAACGCTGCGAGCTGCTCGGGGGTAAGCTGCGAACCCAATCGGGCATCCTTCGCCTTCTGCAGGTCGACCAGGAAGTTCTTCTTGGCCTGTCCGCTCTTGTAGTTGCGATATTGCTCCGGGTGCATGGCCAGTTCAAACAGTTCTTCATCGTCCTGTCCGCAATCCCATCCGTTGTCGGTCATCTCCTTGCGGAACGTATCAAGCGCATCGGGTATGAGCGTGTGCGGGTCGGCATCGGTAAACTCACGTTTCTGCTTGGCAGCCAGCTCACGGAACAGCGGGTCTATCTCACCAGGCACGGTACCGCTCTTGCCAAGAATCATACCCCACATAGAGTCGTCCATCATTACAAATCGGCCCTTGCCCTGTGTCATAGTGAGCAGATTCATCAGCGCGATGTTCTTGACATACTGAGAGAACGGCGTGACAAGTGGCGGATATCCTACACGCGGCCATACATATTCCACTTCCTGAAACAGTTTTACCAGCATGTCGTCCATGGTCAGCTCGGGCTCGCCCTTGCCCTTCAGTATTCCGTTGATTACGTTGCGTATGCCGCCAAGGTCGGCCATCATCGAGCCCATCATACCGCCTGGCAGTCCACAACCGAGCAATAGTGACGACATATGCTTGTTGGCGGGATTGATGAAGTACCCCAGCCAATCATCGATGAACTCCTGTGTCAGCGTGCGGGCCTGCATATATGCGTTCATGTTTATATCGGGCACGTCGAAGCCCTCGTTCTTCAGCATGCTCTGTACGGAAATGATATCCGGATGCACCTTGCCCCACGACAGCGGCTCGATGGCTGTATCGATAATGTCGGCACCGTTGTTGCACACTTCGAGGATACTGGCCATTGACAGGCCGGGGCCGGAATGGCCGTGATACTGTATGATGATGTCGGGATGCTTGGTCTTGATAGCCTTGGTCAGGGCTCCGAGCATAGCAGGCTGACCTATTCCGGCCATATCCTTCAAGCATATTTCCTGTGCTCCGGCTGATATAAGTTTGTCGGCAATGTCGGCGTAATACTCCACCGTGTGTACGGGCGAAGTGGTGATGCAGAGCGTGGCCTGCGGGGTCATGCCGGCCTCAAGAGCCCACTTGATACTGGGGATGATGTTACGAACATCGTTGAGACCGCAGAATATACGTGTGATGTCAGTTCCCTGTGCATGCTTCACCTTATACATCAGACGGCGGACATCGTCGGGCACCGGGTACATGCGCAAGGCATTGAGACCGCGGTCGAGCATGTGGGTCTTGATGCCGGCCTCATTGAACGGACGGCAGAATGCTCTCACAGCTTCATTCGGATTCTCACCGGCCAGCAAATTGACTTGTTCGAAGGCTCCACCGTTTGTTTCAACACGGGCAAAACACCCCATGTCTATTATTACGGGAGCGATGCGCTCCAACTGATCTTTACGTGGCTGGAACTTACCTGAAGACTGCCACATGTCCCGATAAACGAGACTGAACTGGATTTTCTTTTTCATATCGTTTTAACCTTTTTCATTTAAAAGTAAGGGCACCGGAACCCGTTATACCGATACGTAATATTATTAAACTTTGTTTTATTTAGCGACAAAGGTAATATAAAAAAATAAGATATAAGTTAGTCAACAAAAATAATTCTGCAAATCATCTAAATTAATTTTGTTGACCAACTTAGATATAAGAAAGCTGTCAAAATCAAAAGAATCGCCCGAAGGTCGGATACAATAACCTTCGGGCGATTCTTTTGATTCGGATAATACTCTATATCACTTTGTCACAACTCCACATGGAACGTCTTTCCTGTAACAGACGTAAGCAATGCCTTTCCGTTGTTTTCGATGGAAACATCCGAATATCTCGGCTCTACAATCACCGTACCGTCTATGGTAATGACACCCCATTGACTGTAATTCTTCTCCACGGCACAATATCTTCCCACCGGTGGCTTCACGCTACGGTAGATAGGCGGAACTGTAATGCGTTCTCCCACTTTCAGTCCCCACTTCAAACCGGATTTAAAGGGTATGGCATTATCCGTATCGTTCAAGACAACCCGCCTGTTTTTTTCTTTATCCGCTTCAATGATTGGTTTTCCGCTGTTTGCCGATTCTGCCAGACGCTTTATTTCTTTCCGGCATAAATCATCATCCCGCCCGGATTCCCTGTCACCGATATACGTTTTACCTCTCCCCTCCTCCACATGATAGAACTTTCCTTTCGTGTCTTCTACGATTATACTTCCATCAGCCAAACATTGATACAACCAATAAAAACTGTCATTGTCACCTTCTATCAGACATGCGTAACGCCACCGGTTGCCGGAAGGATTGTCATTGTTGCCGAATACGGGAATAGTGACTTGATAATCAAAAATTGACAAATAGAACCTGTGCCACACAATAAAATACTCATCAACGTTCTGATTGTTTACATATACTGTTCTTGTCCGGCTATAATATATGTTTCCTGTTCTCAACAGCTCGATATTGCCATACCGTTTTATTTTCGGCATTCTGTCGTATGTCTGCATACTGAACAGGTCGATATAATACTCTTTGTTGTCCGATGTGGCGACAAGCAGAAACCTGTTTTTCAGAAACTTCATTGTTCTGCAGTGTCTTTCTTGCCAAAGAATCTCACCGGAGTCATTGACAAGACCACAACTTTTATCACAGAACCTCACTGCGGCCATATCATATCTGATGTCGAAAACTGTGACATACCGGGCTTCCGTCAAGTTCTTTCTGCCGCGTTTCAATCCCCAAAGTCCGGTTCCAACGTCCTGCCATGCTTTCAATTCAGACACCCTTACTTCCGGTTTTCGGGAAAACTCGTCCTGCCGCCTGCACAAAGCCTCCAGTAACATATCGTGAGAAACAATCTGTTCCATTTCATCCAGCACAGCCTGCTTCTGTGTCTGCAAACCGGCCAGGCCTAAGGCCGTTAACGAATTTCTCATACGACAGCTCTTTCCGGCAATGACTCCACGAAACATATCCTCCCAATTCCACTCAACCGTAGGAAGACCGAACACACGATACAGTCCGACATTGTCTATCAGCACACACGACACCTTGCCCTCCGATTTTCTCAGTCCGCGCCCCACCTGCTGCAGATACTTGGATAGCGAAAGCGTAGGGCGTGCCATCTGTACGAACTCCACGTCCGGACAGTCGAAACCTTCGGAGAACACATCCACATTTACAAGCACCTTCACCTTGCCTTCCTTAAAGTCATCTACCATACGCTTGCGCACGGCGGCCGGTGTCTTGCTGTCGATGGCCACGCTGCTTATACCTTTATTATTATAAAAGACGGCGATACTGCGGGCATGGTCTATACTGATGGCATAGACAATACCTTTCATACCGCCGGCATATTTCATGACGCTTTCGTACAACAGCCCGATACTCTGCTGTCTGTTCAGTGTCGCATTCATCTCCTTTGTCTGATAATCGCCGTCAGCACCGCGCTTCTCCAATGAATCAATCAGCCGCTGGGCCCGGCTGTCGGGACGGATGGACACATAATCGAAAGCAGACAGACGGCCCTTACGAATAAACTCAGCTATGCTCCACGAACATATCAGTGTGTCAAACAGACCGGTAAATCCGATATGGTTCATCCTGCACGGCGTGGCCGTCAGTCCCAGAAACTTGGCTTCAGGATACTTGCTCCACAGTTCCTTATAGCTGACGGCAATGGAATGGTGAGCCTCGTCGATGATGACAAACGAAGGTTTTCCGCCGACATCATCCCAATGTCGCACAAGCCACTGTATGGACATAGCCCTGACCTTGCCGGCATTACCGTCTATGCCATACCGCTCCATCGTTTCCTCTATCTGTGCGACAAGTTCACGACGGTGGGCCACAATCCATATCTGACCGCCATCACATTCCGACCGGTCACTTCCTGTTTCATGACATAAAGACACATCACCCCTATCTTCATTGTAGGTGAGGCTTTTTACCACACTCGCCAGCACGTGCGTTTTGCCGGTTCCCGTAGGCATCTGCATCATCACGCTGCGTTGGGTGCGCCATGATTCAAAAAGACGTGATATGATATCTGTCTGATAGTCGTACAGACAAACCATTAGATTAAGATAAGGTAACTTGAAAAACAGAATCCGCCTTCTCCATGAACGGAGGTTATAATTACCTTGGAGAAGATACAGGATGAGCCCTTGCTTCCTTCATAATATTCCAAAGAAACAGAGCATTGCCTATAAGATACCGTCGCCACATCCGCCGCGGCTCTTTCAACAGACGATACAGCCATTCCAAAGAATGCTCCTGCCACCACAAAGGTGCACGCTTGTACGTGCCGGCAAAGAAATCGAATACTGCACCGATAGTGCCCACATGGCAGCGGATATTCAACCTGTCCCAATTGGCATATGCCCACTTCTCCTGCTTCGGCGCCGTCATCCCTATCCAAAGCAAATCGGGGTCGGCATCATTGATGGCACTGATGATGGCTTTGTTATCCTCGTCACTGAACTCAGGCTTGTAGGGAGGCGAATAGGTCACGACTTCCCACTGGGGATATACCTCGGACATGCGTTTGCGGATGAACGAAAGAACCTTTTCCGAAGATCCCATGAACATAACTCGACGCCTTCCATTTTTCAAACCTCCAGACTCGATCCCAGATTCACATGTGGTTCCCCTTGGTTCACACACGGTTCCCTCCCCCTTGGGGGAGCCGGAGGGGGCCCTCATCTCATACTCGAACAGGTCCCAACCGGCAACGCGTTCCGTCGGCCGCGAATTCGCCTTAAGCCAACGGCAGGCTTTAACTATGCTCGCACCGTCGGGAATAAGATAATCGCCATTCTGCAACGCCTCGGCAAAAAGAACGTCTTTCTGTGCCGTGTTATAGGAATGTGCGTTTATTGTGTTTATAAGAATTTTGCCGGGAGGGATGTGTGACAAAGCATCGAGACTTTCAATGATGGAAAGATTTTTTAGTTGTAACATGTTGGTATGATTTATTTGTAAACCATCAGTAAATTTTCAAATATATCTTTCATTCTATTCTCAAATATCTCTAGCGTAAACCGCTCCTCAAATCTTTTTCTCGCAGAAACTCCAACTTGCGCAATCAACAGAGGATTATTTATCAGTTGTTCAATCTTATATGCCAGTTGTTCACTATTCCGTTTATCTACAACAAATCCGGTCTTACCCTCTTCTATGATATCCGGAATACCGCCTTCACATGTACTGATACAGGCTACACTATGCTGCATCGCCTCCAAAAGAACAAGTGGGAAACATTCATTGGAATAATATGTAGGAAAGACAAACAGATCTGATTTCTGCCAGAATATTTCTTTTTCATTACCATATTTACGACCATGATATACCACTAAACCATTCAATCCACGACTCTCTATCTCATCAGAAAAACATCGGGTGTCCATCTCTGCCGTCTCTCCTCCGACAAAATCACAAACGAAACGACATCCCTTTTCTCTCAATATTTTCAAAGCATCCAAGAGAACCTGCACACCCTTGCTTTCCAAAAGATTGGAAAGGAACAACAGACGCGGAACTTCATTATTCTTATCAGCGACAGCATTCAGATACAATGTATCAGGAATACCATTGGGACATATATATACATCGTCGCTACTAACATATTTGGCTACATCATCATACAAAGGTTCCGCCAGCAATATGACCTTCAAACCATTGAAAAAACGCCTGTACAGAAAATCATCAAAACGTCTGTCCTGCCGAGTTGCAACTCCCTTATTATGATAATGCACAACAACTTTACATCCCATACATTTCAGCATCTGCACCACAATAAAATCCTTGTAGAATGCACCGCCACAAGCATTAGGCGTGACATATACAAATTCTGGACGCAATCTCTTGACTTCCTTATGGATATGCTGTAACAATCCGACAAACTGTCTCAGTTTTCGCAATCCTATTCTACCTATATCCGAAAGGTCACGAGCTGTCGTTAGATTGATATAATGACAATCGAACGCATCGTTTATCACACTGCTGTCATGGATGTATTTGCCCACCATAGAAGCCCCATGGACGGGCGGAGGAAGATGGAGGATGAAAATGATTGTTGGGTTCATATTAAACTAAACTATACGCATATAAATATTTTCATAATCATGCTGCATCTTTTCTATTGAAAAATTCTCTTTTGCAAAAGCATATGCCATATCCGCATATTTTTTATAATGATTATTGTGCTCAAGTGCCAATATCAACTTGATAAAATCATCTACATTGTTGTTTTCCACTTTCAATGGCCAGTAATCCGGCAATGTGTCTTTTAATCCCGGACATTTGTTAATTATAGAGGGCGTATGTGCCAGACTTGCTTCAATAGGCATCAGGGCCAATCCCTCGTGATTGGACGGCATAAACAAATAATCAAACGAGCCTATATAATGATTTAGACCGAAAATTTTGTCATACAAGGAGACATTATCAAAAACCGACAAAGATTGACTTACCTTCTCTTTCATTGACCCATTTCCTACAACATGGAAATGGTATTTTGCATTGTTTCCAAAAGCCGTTATCACGGCAATAAGCTGATCTATCCCCTTCTGATATTCAAGTCTGCCAGCAAACAATATGTTTATCTTGTTCTTGACGATATTCTCAAATGGCTTTTGCAATACCTTCTGTAAACCATTGAATATAATCGGTGGAGATTCCTCATAATTATTCTTATAACAGGTTTGTGTTGATTCGCTAATAGCAATATTTGCATGTTTCAGCTTAAAAAACCTCTCCACCCTATCACCTATTCCGGGCCATCTATTCCACAATTCCGTATTATGAATAGTCCGCACATATTTAATATGTGGAAATAACCACCTGAACATTCTATGCCATAGATATATCCCGAGATCTGGAATTTCCGTATGCGTATGTATCACATCCGGTTTCCATTTCAATGCCAAATATATAAACAAAAACGGGAAACAAATAATACCCACCTTGTTGTTTTTAATACATGAACGATGATAATGGATATGAGATTCACCTAATTCTTTTATAAATGCGTCACTGAATTCCCCTTCTCCACGCACCACCTCAACAAGATGATACTCTATGCCCTGTGTCTTTGACTTGGCTATATTTACAGCAACGCGTTCAGCCCCACCTACATCAAAATGGGTTATTACATGAAAAACACGCATGATTGGAAGAATTTTACCGTATACTATTCAAGAATTTATCTACAGTGGAATGCCACGTAAAATGCTTCAAGACTCGTGACCTGGCATATTGCACTTTTTTCCCCGAACTTATTATTTCTGCCATTTCCTCTATCGAGGAACATAAGAAACCACTCTTCCCGTTTTCTATAATACAATCCGGTCCCGGAGCATGGCGCGCCACAACAGTTGCATTGTGGTACATAGCTTCAAGTATTGACATACCGAATATCTCATTAGGATTGAAATTTATCACATAATCCGCCACCTCATAATACTCATGCACTTTGATATTCTCCATTTTTCCCAAGAACTGTATGTTCCGGTATTTCTCATCCGAACTCAGTTTTGCCATATATTCTTCGGTCTGCATCCAAGGTGTACCGACATGAACAAAAAGATATTCTTCTCCAAACATCTCTGCCAATGAAAAAATATCCATCGGATGTTTATCCGGTCTTAAAGCACACACTAAAAAGATTATAATCTTGTCAAGCGGCAAATTCAACCTAATTTTTAAATCCTCTTTATTACTTGCAATCGAAGGAATTATATCCATATCCAATCCTACAGGAACCCATTCGGCACTTGATACACCATTCCTCTTCAATTCATCCATAACGGCAGGAGTTTTACAGAAAACCTTTGTTCTTCTGAAAGCAGCAAAGTTTCTACTGCTTAATTTGTCCATTATACATCTAGAAACAGCTTTGGGAGAAGAACTGTGTATAGTACCCACATAACAATAATGCTTTAAGCCATGTTTCAAACAAAATCTGACAGCCTCAGGTACACAAAGAAGATTATCACTTTGAAGATGATAAACATCAATACCTAAAGGCATCAACAATGAAAAATCCGGCCATATGTGATGAACCAGTCTGATTAGATAAGGTAAATATACCTTTTTGATACTATCTGTTATTTTAACCTCTGTATTACACCGTTTGTCAGAACGTGACACCCAATAAACAATAACAGTCTTGTGCCCTTTGTCCTCCAACGCCTTCGCTAACCCTAATTCTTGGACATTATAACTTCCAGACAACCATTCCCCATAGTCCAAATGAATATATCCGACTACCATTACTTTACAATACTATATTTGAATGATTTGTTTTGTTACGACATTCCACTCTAAACATTGAAGATAATTTTCCATTTTATCCCGTTCTATAATGAAATGATCAGGAGTATTCATTATATATTCCATCTGTACCATTAATGAATCCGCATCCCCTGCTTTACAGAAAAGCCCGATTGCCCCATTATCCAACTGCTCTCTAAGCCCACCTGTATCACTTGCTATTATCGGGGTATTATATTCCAAAGCTATCGGTATTACACCCGATTGGCTTGCATCCAAATACGGCAATACGACAACCGTGTTCGGTATACTGAAGAAATCATCTATTTCATCATCTGCAATATACCTGTTCTCGATCCTGACATTGGGAATATCGGCAAAAGCCGATTTATATTTATCAAAGTTACCGCTTCCAGCCACAGTCAATGTTACATTGGGATAAGATTGACAGAGCCTGTCATATGCTTTTGCCAATACATGAAGTCCCTTATACTCGCCTATCCTACCAAAAAACAGAAAATTTACACTATTGGAAGATCCTATATTGTTGCTACTTTTTCTTTTATACAAACTCATCCTGCCATGAGGCATATAATGAATATGTTTCTTATCATAACCATATTTTTTTTCGACAATCGGAATAAAACTTCGGGTCAATACAACAATATCATCTGCTGTTTTGATATATCGTGTAGTCATCCATCTTTCCAACAGTCCTACACCGGAATGGTATATCGGGTCATGACAAATTATTATCTTCTTTCTGACATCAAAACATCTCAATACCGTTGAAGCCCACGGATGATAAAAAGTACTAATTGCATAATCGAAATGAATATGCTTGAACTGGTTCTTCAAAACTTTCTTTTCTTTCAGAAAGAATACAAGCGTTGTCTTGATTGCTGTTTCACGAGTTCCTGTATTGATAAAAGTAACTGTCTTGAAAGAGTTGTCATCTTCCCAATCTCTTCTATTGGCAATTTTTGAAGAGAGCAACGCATGGACTTCACAATTATTCTTAGCCAAGCCACGAGCCATTTCCAATGTAAATATTGGGCCGGCTCCTTCTTTGAATAGGAATGTTATCAGTATTTTCTTTTGCATCGTTTACACATTATCTAAACCAAGGATTCCAATTCTGTTCATAAGCCCCCTCAAGTTCTCTTTGTCTAATATATTTAGCAGGAACACCCGAATAAAATCCATCCTCTTGATATTCTCCTCTGATAACAGTACTATTTGCACCTATCAGACAAGATTTCTTTAAACAAGCCCCAGGTAATAAAACAGAACGAGCACCTACCCAAACATTATTCTCTATTATTACAGGTTTTTCAAAAAAATCAAATAATCTCGATTGTGCATTATGTGAACCTGTAATAATAACAGAATATATACTAATTGATACATTATCATGAATTATAATACCTCCACGAGCATCCAAATGACATTTCTCATTAATAATAGAATTCTTTCCTATTCTAATTTTCCACGGTTTTATCACAACTGTTCCCATACATATCCGAGAACCTTTTCCAATTTTCATTCCCAACAACTGATAACAGACTTTACGAATATACCAAGATGGTATGTAGGATATTAAATAATTAATGATTATATATATGAAATCAAGAATAAAATTTTTCCCTAAAATATTTTTTCAATCGTTGTAGTCCAATGTGAACATATATCCATTTAGCTAATTTAAAATACCATTTCTTCCTTCTATTTAGTTTTTTTTGTTCTTTATCCGGCAGCCACGAACCAAAAAACAAATGTATACAATATGTATTTGCTGTTTTATTCCAATTTCCCCAAAAATCCATTGGACAAAAATATTCTCTCGGAAATATATGAATACCAGAAACTATTTGTTCTGCCCCTCCAAGTTGCAGTCCTTTTTTTACAAACCTTTTAGTAATATCAATCACATTTGCCTCATTGTTATCAACAATATCCATTGTGAAGTCTCTGTCATAATATTCCAAACATTCTTTTATGAAAAGATGATTAGGTTTTGCCGCCATTACGCATGATGCAACAACATCTCCTTTTACATCCTCAAAACACATAAATCCATCTTCTTCCAACAATGAATTAAAAGATCTTATCATCTTTACATCTGTGTCCAAATATATACCACCATATTTATACAAAACAAGCAATCTGACATAATCTGATACAAAAGCATATTTTTTTAACTCATAAGAATGTTTTGTCCATTCTGTGCTATTAATATCAAAAGTATCCTCATTCCATAATTTAAACTCATACTCAGGCAAAACTTGTTTCCATGTATCAATACACTTCGCCATCAAAGGAGAGTAAATACTTTTGCCAAACCAGCAAAAATGAATTATCTTCGGTATCATATTTTTCTTCCCTCTTTTGAAACCAAGGTTAATTGATATATTCGATATAATCTATGAAGAATATAAAGCTTTACGAGCTCCATTTTTCTCCCCAATCTCCACATTAATTTAAAATATGGATAATCTGTCTTATATGGGAATTTTACATTCCATGGCTTCTCCATAACATAATGTATCAATATTGGGGAGCTTTCTTTTGAATAATTCTGATTAACTTCTGCAACACTAATCATATAGTTATATACTTTAGATACAGACCTTATTACCCCCCCATATTTGACATTTATAAAATCTTGGTCCTGAAATAATAATCTATCTTTTAATTCAAACAAATCAGTAAGAATTGCATCTTCGCTATACAAATCTCGCATTTTTTGCAGATTCATCATTAGTACACCTGCATTATAGTACCTTTGTCCTTTTGGCAAATTTAGTCTACAACAAGCACTTTGGTCGTCATTCTCCACTGCACATAATATATCGTTCATTTGATACAATTCTGTCAATCCACCGGTACAGATTATATCTCCATCCAAATATAATACTTTATCAACATCATGTAACAGATAACATGCAAACAATCTAAAATAGACCTCTACACTCCAATTATTACCATTAATCGGAAGGCACCTTATATCTTTATCAAATTTACGAAATACAGCCAAACACCCTAATGATTCAGTATAACTGATTATTTTCTGTTGATTATAATCAGAAACATCTGCGTATATAAAATAAAAACAATGATTACCTGAATTATGTTCTAATATAGAATATATTACAGGCTTTATCACATCACAATACTTATTGTTGATACAAAACAAGAAATTCATATTTAACTTAGTAAAGTTTATATTTTATATGCCAATTCTCACCCTTTATATACATGCCAAGACGTCTAAAAGCCACTCTTATATGAAACACCATCTCATCACCTTTAGATAAGGAACCCAATATACGCTTCAATTTACATTGTGCAGCGTAAGAAACACCCAACGAATCAGTGCACTCAATAGTTTTATCCACTGTTTTAGTGAAAACATCGGGCTTTATATAAAAATTATCTTTATCTATATTTTCCACTGTCATTCTACGTTTTTGTAAGTGTAAATAAGCAAATTCCCGCTTATTTGTTCCATCAGCATACTCATATAAGTGTCCTCTATCATAATGAAAGATCATGGGGTCTTTATTCCAACTTGTTGTAAATTCAGCTTTTATCGGTAAAATATCGGCAAATTCCATTTCATTCAAATATTGGCTCCATTTATTTTCTTTCCAAATATCCCACATTCCTCCACGTTCATCAAACATTTTCACCCCCCCAACTTTAAACACCTCTATATAATTATATGAAACGAGATTATGTTTGGTTTTCCATCTGACATTTATCTCGTCACTATTCTTATATATACACATGTGTCCATGTTGATATATCCTATCATAATTATTTAGCTTATCTTCTGTAAGAAAAGATTTCAAATCACCGAATATAACATCAGAATCACAATATCCCCAATGGGAATAGTCCGATAAAAAATCTTTAAAAATACACCCATACAAAGGTTTATAGTCTACTATTTTATATGGGCTGGTCAACATTGGCTTAAAACCGACAATTTCTTGGATTCTCCTTTTTATCTCATCAAAATCAATATATATATAATGAATGTTTTTATATATATTATGTTTATTCCTCGGAGTGTCAGTAAAAATAAGAAAGTCTATATCCTTATTGTATGCAGCTGAATGCTCCCACAATTCAAAATAATTGGGAAATTTACCAAAATAAGGTATAACAAATGCTATTTTCATAAGTAATATTTTGTTTTTTCCGCACCATCCATACTTACAATCCTTGCCGGATTACCAACAACGACAGCACTATCAGGTATATCTTGCAAAACAAGACTGTGTGCTCCAATCATCACATTATTTCCTACAGAAACATTTCCTATTACAGCCGAACCTGTAGCAATAACAACATTATCACCGATAGTTGGGACTCCACCTTTCGGTCCTCGTACACTACCGATTGTAACACCATGAAGTATTGTACAATTCCTACCTATTTTTGCACCTCCATTTATGACTATTCCACTGAAATGCGGAAACATCAATCCTCCTTTTACGGGATGTCCCATAGCAATCTGTATTCCAGTCTTGTACTGATTGTGCTTATGGATTATGGAAACCAGTACCAACAATATACGACTGAATACATCTTTGCGACAACTCAACCAACCGCCAATTCTCATCCAAAAAGTTATCTGAAAAGAAGCGTTAGTAATCAGGTATCTGACAAACCCTAATTTTTTACCCCCCCCCATTATTTTTTCCAATCCGAACAAAATCTTCTTTGATCAGTTTTTTACATTCACTATATGTCATAAACTAAAAATAGAAATCGCATAATAACTCATCTTTATCATAATCACAGATTAAAAACATCTTTCTGAGACGTCACATACGGCAGGTATTTTTTCATCAATGGTATAATTACAATATATGAAATCAGAGTTACACATACAGTAGTCCAATAAGCCAAATCCGAATTACAAATCAACTTACTTACAACCATAGAAACAACAGCCAAAACTAAAAGATGTGTCAACAGTATCATGATTGAATATCTGCCAATATAAGACACGAAAGGTAATTTTACGATAGCCTTCGACAGATATAAAACACATAAAGTCCCCGTTATGCCTCTAATGTAGAAAACCAATGGATTAATATCAAATTTGTTCTCTATAAACATCGTACTTCCTCCGGACAAACATAATGTTATACATGCCAAAACAAGTACGAATAAAAGTCCCAAACGATCATACTTGTTCTTAACAAGAATATTAGAATATTTTCTGAAGATATAACCTATCGCAAAAAAGGGCAAGACTGTCATGCTTGTATCGATAAACATGGGCAAATTGATATTTACTCGTCCAAGATAGAATCCGGAAATACCAATCAAGAAGAGCAACATACAAAGTGCTATCACCTTAAAGTACTTAACATATTTCTCCACACAAATCAGACAGAAATAGAATATTATATTTGTTTCAAACAGACTTAACAGAAACCAAAGTGGGATATTGGTAAATTTCTCATAATAAAAATTAATAAAGCTATGCCACCCGATAACCGATTTGACTCCAACATTTATATTACATTCTTGTAATACGAACGGCAACAGAATTCCTGTAAATATATAGAAAAAGGCAAATGGGATCAACAACTTATTTACTTTCTTCAACACAAAGTCAAAGAATCCTCTATATGTTTTGAAAAACAATCCCGATAGAAAATAATATAAAGGCATGCGGAAAGTATTACCTATCATTGTATTAACACAATATTCCTGATGAAAGAAATATATATCACAATGAAACATAACAACAAGAATTATACAAAATCCCTTTGCCAAATCTATATATTCAATTCTGCCATTCTGGCTCCCCCCCCCGATTAAAATTTATTAACATTCTCGTCCTGTACTTCTCTATAATAACTTATCGCATAAATCATATTAAATTACACCTTATTCATTCTTAACCACACCCCGGGCCAGAAGCATCTAAGATGAACAGTAAAATAATGCTTTAATGCTGTACATAATCCATAATGCCGATTTTCCAAATAAAAGATTTCCTTTGGCGGCATTCCATTAGGACGGTGCATCAGTTTCCATCGTCTTTTAAAAGGAATTTGCGGATCACACCACGCATCAATACTGTCGTGCAAATCGCATTCTCCTAAAGGATGCCCTACCTGCCACATCTTTATACCAGCCTTACGGGCACGTAACCCATAGTCAAAATCACCTCGGGCATGCGTAAAATAAGGATCAAGAGTACCTAACTTCTCATATACAAAACTCGGAACAAGCACAATATTACCGTTTATCATCACAACATGTACCGGAGTATCATCTGCTGAAGGAGAAGCCACATTACCGGTTTCATCCCGTCCTCCATAAGTTAAATTGCTACGAGTTTTTGTATCTACCGTAGAACCTACAGTTATTATCTTATTATCATATTGACTACATACATCCAATAAAGATTGTATACAGTCTTCGTAGATAAACGTATCGTCATTCAACCATAGATAATAATCATATTGTCCTGACTCACAGCCATATTCTTCCGCCATATTCCATGCAGCAATCATTCCTCTGTTCCAAAAAACGCCTTCCACTGTTTTAATATGGACATATGGGAACTGTTTCTTTACAGACGTTACCGTCCCGTCCGTAGACCCACCGTCCACTATGAACACATCCAATACAACATATTCCGGAAGTTGTTGCTTTTCCAGATTGTACAGGCACTTTATCGTTTTTTCCTTACGATTATATACAGTCAATAGTACGGCTATGCGCTTCATATTTTCTTTGCTCTTATAAAACTATTGAAAATATCACGTCTTTATGGCATGATAAACATATCTTAGCAACCATTTGAAATCCAATCGCGGTGATTTATGTAAAAAGACGACAGGCTTATACTTATCATCAACATGCTCAGGAACCTTATAATAATAGAACTCCGAACGATAGGTTTCAGGATGAAGTCCCCTTTGGCTTATATCCAAATGGGGGGGGATATTAAACTTTTTACAAAGCAATGAGAATATGCTCTGATCTTCACGATGAGCAACAAAAGCCTCTCCGAATTTCTGATTTATAGAATCATATTTACCTAATCCTGACGGTGATATAAGCTCATAATCACAACACAGCGACAGCCATTCTTTCATGAAGCTACGTGTAAAAGGAGTGACCATAAAGCAGAAGTACGTGGCAATAATCTGATTGCTTTTTGCATATTTGTCACCAGATAGTCCCATCTTTTCAAAACACGCTGGTTTTGTAAAACATGACTCTATCAATGGTATATCACAAACGAACAGCGGATTCTCTGCTGTCAACAATGAAAATATCTTATTTAGGTTTCGAACAAATATAGAACCGGAGTCACAATAGAAAATAATATCACCGTCAGCACACTCATCCATTACCTTATTGACAAAATAAGGTTTCCAAAGCCATAACCCGTTTCCACGTTGGTGCGACAATATTTCCGAGTGTTCATCAGCCCATTCTTTTTCGATGTCAGCAGGATAAAACTCACAAACCTTATCAAAATGAGCGATATGCCTTCCCGTCCATGTATTCCATTTTCGGGCAGGCTCATACCGCTTGTCTGCATAGTTTATAAGGATTTTCATTTATACAATCCTTTTTCTTTCATCTCTTGGATAGAGGTTTCATACATATCAGCCTGTACATCCTGAGTATTCACCCATTTGCAGAACTCTCCTATACCGTCAGAAAAATTCCACTTGGGTTCAAATCCCAATATCTCCCGCGCCAAAGTTATATCAGCATAATTATGTCTGATATCTCCCAAACGATAATTGCCGGATACGGTTATAGGAACATTTATATTGTATTTTTCACATAGAGTGTTAGCAACCGTCAATACATCTGTTGCTACGCCAGTACCGATATTGAACGCATGTCCTGCAGCCTCTTTTGTTTCAAGTCCCAAAATAGTAGCGTCCACCACATCCTCTATAAATACAAAATCTCTTGTCTCTTTTCCGTCTTCAAAGATATTTATACCATTACCGTTTTTTATTCTGGTCGAGAATATAGAGAGAATACCGGTATACGGATTCGACAAAGACTGTCCGGGACCGTATACATTCTGATACCTGTATGATACGGCGTCAATACCGATAGAAGGACATACAAGATGTACCAACTGCCCCTGCACCTGTTTGGATATACCATATACGGATGTAGGGTGAATCTTCGAATCCTCGGTTGTCGCCACCAGGTGTAATTTTCCGCCATCTGGATATGTACATTCAAATTGACCGTTGCCCATATCCTCATCGGAACGCTCCTCCGGATAGACATTAATGCCCAACGACGGACTATAATATTTTCCTTCTCCATATATAGCCCTGCTTTCTGCAACAATCACACGCTTGACTGTGTGCTTACAGTTTGTCAGAATATCAAGCATGAGAGCAGTACCGCCAATATTGGTATTTACATACTTCTCTATTTCATACATGGACTGTCCTGTGCCGGTCTCGGCTGCCAAATGTATTATAGCCTCCTGACTTTCAAGTGCTGTCATCCAGTCCTCGCGTGATGTCACACTTCCTTTTATAAAACGTACTTTATCTTTTATTGAAAGGTAAAGTGGCGAAGTCTCTTCAGGATTCTTACCGTGTATCTGTTCAGACAACGAATCCAGAACAGTTACATTCACTCCTTTTGCAACCAATTTCAATGCGATGTTTGAACCTATAAATCCGGCCCCACCTGTAATAAGAACATTCTTAAATGTAAGTTTCATTTTATATATATGTTTTATTTATGTTTCCCAATAATCCATGGAAAGCTCTTAAGAGTTAATTCAATTATAGGAATAAACACTACAAGAATAAGAAATGCGCAAATCATAGTTACAATAAGATTATCAGTATGGCATATCTTATTAAAGAGTATTATCAACAAATAATGGAATCCTAATATAAGTATCGTTCCTTTTGAGATTATTTGATTCCATCTGCAGGATACATTATATTTAAATATTGTCGTTATAAGATATAAACAATACACACCTAACAAAGCATTTATATAGAATAGAATCATGTTATTTCCATAATTATGAGCATAGCACATAACATATCCATTAAGACTACTTGAAAATAACAATATTGCAAATACTAAAAATATATGTAAAAGCCCATACTTGGTCTTTGTTATTTTTTCTATACTATTTATATTTCTCTTACAAACATATCCCAATATAAAAATCGGAGCTACACTAAAACAATTGAATATTGCCAAATTGGGTAATGACATTTTGTTTAAAAACCAAGCAATCAACATACATAAAAATGTTATTGCAATTACATATACCTTACGAATTGAACTGATAAAAAACAATCCTATTCTTAGAAAAAATAAAGTATAGATAAAACAAGTTGGTTTCGTCACTGCACAAACACTCATTTTTCCTTGATTTGCACCTATTAAAATTCCCAATAAAGATTTTAAAGAATCTTGCATTGAAAAATCTGCATTAAAGCATAACAAGACAAACAAGCAAATCACATTTATAAACAAATAAGGAACTATCAGTGATTTTATATTTTTTATAAGAAATGAGCCAAAAGTTTCACTTCTCGAAAACAAGAAACCGCTTATAAAAAAGAATAACGGGACACTAAAAGAATATATGAAAATTGTTCCTGGTTTAGGAAACATATGCCCCAATACTATTAGGTATATACCTATAGTTTTCATATAGTCTATATAGTTTAATCTTGCTTTCATTATTATTTATGTTTCCTCACCAATTCTGTACTTTCAAATCCATTACCGCCTATCACCTTTGCAGGAATACCCGCCACAACACTATCCGCCTCAATATCATGAGTCACTACAGCATTGGCTCCTACAAACACATTGTCTCCCATCGTAACGTTGCCTAATATTTTACTTCCCGGTCCCAAAACACAATTGTCTCCTATAGATGGAACTCCTGCATTCCGCCCCCCCATTTTCAAAGCAGTTGTCACTCCATGAAAAATGGTACAGTTGCGCCCTATCTTGGTCCCACCGTTTATTATTATACATGAAAAGTGATTAAAACTCAATCCACCTTTAACGGGAGTGCATAATGGCATTTGTATTCCGAATTTAAACGTATAGTGCCGATGCATCCACCATGCAACGACATATATAGGAAGCAATAGCTTTTTACCCTTTGACCAACTTCCCAACCTAAACCAAAAACAGTATTTAAACGAATTGTTCGTAATAAGGTATCTCTCTATATACAGCCATTCCTTTATACCGCCATCCGTTTTTTGTGTCAATACTTTCTTAAAATCCTCATAGATTAACCGGCGGCATTCTTTAAAATTCATGATTCTTCTTATTTTGCAGTAAGTCTGATAAAATCATTGATGATAAATGCAGATGTGGTTTGTGCATTATATTCTCCTTTAACCATTTTTCTCACATTAATACTCATTGCTTCCACTACTTCCGGATGAGTCTTAAGATAACCGATTTTTTCTTTCCAACTTTCAACATCGTACGGCTCTATCAAATATCCGATGCCTTCTTTCTCCAAATCAACATGTATATCTGGATTATGAGTCATCAGAATAGGAATATAATACGGCATAGCCTCTACAACATTTGTATACCCCACACCATATTTCCTCTTCTCACAAGGTATAGCCAATACTGATGCCTTGCCTTGTTGCTCCATTATATATTCATATTCATTCGCAATGTTAAGATCTTCCATGAATATGAATTTCACATACCTGCTATTCTTGTATGATTCTGCCACTTTCACATTACTTTCGTGACGACGGGTAATTATAACACAGTCTGTTCCGGTCTGCTCACAAGCCTCGCTAAGTGTTTTATAATCACGGCTGTCCTTTCCTGTTGCCATCACCAGAAATGAATCCTTTTGAAGTTGCAGATATCGTGAATACCATTCCACTTCTGCCCCTCTGCTCAACGTTACAATCTGATGTTCATCTACAATATGATGCGAAATGGCATGACTTGTATGATTGTCAAACATCATATATATACGGTCTATTCCCTTCCAATAGAAAAACTTGGTAATCCAATCCTTCAAAGGATTCTTATATTCCTTGCAATAAGTATATTTCCATACTACAATCTTACACCGCAATAAACCTATCCGTTTGAAAAAAACTAATTTATTTAATCCTGTCAAGTTGCCAAGATATAAAATATCAGGATTGATTCTTCTAATAGCCTTGACAATTGATATGGTATTTGAGATACCTCTACGCTCAGCAAAAGATGACGGTTTCAGCAAACACAGATCTATATGTTTGTTGCTCATCATACTTTTGACATAGTAAGCAAAATTATCCGGTTTAGACTTAATGGTTTGTTCACTATGGTTAGTGATGTACAATACTTTTATTTCAGATGACATTATCAATCAGAATTAATGATTATTACCAGTAGCATGCACCTTCCACATTTTGCGCATTAGAAATACGCTCTGTATCTGAAGGAAACACCCAATATTCGTTCATCAGATTATTATAATAGTTTCTTGTAATGAACGGCAGTGATTTCATTCCGTATTCCGGGTTCATCCAACGTTTTCCTTTTATTCCAAACAATAATTGCAAAGCACCTCCCAAATGAACAGCTTTCTTGCCAGAACGTTTCACATGAGCTGCTAAAGGAAAGCCATAGGCTCCGCATCCTATCAATGCAATATCATATTCATGTTTATCAATCTCGTCTTTCATATATTGTAAGGCATCAAACCATGTAATGAAATCACTTTTCCCTCCGATACTTTGTACTGCTTTAATTGTTATTAAATCAAACTCAGGTAGTACTTTCGGATTTTTAAACAACAAAGTTCTTTTACTATCATATTGTCGCTTTATTGTTTCGGAAAAAGGATGTATAACCAAAACTTTTTTTCCTTCAAGAATTCTTGTCCACGGATTTGCGGCATGATACGGTTCTAAAAGAAGAAGTTGAATCGCTTTTATTTTATTAGCATCAACCAATCGACCTTCTTCCAAACGCCATGATCCTAAAATATCAACCTGTTTGGTATCTTCAAGCATAAGTTCCCCAAATTTTTCCAAGCCATGCTCAGTTAACGGGAAAAAGCCTGCGTTATTCTGCATATTTTTTACCCCAACACTATTCCACCAAAACTGAGGATTTTTATCAGTAATATAATTCCAAATACTGTGCTTAAACTTTTTAATTCCCAAATAATTGACTACACATAACAACTCAACACTTCCATATCTGGCAATCATACATGAATTATCCTGGTTTAATTGCTCATATATTATATCAGAAGCCTCATCAGGATTTATAACCCTATCAAGTGGTTTCAAATATGAACCATAATGTTCTACAAACAATCTATGTGCCCCACATAGAATTCTATCAAATAAAAAAAACATTTATACTATAATATCTTGCCTATATATGATTCTTGATTTTCTTTCAGACTTTCTAATGATAATCGTTCCTTTTCTTGATACAAGTTTTTTTCATGCTCCACTATCTCTTCCGGAGTGAATACAAATTTTACAACTTTTGCAGGATTTCCAACAATAATAGAATAAGGAGGGGTACTTTTACGTATTACAGTTCCTGCTCCAACTATACATCCTCGTCCTATCGTCACACCACATAATATTGTAACATTTGCTCCTATACGAGCATCTTCCCCCACAATAACATCTTTTTCCACATCTGCAAGACGCAATTTAACAGACTCAAAAAAAAATCTATTTTTTACAGGATGGTGATTTCCGGTTATTACAGTAAATTTTTGTGCTGCTCCTGAATTTTTTTTCATAATCAATTTTCCGGTTGTATTTACAACCAAAGAATCTGATTTGACAATTACATTATCTTCCAAGAATACATTTTTAGGATTATGAAATGATATAGGGTACTCTAATCTAACATTTTTTCCACAATAGCCTAATGTATCCAATCTTGTATCATACAATATCCTCTTTAAAGTACCTAAAGCTATTTTCAGTTGTTTGATATTCATAATTCAAGTGATATAACTTACTAAAACCTCAACTTCATCTTTATTTCTCTTATCAATGCCAATGTTGCCGAAGAAATAATTTCTTTTTCTTTTGAAGAAAATACCAATCCCCAACATACTGAAATAAATATTATCGTAGTTGTGCACAAAACAATAATTAGTCGTAAAAACGATTCTTTTATATAAACCGTTACCAAACCACTTATTGACAATGTGATAATTGTTATTAACACCACAGGAACAACTATTACTTTATAGAAATCCACATATTGCATTCCACAATTCTTATGCGCATAATAGAGAATTATTGCACTCCCAATACCGTTCCATGTAACAATCCACACTATATAAAACCAGTAAGGTGAAAAGCCAAAATTAAAAAGCAATATACTTATAGGCAATGGTAAGAAATAAGAACATCCTCTATATATAGAATAATATTTTATTCTTCCCTCAGCAGTAATCGCACTTGTCAATGTTATAGTGAGTTGATCCAGCATATTCCTTGCAATCTCAAATCTAAAAAAACATACACTCCATTCAGGTACATTTTTTAGCCATAACCTCAAAATATAAGGAGTCTCAACAATAAAAGGAAAGGCAAAAAACGCTATAACAAGAAAAGACATCTTTGAGCTGAACAATGAAATACGCATCATATTTGCAATTTCATGACTTCCTGCTTTTTTACCAATTACTGGATTGATAGCCATCAGCATAGTACGTGAAAAAACCATCAATTGCCCAGATATTTGGTTTGCCACACCTTGTGCAGCACTTAATATGGTACCGAAAAAAGAATTCAATACAATTCCCATACCATATTGTGCAAACATCGAAGATGAAGAATTAACAAACCCCCATCCCGCAAATGAAGTCATTTCTTTCATCAGATTCTTATCATAGTATTTAGTAATACTGAATTTACATTCCGAATAATTTCGGTGACAATAAATCATAAGAATCAACATAAAAATCAATGATACCAAAGTTGTAAGCACACCATACAACACAAGTTTGTCTGCACAAACATATACTACTATCAATGCTATCGCCAATTTCATCAACGTTTGGAGAATACCCATAATGCTCATATACCGCATATTCTCATGCGCATTGATAATTGCATTGTAAGGAACCGTCTGAATTGTAAATACCGTCGACAAAAGCATTAACTGATAAATCCATTTGGCAGAATTCATCCTCTCAGTGGGAATGTTCAGTATACCGTCAAAGAAAAAGAAATAAGCAATCTCAAATACTGCAATCATCAACAACGACAACAAGAAATGAATGCTTATGCTTACAGTAAAAATACTCTTTTTAGTTTCCGGTTTTCCTTCTCCTTCTGCATAATTTATAAACCGTTGGGTCGTGGTAGACATTGCTGCATTTAAAAAGCCCAACATCCCTATAGCTCCACCTATAATACAAAATATACCAAAATCAGAAGCTCCAAGTGCATTTAAGATCAATCTGGTAGAATATAAAGATACTACCATGGACAATCCCATACTGAAATAAAGGTATCCACTATTTTTTAGGATCCTATTTGCTGTCTCTGACATGTTTTTTTGCTATTTACTATAAAATAAGGATAGAGCATCATTGTAAAAAGAGCAAAATTCATAATATGTGGTTGGCCAAATCCCATATTTATAACCAATAAGATCCTGACCAAAACATCCCCCAACCCTATATTATATTCAACCACTTTACCAAAACAAAAACCAAACAAAATAGAATAAGGCAATATGCCTATGGCCAAAAGCAAATATAAAAGTCCGGCACATCCTTCCAATCCCATGTTATTCAATTCATCATATCCCACACCCCATAGGGTTATTGGCGAATCTGCAATTGTCTTCAATACTCCGGAAATACTCTCTGTACGTGCTCCTCCCGTCTTGCTTGCAAAATCTACTTTTCCATTATCATAAACTTTATCATATACAGCCATATTCATAAAATCCTGACCAACATCTGTATACGATATAAAAAATATAGAACTGACAAGTATTCCACAAAACAAATATTTCGTACGCTTGTCTATATACTTTCTTAAAGATAACAAAAAACAAATTATTATTATTGCTATTGCAATATATCCACTTGTTGAAAGCGTTGTAAGCAAAGCTACAAAAAAGACGATCAGATATTTAAACCTCTTCTTATCAGGAAAAAGATAAGAACGGAACAATACAAAATATAAAGCTACAGAAAGTACGCATTGATATTGCCCAGGTTCACCAAACGGGCCACAATTTCGTTCACTATGCAAAGGTACAAAACGATAAATGAAGCCTCCGTAACTGTAAATATCACCATCGGAAAAAGACGGATACAAGAATGGATATAGAATGAAGCTGATACCGAATCCAAAAGTCCTTGTTATAGAAAATATTATTATACTTACAAGTGCTATATAATATATTATTTTTACCAGCCTTTGAATATAGTGCTTAGAATCTATCTTAAACGAAGCATATACAATTAACAATATCGAAGTTATGCTAAGAGTAGTTCCTATACTTAATGTAGAACTGACAACCACCAACAACATTGATATAAAAAATACCCCGATGAAAGTCAGATATGATTTTTGAAGACGGGATACAGACGGTTTGAAAAACACATAGAATATACCCATCATAAGTACGAGAATAATAAAACGATCATTACCTATAAATGACGGCAAAGCCATTCCGGCCGAAGACATCATAACATAGATATAAATATACTGGATGAAAGCCGCTTTATTCTCAAAAAGAAAAGCTTTGTTCCGCATTTAATTCGTAGTCTCTATCATTAAACTACCCAAAACATCAGTGTTTCTATTTTCCTTTAGGAATGATTTTTTTGTATTAGTCAACACTATAATCAATCTCTCCTGAAAATATCCCTTGTATAAACTTTCTCCACAACATCATCCAGACAGACATCATAACGGTTAGCTATAATTGCCTGACATTTTGATTTGAATAAAGAAAGATCATTCACCACCCTACTGCCAAAGAATGTACTGCCATCTTCCAATGTCGGTTCGTATATTATTACTTCAGCCCCTTTGGCTTTGATACGCTTCATCACACCCTGGATGGATGACTGACGGAAATTGTCACTGTTCGATTTCATTGTAAGACGATATACACCGACTACACAACGCTTTTCATCAGACGGACTGAAATCGCCACGATTGTAATAGTCATAGTATCCTGCCTTGTTCAGCACACGGTCAGCAATAAAATCCTTGCGCGTGCGGTTGCTCTCGACAATGGCCTCAATGAGGTTTTCAGGCACATCAGCATAATTAGCAAGCAGCTGTTTCGTATCTTTGGGAAGACAATACCCACCATAACCGAACGAAGGATTATTGTAATGCAGTCCGATACGCGGATCAAGACTTACGCCATTAATTATAGCCTGAGTGTCAAGACCTTTCATTTCGGCATAAGTATCAAGCTCATTAAAATAGCTGACACGCAAAGCCAAATACGTATTGGCGAAAAGTTTCACCGCCTCAGCTTCTTTCAACCCCATGAACAACGTGTCGATATTCTCCTTTATCGCACCTTCCTTCAGAAGTTCGGCAAAAGTTTCTGCCGCATTCCTCAGCTTATCCACATCCGTCACTTGCAGAATTGCCTCATTCTCCTCTTTAAAATCATCAAGACGAATGAGTTTGGGGAATCCCACGATAATACGGCTCGGATAGAGATTGTCATACAGTGCCTTGCTCTCACGAAGAAACTCCGGAGAGAAAAGAAGATTAAACCGCTTCACTCCTTTCCTTGCATATTTCACATACAGGCTACGACAATATCCTACAGGGATGGTTGATTTTATTACCATTACCGCATCAGGATTAACTTCCAACACCAAGTCGATAACATCTTCAATATGATGTGTATCAAAGAAGTTTTTAACCGGATCATAGTTTGTCGGAGCGGCTATCACAACGAAGTCTGCATCGCGATAGGCTTCGCGCCCGTCAAGTGTAGCACGAAGATTCAAATCCTTCTCTGCAAGATACTTTTCAATATATTCATCCTGTATAGGAGATATACGTTTGTTCAGTTTCTCCACTTTCTCCGGGATTACATCCACTGCCGTCACCTGATGATGTTGTGCCAACAGTGTAGCAATACTCATTCCAACGTAACCGGTCCCGGCTACAGCTATCTTATATTGTTTCATTTCTCGTATTGTTATAATCAATTAGACTTTATTCTAATGATACGGAATTATTTTTATTGGTATAGGCGTTTAGAGCGCACTAATTAAAAATAATTCCTTGTGCCATAGTAAAAGCTATCATTGCATTCTCAACAGCAATAGAATGAATAATCGCTTTGGCGCGCGCCTTTTTAGAATTAAAATATTGTTGCAAATTGGTCTAATATTGCCATAATTTATAAATAGTAATATACACCTTAAAAAATAAAATATTCTTAAAATACTATCTTATATCCAGTACGTGATAACTTTACATCGCATAATTTGATTTTAGAATCCAAGTTATTCTCAATCAAAATCGTACGTAAATTCTGTTTATCTATTTCAGGTGTTCTTCTTCCTATGTATATACACTTAATGCAATCCTCATCCAGTTTAACATGCGGATTATTGTGTTTGTCGCGCCATACTATTTTCTCTTTATTCTTTTTGATATTATAGATCAAACGATGTTCCTTTTCATATTTCCAGTCATTCCCTTTGGAAGTGAGAAGAGCTGTCATCAGATTTTCCATATCTGCTGTATTCATATAATTTTGAATAGAAAAATCAAATCTTTTATCTGAATACGTCATCTCCTTCATCTGTCCTTCAGTAAACGGTTTGTTACTCGTATCAAACCCCATTACGATACCTTTATGAGAATTGGCATAATGGCTCCACATCAAGATATTACCTTTTTCTACTGTAAAACAGGATGTATAAAGATTCATCAAATTGGGAATGAATTTGCTTAGAAAAAGTTCAATTTTAAGAGCTGTCTCATTTTCATCGTTCTTCCTGGAATGACTACCAAACAAAGAAGAAATGGATGCACCTATTGCAAATATACTTGCAATGGACAATGGAGCAAATTTTAGAAAACTTGATGTGAATATTCCTTTTTTTATTTCAGCCAACTGATTCTCTGAAATCTTATATCTTTTTCCTATGACATCAAGTTGTTTGACTATCATTTCTTCTCTTTGCCTTTCATTACTTGCCGAAAAAACAGGTAATAAATCTGCATAACTTGAAAATTCTGGTAAACATTCAAATGGATCATTATAACTAAGGAAGTTTCGAAGAGGCAAAGCTCTATTCCTAAGAATAGAAAAACACTTGTCTGTACTCATGTATTGATAAACGACCCCCATACGAATTTAGAATTTTAGTTTTTCCCAGTGTATCGTAAGTAGTCTAAAATATTGTCGGTAATATCATGAGCCAACTGCTTTTGCGATACTCCTATTAAGCAATCTATATTTCTGACATGTTCTAGTATCCAGCCTGCTATGCAATAGACTAAATAATGGTCATAAACAGAACCATCAGAAAGGTTGTATTTGATATTGAGCGAACAAATATCTGCATATATTCGTCCACCTCTCCCTAATATTAAATAGTAGTCATTGACAATTGTATCTGTATGCATGTGATATATTTTGTCAAGCTCTGAAAGATATGTTTCTTTTAATATTCTCTTTTTTGAAAGGGAATCCTCGAATTCCTTTAACATCTCTATCGATTTCTTTTCTATCTCATAAACAAAAAGAGATTTCATATCTTCTGCAATTTCTTTCAGTTCAACTTTTACATCTGGCGAAATATCAAAGGTATCAACATATTTGAAAAAATCTGATTGAAATTCAGATACTGTTGAATACGCCTGCGAGATTTTGAATAATCCTTCAAAAAAATCAGCAGCACTTTGATTTTCCAATCCGCTAATTATTTTATTAAACCCATCCTTGGTGTTTTGTGGAATAGAGGCTATTGATAATGCGGCACCCGTAACAACAGAAGCTGTGGCTGCTGCAGCCAGTGTCCCGTCAACTCCTAATTTCCCCACTATATAGGCTCCATGTTTCATCAACATTGTCTTCACTGCAGCTGATTTACTTAAGAATAGGGCGCCCTTAACCATGGACAGAATTGATAAAGAAATTATTGGCATAATATCAACAGTTAATTAGTTAGTACTCAAATTAGGACATACCACTTTATATTATAACTTTTACGAGTGCCTATATATTGAGTTGTAAAAAAATTGACTTGTTTGTTGACTAACTTATTAAATAAATATTCTGCATTCGGCAATATTAAAATAAATTTTACTATTGCACTCATTTAACGAATATTTTGGCATGTCGTCAATCTAATATTGTCAGGTCGCAAACTGAAATAATCCCTACAATCGTCAAGGATATTAACAAAAAACTTCCAGAGATAATCCCATGCTGACCGACCTTGCATCTTAACTATACTGATAATGTGTGGTAAATGGCAGCCATCTTCGTGCCTTCATCACTGCCAAAGTGAAGCATGGAATTTCTCTGTGTGGTCAGCGGGCGGACTGCACACTCAACACTGTTCTATCTTCCAGCTATCTACAGTCCGCTTCACGCTGTCGAAATTGATACCAACTTTAACTATGGGCAGACCGCAGAGAACAAAACGTGAGGGATAGTCGTTAAGGTCTATCTGATTCACGGCATCAACGGCACTCTTATCGAGCTTCAGCTCCATGACATAAAGAGTGGTCGAAGTGCGCATCACAATATCCACACGACCACGCGGCGTGCGAACTTCAATGTCGGTATATATACCAAGCAGTGAGAAGATGATGTAAAGAACCTGTTGGTAATGACCCTCGTAAGCTGTATGGTCACAATATGGTACAGTGAGAAGAAATTCCCGAAGACAGCGCAACATTCCGTCCATATCATCCTTATAGACCGCACGTGCCATGTTGATGACTGTTGACGTGGCCTGACGAGAGTCCGTTGTGACATAGTAGGGTATAAGGCTTTTCATTAACCCGATGCGAACCTCGTTATTTGGAATGTCCAACAGATAACTTTGGAACATTGCATCATAATCCTTAATAGTGATATATCCGCTTTGGTAGAGCAACGCTGTCACACTGTTCATCTGTTCAGTCGGAGCATCAAACTCTGATGCCATAGCTTCGATGCCGCCGATACCCGAAGGCATTATACCGAATTTCCTCAGCATCTCTATAAGATACGTCGGAGTGCCGCTTCCGAACCAGTAGTCTTCGATTTTGTTTCTTGAAAAGGCACTCAACAGGCTGAACGGGTTATATATATCCGGCGAAGGCCATGTGAAGTGATAGCCGTCGTATCTCTCTTTCAGTTTCCGCACCGCTTCGTCATGTGACAGACCGAGTATTCCGGCCAACCGCTTTATATGGCCATCCATCTGTCCGAGCATCTCTTCTTCGGTTATGCCGCAGATGGCAGCGTATGGCTCATCCATGCTGATGTTTGATATGTTGTTCAGCTCGCTGAAAATACTGAGTTGCGAGAACTTCGTTATGCCTGTGAGGAAAACGAAGCGCAGATAGGGGTCACACGCTTTCAGCGGGAAATAGAAATTGCGCATCACATTACGGAGCACCGGCAACTCGTGCTCCTCGTGCATCACATCAAGAAGTGGAGCATCATACTCGTCGACAAGCACGACAACTTTGCGGCCGGTCTGTTCGTAAGCACACATGATGAGTGATGTCAGACGGTCGTTCAACTTATTGGCGCCATCCGATTTACCATATATTTTCTCATACTGACTGAGTTGAAAACCAAGCATGGATTCAAGCGTATCCTTATCAACATGCTTGGCACGACTCATGTCGAAATACAACACTG
This sequence comes from Xylanibacter rodentium, assembly GCF_013166575.1. Taxonomy (GTDB): domain Bacteria; phylum Bacteroidota; class Bacteroidia; order Bacteroidales; family Bacteroidaceae; genus Prevotella; species Prevotella rodentium. The sequence goes on from NZ_JABKKE010000003.1 coordinate 193,121, forward strand.
GGTATTCCGTCCATTCCGTTTCAAGACCACTGATGACCAATCCCTTGAACAAATCGCGACGACCTTCAAAATAGCTACGTAACGTGGAAGTAAACAAGGACTTGCCGAACCGACGCGGACGGCTGAGAAAGAAATATTTGCCATCGGAATGGACAAGACGGTACACGTGTTCCGTCTTGTCCACATACACATAATTATTCTCTATAATTTCAGAGAATGTCTGTATTCCCACCGGGCACCGCTTCAATTGTTGCATTTCCATAATCCCTACTTTAACAATATTACGTTGTGCAAATATACCATATTTCGGCGACATAAGCAAGATTTAACGACGGATTTTGTCCATCGGTCTCACTCCACTTCCTCCAACAACTCCAGCGGTACCTCCGTTTTGGCGCAGCCAAGAAAATCTATGCCGATTACTATACTTGTCCTGCCATTGGGTTCGCGCAGCACATTGCCTTCAAGACCTTTGAGGCGTCCGCCTTTCACGCGGACTTTCGCACCTACGCGCAGGCGGCGGGGATCAATAGTGACAGGAGTTTCCGCATCACCCACCATACGCATAAGATTGAGCATCTGGTGCTCTGGAATGAAAGCAAAAGGATATGCACCGTATTGGTTGGGCTGTCCGGCATGGTCTTTCATGAAACTTCTGATGAAATCGGTTTCCTGCTTTATCATCTTGCGGACTTTCTCCGTACAACGTATGAACAAATAGGTGGGGATAAGAATTTTGTCTACTTTCTTACGACGGCCGTTACGCCATACATGCAACTCCTTTTGAGATGGCACATATGTATCGAAATCTAACGGTGTCTGACTATCTGCAGAAAACAGATCATTCAATTTCTTGCAACACGACTTCTCTGTATTGTGCATCACAATGGCAATATACCATCGCTTAGGCTCCCAATCATCCGTAAATCCTTGCACTGAAAGTACGCCTGCGGCGACGGCAAGCGACATTTTGCTTGTCGAAGAAGGTTGATTTAACGTTCCTGCATTTTCCATTATGCTCAACACCCTATATTGTATGACATAAAAGCCATAACGGTATGCACTCTTGGGAAGAGTGCGTACGGTGGTTGCAAAGGTACGATATTATTTTGATTTTTTGTTATTTTTCTATAAAAACTTATGATTTGTGAAAAAAAATCCACTTCGTCGTTGAACTATTGTTTTACAAATTTGACATCGTAGCTCTTATATATCATTGAAATATAAATATTTAACCACCGTACGCACTCTTCCCAAGAGTAATATTGATCAGTAACGCTTAAACTTTCATTTTCATACGCGTTTTCTGACCTTTCAGATTCATCGAAAGCATTTTCATTCACAAATCCTTTAATATACTTTGGTTGGCTTCATCTATCGTATTCGTCTGGATAGATGCAAGATATATTTGCGTCGTACTCTCAGAGTCGTGCCCCATTGCTCCACTGATTACGCTGATGGGAATGTTTTTCGCATTGGCTATGCTTGCCCACGAATGCCGGGCTACATAAAGGGTCAGCGGCATATGCACCCCCGCCAAGGCCGCTACCTTTTTCAACCTGCGGTTTATCAGAAGCATCCTGTTACGGTATTGTCTCTCTTCCGTTCCGTCTTCACGCACAATAATAGGCAAGAGATACCGGGTATCGGGTGAATTGTATTTGTCGAGCAAAAGCTGCATATGCCTCTCCCACCTGATCGTGAGCTGCCGGCCCGTCTTCCGACGGTTGTAAGTGACAAAACCGTTGCTAAGATCGGTTTTGCGGAGGTAGGCAAGGTCTACAAAAGACATGCCGCGAAGACAGAATGAAAGCAGAAAGATGTCACGTGCAAACTCAAGTCCTTTTTCACCCGACAAGTCCAATTCCTTTATCCGCCTGATTTCCTGAAGTGTCACTGCACGCTTGGCTGTCTTGTCGATACCGGTATACACATTCCGGAAAGGATTGACCTCGCGGGCAAGTCCTTCGGATACGGCCTGATTGTAGAGTGTACGGAGAATGCGCATATAGAAAGAGGTGGTGTTGCGGCAAAGGCGTCGCATTCTCATCCATGCCTCATAGCGTTCAATCATATCCGCATCAAAAGAGTTGAAACGAAAATCAACATAGCCACGGAACTTCATCAGACTGCTAAGCGCTTCCATATATGTACCGGCAGTGCGGTTACGGCCCATACGCCTGAGCCGTGCGGCTTTCCGCCGGATAAATCCGAATACGGTAATCACATCCGCCGCCGTTTCATTGTAACGGCATACAATGTCTTCCGCGCTATAAGGCATGCCACTCGCTTCCAATACATCTGCGATGTCACGCATACGGTCCAATCCACACCGTACATTCTCGCGTATACATTCCAACTCGCCGCTGCGTATGTCGGAACATACCGGAGAAACAACGATTCTGCCATGTTTGCGGTCCCATTCACAAGAAAATATACGGTATCCGGCACTCACCAGCCTTACCTCTCTGTCGTGTATCACCTGATAATAAAGAATGCCTGCCTCATCACAGTTTGAGGACATTCTCAGTTTTAGTTTTATTGATGTCATAAGTTGCTATGTCTACAAGTTGTTTTATTAAGTAAGTGAACAAAATTATTTATATTTCGGACACAAGGACACGGAGATGCCGAGGATTTATGAAATAATGATTTCAACACATGGATGGATACGCCCCAACGGGGCAACGAGCACATAGCCCGGGGCAAAGCGAAGCGGCACCCCGGGAACAACACGATTGTACACACTCGCCTTGAAAGGTAGGGTGGCCATAATTTGTGGTTTATTTTTAGTATCAAAATAGCATTAAATTTAGCAATAACTGTATGATATTTAAATAATTGACTTTTTATATTTTGTATCTCAAAAATGAACGTTATATGAGCGGAGTCGTTAAAATACGAAATTACTCAATTGCAACAATGTCATATTCTGTATTTTAATAAGTTGTTCAACAGAATCAAACTACATTATCGTCCGGATATAGGATGAACGCGCTCTGGATGGATACGCCCCAACGGGGCAACGAGCACATAGCCCGGGGCAGAGCGAAGCGGCACCCCGGGAATCATACATTGCCAATCCCCGCGCCCTGCAAGGGCAAAAGCATAAGAATATATGGGTGTGTTGGTTGTAAGTATTTGGTAATTAACGCTTTTGCCCTTTCAGGGCGAATGGGTAATTGGACATAAA
>NZ_JABKKE010000030.1 GCF_013166575.1 Xylanibacter rodentium
CATGCTTTCTTTGCATATCCGTTTCATCGTCATTTCGTTTGCTCATACAGGGCAGGGCGCATATATATCAGCAGTTCAGACCTTTCAATCATGCTTTTTGCATATCCGTTTCATCGTCATTTCGTTTACTCATATCATTTTGTGTCGTATTCGTTTCATTGGCGGAACTTATGATGATGATTCTTGTCCTCCTCATTACATCCGCAGCAATGACTTTCATTACATCCCATGCGATGTCACCTGATTGCACCCCCGGCAATGTTACCCCATTATTTCCGCAGCTATGCGGCGTGCCTCCATGTCGGTGGCTACGTATGTTTCGTATGTCGGTTCAGGGTCAAAGGTGGTCCTTCCCATCGTTTTCTCGATTATTTCGCTCATCTGTATGAATCCGCAACGGCCGTCAAGGAATCCGCGGTTGACAACCTCGTTGGCCGCATTCACTATGCATGGCATGTTGCCCCCGCGGTCAATGGCCTCGAAAGCCAAGGCCAGACAGCGGAACTTCTCCATGTCAGGCTTGAAAAACTCCAACGGCTGTGAAAAGAGGTCGAGACGTTCCGACGACAGATGCAGGCGCTGAGGATAAGAGAACGCATACTGTATGGGCAGACGCATGTCCGGCACGCCCAACTGGGCCTTCACAGCTCCGTCGCGAAACTGTACCGCACTATGCACAATAGATTGCGGATGCACCAGCACCTCTATCTGCCGGGCATCTACGCCGAACAGCCATTTGGCCTCTATCACCTCGAATCCCTTGTTCATCATAGTGGCGCTGTCTATAGTTATTTTGGCCCCCATCTCCCATGTCGGGTGGCGCAACGCGTCGGCTTTGGTCACTGTGGCCAGCCGGTCCGTCGTCATGTTGCGGAACGGGCCTCCAGAGGCTGTCAGCAGTATCTTCTCGATCTCGTTGTCGCCCTCGCCTGCTATGCTTTGGAATATGGCCGAATGCTCGCTGTCTACGGGCAGTATCGGTGTGCGGTATCGTGTTGCAAGTTCCCTTATCAGCTCTCCCGCCACCACCAGTGTCTCTTTGTTGGCCAGACAGATGGTCTTTCGTGCCTTGATGGCATGTATCGTCGGCGACAGCCCTGCGAAGCCCACCATTGCCGTGAGCACCATGTCTATAGGTCCTGATTCCACTATTTCGTCTATAGCGTCCGGACCGGCATACACCTTTATGTCCGGTTCGTCGGCCAGCAGTGTTCTCAGTTTGTCATATAGCATCTCATTGGCTATGACCACCGCCGCAGGCTTGAACCGTCGGGCCTGTTCGGCCAGCAGTTCCACTCTGTTGTTGGCCGTCAGACAGTACACCTCGTACAGGTCCGAATGCTCCTCGATTACCTGTAGCGCCTGAGTGCCTATAGAGCCGGTGGAGCCGAGTATGGCGATTTGCTTCTTGGTTCTTTCGTCCCCTCTTGTTTCGGAAAGGGGGGATGCGTGTTGCTGTTCCATGTATTATATATAATGTATATATTTTAATATATGTAGAAATCCTATGTTTTCGTTAAGCCGGATGAGCAGAGCGAAACTTGTTTCGGCCCCGGCATTTTTATGCGCTTGCAGGGCCATGGCCTTGCCATTACAGTCCCTCCGGCAGATTCATCACAATCTTTCTCCCTTTGGTGTCCACGCTTACAATCAACTCGTCGGCGGCAGGAATCAGCCGGCCGTCCTCCAGTTCGAACAGCGTGTTGACAGTCGAGTCGTCTACGCCCGCTATTCGTCCGATGTTCCGCCCGCTGTGCGAATCCACAATCTCATATCCCGTAATGGCTGCCCATGACGAAGCCTCGCTGTCGTTTTCGGCTATTTCTCTTGGGAAGAACACTTCGCAGCCCGTCAGTTCGGCCGCTCTTTCCTGATTGTCGATGTCGCAGAACTTGACAAGTGCGGTCTCACCGCTGCGGAAGCGGTATTCCTCGATAAAGAACGGCACCATGATGCCGTCCATCCGCAGCACGAGATAGTCACAGTCGGCGCGGTCGAAAATATCGTCGGCAAAGTGGAACGACACTTCTCCTTTCACACCATGGGGCTTGCCCAGTCTGCCAATCCTGTAGACGTCTTCTTCTCTTATCATAGGTTTCAGTTTTCCCGTTTTATTCTTGCTCCGAGCATACCGAGACGGCTTTCTATGTCTTCATATCCGCGGTCTATCTGTTCGATGTTCTCGATGCGGCTCGTACCCTGCGCACTCATGGCCGCTATCAGCAGTGCAATACCCGCACGGATGTCCGGGCTGGCCATACGTCCTGCTTTCAGGCGTATCTTGCGGTCGTGTCCCACAACCACGGCTCTGTGCGGGTCGCACAATATTATCTGTGCACCCATGTCTATCAGTTTGTCCACGAAAAACAGCCGGCTTTCGAACATCTTCTGATGGAAGAGCACGCTGCCCCGTGCCTGTGTGGCCACAACGATGAGCACAGAAAGCAGGTCGGGTGTCAGCCCCGGCCACGGTGCGTCGGCCAATGTCATTATCGTTCCGTCGATGAACGAGTCTATCTGGTAGTGGTCCTGGCGTGGTATGATGATGTCGTCGCCGGCTACGTCTATTTTTACGCCGAGACGTCGGAAGGCATCGGGAATGATGCCGAGGTTTGCCACCGACACGTCTTTCACCCTTATACCGTGGCCCGCCATGGCTGCCATGCCGATAAACGATCCCACCTCGATCATGTCGGGTAGTATGCGGTGTGCGGCACCGTGCAGGCTTTTCACGCCGACTATGGTAATCAGGTTCGACCCTATGCCGCTTATCTGCGCTCCCATACGGTTGAGCAGATGGCACAGTTGCTGTATGTACGGTTCACATGCCGCGTTGTATATTGTTGTGGTGCCTTCGGCCATTACGGCTGCCATGATAATGTTGGCCGTGCCCGTGACCGACGCTTCGTCGAGCAGCATGTAGCAGCCCCTCAGTCTTTTGGCGCCTATCTCGTAGACATCGCGTCCGGCGATATGGTGGAATTCGGCTCCAAGGTATTTGAACCCCAGAAAGTGGGTGTCAAGCCGTCGCCGTCCGATCTTGTCACCGCCCGGTTTTGTTATTACTGCCTTGCCGAAACGGGCCAGCAGCGGACCTATCATCAGTACCGAGCCGCGCAGCGAAGCGCATTTTCTCACGAAATCGTCGCTTTCGAGATAGTTCAGGTTTATGTCGTCAGCGCGCAGGACATATTCTCCCTGTGCAGGTCGCTCCACTTTTACGCCGATGTCCTTGAGCAGCAATATCAGGTTGTTCACATCAAGAATATCGGGGATGTTGCTTATGCGCACATCCTCGTCAGTCAGCAGTGACGCGCAGATCACCTGCAACGCCTCGTTCTTTGCCCCCTGAGGCGTGATTGTTCCGCTCAGCGGGTGCCCTCCTTCTATTATGAATGCCGACATCGTACCTATTTTCTTTTCTTCTTTCTCTGCATGTCGCCCGTTTCACTTTGGATTACCGGTCTTTCAAAGCGGAATGTACTCAGGTCGAGCTGGATTTTTCCGTCCGTGTAATTGGCAAGGTCCGAGGCCACTCTCTCGTCGTCCATCGAACCGTGGCCCCATGTGGCAAGGTCGCGTTTCATCTGGTTGGCGGCTATGCGTGTCAGTTCGTCGCGTTCCTCACCCTCGGGCATCTCTTTCAGCCGTCTGAATATCTCTTCCATCAGATGGCCGTAGTGGCGCAGTTGCACCCTGTCGCCTTTTCCCGGCAGTTTCATCGGCTCCGGTTTTGCCAGTATTTTCTCAGCTTCCGACATGTCGTATGGCCATTCTATGTCGAGCTTCTTGTGGCTCATGAGGTACAGGTGGTCCCACAGAGTATGTTCGAAGTCAGAGTTTTCATGTTGTTGGGTAACTTTCGTTCCCATCATTCTCACTATGCTCTCGGCGCAACTCTGTCTCTCTTCTCTTGTAGGCAATGCTACGGCGTAGTCCACCATCTTTTGTATTTCACGCCCATACTCCGGCATCATCAGCGGCTCGCGTTGGGTGTTGTAGTCCAATCCTGTTATTTCCATAATGATATTAATTCCCTTTAAAAAAACTCCTTGGAAGCTTTTCCTACAAAGTCTTTTAGGTAAAACGGTACAAAATATGCCACATCCTCAAACTTTTCTTCTGCCATTCGCTTTTCTGCCAGCGGCTGCATCCATCGTGCCAATGGTTTGACATCTTCTATCAGACGGGCGTTGGGATGGTCGATTGTTTCCATGCATTTGGCGGCTCCATTACCGAAGAAATACACAGGATGGGTGTCGAGGAGTTCGCGGTAAGTATTCTTGTCGACGATATCGGCGCTGGTTTTCCTTACCGGACGCAGGGCCCTGTCGTACACCGTGGCATAAACTTCCATGCGGCGTGCATCGAGCATGGGGCACAACAGGGCATCTTCTTCCAGTTCGTCATGTCCCAGCAGCACCGGCACGCACATCAGTTCTGGTGTCGGCACGGCCAGCAGTTTTAAGCCGCGCCCGTAGCATACGCCCTTGGCCATCGATACGCCGATGCGCAGTCCGGTATACGACCCGGGACCGCAACTCACCGCTACAGCGTCCAATACAACATGACGGTCATCGGCAAAAGATAGGGCTTCGTCGACAAACACACCCAATATCACTGCGTGGTTGGGCCCCTCATGGTCTTCTCTGTTGAATATACATTCTCCATCTTGGCTTAATGCCACGGAACAGACGTTGGTGCTTGTTTCAATGTGTAATATGCAAGCCATAATCTCCTTATTATGTATATTTCTTAATGTGTGTATATATTATGAATATTTGTTTCAATACCAATAAAATGCAAAAATACGGATTTTTTCTGTCAATATGATACCTTTTATAAGAAATTAACGGTTTCACGGACATGAAAGATCGTTTTCCGACATAAAGTCAAGTATTTGTTTTTGTCATAAAGGCGCACACATCCTACGAATCGTAATGTGGATCAACATGATGGCTGTGTGCTTGTTGTCTTTTCATGACGTATCCTTTCTTATATCCACACATGACGTATCCTTTCTTATGCCATACTTGATGTATTCATAATATGCGGTTTCTTCTTTTCTAATTTTGGTACATCTTGACATGTATTGGTATTTGCATCCCGATACACATTATATTCTGTATTATTGTCATGTTAATTCTGAAATTTTAACTTTTCTTTTTTCTCAAATTAGAAAAGCCGTGAGGCCCTCTCTGCTTTCTTGACACACGTTTTTTGCATGGAAAATTTGCCGTAAGGGCCTCCCGGCACTCCCGCGAGGGCCGTTTCGCATTGCAACAAGGCCGTAGTCGCAATGCAATAAGGGCGTTATTGCAAGGTGATAAGAGTCTCTCTGCTTTCTTGACAAAGCCGCTCTTTTGTAAAGTGCTGACTGTCAGCACTTCCCTTTTGAGCGGAAAATCGTGTTTTTCGGGGTGTCGTTCGAAAATGGCGGTCCGGATGTTGCTTAACATATGTTAAAGTAAAGAAAAATGGAAATACAAGTATGATAGCCGGTACTTATGTTTTAGTGGTGTTGTCGGTTTAAGGCCGAAAAGAAAACAGTTGTTTTCAGTACAATCTGACATACAATAATTTGGTCTTCAAATTGTCATAATCCATGGCTCTTGATTGACCGGAAAACCTTTGTCGGTAGCATTAAAAACTCTGAAAATAAGTTAGTCAACAGAATTAAACTACATTATCGTACGGACATCGGATGAACGCGACATGTTTGGGCAGAACGCACCATAGATGAACGCGACATGTTTGGGCAGAACGCGTCCATAGATGAACACACCATAGATGAATACACCATAGATGAACGCGCTTTGGATGGATGCGCCCCAACGGGGCAACGAGCACATAGCCCGGGGTGCCGCTACGCTCTGCCCCGGGCTATGTGCTCGTTGTCCTTTCAGGACGCCCCTGTTACCATTTATGGTGCGTTCATCTATGGTGTGTTCATCTATGGTGTGTTCATGCAGGACGCATTCTGCCCAAACATGTCGCGTTCATTCGATGTCCGTACGATAATGTAGTTTAATTCTGTTGACTAACTTATCAAACTGATTTTGTAGATAAACTTATGTTATTTCTATCTAAAGAATTCTGCTTTCTGTCATAACCCGAGTTATGTCATAAACAACGTTTTACTGTTATATTACCAATTTTTAACATATATATAAACTTTTAATAACTAATATTTATTAATTTTGCAGCCGAAATGAAATTAAAAATGGTAAGTATTAAATATAGGAGATAGACGATAGATTTACCAATTCGGAAATATCCTGGTTTTTGCTTATTTTATTATAATATAAAAGTGAAATGAAATTTGTAAAATTGAAGGGTTTGTTGTACCTGTGCTGCCTTTGTCTGATGTCCGTTACGGCATCGGCGCAAGAGGTGACAAACAAGTCCCATGTCGATACACTTTCCTTGAAAGAGAGGCTGACGTTTCGCACGAATATGGTAGACTGGACAATGCTCGTTCCGAATATCGGCGTAGAGTTCGATATCCGGAAAGAGAATTGGAACCGTTGGACTGTAGGACTCAACTTTCGAGGAAACTGGCAGACCAGCCACACTTTCAAGCCCGGCCTTGTTTACAATATCCGTGGAGTGCGCGCAGAGTTCCGCAATTATTGGCGCACAAGACAAGTCGGCGAACAGTATCCCGCCCATACGGGCAAGATAGACCGCCTGTTCTCATGCCGTCGCACAACGGTGAAGCGTCCCGGGGTTGTGTGGTATCGCGGAGCATACGTTTCGTACAACGATTTTTCAATCAAACTTACTCAAAAAGGATACCAGGGACAGGCCTACACATTCGGTTTCACCTATGGTATGACGAAGCCGCTCTACGTGTTCAACAACGGAAGCAGTCTTGACCTCGAGCTTGGCATCAGTGCCGGTATTTCCTATGCACGTTACGATGAATACCGTCACGACCGCGAGAGCAATTGTTATCCTGTCACCAAGACCGGAGACCCGAAGGTGGTGCTGCCGCCGACAGTGAGCGACCTGCGCGTAGGCTTTGTATATAGAATAGGTAAGTATCCTCTTGCCAAGAAGTATCATTGGCGTTACGATGTTGACGAGGTGTACAGGGAGTTGCAACAGGCTATTGCCGACTCTCTTGATAACGTCCGGCGCGACAACAAACTTATTGACAGCCTGACAAACGATGCACGTAATACCTTCTGGCATGTTTACGACTCGGTATACACAATAAAGAAGCACGAGAGCGACTCTCTGAATGCTGTCAAGATGAAGCAGGACGCACTCGACAAGCAGAAGCAGGCCGAGGCAAAAGAGCGTGAGCGTAAGGCCAAGGCAGACGCCAAGGCCGCCGAAAAGCAGGCCAAGACCGCAGCCAAGGACAGTATCAAGGCAGGCAACGACAGCGTAGCCGTAGAGCCGCAGACACCCGTCGACAGCATTGCCACGGAGTCAGCCCCCGGTGACGGTGGCTCGGTCGAAGAAGAGACGGAGTCTGACTCCACAACTCCCACAACTCCCACAGAGCAGAAATCTGCTCCCACAGAGCCCACTTCTCCCACCAGTCAGGAAGAGCCCGATAGCCCATCTCAAGAACAGACAGAAAATGAAAATACCAACGCTGCAGACAAAGAAGAAGAAGGAAAGGAGGCCGGTGATGAAGCATAACATCATGAAACATCTGCTGACGGCATCGCTCGTCATGTCGGTATCCGCGTTTACGGCCTGCTCTGTAGACGCTGACCTTTGCGACTCTTCCGTACATCCTCACGAGGGAAGGCTGAATTATACTTTCGATTGGGGTGGATATGTCGACAAATATGCCTATACAGCCAACGACGGCAACACCAAAAGTGCCCTTCCCGACTCGATGTATATCATCGCCACTCGTGTCGTAAATTTCCACAAGACGGCAATGGTAGTGGGAAGCGGCATCCCGGGAAAAGGCAACACCGGGTATTTCGTATTCAATCCTCCGAAGTACGACCCTATAGCTACAACTCCCGACCCCACTCCGGAAGAGGAAAATCCCACTCCAGGTGAAGAGAATCCCGACCCCACACCGGATGATGGGAATCAGGATCCTCCTTCTCCCAATACCCCACCGGCAGAAGCCGTCACCCGTGCCGGCGAGACCTCGGACCCCACCGGTTCTGCCAACAAATACGACGCCATCAAGCGTGTCGGCGGTATAATGGGAGAGTTCCCCGTCGCCGTGGGCTCATACAAGTTCGTGGCGTTCAATATGGACACAGCCTCTTTCGACTACAAGAGCGTGGTGGACTATATGGTCGAGCCGACCACCGACAAAAAGATGCAGGACATCTTCGTGGAATACAGACCTTACGACAAGACCGATGACAAGCTGGGACATCTGCTCAAAGACTGGCAGGACTACAACAGCTATGCCCCTTATGTGCAGACAAACATCAAGCCGGTGTTCTTCGATACCATTCCGGCACGCGACATAGTAAAAGGCAGGCAGGAGGTAAAGTTCAAGCCAATGCCCGTGACGCAGAATATTGATATCTATTTCACTATAAAGAAAGAGTTTCCGTGTGATCCGAAGACAGATATCGACTCCACTTTCGCAATAGATTATGTGGTGTGTGAGATGGCTGGCATACCATACAAGGTAAACCTGTTGAACGGATACATCGCCATAGAGAAGACACGAAAGGTAATGTTCGAGACGGAACTGCTTAAGAAAGACGGCACCCCGCTTGAGGAGGACACCGAAGATAACAAGGTAGTGAGGGTACACGCCAATATAGATGTGCCTACGATAGTAGAGAACAGCACGTCGACCATGTATACAGGCCCCGGAATAATGCAGGTGATGATAATGACACACGGAACGGATCCCGGAACGGGGGAGCGGAAAGTGAAGAAACTGCAGGGAAAGATAAATCTGTACAACACCTTGAAACGTGCCAAGCTGATAAAAGTCACCGAGGACGGCAGATATGCCCTGCGCAACGGCGACAGCGGAGTGCTCGACATTGTGGCGAACATTGTCGTCAGTGGAGGCAACGTTATAAAGAACAATGACAACAACGGTGGTTTGGACGTATGGAAAGACTATACCGGCAGCAAGATAATCGTGGACATCTGATTGCATGCTGAAGACGACAACGGGAATATAAAAACAAGAAAACGACATCGAAAAATATATAACAACAAACCGATGATGAAAAATAGACTGCGTATAGCTACATCGATTGCGCTCGTGGCATTGGCCGCACTTTCGTCGTGTTCGGACTCATATCCGGGACTGACTTATGATTATAATGGTGATAAGATAACCAACAACGAGACCTACGACAAGACTCCCGTTATGGTCTTTGTCAACAAGCAGAACTTCTTTTCTGTCTCTGCAACACGTGGGGGTGATACCGAACCGGGAAAGGGTACGGGACCGTTTGATGAAGAAAGTATCCTTACAGAAAAATATACAAAGGCCAGATTTTATATTTATGCGTTCAGAAAAGAAAAATATGCGAACGACAAGGACAATGATCTGACGACAGAGCCGGACCTTACCTATACGCGACTTTCCGAAGATAGGCCGCAAGACGAATTTGCCTTGAACTGTCTTGTAGACGGGCCTGACTTTAACTATGGCATGCCGGCCAGACTTACCAGTGACATGGCGGGGTCTTTTGACTTGTTGTACAAAAAAGATGATCAGGATAAAGGTAGCACGATCGGAAGTGGAAATTTCATTGATGAAGAGACGAAAGAAACGCAAACACTATACTACAGTTCAAAATATCAGAATGTAGGATATAATTTCTTCGCATATTATATAGACAGTCTTAATCTTGAAAAACATTCGGTTGATATTCATAACGTGAGCCGGACCCCCGAGTCTGTGGCTTACGACATTACCATAGACGGCACGCAGGACATCATGTGCGGAAGCGCACCGGATTTAAGAGCGGATATGTTCGGAGTAGGAGAAGACAAACGGTATGACATCAATATTACTAAAGAGGAGCGTGACGTAATCATAAACCAAGGTGGTGGAGGATACAGCACGTTTGCCGCCCACCGTGGGGTCTATCCTATCGTCGATATGAAGCACCAGCTTGCACAACTTAATTTTGTCGCTTATCCTGGAGATGAGAGGTGCAAGGACATTGTCATAACCGGAATAGAAGTAGTGGCTCCGACAAGAGGAACTCTTACGGTTGCGGCCAGGGATAAGAAAAATATAGGATTCAAGCCTGATATGGGCGCAGAAGGTTCTTTTTATCTGAAAGAGAAGTCTGTAGATGGAAACAAGTGTGAGGCTTTGGCGCCTGTTCCGATGAAATGGCCCTATGATGAAAACAATAACAAGGCTCCGGAAATCTATTCTGAAAGAGAAGCTACTGAAATAGGCGGCTCCATCATGTTGCCTTCGCAAGGTTCCTATTATATCAGACTGCATTTCAAGCAGATGAAGAAAGATGCAGCGGGTAACGATACTGAGCCGCAGAAACTGGTAGCCACGTATACAATCGAAGCTCCGACAGCGGACGAGTCGGGTGAAAAGGTCTTTAAAAAAGGATACAAATATAATATATATATAGTGGTGTACGGTCTGCAACCTATCAAGATGAGTGCTTCGATAGAAGGTTGGCATGAAGAGAAAGACCCTATAATAGTGGATCCCGATGACCCGAAGTACGACAACAACCCCGACGACCCGAATGATGAGGATAACTTGCGGGCCGAATAAGCCGGAAAGAAAATAAGTATGAAACTTAAAGTATAAAATCACATTAATTATTAATTAACAAATTAAAAAAACATGAGAAAATCATTATTTTTTGCACTTGCCGTAGCAGGTATGCTCAGCAGTTGCTCGTCTGAAGATGCTATCAGCACTGACGCCAATGTAAACAACGGAGATCTCGTTCCTATTCAGCTGGGACTCACCAATTCTGTAATCACCCGTGGTGCCGGTACTGTCGGTGGAGTTACAGAAGAGGAGAATGTATGGAAGAACCAGACTGTAAACGTGTTCATGCTCAATCAGAATACACTTGATGAGGCCAAGTTTACTTTGAAGGATATCAACGGTAACGAACTGCCTTCGGAGGATCTGTTCTATAATACACCTATGATTACTCCCGATGGTGTAAATTCTGCTGTGGCAAGTCGTGTTGACGGTCAGTTGAAATACTATCCTACACAGGGTAATTATGACTTCTGGGCATACCACGTTGATGAATACGGAGTAGGTGAGCCGGCTGTTGTATCAGAGCCGCAGAAAGAGGGAAACTATCTTTATGTTGATATAAAACTCGACGGTTCGCAGGATGTAATGGTGGCAAAGGCTGTTCCCACAGCAACAGAAGTGGAAAAACTCGGAGCAGGAAACGAGACACGTTATTATTCGGCTTTCGCTGCCCGTAAGGAAGTACAGCCATCAATGGAGTTCAAGCACTTGCTTTCTCGTCTTCAGTTCAATGTACTTGGTGGCAACTCTGATGCATGCGCAGGCTCGGCTTCTGCCGTAAACGTTAAGAGCATACAGGTCAAGTCTCTGCATACAGGTAAGCTGGTTGTTGCTTATACCGGCGAGGAAATGGAACAGCTTATCTTGAAGAACAGTGAGGCTGCCGATACGGCTTCTTTCGTCTTGAAGCAGCGTGCAGAAGGCGACATGGCTTTCAAGCAGCTTGTAGACCTTGTTCCTGTACAGCCAACTTGGGATGTTGAAGCAGATACAGCTGTGAAGACTCGTGTAGGTGAGGCTTTGCTCGTTGCTCCGGCCGAGAAATATGAGATGACTATCGTATTGAGCCAGAACGTTCAGGTAAACGAGGACGGCACAACTGAAGAGAAAGAGTATAACTATGTTACTACAATCGCTCCTCAAAAGGGTGCTGCTTCATTTGTAAAGGGCAGCTCATATAATGTGAATATCACAATCTTCGGCTTGAGCGAAATCAAGATCACTACCGAGTTGAAGGCTTGGGAGCAGGGTGAGGATGTAAACCTCTTCCCCGAGGATGATAACATTTAAATAAATTTCCACCAATTCAGAATTCATTTATGAAGAAAAACTTGTGGATACTTGGCTTTGCAGCCGCCTCGCTGATGGCGGGTTGCTCGAGCAACGACGACGTGCTGTCGTCGTTGCAGGGCCAGCCCGACGCAGACATAAATGCCGGCAACAGCAATGTTGAGATACGACTGGCATCGAGCGCCGGCGGCACACGTTCGAGCGTGGAGTCGACTGCTGACGGACTTTTCGAGGCCGACGGGCTGGGCATCTTCTGTCTGGCCAAGGGCGTGCAGGGTGTGAACCCCGCAGAGCGTCCCATCGTGTGGAACGGTTACGACGAGCTGGATTTCTCCGTGTGGATGGACAATATCGAGACCAACGCCGAGTTCAACGCCGACACTACCGCCACCGAGCTCAACTGGGTGGACGGCAAGAAGTGTTTCTATCCGGTGGCCAACTGGTATACATACCGTTTCTACGGCTACTATCCCCGTGTGGAAACAATCTACAAATCGGAATCGCGTATAGAGGCGACCATACAGATCAACGGTACACAGGACGTGATATGGGGCCGCACCAACAACAACCATGACGATGCCTACTCCGCTAAATATTTCCGCAATCCGGAGCATGCCGACGAGACCCCGGGTATCGAGTTCGAGCACAAGCTGATGCGCATGACATTCAGTATCGTGCCGGGTCCGGACGCCAAGGGCGAGTATGACGCTGCGCTCACTATGGGCGTTAAGAGCATCAAGGTTAAGGATGTGCCAACGCAGCTGAACCTTGTGATTGCCGACCGCAACGATGCCACAGCCGAGGGTAAGGTGACGTTCGACTGGGACAATAATCTGGCCGACTTCGACCTGCTTGACGCTGACGACGCACCTTTCGGCGAAGACCACTGGGTGCAGATGGAGGAGACAAGGATAGGACAGGGCATATTGCTGCCCGTGCCCGACGAGCAGAAGGATGATCAGCACTATTACGTGGAGATCGTACTGAAAGACAAGGAGGGCAACGAGTTCATCTCGGAGCATCCTATCGAGTTGCAGAGTTCGAAGTATGAGGCAGGAAAGTCTTACAATGTGAAGATGACCATCAACGGTCCGAAGCTCATCACGCTCAATGCAACGCTCAAGCCTTGGGACCTCGACACCGACGGTACGATACAGGATGTGACACTCTAAACGGGGGATAAAAATCCGACAAAGACACTTTTTAAACAAAAAAAGAATAAAACATGACGATGGGAATGCGTGGGGAGACACGACATGCCTTTCCCGCATTTCCCGTCGCTTAAAGACAATAAGATGAAAAAGCTACTCTTGATAGTCTTCGTGGCGCTGCTGGGGTGCCGCAACATTAATGCGCAGATGCTCGCCGTGAACACCGACGCGCTCATGGACGTGATGATGACGCCGAGCATAGGCTTCGAGCTTGTCACGGGCGAACGCACATCGTTGGGTGTCAACGTGCTGGGCAACTACAAGCCGTGGGGCAAGGACATGAAGATGGTAGCTGTGCAGCCTGAATACAGGTATTATTTCTCAGGACGACCCATGTACCGGCAGTTCGTAGGAATAGGCGGCGTGGGAGCTTCGTACGACATAACATGGAAAGGCAAGGTATACAATGGAAGCGCTCTCGGTCTGGGCATCACTTTCGGATATGTCTTTCCCATCACCCACCGCCTCAACATCGACTGTCATGCAGGATTCGGGGCAATATACTACAAGCACAAGGAATACTTCGAGAAAGACAACTACGACCTCGACTATTCCGTAGGAGGAGTGCAGCGCACAAACGCCGAGGGATACACTCTCCTGCCCACACGCATCGGCGTGTCAGTGACATACATACTGAAATAAAATTTTTCCCACACAACCGCGTTGTTGATGTGCGTACCGATAATGGCATCTGACAAGACTGCGGCAGGGAACACCAAAAGAGAACATTCTTTTAAATACAAGATATATACAACAGATATTATAGATATGAAAGCGAGATACAATGTCATATGCATACTAATGATGCTGTTTAGCCTATGTTTCGGAGTGAACGAGACACGGGCGCAGGAAACTGTAGATGCAAATATTCGGGCTAAGTTCATAAATGAATATAATAATAAGGAGTCATACAAATCAGTCTTGTATAGAATATATGCAACGGAAGACGCAGCAAATGATGTTGTGGCGGCAATAAAACGTGTGAGTAATAAATCATCAGATGATTTTGCTGCAATAACCTCCATGCAAAAGATTTTGAAAGAAAAGAAAATAGTAAGTCGTTCAAAATCAAATGGACGTTTTACAAGAAGAGGTCTTACTCCTGGTATGGCTATTGTTGTGGTTGCGGAAGAGGATTTACTTGTAGAAAAGGTTGTTATAAAAGCAGGTCAGACGGATTATGAAGTTGTATTTAAAATAAAAGAGTTGACCAATGTGATTGCCAAAGGAACTAAGAAACCTATACCACGCACGACGATTGTGGAGACGGACAATGGTATGGAGCAATTCAAAATACATATTCCTATAGACAAAAAACTTATAAAGGACGCTTCGAGGCTTGTGATACAGACTTATGCCGTGGATTGCGCAACGGAAGATACTGTCTCTTATTGTGAGCCTATCGTGTATGAAGGAGGTAACTATCACGCTTTGCAGGATAAGCGTATGGATTTTGATTTCTTTAAAAATGATAAATTAGCTTATGGATTCAGATCGACGATAGAACAGCCGGCTGTCGGTGATTATTTCTTTGTTGACACGACTATTATTTATTCCAAACCGGATATACATAAGTCGTACAAGGGTCCTTGCACGTATGCAATAGAAGACTATCACCGTGTATATCATAAGGATGCTTTTGGTGGCTCGTGTCTTAGGATACGTCCGTTCAAGTTTTTGGATTTTTCTGTAGCTATTCCAGAAATGCCGCTGACAGAGGAGTTTCAGGAAGTCGCGGACCAAGTTACTGAGAACGTGAAGAAAGACCTCCGGTTGAGGTTTGTCACAGGAAAAGATATTCTTACGGAAGACTCCATCAATGATATAGAGCGCGACAAGCTTGTGCAGGAATTGAGGTCGTATGGTGATGATCTGCTGACCCCAACCATTATCGGTGCAGCCTCGCCCGATGGTGGTGACAGAATCAACTCAGAACTGGCACAGAAGCGCGCCCAAAAGGCACGTTCCCTAATTGCTCCTTTCTTGTCGCGCAGGGCAACTCCACATATAACGACAAAGATATATACATGGGATGAGGTGGCCGATGAGTTGGAAAAGAAGCGCTTGACAGCGCAAGCACAAGTCTTGCGTGACCTTATTGCCGCCAATGGCAGTAATAAGACGGCTCTCTACAGTGCTGTGAAACAGCTCGATTTCTATGAGACCGAGATAACGAATATTTTGGAGAACATGCGTGTGATGAAATGTGAGTATTCCTATATCAAAGAGCACGTTATGGATGCCGATGAAGCTGTGGAAGTTTATTATAGAGATAAGAAGGCTTTTCTTTCAGGAGATAAGAAATTTTCAAGTGGTGACTATTATAACCTGTATGCCACAATTGAAGACAGTTTGGAGCTTGATACTATTACAGTGATGGCATATAAGTATTTACAGACGCGTCCGGATATATATGGTGAGAAGATTGCACCTTATGTATATAATCGTATGGCACGTATGATGATGCGTGTCGGAACACCGGATACAACCATTTTGGCTCCTTTTATAGATCAGTTCGAGACAGATACTACTTATAATAAGGTTGATTGGGCTGTTAACAGGGACGGTTCTATAATAAAGATGAACCGTAGTGATTTGCTTGTTACTCAGGCTATGAGTTTCTATAATTTGCAGAAATTTAAGAGAGCAATGGAATTTGTAGCATGGATAAAAACTGGTAAAAATGTTCCTGCCGGTTTGGACAAGTTGGAGAAATTCATCAATCTTAAAAACTATTTCGGTATTGATGAGAATAGACCGGAGTTTAAGCAAGCCCGCGAGTTTGTAGAGAACTCGAGTTATGAAAACAAGGCCATTCTGCATACGGAGATTCCTGAGTGGAGAAACTCATTTGAGGATACGGATGATTTGATAAATCGTCTTGACAATAGTAATCCAAAAAAATGGTATCTTAAAGGAATTCTTTGGGCGGAGAAACCAACAGCAGCCGGTACGGATGAACTAAGTTCGTATTATTCCGAAGAAGAGAGTGACGGATTCCATCTGCTTTCATCAGAAGAGGAGCAGGCTCTGATTATGAAAAAAGGTATGTCTGCTTTTGAGGAATATGAAAAGAAAAAGAATATATATTTAGAGGAACATAAGGACGATGTACAGCAAGAGCCTGTGAATACACAAGGTGTAAAGCATTATCTGGCTTATTTCCATCAGAGTTTCAAGCTGCAGCCGAGTTTTAAGGGACTATATTATAATGAGGGACACATCACCGAAGAGATGCGAAAGAATTCTAAGTATCTGAAGAAAGATTTCGCTGCATATGATGAAATATTCAAGTTGTTGCAGATTCGTGATGACAGGCGCAAAGACGAGTTGGAATCAGGTCAGACTGATGGTGAGGAAAAAAAGGCTTCAGACGAGGCTACTGTTGATGGCGGCAATGAAAAAACTGATGCAGAAACAGCACCGTCTGATAAAGAGAATACATCGACAGATGAAACAACTACTGTAGATAACAAAGAATAGGAAACGAAACGCAATGAGGACAAAGTTTTATATATTGATTATATGTCAGGCATTGACGGCCGTTGTATATGGAAGAACCGGTAATGCCATTGATATTCCGGCCAATAAAAACGTTGTGGTTTCGGACTCTATTCCTGAGGACGAGTCAGCTTTGGGTGCCGATACAATAAAAAACGGAAAGAATATTGCTAAAGGAACCAATGCCATGGATTATCTCCTCGAGCGCCGTTATCTCGCCGATGGCGAGACATTCACCAAGCGGTGGGACGACCACCTGTTTGTAGAGGCCGGTGCCGGTGTGGAGCAGATGGTGCCGCCGGGTGCCGGATATAAGTTCAATGCTCTTACCGTGGCTCATCTTGGTGTTGGCAAGCAGTTCAGCAAGCTGCATTCTGCCCGCGTGTTGCTCAACGGGGCTTTCGGCTATCAGCAGGACAAGGACAGGCTGTATTACAGGATGGGAGTAACGGCCGATCACCTCTTCAGTCTGACATCTTATTTCGACGGTTTCAAACCATCGCGTTTGCTTGATATCTCCACTGTTCTCGGTGTGGGAGCACAATATGCCAAGTATGGCCGTCTGGGCCGTTCGGGCACCTCGTTTGATGTGCATATGGGGTTGCAGTTCCGCTTCTTCACCGGTCCGCAGGGCTACATCAACATCGAGCCTTATTACGGACTTGCCACTGACAAGCGCGACCTGAGCGAAAGCCGCAACTGGAGGAAGATAGACATGTTCTACGGTGCCAACGTAAACTTCATATACTATCTGCACAACAATCTTTCTCCCGAGTCGCGGCAGCACTTTATAAAGAACCGTGCCGAGAGTAACGAGCTTGTGGCCGACAGCACTGCACTCGACTCATGGCGGCAGCCTTGGTTCTTCGAGTTTTCCAACGGCATCGATTTCACCGATTCACCGACACTCGGTCTTACCGAAACCATGGGACATAACTTCTCCATATCTGTGGGCAAATGGCTCTCGTCGGCCATCGGTCTCCGCTTTACTGGAACATCGTCGACAGTGACATGGCAGAAGGAGGTCACACCGGAAAAGCTGTCACCGTATCAGCCGCCGTACGAACGTGACTTCCGTAGCTGTTACGTGGGCATGCGCGGTGAGGCCCTGTTCAATCCGCTTGGTTTCTCGGCCAACTACAATTGGGACAGCCCGTTGGGATTCTATCTGCTTGCAGGAGCCGAGATGGGGCGTATTATGAAATATCAGCCGGGACGGCACCTCAGCTGCAACACTCAAGCTTATACCGTAGGCGCCCACTTGTGGGCACGCCTGTCGGACGGTCTGCAGGTGTTCGTGGAGCCGAGGTACACCAATTATGTATATAAGGTGCCATACTCCAATGCCGCATGGAACAAATGTTTCTCCGACAACACATATTCGCTGAATATGGGATTGACAGTGTCGACAACGGGCATGAAATATCGTCGTGCCAATACAGCGGACGACAGTGAGATGCGCCACATTGTGGTCGGACTTGGTGGCGGTACAAACATAACGCAGACACGCGACGGCTATAGCGGTTCGGCCGGAATGCCGTTCAACGGTATGGCTTTCGCCGAGTATCATTTCAACCGCATACATTCGGCCCGTGTGGCTTTCGAATATCTGTCGATATCACGTGCCTCGCTCAGTTCGTTCACCGACTACCGTATGGACAGTCCCGAGTCGGGGTATGCCCCGGTGAACCGTACCGGATTGTGGAATCACCGTTACTATTTCGGATTCGTATCGTTCAACTATATGGTCAATCTCACGAATCTGTGCAACGGCTATCGTCCGGGACGACGTTTCGAACTTGAGGCGTATGTGGGCCCCACATGCAACATGCTCTTTGGCGAGACGGCAACTCTCGATTCGAATGAGCGTCTGCAGGAGGGGCATGAGTGCCGGCTGAACAATGAGGCCAAGACGGCGACAAAATTCGGATTCAATGCCGGTCTGAAACTCAATGCCCATATCACTCCGCGTATCGACGCGTTCTTCTCGCCTACAATATATGCTTTGCGCAATTTCGGAATAGACGGTGTCAACTTCACCAAACTGCGCCATATAGAGACACTCAACGTGGGTGTACAGTACAAGTTCTGATGCGTTTAAGCAGAGATTCATAACTATAATATATACAGAAAACAAAGTACATGAGCAATATGAGAAAGTCGACGATATATGCCCTGCTCGCACTTTTCGTGTGGACAATGGCCGTGCCCGCTACTGCGCAGAAAAAGCAGCAGAGAAGCATGAAGAACCTCGACCCTGAAGCAACTGTCGAGGCTGTAAAACAGGTGATACGTAAACATCAGGGACTGGGAGGTGCAAACTTCATAGAGACTGAAATATATCCGCAGTTCAAGAAGAATCCCGAAGTGCTCACCAATATAGCACATGCATTTGATTTTCAGGCCAATGATACAACCAATGCCTTTATATATATAGAAAGAGCATTGGCTGTCGATCCTAAATTTGTGCCGGCATATGTGGAAAAAGGCAGCATATTGTCAGGTTGGGCGAAAACCCAAGAGGATACACTTGCTGCATACGGATGGTTTGACAAGGCTATTGCAATGAATCCGAAGAGTCCGTTGGGATATCAGGCTTATTCCAAGGCCTTGGCAAAGCAGCATGACTATGACGGCGCTGCGAAGAAGTTGGAGGAGATTCTTCAACACGATCCTAATTATAATGTATATGTTGAAATAGGAAACTTGTATGGAGCTGCGGAAGGACTTGATTATGCCAACAAGGCTATCGAAGCATATGCCAAGGCAGATATGGCTCATATGACATCCAATCAGATTGCCGGTTATGTTACATTGTTGCAGGCTGCCGGTAAGGCAGGACAGCTTGGCGCTTATAAACGTTCAGACTCTCTGCTTACGTTGGCTCTCACCAAATATCCTACCGATGCGAAGCTCAATCGGTTGATGATGCAGAATAGTGTGGCTATACAAAAATATGATCAGGCTATTGCCGCAGCCGATGTCCTTTTCAACAAGTCAGACAGTGCGGAAATAAGTCTTGATGACTTCATGTCGTACGCCAAGGCATACGAGGGACTTAAGAACTATAATGCAGCCATTGATCAATATCGCAAATGTCTGGATTATGAGATTGTACGCAAGAACTACAAATCGGATGATGCCTTTGAAAACGCTAAGTTTAGAGAGGAAAGGCAGAAAAATACAGCTTGGCAGGCCATTGCAAAGGCTTATGATGCGTCCGGATATACGGATAAGGCAATCGAAGAGCAGAAGAAATTTATCGAGCACAGACGTGAACAAGGTAAACTTGATGCTCCGGAACTTCAGCAGTTGGCAAGATTTTATGAAAGTCAGGCTGAAATATCAATGGGTGAGGAGCAGCGTAATATGTATAAAAAATATATAGAGACTTATATAGAACTTGCAGAAGTCTCACCTCAAAATGCAGCATTAGGCTATTTTAATGCTTTCAATTATGCACGTTACAAGTTGGATCCGGAGAATAAAGAATGGCTTTACGTGCCTTATGCGGAAAAGGTGATGGAACTTATTCCGTTCCCATTTGCTGAAGATGCTGGTCAACGTGATAAAATTATGCTTGAAACAGTTGTAGCACGTCTTGGCTATGATTATTTTCAAAATGACCAGTATAAATTAAGTGGAAAATATTGGAGGATGATAGCTCAAATTAATCCGGATAATGCTATGTATCTGCGTTTGTATGAGAATAAAATTATACGTAAAAAACTCGGTCTTTAACCCTCTTTCCATAAAAATACATCAAGAATACAACAATATATAATGAAACCATATAATATTAAATCATACTTAACAATATCCGCGATGGCGCTTGTGATTAGCGCTTGTAGCGACAGCACTTATGAGGGCGATGCAGACGTGGTGACAGAGGTCGCGCGTCTGCGGCTCTCTGCCGGTGCAGGCATAACGGTGGCTCCGGCCACCCGCAGTACTAATCTTGACTTTCAGAACGGAACCTTTGCCGAGGGAACCGAGATAGGACTGTTCATGATGCAGGGCGCCACGTTCCAGAACTATCTCGACAGTGCCGACGCAGTGCATACGCCCGATGCCGGTGAAACGTACGGCATACGTGCCACCGTAAAGAGACTTAAGGAGAGTGGCAATGCCGGGCTGGCTGAAATGGTGGCGGCGGCATACGTTGACGGCGAGCACTATGGTTACGAGAATATACGGGCGTATATAGATGCCGACGGCAGCATACGACGTGCCGACGGCGGGCCAGACTTTATATATCCTCTTCACACGTCCGACCGTGTGGCTATTGTGGCGTATGCCCCTTATGACGATATCCTCACTTACGACGACCTTGTCGGTGGTGTGCCCGTTGCCGCCGTTGCCGATCAGCATACCGACCATGCGCTGTTCAACAGCGATATCCTTGTGGGCATACCGGAACAAGGCAATCCGTTCCGTGGGGCCGACGGCGAGCCTGTAGGGATCGGTTTCAGACATGCCATGTCGAGCCTTCAGCTATATATGACAATCACCAATCGTCCGGAGTTGCGTTCCGACAGTATTATCGTTACAATGAACGATGTTGCCTTGGCAGACACCATCTTGTTGCCCGCTTCGGCCCGCTCGTTGCAGCAGGGCACGGGGGCTGCGTTCCTCGGTTCGGCAGCTCCTACGGCTGAGGCCGACACCATGGCGTTCCGCACGCGTGGCGACGTGGTGATGGCCCGCATGGCCGGACTCGGTTCGCGCGGTAACGGTGAGAAAGTTACCCTGTCGTGCAATGCCATAGTGTTGCCCCAGACGTTTGCCGAAGGCACACGCCCCACGTTCGAGATAACGCTGAAAGGCCGCCCCGACGGTCTGGCCGACACTACCATCGTGCGGGCCGACATGAACGACGGTGTCGTCTTCCGTTCCGGAAAGATGAAGATTTACCGCACTTCCATTCCCGCCGTTTCCGATGACACTCCGGGCGAGACCCTGCCCGACGAGGGAAAGGACGATGTGATACTTGGCAGTCCTGAAAAAGAATAAACGCTTATTTGTTATATCATATAGAAGATGAGAAAAGGATTATTATTGTTGATGTTTGCCTTTGTGTGCACCGTTGCGGGCCACGCCGAGTCTGTCAGCCGTGCGGAAGCATTGCGGAAAGCGAAATCTTTCATGCAGGACAAAGGTATGGATATGTCACGTCAGATGACCGAGGCGACCCGTGCACCGCGCAGAAAATCCGGCCATGCGGATGCGTCGTGCTACTATGTGTTCAATGCCGACAAGGGTTTCGTGATCGTCTCCGGTGATGACCGTACCATGCCGGTATTGGGCTATTCGCTCTCGGGCAGTTTTAATCCCGACAGCATCCCCGATAATATGCGTGCATGGCTTCAGGGCTATGCCGATCTGATAGACAATCTCGACTCACTCGGTGTGACGGCCAAATATGAGTATCCTTCATCTTCGGCTGTTCCCGCAAAGATGGTGAAGTCGGCCGACGGACGCTTGCAGGGCATGCCTGCGATGGCACCGAAGCGTGTCATCAAGCCACTGCTCACGTCTACATGGAATCAGGACGCTCCGTATTGGGACAATTGTCCTTTGCAGGAGTATAATGGTTCCTATTATCATACATATACGGGATGTGCGGCTACTGCTATGGCGCAGGTGGTGAATTATCACAAATATCCCGATGTAATATCTACTGACATGCCGTCGTATGTTACAAGAACTTATGGAATAGAGGTTCAGGGAGTTCCAGCCGGCTCGGTAATCGACTGGGATAATATGGCCGATGATTATACAAACTATCGGTATATGACAACGGAATCCAAACAGGCTGTTGCCAATCTGATGCGTTATTGTGGCGTCGCGCTGGAGATGAATTATACTATATTTGAGTCCGGTGCTTATACCAGCAGTACTGTTCCGGCATTTAAGAAATTCGGTTACGATGAAAACATTTACCGTGCAGACAGAAGCAATTATACAATATCAGAGTGGAATGCTTTGTTGTGTAACGAACTTCTAAATAATCGGCCTCTGTTCTATGACGGCCAGTCAACAGGTGGTGGACATGCTTTTGTGATTGACGGTTACGACGGAGAACTTTATCACGTCAACTGGGGATGGGGAGGTTCTTGTGATGGTTATTTTGCCGTGTCTGTGCTCAATCCCCACAGTACGGAAGGCATAGGCGCCAGTTCAACGCCTGATGGTTATAGCATGGGGCAGGGAGCTATTATCGGTGTGCAGCCTCCCGGATCTCCCAATCCTGTGGGACCGAATAATTTCGACAAAATGATGACTTCGTTTCTTCGTGTTGACAATACAAACGTAATATTTGATATTTACAATGCTACAGGTAAGACAAATGTGTTTGATGTTGCCCTTGTGATTAAGAATATGACGACAGGAGCCGAATTTCAAAGTCTGTTAGTTGAAGGTGCTGAGTTGCAAAATAATTATGGATGGTCTGATATTCACTATGATATGACCGGATGGAGGGGTACATACAAGATATATCCCGTAAGCCGCATTTCCGGAACGGAGGAGTGGTTGTATGACCATGATGCCGAACGTTTCTATGCATTACTTGTTGCAGACAAGAATGGAATACAGAAATTGGAGTTGCATCCCATGGTAAATATAGAAGCTACAGATTTTATTGTTCCGTCTAATCCATCAGTAGGAAATGCACAAGTGATAAAAACCACGGTTAAAAACAATGGTGACGAGTTTAACGGTACTCTGTATTTTTTCAAGAGAATAGAGGGTGAGGACGAATGCAGTCTGTTTAGCCGTACAGGTGTTGCTATTCCTCAAGATGGAGAAGTCGAGACCGAAATACATATTACACCTGATGTATATAAGAATCATCACATATATGTGGTGGTTGACAAAAATAACGATGGTGAGGTTGATTTCAATACCGAGGTTATCGGTGAGTGCATGCTGACGTTTGACGGCGGCGAGCCTGTGGTAAATCTTCAAGCCGTTTCGGCAGCGATGTATAACGACCCTATCGTCGGCGAAGAGTTCCGCTTCTACGTTACGATACAGAACAACGGTGACGATTATAGCGGTCCGCTTCATCTGTTCCATGCTTCTGAAAGAATGATCCAAGAGGAAGGCAAGGTATGGCGTGGCATGTCTTACGACAATGTGTCAATCGCCGCCGGCAAGACGGTGGATGTCGATTTCTCTTTTGTTCCCGACGAGGCAGGCGCAAACCGTGTTTATATTTCAACAACATCAGATGTGAATGATTATTTTGTTTGGTTTGGTTTGGACGTTGCCGGTGGCGTGACGGATGTTGACGGTGATATCAACGGTGACGGCCGTCTGGACGTTACCGACCTTGTCACGCTGTCCAAGTACATTGCCGATGGTGACGCAACCCATGTGCAGACGGATAAAGCCGACCTTAACGGTGACGGCCGTATAACGGTGGCCGACGTCGTGGAACTGGCGAGGCGCATAGCAAACCAATAATCATGAACCTAAAATATTACGAAGATGAAAAGACATATATTGATATTCTGTATGCTGGCTGTGTTTGGCGTATGCCGCGCCATGGCCGGAGCCACAATGACGGTGTCCGAGATATATTACAACGAGACATACGGATATTGGGGTATCGACATAGGTATAGAGAACGACGGTGTGCCGGTCAACGCTTTCCAGTGTGACGTGGCAAAACCCGGGACATTTGAGTTTGTCAACGATCAGACCAACGGTTTCCTTTATGCTTTCACCGGCAGGGCGCTGAAGCCCGGCGGACTTGGCGGCGGGACTCTCCCGACTCATAGCATAACGATGGCCATGCGTCCCAACGGCACGCTGCGCGTGGTGGTATATTCGTCTGACAATACAGTGTTCAGCGGTGATAGCGGTGCGGTGCTGTTCCTTGCCATGAACAAAATCGGCGGGACGGAAGCCGGTGACACTCCAGCCATGGTAAACCTTACAAACCAGGTGCTTACCTACATAGTGGATGATAAGGTGAATTCGATATATCCGGACGGTATCATCAATGATCCGTTTCTCACCTGTTACGATTCTATGGGCAACAATGTCGTTCTGTTTGCGTTAGGGGGCTACGACACTTCTGACGGCATATATACCGACCTCGGGTTTATAAACAATGACTTGAAGACAAACGACCGTGTGGTGTCTGTCAACATGCTTAATATCGGCGGGTATTCGGTCGGGGATTTCATGCTTGAGCCCAAGAATCCCAATGCGCTGATATACACGGTGTCTCAGGATGACTTCTCGAATAATGTAGCAAACAAGCTATATCTTGAAAATGACGTGACAGGCGGTCTTTTCTGGCATAGTGAAGGTGTGGTTCTTGATGACGAGGGATTGTCGTTCGACTTCCCTTATGATGCCTATGCAATAGGTGGCAGTCGTGCCGACATTTCGTTCTTCTCTTTCATTCGCGATTTTCCCGGCGGTCAGTGGAGCACTGTTATGTTGCCCGTATCGTTGTCCGATGAGCAGCTTGCCGGAATCAAGGCGTCGGGGGTAGAGGTGGCACGTCTCGACAGTTACGATGCCGGACAGGGAACCATAACGTATGCCGAGGTTGAAAAATTTGAGGCCAATACGCCTTATCTTGTTCGTCCTTCCGGTTCTGAGGCTAAAAATGTTTTTGGGATCGGAGTTGAGAATGTACGGCTCTATCCCACTGACACTCTTAATGTTGTCCGTGCGGGTGACATATCAATGCACGGCAATTATGAATATACCGAAATAAGTTCCACCGACAAGGTGTGGCGCTATGGTTACGATGCAGAGACGGGCGAATTCGTAAAGATTGGCAACAATTGCAAGTTGGGACCTTTCCGCTGTTATCTTGAACTGCCGGTGTCGGCACAGACTGTTGCCTTCAGCCGTATCCGCATTGCCGGAGCAACGCCTACTGGTATTGAGAACATTGATACAGATGCCGGTGCTGCTGCGGGACTTGTATATTCCGTTGACGGCAGGCGTGTGTCGACCGACGTCAAGGATTTGCCGGCCGGTGTATATGTGGTCAATGGCAGGAAGGTCGTGGTGAAGTAGGATTTGTATTGATTGATAACCGGGAATAGAAGACGGATGATTGTGATTTGCTTTGTTCTTAGTCGGGCAAACCACAATCATCCGTCTTCAGTTCCCGGTTATCAACTGAATTATATATTTTTCCGTTGAGGCATTGAAAAACTTTCCTCAAAGCATACGCGATAAAGAAAAAAACATTATCTTTGTCCTTGACAATTATTGGCTATTGTTTTTAATTTGCCTCACATCAATCAACAAAATATAATGTCTATGTGCAACAACAACCAATACATCCGTTTCGACTGGGCCGCCAAGCGCATTCTTCGCGACAAGGCCAACTTCGGTGTTCTTGAAGGTCTCGTGACA
>NZ_JABKKE010000031.1 GCF_013166575.1 Xylanibacter rodentium
AAACTACATTATCGTCCGGATATAGGATGAACGCGCTCTGGATGGATACGCCCCAACGGGGCAACGAGCACATAGCCCGGGGCAGAGCGTAGCGGCACCCCGGGAATCATACATCGACAATCCCCGCGCCCTGCAAGGGCAAAAGCATAAAAATATATGGGTGTGTTGGTTGTAAGTATTTGATAATTAACGCTTTTGCCCTTTCATGGCGAATGGGTAATTGGACATAAAACCCGGGGTGTCGCTACGCTCTGCCCCGGGCTATGTGCTTGTTGCCCCTGCGGGGCGACAACATAGGAGCTCGTTAACCTGACTAAGTATAACAAAAACTTGTTTCATCTCTACCATGTCGAGAAATCGGTGTATGAAATCCAATGTTTTCGTTAACCTGACTAAGTATAACAAAAACTTGTTTCATCTCTACCATGTCGAGAAATCGGTGTATGAAATCCAATGTTTTCGTTAAGCCAAATGAGCTGAATAAACTCATTTCATTTCTACTATGTCGAGAAAATGCGGGATGAAATCAAAGATTCTCACCGAACATGACGGTTAAAACTGATTGTGTAGACTAAATTAGAACATTATGAAATAACCGTTTCGTTATTGCGGCTATGCACGGATTGCACAGATGTGTTGTGTATTTATAAATATCTTTACTTTAACGTATGTTAAGCGACATCCGAATTGTGATTTTCGGATAATGCTCCGAAAACAGTTGTTTTTGCTTCAAATGGGAGACGCTGACTATCAGAACGTTACGAACGTATGGATTTGTCAAGAAAGCAGAGAGGGCCTTTTCACCTTGCAATAAGGCCGTCGTTGCATTGCGACGGAGGCCTTATTGCAGTGCAAAACGGCCGTTGCGGGAGTGCCGGGAGGCCCTTACGGCATGTTGACCATGCCAAAAAGGTGTGTCAAAGGGGCTGAGAAGGGCTTTCGGCTTTTCTATTTCGGGAAAAAAGAAAAGTTAAAATTTCAGAAATAACAAGACAAAACATCATCCTGACGCCAGTGTTTTGTAATTTGGAATTTGCAGCAATTTAGCAGGGACGCGGTGTTTCGGAAGCACTGAAAAAGTATGTCGGGCTATGCGAAGTATATGTTCGAAGACACCGGGAACTGTGCCTGCGACAGGCCCAAACGCTCTCTAAAAGACTTTTTCTGTGCTTCCGAAGCACCGCGTCTCTGCCAAGTTGTGGCGATGTCGTGGTCCGGTACACTCTCTTGTACGTTTTTATGCAGATGCCGTTATCGGCTTTCCATAAGATGGGTGTACATCATGCCGTCGGCCAGTCGGTCGGCAGTGTTGTCGCCGGTGAGCAACCGTACCAGCTCGTATGCGAATGCGAAT
Organism: Xylanibacter rodentium; assembly: GCF_013166575.1. Taxonomy (GTDB): domain Bacteria; phylum Bacteroidota; class Bacteroidia; order Bacteroidales; family Bacteroidaceae; genus Prevotella; species Prevotella rodentium. The sequence continues at coordinate 1,355 of NZ_JABKKE010000031.1, forward strand.
GTTGCTGCCGGTCCTTCTCCAGTGGTGATGTGTCCGTCGGTGGTTACGAGCTCACGGGTGTATGTGGCTTCGTCGAGATGTTCCTCGAAACCGGGATAACACGTGGCGCGTCTGCCTTGCAGTATACCGAGTTTTCCGAGTATCATAGGTGCGGCGCAGATGGCTGCTATGCGCATTTTGTTGTCGTCGTGCAACAGTAGCACGCTGCGCAGTCCGTCGTGGGCGTTAAGGTTGGCGGCTCCGGGCATCCCACCGGGAAGCACGAGCATATCGCCGTCAGAGAAGTTGTTTTTCTCGAAAAGTATGTCTGCCTCAACCTTCATGCCATGAGCCGATTCCACTGTGTGGCTGTCGGTTATGCTCACTGTCTTTACCTCGATGCCTGCGCGGCGCAGGATGTCAATGGTGCCGAGAGCCTCGATATCCTCGAAACCGTCGGCCAGAAATACGTATGCTTTTGCCATAGTCGTTTTTTTGTTTTATAGTGTTTGTACGGCTTTCAATTGCCGTGATGTTTTTTTCTGTGTACGATTGCCGTATTGCGTGTAGCTGTATCATTCAAGACATTTCTTGTACATGGCTATTGTGTCCCGCAGACCCATGTAGATTGCGTCGCATATCAGTGCATGGCCTATGCTCACTTCGTCGAGCCAGGGGATGCACTTGTGGAAGTAAGCCAGATTGACGAGGCTCAAGTCATGGCCCGCGTTGAGGCCGAGTCCCTGCCGGCGTGCTTCTTCGGCCGCGGCAATGAAGGGTGCTATGGCTTGTTTGCGGTTGGCCGAGTAGCCCGATGCGTATGGCTCCGTATAAAGTTCTATACGGTCTGTTCCGCAGGATTTGGCACAAGCCACCATTTCCGGGTCAGCGTCGACAAATATGGATGTGCGTATGCCGGCTTCACGGAAACGCCCGATGACGTCGGTGAGGAAAGTGCGATGTGTGCGTGTGTCCCATCCGTGGTTTGATGTCAGCTGGTCTTCGGCGTCGGGTACGAGCGTTACTTGTGTCGGTCTCACCTCCAATACCAAGTCTATATATTTGTCAGTGGGATTTCCCTCTATGTTCAGTTCGGTTGTTATTCTTGATTTGACGTCTCTTACGTCGTTGTAGCGTATATGTCTCTCATCGGGACGGGGGTGTACTGTGATTCCTTCGGCACCGAACAACTCACAGTCGGTCGCCACACTGAGCACGTCCGGATTGTTTGCGCCCCGTGCATTGCGTAGGGTGGCCACCTTGTTTATGTTTACGCTTAATTTTGTCATTTCAGTTTTATTTTGATTCGTTTGTATTCGGGTCTCGCCAAAAATACGTAATTTTGCAACATTAATTCACCGGCAAAAATACGAAATGTTTGTCAAATAACGGCATTACATTTGGATAAAGAAACAGAAAACATGGATTTTATGACCTCACGAAAACTCAGATTCGCCATTTTCGGCAATACATATCAGACAAAAAAGTCGACAGCTATCCGGGAAGTCATTGCAGGGTTGGCCTCTTTCGGGGCCGGTGTGTGCATAGACAGGGAATATTATGATTTTCTTAAGGCATCGGGAATGCTTGTCGGGGCTGATGCCGATGTTTTTGACGGTGACTGTTTTGATGCGGATTTCGTCATTTCAATGGGTGGTGACGGTACTTTTCTTAAGGCTGCCGGGCGTGTGGGGGCAAAGAGTATACCTATTGTAGGAGTGAACATGGGGCGGTTGGGATTTCTTACCGACGTGACTACCGGTGAAATTGACGATTGTCTGAAGGCGTTGCACAGCGGTGAATATGCTGTGGAAAACCGTGTGGTGATAAAGGTGGAGACCGATGGTGAGCCCTTTGAGGGCAGCAACTGCGCGCTCAATGATGTGGCCATATTGAAGCGTGACAATGCCTCGATGATTTCCATACACACTTCTGTCAACGGTGAATATCTCACTACATATCAGGCCGACGGCCTTATCGTAAGTACTCCGACCGGCTCCACAGCTTATTCGTTGTCAAACGGCGGACCGATAATTGTGCCGGGCACACGGGTTATGTCGATGACGGCCGTGGCTCCTCACAGTCTGAACATCCGTCCGATTGTGATACCGGACGACGCAGAGATTTCGCTCGCAGTGGACAGTCGCAGCCATACGTTTCTTGTGGCTATTGACGGGCGTTCGGAAAAATGTCATGATATCACGCGCCTTACGTTGAGCAAGGCTCCATACAGTGTGAAAGTGGTCAAGCGTACCGGTACAGGCTATTTTGACACATTACGCAAGAAAATGATGTGGGGTACGGATATGCGTGGCAACAACGTATAAGGCACTGCTTTTTTCATATCATTCTTTGCCGACGGGGATGGTGAGTATAAATCGTGCACCATCGTGATAATCTCTGTCAAGGGTTATGTTACCGTCCAGTTGACAGGCAATCCGTTGTGCGAGAATCAGGCCTATTCCGAGACCGTCGACATCGGTATCGGTCTTGTAGAACGGATCGAATACTTTATCCCCTATTTCTTCTGGTATGCCACATCCGGTGTCTGTGATGCTTATTTCCACATTTCTGCTATTGTCTGTCAGTCGGCAATTTATTCTGATACTGCCATGTTCCGTGAATTTGCAGGCATTGTCGAGCAGACATTCCATTATTCTCGACAGACCGTCCTCATTGGTCCTGATTCTCATTCCGCCGGGCAGACTGCTGTTCAGAGTCATCTTGACTCCGTCGGCTTTGGCGTCGCAGAACTTTTCCATACATCTGCTGCATAGTTCGTCGCAGTCGACTTTGTCGTTGCGCATGGTATAGTTGATGCTGTCTTTTGACGATATGTAGAGCAGGTCATTTATTATTTTCACTATGTTGTTCGAACTTTCCGTCACCCTTGCGGCTATGTCCTTCCATTCTTCCGGACTTAGGTTGGCGTCGCTTTGTCCGAGAATCTGGGTGAAGCCTGCTATGATGTTAAGAGGTGTGCGTACTTCATGGCTCATGTTCTTCAATATGCTTTCTTTCATTATTTCCGCTTCTTCAGCCTTGCTGCGCAATCTTTCCAATTCGTTGTTCTTGTTCCAAAGTTCGCGCAGATAGCGGTTGCGGTTTCTGATTACGAAGATGAGTGCCGCTATTATCACCAGTGCCATGAATATAGTGAGCACAAGGGCTATGCGCATCACTTTGGCCTCTTCTTTTCTGATATGTGTGAAGATTGATTCAATCTCGTAGGTGGCATTGGTCAGTTCCTGCACCATGATTGTGCTGTTGACGGAGTCTTTGTGATGTATATAGTCCTTTTGAGCCTTACAGGCTGCTTTCATATTGCCTGAAATCTCATATATATCGGCTTTGAATTTATATTTGTCTATGTTGGTAAGCCTGTCTGTAAGGTATATGGCCTTGTCCCATTCCTTGTCTGCCGCATGTTTGCATATCTGTACGTATGTGTAGTATGTGGTGCTGAAATCCTTACGGTGCTCGTCGCGTATCTTCATGTATACGTCATAGTATTTCCTTACTGTATTCCAGTCGTGCATGACGAAGCCCAATACCACTTTGAATGCTATGGCATCACAGTATTCATATTTTAAATCCGAGGCTTTTGTTATACGTATAATACGGTCGATGTGTGCCATAGCCTTGTCAGGTTCGTCGTCCATTTCTACGTTGGCCAGGTCCTTGTATATATGCAGGGTTTTCAGGGAATCGCCTGTTCCTGCCTCGTTGATGGCCTTGTGAAAATACTTCTTTGCCAGTCCTGTGTTGCCTTGCAGCGAGTATATCACTCCGATGAGATAAGAGGCGTTGTAAAGTTCGTCGGTGCATTTACGCTCTTTAATATCTTTTGACATCTTGAGCGTCTTTTTCATTGCGCGGTAGAAATGGTTGAAGTTGATATCGTACATTATTTCTGCCTGCCAGCCGTTGTAGTATCTGTGCATGTGTCCGGTTTTCAGGCAGTGTGCGCGGTATTTGTCTGCCAGACTGTAAAATTCGATCTGGTCTTTTGTGTTGAACTTGCCCCGCATCCTGTTGTACAGTGCTGTGGCTATGGTGTCATTGTCTTGTACGTTGCGGGTGGCTTTTTTTGCATGTGAAGGTATACAATTCATTGCGGCAACAATTATTGCTGCCAACATAATATGGCAGTAGCGTAGCAATGGATATTTTGTATACATGTCATGCAGATTCATTCTGCTGCAAAGTTAGATAATAAAAGTCGAAAAATTTTTCGGGGGGGGTAAATTTTGTATAACGAATATTAAATAGTGTGAAGACAAATGGCTTGTGTCTGTTTTCGGATATCTGTGTTTCTTGCACGGTTTGACAATGCCATTGTTTCTTTATTTCCCTTTGTGTCTGTTGGCACGTTGTTCGCGGTATTTTGCTTTTTGACGGGCCGAACCGCTACCGTGTGCTCCGGTGATGTACTTTTTCTTTTTGGCCTTGGTTTTTACCTTGCCGTTGCCATTGTCTTCTTTGCGTGCCGGACGGAACATTATTCCGCCGCCGGCTATTATGTCGTCTATGTCCATGTAGTGGGATAAGTTTTTTAAAAGGTAATATATTTCTGCGGCTCCTCCTTTGTTACCCGGTGATATAGTGTATGGTTATTCGGAGGAGCCGCAGCAATCGGGATAAATTGTCAATGGTGGAAAAGTCTTACGCCTGTGAATGCCATGGCAATGCCATACTTGTTGCAAGTGTCTATTACATTGTCATCGCGCACAGAACCGCCGGCTTGTGCTATATATTCCACGCCGCTCTTGTGGGCACGCTCGATATTGTCGCCGAATGGGAAGAATGCATCGCTGCCCAGGGCCACTTTCGTGTTTTTGGCTATCCACTCTTTCTTTTCATCCATGGTGAGTATCTCGGGACGCTCTTTGAAGAACATTTGCCATGTGCCGTCGCGAAGCACATCGTCATGATCTTCACTGATGTATACGTCGATAGTGTTGTCGCGGTCGGCGCGGCGTATGCCGTCGACAAACGGCAGTGACATCACTTTGGGATGCTGGCGCAGCCACCAGATGTCGGCTTTGGAGCCGGCAAGGCGGGTGCAGTGGATGCGGCTCTGCTGTCCGGCACCGATACCTATGGCCTGTCCGTCCTTTACGTAGCACACGGAGTTGCTCTGTGTGTATTTCAGTGTGATCAGAGCAACTATCAGGTCGCGGCGTGCCTCGTCTGTGAATGTTTTGTTGTCGGTGGGTATGTTTTCGAACAGAGTCGGGTCGTTGAGGTCGATTTCATTGCGGCCCTGCTCAAAAGTTATGCCGAACACTTGTTTGCGTTCCACAGGCTCGGGTACGTAAGCAGGGTCAATCTTTATAACGTTGTATGTGCCTTTGCGTTTGTCTTTCAATATTTCAAGAGCTTCGGGGGTATAGTCGGGAGCAATGACTCCATCGCTCACCTCGCGCTTGATAAGTGTGGCAGTGACAGCGTCGCAGGTGTCGCTCAGGGCCACGAAGTCACCGTATGAGCTCATGCGGTCGGCACCGCGTGCACGGGCGTAGGCACAGGCTATCGGCGAGAGCTCGGCTTTGATGTCGTCTACGAAGTATATCTTTTTCAGCGTGTCGCTCAACGGCAGGCCTACGGCTGCTCCGGCGGGTGAAACGTGTTTGAACGATGCTGCTGCGGGCAGGCCGGTGGCGGCTTTGAGTTCCTTGACGAGCTGCCATGAGTTGAGGGCGTCGAGGAAATTGATGTATCCCGGGCGGCCGTTGATGATTTCGATAGGGAGTTCACCCTCAGTCACGAATATGCGCGAGGGCTTTTGGTTCGGATTGCATCCGTACTTTAGGGCTAATTCTTTCATATATACGTATGTATGAATAACAAGGTTTAATATTTCTGCTGCAAAATTACTCTTTTTTCCTGAGAAGTGTATACAGAGTTGCTGAAATGTCGGACAAATAAACCTTATCTCGATGATTTGATGTAAATTTGCAGACAATAACAGAATGACAGACTTATGGATATAATAAGCTTGAAAGGAACAGAGGACAAGCTTTATGAGCTGGTTGCACGTCTGGTGATGAGTCCGGCAGTGCTGCGCCAGAACAACAACTATCCGTTCAAGACTACCCCACAGTATACGTGGCATATAGCTTTGGATGGTAATACTGTTGTAGGATTTATCCCTGTAAAGAGTACAGATACCGGACCATACATAGACAACTACTATATAAAAGGAGACGAACCGGCTGTGCTGGACGGCTTGTTGGAACATGTCATTTCACATGCTGACAAATGTGTCACGGCCATGGTACATAACAGGCATGTGGATTATTATCGCCGTCATGGCTTCATCTCATGCAAGGAATGGACGAAATACAATAAAATGGTGAGACCGAAGACGAAAGGGGGAGGCGTGTCATGATTCGTCGTCTCAATGTGTACGAGGCTGTGCAGGAGAGGCTGAAGATGGTTTTCGATAATTTCGATTATGTCTATGTCTCGTTTTCCGGCGGTAAGGACAGCGGCGTGTTGCTTAATCTGTGTGTAGAGTATATACGGCGTAATCTGCCTGGGCGCAAACTTGGTGTGTTGCACATGGACTATGAGGTGCAATACAGTCAGACCACCGACTATGTGAGGCGAAGACTGGCGGACGATAGCGATGTCATTGAGGCATATCATTGCTGTGTACCGTTCAAGGTGGCTTCGTGCACTTCCATGTATCAGTCTTATTGGCGGCCATGGGAAGAGTCCAAGCGTGAAATATGGGTCAGGGAGATGCCGGAGCACTGCTATACGTCAAAGGATTTTGATTTTTTCAATGATGAGCTTTGGGACTATGATTTTCAGTTGCTGTTTGCTCCGTGGCTGAAACGGCGAAAACACTGCCGTAGCGTATGTTGTCTTGTGGGCATACGTACGCAGGAGAGCTTCAACCGTTGGAGGGCCATACACAGTGACAAAAACTACCGGCGTTTCGGAAACTACAAATGGACGCATAACATTGGTGGACGGTTGTACAATGCTTATCCCATTTACGATTGGAAGACATCGGACATATGGGTGGCTAATGGCAGGTTCGGGTGGTATTACAATCGGTTGTACGATCTTTACTATCAGGCCGGCATACCTATCGGCCGCCAGAGAGTGGCCAGTCCGTTCATATCACAGGCCATTGCCACTCTTGCCGTATACCGTGTGATTGATCCTGACATGTGGGGGCGCATGGTAAGCCGTGTCAATGGTGTTAATTTTGCCGGTACCTATGGTAGCACGGTTGCCATGGGGTGGAGGTCCGTGAAATGTCCGCCAGGATTTTCGTGGAGGCGCTACATGGAGTTTCTGCTTGCCACGCTGCCGGAGGAGACACGTCGTAACTATGAGAGGAAACTGGATGTCAGCATACGTTTCTGGCGTGAACGCGGCGGTTGTCTGAGTGAGGAGACTGTAGAGAAGTTGCGTGAGCGCGGGATTCCGATAAATGTTGGTGGCCCGTCGGCTTATCGCACTGACAAACTGCCGGTGAGAATGGAGTATCTCGACGACATAGATATAGAGGAATTCAAGGAAATACCTACCTACAAGCGTATGTGCATTTGCATACTGAAGAACGACCATGCGTGTAAGTATATGGGTTTTGCCATGACCAAGAAGGAAAAGGAGCAGAAAGAGAGGGTAATGAAAATTTATAAATCTATAACTCATGGAAAATTATAAGAGTCCGGTATACAATGTATTTGCGGTACCGATAGAAAAAGTAGTGGCGAATGCCTACAATCCTAATACGGTGGCACCTCCGGAAATGAAGCTGTTAGAGTTGTCGATATGGGAAGATGGCTACACGATGCCGTGTGTGTGCTATTATTTGAAAGAAAGCGACATTTATGAAATTGTCGACGGATATCACCGTTATATGGTGATGAAGACCTCGGAGCGTATCCGTGAGCGTGAAAGGGGATTGTTGCCGGTGGTGGTGATAGACAAGGATATATCCGACCGCATGGCATCGACCATACGTCACAACCGTGCACGTGGCATGCATAGTGTGGAACTGATGAGCAATATCGTTGCTGAGCTGTCGCATGCAGGTATGTCCGATGCATGGATTATGCGCAATATAGGTATGGACAAGGATGAACTGTTGCGTCTCAAGCAGATTTCCGGATTGGCGGAGTTGTTTGCCGATAAAGGTTTCAGTATGTCTGAGGACTGGAAAGAAGACGATGATGACATAGGCTTGTTACGCGGCCTAAGTAACGATGTTGCGCGACTCACGTAGCAGTATAAACACAATCTGTGGGCGTTCCATAAAAAAAAAGGAATACCAATCGGATGATGGATATTCCTTTTTATCTCGTTTGAGAGCCCTGCCTTACGCCTTTGTGATATTGGTGCGCTTTTCCTTGATGCGTGCCTTCTTACCTGTGAGCTTGCGCAGATAGTACAGCTTGGCGCGGCGAACCTTACCAACCTTGTTGACCTCGATGCTGTCAATATTGGGCGATTCGATAGGGAAAATACGCTCTACACCGATTGTGCCCGACATCTTGCGGACGGTGAAACGCTTCTTGTCACCGTGGCCTGAAATCTTGATTACAACACCGCGATAGAGCTGGATACGCTCTTTTGTACCCTCGATAATTTTGTAAGCGACAGTAATAGTGTCACCGGACTTGAATTCCGGGAACTTTTTGCCGGTTGCAAATGCTTCCTCAGCAACTTTAATTAAATCCATTTTTTTAATAATTAAATTTGTTCTTATCGTTCCAACGCAACATAACAGGCAACACGTAACTTCCCGTCAGCGATTACGCCGAAAAGCGCTGCAAAGGTAATATAATTTATTGGCATACGCAATTTTAGACTGCTTTTTTTGCGGATTATGTCAGATTTTGTTAATTTTGCATCATGGGGAATCCTTGTATCATTGTCTGTAGATGCTGTTTGCAGCATCATCCTGTATGAGGAGGAGTCATGATGACGTATCCCTTATAGTATCGTCCGTTGGGTTCGGGCGGATTTGTATTAGTCATAATAATATGGTATAACGTATGAGAGATTTACTTTTTTATATTGGATTGGCCGCGGTTTCACTGAGCGGAACCTCATGCTCGTCGGGTAGCTATGTGGTGACGGAAGTTGAGCGTACACGCATATTGGTTGATTCCGTGTATGATGCCATGCCTGACAGTGCGGCACAGGCTTTTCTGGCGCCTTATCGTCAGGTGGTGGACAGTATGATGAGTCCGGTAATGGGATATTCAGCCCGTTATATGGAAGCCTCGAGACCCGAGAGCCCGTTGTCCAACCTGTTGGCCGACATATTGGTGTGGGCAGGAAAGAACTATGGCGAGAAGCCGGTAATGGGTATATACAATATAGGGGGAATACGGGCGGCACTACCAGAAGGCAAGGTTACCTATGGCAATGTTCTTGAGGTGGCTCCGTTTGAGAATAAGATATGCTTTATCACTCTGTCGGGTGAGTCTCTGATACGATTGTTCGGCAGTATAGCCGTCGTCGGAGGCGAGGGGGTGAGTCATGGTGTGAAAATGGTGATAGGTGATGATGGGTATGGTAACAGGATTCCGAAAAGTGTGCGGTTGCACGGCAAGGAAATCGACCCTAAAGCATCTTATCGCATAGCCACGATAGACTATCTGGTACAGGGTAATGATAATATGTGTGAGTTTGGTGAGGGAACCGATTTGAACTCGCCTCAGGATAAAAGTAATGACACAAGATATATAATATCGGCTTATTTTAAGGAGATGGCTGCGCAGGGGAAGATTGTAGACAGTCGGGTTGAAGGCCGTATAGTGGTGGAATGAATGAGATAATGGGCCGGGCTGCCATATGTGTTTTGTAATATTGGCGGAGAAAGCCGAAAAGCATTTTTTTATATTAAAGAATATAGTGATGGACATATTGAAGAATATAATTATTATGACGACGGTGTGCTGTGCGGTGGCACTGTCGGGAATGTCTCAGACAAGGGAGCTGGTGATTCTGCATACTAACGATACGCACAGTACGGTATTGCCGCTTAGTGCGAATCTGAAGGATACACTGAAAGTGGGACGCGGAGGATTTTTGAGACGTGTGGCGATGATTAAGGATGAGAGGGCCAAGAATCCCGACCTGCTGCTTTTTGACAGTGGTGACTTTTCTCAAGGCTCGCCTTTCTATACATTGTTTGAGGGTAAGGTTGAGATTGAGCTTATGAACATGATGGGATACGACGCGGTCACGATAGGCAATCATGAGTTTGACTTCGGGTTGGAGCGTATGGCAGAACTTTTCCGTAAGGCTGATTTTCCCGTTGTCTGTGCCAACTATGATTTTAAGGGTACGCCCGTGGATGGCATTGTCAAGCCTTATGTGGTGCTGGAACGTGACGGATTAAGGATTGGTGTGTTTGGTGTGTCCCCCAGGCTTGACGGTCTTGTCTCTGAGAAGAATTGTAGGGGTGTGAAGTATCTCAATCCTGTCGATGTGGCATGTACTGTGTCAGACAAACTGCGCTTTGAAGAGAAATGTGATGTGGTGGTTTGTCTGTCACATCTCGGATGGGGTGTAAAAGGCGATGCCGATGACAGGACGTTGGTGTCAGTGAGCCGTAATATTGACATTGTGCTTGGCGGACATTCACATTCTTATTTCGAGGACTTGCAGTGGGTGAAGAACTATGATGGGCGCAATATTCCTGTAGATCAGAATGGCAAGCATGGCATCTTTGTTGGAAAGATGGTTATGAAGCTGGAGAAATGATGCTGCTTTATTCGAAGTAGAATGTCAGTACAATCATTTTGTTGTGGCCGGCGGTTACGGAGTTTGTGAAAGCACGCATGCCGGCGTCCTGTAATTCGTCGGCGTGTTTGGTGTCAAGACCGTTGCTGAGGCTGTAGCAGAACTTCAGTTCGGGGATGAGTTTGAAATAGGGCAGATAAAGGTCACAGCCGAATCCAACTTCAACAAACGTGTCATATCGCTTCAGACGTATATAATCCTGGTCTTTGCCGGTGAGGTTTATCGTGGGGTTGACGCCGGCTATTATATACGGCCGGTAGTTGTTGAAGCGTTCTGCGCTGAATTTCAGGTCAAAGGGCATGGATATATATGTGGTTTTCAGGTCCTGAGTGGCTTGTGCAGGATTGCCGTTCTCGTCCGGCCGCGACAAGTCATGAAACATCAGGTGCTTTGCTCCGAAATGCATAGTGGGAGTGAATCGTGCCGATAGATGTGTACTGATGCGGGCCTCTGCCGTTACACCGACACTGAATCCGGGGTTCCAGTTGTCTGCATCACATAAAATGGTGCGTGTCTCTTCCGTACCATCTTCGTTGACAATTGTCTGCGGCCCTACATTCTGAAACTCGATATCCTGCATGTGCATACCCACGAGAATACCAAAATGTAACGGGCGCAGGTCTATATACGGCTTGTTTTGGGCAGTGCGTTCCTGTGCTACGGCTGTTATCGTTATGGCTGTTGTGAGTATAAGTATGAGTATTCTTTTCATATTATTCTAATAACGTGATTATTGTCCACTTATTATATACATTTTTATTTCGATTTAGTATAAATTAGTTAAATATCTACCTTAAAATGGGTGTATATTAATTAAAATTAGTACATTTGCATACTAAATTATTGGTATTAATTTATAAAAACATTTTTGATTATGGCTTACGTTATTGGTGACGATTGTATCGCATGCGGTACATGTATAGATGAATGTCCGGTAGGAGCAATCTCAGAAGGTGAGAAGTATTCTATCAATCCTGAGATTTGCACAGAGTGTGGAACTTGTGCTGATATATGTCCTTCTGAGGCTATCAGCTTGGGATAAACCGGATTTTTATCGTAAAAACACAGCGGGGCTTGTCAGTAATGACGGGCCCCGCTTCTCATATGTGTTGTTATTGTGTGGAAGTAGATAACTGAACTCAGTAGAAAAGAGCAGAGAGCTGGAAGCCGTTAAACAGAGTAGGGACATATTTTCGTATTTGTCCGCGGCATAAGTGTTGTATGCGGGCAGATACGATAATATGTCCCTACTGTTATATCATTTTGCCCATTCTGTCGGGCGGAAAAGGTATATTACTTCTTTGTCAGTGCTTCAATAGCTTGTTTGGCCTGCTGATGCTCGGGATCTATTTCAAGAATCTTGTTCCAATAGCTGATGGATGCTTCTTTGTCGTTGTTCAGCAGATTGTAATATCCGAGATATCTGTAGCACTCTACGAGGCGGGCTTTGTCGGCATTGTCTTTTTCTGCTCTCGGTTCGATTAATCCGGCGAGCTTCTCATAGAACGGCTTGGCCAAGCCTTCTTTGGTTTCCGGGTCCATATATGCGTTGACACGGGCTTTCCACATTGTTGCAAATTCAAGGGCATCGGGGTAAGCCTTTTCCAATTCGTCATATACGTTTTCGGCTTTTTTGAAAGCCTCTGTTCTTGCTTCGCCCTCCAAAGTATTGGCCTGTTGTGTGTAGAGCTGTGCCAGTCCGGCGATATCGGTTGGTGAAGGTTTGTCGGCTGTCTTCAAAAACTCCTGATATGTATTGATGGCATTCTCGTAGTCGTTGTTCTGCTTGTAGCCTTCCGACAGTTGCTTGATTACTCCTGCACGTTTTGTCTTGTCGTCAAATTCCTGTTCGAGAGCCTTTTTGTACATCTCTATGGCTTCGGTATGCTTTTTGGCACCACTGAGGGCATTGCCATAGTATGTGTAGTCGAAGTAAGAAAATTTGGCGCTGTCCGACTTGTTGAACAAAGCGTCGGCATATGCCAGTGCATTGTCGTAGTCCTTAAGGTCGGTGCAGTTGAACATGGCAAGACGGTTGAAAGCGGCGTCGCGTGGGAGTTTTTTCAGACCGGCCTTTGCCACTTCAAGGCTCTTGTCATACTTCTGTGTAAACCATAGTGACATGGCATAGTTGGTGAGGTCCGATTCTTCCATGCTGTTCATGTCCACTTTTTCAAAGCTGCTTATTGCTTTTTCAAAGTCGTTGGACGAATAGTGGATACGGCCGATGAGTGCATCGACGGCAATGTCAGGACGCTGAACACGCAACTCTTCCAACTTTGATATGGCTTCGCTGGGGTTCAGTTTGCGATAAGCCGTGGCATATTTGAAATATGCTTCCGGTTCTTTCGGGCTGAAATAGATGGCTTGTTGGTAGTTTTGTATTGCAGCATTTCCATCCTCCGCGCGTGCGGCGATATCTCCGAGAAGTGTATATGCCTGACCGTATTCTTTGTTTGCTTTCAATGCATATTCTGCATATATCTTTGCATTTGTGGTGTCTTTCATGTTATAGAAAGCGCGTCCTATTCCACAGAGAACCTCGGGGTTTTTCTTGTTCTGCTTGTAGATTTGCTTCAACTGGTCTGCCAGATCGGCCGGCTTGCTCTTTATGATGTTTGTCACTTCGTCTATGCGGGTTTTGTTATCCTGTGCCATTGCCGGCATGCTGAGTCCTATCAGCATTGTGCCTATCAATAAATACTTGCTTGTTTTCATATTTGTTTCTTTCTGTTTATTTCTATGTATGTTTTTTATTCGGTTTAGTCATATTGCGATTTCGCATCTGATGCGTTTGAACGGCATTTGCTCCAATTCCTATTCCGTACTCACGTTGACCTCTCTTACCTGCATGTTGGCTCTGTATGGCAAAAGACCGGCCTTGTGGATGATAAGCTGCCCCCTATGGTCGTTTGAAATGAAGTTGGTGAATCCCCAGGGAAGTCCATGGATCGGGTCGTTGAGGAGTGCGTATATGGTGCGTATCATTGGATAATACCCTGTATATATGTAGTACTGATACGGTTTGTAGCTGTTTTCTGCTGTTGCAGGATTCAGCTTGCTCACCGCCATTACCCTTATATTCCTTTTGAAAGTGACGTTGGTTGTGTCACGCTTGTCGTTGAGCCAGTTGGAACCGATGATTCCTATTGAGTTGGGATGTTTCTCAACGAAGTCTATAACTTCTGCAGACTTGTTTACTGCATAGATGTTAGGGCTGTTTATGGGTTTGCCGCCGAGCAGAGAGTCTACACAATAGTGCACCGTGCTCGACTGTTTGTTGTCGAATGCCACCTCTATGTCGCCCAATTTCGATTCGGGATTCAGCTTGTCCCATTTGTTCAGGTTGCCTCTGAGAATTTCCTTCACGTCGTGTATGGAGATAATGGAGTCGGGGTTGGCATTGTTTATAATGAGTGCGAGACCGTCGTAGGCCAGCGGTATTGCCACCGGCAGGAATTTGCGGTCTTTCAGATTCTGCACTTCTTCTTTGGTGAAGTTACGCGACGTGATTGCCAGATATCTTTTCTCTTTCATCAGCAGATTCACGGCGTCGAGTTCGTTGGTGTATTCCGGTATCAGTTTGGCTTGAGGATAGATGTGCTCAAAAATCTGCACCTCTTCTTCTATGATAGGTCTGAAACTTTCATCAGAGACGAATTTAATCGTCCCTGATGAATATGTATCGGTTCGTTGGTTTTTCTTGGGTTTGCTTTTGCATCCCGCGGTAAAACTCAGAACCAGAGTAGTTGCAACTAATATGTTGAACAGATTTCTAATCATTTGATTACATTTGGGTTCTATTTATTGCAGCTGGAATGTCACAGGCAGAGTGAAGTATACGGCTACTGCCACACCATTCTGCTTACCGGGAATCCAACGGGGCATGGCCTTGACCACGCGTAGGGCTTCTTTGTCGAGCGACGGGTCCACACTTCTGAGCACTTTCGGATCATGGATGGCACCGTCTTTGCCTACGGCAAATCTTACGATGACGCGTCCCTGCACTCCGTTCTCTTCTGCGATAGCCGGATATTTGATGTTTTTGCTCAGCCATTTCATAAGCTCAGCGTCTCCACCGGGGAACGATGGCATCACCTCGGCAATGTCGAGGGGCTTCTCTTCCTCTTTCGGCTTCTCTTCTGCAATAATCTCTTTGGCTTTCAGCACTTCACCTTCAGCCTCGTCGTTACCTTTCACATCGAAAGAACCGATGGCGGTTGTCGTTTTTGCAAGTTCGTCCTGAGACTTCAATTCATCTTCAGGCTTCACCTCGTCGTCTTTCTTGATTTCCGGGGCGGTGAACTTAACAGAACTCTTTACCTTTTCGATTACTTTCTGCTGCTCCATCTCAACCTTGACAGGCTCCTTACGCTCAACCTTAGCCTCTTTCTTCTGTGCAAGACTTGACAGCTCCACATCGGTTGTTACGGCTACTTTCTTAGGCATCGCATTCTGGATGGCCACTTTGGCAATGAAGAAAAGGAAGATGGCAAGGATTGTCGCAAAAACGACAGCCATAGCCTTTACGTTTCTCTTACCTGTTTCCTTGCGGAGCACGTAAGCACCGTATTCCTTATTCTTGCCTTCAAAGACGAGGTCGACCCAGCTATTGTCTATTAGATCTACTTTTGACATAGTTCTTCTTTTTAATTGTTATTGGTCATTGATTATTTAACGCCTTTCAGATCAAGAAGTTTCTTGTCGTCTTCGTTAACCTTGTCAATGACGTATTTACCAATACAGCTAATCTGCATCTCGTCCAATATTTCAACCATATTATTATAGTTGGCAGTGTCCAAAGGCTTGATGACAACGGTAAGTACAGGAATCTTTTCACCGTTTACATTACCGTCCCTCAATTTTGCGAGTTCAGCCTTATACTGTTCGTCGGTCATTGTAGAGCCGAGAGCACTTTTCCTTTCATCAAGTTTGGCTTTGGCCATCAAGATACGTGCAACGGGGTTTATACCCTCCTCGGTGGTGTGCTTCAACAGCACGTCGCGGACTCCGTTCTTGCCCCATGTCGTCTCTTTGATGCACTCGGGATTATCATATTGGGGAAGTCCCGCAATATAATAAATCTTGTCGTTCGAGCCAAGATAAACAGTTATAGTGTGTGACGCCTTTGATACCGACTTGTCCTGCTTGTCAAGATTCTGATCGTTGGCAGGCATAGTCAGTGACATAGACATCGGCTTGCTCAAGGTTGTACAGAGCATGAAGAACGTGATAAGAAGCATCATCATGTCCACCATCGGCGTAAAGTCGACTCGGGTCTGCTTTTTCTTCTGCTTGCTTGCTTTTTTCTTTGCCATTACTCGCCCTCCTTTTTAAGATTAGTGATAAGCTGGTAGCGGTTCTCGTTCATGTCCTGAAGTTCCGACATAACGGTCTTTACAACCTCATATTTTGTCGTGGCATCGCATTTGATGGCGATTTTCATGTCCGAGTTAGCCTCTTTTGCAGCGGCCACCCACTCTTGAAACTCACTCATTCCTCCGTCAATACTGTCGGTAGGAACGCCATACTTCTGGATTTCTTCTGCCATCTTTTCCGGTTCAAGACTCAAGTAAGCCGAGAACATGTTCAGAGGAACACCTATGGAGCTGTTGTCCTTGAAGTTCTTGAGCTGCTCTTTGTTAATCTTTACACCGAATTTGTCTGTGACAGTCTGAAGCATAGCCACTACATCGTTCTTGTTGTCAGTGCCTATGAAGACTTTTCCGTCAGAACCGATAAGGATGTTCAATACATCCTTTTCCGGAACCTTGACTTCCGACACCGAGTTTGGCGTGTTGACCTTTACCGGTTCCGGCTGCAAGAATGTTGATGTCAACATAAAGAAGCACAGAAGCAGCGTCATCACGTCAGACATAGGGGTCATGTCTATCCAGATGTCTTTCTTCTCTATTTTTATTTTACCCATTATTATAGATTAATTAAAAGGTAAAACAATTACACCTCGTCTGTGTGGTTAACGTCGTATGTCGTTGCTATTGTGTAACCAACCTCATCGAGTGCATATGTAAGTTTGTCGATCTTGTTTGTGAAGTAGTTGTAGATAACTACAGCGAACCAAGATGTCAAAATACCGGAAGCCGTGTTCACGAGGGCCTCGGAAATACCGGCAGACAGGGCTGCAGAGTCAGCACCACCACCAGCAGACAGAGCTTGGAACGAACCGATCATACCCAACACAGTACCGAACAGAGCGGTAAGAGTACCCAGTGTAACGATTGTTGCGATGATGGGGAGGTTCATCTGCAGAGTAGGCATCTCAAGCTGGGTAGCCTCTTCGTGAGCCTGCTGAATCTTGGCAATCTTCTGAGCCTTCTTCATCGTGTGGTTTGTCTCAACGTCCTTGTATGCAGCGAGTGAAGCAGAAACCACGTTTGCTACCGAACCCTTCATTTTGTTGCAAAGCAACTGGGCCTCGTCGAATTTACCGGCCTTGATGGCAGCCTTAACCTGTGCTGTGAACTTGGCAAGGTTCATTGTTCCGAATGCACTCTTCAGAGCGAAGAAGCGCTCAACACCGAGGCAGATAACAGAGAGAAGCAATGTCAGGATCACACCTACAACGACACCTCCTTTATATACAGTACCCATAAGGTTTCCGGGCAGTGGATGACCTTTAGGGTCTCCTCCTACGAAGTTGTCAGGATTACCGAGTACGAAGAAATAGAAGCAGTAAGCAATTACACAGCAGATAGCCATGATAATCCATGCGTCCTTAACTCCTCCAAAGCCCGATGATTTTTTGGCTGGGGCTGCAGCCTTTGTTGTTGTTGCCATAATTTGTTTTTTTAATTTTTTAGTTATTATAAATTTAAGTTATTATTGTAAAGTCTTGATATGTGCGAATGTGCTTGATAAATGATTGTTTTAGATGCTGTTTTATCTTAATCTATCCGCAAAGGTAGTAATTTATAGCGGACAATGAAGCCGTTTAGCATCTTTTAACCTTAATATTTACCCGAAGCACCGGTTTTATTTCAGCTGTCCGAGTGTCTCCTTGATTCTTCGCATAGCCTCCACGATGTTCTCGTCGCTTGTGGCGTAGCTCATTCGGAAGCAGTCCGGATCGCCGAAAGCGTCACCTCCTACAGTGGCCACATGGCCTTTTTCGAGCAGATACATTGCGAGGTCTGACGAACTTTTTATCACGGTTTCCCCATCTGTCTTTCCGTAGAAACTGCTGCATTTCGGGAAAAGGTAGAAAGCTCCTTCTGGTACGTTGACCTCAAGTCCCGGAATGTCTTTGGCGAGTTTGACGATGAGGTCGCGACGGCGCTCGAAAGCCTTTCGCATCTCCTCCACACATTCCTGGCTTGCCGTATATGCAAATTCGGCCGCTTTCTGGCTTACCGAGCATGGACCGCTGGTATACTGTCCCTGCAGCTTGTTGCATCCCTTTACTATCCACTCCGGTGCGGCGATGTATCCTATTCGCCATCCGGTCATGGCATAAGCCTTTGACACTCCGTTTACGATAATGGTGCGTTCTTTCATTCCGGGGAACTGGGCTATGCTTTCGTGCCGTCCCACATAGTTGATGTGCTCGTATATCTCGTCGGCCAGTACAAACAGATCTTCATGGCTCTTTATCACTTCAGCCAATCCTGCCAATTCCTTGCATGAGTATACGCTTCCCGTGGGGTTGCTCGGCGAGCAGAGTATTATCATTTTTGTCTTTGGCGTGATGGCGTCCTCGAGTTGTCCGGGAGTCATCTTGAAGTTCTGTTCGAATCCTGCCTCCACTATTACGGGGGTGCCTCCGGCCAGTTTTACCATTTGTGGGTAGGACACCCAATACGGTGCCGGGATTATCACCTCGTCGCCATCGTTGACAAGTGCCATCAGTGTGTTGCACACGCTTTGCTTTGCCCCGTTTGACACGAGAATCTCATTTGTGGTATAGTCGAGATTGTTTTCCTTTTTCAGTTTTTCGGCAATGGCAGTGCGCAGATCTGAATATCCCGGTACGGGCGAATATCTTGAGTAGTTCTCGTCCACAGCTTTCTTTGCAGCCTCCTTGATATGCTCGGGAGTGTTGAAATCCGGTTCTCCGACGCTCATGTTGATTACGTCTATGCCATTGGCTTTCATTTCCGAGCTTTTCTGCGACATAGCCAATGTTGCTGAAGGCGCAAGCCTTTGCAAGCGGTCTGATAGTTGTGCCATATTTGATGTATTATTGTATTATAACAACTGCAAAATTAAGTATTTTATTCTGTTTTTAGAAAGAAATCTGTCAATTTTTAACTTTTACTTAAACATTGTGCTGCCCGTTTAAAGGTGCAACGTGTGCCCCATGCGGTCTTTTTTTGTTTGCAGATAGCGGAAATCGTATTTGTTGGGTGTCACTTCGATAGGTACATTCTCTACAATCTCAATGCCATATGCCTCGAGTCCGACACGTTTTACGGGATTGTTTGTCATCAGTCGCATCTTGTGTATGCCGAGCTTGCGCAACATTTGTGCTCCGCAGCCGTAGTCGCGTTCGTCGGGCTTGAAGCCCAGATGTATGTTTGCGTCAACGGTGTCGTAGCCCTCTTCCTGCAACTTGTATGCGGCAATCTTGTTCATCAGTCCTATTCCGCGGCCTTCCTGTTGCATGTATATGACGACGCCTTTTCCTTCTTTTTCAATCATTTCCATTGCTTTGTGCAGCTGCTCGCCGCAGTCGCAGCGCATGCTGCCGAGGATGTCGCCTGTGGCGCACGATGAGTGTACGCGTACAAGCACCGGTTCGTCTTCGGTCCATTCGCCCTTTATCAAGGCCATATGTTCAAGTCCGTTGCTTATCTGCCGGAACGGTATGAGCTTGAAATGCCCGTATCGTGTGGGCATGTCCACCTTGTTTCCCACTTCGATGAGCGACTCGCGTTCCAGTCGGTAGGCTATCATGTCTTTTATGGATATGATTTTCAGGTCATACTCTTCTGCCATTTTTTGCAGCTCAGGCATACGTGCCATAGTGCCGTCGTCGTTCATTATCTCCATCAGTGCGGCGGCGGGGTACAGCCCGGCCATTTTGCAGAGGTCGATGCTTGCCTCGGTATGTCCGCTGCGGCGCAGAACTCCGTTGTCTTGTGCATAAAGCGGGTTGATGTGTCCCGGGCGTCCGAAAGTGTGCGGGGTCGAGGTCGGGTCGGCCAGTGCCTTGATGGTGGCGGCACGGTCAGCGGCTGACACTCCGGTGGTGCATCCTTCCAGCTTGTCTATTGTTACGGTAAACGGTGTGCCGAGCACCGATGTGTTGTCCGCCACCTGGTGTGGCAGGTCGAGTTCGGCGCATCGCGACAGTGTAACCGGTGCGCAGAGCACTCCGCGGGCATGCTTGAGCATGAAATTGACCTTCTCAGGAGTTATCATTTCGGCTGCGATGATGAGGTCGCCCTCGTTCTCGCGGTCTTCATCATCGACAACAATGACAAACTTGCCTTCTCTGAAATCGGCGATGGCATCTTCTATTTTGCTTAATTTGGATTGGGGCATATCGTTGGTTTTAGTTGATTTTGCTGTTTTTGCCGGTGGATGGATCGGCCTGTGCCTCCATCTTCCCTATTCTTTCCTTTATGGCGCTGTTGGTGCGCAGCACGGCTTTCAGATCACGCATGAGGCGGAGACGGAAACGGCACATTCGCAGATAGAAGAAGATGCCCAACGGTATTGTTATGCCTGTGGCAACGTTGAGCCACTTGTTGCGGAACGGTCTTGTGTGTGCATGCGTGGCCATGACGGGATAGTTGTTGAGTTCGTTCAGGATGACATTGTCTTTCGTGTTGGACAAGTCCTCTATCACCTCTTCCAATTCGGCATTGATGTTTTTTATCTGTTGGTCGTCGCCTTCGTGGAAGAACACTCTTATCGGGTTGGGCGCCTTAAGCAGATTGTGTTCTGCGGAATACCGGGCTACCTTGTTGCTGATTTCTTCCAGTCGTGTGGCGTCGACAGTGTAGTCAGGGTCGTTTATTATAACTTCCTTCTTCGATATGTTGCGTTTTGTGCGTATGCCGAATATAGTGTGTATCATATTGATATACAGGTCGGCATTGAACACCACCGAATCGTTGTTGGCTTTGTAGGTGAAGAACACTGCAACTGGCGTGAGCACGGCGGTGGATATCAGTTTTCCGAACCATACCGTCCATATGTCGTTACGTGCCATTCGCATGCCGGAGTTCTCGAAGATATAATATATGATAAACACCAGTACCGATATTATTACCGGCAGTCCCAGGCCGCCCTTGCGTATGATGGCGCCGAGCGGTGCGCCGATAAAGAAGAAGATGATGCAGGATAGCGAGAGTGTGATCTTGTTGATGGCTTCTATCTGGTGTGTGCGCACGTTTTTGTTGAGGTCGAACGAATAGTCGCCCTTCATTTCCATTTCCGATGTCTTCATTCTGACGGTGTTCATGGCTTCCTTTACTACAGCCTGCTTGTCGTCGATACTCATCTTTTGGAATATCGAGTCGAGTTCGGTCTTGTCATCGGCAATGGCCTTGGCCAGTTTCACGGAGTCTTCAGCCGTATGCGGCTGCGGTATGAAGAAGGTTGTGTTTTTGGCATCGTTGTAGAAAGCATGTCCCACACTGTCGTTGTAGATACGGATAGAGTCAAGGTCGTGCAGTATTCTCTTCATGCTTTTTGCCTGTGCGCTTGACGATATTCCTGCGGCATCGGCCATGTTGAATCCTCCGTCGAAGTCGAGCACTATCCGTTTGGTAGCGAATGTTTCACGTCGGTAGGGCACACTGGCGCTGCCGGCCATGTCCTGCGACCTCATGTTTTCAAACCATTCTCCGCTGTGCAGCGTGAGCAACAGGTGTTTCTTCTCTTCGGTCGATTGCATCATGCCTGAGTCGGCAAGTATTATCGCTGCGTCTTCGTAGCCGCCGTTCATTCTGTATATCATCACTCCGTAGAGCATGCCTGTCTTGAGGTCCTTCTTCTGTACGTAGATGTTGCTGCCCGGTATGCCGTCGTAGAATATGCCTTCGGGAATCTCGAGTTCGGGGCTTTTCTGTTTCATCGACAGGAGGAGCTGGCGGAACGACTTGTTGGCCTCGGGACCTATTACGTCTTGAAAGAAATATGAGCAGCAGGCTATCAGCACGACCGATACTATGAGTGAGCGGCATGTCTGTATTAGCGATATGCCTGCGGCTTTGATGGCGGTGAGTTCGGAACTTTCGCCCAGATTGCCGAATGAGATGAGCGATGACAATAATATTGCGAGGGGCAGAGCCTGCGGTATGAGCATGAGGCCCATGTACCAGAAGAATTGTGCCAACACTTCCATCGACAGTCCTTTGCCTATCAATTCGTCGACATAACGCCATAGGAATTGCATCATCAGCACGAACTGGCAGATGAAGAATGTGCCCACGAACAACAGTCCGAACTGCTTTACGATGAATATGTCTAATTTCTTAATGCGAAACATTATATAAGGTGATGCCTGTAAAGGCGTTTCGGTTTGCAAAATTAGTATAAAAATGTCAGAGAGCGTATGTTTTTTGTGTTTTTTTAGTATATGGCTTCATTGGTCGTAACGATTCTGCGAATACACATCGGTTTCATACATTTGTAGGGATGCACACCGGTGCATCCGCTTTGAGGACCATTCACAGACATACAATGTTGGTAAGCGTATTTATAGTTTGTACAATATTGATGACAGAAATCAGCGATTCTCAATAAACTCTAATCATGATAATAATACCCATTAGTTTTTTAAGTTAGCCAACAAAATTAAACTACATTATCATCCGGACATAGGATGGATGCGCTTTGGATGGATGCGCCCCGGATATGACTCTGGAGATGCACCCCGGATGGATGCGCCCCAACGGGGCTATGTGCTTATTGCCCCGTTGGTGCGCGTTCTAGTTTAATACTGTTGACTAACTTATCTTTATTGCATAATGTATACTTAACTTTGTACCACCCTGCCGGAGACAACCGTGCAAGCCAAATGATCAGGTGGAAAAGTTGTTTCATCTCTTCCATGGCGAGAAAACGCGGTATGGAATCCTGCCGAGTATCTGTTTTGTCGAAAAGACATGTCTTAATGTCCTTATTATTCTGAAAAAAAGCATTTTATTTTTTGTTGAAATAGAAAAGCCGTGAGGGTGTCTCTGCTTTCTTTACATGCAGTTTGGGTGTGAAAATTTTGCCGTAAGGGCCTCCCGACATTCCCGTAACGGCCGTTTCGCATTGCAATAAGGCCGTCGTCGCAGTGTCGGGAGGCCCTTATTGCAAGGTTATAAGGCCCTCTCTGCTTTTCTTACAAACGGATGCTGGTGTAATGCGCTGATAATCAGCGCATCCCTTTTGGAACAAAAAAGGGTGTTTTAGAGACGTAGGGAGAAAAAAGGCACGCAGACACCGCTTAACATATGTTAAAGTAAAGATATTTGTGTGCAGCTATAGTGCGTATAGGAAGAACTACAGCATTTACCCGGCAATGATATTGGACGGAGGTGCGGCTTTGGTTCAGAAACCGCTTATCTCGTGGAGGCGCTTCATATTGTCGTTCCATAGGTTTTGCAGATAATCCTTGTCACCGTCGTCGGCAAAGTCGGTTATTATCAATGCAAGGTGGCCTGTGAAATCGCTCTTTTCTATTCGAATTTCCCAGTATGCGTCTTCATGTTCTATATAGTCCCATTTCATTCTGATGTATCGGTTGGGCTGTATGTCTAAGATTAGTGCCACCTTTGTGTCGTTGTGTGTCCACACTTCTCCCCAAGTGAAAGTCATAGTGTCCCCATCCCTTGTCACATAGTCGGCTATCCATTTGCCGAGTCCTTCAGCCGTACCTATCAGCTGCCATACGATATTTTCCGATTTTGTTTGCAAAGGATATTCGAGGACTATCTTGTGCTTATCCATTTTTATGTTTTAGTTAGCGTTACGAAGGTCTAAGGGGTCAAGCCGAAAGCACGGTGCATGAATTTTGAGAAAAGTGTTAAATTTGTGGCATGAAAACCGCAGATGCAATATGGATGTGCCTGCCCGAGG
>NZ_JABKKE010000032.1 GCF_013166575.1 Xylanibacter rodentium
CCTTCATCCGTGAACGCGCCGACCGTGCCGCCGGAACGTATGAACGGGCAATACTCGAAGGCTATCCCGCCGCAGGTGCGCAGGAACTGGCTATGCGCACGCTGACGGAGGGGCTTCGCTACTCCAAGTACGCCATCCTGCGCGAAGTCGTAGAGAACGAGTTTGCCAACGAAGTGCCGGAAGCGGAGCGTGAATCCTTTACCCGAAAACTGCTGCCGCTTGTCGGAAACGTATTCTCCATTTATGACCTTTCGGATGACAATTTCGCCCTGTCGCCCGATTATGACCTGCTCTATACGGAGCTGACGGGGGCTGTCGTCCTTTATATAGAGGAATATGGCGTTTAACCGCAAACAAAAGTTGCGGGACAACATTGAGGCGATACGGACGGCATTCGTCCTTGACAGGGAACAACGCACCCCCACCGCACGCGAAAGGCTCTTGTTGGAGCGTTATTGCGGTTTCGGTGGACTGAAGTGCATACTGAACCCAGCAAAGGAACTGACGGATGCCGTCCATTGGGCGAAATCCGACCTCGAACTGTTTGCCCCGACCGTGGAACTGCACAAGTTACTACGGGAGAATACAAAAGACGATACGGAGTATAAGCGGTATATGGATGCCATGAAGCAATCCGTCCTGACCGCTTTCTATACACCGCCGGAGATAACAGGCACTATTGCGGACGTGCTGCATGAACACGGCATACGCCCCGACCGGGTATTGGAACCGTCGGCAGGTGTTGGCGCATTTGTGGATGCCGTATTAGAGAACAAGCCGGACGCGGACATCATGGCTTTTGAGAAAGACCTGATGACGGGCAAGATATTGGGACACCTGCATCCCGACCAGAAAGTAAGGATACAGGGGTACGAGAAAATTGAAAAGCCGTTCATGAACCATTTTGATCTGGCTATATCCAATATCCCCTTTGGTGATGTGGCGGTGTTCGACCCGGAATTTACCAACAGTCATGACGTGGCAAGACGGTCGGCATCCAAGACGATACACAACTATTTCTTTCTGAAAAGCCTTGATGCGGTGCGTGAAGGCGGAATCGTGGCGTTCATTACCTCGCAGGGGGTGTTGGATGCCCCGACCAATGCGCCCATACGCGAGTATATGATGAACCACGCCAATCTGGTGGGCGTTGCCCGTCTGCCGAACAACCTCTTTACGGAAAATGCGGGTACGGAGGTGGGCAGTGATTTGATTATCCTGCAAAAGAACAGCGGAAAGAACGAGGAACTGTATTATAATGAGAAACTTTTTGTGCAAACAGAACAGACCCCTATCGGCACTTCCGTAAATGGGTATGTATGGAGCATCGGTTCGCTTTCCCACACAGATTTAACCAAAAGTACCGACCCTTACGGAAAGCCTGCCTATAAGCTCATGCACAGAGGCGATACCGTACAACTGGCGGAAGACTTACGGGAACATCTGAAAATAGAACTGCACCAACTCAACAGGGAACTCTACGAAAAACACAGCCTGCATCCGACGCAAACGGAAAGTACGGATAAAAGTACACCTGAGGAAGTACGGCCGGCTCCTAAAATAGAAGCGGTGACTTCTACCGCTAATGTTTTTATCACAGAAGCGGAGAAACCGAAAGCTCACCCCATAGACGAGAAGCCGGAGATTGAGCCACGCCAGACGAATCATTCAAATGCCGTTCAGCTCACTCTGCTTGACCTTTGGGGTATGCCCATAGAAGAACCTGCCAAAAAGAAAAAGGCAACCAAAAAGGAAAACAAGGCAAAGCGTGTACCATCCAAACCGAAGCCGCAGGTTATGGCTGCACCTCCTGTTGAATCCGTCAAGCCTGCAACCGAAAGCAAGGAGGCAAAGCCGGAAAATGTCGGGAAGCAAGGCGACCCAGAAGATATTTATGCCACTTTGGACTGGGAAACCAATCCGCCCATTAACGGCTTCTATGAAACAATGATGAGCCTGACACCGGAACGGCGCAAGGCTCTACGGCTTGAAGCGGAACGGCACAGACAGGAACAACTGAAAAAGTCGGGTGTCAAGGACACGCTAAATCCTGCCTTTGTGCCTTCGTCGGATAACAGACCGGAGCAAAAGGAAGCAGCACAACAACCCGAAGCACAGCCGGAAGCAACTCCCGTTCCTGTTACGGACAATAGCCCAAGTGAGCAAGCAACCACTTCACTATTCCCTGAATTTGAAACGGAAAAGCCGAAGGAGGAAGTACCCGACCTTACGCCGCGTCCCTATCACCGCACGCCGGAAATGCACCTGCGTGAAGGTTCGCTGGTGGCAAACAGGGCACGCGACATCGGTTATCTGAAGGACATTACTCCCTACGGTGCAACCTTCCAGCCGCTTGGACTAACCGGTTATCAGAAAGAGAAAGCGTTGCTGTATGTATCGCTCCGTGACGCATACGAGCGGTTGTACCGCTATGAATCGAACAGGCGCGAAGAAAATGTACCTTGGCGTGAACACCTGAACACCTGTTACGACGAGTTTGTCATGCGTTATGGCAACCTCAATGCCAAACAGAACGTAAAACTGGTGATGATGGATGCCGGAGGGCGCGACATCCTTTCGCTGGAACGTGCAGAGGACGGCAAGTTCGTCAAGGCGGACATCTTCGACCGTCCCGTTTCCTTCTCGGTGGAGACCCACGCCAACGTCGGTTCTCCCGAAGAAGCCTTGTCCGCATCGCTCAACAAGTACGGTACGGTCAATCTCGACTATATGCGAGGGATAACAGACAGTACGGAAGAGGAACTGCTCAATGCCCTCAAAGGACGTATCTTCTACAACCCGCTCGTAACCGGTTACGAGATCAAAGACCGCTTCATCGCGGGAAACGTGATAGAGAAGGCGGAGCGTATAGAGGCATGGATAGACGGCAATCCCGAAAGCGAGAGATTACCGGAAGTGAAACAGGCTTTGGAGGCTTTGAAAGAAGCCGAACCGCAGCGTATCGCCTTTGAGGATTTGGACTTCAATTTCGGTGAACGCTGGATTCCGACGGGCGTGTACGCCGCCTATATGAGCCATCTGTTCGACACGGACGTGAAAATCGCCTACTCCGCAAGCATGGACGAGTTTTCGGTGGCGTGCAGCCATAAGAATTTCAAGATATGGGATGAGTTCTGTGTAAAGGGTTACTACCGCAGTTATGACGGTATGAGCCTGTTGAAGCACGCCCTGCACAACACCTGTCCCGACATGATGAAATCCATCGGCAAGGACGAGCATGGCAACGACATCAAGGTGCGCGACAGCGAGGGCATACAGCTCGCCAACGCCAAAATCGACGAAATCCGCAACGGTTTCTCCGAATGGCTGGAAGAGCAGTCGCCGCAGTTCAAGGAACGGCTGACGACGATGTACAACCGCAAGTTCAACTGTTTCGTGCGCCCGAAGTATGACGGCTCGCACCAGACTTTTCCTGACCTCAACCTCAAAGGGCTGGCAAGCCGGGGAATCAGGAGCGTATATCCGTCGCAGAAGGATTGTGTCTGGATGCTCAAACAGAACGGCGGCGGGATCTGTGACCACGAGGTGGGAACCGGTAAAACACTGATAATGTGCATCGCGGCGCACGAAATGAAGCGTCTGAACCTGGCGCACAAGCCGATGATTATCGGGCTGAAAGCCAATGTCGCGGAGATTGCAGCCACCTATCAGGCGGCATATCCGAACGCGCGGATTCTCTATGCCTCGGAGAAGGATTTCTCGACCGCCAACCGCGTGCGTTTCTTCAACAACATCAAGAACAACGACTACGATTGCGTCATCATGTCGCACGACCAGTTCGGCAAGATACCGCAGTCGCCGGAGTTGCAGCAGCGCATCCTGCAAGCGGAGCTTGACACGGTGGAGGAAAACCTCGAAGTGCTGCGGCAGCAGGGCAAGAACGTGTCGAGGGCGATGCTGAAAGGGCTGGAGAAGCGCAAGCACAACCTTGTGGCGAAGCTGGAGAAGGTGGAACACGCCATCCAATCGCGCACGGATGATGTGGTGGACTTCAAGCAGATGGGCATCGACCACATATTTATTGACGAGAGCCATCAATTCAAGAACCTGACTTTCAACACGCGGCACGACCGTGTGGCGGGTTTGGGTAACTCGGAAGGAAGCCAGAAAGCCCTGAACATGCTCTTTGCCATCCGCACCATACAGGAGCGCACGGGCAAGGACTTGGGGGCTACGTTCCTCTCCGGCACGACCATCAGCAACTCGCTGACGGAGCTGTACCTGCTCTTCAAGTATCTGCGCCCGAAGGAGCTGGAACGGCAGGACATCCGCTGTTTCGATGCGTGGGCGGCTATCTTCGCCAAGAAGACGACCGATTTCGAGTTCAACGTGACGAACAACATCGTGCAGAAGGAGCGTTTCCGCTACTTCATCAAAGTGCCTGAGCTTGCCGCCTTCTACAACGAGATAACCGACTACCGCACGGCGGAGGACGTGGGCGTGGACCGTCCGCACAAGAACGAGATACTGCACCATATACCGCCCACGCCGGAGCAGGAGGACTTCATCCAAAAGCTGATGCAGTTCGCCAAGACGGGCGACGCCACGCTGCTCGGCAGACTTCCGCTGTCGGAAACGGAGGAGAAGGCGAAGATGCTTATCGCCACCGACTACGCCCGCAAGATGGCTCTCGATATGCGCATGATAGACCCGCATTATGAGGACCACCCCGACAACAAGGCTTCGCACTGCGCCAAGACGATTGCGGAGTATTACCACAGGTATGACGCGCAGAAAGGCACGCAGTTCGTGTTCTCGGATCTGGGGACGTACCAGCCGGGTGACGGATGGAACGTGTACAGCGAGATAAAGCGGAAGCTGACGGAGGACTACGGCATACCGGCAAGCGAGGTGCGCTTCATTCAGGAGTGCAAGACGGACAAGGCTCGCAAGGCGGTGATAGACGCCATGAACGCCGGAACGGTGCGTGTGCTGTTCGGCTCCACCTCCATGCTCGGAACGGGCGTGAACGCGCAGAAACGGTGTGTCGCCATTCATCACCTTGACACACCGTGGCGGCCGTCTGACCTGCAACAGCGTGACGGACGCGGAGTTAGGGCGGGCAACGAGATTGCCAAGCATTTTGCGGGGAACAACGTGGATGTCATCATCTACGCTGTGGAAAAGTCGCTGGACAGCTACAAGTTCAACCTGCTGCACTGCAAGCAGACGTTCATCTCGCAGCTCAAAAGCGGGGCGATGGGCGCGCGTACCATCGACGAGGGGGCTATGGACGAGAAATCGGGCATGAACTTCTCGGAGTACATGGCGTTGCTCTCAGGTAATACCGACCTTTTGGACAAGGCGAAACTGGAAAAGCGTATCGCCTCGCTTGAAGGGGAACGCAAGTCGTTCAACAAGGGCAGGCGCGATTCGGAGTTCAAGCTGGAAGCCAAGACGGGGGAACTGCGTAACAACACGGCTGTCATCGAAGCCATGACGGAGGACTGGAACCGTTTTCTTTATGTTGTGCAGACTGATAAGGATGGCAACCGCCTGAATGCGGTCAAGGTGGACGGCGTGGATTCTACCGATGAAAAGGTTATCGGAAAGCGTTTGCAGGAGATAGCCAAGAACGCCACGACGGGCGGTTTGTACAAGCCAGTCGGGGAACTTTACGGTTTTCCGATAAAGGTAGTCAGCGAGAGGATACTCAAAGAGGGGCTGGAGTTTACCGACAACCGTTTCGTGGTGGAGGGAAACTACAAGTACACCTACAACAACGGGCATCTGGCGATGGCTGATCCAGTAGCCGCCGCACGTAATTTCCTGAACGCATTAGAGAGGATTCCGTCCATCATCGACCAGTATAAGGCGAAGAACGAGGTGCTGGAAAAGGAGGTTCCGCAGTTGCAGGAGATAGCCGGCAAGGTGTGGAAGAAAGAGGATGAACTGAAACAGCTGAAGTCCGAGCTTGCCGCGCTTGACCGCAAGATCCAGCTGGAACTTGCACCGCCCGTGCCGGAAGCCGCCGAAAAGGAGAGCGACGGGCAGGAGGTCAAGCCTGTTTCGGAAGGTGTACGGAACGTGCCGCCACAGCACACCGAAGATGCACCGCAGATTCGCAGTCCGTCAGGCAACTTCATTGCCGACCGTGTCATCATCGGACGTCCGGAGTTCGGTTTTAAAGATGAAAGCCGACCGAAAGGGATGAAACTGTGAATTATAATGGTGTCTTACGAAAGTTCAATATTAGAGGACTAAATCTTCAACATAATTATTAACTTTGCATACAGGAAGAGCCGTATAAAACTATATGTTATAGAAAGATACGGCTCTTTCGCTATTTCAATTCACAACTTGTCTTCAAGTTCTGGTTAATTTCGGAACCTCTTTTTATTTTAAATTTCAATCCGCTTTTTGGTATTCGCTGGGGGTCATACCTGTTTCGCGTTTGAAGAAAAAACCGAAAGCGGACTGGCTGGGGAAGTTCAGGCGGTCGGCAACTTCGCTGACAAGTATGTCCTTGTTCTTCAACAGAACTTTGGCTTGGATGAGTGTGGCCCGATTAATCCAGTACATTACACTCTGACCGCTTATCTTAGTTATCAGACTTGACAGATAGTGTGGTGTAAGGGCAAGTTCATCGGCATAGAACGGGATTGTCCTGTGTCGGCAACAATGTTCGTTTACAAGTTTCTTGAATTTGCTGAACACCTGTTCCTGACGGGTCTTTCTTTTCTTGGGAATCTGCTCCAGTTCAGCGCGGTTTATATCCTGTATGTCGCTTATTATGGACGATACTATATGGCTTACCGTTTCGCGCCGGAACGGAGTGTGCCTTGCAATATCCCACAAGATATTTGCAAGTCTGACTGTTTCGTGCCAATCATTTTTCCCGGCATGGATAATAAGGTTTTTACCTACCGGTATGTTCTCCTTATATATAATGCCCATCATTGTGAAAGCGTCACTGCATGATTTCAGTTCCATTATAGTTTCAGGAGCCAGCAATATAATATCGCCTTTCTCGATGTGATATTCCTCCAGTGTCAGTTCAAAATCGGCATTCCCCTCCGTGACCCACAGTATACGGCCTTCCACAAAACGGTAAGGATGTCCGATCCGTATGAAATTGTTGCGGTATGGTCCGATATTCAGTACCATACCGAAATACTCATTCACAAAAGCCAGATTTGGCAGGTTTTCAAGACTACTGAAATCGGTTGTCTGCAATGAAAAATCATTTAATACGCTTGACTTCATTATGATATTTGTATTGTTTTCAGCAAATATAAATATAATAATTTGAATAATTCAACAGAAAAATGCTCAATCGTACAATTTCAAGAATTATTGTACGGATTTTGACATAAGAACCTCGGCAAGC
This sequence comes from Xylanibacter rodentium, assembly GCF_013166575.1. Taxonomy (GTDB): domain Bacteria; phylum Bacteroidota; class Bacteroidia; order Bacteroidales; family Bacteroidaceae; genus Prevotella; species Prevotella rodentium. The sequence goes on from NZ_JABKKE010000032.1 coordinate 7,352, forward strand.
CACCTTAATTTTGCAGTGTGAAACTAAAACATAAACAAATATGAGGCAAATCACAGCATTTTTCATTCTGATGCTCTCACCGATATTGGTACAGGCACAGACGGTCACGCTGGATGAATGTCAGCAGTTGGCCCAAGAGAATTATCCGCTCATAAAACAGTATGACCTGATAAGGCAGACCACCGACTACACGGTGAGCAACATCTCAAAAGGATGGCTTCCGCAGGTTTCGGCAATGGCCCAAGCTACATACCAGAGCGATGTAATGACGCTTCCCGATCCCTTACAGACAATGCTCGGGCAACAGGGATTCGATGTAAAAGGATTGAGAAAAGACCAATACCGCATCGGGATTGACCTTAATCAGACAATTTATGACGGCGGACTTATCAGCGGTCAAAAGAATGTAGCGCATCTTGAAGGCGAAGTGCAGACCGCTCAAACAACAACTGACCTCTATACAATCCGTCAGAGAGTGAACGACATCTATTTCGGAATCCTTCTTCTTGATGAGAAAATACAGTTGAACAAGGATTTGCAGACACTTCTTCAGTCCAATCTGGACAAACTTAATTCCATGCTTTCCAATGGTATAGCCATGCAAAGCGATGTCAATGTAGTTAGGGCGGAAAAACTGAAAGCGGAACAACAGGCGACAGAACTGGCATCTTCAAAAAAAAGCCTCATGGATATGTTGGCAGTGTTCATTGGCAAAGAAATTACAGAGCTTGCAATGCCGCAGGATGTAATAGTGCCGACACAAAGTAACAACCGTCCGGAACTTCATCTTTTTGACACGCAAATTGAACTGGCCAATGCTCAGGAAAGTTTGTTAAACGCCCGATTACTCCCGAAACTGAGCGTCTTTGCACAGGGCTATTACGGTTATCCGGGATATGACCAGTTTGATGCGATGTTCAACCGCGACTGGAAACTTAACGGAATGATAGGTGTAAGGCTGTCGTGGAATATCGGAGCCTTATACACCAGGAAAAATGACCGTTCAAAACTCAACACCCGCCGAGGTTTAGTTGAATCTGCCCGCGAAACATTCCTCTTCAACAATCATTTGCTCGAAATACAACAAACCGATGGTATAGCCAAATACCGACAAATGATAACGGATGACCATGAGATTGTAGCCCTGCGCAGCGATGTTCGCCAGTCTGCGGAATCACGACTTGAACATGGCATCATTGATACTAACAATCTCTTGCAGGAAATAACTCGCGAGAACCAGTCACGCATAGACCTTTCAACTCATACTATACTCATGCTGAAAGAAAGCTACGACTTGAAATACACTACGAACAATTAAATAACAACAGATATGAAAAAGTCAATAATCCTTATGTCGGCAGTTTCAGCAATGATGCTCACTGCCTGTGGAAACAAAGATGTTGATTATGATGCATCAGGAGTGTTTGAAACGACCGAAGTCATTGTATCAGCCAGAGGAACGGGAGAAATCAAGTCTCTAAACGTGGAAGAAGGACAAACAGTGAAAGCGAACCAGCATCTTGGTGAACTTGATATGACACAGCTCGTGTTGAAAAAGCAACAACTCTATGCCGGAAAAGATGCCGCTACAAGTCGCAAACTGAATACCGCCCAGCAGGTAGCCTCCCTGCGTCAGCAGATAGCCAATCTCCAGTCGGAACAAACTCGTTTTAAGGCTTTGCTCAAAGATGGTGCAGCCACTCAGAAACAAGTCGATGATATAGGCTATCAGATCGCTACTTTGCAGAAACAGCTTGCAGCCACAAACGAACAGGTATCCACAGCCAACCAGAGCATCGACGGGCAATCTGCCGGTTTTGACGCACAGATAGGACAGGTGGACGATATGATGCAACAGGCTGTGATAACGTCGCCAATCGACGGTGTTATTCTGTCGAAATATGCGGAAGCTGGAGAGTTTGCTGTGCCGGGTCGCGCATTGTTCAAAGTCGCCGATGTGTCGGACATGAAACTGAGGGCCTATATTACCGCTGACCTGTTAACAGGACTTAAAATCGGGCAGAAGGTAAAAGTCTATGCCGATCAGGGCACAGACGGGCGCAAGGAGTATGAAGGTACGGTTTCATGGATAAGCAGTGAGGCTGAATTTACCCCCAAGACAATCCAGACCCGTGATGAACGCTCGAATCTTGTATATGCCATAAAGATAACAGTTCGGAACGACGGACTTATCAAACGGGGAATGTATGGGGATGTAAAACTATAAATCCGGATGGTTATGGCAATAGTAAGTGTGGAAAACCTCAAAATGTCATACGGCAAAGGAAGGGTACAAGCTCTGAAAGGTGTGTCCTTCGATGTCGGAGAAGGCGAGATATTCGGGCTGATAGGTCCTGATGGAGCTGGAAAGACCTCTCTGTTCCGTGTTCTCACGACCCTTCTCCTTGCAGATTCCGGCACAGCCGTGGTCGATGGCATGGATGTAGTGAAGGATTACAAGAAGATACGACAACACATCGGTTATATGCCGGGCCGGTTTTCTCTGTATCAGGATCTGACGGTAGAGGAAAATTTGTCGTTCTTTGCTACTGTATTCAACACCACAATAGAAGAAAACTACCACTTGGTAGAGGATATATACCGTCAGATAGAACCGTTCAAGAAACGCAAGGCCGGTAAATTATCAGGGGGCATGAAGCAGAAACTTGCGCTTTCGTGCGCCCTGATACACGCTCCCCATGTGCTTTTCCTTGACGAGCCGACAACCGGAGTTGATCCAGTGAGCCGTAAGGAATTTTGGGAGATGTTGCAGAAACTGAAAAAGAATTTCAAACTGAGCATAGTCGTTTCTACCCCTTATATGGACGAAGCGGTGCAGTGCGATCGTATAGCATTCATTCAAGAAGGGCAGCTTCTGACTATCGACACACCAGAAAACATCATCAGGGCATACACCCGTACCCTCTGGGCAGTGCGCTCCGACAAGATGCACCGTCTCCTTACTGACCTTCGCGGTATTACAGGAGTAAATACGGCCTTTGCTTTCGGCGAGAACCACCATGCAACCGTTGATTCGTCGGTGCTAACAATAGAGTCGCTTCGGGAGCAACTTGTCGTTATTGGGCATCATAATATCGTGATTGAGGCTGTCAAGCCTACAACCGAGGATTGTTTTATGAACCTTCAAAAATAGTAATCCATGACAGATGAAATTGTAATCAAAGCGGAAGGTCTTACAAAAAAGTTCGGTAATTTCACAGCTACCGACCATGTGACTTTTGAAGTACGAAAAGGCGAGATTTTCGGTTTCCTCGGTGCAAACGGTGCGGGAAAGACAACAGCCATGCGTATGCTGTGCGGGCTTTCACAACCAAGCGATGGAACAGCTACTGTAGCAGGTTATGATGTGGCTACAGAATACGAGCAGGTAAAACGCCATATTGGATATATGTCGCAGAAGTTTTCCTTGTATGATGATTTGACGGTGGAAGAAAACCTTGTGCTTTTCGGCGGTATCTATAGTATGCCCCGGAAAAAAGTACGGGATAAGATAACGGAACTGTTACAGGAACTCGGTTTTGAAGCCGAGCGAAAAACGATGGTAAAAAGTTTGCCATTAGGCTGGAAACAGAAACTTGCCTTCTCTTTGGCTATCTTTCACGAACCAAGTATCGTTTTTCTTGACGAGCCTACAGGAGGTGTCGATCCTGTGACACGCCGTCAGTTTTGGGAACTTATATACAGGGCTGCCGACAACGGCATCACCGTGTTTGTAACAACGCACTATATGGATGAAGCCGAATATTGCGACCGGGTCAGTATCATGGTTGACGGACGTATTGACGCACTCGGATCACCTGCGCAGTTGAAACGACAGTTTCACGGCAATTCCATGTACGATGTATTCTATGCGCTGGCACGAACTGCCAAGCGTGGGGATTAAAAACTAAATAAGATAAGAGATATGAAACAGTTTCTAAGTTTCGTCCGCAAGGAATTTATACATATCCTGCGTGACCCTCGTTCTCTGCTGATATTGCTGGTGATGCCACAGATTATGGTGATGTTGCCCAGCTATGTTATTAAGAATGAGGTAAAAGACATTCGTGTCGCAGTGCTTGACCAGAGCCGCGACATGTACACAGAACAGCTAACCCAAAGGTTGTATGCCAACGACTATTTTATAGGGAAAGGGGAAGTCAAGACCGAGGAAGAGGCAGCAGAACTTTTCAAAAAGGGAGAAATTGACCTCGTTGTGGTTTTCGGGCCGGAATTTGCCAACCGCATCATGCACTCTCAGGATGCCTCGATACAGCTCCTGTCCGACGGCAGTGAACCAAATCAGGCAAGTGTCCGTGTGGCATACGCCCAACAGGTTGTAGCTGGTTTTCAAAAGGAACTCGCCCAGCAGATGACGCAAGCCGGAAAAGGCGGCCAGCAATTCAATATACGGGTAAATTCAAGAATGCTGTATAACCCGCAACAGCGTTCGGAAGTCAATTTTGTTCCGGGTGTTGTCGGCATGGTAATCTTGCTGATTTGCTGTATGATGACCTCTATAGCCATTGTTCGGGAACGGGAAATGGGAACAATGGAAATTCTGCTTGCATCACCATTGCCTTCCATTGACATCGTTTTGGCAAAACTTGTCCCGTACATGATTATATCCCTGATAGACATGGCTACAATTCTCTGCTTGTCCTATTTCGTGATGCACGTTCCGATGACCGGTTCCCTTCTGGTGTATGTCATTACCGCTGTCATTTATATATTTACATCGCTGATGCTCGGACTGCTCATATCAACAGTTGTAAATACTCAGCTTGCGGCAATGCTTATCTCGTTGTTACTGATAGTTCCTACCATTTATCTTTCTGGAATGGTGTTCGCCATTGAATCCATGCCAGTTGCTGCACAGGTAGTATCCAATATTGTTCCGGCCAAATGGTTCATATCCGCTTCGCGTAAAATCATGGTCGAAGGTGTAGGTATAGAATATGTGGCTACAGAAATACGCGCCCTTGCTATAGAAGGACTTGTATTTATGTTGCTTGCATGGAGGTTTTTCAAAACAAGGCTTGCCTGAAACTTAAAAAGATTGTATATGAAAGCATTACCATATCTTCTTGCAAAAGAATACAAACAGATGTTCCGCAACTGGCTTTTGCCTGTTGTGTTCATTCTTCTGCCAATCGCCATGATGAATGTTGTGCCGCGCATAGCGACACAAGAAGTCAAGAATCTTAATATCGCTGTGATTGATTGCGACCACTCGACGCTTTCAAGTCGTCTGACACAGAAATTGCAGGCTTCGGAATTTTTCAATTTATATGCGACTTGCCCGAACTATCAGACAGCATACGATTTGCTTCAGGAAGGCAGTGTCGATTTCATTGTCACCATCGAAAATGAATTTGAGCATAATCTATACCGTACCGGTGGTGCAGATGTTATGGTAACTGTCAATGCAGTAAATGGCATGAAAGGTGGCCTTGGAAATTCATACTTGACCCAGATTGTCATGCAGTATGCTCAGGAACTTGGCTATGAAAATGGAACAGTCGCACGTCGGCCAGTGACAGTCGAGCCACGGTATTTATTTAATGCCGCTCTCGACTATAAGCCCTATATGGTTCCGGCTCTGATAGCGATGACCCTTATACTGCTTGTCGGGTTTCTTCCAGCACTGAATGTTGTCGGTGAGAAGGAAAGAGGTACAATAGAACAGATAAATGTCACGCCTGTATCAAGGATAGAGTTCATTCTGTCAAAGATGATACCTTATTGGACGGTAGGTATATTCATTGTCGGTTTCTCCATGCTCCTTGCATGGAAGATACATGGCGTGACACCTGCGGGGTCTGTGTGGCTCGTGTTCCTGTTCAACATCGTGTATATCTTCACCATATCCTCACTCGGACTGACAATTTCCAATTACAGCGACAATATGCGTCAGGCGGCCATCGTGATGTTCTTCTTCATCGTGATATTTATTCTCACAAGCGGACTTATATCGCCAATCGCCTCCATGCCGCACTGGGCGCAGGAAGCAACACGTCTAAATCCGCTACGTTACATCATAACGGCGATGCGTGAGATCTATCTCAAAGGAAGCACGTTCCACCAGCTTCTCCCCCAGTTCATCCCCCTCTGTATCTATGGTGCATTGGCAAGCGTGTGGGCAGTGATAAGTTTCCAAAAAAACAATTAAACAAAATGACCTATGGATAAAATGGATAAAAATGTTATAGGAATATGGTCCGGCATTGTATGGCGGGCACTCAACGAGAGAGGTAAACTCTCCATAGAGGAATTGAAACAAGTTACAAATTTTGAAAGCGAGTGTATCTATGCCGCTATCGGCTGGCTTGCACGTGAAGGGAACATCAGTTTCGACAACGGTAGTAAAGGACTATTATTATATATCTATCATGAACGCTATTACTGACACTGTTACCCCCGAAATACCTATGCCGTTTCGGGGGTGACGCTTCCCGCCCTAACCGAGATAAACCAAGAATTGACAATGATACCGGTTTTGATTATAACATTTGTATTTGTCATCATCATGGCTCCGCCACGATGCTTCGGACAGCTTATATCCGTCGAACCGTCGGGAGGGGGGTCGATGGCTGATAGTATGCGCCGGGAATTGAAAACCGCGCCATATTTCAGCTTTTACAAAGACAATTATTTCATTGTGGGTACATCATTGTCCGAAACTCCGACAAAGCATAACTCAGATGCCAAGTTTCAGGTATCAGTGGCGTTCAGACTGACAAACGCCTCACTCCCGTGGGACACATATCTTTCTCTGATATATACGCAGGTGGCTTTCTGGAATGTATTTGAGGATTCGTTCCCTATGCATGATATAAATTTCAATCCCGGCATAGCATGGACAAAACCGTATTATTACGGGGACAGATATTTAGGTTCCACCTCGCTTATAATTGAGCATGAAAGCAACGGACGCGACGGAGATGCCAGCCGGAGCTGGAACAGGATTTCATTAAGCGGTAATCTGTATGTGACTGAAAGAGTAAGAGTTTTCGGAAAGATTTGGATACCGATAGTTGACGGACGCAATAACCGCGACCTTGCAGAGTACAAGGGCATTTTCTGTCTGGGTACGGAAATACAGACGGCTAACAAAAAACTTACAGTCGGTTTTACCATTGAGAAACGAAAGGGATTCCGACAGTTCAACACTATCGCGGAAATAAGCTGGCGCATCCATAAAAAGACCAACCTGTCGCTGTTCGCACAGTTTTACAACGGTTGCGCGGAAGGTCTGATTGACTATGAATGTCATAATACCATGTTTCGTGTCGGAATAGTATTCAAACCTAAATTCTTTTCTCCAAGAATTTAGTACAACGATTTTCAAACTAAATATTTAAGAATATGTGCGATGAAACAGTTAAAGAAGCGGTTATGACCACAATCCATGAACATATAGGATTTATGGATTGCGACAGTCTGCGAAAAGAAACGGGGCTTGCTTCTCCCGACTTGTTTTTTGCACTGGAATCGTTGGCAACCGAGCAAAAAATTTCCATCAATATAATGGCCGTCCCAGAAAGTTCGAGAGGACATTTCTCAAGGAGTGAATACCTGTATATTAAATTCATCGACTTATTAAACAGGTATATTTCTTGTGAAAGACATATCGGTTTCTATGCCTCGCAATTATTCATCACTCCTAAATATCTTTCCGGAATTGTGAAAAAAGTCAGTGGAGAGACCGCTAATTACTGGATAAACAAAAAACTGCTCGATATAGTAAAAGTCCAGCTCCTTTGTACCTCCAAATCAATAAAAGAGATAGCATACGGATTGAATTTCTCTACTATTTCATCTTTTGGAAAATATTTCAAATCACAAACGTCACTTTCGCCGACTTTATATAGGAAAACATATTCATCCATTTAATATGGTAATACTAAAAGATATTCAGATGCATATAATGAACTCTAAAATAATCACATAAAAATAATTATGAGCCTAAATACTAAAAGAGTGATTCTTCTTCACACAATGACTACCACGGGTTACATTATAATGTTACTGCTTGTAGGTTGTATCATGTACCTGTGGTTTCATGAATGGCGGGAACTTGAAAAGTTGGAAACGGAGAACAGACGGATTAACATTTTTCGTCAAGAAGTGCATCATGTTTACGGTGAAATGACTGGGCTTTCCCTTTTGGGCGAAAGCGTATTGGAATGGGATGATGAGGATTTAGAACGTTACCATATTCAGCGTATGGAAACGGACAGTATGCTGCGCCGTTTCAAAGCAACCTATCCGGCAGAATGTATCGATAGCGTGCGCCTTCTTCTTGAAGATAAGGAGCAGCAGATGCGCCTGATTGTTCAAGCACTTAACGAGCAGCAAACTCTTAATGAGAAGATGGCACAGCAAGTTCCTGTAATCGTACAGAAAAGTGTGCAGGAACATCCACAAAAAACAAAGCGGAAAGGATTTCTCGGCATCTTCGGCAAGAAAGAGGAACCGAAACCCACCGTGACAACCACGATGCTTCGTTCTTTCAATCGAAATATTATATCAGAGCAAAAGGAGCAAAGCCGCCGCCTTTCGGCACACGCTGACAGCCTTGCTGTGCGAAATGCGAAGCTCAATCGCCAACTGCAAAGCCTGATTCGCCAAATAGACGATAAGGCACAAGATGACCTGCAAAAGAGAGAAAACGAGATAATCGAAATGCGTGAACAATCGTTTATGCAAATAGGCGGTCTGACCGGATTCGTTCTCCTATTGCTGGTAATCTCCTATATCATCATACACCGGAATGCCAATCGCATCAAACGGTACAAGCTGAAAACTACGGATTTAATTGGACAACTACAACAAGCGGTAAAGAAAAACGAGGCACTGATATATTCCCGCAAGAAAGCCGTACATACCATCACACATGAGCTGCGCACACCGCTGACGGCTATAACCGGATATGCCGGATTGATGGAAAAAGAAAGAGACGCGGATAAAGCCAAAATGTATATCCAAAACATTCGACATTCCTCCACTCGGATGCGTGAAATGCTCAACACCCTGCTTGATTTCTTCCGTCTGGACAACGGCAAAGAACAGCCTGTCATTTCTATATGTGGGATTTCGACAATCACGCATATCCTTGAAACGGAGTTTATGCCAATCGCCATGAATAAGGGACTGGTTCTTACCGTAACGAACCGCACAGATACCATTGTCTTGACCGATAAGGAACGCATTTTGCAAATCGGTAATAATCTGTTGTCAAACGCCATCAAGTTTACGGATAACGGCAGCGTATCCATGACAACGGATTATGATAATGGAATCCTGACAATCATTGTCGAAGATACGGGAACAGGCATGACCGAAGAGGAACAGCAACGAGTATTCAATGCGTTTGAACGCCTTTCAAATGCCGCTGCGAAAGACGGCTTCGGATTGGGTTTGTCCATCGTGCAAAGTATAGTAGTGATGCTCGGCGGAACAATCAAATTGGAAAGCGAGAAAGGCAGAGGCAGCCGTTTTACGGTGGAAATACCCGCACAGGTTGCCCAAGAACAACAGCCACAACAGACAGCCCGGAATTATACCCGCAATAATGAGAGATACCATGATGTTATCGCTATCGACAATGATGAGGTATTGCTTCTTATGCTAAAAGAAATGTATGCACAGGAAGGGATACACTGCGAAACCTGCACCGATGCTGCCAAGCTAATGGAACTGATACGTCGGAAAGAATATGCCCTGCTACTTACTGACCTGAATATGCCGGAGATAAACGGCTTCGAGTTGCTGGAACTGTTGCGCTCGTCCAACGTAGGCAACTCAAAGACAATCCCGGTAGTCGTGACAACCGCTTCGGGCAGTTGCGACAAGGAGGAGCTTATGGAACGTGGATTCGCCGGTTGCCTGTTCAAGCCGTTTTCAATATCGGAACTGCTGGAGATTTCAGACAAATGCGCCATGAAAGGCTCACTGGACGAAAAGCCGGACTTCTCCACCTTGTTATCCTACGGCAATGAATCCGTCATGCTGGAGAAACTGATAGCAGAAACTGAAAAGGAAATGCAGGCAGTCAGGGAGGCAGAACAGCGGAAAGACCTTCAGGAACTGGATGCTCTTACACACCACCTGCGCAGTTCTTGGGAGATACTCCGTGCCGATCAGCCATTAAGGGAACTTTATAAACTACTTCATGGGAGTGCCGCTCCAGATTATAAAGCACTTACCGACGCAGTGTCTACCGTATTGGATATGGGCGCGGATATTATCCGATTGGCAAAAGAGGAAAGGAGAAAATATAATAATGGATAAGACAAAAATCATCGTAGTGGAGGACAATATCGTATATTGCGAGTTTGTCTGCAACCTGCTGGCACGGGAGGGATTCCGCACAATCAAGGCTTTCCACCTATCAACAGCTAAGAAATTGCTGCAACAAGCGACAGAAGACGACATCATAGTTTCAGACCTGCGGCTGCCTGAAGGCGACGGTATCGACTTGTTACGCTGGATGCGCAAAGAAGGTATGATGCAGCCTTTCATCATCATGACCGACTATGCCGAGGTGCATACGGCAGTCGAAAGTATGAAACTCGGTTCGTTGGACTACATACCCAAACAACTTGTGGAGGACAAACTCGTCCCTCTGCTCCGTACCCTATTAAAAGAAAGGAGTATCGGAAGAAAACGTATGCCGGTGTTTTCCCGTGACGGCTCGGCATTTCAAGCCATCATGAAACGAATAAGGCTGGTAGCCCCTACCGATATGAGCGTGCTGATATTTGGCGAGAACGGCACTGGTAAGGAGCATATTGCACACCAACTGCACGACAAAAGCAAACGGGCAGGAAAACCGTTCGTTGCAGTGGACTGTGGTTCACTCTCCAAAGAGCTTGCGCCGTCGGCATTCTTCGGACACGTCAAAGGAGCGTTTACGGGTGCGGACAATAGCAAGAAAGGCTATTTCCATGAGGCGGAAGGCGGCACGCTGTTCTTGGATGAGGTTGGTAATCTCGCAATGGAAACCCAGCAGATGTTACTCCGAGCCATACAGGAACGGAGATACCGCCCGATAGGTGATAAGACGGATAAAAGTTTCAATGTCCGTATCATCGCCGCCACCAACGAAGATCTGGAGGCGGCTGTGAACGAAAAGCGATTCCGGCAAGACCTGTTATATCGTCTGCATGACTTCGAGATAACCGTTCCGCCGTTGCGCGACTGTCAGGAGGACATCATGCCGCTGGCGGAGTTTTTACGCGAGATTGCGAACAAAGAACTGGAATGCGACGTTATCGGATTTGACGGAGAAGCCCGTAAAACATTGCTGACCCATGCGTGGCCGGGCAACGTCCGTGAGCTTCGGCAGAAAATCATGGGTGCGGTGTTGCAGGCGCAGACCGGGCTTGTCACGAAAGAGCATTTGGAACTTGCCGTGACGAAACAGACCTCACCCGTCAGCTTCGCCCTGCGCAACGACGCGGAAGACAAGGAACGGATTTTGCGTGCGTTAAAGCAAGCGAACGGGAACCGCAAGGTTGCCGCCGAACTGCTCGGAATCGGGCGTACAACGCTGTACAGCAAGCTGGAAGAGTATGGGTTGAAATACAAATTCAGGCAATCATAGCCGGTAATTCACTGAATTTAGCTATCTTTGCATGAACATTTGAAGGTAAACGGCGATTGGGGAGCCTTTCGCCGCCGATATATAACATAAGACCGCAAGGCGTTTCGAGCGAAAATCTGGTAAATTGACACTACGGAGACGATTGCGTGATGCTTATGCTATGCCTACGCATAGCGTGCATTCACGTACTCTCCGTAAAAGGCTTTACCAGAGCCGTCGCTTGAAAGTAGTGTGGATTGCACGCTACTTTTTTGCTCCTTGCCCAACGAAAGGAAAAGGCTATGGGTAAAGTTCAGATTCTTGCCGTCCTCACGATGGACGGGTGTCATTCTTCAGAATTATATGGCAAAGCGTATGAGGATTTACGCCTTGCCCGCTGCGATATTGACAAAATAAGGGAAAACGCGCTTTACCATGTCACGCCGGACTACTCCATCTCCATGCTGGACGAATGGCGGAAAGACAATACCAACATCTGCTATCTCGCAGAAGCCACTCCCGACAATTCGGACTATATCAACGGGCTGTTGCGTATGCGGGTGGTGGATGAGATTATCCTATATACCGTGCCTTTCATATCGGGAACGGGACGGCATTTCTTCAAGTCGGCACTACCTGAAGCACGTTGGACACTCTCCTCGCAAAAGAGTTATTCCAACGGAGTGTACCGGAGCATCTACACGCGCATGGGAACCATGAAATAGCCGGGATGTTCTGCTTGCATACATTTGAGTACTTCCATAAATGGAATAATGTACTGATAGTAAACATTATAAGTTGATAGCAATTCTTGCCTGATAAAAAATATCAATCTTTATCAATTTGAAATCCAGCATCTTCCAGACAGAGTGCCGGATTTTTTGTTTTCTGGAACCGTTTTTTGCAATTCATATTCATGTGCGCACACTGAAAACAGAGTGTAAAATTTCTAAATTGACAGGATATGAATTATTTTTTATTAGCGGAAACCGAGTTTTTCCGTCTCATAAATGAAGCCGGTGACTGCAATATGGAAACTGCATACACGGCTTTCGCCTCTCAAGTCATAGAGTTGTGCAGCGACAGTACGGACATCACCCGTACCATCATCGCGCTGGCTTACATCGAGATCGAATTACAGCATCATCCCGTGCGTAACCTTCCCGAAGAAAAGAAGGAAATAGCCAACTATGTCAGCAAGGCTCTCTCTTTCGTAAGGAAGATGCAGAAGTTTATTGCCGCTCCCCAAGTGCCGCCACTAATCCCTATCCAAACATCCACCGACAACACTAACGATAATACCGCCTCACCCTTGCAATGGACAGGCAACGCCATCGACCTCGTGGAGCTGATATACGGCATCAACGAGATGGGCTGTATCAACAACGGCAATATGCCTCTCAAACAGCTTGCCCCGCTCCTGTACAAGATATTCGGCGTGGAATCAAAGGACTGTTACCGTTTCTACATCGACATCAAACGTCGGAAGAACGAGAGCCGCACCTATTTCCTTGACAAAATGCAGGAAAAACTGAACGAGAAGATGCTCCGTGACGAAGAGATGGAGCGTATGAGAAGATAGACTATAAAGTCCCCAAAGAATAACGGGCGGAGCAAGTTTGATACTTTGTTCCGCCCGCTTTCATTGCCTCACGTCAGCCCGGTTATTTCTGCTGCAACAGATGTTTCAGGTTTTCGTCGTTGGCAATCCGCTCCAGTTCCTCCTGAACAATATGCTTGACTTCTTCCTTGATACGCCTGTAATTCTCCTGCACCGTTTCCTTCATGCGGTCGTTACCGTTTTCGTCCATGAAGTCGGTAATGACGGGTATCTTCTTGTAGGCTTTCTCCTCGCGCTTCACCTTCTCGGCATCCACGACAATCTCACAGTGGAAAATCTTCTGCTCGATACGCTCGTTGAAGTTGTCGGACACAGAACCGACAAACATGCCCTGCGTCAAGCCGGAAATCTTGCTCGGCGGGATAAGCGCGTCCATCTGCGTGTTGATGGAGGTGGAAACGTCCTGCCTGTTGATGGAAATGGACTGCCGCTTCTGCAACACCTTTCCGAACCTTTCCGAGAGCGTCTTGGCGGTTTCGCCCACCACCTGACCGGAGAAGATATTTCCGACAGTATTCATCACGACTTTGGCTTCCTTATCGCCATAGTCGCGTACCAACTGGCTGAAATCCTGAAAGCCCAGACACACGGCAACCTTGTTGCTTCGCGCGGTGGCGATAAGGTTGTCCAGCCCCTTGAAATATATGGTCGGTAGTTCATCTATAATGACCGACGACTTCAGCATCCCCTTCTTGTTAATGAGCTTCACGATACGGGAGTTATACAGACCGAGAGCCGCACCGTAGATATTCTGACGGTCGGGGTTGTTGCCAACGCAGAGGATTTTCGGCTCTTCGGGATTGTTGATGTCCAGAGTGAACTCGCTGTCCGACATCACCCAGTAGAGCTGCGGGGAAATCATCCTTGAAAGCGGTATTTTCGCCGATGCTATCTGCCCCATCAACTGCTCCGCAGCCCCTCCGAGCCATGCGTCCATGAATGGCGAGAGGTAGTTTTCCAGTTCGGGATAAGAGGTCAGAATAGGGAAAATATCCTCGTAACGGCGGTTCAGGAACTCGATGGCATGGGGGAACGTGCAATACTTGCCGTTCTGATAAATTTTCAAATACCATATAATACTGGCAAACAGAATAATAGGTGATTCCACAAAGAAGTCGCCCTGCTTTTGCACCCAACTTTTATTTAAGTTGAGCATGATGGTGTACGCACTCTCGTAAGCGTCCGTGATATCCTCCATGAAGTCCGGGTGAATGGGATTACAACGGTGCGAGCGTCGCGGGTCGTCGAAGTTTATCACATAGAACTTCGGCTTCACCTTGTAGCCCTCCGGGTGGTTCAGCAGGTGGTTGTAGGCTATCGTGGACAAGTCACTGAATTTGAAGTCGTACACATACATCGAGAAGCCCTTTTCAATCTGCTGCTTGATAAAATTATTTACCACCGCGTATGACTTCCCGCTGCCCGGCGTACCTAATACGATGGAAGCCCTGAAGGGATTCACGACATTGATCCAGCCGTCGTTCCAACGCTTTTTGTAGTAGAAGCGTGTCGGCAGATTGACCGAATACTCGCTTTCGATAAGCCGTGTTTCCTGCATGAAACTCTCGTTCTCGTTGTTGAACACGTCATCCATCAGGTTGTGCTTTAGCAGGCGGCTCGTCCAAAGACCGCCCATCAGCAGGCAGACATAGCCCGCTCCGACGGTCAGGACATACAGCCCCGTCACCGCTTCCACCGGCAGCGGCAATGCCAATATCCACCAGTTCAGGAAGAACAGCACGAAGCCTGCGGCAAGAGCCGTCCAGATCCGTCCCCAAGTGATTTTCTCCCCCTTCACGCCCTTCGTCCCCAGACATGACAGGGCAAGCAGGAGGACGGCAAACAGTTTCGTGTACAGGATGGAACGGAACAGCCCCGCCGTGCGGTCGAAGTTCATCAGGATTCTGTCCACCACGCCGATGTCCACGCCCCAGAGCCGTATGGCTTCATAGCAGAACCAGTACACGTTCATGACCACTAAAATAATACTCACGGCACGCAGAAAATCCATGATTTTCGCCAATGCCCTCAAATCGTCTTCTTGTTGTGACATAGATTGAAAAATTTTTGATTGATGATACCTTGATTACATTCCCAAGCCCTTGCGCCTCTTCTTTTTCCTCTTACGCTGCATCGCCCGGATAAAGGCTTCCTCTTCGGCATCCACAGCCGGACCTTCGGGAGTGAGCAGGCCGACACCGCCCGCCATGCTTTCATCGTCGGATGCGCTCTGTCCGCGCATATCCTCTCCTGTTTCCACCGGAACGGACAGCGTAATCGGCGGCAGTCCGGCATAAGGCAGCGTGAAGTGTTCCTGCAAGGCGTTGGCGGAAAGTTCTTTGCCCATGCGCGAGCCGTTCAGCACGCAGCCCGTGCGGTGGTCGATGAACGTGGCTCCGTAGATGCGCCCTTCCTCCGTGTAGCGCAGCACGGTGTCGATGCCCGTCCCTTTAAGCGTGGCTACAAACTTCTCCTTGTCATACGTGCCTTCCAGCACGGAAAGGACAGTGCGTTTCGTCATTCCGGCGGGTTTCCTGTCCTTGATCTCCTGCTTGGAACGGGCAAACTTCCTCTGCACGGCTTCATAGCCGACGGATTTCCCGAAGAGCGAGGATTTGAACGGATTACCGACTTTGTTGCCCATGTCATCCGTGACGGAATAGACCAGCCCGTGATACTCGCGTCCGCGCACATTGCCGTGCGTTTCCTCCACCGTCATATTATATAAGGAAAGGAGTGCGCGGTATTCGCCCATCGTCTGAAAACGGTACTGCCCGTTCAGAACCTTGACAATATTCCCCGCCTGCTTCTTCACGTCGCCCGCAGAGGCGTCCACCTTGCACAGCGGCGTGTCAAGACGGCGGGTCCTGCGCTCCGCATCGTGCAGTCCGTATTTCTTCTCCAACTCACGGGTGATCTGCTTGCTACGATAGTAGTTGTTCTTGTCACTGATACATTTCCCGTTCTCGTCCACCCGCACGGTCACGATGTGCAGGTGGTGGCGGTCAATGTCCTCGTGCTTGAAAACAAGGTAAGGCTGGTTGCCGAAACCGAGTTTTTCCAGATACTCGCGGGCTATATCCTGCAATTCCGCATCGGTCAGCACGTCATCGGGATGTGGGTTGAGCGAGATATGCACCACCGGCTTCTCCACTTTCATCTGTGGCGGCAGAAAGGTGTGGAAGTCCTCCATCGCCCGGTGGATGTCCACCGTTCCCGAACCGTCATTGTAGATACGGTTGGTAGTGAGCAGCCGTCCTTGCGCCTCGTTGATCTTCTCCCCGTTGTAGGCAATCGCGCCGTACAACGAGCAGCCTACACTGATTTTTGCGACCATTTCGCCTCCATTTCCCTTGAAAGTTCCACAATCCGGCGGCTCAGTTTCACGAGTTCGACGGTCTGTTGCTCCAA
>NZ_JABKKE010000033.1 GCF_013166575.1 Xylanibacter rodentium
GTTGAACTCTCTGCAAGCCGTTTCCAACAGGCCGTCTGCAAAAATTACGGCCACATCAAATTTTTCTTTCGAAAAATCAATCCCAACAAATACTTTTTGCGTAATTCTGGAAAACTTTCGTTAGTGCCTTATACAAAGGACTTTGGGAGAATTACCCATTTTTGAGGTAATGACTTGGCAACTATGCCATTTACTGCGTTTTGCCTTGAATTGCTTTCAAGTAACTCTTCGCCCTGCAAAGGTAAGATGTTTTTTCGAAATAAGAACTATCATGATTAATTTTACTGAATATAGCGATAAATCCGTCAGTCTTGATTTAATGGAATGGATGAAAAGGAGCTTTGAAGAATAAAAACAATCCGATAACAAAAAAAATATAGCCAACCTATTGCACAAGTGGAATAGTATTCATATATTTGCACTATACAAGATGTTTAATACATTAAAACTAAAACTTGTTTTATGAGAGATAACACTTTTGCAATAGATGAATTACTTAATGCTTGGGAAGAAACCTATAAAAAAGGGCAACTTACCTTTTGGATATTCCTTGCATTGAAAGAGAGCAACAAATGCGTTGAGGACATAAAAGCTTTCGTTGAGAAAGCATCTAAACAGTCAATGTCGTGCGAAGAACAAAGTTTATACAGAACCTTACGCAAATTTCAGAATTTGGCTATTGTAGCTTATGAAAATAGGAAAGTAAGCAAAGGTCCTGATAGAAAATATTACCATCTCACAGAAAACGGGTCCTTGCTATTCAGACGTTTTGTTGAACGTAACATATTAATATTTAATGATAGCTATATTATTAACCTTCTAAATAAGTGAGTTATGAAAGTATTAACATTCAGATTAGGACAATTCGCATTTTTCGGATTGGTTTTGACCGTTGCATTTCGGTTGGTTTTAAGCCTTTGTGCAGATGTCGAAAATGGAATAATCATACCATTGTGTGCAATAGCATATTGTGCTTTGATGTTTTTTATTGGTTGGCATTTCGGTAAGAAGGATGTCATAGAGAATGAAATTAATGATATTGGCTTCAGATGGCATTTTACAACATATCTGCTTTATAATGGGGTCAAGATTGTTTCTTATTATGTAGGATTATTGAATACGGGAAGCCTTAAAGCTATTGGATTTACTGCGTTATTTTGGGGAATTGGACTATTGATACATTTCGTATTCTTTGTAATAGCTCAACGGAATTCGATAAAAGGATATGATAAAGATGAAATATTCAATTAATGAGTATAGTTGGGGTCATTAGCCATAACAGTTAATGACCCCAGCTATACTCATTAGAACTTAATACCCCGATTTTGTTTCCTTGTAGGTACACCTAATTTTTCTCTAAACTCATTCATTTTCTTTCTGAACCAGCTCACGTGTGAAACCCCGTCTATCTTGAAATCGAATTTACCGCTTTCATCCTGTTTGATGGAGCAGACGGAGTGTCGGGTATCAAAACTTCGGTTAAATTCGGAAGAATAGAGTTCGCCTTTTATCCCGACCTCCTTGAACTCGCACAGTTTTCTGATTATTCCGTCATTAAACTTCAATCGGTCACGCAGGAAGTTTATTATAGGCATCAGCTTCTCCACATATGGAAAGTAGCGTCTGACAAAATCCGCAAACTCCGACAGCTTGCGGTGCTGTTGCTCGTAAGCGTTTCTTATCTCCTGTATCTGTTTGGCTTGTTGCCGTTCCCGTTGTCGGGCTTCGTTTTCAAGTTCAAGGATGCGGTCTTGCAAATCCTCGTTCCTGCGTTCCAACGATTTCATCTTTCCACTTCCGAAAAGAGAACCCACACTGCTTGCAAGGGCGGTTGCCGTATCGGTGGCTGCACATTTGAGCTTGTCAGTACGGATTTCTGCTTTTACCTGTCTCAATTCCTCCTGCGCTTCGGTCTTCTTTTCCTGCAACAGTCTGGTTTCGGTTTCGAGGACTTCATTCTTCTTTTTCAAGTCCCTATAATACTGCATGGTGGTGGTGTGCCGTGCTTCCGAACCCCGTACCCCACGCTGCAATCCGTATTTCGCCATTACCCTTGCGTAATTGTCGTGGTAGGCGACCAAGGTCTGGCGGTTGAACAGGTCATCGGCACACAAACGGACGGAATTTGTTTTCTTGCGGTACTTGCGCTTACCGTCCGTCTGCTCTTTCTTGGCTTTGCGCCTTTCACCCGTCACGATGGGAACAACGGCTGCATGTATGTGCGGAGTCTTCTCGTCCATGTGCAGATGTGCGGCAACCACATTGTCTTTGCCGAATGTGGCTTGCAGCCATTGGATGCTGTCGCTGCACCATTCATCGAGTTCTCCTTTTTCCTGTATGTTCATCATGTCCTCGTGCGTACCCGACAAGACCACCCGAACGACACGGACTTGGTCGTGTGTGATTTTCCGTCTGATGCCTGCCGTGTTCAGCCTGTGGGCAATCGCTTCATCCCTGCCGTGAACGCCATCGGGGTATTCGACAAGCACCCTGTTCAGATGCGTTCTTGTCGGGTCTGCGTTTTTAGGTATTATCTTTCTCTCTATATGGTCGGACTGCGTGGTGTCCGATGTACCCTTTGCCTTCTTAATGTCCAATGAAAAATATCCCATATCATTACTGTTTTTGCGGTTATCGTTATGTTTCTTCTCTCTGCCTGCGGCATCGGCTCACAGGGTTTATTATGCAAATGAACCATTGCAGCACTCGGCATAATCCAAACGAGTTTGGCTTCTGCTCTCGTTTGCACAGGGTTTCCAAAGGGATTTCCCTTTGGCTCGATAGGGTGTTTTTAGCGTTACGGAGTAATGCGTGAAGAAAACGCCCTATTAAGCTATGGTATTTCTGTCTAAATACCTTGGGAGAGCAGACGAGCATATTACAGATGAAATCCCCCTTTCTTTTTCGGTGGCTGCATCATCCGCCTTGCGGATTGGACTTGCTTCTTCTCCTTTATCGGCTCTGCCGATTGGGACAAGGGCTTACCGCACAGGTAGTCGTTCAAGTCCTTATACTCACGATAGTACATTGACTTGTCAAGCAGCCGTTCCCCAAACTTCTCTTTCAGCTTCTTGCAGGTGTTCCGTCCTGCCGTGTCGTTGTCAAGGAAACAGCCGACTTGGGTGTAGGTTTCCAATATGCTTTCCGCTTTTGCAAGATTGGAAACGGAGTTCAATATGACATAGTCCTGTGTGTCCAATCGCGGGTGTTGCGGATTGTTTCCCACTCGGATGGTAAGGAATGAAAGGTAATCCATGAACCTCTCGAACAGGTAACACATACATCGTTGTCCGCCCTGCTGTCGGATATGGGTGATGTCTTTCGGGGCGACACATCCCTTGAAGTATCTGTTGCGCACTTCATATCCTCCTGCCATGTTCGGAAAGCCGATGGCAAAATAGGGTTTGTCGGCATTCATAAACCGAAGCTCCCTGCATTCTCTTTTGGCAAGTCCGATGTTTATTCCCCTTTCTTGCAGATAGGCAATAAGTGCAGGAGAGGACAACTCACCAACCCTTAATCCCTGATAAGGCTGATTGTCGGAATGCTGTCTGCCAAAAGAGAACAATGCAGGGCGGATGTATGCTGTCCGCTCCTCTATGCGTTTCAGCAGATAGGCTACATCTTCCGAATGGTAGAGTTCCGCTGCCAATGCGAGGATGTTTCCGCCTTTGCCGATGCCGAAGTCATACCATTTTTCAAGCTCGGTGTTTACCTTGAACGATGCGTCCGTTTCTTCCCGTAGCGGTGATTTATACCACAGGTTCCTGCCTTGTTGCTTTACAGGCGTATAGCCCAGACTTTGCAGATAGTCTGCCAGTTTGATTTGCTTTACATCTTGGATTGTCATATTACATACGGTTTTGAAGTTGATGAAAATTTGTTGATTTGATGAATTGTTAATGTAATATGTTTATATACAGCCTCGTAACCTCTCAACATCTTCTCAACAAACCACTCGCCAAAAGAGAAATCCACAAACGGGTGTCGGTGGTCTCTCAACTTCTCTTTTGGCTTGTTGAGATTTTGTTGAGAATGTATATCGTTTATTGTCAGTGCATTTATACCCATATTCAACAATTCAACAGAAAAATGATAATATTACAGGGATTCAAGTTGCTCCCTTGTGACGGTGTAGAAGCGTCCCACTCTCCTTATCGGCTCATACCGACACTCCCGATTGCAGTTGAACAGGTAGGTGGTATAAGTCAGTCCGTTTGGCGCAGGAGTCAGTTTCCAACATTCCTGCAACACTTTTCGGACTTGGTGTTTCTCCACCTTTACCTGTGAGTGTACCAGCAAAAGAAGAATGTCACTGTAACAGAAAGAGAATGTATCCGTGCCGACACTGTCCATGATGTCAAGGATAAGTTCGTGCATCTCTATCTCCAACCGGTTGCGGTTGCTGCGGATAATCTTCTGCAAGGCTTCTGTATGCAGTAATGTGGGGTTGAACCACATCCGGCTTTCCTTTTCGGTGGACAGTTTTCTGTGTTGCAGGAAATGGAGAAAGGCGGGTATCTCCGCTTTCAGCTTTTGCAGGAAGTCGGTATCATCGGACTGCAAGCGGTTTATCTTGCGCACCCAATAGCGTGTTTCCCCTGCGTCTATGATTACGGGCAGATACTCGTTGTTGGAACACAGCACGAATTTGGCGAAGAACGCAATCTCGTCACGGTCTTTGCCTTTGGCTTCCACCTTATAGGAAAGTGTGGTGCTGAGGTTCTTCAACCGCTCGCTATCCTCCCTGCGGTTGAGCAGCACCTCATCCACCACGATAAGCAACTTGCCGGCCCAGTCGGAATTGAACTGGCTGCGGAAATCCTCGTTGGTGTTAAAAGTCACATTGTTCTGAAAAAGGGCTTTCAGAAAGTTCAGGAAGGTGCTTTTGCCCGTGTTGCGTTCTTCCGACACCAACAGCAGGATAGGCAACTTCTGAATCGGTTGCAGGTAAAGCAGTTGCAGATAGTCCATCCCCAACTCGTACTGTTCCCCGAAGATGTGCCGTACCAAAGATTGGATATGCGATAAATCGCCCTCCTGCGGTCGGTGGTCTATCGGTTCGTAGAGGTTAAGGAACTTGCCGACCACGGAACGGTAGCCGATGTGTTCGGGTACGGTGCAGAAGCCGTCATACTTGGGAACGCTGCCGATGTAATCCTTGCCGTAATCCTGTCGCAGGGTCTCGTTGTTCCATGCGATGCGTTTCTTCACATACCCTCCGTTCAGTCTCGGTTGCTCCACAATCTTGTAGAGCGTTGTCCCTACACGGATAAATTCTTCCTTTGCCATGCCGCCATCCGATGGCGGTCTGTGGCTGTCCTGTTGTTCGATAGCTGACATAATCAAATGGTTTTAAGTTTGAAAATTACCAGCTGCAAAAATATAATCAATTATCGGATAGGTTGTTATGCAAAACACAGCAGAATGGTGACAAATAGCCCCCGAAACAAAAACTTTCGATGGCTTGGGGCAGGAAACAGGTTCTGCAAACGGAAAAACTCCCGAAAAGCGAATGTCGGATTACGCTTTTCGGGAGAAAAAATCAGAGCGTCTGTCGTTCTGTCGTACTGACTTAATGAATTACTGACTTACCGAGTGAATAATGTCAGGCATTCAGCTACGAGAAGTATTCGGATTTGGATATACCGTTGGTATTCAGCGAGAAAAAGATGCTTGTTTTCTCTTTTCGCAGGTACAGTCTTTCAAGAACGGCATTGCGTACCCGTTCCGCTCCGAATGTGCCGATATGGAAAGCAAGGGCAACTATCGCTTCAAGGTTGTAAACCTCCATACAGCAATTATCGGATACCCGTATGCTTCGCCTTATCCCATATTCCCTTAAAACTCCGCTCTTGCAAAGAGCTTTCAGCCCTGCACGGAATGTCGGGGCGGTTACTCCGAACAGGTCGCAAAGTTCCCATTCGCTCATGGCGGTTGCGCTAATGTCGGTCGGCAAGGTGATGTTGCCGTTGCCGTCCGTTGTGATGATGCTTCGTTTCATGGCTATGCTTGGTTATGGGGTTACACTTCCGAACGATGCGTTCAGCTTGTTGCCGAACATCGTCAGGTCATTGTCAAGTTTCTGTGTGGTTATCTTCGCATAGATTTGAGTCGTGACAATGTTCGTATGTCCCAAAACACGGCTCACGCTTTCAATGGGCATCCCCTTGCTAAGAGCCAGTGTTCCAAATGTATGACGTGCGCAATGGTAGGAGATTTGCTTCTCTATTCCGCATTCCGCCATTACCTTTTTCAATTGTTTGCACATCGTCCAATAGTTGATTTTCCCGAAAACCAGCTTGTCTTCCGACAGATACTTGTACCGTTCGATTATCTGCAAGGGAATATCCAGCAGCTTCACTTGGAACGGGACATTTGTCTTGTGCCGTTTCGACAATATCCATTTCTCACCGTTCACTTCCACTATTTCGTCTGTTGTGAGTTCTTTCATATCCACGAAAGACAAGGCGGTGAAGCAGGCGAAAATGAACAGATCCCGCACCAATGCGAGGGTGGGGTTGTTAAACTCGTGCGCCATGATTCTTTTGATTTCGTCCTCTGTCAGATACTCCCGTTCCTTAACATTCGGGCTGATATGGAACTGCGCAAACGGATTTCTCGGTATCAGTCCGTTATAGTGCGCACGCATGACCACGCCTTTCAGCCACATGCAGTTCAGCCAGATGGTGGCGTTTTTCAGTCCCCGTTCAGCCGTAAGATAAGCCGCAAACTCCTTGATGAAGTCGGGTGTAAGTTCCAGCATGGACATATCCGTCCGCCTGTAGAACGACTTGATAAAGGCTGCGACATAATTTCTTGCCCTTACCATGACCTTGTATGTGCCGATGCTGCGGTCTTTGCCGACACGTTTCAAGAAGTTGGCGCAATCCTTGTCAAAAGCCTTTATCAGTGTCTCATACTCGCTTCCTACCCCTTGGTAGGCATTGCGTACCATTTCAGCCGTTACGTATGCCTCTCGGTCGGATATGCGCTGATAGTGCTTGATGATTTGCGCCTTGATGTTATCCAAAGCCTGATTGATGTTCCGTGCTTCGGCACTCTTGCCTTTGGCTCGGTTGCCTTTCGCATCCCAAAGGTTTTTCGGGATGGTCTGCTTGCAACTGAACTGCGCCACAGTACCGTTGATTGTCACTCGTCCCATGATGGGGACAATACCGTCTTTCTCCTTGCTGCCGTTCACGTAGAACAGCACTTTGAATGTACTTCTTGCCATACTCGTTTTTTTTGTTTGCAAAGTTAAATATCAACGAGTTAGACCTTGATACGCAAATCGGTGACAAACGGTGCAATAGCATCTCTCATATGTTAAATCTTACTCTTTCACGGGTAATGATTTGCAAACCATTCTTCTTCTTAAATCCGCTTTTCTTTGCGTTTTCCGATTTTTCGGCTTGTCATCATTTGACACCGCAACGACTCTGATATTAAGTCATTTAGCGTCATTTCTCCCGTTTTTCGAGGTTATTCCAGAGATTTTTCATAACTTTGTACTTAATTATATTTGAACCGGTCGATAGTTGTATGGACTAATACTCTAATAAGGCTCGGAGCCGATAACTTTCTATCTGGTCTTTGCAACTATGTCGGAGAGGTCCGAAACAGGGCCTGGTCTTGCGACTGGAAAGGGTAATGGGTTACCTCACCGACTGACCGGTTCTTCCTTAATACGACAAAGGTAAGAAACAGTCTTGAGTTGTCATAATTATAACTCCTGTTTTTTTTAAATATGCGACTGCGTCGCAATCTTCTGCAAACTTAGAGAAAGGGCAAAAGCATAAAAATATATGGATGAAAAATGTAAGTATTTGATAATTAATGCTTTTGCCCTTTCAGGGCGAATGGGTAATTGAACATAAAAACCCGGGGTGCCGCTTCGCTCTGCCCCGGGCTATGTGCTCGCTGCCCCTGCAGGGCGCGTTCATTCAGGGCACATCCATCTAAAGCGCGTTCATACTATATTCGTAGGATAATGTAGTTTTATTTTGTTGAATAACTTATAAGTAGAGCATAGGTGTCGCTCAGACGAATCTTGCGGACAGTGGCAGGGGGTGTATGTGTTTTTGCGTTGCCGGTATTTGTTTGGTTTCGGTACTATGTCGTTGTACTGTCAGTTTAAAGGCGTTGTACTGTCAGTTCAAAGGCGCTGTACCGTTAGTTCAAAGGCGTTGTACCGTTAGTTCAAGGGCGCTGTACCGGCAGTACAACGCCTTTGAACCGTTACGGTTTTCATCATATCGTGTTTTTCATCTCACTGTTATCTTTCGTGTGACGGATGTTTTTTCTCCGTAACTCTTTATTATATATATGCCTTTGGACAGGTTTGCGGCATCTGTAATGTTGGTTTTGGTGCCGTCGAATGTGTATATCTCGGTTTCAGTGCGTGTGGTTTCTTCTTTCGCAGGAGTGTCTATTGATGTGGGATCGGATTCGAGTGCCGGCATGAATATCACCTCACCGAGTGCGGCATTGTCGTTTTTATGGAATACGACGGTCTCTATGCTCTCGCGGTCCTGTGCGGCTACGCTCTTCCAATGGTTGCCCTGTGCATATACGGTATTGGCCGAATTGTTGTAAAGGTCGTATATGGTTCCTCCGAAACCGTTGTTGAGGAACACGTTAAGGCCGGGATTGTAGTCGGCGGCGTTGCTGTCTTCCGTCTTTCCCACGTTTACGCAACGTCCGCCGATGATGGTTATGCCCCACAGGTTGCCTTCGATATAGTTTCCGGTGATGGTTGTTGTCTGTGTCTTGTACGGGTCGTAGATGTTGATGCCGCTTCCGCCGTTGTTTGGGTTTGTCTCGTGGTTGTTGCCGATGATGGTGTTGTTCTTTATTACGGCTGTCTGTTCACAATATGTGGCCAGTCCGAAACGGTTGTCTCTTATTTCGTTGTTTTCGATGAGTGTGTTGAGTTCTCCGGTCAGTCCTATAAGGTTTGACACTACGATTCCTCCTACCATGTTGTGCTCGGGGTTGCCCGTTATCTTGCAGTTGCGTATTGCGATGTTGGCAGCTGTTGTGATGTTCAGCTGAGGAGTGTTCATGTTGGCGGTGCCGTTGGCTGTGAATGTGCAGTTGTCTATGGTCACGGGGTTCATATAGTTGGCTGCTCCTCCGATGGCGCTCTTTGCGCATTCGGTGAATGTGCAGTTGGTAATGCGGAATTCGGCGCCGCTTGTTCCCATGCTCAACGCCGCCGTTCCGGATACGGCGTTGTGGCGTGTGAAAGTGCAGTTGTCGGCTTCCAGGCCGTATGTACCGAAGTTTTTCAGTCCGGCATGTTCGAAGTCGATGTTTTTGAAGTATGTCACGCTCTTGTCGTTGTCGATGAATATTCCGTATGGCTTTGACGTATCGTCGACAGATGTTAAGAGTACACGTTCCTTAGCTTGGAAGTCGGCCTCTCCGGTTATGGTCAGTCTGACATTGTCACCCATGAGTATGGTGATTCCGTCTTCTATCTTGAATCTGTCGTTTTCGGATATTTCCACGTTGTCGGACATTGCAAATGTTTTGTCTCCGCTCTTTGTAACTCCCGATGCTACTGTTTCCGACAGCATTGTCATGGTCCACACTGTTCCGTCTCCCGGTGTCTTGAAGTCTTCGGCCATGGTGTTGGTGATGGCCATTGCAGCTGTAATGGCTGCCAATACAATCTTTTTCATTCTGTTTTGTTTTTATTGTTATTTGTTGTCTCGGCAACTTCAGTGAAGTTCTTTGACTGTGCAAAGTTACGCTTTTTATGATATTATAAGTAGTTTGTAGGCCTTAAAGTGTTATCTTTGCATAAGATAAGTTGCACTTGGCAGTTTGAAAACAGCTTTTCATTGCACTTGTTTGCATTATCTTTGTATAAAAATTTATGTAGGTTTATGAAAATAATCGGTCTGAGCATAGCGGCTATTGCTTTTTCAGTGTGTTTTTCGTCATGTACGGCATTGTCAAGATGGCTTTGTACGGATAATGTAATGCCGGACATTATGGAGGTGAGTACTTTTGCCATTGACAGTCTGCACGACTGCGACCTGCTCTTCCAGGCTTCCGTATCGGGCAATGCCATCACCGACGTTACCCGCGGTGTGGATGATATGAATATCGACCATGTTGGTGTATTTGCGCGTATCGACGGACGACCGTCGGTGATAGAGGCGCTTCCCGGTCATGGCGTGTGCGTTACTCCGTTGGATTCGTTTCTATGTCGCAGGATGTCGCCTGAAGGTGTTCCGCAGGTTGTTGTGGGGCGTGTCACCGGACTTGACGTACAGGCTTCTCTTAACGGTGTGCAGCGTTTTATAGGCTGCAACTATGATAGTCTGTATCTTCCTGGAAACAGGGAGATATATTGCAGCGAACTGGTCCAGTTCAGTTTTGTGGATGGCGGAGACAACTTCGTGTTTGAAAGTGTTCCCATGACATTCCGTGACTCTTCAGGACATATTCCCGACTTCTGGACCCGTTTCTATGCACGCCATGGAATGGCTGTACCCGAAGGTCGTCCGGGCACGAATCCGGGTGAAATGTCGCGCAGGAAGAAAGTGAGGATTGTCATGAGGTTTTGATACGTCGTTTTTTTTTGTTAATTTTGCCGCTGTAATGAGAAAACTGAGGACAATAGAGATGAATCGTCTCACGGTAGACGAGTTCCGTGAGGCTGACAAACTGCCGCTGGTGGTGGTGCTTGACGACGTACGGTCGATGTACAATGTGGGCAGCGTGTTCCGTACGGGTGATGCTTTCCGCATAGAGGCAGTTTATCTTTGTGGTATAAGTGCCACGCCACCAAGTACCGAGATACATAAGACGGCGCTTGGAGCCGAGGACAGTGTGTGTTGGAAATATTTCAAGACGGCGGGTGAGGCGGTGGAAGAACTGGCGTCTGTCGGCTACGAGATATATTCCGTAGAGCAGGCCGAGGGTAGCACTATGCTGCACGACTTTGTGCCGGAGCGTGGAAAACGTTATGCAGTGGTATTGGGCAATGAAGTGAAAGGTGTGCACCAGGAGGTGATAGACATGAGTCACGGTTGTCTCGAAATACCGCAGTATGGCACCAAACACTCAATGAATGTTTCCGTCACGGCCGGAATAATAATGTATGCTTTCAGATTCTGCGGTATGGAATAAGCTTTACGGCTATATATTTATGAAAAAAGATATGGAGACTATATTGTTTTGTCCGTCCGTAGACCATAGTGTCCAATGGTTGTATACGGAAAAAACAATATAGTCTCCATATCTTAGTTTATGGCACTTAATAATGCATATTTTCATCAAACCAAATTAGCAAAGCGAACGTGTTCGGACTTTGCTGATTTGGCTCGACTGGAAGATTATTCTTCTTCGTAGAATTCTTCTTTTCCAACTCCGCACAGAGGACAAACCCAATCGTCGGGAATGTCTTCGAATGATGTTCCGGGTGCTACTCCGTTTTCAGGGTCACCGATAGCTGGATCGTAAACGTATCCGCATGTTTCACAAATGTACTTTTTCATAATGTTTAAATTTAAATGAGTAAATAATAATAAGTTGTATTTAATTTATTGTTTTCTTGCCATTGCAGAACTGAAACAAGTTTCATTCTGTTTGTTTGGCTTGACGAAAACGTTCATATTCATAACGTTTTTTTAATGTTCATCACATATTCTATTTTCTCTATTATCAGCTCCGGAGGTATATTGTTCATACAGGCGAAGTCACCGCGTAGGCACGGCCTGTTGCCGTAAATGCTGCACGGCCGGCATGGCAGGTCTGTCTGTACGGCTGTATCGGGTTTCTGATTCCATCCCATGAATCCGGCAAATGGGTGTGTAGCCCCCCATACGCTTACCACCGGTGTCCCTGTAAGGGATGCGAGGTGCATGTTGGCACTGTCCATCGACACCATTACGTCAAGGTGACTCATTAATATCAGCTCCTGTTGCATGTTCTCAAGGATGGCGCCTACGTTGACACATTGTTTGATGTCCGTGCACCATTGCCCGAAAGTTTCATCCTCACGTTTGCCGCGTCCGAAGAGGAATATGCGTGCTTTGGGGTATTTTACGGTTGTTTTTTCTATTACCCGACGCATGAGTATCGGCGGATATACCTTGCCTTCATGTGCTGCAAAGGGTGCTATTCCGATCCATTGTTCAAAACTTTTCTTTGGTCCTACGGCTGCGGGCAACAGATTAAGGTTGCCGCCCTCCTCGGGGAATATGGAGCGGAAGTTTATTGTGACGGGATACCCCAGTTTTGCAAGCACGTCAGTGTAGTTCTGGAATGATGTGGTCTGCTGCACCAGTTGTTTGTTTTCGGGTGTCGTGAGCAGTTTCTTTCCTTTTCGGTGCTTGTCGATGTGCGCAACGTTATATTGTCCGATGAAAAATCTCATGCGCAGATAGTCCGAGCGTAACACATTATGGAAGTCGGCAACGGCTGTGAAGTTCTTGGCCGTGAGTCGTCTATACAGTGTGTTCAGACCTTTTACTCCGTGATATTCATTCTTCAGGTCGGCTTCCATGAAGTTGACATTAGGTGCAAGATCTTCAAAGAACGCTCGTGCATATTCGCGGCTCAGCACTGTGATTCTCACGTGCGGATAAGTCATTGCGAGCGAATAGACTACCGGCACAGCCATCGCTACATCGCCAAGTGCCGAGAATCGTATTATCAGAATATGCTCTTTTTTCATTTGTCTTGACGTTGGATTTTCATCCGTTGTTTTCGTACTCCGTTTTTCTGGACTTGTTTCAATACCAAAATATTTGGATTAGTTGATATGTCTTGTCCTTTGGTCGCCTCTTTTTCTATAATGATAGGGCTGGAGAACATCTGCCGGGCACGGTATAGTCTTGTTTTTTTATTTCTTGTTGTATAGTACCGGATTTGTAGAAGGGTCGTTGTACATCTTCATCTGTTTGTAAACTTTCATATACTTGCGTCCGGACTCTATGTCTTCCAATAACTGGTCGATGGCGAGCGACAAGTCTTTCTGCTGTTCCAACAGCACCTGTAGTTTGGCGGCACATTTGGTACGGTGTTCCTCCGGTGCATCGTTTCGGTCAGCCTGTTCCTGCATGTGGTATATCTTTAGTGCCAGAATAGACAGGCGATCCACAGCCCATGCGGGGCTTTCCGTGTTCAGTCGTGCATCGGGCAATGTCCTTACATTACTGTACTGCTGTCTGAACCAGCTGTCTATCTCTTCCACAAGGTCGGTGCGGTCCTGGTTGCTGCGGTCTATGCGTCGTTTCAGCGACAGGGCTTCGTCGGGGTTGATATGCGGATCGCGTATTATATCCTCGAAGTGCCATTGTACGGTGTCTATCCAGCACTTGGTATATAGGTGATAGTCTATAGAATCCCTGTCGTAAGGATTGTGGATTGGTGTGTCCACATTGTCAGTAAGGTGGTAGTCCCTTATGGCTTGATTAAAGATATTGTTAGAATGTTCTGTAAATGACATTTTCTTCTTTGTATTATGTTTTCTGTTTGCAAATCTAAGTAAACTTTTTCAATTATCCAACGAAATTATCAGATTTTCATTTCATTATAGTCTTTTTTATAATTGATTTTGTGTACTTTTGTCTGCGCAATGAAGATAGTTATAGACGATAAGATTCCTTATATCCGTGATGCTGTGGCTGCTATTACGGATGACGCGGTGTATATGGACGGCAGCGCTATAAAAGCTGATGATGTGCGTGATGCCGATGCAATGATAGTGCGTACTCGAACCCGTTGTGACGAACGGTTGCTCGGCGGCAGCCGGGTGCGTTTTGTCGGTACGGCGACTATAGGTTACGACCATCTTGACACAGCGTGGCTCGATCGTGCCGGAATATGTTGGACCAATTGCCCGGGATGCAATGCGTCTTCGGTAGCACAGTATCTCCGTTCTGTGTTGATTCTGCTTGCAAGGTTTCACGGCGTCAATCTTGTTGGAACGACGATTGGTATAGTGGGTTGCGGTCATGTGGGTACACTCGTATGCGACGTTGCTTTGTCGTTCGGAATGCGTGTTCTCGTTTGCGATCCGCCAGTGGGAGCTTCGGGATATGTTTCGTTGGAAACGATAGAGCGTGAGGCCGACATAATAACATTCCATGTTCCGTTGACACGCGACGGAGCATATCCTACATATCATCTTGCCGACGAGGCTTTCTTTTCGCGTCTTGTGCGTCGGCCGTTCATAATAAACACAAGCCGTGGCGCCGTTGTCGACAATGGTGCTTTGTTGCGTGCCATCGACGATGGCATTGTGCGTCAGGCCATTGTTGACACATGGGAGCGTGAACCTCACGTCGACTTGCGATTGCTTGATAGGGTTTATATCGGTACACCTCACATCGCAGGATATTCGGCAGACGGCAAGGCCAATGCCGACAATATGGTCTTGGATGCCTTGTGCCGTTTTTTCGGTGTGGCGGCTCCTCCTGTCGTACTGCCTCCTCCATTGCCTTCGGGTTTTGTATATACCGGAGATCCGTTGCAACTTTACAATCCGCTTGACGACAGCCGGCGCCTGAAGGCATATCCGGATAAATTCGAATATTTGCGAGGCAATTATCCATTGAGAAGGGAAACCGCTTTTTAGATATAAAGAATAGTTTTCTTTATGTCCACAAAAAAACAAGTCTTTATGTCTAAAAATAAGATTATGCAATATATATGAAATCTTCGCTATGTATCTAAAAATCTGAAAAATAGTGATTTTTCGCTAAATATGGCAACGGTGTCGGATAAAATAAGTAAATTTGCACGTTATTAAATAAAAGAAACTAAAAATAAAAAAGAACAGATAACGACATGGATAAGGTAAGCTACGCTTTGGGTATGGGTATCGGCAACCAGCTGATACAGATGGGTGCAAACGATTTGAATATAGATGACTTCGCAACGGCTATCAAAGATATGCTCGCCGGCAGAGAACTGAAGTTGTCCAATCGTGAGGCACAGACCATAGCTACTGATTATTTCGCGAAAAAAGAAGAGAAAATAAATGCTGAGCGTGCCGAGAACGGCAAGGCAGCCAAGGAGGCCGGAGAGACTTATCTGGCTGAAAATGCCAAGAAGGATGGTGTGGTGACACTGCCGAGCGGACTGCAATATATTGTTCTGCAGGAAGGTAGCGGCAAGAAGCCGAAGGCTACAGACAGTGTGAAATGCCATTATGAGGGATTTCTTACCGACGGGACACTTTTCGACAGCAGCGTGCAGCGTGGTGAACCGGCTGTGTTCGGTCTGCAGCAGGTTATAGCCGGATGGACCGAGGGTCTTCAACTGATGCAGGAAGGTGCAAAGTATCGTTTCTTCATTCCTTACATGCTTGGCTATGGCGAGTCTGGTGCAGGGCGTTCCATACCTCCATATTCAGCACTTATATTCGACGTAGAGTTGATAGAGGTGATGTGATATAATACATTTACAGAGAAATCATCATAATATTGTTACAGAATAAAGAATAACCAAATTAAATATTTTACAATCAGAATGAAAAAACTGACATTTGTAGCCGCAATGGCTATCACTGCCGCAGCGTTTACATCGTGCGGTCAATCTACTCCTAAGGCCAACCTTAAGAGCGATGTAGACTCAATGAGCTATGCTATCGGTATGGCACAGACTCAGGGTCTGAAAGAGTATCTTACTATGCGTCTTGACGTAGATACCACTTACATGGACGAGTTTATCAAAGGTCTCAACGAAGGTGCCAATGCCGGTGACAACAAGAAGAAGGCCGCATACTATGCAGGTATTCAGATAGGCCAGCAGATAAGCAACCAGATGGTCAAGGGCATCAACCACGAGGTGTTCGGCGACGACTCCACACAGACAATATCCATGAAGAACTTCATGGCCGGATTCATAAGTGGAACGACAGGCAAGAAAGGTCTCATGACCATGGAGCAGGCCGGACAGGTGGCACAGACCAAGATGCAGCAGATAAAGGCCAAGAGTATGGAGAAGCTGTATGGCGACAACAAGAAGAAAAGCGAGGATTTCATGGCCAAGAACGCCACAGCCAAGGACGTAAAGAAATTGCCAAGCGGTGTCCAGTATAAGGTGATCAAGGAAGGCAGCGGAGCCATTCCCGCCGACACATCCATGGTAAAGGTTCACTACGAGGGCCGTACTATCGACGGTAAGGTATTCGACAGCTCATATAAGCGCGGCGAGCCTATCAATCTGCGTGCCAACCAGGTTATAAAGGGATGGACCGATGCGTTGGTACACATGCCCGCAGGTTCTACATGGGAGGTTTACATTCCGCAGGAACTGGCTTACGGCGAGCGTGAGCAGCGTGACATCAAGCCGTTCTCGGCGCTGATATTCAAGATTGAACTCATTTCTGTAAACGAGAAATAATCTTTCACGGATATGAAGAAAGTATTTCTGATGGCACTCGTCGTAATGGCGAGTGCATCTTTTAATGTAGCTTTTGCTGCAAAGAAGAAGAAAAAAGACAATGGCAAGCAGCCTGTGGTAGCCCCGGTAGTGCTTGCCACGAGTTCCGACTCGCTGAGCTATGTGGCCGGAAAGAGCATGACAAACGGTTTGCTGCCTTTCCTGAAACAGCAGCATGGTATAGACTCTACGGGCATGGCTGACTTCGTGCGTGGTCTGAAAGATATGCTTGATGCCGGTGACGATCCAAAGATTAAGGCATATTCAGCCGGAATGTCCATCGGCGCACAGCTTAAGGGGCAGATGCTTGCAAGCATGAAGAAAGAGTTTGAGGACACTCCCGACTCAATAGTCGATGCTTTTGTTTTCCGTGGTTTTGTCGATGCGCTTAACGGCGACACGGCTGTCTTCAGTCAGGATAACGCTGAAAATCTGTTCAGAATCAAGCGCGAAGCCGACAGAAAAGCCAAGGAAGAGAAACTCTATGGTGCCAACCGTGATGCCGGTCGTGATTTCCTTGCTTCAAATGCAAGGAAAGACAGCGTGGTGACACTGCCCAGCGGGCTGCAGTATAAGGTGCTCGTGAAAGGCGAGGGCGAGGTGCCGCAGCGCACGGACAAAGTTCTTGTAAACTATGAGGGACGCCTGGTTGACGGTACTGTGTTTGACAGCTCAAGCCGTCATGGTTCAAAACCCGCATCTTTCCGTGCCGACCAAGTGATAAAAGGCTGGACCGAGGCTCTCACGATGATGCCCGTTGGCAGCAAGTGGCAGCTTTTCATTCCATACGAACTGGCCTATGGAGAGCGTGGTGCCGGCCAGCAGATAAAGCCTTATTCGGCGTTGGTATTCGATGTGGAGCTTGTCGGGATAGACAAACCCAAGACTGAAGAGGTGAAAGCGACCGATGATGTCAAGACAGCCAAGAAGTCTGTTCCTGCAAAGAAACCGGTACCGGCTCGCAAGAAAGCTGCAAGGAAATAGGCGGACGCAGACAATCAGACAGATTGCCGCATCCATTACTTTCAGCATATAGGCTGTACAAAAACAGAGTTCCGTCAGACTGTAAGGTCAAATTAAAAAATATGGCCATACAGTCTGACGGAACTCTGTTTTTGATACAGCCTGAATTTATTCTTAGGGAAAACCATAAAAAACACTTAGGGGTTTCCATAGATTTTTGTTTTCCAGCACAAAAAGCCTTTAAAACGATTTGCATTAAGTTATAAAGTTACTAATTTTACAATGAGAAAACGAGATTGTCTCGTCCGGAAAAAGACTATAAGACGAGTCATACCTACATATAATTAATATAAACTTATAACTTTTGAAAATGAAAAAGATTTTTTTGATGATTCTGATGCTGATAGAAATATTGTCGGCGGCAGACACCTCGGAGTATTCTATACTCGTTGTGCAGTTGAAAAGCGGTAAATATGATGTTTACCAGCTTGATACAAAGCCCAAGATAACATACGAAGGCAGCGAAATGGTGATGAAATCCGGACTTGTGGAAACCCGGTATGAACGTTCGCAGGTTAAGAATCTGAATTTCGGTGACGAGACCACCGGCATCAATCCTTCAAGGACCGGTGAGTTCGGATTTGCTTTCAGCGGCAACGAGGCACTGATAGAAGGTATCGGGACAAACGGAACGGTGAGAGTGTTCGGAATAGGCGGGCAACTGATAACGACATCACGGGCGTCAGACGACGGCACAGTACGTTTGTCTTTCAGCAATCTTTCAACCGGAACATATGTGATAGACATTAACAGAGAGAAAACCATTAAAATAATGAAGCGATGAGGAAGATATTATTAATCATGGCGACGATATTCTCATTGACAGCCGTGGGGCAGGTCAATATGACGGTATATCTGAGCAACGGTGAGGTGAAGGTGTATGACAAGGCGGATGTTGACAGCGTTACGTTCGGTATGTCGGGGGACACCGACAAGTACAACGGCTACGAATATGTTGATCTCGGACTGCCTTCGGGGTTGAAGTGGGCCACGTGCAACATCGGTGCCGACGCTCCCGAAAAGTATGGCGACTTTTACGAATGGGCTGAAACAGAGCCGAGAGACAGATACGGCAAAGGAAACAAGTACAGCTCTGATGGAAGCAGTTTGAAATACTCCAAATACAACAAGGACGACAACAAGACCCTGCTTGACCCGGAAGACGATGTGGCGCATATGAAAATGAGAGGCGCCTGGCGTATGCCGACACTCGATGAACTGAAAGAACTTTTCAATCAGTGCCAGTGTTCTGTCGAAACGGCAGGAGACGTGAAAGGATTCAGGATAACAGGTCCCAACGGCAACAGCATGTTCATGCCTTTGGCAGGTTACAATATGGGGGAATCTATATCGAAGCGTGGATATAAAGGAATATATTGGTCTTCATCGTTGTATGAGGATGAAATAAGCAGCAAAGCCAATACTGTCTCGCTATTTGATACAGGCAAATTCAGATTTGAATCCCTTAATCGTAGCTTCGGCTGCTGCGTAAGGGCTGTGATAGAGTAAAAAACATAAAAAACAACGATGACAATGAAGAGAATAATATGTTTGTTAACCATCATTTTCTGTGTATCAACCTCTTATGCCCAGGAAATAATGAAGGTATACATCGGTGAGCGCATTTTTGATGAGTATAAGATAGAAGACGTGGACAGCGTGGTTTTCAATACACCGTATGACAACGACAATTACAACAACCACGAATATGTTGATCTCGGACTGCCTTCGGGGCTGAAATGGGCCACGTGCAACATCGGTGCCGGCGCTCCCGAAGAATACGGCAACTACTATGAGTGGGCGGAGACGGAACCAAGGGACTATTATGGTAAGTACAACAAATATTTCGCCGATGATTACAACAGCACCAATATGTTGCTTAAGTACAATGTCAATCCTTTGCAGGGTGATGTTGACAACAAGACCGTGCTCGACCCGGAAGACGATGTGGCGCATGTGGTGTGGGGCGGCACGTGGCGAATGCCTACTGACGAGGAACACAAGGAACTCCGCAGAAACTGCAAATGGGAGGACACCACGCTGAACGGAGTGAATGTGACGAAGATAACCGGCCCCAACGGCAACTGCATATATCTGCCGTATAACGGACGGCGTATGTACGACGATTTTATGGAACTGGACAAGACAGGTTATTACTGGACATCGTCGTTAGTTACAAAAGGAAACAGCTGGATGAAATATTTCTGTTCGTTCGCGAGCTATTTCAGTGTTCCTTACGCATTTGGAAATATGTTGAGAGATTTTGGTGCCGCTGTAAGGCCCGTTACGGAATAATCCTTTAAAATAAGTCAGTCAACAAAATTAGACTACATATCGTCCGGATATAGTCTAATTTTGTTGACTGACTTAATTCTATATTTTGTTGTCGGATGGGTTGTCTGTCTGCCGTCTGTGCGTAGGGCGTCTACCTTTTGTGGGATTATAGTGTCTGTTTCTTCAGTCTTTCTGCCATGGCCTTGCCCAGTGCCACGCATTGTGCAGTGGTGTCGGCATCGAGACTTTGTTTTATTTCCACCGGTGTGCCTGTCGGCTCGAAGTGCAGATGGTTGGTGTTCCATTCCTCGATTCTGGCAACGGCCTTGCTTGCCCATGCGTAGCTGCCGAACCATCCGAGGCAGTGGTTCTTGATGTCGCGGTTGGACAGTTCGTCGAGCAGCACGTCCATCTCGTGGTAAAGTCCTGTGTTGTACGTCGGTGCACCCACGATGAGGCCACGGTAGCGGAATACGTCGCGGATGATGTACGAATGGTGGGTCTTCGACACGTTGTACATCACGATGTTCTTTATGCCTGCCTCGCTTGCCGCACGCGCGATGACCTCGGCGGCGCGCTCGGTGTTGCCGTACATCGTGCCGTAACATATCACGAGGCCCTCTTCGGTTTCGTATCGGCTCATACGGTCGTACATGTCTGTCACTCGCGCTATGTTCTCGTGCCATACGGGTCCGTGGGTAGAGCAGATATAGTCGAGGTGCACTCCGGCGAGCTTTTTCAGTGCGTTCTGTACCGGTGTGCCATACTTGCCCACTATGTTCGAGTAGTAGCGTACCATCTCGAGCCAGAACTCACTGCAGTTGATTTGCGAGTCGACAAGTCCGCCGTTGAGGGCGCCGAAGCATCCGAAGGCATCGCCCGAGAAGAGTATCCTCTCTGTCGGCTGTCCGTTTTCTGCGGTGTTTTCGAGCAGAGTCATCATCGTTTCCGGCCAGTGGACCATTGGGGTCATTACAAACCGCATGGTGTGTTCACCGAGACTGATAGTATCTCCGTTTTTCACTTCAACGCGGTTTTCTTCTATACCGTAGAATCCGCGCATCATATCGAATGTCTTCTTGTTGCCGACAATCTGTATCTCGGGATAGTACTTGCGTATCAGTTCGATGGCGCCGCTATGGTCGGGTTCCATGTGGTTTACTACAAGATAGTCTATACGTCGGTCTCCGAGCACTTCCTGTATGTTCTTTATATATGCCATGAAGAAATCCACCTCGACGGTGTCCACCAGGCATACTTTGTCATCGACTATGAGATAAGAGTTGTATGAAACTCCGTTGGGCAGCGGCCAAAGACCCTCGAACAGGTTTTTGTTGCGGTCGTTGACGCCTGCATAAAATACTTTGTCTGTTATCTGTTGCATAATATATGTTTTTTATTTTAGAATTTAAAGGAGTGGGAGGGGGAAGAGGAGTCAAAGCCAATAGCGGCATAAAGGATATGTCTTCAAGCCTTTAACTCTTCTTGCTTCTTTGTCAAAATCTCATTTTCTCGCCGAACTCCTTGTCTATTGAATTGTTGATGCTCTTGCAGCAGTTGGCCGAGAATTGTTGGGCGCAGGCTATCACGTTGTCCCATTGCTGTTCGGTGAGTCCGCCCTCGATGGTCTTTCGCGTGATGTCGTAGCGCAGCAGGCCGTATACGAAACCGGCGTTGAAGTTGTCGCCTGCACCGATGGTGCTTACGGTGTCTGTCTCGATGACGGGATACTGCTTTTTCAGTCCGCCATCGGCGCGCAGTTCTACAGGCAGCGCACCGTTGGTGTATATGAACTTTTTCGTGTAAAAGGCTATCTCGCTGCGATATACGGTATCGGGGTCGGTCTTGCGGAACATCACCTCAAAGTCTTCGCGGCTGCCGCGTACGATGTCTGCGTATTCCAGATTTTCGAGAATGTTGGGTGTGAGTTTCATTACTTCGTTGCGGTGCGAAGCACGGAAGTTGACATCGTAATAGAGTATTGCGCCGCGGCTGCGGGCATATTCCAGAAATCCTACCACCTGCGGGCGTATGACGGGATTTACGGCATAGTATGAGCCGAACATCACCACGTCGTCGCGTTCTATTTCCGGATAGGCAAAGTCAAGCCGGTCGTGCGGGTGGTCTTTGTAGAAGACATATTCCGCATCGTTACTGTCGTTCAGGAAAGCCAGAGATATCGGCGACTTGCTGTTCGGGTAGACGTTGATATTGTCGGCGTTGACACCATTGTCGTTTAAAAAGCCGATGATGTTCCGGCCCACACGGTCGTTGCCTGCTTCGCTGATGAAGGTGGTGTTAATTCCTGCCCGTCCGAGCGATATGATGCCGTTGAATACAGAGCCGCCGGGTACGGCGCCGATTGGTTGGTCGTTCTTGAAAATTATGTCAAGCACGGTCTCGCCTATTCCTATTACCTTGCGCATTGTCTAAATGTATATTTTCGCTGCAAAATTACATATTTTACGTGAAGAATGAAGAGTGAAACATGAAGAATTTACTGTTAAGGCTGCTTTTCTTTGTCGCTCATTCTTCAATCTTCGTTTAAAGTAAGTATCTTTGCAATAAGATAGCAATGGAAAAGAAAATGAACTACAATACAGCGACATTGTCCAACGGGCTGCGCATAATACACTGTCCGTCGGCTTCACCGGTGGTATATTGCGGTTATGGCATAAATGCCGGCACCCGCAATGAAACGCCCGGTGAAGAGGGTATGGCTCATTTCTGCGAGCACATCACCTTCAAAGGTACCGGCCGGCGGAGCGCCTTGCAGGTGATAAACAGTCTGGAGCGTGTCGGCGGCGAGTTGAATGCCTTCACTACAAAGGAGCATACCGTGTTCTATTCGGCCATACTGCGCGACCATTTTGCCAAGGCTGTCGACCTGCTCACGGATATTGTCTTACATAGCTGTTATCCGCAGGCGGAGATAGACAAGGAGGTTGAGGTGATATGTGACGAGATAGAGAGTTACAACGATTCTCCCGCCGAACTGATATATGACGAGTTCGAGAGTATAGTTTTCGGCAGTCATCCACTTGGGCGCAGCATTCTCGGGCGAGCCGACCGCCTGCGTACATATACAACGGCTGATGCCATGCGCTTCACCAGGCGCCATTACCGGCCCGACAATGCGGTGTTCTTTGCATACGGTGATTTGGATTTCAACCGGTTGGTGGCCATGCTTGGCAAGGCTGCGGGCGATTGGCAGGTCGATACCGGCAGCATCGGAATGGCTGGTGGAGTGCCGTTGGTGCCTATGGCTGTCAGCAGTGGCTCCGGCAATGTCGGCGCCATGCCCGGATATGTGCCGCGCGAGGTTACCGTCAAGCGGCATACGCATCAGGCTCATGTCATGATAGGCAACAGGGCATACAGTGCACACGACGACCGCCGCATGGCTTTGTTTCTGCTCAACAACATACTTGGCGGGCCGGGTATGAACGCAAGGTTCAATCTGTCGCTACGTGAACGCCACGGACTGGTTTATACGGTGGAGAGCACCATGGTGGCTTACTCGGATACCGGTCTATGGAGTGTCTATTTCGGCTGCGATCCACATGATGTGCGGCGTTGCATACGTCTGGTGCGCCACGAACTCGACCGTATGATGGAGCGTACGCTGACACTGTCACAACTTAAAGCTGCCAAACAACAGATAAGGGGGCAGATAGCCGTTGCCTGTGACAACCGCGAGAGTTTTGCCCTCGATTTCGGCAAGACTTATCTGAAATATGGTGTAGAGAAAGATATGACGTCTTTGTTTGCCCGTATAGATGCCCTTACGGCAGAGCAGATAAGAGAGGTGGCAAGGGATATATTCGCAGCAGAGAGGCTGACGACGCTGACTTTTTTAAATGAAGAATAAGGAATGAATAATAAAGAATGAAGAATTTGCTGCCGCGGTTCATTGTTTGATTATTTTGTATAAGTTAGTCAATAGAATTAAACTACATAATCGTCCGAACATTGGAAGAACTTGCTCTGGAAGAACGCGCCCCGTAGGGTAGGGTGTCCAAAACTTGTCGTTCATTTCTGAAATCATAGTCAAATAAATATTAAGTCAGTCACAGCATTAAACTAGAACGCGCCCCAACGG